>NZ_FNUZ01000006.1 GCF_900108225.1 Thalassococcus halodurans
CCACGTTCGGGCGTGATGTGCGCAGCTGTTGCGGACGTCATTGAGCGCTGTGATCCATGAAGCGAATGTCTTCATGGGGAGGTCCGGGTGAATACGCGCCGCGATTGCCATTTTGTTTTTGTCGGACAGGTGGGCGATAATGTGGGTCAGGTTGCCCCAGGTCCATGTCCCAGCCTCGATCCAAATCGGTGGAGGACCAAAGTACTTTAGTGAGAAGTGCTTCGCGAAGTCCTCTTTAGAGCTTCTGAAGTGCTGATCCAGTCCGGCTATGAAGAGCTCGAGAGGCGTGCTGCCATCTTCGCCCTTTTCGCTGAAGCGATCCTTGTATGAGCGTCTGTCGCGATGCGCATGTGGTCCCAGCTCCCCAAGGACTTCAATCATCGCGGTTCTAACCGCGATCTCGATGCGCTCAATCGCGTCCAGAAGCTCGATGCGCAAGGTTTTGTCGAAGAGATAGAAGTTGATAGCCTGATCGAAGGACGTACCCTCTTTGAACTTGTCGCATCGAACCTTCTGCTCCGTCTCGCCGTCTGGAGTTGGGATCGGGCAGAAGTCACGATAAGGATACCCAAACGCGCTGAGTCGGTAGTATCCGATGCGGTGCAGGGAGCGCTCGGCATGGCCTCGGTCAGGGATTTCCATACCCCTCATCAACATGATGTCGATGCATTCATCGATCGACTTGTGCTGCTTGAGGTACTTCAATGTTGATACGGCGATGTCCAGAAATTAGAAGACCGGGCTGTAACGAGGCGACTGAGGCCAGGTCAGGGAGCACCGGTCATAAGGCAATAATGTATAATAGTGTCCGCGCTGACGATGTCAACATTGTAGACGGGGCACCGAACGGTGAGGCAACGCGGGATGTCAGTTCGGTGCGCCGAGACTTGATCATGGCTGCGCTTTGCGGCCATTGGAGCCAATTACAGCGAACTTCCGCTACCCGCCCATTACATCGAATGCTTGGACAAGTAATCCGTATAGTCGGTAGCGGCGTCGCCAGCACATCAACCCTGGCCAGAGCCTTGCGGCCTCCCCAGCTCGGCTTCGCGTGTCGCAGGGGAGAACGGCCCTTCGGTCCGTCGCGCATTCGGCCATGCGGCCTCACCGCGGCGTTGCGCCCGGCATCCCGGTTTGCCCGCCTCGCGAGCACGTCCCTCCCCGGTCGCTCCGCCGGATTGCGCTCTGGTCTGTTTTGGCCTTAGGCCAAAACGATCCCGCCACTCCATCCGTCTCCCGCGTCCGGTCGGGCCGTTTGCCTGCTCGGGTCGGGCAAACCTACCGTCAAAACACACACACATGAGCGCGGAAGCATATCCTCCGGATGGCCCCCAAATCAGCCCGCGTCAAGGATCGCAAAACTTTTCGGCGAGGGCGGGGTCTATGGCGTTGGGCGGTCCCGTGCGTGAGCGCGCGCATGTGTCGGGTGCTGCGCGCGGAAAACTTTTGCGCCCGGCACGCCGGCGGCTTCGCCGTCCCTGACCCGGACAGATTCGGTGAACCAGACGTACGGCCATGCCACCACACTCACGTGGTGGCCTTGGAACCGAACACTGGAGACCAGACATGGCTTACGACACTGCAAACACCTACGAGACCATCGAACTTTTCGGACTGACTGAAAAGGACGCGCAGCTGCCGATCCCGGAGGATCACGTTCTGACCGACCACATCGTCCGCGAGAGCTTCGAGGCTTTGCTCGGCCAGCTGCGCGGGACCGGGCTTGAAGCAGAAATCGAACCGCTGGCCCATGGGCTCGCGACGATCCTGCAGCGCCGCAAGGTGGCGCTTGGCAAGGAGGTCGACCGCACCGCCGACAAGATCGGCGCGCTGGCAAAATCCCACGACGGATCGGAGATCGCCGAGACCGCGCTCGAAGAGGCGCAGGCGCGCTTTGTGCAACTGCGCGAGATTGTCGGCGCCATCGAGGTGATGAGCGAGGCGGCGGCGGAATGTTACGAGATCGAAACGGGCCACGCCTTCATCCCGGCAGCCGGGTCGCGCGCAAGCGTCCGGGCGCAGGAGACCGGGGCGGTCTTCGAGGCGCGGCAGCTCCTCGAGCAGCACGACCGCGAGACCGCCGAGAAGTCGAAAGTCGAGGGGGTTCCCCTGATCGTCTCAGGCGCCACCGACTGGACCGATGTTGATGTGATCTTCAACACGCTCGACAAGGTTCGCGAACGGATCAAACAGAACCGCAATCAGGAGATCTTCCTCTGCCATAAGGGTGGCAAGCACGGGGCGGAGATGATCGCGGCGCGGTGGGCCCGGGCACGCGGGGTCGCACAAGCGCGCTTTGATCCTCGCTGGTCCGCGCATGGGCGGGCGGCACCGTTCAAGTGCAACGACGAAATGCTGGACGACAAGTTCGCGGCGACGGGGGTTGTACTCTTCGGCGGCAACGGGGTCGCGCTGAACCTCGGGCAGAAGGCGGAAGCGAAAGGTCTGACGGTCATGCGGGTTGCGGACCCGGCGAAGAAGGCGTCGCAGGATTGAAGATAGGGGGTCGCGCTTGGCGCGGCCCTTTCGTCATGTCTCATGGCGCGTGCGGTCGGTCACGCGTGATCGGCAGTCTGCGGCGGCCTGCACCGTTATTCCTTTACCCGGTCCGTCAGAGCGCGGCCCATCCGCATCTGTATGGGCTCGGGATGGTGCGCACCTCACGCACATCGTCAGCGGGGCAAGACGCGAGGGGTCGAGACGTCGCACTTGAGGCCGAAGACTTGCGCGTCCCTCGGGTGGTGTCTCAGAACATCGCACCCGCGCAGGCGGGCTCCGTCAGCACCCCGGCCAGGCTTGGCGGGACGAGGACGCGGATGGTGGCGTCGGCGTGATGGCAGGGGTCATCCGGATCACTCCTTTTTGCTCATAGATGTGGATCGCACGGGGTCGGCCCAATCGTGCCCTGCGCTTCGCTCCGGCAAGCACAAATACGGCTTCCACGGCGGAGCCGCGGACCCTCCGCATTTGCGCTTGCGACCGGGCCTCTTGCCCCCGTGCCGGGTGATCCCCATCGCAACAAGGAGTAACCCAAATGACCAACCACTACGTCGCCACTGTCCCCGTCAAGTTCACCGATACCGATGGCCAGGAGCGCACCCGATTTCAGCGCGTGGGTGCGATGTTCCGCAACACCCGCAACGGGGACGGCTCGGAGTTCTTCAGCCTCAAGCTCGACTTTCCGGTCGCGGTCTCGGAGCTGGTGATGTTCCCGCCGAGCGCAAAGGAACCGCAGGACTGAATCCTCTGACGAGGATGGGCCGCCATCAGGCGGCCCGGTCCCTGTTCCAGGGATGCCGAGTCCGGCGGTCAGATCGCCCGAGGCGACCTCACAAGCCGCCGGTCGCTGCGCGATCAAAGGATGATCGCCGACCGGAAGGGTCAGGCCGCGACAGACCGGCCAGTCAGCCTCAAGGGGGCCATCCACAAAATCCTATCGGCCAGGGCCTCCCGGTTTTTGCGGCAGAGATTTGGCAGGCCAAATCTGGCCCTCCTTAACCCTGCCTGTCCGCCCTGTCGGTGGGGTTTGCGCCCGCCCGCGGTTCCGTCCGAACACATGCGTGTTCGGTCAGACCATCGGGCGGAGTTGTGGAAGGGGGCCCATGTGACAAGTGGGGTTCTTGATGGTGAGTGGGTAGGCCCGCGTCCCTGCGGGCCGCGGGGGAAGCGGACACCAAGGCTGCTGAGCCTGAACTCAACGGAAGTATATAATTGACAGCTTGGTATATTATCGTAAGGTGGGGGCAGCCTTGGTGGAAGGTGGCAGGAAATAGGGGGTCTTTCTTCGCATGTCTCGTTCAAAACGTCTCACAGATGCGGACCGCATGGAGATCGTTCGCGAGGCTGCAGAAGGTGTGTCGACATCCGTGTTGGCGGAGCGGTTTGGAGTGTCTCCGCGGGCGATCCAATACACCCTCAAAGCCGATGCCGAGCGCCAAACGGATGCTGCGATCCCGGTCTTCGCGGTCAGTGTGAAGGTGACCTCTGCGGAGCTTGCAGCCCTCGATGCGGCGCTGGTGACAGCCGGGATCGAGAGCCGGGCCGAGGGGCTGCGTCGGCTCATTCAGGCGGCATGCGGGGTGTTCGTTCCGGACGCGCAGATGGCGGCCGAGATGGTGCGCTACCGCGCCTCGCTGCACGAGGTTGGCAATGGGGTCGCGCAGATCGCCAAGCAGATGGCGCGGGCCAACCGGATGGGGCAGGGGTCCATAGGTGGCACGAGTGCCGAGTTCTCCGAATTGCGCCTCGCGCAATTGCGCGGGCTGGCGCGGTTCATCCTGGATTCCGCCGACGAGATCGACCTACTGCTGCGGCGTCGGCGCGACGCGATGCAGCTCGAGGCCACGGCCGCCTTGAGGGAGTTTGCTCATGCGGCTGAATGATGCTGTCGATGCCGTCACGGGCGAGGTCTTCCGGGATGGCTGGAGCCGGATCCGGGGCTCGATGCAAGGGCTTCACGTTGCAAAGCAGAGCCAGCTTGTGCGCGCGGCGGCAGGGCACCGCCCGGCGGTTTTCAAGGCGATCCGGGGCGGGGGGGCGCACACCAAATCGCAGCTGATGAACCAGCTCGATTACCTCACCACCAAGTCCACCCATATCGTGGATAGTAGCGGGTTCCTGGATGGCAAGGCGAAGCTCGAAGCGAAGGACATCAAGGACCTCACCGAGCGCTTTGCCAAGCGGTGGGATGCGGGCTTCAAGCCCAAGCTGGGCCAGACCACCCATATGCTCATGTCGTTCCCCATCGGCACGCGCGGGGAGGATGTGCGCGACATCGCGACGGATGTGGCCGAGCGGTTCTTCCAGACCGATGAGGGGCATTTCGACTATATCATCGCGGTGCATGAGGACCGAGATCATCCCCATGCGCATCTGGTGCTGAACCGCCGCTCGCAGGAAGGCGAGTTCTTCTTCCTGGGGCGCAACCACCGCTTCAACTATGACGATTTCCGCCTCGCCATGGTCGAGGAGGCGGAAAAGTATGGCGTGCGCCTGGAAGCCACGCGCCGGGTGGATCGCGGCGTCGTGCATTATCCCGCTCCTACCAGCGAGGTCTATGCGGCGAAAGCCGAGGGGCGCGCGCCCCGTGAGCGTGAACGCGTGGGCACCGACCTGACGCGGACGCTGGCGGAGATCGCCAACACCAGAACTGTCTACCACTCGCTTGCAGCGGAAGCCTCCAGAGAAGCCCGCAAGGATATTGCGGCGGCTCTCTTCCGCGCGGGCGAGGTGCTGGCGCGCGGCGGGCAGGTGGACCGAACAGGAGATGTCTATATGGCCGAGGATCAAAGCTTCGAGGATCTGAGAAGCCTTTATGCGGAGAAGCTCGCGCGGGTGCAGGGCATGATCGCCGAGAAGTCCGATACGGATCGTCCCGCGCTGGAAAAGCGCCTCATCGAGATCCAGACGCAGGTCCAGCACATGCAGCCGCTCGGATTGCGTTCGAGCACGTTGTCTGAAGCGCCATCGGAAGGCGGGGTTTACTCCGAAGCGAACATCCAAGAGAGCCAGTTGGAGCGCCTCACTGAGCCGCGCCTGCGCTCACGGATCGACGCGGTCCTTCGGGGTACCGGGATCAGCACATCGGAAGTGGTGGCCCGGATCGAAACCGGCGCCTCAAATGCAGCACTCGAGCATCAATGGATCGCCGATGATCTCTCCAAGATGGCCGAGGCGCGCGATCTGAACCTCGAACGCCGCGCCGATCTGGAACAGGCGCGCGACATTCTCAACGACGTACATGTCGCGCTTGGCACGCTTCTGGAGCGGGAAAACGTGCTGCGCCGGGATGGTGTCATGGATGCGGAAGCGGTGAGCGAGCGGTTCCACTATCACGAGGATGCCGTGCGGGCGATGGAAGGGACAATCCGTCAGGAGATGCGCGCCGAGGGCCTGACAGCGCCGCAGATCGAGGACCGGGATTGGGAGGTGGAGTCAAGAGCGGAGCGCCGGATCGAGGCGGAGCAGCGCGCGTATCTCGAGGCACATCCGGACCTGCTCGCACGCCCGGGCGACGTGATCGACCGAGCCGAGCCATACCGGGAGACCATCACCGATGCGACCCGCGCCAGCGAGATCACCCGTGAGGTCGACCGCATCATGGAGGCACGCGACCTCCGCGCGTCCGTTGCGGGTGCTGTCACGGATGACTTGCGCGCGCGCTGTCCGGACATGCCGTCCCACCTCGCCCGTGGGCTCGGTGCGACCTATGCGGCCGTCGTGGAGATACGGGACACGGAAGCCATCAATCAGGTCCGCCGCGAAACCGAGTTGCGCGAGGGGCTTGCGGTTGGCACGCGCGACGATGCCCACGCGACCCGCGATGAAACTGCGCCGCAGTCCGACCGCACCGACCGTCTCGCAAACGAGATTGCGCGTGTCCTGGAGCATGAGCGGGCGGGGGAGTTGTCGGCGCCCTTCGAGACCGAGGCGGAGCGGGACGCCTTCCGCGAGGAGATCACGCGGGTGCTGGATGACCGCCAATTGGGCCGCCTCACATCCGGCGATGCCGATGCGCTGGACAAGGTTCTCGAGGACCGTCTCGACCGGCTCTATGTCGCCAAGGTCTACCTGCAATCGGATGCCGCGACGGCGAACACGGAGGCCCTGCGCCAGGTGGTCGATGAACTGGCGGACACCGAATACGAACGGCATCGCGCAGCGGACGTGGATGGCGAGACCGAGCGGGGACAGGTCCATTGAGCGCCGTGATGGGCAAAGCGCGGATCGCGACCGGCGTTTTGCTGGTAACGCTGGTGACAGGGGCCATGGGCTATACCATCGCCTCGGCGGTGCTGACCTACCAGGACCTTGGCTTCGGGGCCGAGATCGACTTTGCCTATATCGCGCAGAACTACATGGCGATCCTCAATCGCCGACCAGAGGACGCGCAACTTATTCACCTGATCATCGGCAGCTTCGCAGCTGCCGGCCTGATGCTGAGCCTCGCCCTCTCGGGCTCCGCCCTGACACGCTTTGGCCAGACCCATTGGCAGACCGCGCGTGAGATGAAGGCCAACGGATTCTTCGGCGCACCCGGGACTGGGTTCATCCTCGGCAAACTCGGAACGCCCGCCTCCCGTGCGAAATACATCTGCTCGAAGGTCTTTCCCCATGCGCTAATCGTGGCCCCCACGGGTCGCGGCAAGACCACGGGCTTTGTCATTCCGAACCTGCTGACCTGGCAGGGCTCCGCCGTGACGCTCGATGTGAAGGGCGAGTGTTTTGAGGCCACGGCCCGGCACCGTGCCGCCCACGGCGACAAGGTCTATCGCTTTGCCCCTACCGATTGGGAGGGCAAGCGCACGCATCGCTACAACCCGCTCTTGCGCATCTATCAACTGAAGGACCCCGCGCGGCAGCAGATGGAATTGCAGCTTCTAGCCACGCTCTTCCTGCAAAGCGACAACGACCGGGTGCAGGGCCTCCTCAAGGGCGGGATCGATCTCTTCGTGGCGGCAGGGCTCTTGGCCTTCCAGCGCAAGCGCCCAACCTTGGGCGAGATCTACCGCATCGCCGCGTCGGGCGGGAACAAACAGAAGGAGTATTTTGCCCGCGGTCACGAGGTCGACAACAGGGCCGCCAAGCTGATTTTCACGCGGCTGGCCTCGACCAACAACGATACGCTAACCTCTTACGTCTCGCTTCTGATGACCTCGGGGCTCGACCAATGGCAGAACCCGGCGATCGACGAGGCGACCGCGGTGTCGGACTTTGATTTCCGGACGATCCGCAAGAAACCCTTCTCGGTCTATCTCGTGGTCCAGCCACTTATGGTGAAGCCCCTCGCGCCACTGATCCGCCTCTTCTTCTCCGACCTGCTCTCGGCCATGCAGGAAAAGGACCCCGGGCCAGACGAGCCTTGGCCGGTGATGATCATGCTCGATGAGTTCAATCGCTTGGGCAAAATGCCCATCGTGGTCGAGAGCATCGAAACCCTACGGACTTATCGCGGCCATTTGGCCGTGGTCACCCAGACCATCCCCGCCCTCGATGAAATCTATGGCGAGAACACCCGTCGTGCCCTGCAGGGCAACGCGGGCGTGAAGCTCTACCTCACGCCCTCCGATGAAAAGACCGTCGAAGAGCTGAGCAAAGCGGTCGGAAAGACCACAAAGACCGTCATCACGCGATCCCAGTCCATCGGTAAGAACCCCTTCGAAGGACGCAGCCAATCGACACGGACCGAAGAAAGCTCCCTCCTGCCCGAGGATGAGGCGCGCCGCCTGCCGCTTGACGAGATCGTCATGGTCATCGACGCGCAAATGCCTGTCCGCGCGAAGCGGATCCAATATTTTGGCGATCGGCTGTTCAAGGCGATCCATGCGGCGCAGACGGGCGAGTTGCTGTTTCCGGAGCCGGGGGGAGGGGGATCGCAAGGCACGCTGCCGCTGAGTATGCGGGCCATGCCGATGACACCGCCGTCAAGCGGGCCCCGTGGGTCTGAAGCTGATATGGTGGCCGGACGCCAGGCTACTGAAGGCCAATCGTCAGAGAAAACGGATGTCGCCCCAAAGAAGACTGCGCCTGTCGTTCAAGCCGTTGTCGCAGAGGAACAGCGGCAGATAGAAATGGATTTTGAGGGGCAGGTTGTGGATGCCGAAGCTGCGAGCGCCTCGGGTGAGGCGCAGATGCGTTCCGCCGTCGATGGCTTGGACGATATGGAAGCGATGTTGCGAGAGGGGGCTCACGAAAAGCTGGTTTCTCGATAGGGAGTCGAGAATCGCTTGTCCGGCGGCGCTTCGACACCCTTTTGCGGTGCAGAAATCTGCATGATGGGCGGAAAGCCGACCTTGGCTGCAGATTTGGTTTTGACCTTGCTTTCACCAAAGCTGTCCTTCGATGGTAGGATGCGTCTGAAATAATGGATTTGAACTAGCGGCAGTAACGGGAGCTTGTGAGCAGTGCACATGTTGCGGGTGACGCGTTTCTAGCGGCGCACCTCACCAATTTGCGTAGGTTTAAAGAGTGGGGTCCTTGGGTGCCTCTTCCCAGTATTCACCCATCGCAACGATGCATGAGGTGCCGTTGGCGTAGTTTTGCACGATCATCCAATCGCGATCTCGCCGAGTTACCCAAATTTCAAGCATTGTTTCTGGATCACGAAGGCCGCCAGCCTGACGCTGAGCGCCCAGGGGACCGGTCAATGTTGTGCGAAGGCGTGCAGTGTCGTCACATTTAATATCTCCCAAATTGGCCTGAGCCACGTTTGGTAGCGCCACTGTGATCACCAGAAAGATTGCACGAAATATCCGCATAGGGACAGTTTAGCCCGAGGTGGTGAGAATTGTAACAAAAACATGACAGGCTGTGGATAATTCCGCGTAGCGCAATCGCCATGGGCGCGAGCTCAATGTGCAAAATGCGACCTGCCGTCACAAATGCGACGTAAAACTTTTAAGATTATGAATCAAAAATTTAGCATTTGTTTCGCGAAGCGCCCGTAGAACCCCGCCAAATTCGGGGGTAAGAATGCTGTCAATAGACGCACTGACAAAGCAATTCGGCGAGAAAATCGCTGTCGATTCTGCGAACATTCACGTCGATAAACCGATGATGATTGGCATCATTGGGCGCTCGGGCGCCGGTAAATCGACGATGTTGCGCATGCTCAACCGTTTGAGCGACGCCACCAGTGGGTCGATTGTATATGAAGGCGAAGACGTGACCCATTTGCGCGGCGCGGCCAAACGCAATTGGCAGTCCCGCTGTGCGATGATCTTTCAACAGTTTAACCTCGTGCCGCGTATGGATGTTGTGTCCAACGTTCTCCATGGCACGTTGAACCGCCGGTCCACTTTGTCGACGATGTTCAACCTCTATCCTCAGGACGACATTCACAAAGCAATCGACATTCTCAATCGTCTTGGCATCGCGGAACAAGCGCCCAAGCGCGCAGAAGCCCTGTCCGGTGGTCAGCAACAGCGTGTCGCGATCGCCCGCGCCTTGATGCAAGACCCCAAGATAATTCTCGCGGACGAACCGATTGCCTCGCTCGATCCGATGAATGCGCAGATCGTAATGCAATCCTTGCGTCAAATTCACGAAGAAGACGGCCGCATGGTCATCGCAAACCTGCACACCCTCGATACAGCACGCCGGTATTGCGACCGTGTGATCGGCATGCGCGACGGGCGTATCGTGTTTGATGGCACGCCTGAGCAACTGACCACTGGCGTTGCACGAGACATCTACGGAGCCGGCGCTGACTTTTCAGAAGCCGCCACATCAACCGAGATCGAAACACTGGACAGACAAAAAGAGTTTGCCTGAGCCAGCTGCCACTCCGCATCTCGCGGGACCCTTCATCTAACGGAGACACACGATGAAAAAGACACTTGCAATTGCACTTGTTGTAACGACTTCCCTGAGCTCTGCGGCCTTTGCAGAGGACACAATCTCTGAATTCCGTATCGGTATCCTTGGCGGAGAAAATGCGCAGGACCGCATGACATCTCACGAGTGTCTTAAGAACTACGCAGAAGAAGCGCTGGGTGTTCCTGTAAAAGTTTTCGCGCCAGCAGACTACGCCGGTGTGATCGAAGGCCTTCTCGGCGGCACCATCGACTACGCATGGCTCGGTGCGTCTGGCTACGCGAAAACATACCTGTCTGACCCAGAAGCGGTTGAGCCCGTTCTCGTGAAAGTGAACCTCGACGGTTCCATCGGTTACTACTCCATCGGCTTTGCGCGCAAAGACAGCGGTATCGACAGCATCGACGCGATGGAAGGCAAGGTCTTCGGTTTCGGTGACCCGAACTCCACTTCTGGCTACCTCATCCCGTCCATCGAAATCCCGACATATAAAGACGGCATCACAATGGAATCCGGTGAGTACTTCAAAGAAGTGAAATTCACAGGTGGACATGAGCAAACAATCGTTGCCGTAAACAACGGCGACATCGACGGCGGGGTGACTTGGGCGGACGGTCAAGGCGCATGGGAAGACGGCTTTAACTCCGGTGCGCTTCGCAAGGCGGTTGACGCAGGTCTCATCGACATGAACGATCTGACAGAAATTTGGCGCTCCAAAGAGATCCCAGAAGGTCCAGTTGTTCTTCGCAAAGCTCTCCCTGCAGACGTGAAAGCGAAGATGACAACACTCATCGACGACATGTATGAGAACGATCCTGAATGCGCCTACAACATCGCCGCAGGCGACACGCTCGGCTTCAAGCCGATCACACATGACGCCTATCTCTCCATCATCGAAGCACGCAAGCTGAAGTCTCAGTAAGCAGCTGATAGTTCTGGCCCCGCGCATTTGCGCGGGGCCTTTTTCGTGCGCAGCGTAGTGATGCCACGAAACATACTGCAAAGACTGCAGCGGGGACCAGAAATGACGGATATGTCCACAGCCTCCATCCAATCGAACTATATGGAAATGGTGAGACGCAAACGCCTCTATGGCGGTGCCGCGCTCAGTCTTTTTGCGCTCGTTATGGTCTCTGGCTTTATGTTGGCGGACAGTCGGAATGCCGGCGGGTTTTGGCAAGGTATCCCGAATATTTTTGATTTCCCCAGAGATGTCTGGAAAGACACTTTGCCAAAGCTCGATCAACTGCCCTCACATTTCGCGACCTATTTCCCGTCCTTGATCGAGACGATCAATATCGCGGCGGTTTCCACGTTGCTCGGGTCTATGCTTGCTATTCTTCTTTCGCTTTTTGCGACCCGAGGTCTGGCAAAATACCCAGCCCTCATTGGTCCTGTGCGCCGCATCATGGATATTTTGCGTGCGTTCCCCGAGATCGTGATCGCGCTTGTCCTGATCTTTATCTTGGGCGGCGGTCCTGTGCCTGCGATGATCGCGATTGCTTTTCATACGGCGGGTTCGCTGGGCAAACTGTTTTCTGAGGTCAATGAGAACGCCGATTTGAAACCCATTGAAGGTCTCTCTTCGGTGGGGGCGACTTGGACCCAGCGCATGTGGCTGGGCGTGATACCGCAAGTGGCGCCGAACTATTTTTCCTACGCGATCCTGCGGTTCGAAATTAACATTCGCGCCTCAGCGATCCTGGGCTTTGTCGGCGCAGGTGGCATCGGGTACGAGCTCAAAAATGCCATGTCCTGGGGGCAGGGGAAATATGATGATGCAGCTGCGATCTTCATCCTGCTGTTCGCCACCATCGTCGTTTTCGATCAACTCTCCAGCTACGTGCGTGACCGTTTGATCTCTAAAGGAGGGCACTGATATGGCCGCTGCCGACTACTATCAAAACGCAGACCGGCTATTTGCCCGCAAGCGCCTGTTTGGTTTTGCCGTGCCTGCGGTGATCCTCGCCTATCTCGTCTATGTGTTCTTTGCCTTTGATATTCTCGGCCTTGCCGAGCGGGCACGGATGGAAAATGCGCGCGTCCTGATCTCGGATATGTATTCCCACAAGGTTTTGGTCACACGTGACAACCGCAATGGTGAGATTTCTTATAGCGTCGAAGGTGAGCGCAAAGGTGACTATCCAGAAGGGCAGCGGCCCACATGGGTTTTAGGAGAGGAAACTCAGACCATCAGCGTGGATCTCGATGGCGGTTTGGTTGCTCATTTCTTGCCGGGCAATGAACTGCGCGTTGATGTGCCCGATTTCGGCCCTGTCGAGGCCCGCATGGATGGCCGCGCTGTCGTTACCAATCTGGATCCGAACAACCTGCCTGAATGGGTCTCGCTTTCCTGGTCCCGTCTGGACGTTACCCTGCCAGATGGCCGTGTGACGTTTACGCGGAACAAAACCGAGGCATTCAATTATTTCATTGGCTGGGAACTGTTCTTCTTTACGCTCTCGAGCCCGTATCATGGACATGGGGTGTTCAGCATCCTCTTTGGTGAACAGATTGATCCAACGCGGTCGAACATCGCAGGCGCTTGGAATGATTTTTGGGGAAATCCGATGTGGCGCCATTCTGAGGTGGCATGGGCGATTTTTGAAACCCTGCTCATGGCCTTTCTGGGCACCATGGGTGCGGCGATCATCGCTTTGCCACTCGCCTTCCTTGCGGCGAAAAACTTCACACCGCTTGGCCCGATCCGTTTCGCCGTCCGCCGCGTCTTTGACTTTATCCGCGGCGTCGACAGCTTGATCTTTACGATCATCCTGTCGCGTGCCTTTGGGCCCGGTGTGCTCACGGGTACCTTGGCGATCCTGATCACGGACACGGGGACCTTTGGCAAAATGTTCTCGGAATCGCTCGAAAACGTCGACAAGAAGCAGATCGAAGGCATTGAATCGACAGGGGCGAAAACGATCCAGCGCTACCGTTTCGGCGTGATCCCGCAAGTCACTCCGATCTTCCTGTCCCAGATCCTCTTCTCGCTTGAATCCAGTACCCGCAGCGCGACCATCATTGGCGCGACAACAGGCGGCGGGATCGGTCTGCTGCTGACCCAAGCGATCTATACGCAAAAAGATTGGGAAGAGGTCACCTATTACATCATCTTGGTGATCTTGCTCGTGATGCTGATGGACCAATTCTCTGGCTGGTTGCGTCACAAACTCATCGGAAAGAAAGATTGATGGCCCGCCTCAAACCAACCAAACCCTTCATCCATCCCGATTGCCATATCACAGGCAGTGAATTTGGCGCCTACACTGAAGTGGGGCAGGGCAGCCGTCTCAATAATGCGCATTTTGGCGATTATTCCTATTGTGATCGCTACGCAGACATCGCCAACGCGCGGATTGGCAAGTTCTCCAACATTGCGGCGTTTACGCGTATTGGCGCGACGGACCATCCGCTACACACAGCGTCTTGTCACCATTTTCTATATCGCTCCGATGACTATTGGGATGACGCTGAGGCCGATCCCGATTTCTTCGCGCACCGGAAGTCACGGCTCGCCTATGTCGGCCATGATACATGGATCGGTGCGGGAGCGATGATCAAACCGGAAGTCACGCTTGGCCATGGCGTGGTCGTCGCCTCAGGCGCTGTCGTGACCAAAGATGTCGAACCCTATACGATCGTTGCGGGCACACCGGCTAAGGTGTTGCGTCTACGTCAGCCGCGCGAGATCGCCGAGCGGATCATTGCTTTGGCATGGTGGGACTGGCCGCACGAGCGGCTGCGTGAAACCCTCAATGATTTTCGCAAGCTGCCCGTCGAAGAGTTCTTGGAGAAATACAAAGGCTAGTTTTCCAAGGTGAGTGTGACGCGGTCGCCCGCAAAATACGTGCGGCCGTATTCAACAGGGCGTCCTTGAGCATCCACGTTCACGCTGGTCGATTTGAGCAAAGGATCACCTTCGATCAGATTGAGATGTAGCGCCTGCGTGGGTGTGGCGCGGACCGCCGTCAGCCGCGTTGAGGCACGTGTATAATCCTCGACCCCAACATGGGTGAGTGCTTTTGTAACGCTGTTGATCGTGCGTAAAGCCGTCTCGATCTCGGGCAAACGTTCGAGCGGAAACAGGCTCTCGAACAAGGCAATCGGCTGCTCATCTGCAAAGGATAGCCCATGATAGGCGCAGACCGGATCTCCTTGGGCAATGTCCAATGCTATGGCTTCGCCTTCGGTGGCAAATCGCGTTTCTAAATGGAGCAATTTCCGTAACGGCGAACGCCCCGCAGCAATCAGATTTTCATGAAAGCGCACGCGTTTTCCGAGAGGGTAATCAGTCGGGCGCGCCGAGACAAAAACGCCCGAACCGCGGCGGGAGCGCAGCAGCCCTTCGTCCACCAGTGCGGCAATCCCGTGGCGCACCGTATGGCGATTGACCCCAAATCGTTCGGCCAAAGCCGCTTCTGTGGGCAGCTTGCCCCCCTCTCCATAGCGCCTCTCTGAAATGTCTTCGCGCAGGGCATCGGCAATGGCCTTCCAAATCGGTGTCTTTCTCAAACCGACCTCATTTTTTCAACGCTGCGTCACGGAAGTTTCACAAAACTCTTATCGCAGTGAATCAAGCTCTTCGATAAAATGTGTATAGTTGTATAGGATAGCGCAAAGTTGTCGACATGAAAGATACTGTAGAGGCGGAAAACCCGCGAAAAATCTGGATGAGCCTCTTGGCAAAGGCACCTGAGGGTCGAGTTTCAGAGCTTTTGAACGCCGCAACCCAGCGCCCGGATTTTACGTGGCTGCGCGCGCCCGAGATCGGTAGCACTATGGTGCGCGGCCGTGCTGGCGCGACAGGTGCGCCGTTTAATTTAGGTGAAATGACCCTCACACGCTGCGCGCTCAAGCTGAGCTCAGGTGAGGTTGGTCACGCCTATATACAGGGGCGCCGAAAAGAGGACGCAACGGCTGCGGCCCTTGTCGATGCGTTGATGCAGACCGATCAGGCCACGCTAGTCCAGACCGCCATTCTCGACCCGATTGCCAAGGAAATTGCTGCGCAAAAACAAAAGCGTGCTGAGAAAGCTGCGGCCACGAAAGTTGAGTTTTTCACCATGGTCAGAGGAGAGGATTGATGGACGCCGACGTTCTCTCAGGAGGCTTTGCCAATCCCGCGATAGACGCGGCCCAAGCCTTTCGCTCGGTCATGGAAGCCATGGCGCGGCCGGGCCGCATCTACGACATCATGGGCGCTCTGCCGCCCGCGCCTCTGTCACCTGCTGCGGGCGCTGTTTTGCTCACGCTTTGCGACCCTGACACATCAGTTCATCTGACAGGCCCTACCGATTGCGACGCGGTGCGTGCTTGGCTCGCGTTCCACACAGGCGCGCCATTTGTAGGCCCTCATCATGCGGACTTTGTGCTCGGACGCTGGGAAGATTTGGGAGAGCTGTCCCAATACCAGATCGGGACCTCGGAATATCCGGACCGTTCTGCGACCTTGATCGTCGAATTGCCCAGCCTTGAGGCAGCGGGCGCAACCTTGACCGGCCCGGGCATACAAACAACCGCAGCGTTGTCCTTGCCCGAAACAGCGGCATTTCAAACGAACCATGGGCAGTTCCCGCTTGGCCTCGATTTCATTTTCACCTGCGGCGATCAGGTCGCGGCTCTACCCAGATCGACGGAGGTGTCCTAAATGTATGTTGCAGTCAAAGGCGGCGAGGCCGCGATCGCAAACGCCCATGCTTGGCTGGCTGAAGAGAGACGCGGCGATCCATCTGTGACCGAGCTGTCGATTGCGCAGATCCGAGAGCAACTCGCACTTGCCGTGAACCGCGTGATGGCCGAAGGATCGCTCTATGATCCGGACCTTGCGGCCTTGGCGATCAAACAAGCGCGGGGGGACCTGATCGAGGCGATTTTCCTCATTCGGGCTTACCGCACCACACTGCCGCGTTTTGGCGCGTCCGAACCGATTGATACAGGTGTGATGGCCTGTGATCGCCGCATTTCGGCGACCTTTAAGGATTTGCCAGGGGGGCAGGTTTTAGGCCCAACATTCGACTATACACACCGTTTGCTGGACTTCAAACTTGCCGCCGATGGGGAGACGCCAGAGGCGCCGACGCGCGCGACGGAGCGCTCAGATGTGCCGCATGTTGCCGAGTTCCTCAATGGCGAAGGTTTGATGGAGGAAGCGCCACGTGACGATAGCGTGCCGCCTGATTTGACGCGTGAGCCGCTTGAGATGCCGGCAGATCGCGCGCTGCGGTTGCAAGCGCTCACCCGCGCAGACGAGGGGTTCACTTTGGGCCTCGCTTATTCCACCCAGCGTGGCTACGCCCGAAACCATGCTTTTGTCGGTGAATTGCGCATCGGTAGCGTTCCCGTTGAAATGGACATCCCAGAGCTGGGTTTTGCGATCGATATAGGAGAGGTGACGGTCACGGAATGCGAAACTGTGAACCAGTTCACAGGGTCTAAAACCGAGCCTCCCCAGTTCACCCGTGGCTATGGGCTAGTCTTTGGTCAGACCGAGCGTAAAGCGATTTCCATGGCGCTTGTGGATCGCGCGCTCCGCTGGGAAGAACTGGGCGAAGACTTTGTTGGCGCGCCAGCGCAAGATGCGGAATTTGTCCTCTATCACGCGGACAATATCCAAGCGACGGGCTTTCTCGAACACATCAAGCTGCCGCATTATGTGGATTTCCAATCCGAGCTCGAGCTTGTGCGCAAACTGCGCCGCGAGGCGATGGAGAATACCGCGCAGGAGGCCGCCGAATGAAACATGTCGTTTTTGACATTGGCGCGGTTTTGATCGATTGGCAGCCTGCTTTGGCATGGGCTCAGGATCTGGGCAGGGCGGAAACCGAGGCGTTTTTGAAACGGGTTTCTTTCGATAAATTGAATCTGGCCTGTGATGCTGGAGCACGTTTTGAGCAGGCCGCGCGCCTGATTGATGATCCCGAAGACGCCGAGCACCTGCGCCAATATGTCGAGCGCTACACAAAGACGGTGCCGCATAAAATCCAAGGAACTTGGGACATTCTTTACACTCTCAAAAATGAAGGCGTGCGCGTTTTTGCCATCACAAATTGGTCCGCTGAAACCTGGCCCGAGGGCTGCAAAGCGCATCCAGAGCTTGCCGAGGTTTTCGAGGCGACGGTCGTGTCTGGGCAAGTCGGCATGATCAAACCAAGCGTTCAAATTTTCCAGCACTTCTGCGACTTGGCGGGGGTGGAGGCCAGTGACTGCGTCTTTATCGACGACGGGCTTCACAACTGTGTCGGCGCGCGGACCGCGGGCATGGACGCAATTCATTTTACGGGGCCAGACGCGCTCGCGCAGGGTCTCAAACAGAGGGGGCTGCTATGAGCGAGAGCGCCTACAATTTTGCCTATTTGGACGAACAAACAAAACGGATGATCCGCCGTGCGATCCTCAAGGGGCTGGCCATTCCAGGCTACCAAGTACCCTTTGCCAGCCGTGAGATGCCGATGCCTTATGGCTGGGGCACGGGTGGCGTTCAGGTGTCTGCGGCGGTGCTGCACCCCGAAGATACCTTCAAGGTCATAGATCAAGGCGCTGATGATACGACCAATGCTGTGTCTATCCGCACGTTCTTTGAAAAAACCGCGCAGGTCAAAACCACCACGCGCACGTCTGAAGCGAGAGTCATTCAAACGCGCCACCGCATCCCGGAAGAGGGTTTGACCGAGGATCAAATCCTTGTTTACCAAGTTCCTATTCCCGAGCCTTTGCGCTTTTTGGAGCCGCGAGAAAGTGAAACGCGCAAGATGCATAGCCTCGAGGAATATGGCCTCATGCATGTAAAACTCTACGAGGATATTTCGCGTCACGGCCATATCGCGACGTCTTACGCCTATCCGGTCAAGGTCGAGGACCGCTACGTGATGGACCCCTCTCCGATCCCGAAGTTTGACAACCCGAAATTGGGTGACATGGCAGCGATCCAGCTGTTTGGCGCGGGCCGTGAACAGCGGATCTATGCCTTGCCTCCTTACACAAAGGCCGTGAGCCTCGACTTTGAGGACCACCCTTTTGAAGCCTCGAAAGCAGATCACCCTTGTGGTCTGTGCGGGGCCGAAGACAGCTATCTCGACGAGGTCATTGTGGATGATGAGGGCGGGCGCATGTTTGTTTGTTCAGACACGGACTACTGCGAGGGGCGCCGCGCCAAAGGATTTGTCGGCGCAATGGCGGCGACAGATCAGATGGCTGCGACCACCATGACCAAACCCACATTGGAGGTGTTGTGATGAGCCGCGCAGATCAACCGCTTTTGTCCGTCAAAAGCCTCTCAAAATTCTACGGCGCTCATATTGGCTGCAAGGATGTGAGCTTTGATCTCTACCCGGGCGAGGTCATGGGCATCGTTGGAGAATCTGGCTCCGGCAAATCGACTTTGCTTAACTGTATGGCGGGGCATCTCGCGCCTGATCGGGGCGAAGTGGTGTTTGATACCCGCGCCGATGGACCACGCGATACGGTTCAAATGTCCGAACCAGAGCGGCGCATGCTCAGCCGCACAGACTGGGCCTTTGTGCATCAACATGCGCGGGACGGTCTGCGCATGGGGGTCAGCGCGGGCGGCAATGTGGGCGAGAGGCTCATGGCCGTTGGCGCGCGCAACTACGGTGATATTCGCGGCAAGGCCACCGATTGGCTCCAGCGGGTCGAGATTAGCGCGGATCGCGTCGATGACCGTCCGACCACCTTTTCAGGCGGGATGCAGCAGCGTTTGCAAATCGCACGGAATCTCGTCACCGGCCCGCGCCTTGTGTTCATGGATGAGCCGACGGGCGGTCTTGATGTCTCTGTACAAGCCCGTTTGCTGGATCTGGTGCGGGGATTGGTGCGCGACATGGGACTGTCTGCGATCATTGTCACCCACGACCTCGCCGTTGTGCGCCTACTGGCGGATCGATTGATGGTTATGAAGTCAGGTCACGTGGTCGAAGCAGGTCTCACCGACCAGGTGCTCGATGATCCACAGCATGCCTATAGCCAACTTCTTGTCAGCTCTGTTTTGCAGGTGTGAGCCATGATTGAACTGAACAACGTTTCCAAAACCTTCACTTTGCACAATCAGGGTAGCGCTGTGATCAATGTGCTTTCGGGTGTTTCGCTGAGCGTCGCTCGGGGTGAGTGCGTGGCGCTCACTGGCGCGTCGGGGGCGGGGAAATCCACATTGATGCGGATGATCTATGGCAACTACTTGACTCAAGCGGGCGAGATTAAGATCGGCGAAACGGATTTGGTCAAAGCTGAGCCCCGCGAGGTCATCGCTCTGCGCCGTGAGGTGCTGGGATATGTCAGCCAATTCCTCCGGGTTGTGCCGCGCGTGCCAACGATTGATGTTGTCTCCGAGCCTTTGCGTGCGGTTGGCGCAACGTCCGAAGAGGCAACCGCGCGTGCCGAAGAGCTTTTGTCGAAGCTGAACATCCCTGAGCGCCTCTGGTCCTTGTCGCCAACAACGTTTTCAGGCGGCGAGCAGCAGCGTGTAAATATTGCCCGCGGCTTCGCCCATAGCTATCCCGCCATGCTGCTAGATGAGCCGACAGCCAGTTTGGATGCCGCAAATCGCGAGGTTGTCTTGTCCCTCATCGAAGAGGCCAAATCACGCGGCGCTGCCATCATTGGGATTTTTCACGACGAGGCGGCGCGTGAGCGGGTTTGTGATCGGGAAATTGATGTGACGGAGTTCACCAGAGGACAAGCCGCATGAAACGGGGATGTCTCATTGCCGTCGTTGGCCCATCTGGAGTTGGCAAAGACAGTGTAATGATGGGAATAAAAGCGGCCTGTCCAGAGGTGCATCTCGTCAAACGTGTGATTACCCGCGCGCCTGAACTTGGCGGTGAAGACTATACTGCGGTGACAGTGCCCGAGTTCGAACGCCGTGCTGAGCTGGGGGAGTTTGCTGTCCATTGGGGCGCCCATGATTTGTTTTATGCGATCCCTCAGAGCGTAAAGGCCAAGTTGGCCGTGGGCCAAACCTGCCTCGCGAATTTCTCGCGCTCAGCGCTTCTTAGAGGTGCCGAAGCGTTTGATGCCTTTCGGGTCCTCAACATCACGGCATCGCCTGAGGTGCTAGCAAAGCGCCTACGTGCCCGAGGCCGCGAAACCGACGCGCAGATTGAAAAACGTCTCAAGCAAGCGGATAAACCTCTGCCCGAAGGATTGGATGTGGTTCATCTCGCAAATGAAGCGGAACTGGATGCAACCGTGTTGCAGGCACTTGCGCTTTTGAAGCTTGAGAAGGTTTCGCAATGAACAGGCCTGCGCGTCAGAAGACCGGTCAGACAGGGCGTCACAGCGCTGTAACATCCCCTAAGTAGATCAGATCAAATGCGGCGCGCTGACTTGGTCCCGGCCTCCGGAAAAACAACCAAACGCCAATATTTTCAAGAAGAGTTAACCATGAATTCTCCCATCGATCACACTAATCTTCCGAATTCTGGCGACGCCGCGCAGGTGAGTGATATTTGCCTCGCAAATGCAAAATTGGTTCTCAGCGACCAAGTGGTGCGCGGGTCGATTACCGTTGAAAGCGGCGTGATCACGGAGATCACCGAGGGTGGAGACATCCCGTCGGGCGCGATTGACTGTGAGGGAGACTATGTCCTGCCTGGGTTGGTAGAACTGCACACAGACAATCTCGAGCGTCACCTTGAACCGCGCCCGGATGTAGATTGGCCGCACCTTCCGGCGCTTTTGGCGCATGATGCCGAGCTTGCCTCAACAGGGATCACCACCGTATTTGACGCGCTGCGCGTTGGCTCGATCCATACCAGTGGCAAAGGAGGCTATGGTGAATATGCCCGAACGGTCGCGGATGAATTGCTGGCCGCGCGCGCTCAGGGCGTGTTCAAAATCAGTCACTTTATCCACCTTCGCGCAGAGATTTGTTCCCAAACGCTGCTCGAAGAATTGGCCCGCTTTAGCCCAGAAGATCGTGTGGGCATTGTTAGTCTTATGGATCACACGCCGTATCAACGCCAGTTCCGCGACCTGAGCGCGCTTAAGACCTATGTTGCGAAAAAGCGCGGTATGAATGACGAAGAATTCAAAGCGCACGTGGCTAATTTGCTGAACCTACAAAATCAGTTTGGGGCGAAACACGAAGCCGGCGCCTTGGCCGAGGCAAAACGGTTGGGTGCCGTGCTCGCCAGTCACGATGATACAACAGCCGAACACGTCGCGACCTCGTCGGAAAACGGTGTCAACTTTGCAGAGTTTCCGACAACAGTTGAGGCAGCCGAAGCCTGTAAAGAGCACGGCATCGCAGTCATGATGGGGGCGCCGAATTTAATCAGAGGCGGCTCTCATTCAGGCAACGTCGCAGCCATTGAACTTGCATCGGCAGGTCTTTTGGACATTGTGTCCTCAGACTACGTGCCCGCAGGACTTTTGCTCTCGGCATTTGAGCTTGCGAAGGTCTGGGGCAACTTGTGCCGTGCCGTTTCGACAGTGACGCGAAATCCTGCGAAAGCTGCCAAGTTGACCGATCGTGGTGCCTTGGAGACTGGCTTGCGTGGGGATCTGCTCCGTGTCCGAACCTTTGACGACAAACCCATTTTGCGTGGGGTTTGGAGTCAAGGCCGACAAGTCGGCTAGCCTGAAAACATTCGATTCAGAGTGCGTGCAAAAAATATAAAAGGCGAACCTCTGCTCCTTCGCCTTGCTTCAATTCGAAAGACAAGAGGTTCTTGCTGACGTCATTGTGCGGCTACTGGTTTAGACCAGTCTTCCCATTCTGCACCAGTCGCGAACAGTGGACCGTCCCAGTTAAACGGGATCTGGTGAATGATGGTGTCGCGCTCTTGGATCAGAAGTACATGATACGCGGGCTCCATAGGGCCACCGGCCAGCAACTTGGTTTCTTTCATGTCCGGGTAGGATTGGTTGCAGGTGGACGGCACGCTTGAAAATGGAATGCCGCAATAGGTTCCATGGATTGGGGCATGCACATGACCAAAATGAATATAGTCGATTTTGGCTTTATAGGTTTCAAGTAAAGCCCGTAACCTTGGGCGATCTTCGGCGACCAGGGCGATTTGATCTTCGGCAGGCAGTTTGATCTCCATCGGGTTGTGATGCAGGAAAATGCGCGCGTGTGTCGCTTTTTCGAGTTCGGCCTGTAACCAAGCGCAGCGATCAGGCCCAAAATGGCCAGCATGCGTCAACGGTTGAGTGCTATCTAGATAGATGAAACAGCTGTCCCCAACCACTTCCGAATAATTCACGTAACCATGTGCATCTGTTTCTTGCTCCGGAAAAACCGAGAGGAAGGTTTCGCGGTTGTCATGATTTCCCACCAATAGACGGACGGAGATAGCCTGTTGGGCCAGCACATCGCGCAGGGCTGCATAAGCCTCGCGCTCTGCCCAGTGGGTCAAGTCACCTGTGATCACGATACGCGCAGCGTCAGAATGATTTTCGTTCACATCATTGAGTGCTTGGGCTAGCCGTTTGTGCGGGTTTAGCCCGCCCATTCGTTCGCCGGGAACGGTAAAGTGGATGTCGGAAATATGGACGATTTTCATCTGCTCGGCCCTTCTAAATAGGAGGCGGCCGCCAGCAAAAGCCGACGGCCGCGTTTGTGGTTAACCGTTTGGCAGCAGGTCAGCGATTTCTTCGGCCAGCTCTTGTTGCAGCTCTTTCATGTCGGTGGCGTCGCCGGTGACGATGCGCTCGATGCCGTCGTAAATCACTTGCGTGATTGCCAGACCATTGTCGCCCGGATAGGCCAGCCAGTCGCGCAGCAGCGGCAGCTGATCTACGGCGGTCTGCTTGTTCGGGTTCTTATCGTAGAAATCGGCGAGGATGATCTCGTTCGCGGCCTTGTTCGGCGGCATATAGCCCGTGGTTTTGGCCACTTCGGCCGCGCCTTCGCCCGAGGTGATGTACTTGAGCCAGGTCCAGGCCGCTTCTCGCACCTTTGGATCGTCAGAGGTTGATGTCAGCATCGCCGCGTTGCCGCCCGCAGGCAGACCCATGGGCGCGCCGTCCAGACCCGGGAAGGGGCCCGTGACCAGTTCGAAATCGCCTTGGCTGCGCTCAACCGCGCCCAGAGCAGAGGTGGACCAGAACATCATGCCGATCTCACCGGCCGAGAAGGACGCCAGCGCGGCCTTCCACTCAAGGTTCTGCATCTCGCATTCGGTGAAAATCTCCTGCATCTGCTCCAGCGCGACCAACGCCTCGGGGCTGTCCATGGTCACATGGCCATTTTCAACAATCGCCTTGTCCTGCGACCACAAAAGCGCCTGCATGAACCAGTTACCGGTGATGTTCCAGCCCCAGAAGATAGGGTTGTCGATGCCGTTGGCCTTCATGGTCTTGCAGGCCGCGATCACGTCGTCCCATGTCTGCGGCAGCTCTTCGATACCGCCTGCGCGTATGATGTCCATGTTGTAGTAGCCGACGGGCAGGGACACGGAAAACGGTAGGCCGTGTACGTTGTCACCGAATGTGGACAGCGACAGCATCGCGTCGTGGTAGCCGTCTTTCTCAAAGTCCGCTTCGCCCGCGATGAAGGGCTCAAGAGACTTGGCAATGCCTTTTTCAACAAGGATTTGCTGACGGTTCAGGCCCTGCATCGTCACGTCTGGAAGGTTACCGGACACCGCTTCGCGCAGGATGGTGTTTGTCCCGTCTTCGTAGGATTCGTACGTCGCGCGGAAGTTAACTTCGATGTTTGGATGCGCTTCGTAGAACCCAGGCATCATCGCTTCGTAGGTTACGTCAAACAGGTGGCTGTAAGGGTAAGCGAAATCGATCGTGACTTTGTCTTCCGCCAGGGCGGCAGTGGCAGACAAGATTAGGGCCATTGCAGAAGTCGTGAATTTCATGTTCTCTCTCCAATTGTTGACCGCCTTTGGTTTGGCGACTGCGGCGGTCATCTCAAGTCATCCCTTTTGGGATTGCGTTGGTAGGCCGGGCTTTTGCCCGGCTTACTTCATTCCGGATAGGGTGATCCCCTCGATAAAGCGCCGTTGAGCGACTAAGAAAGCAACGATCAGCGGCGTGACGATAACGGTGGCGGTGGCCATCATTGGGCCAAAGAAACTTCCGTCTCCATCGCCTTTGAATTCGCGCAGGCCGAGCGGCGGCGTAAACAGATCGCGATTGCCGGTTACCACGATGCGTGGCCAGAAATAGTCATTCCAATGGGCGACAACAGAAAAGATCGCAAAGGCCAGTAGGGCTGGGATCGCGGTAGGCAGCATGACGCGCCAGACGATAGCGAACTCTCCCATACCGTCCATGCGTGCCGCATCGATCAAGTCATCGGGCACCGTTATGAAAAATTGACGCATCAGGAAAATACCAAAAACAGAGATTGTCCATGGCACGACGAGCGCCGCATATGTGTTGGTAAGCCCAATTTTGGCCAGCATAATATAGAGCGGCAGCGCAATCGCATGCACAGGGATCAGCAGGCAGAACAGTACCAAAGAAAACACCGCCTCGCGGCCCCAAAACTTGAGTTTGGCAAGCGCGTAGGCGGCGGGCAAAGCCACCACAATCTGGATCAAAAAGATTGACGCCGTTACGATCACACCGTTGAGCAAGTAGCGCAGCAAAGGCGCTTCGGTGAAGGCTTTGGAATAGTTGAAAACAATCGGGCGCATCTGGCAGTCGGATACCGCTTCTGCCACCAAAGCATCTCGTATTTGGCTGTCCGTCTTATTCGGAAAACGTGGCACAGCGGCAGCAACATCTTCACGGTTCGGGTCGCGCAGTTTTACACAGCGTTCATCGACCATCATTTCTTGCCGTCCAAAGAAGCCGCCTTCGCCCCGGTCGATTTCGCCCGGCGATTTGAACGAGTAGCTGACCATCATGTAAAATGGGGCAATGACAATGAGTGCGCCCAGGATCAGGATCAGATGTTTCCAAAGATCGCGTGTCATCAATAGTGCACCTTGCGTTCGACCAGCCAGCGCTGGATCAATGTCAGGAACATCACAAAGACCAAAAACAGGACGGTGATGGCCGAACCGATCCCGATCAGGTTCTGTTGAACGCCTTTTTCAAAAATCGCGAACATCATCACATAGGTGGATTTGTTCGGCCCGCCGCCTTGCGGCCAAAAAGCTTCGATCGTGTCAAAGACCTGAAAGGCCCGGATGCAGGAAATGGTCACGACAAAAACAGTTGTCGGCCCAAGCGCTGGCCATGTGACCAGGCGGAACCTTTCCCACCCGGATTTCGCGCCGTCCATTTCCGCAGCGTGGTACAGCTCGCGGTGCACGCCGGTCAGGCCCGCGAGATAGAGCACCATGTTAAAGCCAAACCCTTGCCAGACGCCGATAAAACAGATCACCCAGATCGCGTAATCTCTGTCTCCAAGCCAAAGCGGAAAGCGATCCGCGCAGCCGTTCTTCAAGAAAGGAATGATCTCTAGAAATGTGCCACAGGACATTTCCAGCGTACGGTTAACCATGCCGATCGATGGATGCAGCATGAATTCCCACGCGATAGCCATGGCGAGAAGTGTGGCCATAACAGGCAGAAAATAAATGGTTTTATAAAGATCGCCAATTCTGCCCAGCGAGTTGATCAACAGCGCGGCACCAAGGCCCAAACCAACAGACAGGGGAACCACTGTGATCACATAGGTAAAGGTGGCGATGAACATCTTTTCGTAGGTCGAGCGAGAAAACAGACGATCATAGTTTTTCGTACCAACCCAATCGAAGGTATCATTGCCCAGCGAATAATCCGTGAAAGAGAGGATGCCTGCGATCACGACTGGCACCAAAAGGATCAAGATCATTAGAGCAAGCGCAGGGGCTGTGAGCCACCACGCTGTGCGGCGCTGCGCGGTCTCCGCAGAAACAATCTCGGGCGTATGGGTTTCCGCAACAGCCATGTTACGCGACTTCGCTGTGCGCAGGGATTAGGTGCGGGTTGAAGACGCGTTTGCCGCTGGAATCGAACAAGAGGGCGGCGCGCCCTTCGAAGGCTATGCCGACGTTGGCCCCGATTCTCAATGAGCGTCTCTGAACAGGAGTAGCGCGCAGAGTGACGCGGCCCTCTTGTCCCACAAGACTAATCTGCGCAAAAATCTCGGAGCCGAGGTTTTCGACATGGGCGACCTGACCTTTTAGCACTGCATCCTCGCTCGCAAGGCGCAGTGCCTCTGGGCGCAGACCCAGAAGCACAGGGCCATTCAGTTCATTAGGGGCCAAGGTCGGCAAAAGCACATCGCCGCACCTTAAGACCCCACCGGACGCTTCTGTGGGCAAAATGTTGATTTTCGGAGAGCCGATGAATTCAGCAACACGGATGTCCAACGGGTTATGGTACACTTCGTCTGGTGCGTCGCATTGCAGGATCTCGCCGTCCATCATCACGGCAATACGGCTCGACATCGTCATCGCTTCGACTTGATCGTGGGTCACATACACAAAGGTCGCGCCAATTCGGCGGTGCAATTCTGCGATCTCGGCACGGGTTTGAACGCGCAATTTGGCGTCCAAATTCGACAATGGTTCATCAAGCAAAAAGGCAGCTGGTTCACGGACCAAGGCGCGCCCCAAAGCAACGCGCTGGCGCTGACCACCGGACAACTGACCGGGCTTGCGATCGAGAAGCTTGTCAATTTCAAGCGTCTGCGCTGCGTGTTTGACAGCAGCAGCAATTTCGACGTTTTTGTCACGAGATCCCGGCAAAAACGGCCCGATCACAGGAAGCCGCTGTACAGCACTTAATTGGCGCATCTTCAGAGGCACTGAAATATTTTCTGCGACAGTCAAATGCGGGTACAATGCGTAGGATTGAAATACCATTGATAGGTTGCGATCCGCCGCGCGAATTCCCGATACGTCCTGTCCGTGAATGCGAATGGCGCCGGAGGTCTGGCCTTCGAGCCCGGCGATGATGCGGAGTAGCGTAGATTTTCCGCATCCAGACGGGCCAACCAGTGACACGAATTCCCCGTCAGCGATATCCAAGGAGATCCCTTTGAGCACCTGCGTGTCACCAAAGGTTTTGGTGACTTGATCAATCTGTAGATCGGCCATCTGATTCCCCCATCACTTGGTGGAACTCCTAAGAGGCGAAGGCGAAATTCCTATGACGTCATATTAGTGAAACCGATGGCTGATAGTAGCGTGACGCAAGGAGAGTCACATGCGCCCGAACCATCACCAGTTTATCGCGTTCTCCTATGTCGTGCGCGAAGGAAGTTTTTCCGCAGCGGCACGACGTCTGGGGGTCACTCAATCAACCGTGACGCAGCACGTATCGAAACTAGAAGAGCTTGTGGGCTCAGAGCTTCTGCTTCGTCGTCGTGATGGCGTTTCCCTCACACCGACAGGTCGGGATTTTTTCGGATTGGCGGACCGCCTTGTCGCTTTGGACTGCGAAATTGGTGAGCGCCTTCGTGGCTATTCATCCTTAAATGAAGGGCGTCTAAAAGTGATCGCGAACGCGCCACAACCGGCGTTACAAGTGATCGCAACTTTTAACGACCGCTTTCCGAATGTGCACATTGATTTCCGCTTGTGCGACTGGACAACAGCCAACCAACTCATTCGAGATCGTGTGGCGGATGTGGGCTTGATAACAGATGCGTCAGAGCGCGATGACTGGGAGCGGGTGGTTCTGCAAGAAACGCGATATGTCTTGTATTGCCGATCTGACCACGCTTTGGCAGATCGCGATATCGTTGGAATCGAAGATTTGATGGATCAGACCATTATTCTACCCGAACAAGGATCGCTGACGCAGCAAGTTGTTCACCAGAAATTGGCGGAGCGCCAAATGGAGCTGCCTCAACTTATTACAATGACGACCTTTCCTGTTATGTGCGAGGCAGTTAGGCAGGGCCTCGGTGCGGCAATATTCTTAAAAAACAGCAGTCACATTTATGATGGCTTGGTTGAAATTCCAATTCGAGATTTTCACCAGATTCATCAAACTTGTTTTGTGGCACCCAAAGATCGTGCCCGCCTAAAGTTAATCAATGAATTTCGCG
This sequence comes from Thalassococcus halodurans, assembly GCF_900108225.1. Classification (GTDB taxonomy): domain Bacteria; phylum Pseudomonadota; class Alphaproteobacteria; order Rhodobacterales; family Rhodobacteraceae; genus Thalassococcus; species Thalassococcus halodurans. The sequence goes on from NZ_FNUZ01000006.1 coordinate 28,283, forward strand.
CTGCGGCTCTCGCGATTACTTTTCAATAACTGAATGGTCGCGCCCGCGGCCAAGAAGTTTCCAACTTGAAGTTTAGATATTCATCACGCCCCCTGCGAACAGCCCATTTTTCCTATGCGCCATCGTGAAAGGGCATCGAGAGTGGTTTCCAGCGAATAGAATAGGTTGAATCTAAACTAAGCGCGCGGCCGCTTTCCTGACAAGAAGCTAGAACCGTCACGTCAGGCTATAGGATAGACAGCCATAGATATAGATTGAAATTCAGCTGATCTCGTTGGCTCGACATTGGCCGCCGTCGTGATCGAACAAGCGCAGCGAATGGCGGCAACCGCCCGTCTTACGTTGCAAAACAGCGGCGAACACCTCAAGATTGGCCATATTCGATGAAACAAAAAGCGAGACAATCCATGTCTCAAGCTTTCCCAAAATTCGCTAAGGCTTTGATTTAAATGGTGCCAGGGGCGGCGTCGCGTTCGGATGTTACACAATTGAAAGTATCGCAGCGGCGAAGCCCCTTGGTCAGTGGCGGCTATTGGCAGATCGCGTTGGCGCATCCTCACGCAAGAAGGGCGGAGAGCCGACTTTCGCTGCAAGCGCATCAAAGCGACGCGGGTTTTCGAAAGCAGACATGAGGGTGAAGGTTCGAGTTCTTAGAGCAAAAAAGTGTGGGAGGAACACTATAGCTGGGATTCACAGCCTATACGTGCAAGACATATGCATGACGTATTGTGAATAGATTTGTCGGAAATGTCTCAGTCAAGTAACTCAACAGAAACGGCAATCGCAGCCATGACGGACGCAGCAGAATTTGAGCGGCTTGCGACGAGCGTTCTGAGGATTGCCGATCCTTTGTACCAGAAGATTGTTCATACTGGAGTGAACACATCAGGCCAAACAATTAAAGACCCGTTAGACGGGATTTCGATTTGCAAAGATGAAATGGGACTTGATTACGCCATTGCTTGTGAACACACGATCACAGCACGATCAAGCATTGCTGAAAAATGGCTTGATCCCAAAAAGGGAGATCTAATTAAAGCCGTCGGTAGGCTTAATTCATACAAAGCCGAGAATCCTGATGTCACCCTCAAATTAGTGCTGACCAGTAAAAACATTCCTCCATCAGACGTGATTCAAAGCGCCCATACCGAGGCTGCGAAACACTCGGTGGAATTGGACGTTTGGTCAAACGACAAACTGTCCAACGTTTTAGACGTTCATCCAGATGGCCAATTCATTCGCTCAAAGTTCTTCGGTACGGCTCAGACGAGACTTTCACGTGATCTCGCAAATGATATTTCACAAACTCAGTTGTCGAGTTATGCACCGTTGGCCTCCAGGGACCAATTGATAGTACGAGATGTTTTGACCGCGTGTAGGGCTCTTGAAACAATATCATCCTCTGTCGTCTTTCTAAATGGTTCCTCAGGAGCGGGCAAATCCGCATTTTGTCACCAACTTTGCAAAGGTATAGTTGATAGCGGCGGTTTGAGTTTTGTTGTTACCCATGATGCTTTGGAGAAGAGTTCGTCTTTTTCCCAAGCCATCCGCGAGAGCTTAGTCGCGGAAGTTCCCTCCCTGACTTTAGACGATCCAGTCGACGAACTTGTTCGCATATCTCAAGGGCAAGGGGTGCAGATTTGGATCGAAGATATTAACAAATCAAAATCGCCCACTGATCTGATAACAAAGCTGTATCGTTTTTCCAGAGATTTCGACAAGCAAAACAAAGACCCGCAAGCTAGGATTTTGAAAGTTCTGTGCCCTGTTTGGCCAGAGAACCTTCGCGATCTTCCACCAGAAGTGAGCAAAGACGTTCAAAGTCTTGTCGCTGACCTTGCGGGTTTTAGTGATCACGAAGCCAGAGAAGCAATCCGGAGGCGAAGCCAAGCCTCTGGTGTTGAGTTGACGAATGTAGAGGCTGATGAGGTGCGCGAACACCTTGGCAACGACCCCCTTTTGATTGGGTTATGGACGGGGCACGGTTCTGAAAGTGCGAGTGAAGTCCTCTCCAAGTATGTCAAAAATTCCCTTTCAAAAGTCTCTAAGGCGAACACCCGCTCCGTATATTCGCTCCGTGAGTCAGTGATTTCAATTGGCGCTTGGATGCTTGAAAATCGCATCAATGATCCTTCGTTTGAACAGCTATCTGCCAGATTTAGCTCGACACCAATCTTCGTAGATATTGAAGCTCTATGCAGTGCGGGGCATCTATTAAGAGAAGTTCCTCAAGGAAATCAGTCGAAACTCGGTTTTAGACATGATCGCGTAAAGGACTTTCTGCTGATTGAAGCAATCTCGAACGCATTATCCCGGGAGGACTATTCTCAAAACTACCTATCCGACCCGTTCTACTCCGACTTGGTGGCTCGAGCTTCTATCAGAGCGGACACACCGGTAGCGTTTTGGGATTTTGCAAAATCCAGCATTCCTTTGATTTGCTTTGGTGCGTTGAAGCATTGCCAGGGGGGGGACCCAAAGATTGCAAAGCGCTTGCTGAAAGATTGTGAAGAACTGGTTGACGCTGGCTTGCTCGAGAGTGTCCCGAAGCAAATTCGATGGGCTATTGAATGGCAAATCGCTGGCCTGCAAGGTAGTCACTTCAAAAAACTTATTGAGGCCACCGATAAGGACACACATGCGGGTCGTGAAGCCAGAGTCTTAAATGGCGAAGTCAAGGCAGCAGCGAACCTTTGCTACAAAGTAGAGCCCTATTCCAATGCGCCTTTCCGGGATCGTCTCATTGCACATGTTCGTGCACGGCATGGAACCAAGTGGCTTGAAGACATAGCTGCGATTGTCAGCGACACGACCAACACGGAGAAACAACGGGAAGCAGCACTTTACCTCGCTGGGGAGTGTGCCGACGAACGATTGGCAGAGTCCGTCACTGAGTCTTGGAAAATGATGAAAGATCACGGAAGTGAGTTATCTTACGGGATGCTGTTTGCCGCAGTCTCCTGTTTAAGTGGCTTCGACGAGCAGACATTGGAAGATGTTTTCAAGGCTTGGGAGGCGTTGCCCACCGAAGATCCAGAGGGCAAAGATACTTCAGGGCTGAGTAACCGTCGATACAATGTAGCGAAATACTGTCTGGCTGGCGGTTTGAGGCGAGTTTGTAGCGACAGGACGCTGCGACCCCTAATCCAACTAGCTACAACCAATGAAGACATGGGGCATGTGATTTATGTGTGCCTAGAGCAGATTGACCATCCACTAGCTGCCGTTTTTGTGGCTTCTTATATCGCCGGTATCGACAAGCGTGTCGAAGGTGAAAAAGGCTCGTTCAACTCGCTCGCAAGTTCAAGGTTTGGGCTTTTCGGCTCAGACATGGACCACAATGTTCGGTACACGACGCCCGCCTTGCAATTGTTAAGATCTGAATGGGAGAACACAGAGAACGAATATTTCTTCCGAAAGCGATGCTTTCAGCTTTGGCGAGCATCTGCCAGCGTGAAACAGTTGCAACGGCTCGCGGAATGCTCGCCAAAAGGGCTTGAAGATGAGTTGCTGCTTTCCAGATGCCGCATCGGCGATATCACGGCGGTTCCTGTCCTAAGGGAAAAGATTAAAGAGCGTCGTTCAAACGGCATCTACTGGTTTCAGTTCATTCGCCAATTCGACAGTCGCTTGTTCGAAGATCTCATTTTGTGGAAGTTAAAAGAGATCGCTGTCGCATTGAAAACAGGCAGCAAGCCAGACTGCAGCGCGGATAGGACTATAACTGGCATACTGGCTGATCGCCGCGATGAGTTCGCAGAGAGGACGATTGTCGAACATTGGGAAGATTTGCAGCATCGCTACAACTACCCCCATGTTTTGTTGTGTATTGCCACACCCGCAACTCTCAGGATCCATGCGCTTCACGTCGAAGGCATTGAGGACAAGGAGGAATATTTCAAGCTTCTTGGCTTTGCATATGGCTTCCGTAACCCAGACAGATTAGGCATAACTGAGGTCACCCAACTAAAGGCTCTTGAACCATACCTCGATCACTTCAAAGCCAGTTTGATTGATGAGCTTTGGGATGAATGTAACGATAAAGGGTTCATAGACTGGCGCAAAGAACACTTAGACAAACGGCTTTCTGAAAAGAATTGGGCCTTCAATCAAATCAACGACGAAGCGGCTTTTCGCGATATAGATGAAAGACTGGCAAATCGTAGCAGCGTAGAAATGGCGGCTTACTTATGGTCAAGCATCTGGCGACGCGACTCAAACTCCCCCCGGCAGCTCATCGACACGGCTGTTCGCTATGTCCAAAGCCGAGCAAGCAGCGACGCCGCTGAATTCTTTGCAGAACTGTTGGCCTTGTTCGGGACGCGAGATGATTTGCCGTTTCTTTCAAAGCAAGTAAGTGCCGGGCTACTCACCCAAGAGCAATATGAAGGCACGGTGTTTGCTGTGCAAAAAAGGTCTTTGATCTAGGAGCAAGTTATGTGGGGGAAAATCGCGCATCGCAGAATTAGAAGTACAGCAAGACCTCGTCGATTGTGTAAACCCGCCCTTTCGAAAGCTTTGGAGCTGAAGTGAATGGCCGGAACACCTGGCCGCACCGCAGCACGCGAGTACCTGATCGAGTGACCGCTTTGGGCCGTTCGCGTCGCGAATGAAAAGCGTGAAAATGTAAGGCTGGCAGAGGTCGTGGCGCCCCTAAGGGCGCACTTATGCAAACTCTTCACCTGCGGTTCCAAGTCTTGCGGGCGATCTCTCTGGGGCAATGCCTAGGCCGACGGCCAACCCTGACAGTTTCTAAATCCTGTTGATCCACCTGCCATCCCGGCAGGTCCGAGAAAACCGGCAAGCGCCGCCTGTGGCGTCGGTTCCGGTCGAGAATTCCGGTTCCTCCCACGCGTAGGCGCGCGGTTCCCTCCCAAATTCACGCCCTCCACCCGGTTGTCACGGCCCCGCCGGGCCGCAGGACGGGCTTTGCCCTTACCCGCTCTGCCCTTCGGAATGCATGGGCATTCCAAAGATCAGAACAGGAAGGATCGCCCATTGGCGGAAAGGGAAGAGACCCGGCCCGCGTCACGCGAAGGAGGGTCACAATTGACCGCAGCGAAGTTTGACGTTTATTCCCATGTCACCAATCAGATCATCGCGCAGATTGAGGCGGGGACGCCGCCCCGGCGCAAGCCGTGGACAGGCGGAGGGAAAGGGGTCAGCTTGCCGGAACGGTTCAACGGCGAGGCTTACAGGGGCATCAACATCCTGATGCTTTGGGCAACCGCGATGGCCAAGGATTACAGCTCAGCCCGCTGGATGACGTTCAATCAGGCCAAGCAGTTTGGGGGCCATGTACGTAAGGGTGAGAAATCCGCCACCGTCGTGAAATACGGCACCGTTGAGCGCGAGGACGAAAACGGCGAGGAACGCCAGATCCCTTATGCCAAGGCCTACCGCGTGTTCAACGCCGACCAGATCGACGGCTTGCCCGCTGAATTTTACATCCTGCCCGATCCGCCCCGTGATCTTGGCACCGTGGCCGATCCCGAGTTGGAGGCATTTTTTGCCGCGACCGGCGCACAGATCGATGTGACCGAGGAGCCGCGCGCCTACTACAACATCAAGACCGACCGTATTCATATGCCGCCGATTGGCACGTTTTATCGAGCGGCTGGGTATTTTGGCACCTTGGCCCATGAGACAGTCCACTGGACAGGCGCGGCAAAGCGGCTGGATCGTTTGGGCCGGTTCAATGACCGCAAGGCTTATGCCTTCGAGGAGTTGGTCGCGGAGATTGGCAACTGCATGTTGTGTGCGCAGATCGGGGTGGAGCCTGAATTCGATCAGAGCGCAGCCTATGTCGAAGGGTGGCTGGAAGCGATGAAGGAAGACAGCCGCGCGATATTCCGCGCCGCGTCCGAGGCGCAGAAGGCAGTGGATTACATCATGGAGCGCACAGCGGGGGGCGACCGGATGGCCGTGGAGTAGCAGCCCGACCGCCGCAATCATTGAGGCCCCCGTCAGCTTGGCGGGGGTCTTTTGCGTTTTGGCGTTATCCAGGTGGTAGCGGTTTCTGGATGACCTGTCGACGGGCAACCTGAAGGCCACCCGCCGACAGGCATGGCGCACCGACTACAATCACAACCAGCCCCACTCCAGCCTCGCTGGTCTGACGCCACACGAATATGATAACCGGTCAACGGAAGACCAAAACCTGAACAGAGCTAACCGATAAACGCGGACTCCCAAGGGAGCAGGTCATGATCGCAAATGTCTATTTTCACAGACGATGCGTGGATTGCGTTGCGCCCAGGGCGGTCCCGGGGCGCAACTCAGCCTTCGATCAAGAGTAGAAGGGTGAGCCCATCTCGCGACTCGCGTTTGCCGTTGTCGCCGCGTCGAAGACCCTTGTGTAAAGCGCGGCCCCCAGGGGCGCGACGATCTCCGGGAACTGGTTGATGGCATAGTCGAGTGCTGTTTCCATATTGTCAAACGCATCGAAACCGCCGAGCGTCTGGGTGGAAACGCCGCTGAGCCAGACCTTGCTTTGAAGGCCTGCCGTCCGTTTCAAAGCCGCATTTCGTGTGCGCCAATCAAAACTGTCGAAGGGCTGCGAAAGTTGCAGCTCGGTATAGACGAATGCGCCCGGGGCCTTTGCTGAGGCGGCTCCATAATGAACCGAGCCGAGGTCTTCGCTCGCCTCTCGGACGATCTCGGCGTCGAAGACCCGGGTGTTATGGGCGACACCAAAAACACGAGGTTCTGAAGGAAAGTAATCAGTGACGAAAGCGCGTGCGTTCTCGCGACTGGCGAACGAATAGAAGCCGCCAATTGAACCAGTGCCGTGGCCGTGCAGCCATGTTTTGTTCAGAAAGCCGGGCTGTTTCTTGATCGTTTCATTGATCGACGGCCACGGCGCCTGATCGAAGGGCACCGAAATCGCGACTTCGGTATAGACAAAAGCTTTGGGTGTCATTGAGTTATCCTTTGCGAGAATTACTGATGGAGCCATGGCAGCTCCGGTGGTTGCCAAGATCATCTCACGACGCGTGAGAAAGGCGTTGGGGGTCGTTTCAGATGGCTTCATAGCGCTCTCCTATCAACTTGCTTTTTGCAAGCTGATAGGTTTTCGGCTAATAACTTGCAAAACGCAAGTATAAAGTTCAAAGTGGCTCCATGAGCAAGACGACCAAAAGAGCCCTCTCGGGATGCCCCATCGACTACGCCCTCAGCGTGGTGGGTGATGGCTGGACTTTGCTGATCATTCGCGACATCGCGATAAAGGGCGCAAGGACCTACGCGGAGTTGCTGGAAGGCTGGGAGGGGATTTCGACGAATATCCTCGCGCAACGCCTGAGGCATCTGGAAGAAGCGGGTGTCTTAGAAAAACGAAAGAACCCGACAAACTGGCGAAGCTTCAACTACGAGCTTACTCCAAAAGGCCGCGATCTCGCGCCGTTGCTCTCAGAGCTCATCCTGTGGGGCGGGAAATACAACAAGGCCGAAAACCCTATGACGGACACCGTTACACAGGTTCGCTCTGATCGCGTGGGGTTTGAGCGCAACATTCTCGATGCAGAGAGTGGTGAGAACTAAGGAGGCTTTCGCGCAGAGCTTTCTTGGTACGGCCGCCCGAAAGGCGGGCTCACAGCTAACATTGAGCGAATGCTCTTCAACGGCAGCTTTGTCCCACACACCGGACATAAACCCCCTGACAGAACCCATGCGCCAAAAACGGTCGTTTTTGTCCGAACTCCCCACCCTACCTAGGATCAACCGCTTGGCTAAGACAAAAACCCCCGGCAAAACCTTTGCGGTTTTGGCAGGTTTTTGTCAGGTGGCTATCAACGCCGCCCCAGCCTTCCCAACCGGGCCAGTTGCGCCAGCATCTGAGACCCGGCCCCCGGTGACCCAGTGCCACTTGCCTGTCCGGCCTGTCCCATGCCTTGTCGCACAGGCATCTGCTGCACACCGAAGAACTGCCGTGCCCTAAGGGCGGCATATTCCGCGCCACTTGCCCCGCCGATCAAGTAGCGGTTGTAGGCCTGCTGACTGCCCATGGCAGCGCGGGCGAAGCTGTAGCCGCCGCCTAGACCACCGGAGATGGCGGGCATCATGATGTTCCCGGAAATCGCGCGGACGATGAAGGGCGTGGCGATGATGAACCCCTTGGCCATCAGCACCATCATGAAGAAGGGAATGAGCGCGCCAATGTTGGAGGCACCTTCCGGGTCCCCAAGCTCACCAATCAGGGCGGAGGAAACGCCGGTGATCGTGGCGAACACGCCGGCCACGACGATGGGGTAGAGCGCAAAGGAAACCAGTGCCGAAAGCCATCGCGCGAAGTAATCTTTGGTCACTTCGAAGAGGGTCAGGAAGATCATCACCGGGGCAATCCCAATCAGGAGCGCGATCATCAGTCGAGAGGCCACGAGAATGAAGGCGGCCAGCCCGCCGAGGATCGAAAGTAACAGCACACCGACAATGTCGAGCATGGCACCGGCCATCCAGTTCAGCTCTGATCCGGCTGCATTGAGGTAGTCGCCGAGTTCCGCGATCAGCCGGTCAAACTCTTCGGCAAAGGTCCCAGAGGGACCCGGGGTGCCGCCACCGACTGAAGCGACAAGCGCGCCCGCAATGCTGTCGATGCCGGCCAGGATCGCAGAGGAGAGCGCGTTGAACTGCACCCAGTTGGTCGCGAATATCCCGATCAGTCCGATCTTGACTGCCAGCCAGAAGGCCGTGCGGCCGTCCATCGCCTTGTATTGGTAGATCATGTTCAGGAAGACGAGAATCACCACGAGCGTTGTTCCCAGGACGAGAAGCGTGCCCACCGTTGCCGCGACCGACCCGAACTGGGTTTCTGCTGCGGTGTCGAGATAGCCCTGGGAGGTTTCAACGAAATAGGTGACGACGCTCATAACGGGGCTGCCTTACCAATTGCCTGCAGCTTCGCAGATGGCTTTGGCGGCAGGGCGGACGGCGCTGGCGCGGCGGTTGTAGGCGTCCGAGGCCTGCAACATTTCCCAGCGTTCGTCACTGGCGTGGCGCTCACGAAACGCCCCCTCGGCATCGTCCCAAGATGGGAACCGGATCTCGCAAGCGCAGCTGCCAGTCTCTACGATGCGTTCAAGATTTTGGGCTCGGTAGATGTCTTGAGCCAACACGCGCTGATAGGCTTGGCGCAGGGGGATCTCCTGCATCCAAATGGGTTCAGCGGGCCGGTCTGGACAGACGTCGAAACTGCGCGCGAGGTTCGGCACGAGATTGCGCTCAGCGAAGCCGGGTGCCGACGTCAGGCCCAGGACCAGCGCAGTCAGTACGAGAATACAGCCCGCCTGCCTCATGCCGTGGCTCTGGCGGGTGTAGTCTCGCGCTTCAGGAAGACAGTGTGTCCCACGTTGGCGAATTCCGAGGAGCTGATCGACACGACCTCCCAGCCTTCGGCCCCCTTCACATTTAGGCTGTCCTGCATGTCGGCAAGGCTGGTCTTCCGGGTCATGGGGAAGCTGAGGATGTCATATTCAAAGGTCTTCATTGGGAAGCTCCGATCTCGGTTGCGCCGGGGAGGTAGAATTCGGTGATGCCGCGTTTGCCGTCATTCCGACCGGCTTGGATGATCACATCGATGGAGTTCTCGATGTACTGGATCATGTCGGCATAGGTCATCGGGATCTCGGTCTTGAGGGCCGCGATCGCCAGACGCTGCACGGCAAGTTGCGGGGTTTCGGCATGAAGGGTGGTCATGGACCCGCCGTGGCCGGTATTGATAGCCTCCAAGAAAGTCATGGCCTCCTTGCCGCGCACCTCGCCGAGGATGATCCGGTCGGGGCGCATGCGCAGCGTGGCAGTGAGCAGCACATCGGCGGTCTGGAATTCCGCATCCCGATTGGCGATGAGCGTCACGGCATTAGGCTGGGTTGGCAGAAGCTCGGCGGCTTCCTCGATGGTGACGATGCGCTCCTCGGCAGGCACATGAGAGAGGATCTTGCGCGCGGCGACGGTCTTGCCGGTGGAGGTGCCGCCAGAGACGATCATGTTGAGCTTGTTCTCGACACAGAAGGCCAGCGCATCGTCGATGACGCCCGCAGCGACCACCTCCCGCAGTTCCCGGGTTTTCTCGAGGCGGAGTTCTTCGAGTTTGCGCTCCTTGCCATACAGGAAATCGAGCGCGATCCCGCCGAGCGGCAGGCTCGAAAAAAACCGCAGGCTGATCGACATGGCCGAGAGCACGGCAGGCGGGGTGATGACCTGCGCTCGGATCGGTCGGCCCTTGTAGGTGATCGAGACCGAGACGATCGGGCGATCCTTACTCATCGTGGTGTTGGCGGAAGAGGCGATCTGGTTGCCGAGGTCCTTCACTTCGGTTGCGGTCAGCTTCTGGTCCAGCTGCCGCATGAAATGATCGCCCTGGAATTCTCCCCAACAGGTCCCGTCGGGGTTGATGCAGATCTCGATGACATCGTTGCGGGCGGCGGCGTCGATCCGATCAAGCGAGGTCTGGAGATAGCTCAGCGACATGGGCTCAGAAAATCTCCAGATCGCGGTCGACCATCACCGTGACGCGGGCCCCTTGGTCGACATAGATGACGGGGCCGATGGAGAGATAGTCGCCAATCACGCTGTCCGTGGCATCGGCAAGATCATCACCCACGTCTTCGAGCACATCCGCGGCGGTCTCTTCCTGAACATTTGCGGCGGCGGCGCTTGGGGCTGCCGAAATCAGTGAAATCAACGCCGCCGAGCCGAAACGCTCATCGAAGCGGGTATCGACAAAGCCGGTCACGCCCGAGCGGCCCAACTCATCACCGCCGAAGGAGCTGATCTGGATCGTCTGATTGTCAGGCAGGATGATCCGGTCCCAGGCGATGGTGACGCGGCGCTGCGCGATATCAACGCCGGAACGATATCGCCCGATCAGGCGGGATCCGCGCGGGATCAGGAGGCGCGCGCCATCGAAACTGAACACATCTTCGGACACGACGGCCCGGGTCTGGCCGGGCAGGGAACTGTCGAGGGCGGTCTCCATGACGGCCTGGATCATCGTGCCCTGGATGATGGTGTTGGACGGATTGGCGATGACCTCGGCTTGCGACACGGACGTGGGCAGCGCGCCGTTCAGCACGAAATCCGTCACTTCGCCAAAGGTGCGCTCGGTCAGCGCCGTCTCATTCGCACCGGACGTGCCGCCAAAGGCGATGGTGGGCGAGGTGATGCGGCGCTCCTGAAACGCACGTTCTTCAGCCGCGCGGCGTTCAAGTTCCGCGAGCCGTCTTGCTTCCTGCTCGCGACGCAGCCGTTCTTCTTCCCGAGCGCGCAATTCGTCCTCAGTGGGGCCGATGGGTGCCGGAAGCGGGCGATTGGCTTCGAGTTGCGCAAGTTCGAGGTCCATGCGGAGTTGCTCCAGCTCGCGGTCGCGCGCCGTGAGCTCATCGCGAAACTGCTGTTGCGCGGCTTCCGAGGCGGACTGCAGCGCCGCGATCTGGGCGGTTAGTGCATCGATGGCTTCGGCGGCAGCGGTATCTTCTTCGACCACCGGTTCGGGCGCGTTGCGCAACTCCTCGATCTGGGCCTGAAGGGCGGCGAGCTGCGCCAGAAGCTCGGCATTCGGTTCCACCGGTTCCGGCGCGACCAAAACGACTTCGGGCTCCGGTGGGGGAAGGGTTTCGATGGCGCCGAACCCGTCGCCTTCGTTCTGGAACACGTCTGGCGTGGCCGTGGGCAGGGCTTCTTCTTCCTCGGGTTGGGACAGGAGATAGAGCAATGCACCGCCGGCACCGATCACGAGGACGACGACCAAAGCGAGCAGCGGTGAGCGCCGTGGGGCAGGGGGCGAACTTGCGCCTTTGCCTTGTTCTAGAGCAGCGAGACGTTTCTCCAGGTCCGCGTTTCCGGTGTCGCTCATGATCCGACCCCCGCAGGTGGTGTGGCCTCGATACAGACCACCTCTTCCCCGATCCGCAGCACCCATTGCCTGTTCACCCCGGAAACCCGGATCACGCCATCCTCGGTGGCTTGCGTGTTGACCGTCCGTTCGCGGCCATTCGCGTAGCGAAAGATCGCGGGCACCGGCGCGTTCCGCGGGAATTCGAAATACGTGAAGGTCCCGTCATCCCAGACGCGGGTCGGGGTGAACTCGGTGCGCGCGCTGGCACCGTAGTTGTAGTTCGGCGCTTGGGCCGCGATGGCACGCGTGGGACGCGCATTGTCTTCAGGATAGCGGAACTGGACCACGTAGAAGGTCGGGCTGCGGGTCTCCTGGACGTTGAAGTAGTAGCTGCGGCGGTTGGTATAGACGGTCACATTGGTATGAACGCCGCGGGCAACGGGCTTGATCGCGAAGGCCTGCCCGCCCGGCACGCCGTCGATTTCGAAGCCTTCCGTGTCGCCGGCGATGATCGAGCGGATGCTTTCGCCCTCGCCAAACTCGATGGTGGTCACATGGGTCAGCGAGACATTGAGGCGATAGACCTGACCTTCTTGATAGGTGGCCAAGCGCACGCGATTGTCATTAGGCCCGCCACGCGGGATGGCTTCGGCTGCGACCAGACCCGGCAGCAAAACGATAAAGACAACAACTGTAATTCGTACGAGCAACAAGATCAGTTCTCCAATCTGTCGGAGCGGATGGAATATTCGAGGACCGTAAAGCCAAAAGGATTGGTCCAGACCTCATCGATGGAGCGGCGAGTCTCAGGGCGGAACTCGAAGAGAAGCGTGGCGGTGAAGAGCCCGGTCTGGACGCCATTGATGGATGTCAGACGTTTGCGCAGGCGGACCGTGGCGCGGTTCGTTCCGATGCGATTGATGCTGAGGATTTCCACATCGAGACGGGCATTAGGGCCATAGATCGTCGGCGGGTAGTTCTCGTTGGCGCTGTTCCAGATCTGGCGCAGCCCGCTCTCGGCAGCCCCGTCCGAGCGGCGCAAGACGCTGCGGATGCGCAGATCGTTGTCGAGCTGGTTATAGACCTCTCGGTCGGTCACATAGCGGAAGACCTCCGCCTCGATGACCGCCTGGTTGGCTGTGATCGAAGTCGCGCCGACCGAAGCCTCTGGCAGGGCAAAGCCTGTCTCGGGATCATAGGGCACGACCACAGGCGGCGGATCGACATCAAGGATCGCGACAGCCGCGGCGCTCAGACATCCGATGATGCCGAAGATGAGCCCGATGAGCCCAAGGCGCTGCCAGAGCCGTTCGCGGCGCAGCGCCCCATAGACCAGCTCTTCTTCGATGATGTCCTGTTCAGTAGCCACCCCTCATTCCCTCACGATCAGTCAGCCCGCAGGTCCGGCAGGGTGAAATCCATGAAGCGCTGTTCCTCGGCGATAGTGGCGGCGTCGATCACGCCGCCCGTGCCGTCACCCACGGTTTGCACCGCTTCGAGCTGCCACATGGCGACGAGCGCGATCGCCAGTTCCGCCGTGACACGCGTGTTGAGATCGATGCTTTCCTTAAGCTCATCCATGTCATCGATCAGCCCGACGAGCCGGTCCACGCGTTCCAGTGACTGGCCGGCATCGTCATAACTGTTCTGGGCGGCAGCAGAGACCAGCGCGCCGGTCGTGGCTTGCGTGGCCACGCGATTGGCCCCGGGATTGCCGCTGGTGGCCATTTCCGAGAGCGTGTCATCGTCAAATCCGAGATCGGCCAGGACCCGGTCCATCTGGGTTTCGATCTCGCCCGCACCGGAGCCCGACAGGCCGGAGAAATCCCCCGTCTTGATGGCTTCGATGGTGGCGAGGATATCGCCGAATTCCTGATCGAGCAGGCCGTTCAACTCGTCTTCCATCTCGGTGCGGATGATTTCCGGCAGTTCGGCAAGGCGGGTGAGGGCTTCATAGGTTCTTTGCAATTCGCCAAGTTGTTCCGTGAGTGTCGCAAGCTGTTCGCGGAGCTGCGTCAGCTGCTCGTTTTGCAGGATCTCGTCTTCGATCATCTGCCGCAGCTGCTGGATATTTTGCGCGATGTTCTGGGTGTCGACGACGGGCACACCTTGCGCAAGGGCAGGGGACAGTGTGCCGACATGCAAACCGATCCCAAGCGTCGTGGCCAAGGCCGTCCTCACGAGTAAGTCTCTCATCAGTCTATCTCCCTGATCGTGAATTCCATGAACGCGCCCTCGGCCATGCGGGCGCTGGCCTGGGCCAGCTCTTCGGCGGAGAGAACGCGGGTGCGCGCCGCCTGTAGCCGGATGCGGGCCGCGACGAGTCGCACGAGTTCGGCGCGGGCATAGGTGTTGAGCGCAACGCTCTCCTGCACATCCTCGGTCTCGGAAATCCGTTCGACGATATCCGCAATACGTAGGGCGGCTTGCCTGATCGCGGCGGGTGAGTTGTTGCCATAGAAGGCCGCGCCGTGCCCAGTGAGCGAGAGGTTGGCATTGGCCAGAAGCGCGGGGTCGATCGTGCCAAGCGCTTCGATCCCGCCGATACGGGTCAAATAGAGGTTATAGCGTTCGGGGATCACCTGGACGTAGTGCTGGGTCTCGCGAAAGGGTGGCACGCCGCCATACTCGAAAACCCGGCCGGGTCCCGCGTTATAGGCCGCGAGCGCATTGATGATATTGCCGTCGAAGGTGTTGAGCTGTGTCGCGAGATAGCGTGCACCGCCATGCACCTGCAGGTAGGGGCTGTCATAGTATTCCGGATTGATGCCCAGATCGCTGGCGGTACCGGGCATGATCTGGGTGAGGCCAAAGGCGCCGACGGGAGAGCGTGCACCGATGGTGAAACGGCTTTCCTGCCAGATCAGCGCCTGTAGGAGTGCGCGCCATTGGACCGGGGAGAGGCCCGCGCGGCCAACGCCGGCAAAGCCGCTGGTCTCCTGAGCCACGCGGATAATGAGCTGCTCGATGTTTTCCGCCGCATCCCCGAACATCTGCGCACCGCCGGGATTGGGGTCGATGTCGGCATTGCCATAGACCGCCTCGACTGACCGGGCCGGATCCCCGCTGCCGCTTTCCAGCCCCGAGACCATAGCCGGCAAGCCCTGACCGCCGAAGCTGGTCTGGGCATCGAGGATGCGTTGCAGGGTTTCCAGCTGCTCCCGTTCGATCTCGGCAATGAGTTCGCGCACGGCAAGCTTGTCGGCCTGAACGGCCAAGTCAGCCTCGCGATCGCCAGTCTCGACGATGTCACGCGCGGTCAGCCCACTGTCATTGGTCGGCACGCCTTGAGACAAAGCGAGACCGGGCAGCAGGCAAAGGGCCAGGATATGAGGCAGGCTAGACTTCAATGTCGCCCTCCGGTGCGCCAAGGGGCGTGAAGGTGCAATCAGGCGAGATGGCTGTCGTGGAGGCGAGGAAGGTGAAGCAATTGGCCTGCGGTTCCTGGTACTGGGCACAGGAGGCCAACGCACCGAGCGCGGCAACGAACATCAAAATACGGGTCATGAAAGCCTCCAGAAATCAGGGCGGTCGCGGTAATCGGCGCCGACAAGCGCTTCGCCCTTTTCCATGCCGCCAAGGATGGTGAGATTGGGTCCAAGCGCGCTCAGATCGGCATCGACGACGATCGAGCCCTGATCGTCGCGGATCAGCGCCAAGCGGCTGTTGCTGCCCGTGTTGAGAAGGACATCGAGCTCCTTCTCCGTGAGGTTCAGCATGGCGTAGTCCGCTGGCTGCGCGCGGATATTGGGGAGCAGGATCTGCGTCGGCACCGCCTCGATGATGGTCTTGCCGGTCCGGGTGCGCTCGAGCTGGCTTGCGTATTGCGTCATCATCACCGCGACCGTGTTCTGTTTGCGCGCTGTCACCAGCCAGTTCGACAGCCGCTCGGCGAAATACGCGTTATCGAGGGCCTTCCAGGCCTCGTCGATCACGATGATGGTGGGGCGGCGGTCCTCGATTTCGCGCTCGACCCGGCGGAAGAGATAGGACAGGACCGCCATCCGTTCCTTGTCGGCCTCGCTGTCGAGAATGCCGGTCAGATCGAAGCCCACCACATCGCCCTTGAGCGAGAACGTGTCCTCGAGGCTCTGCCCGAAGATCCAGCCATAGCGGCCGTCCTCGGTCCATTCGAGCAGGCGCTGGTGCAGATCGCCGCCATCGTCGGTGGACACAAAAAGCGATGCGAAATCCCGCCAGTTCCGCAGGGCCGGATTGGTGGCCTGGGCGTTCTGGCGCACGACCTCCTGGATGCGGTTGGTCTGTGCCGGGGTCAGGGGCTTGTCGGCGCGGTAAAGCAGTGTTGTGAGCCAGTCCGAGAGCCAGGCGGTGCCGCGCGCATCGGTCTCTGTCCAGAGCGGGTTGAGGCCCGTGGGCTGACCGGCGTTCAGAGACGCGTAGCGCCCGCCATTGGCGCGGACCGCCATCTCCATGCCAAGACGGTAATCGAAGACGAAGATCCGCGCCCCTGCGCGACGGACCTGGGTCATCAGGAAGGCCGAGAGCACCGATTTGCCCGACCCGGGCCGTCCCATGATCAGGGTATGCCCGCTGGTCGGTTCTTTGTCGGGCGCGCCCTGCTCGTGATAGGAAAACCGGTAGGCGCTCTGCTCCGGCGTGGGAAAATATGTGACGACCCGGCCCCAGGGGGTAAGTGCTGCAGGTTTGCCGAGCTGTGTCCGGTGGAAGGCCGCAAAATCCGCGAAGTTGCGGTTGGTGACGGCGCTGGCGCGGACGCGCTTGGGCTGGTTGCCGGGATGCTGGCTGAGGTAATGCGCCTTGGCCGCGACCCGCTCGCCGATCATCTTCACGCCTTCGGTTGCGGCGGCGTTCACGATCTCCGCGCTGAGGGTCTGCAGTTCTTCGAGCGTGTCGCAAAAGAGCGTCACGACCATGTGATGCTCGCCGAAGCTTTGGCGCTTGGCCTCGAGATCATCGGCGGCGATGTCGAGGGCTTCCAGGAGGGAGAGGGCCGCGTCCTGGCTCGCCTGCATCTGGCGCTTTTGCCGCTTGATGCGGCCCGCCATGAGGTTCGAATTGATCGGCGTAAAGGAGTGCGTCACGATCATGTCGACCGGCAGGTTCAGCATGTCGAACATGGTGCAGGAGGTGCCTTCCGAGTATTCTCCGATGGTGAAGCTCTTGCCGTAGCGGTGGCCCACGACGCCCTCGGAAAGCTCGAAATGATCGCCGTGAAACGTCACGCGGGTATTGGCGACGTTGAAGGACAGAAATCCGTAGGTGTTGGCCGGGTAGAGCGGCAGCTCGGTGCCCGTGTTGAGCGCGCCCAAAAATCCCACCAACTCTCCCGATCCGGCTGACAGCAGGCGCGGCTTGAGCTCGGTAAGCCCCGAGAGGAAGACGTTCACGGCCTCACCGAGGCGCTGCAGGCGTTTGCGGGTTTCCTCTCTCAGGCGGTCCGGTGCGCTGCGGCTGAGGAACGGCAGGAGGCTTTTCGGGGGTGGGCGGTGAATGACGGTGAGCGTCAGCGTCTTGTCGCGGAGCCCACTGGTCTCGAGTTTCGCGCGCCAGCGCCGGTCCACCTCGCCTGCGAAGCTGTCCTCACGGATGGGGTCGAGATCAGGTTTGATGGCCTTGGAGACCTTGTGGACGTAATAGCTGAATTCCGGCCCAAGCTGCGCGACGATGCGGGCAAAAAGCGCCGTCACCTTGTTGAGATAGGCATCGTCCGTCGTGTAGCTGTTGATCCCCTCGAGCCGAATGCACCGGAAGAGCTCGTTGACCCGGGTGCGCACCGTCTGGTCGTCGACGAGGCTCACATAGGGCAGCATATGCGCGAGGCGGGTCTCGCGCGCATACCACTCCGGCGTCATCGTGCGGGGATCGATCGCTGCATCAGGGGCGTCATCACGGGGCATAGCTGTCCCCGCCATGGATGCTGCGGTTGCGCGTGGGCGGTGTCTCCTGCAGGGCCGTCATCATCACATCTATGAAGCGCGGGTCCCAATCTGCGGCCTTCCAAAGCACCGGATAGAGCAAGGCGGCGAAACCCAGCACCGCGATGTGCTGGACCCAGACGAACAGGAGCACCGATCCGAAGAGCCAGACCATCGCGTACATGATGGGCAGGCCCAGAAGCTTCGGCGGGCGCACGAGCCCAAGAAAGAGAGGCGAGCGCTCAGCCACCGGCAAAGACCGCGGCAACGATGGTGGGGGCGGCGGCAACACCGGCGATGCCGACCAGGACCCAAAGCGCTTGGCGCAGGTCGATGATGTTGAAGAACCAGCTCAAGAAAACGCCGAGGACCGCGAGTGTGGCGATGACCACACCAAGAGGTCCGGTCAGCGCATCGACAATGCCCTGCAGCAAGCTCTGGATCGGGGAGAGATCGATGCTCTGTGCAAGGGCGGGCTCGGCAATCAGCAGGAATAGCGCCAGCGAGGCGACAAAGAGGTTTGAAATCTGTTTCATGAATTTGATCCTTCCAATCGGGCCACGACGGCCATGACGCGGGCCACGTGGTTCTGGGTTTCTCGGTAGGGGGGGACGCCGCCATACTGGCGGACCGCATCGGGTCCGGCGTTGTAGGCAGCCAGCGCCAGGTGCGGATCGCCGAACATCTCCAGCATCATCGCGAGGTAGCGGGCGGAGCCGTCGAGGTTCTGCAGCGGATCACGCGGGTCGACGCCCAGATCACGCGCCGTCGCAGGCATCAATTGACCAAGGCCAATAGCACCTGCATTTGAAATCGCATCCTGCCGGTAGGCGCTCTCAACCTCGATATTGGCCCGAAAGAGAGCCAGCCAATCCGTCACGGAAAGCCCCGCGCGACGCAGGCCGGGATGGCCGGCATAGCGCAAGGCCGTGGTCTGAATCCCGGAGAGGACATCGGCGCGGGGCAGGGGAGTCAGGCGGGCAAGGGCCGCAACTTGGACGCCCTCTTGCTCGGCCTCTACCTCGCCGAAGATCGCGATCCCATCGGAGGCCGAACCCTGACCAATCCCGTCATTGTAGTTTCGGGCAAAGCTGCTTTGGGAGCGGGACGGGGTCAGGGAGCCGTCGCTCTCCATGACCAGGACCATTTGCGCTGAAGCTGGCGCTGTGACCAGCCAGAGACAGACGAGGCTAGCTGCCAGTGCCCTTTTCTGATGGGGCTTTGTCTGGCGGGGCGAGTTTGTGCGTACGGCTTGTCCCCGCCTCAAGCGGCAGGTCGACATGCGCAAAACCAAGGCCAATGAAGAAAGACACCACGCCAGAGATCGTCTTGAACTCGCGGATCTTGATGTCGTTATAGGTCGTCCGAGTACGGGCCGTGACCAGCAGCTTCTCCACGCCTTCGTTGGAGACCACACGCATGATCCAGACCCCGTAATAGCTGGGGCCTTTCTTGTGTGCCGATTCTTGGCACAGGATTTCTGCGCTATAGCCGCTTTCCACGAGTTCGCGGAAACGTGCTTCCGTAACCACATTTGGTGCTTCGATGTCCCAGTTCATGGCCCGGCTCACGCTTTCTCCAATGGCGCGACCCTAGGCATTCCCACTTGAAGCCCAGAGTTACGATAGTATATTATCAACCGCAAGATGTAATATCATGCTTTGGCTGTAGTTTGGTCACGCAAACACTAGTCTCGGCCAGTGTCCGCGATCAAGGAGATAACAGGTTTGAGAAACCCGAGGTTGATATGCCTGCTCCCATTGCAAGCTCTGGCCCTTCTGATCTGCGTTCCCGGGCCGGTTTTGGCGGAATCCTGCTTCGCCCCGCCCCGCCCCTTCCTGCCAAGTGATTCGCAGGCCGCGCGGGACTATGCGGCTATCATCCGCGGCGATTTCGAAAATTACATCCAGGATATCCAGAGCTACTTCCGTTGCCTCGACAGCGAACGCGCCCGCGCTTTCGAAGAAGCGCGCGAAGTCAGCGAGGACTATGGCCGGTTCCTGCAATTGGTAGGGGATTGATGGGCAACCTCGGGAGCATCAGACTTGCAGCCCATGGAAACCAGACGCCGATAACACCCTCATATATCTACTTTTTAGATAACAGATTTCATCCGCTAGCGACGTCACAAAAGGTATGTGACGCGTGGCAAAGACAATCAGAACAAATGGCCAGTTGGCGCTCGTCCGTGCGTTGGTTGATGCACGTCAGAATGCGGGTCTCAGCCAGCAGCAGTTGGCGGCGAAGCTCAAACGCCACCAGTCGTTTGTGGCACGTCTCGAAAGTGGCGAGCGTCGTATCGACGTCGTGGAGTTTACAGTTCTGGCGAGGGTCATTGGTTTTGACAAAGATGAAGTCCTGTCGATTGTCGAAGCCGCCACGGAGCCCGACCACAGGATTTGAAGCCAATGAATTGTTGAGAACGCGGGAACCCATTTTCTCGGTCTGATGATCATTCCCTCATCGAGGACCAGGTAGCCAAAATCAACGAAGTCCGGCGCGCGGTCGTAGTGAACGCTCTGCAACCTCACACCGCAGTTTGCAGCGCCACAGTGCAGGAAGTTAGTAAACAGTGAACGATGATAGGGGTGAGGGCGTCGCGATCGCCAATCTGATCGGGACCGATGGGTGCAGTGTTGTTGGTTGGGTTTATCGCTGGAGTACAGGCTCACATGCGGTGATGTGGGACGTCCAAGGGCCCCAGCCGGTATCGGAAACCCGGCCGGATATAAGTGACGAACAGAAGCAAGAAATCGACTTCGATGCGCTCACGCGGATTCGAAAAAGTGACAGTGGATAGGATTCTCACGCAGCCGCCAGTTCATATTGATGGAAAGGGTCTGCGAGCGTACCGGTCATTTGAGCTGATGGCAGCGAAGGTCTCGAAGGAGCCCAGAGTGAGCGATGCTGCGCGCTCCACCAATGTCAGTTTTGGTGGTGATCGGCGAAATTGTGTATTTTTGGAAGCACCGCCAAAAGCTCTACAAAGTGTTCGCGGTGCGCGGTATCACGGGAACCCCGCACGCATGTATGCGATGATTTTCCAGATTTCTTCTTCAGTCAGCGCTTCCCTGAAGGCTGGCATTTCTGTTCCGAAGCGCTGACCGCCCTCAGAAATTGCCCAGAGCAGATACTCGTCTCCCGACATCGGCATCTGAACAAACCATCTAAGGAGAGCCGGAGAAGGCACGAGAGACCGACCGGCCTCACCATCCCCGAGACCCTCGGCTCCATGACAACTTGCGCAGTTCGCTGTGTATAGCGTCTGGCCTTCCGCGATAACTTCAGGCGTCGCGCGAATAGTGCTCCGAGCGCCCCGATGAGCTGCGGGCACGCACTCGTTCATGTAAGTCCAATGTCGTTGCATGCGCTATTGCTGGCCCGGACCCATGTTGCCGTGTCCCCAGCCAGGCATGCGTTCAGACCACATGTGGTTCGGTCCCATTGGCCCGTGACCCCACCTAATCGCCTCGCTGCTGCTGTGCGAAGGCTACAGTAGCAGAGATCATACACACCGCAACCTTACCAAAATAGCGTGATTTATGCTGCTTCATAGTCTTCTCCTTATGGTTTCCGATCAATGAAATTGCCGTCAGGCTGCTTCGTAACTCGTGAACACTTCGGTGTTACCGTCGCGCCGGATCAGAAATACATCGTAGGCTTCACGCTGATCTTCTGGCCCCATTCCGTGTGATCCATAGGGCATGCCGGGAACGGCGAGACCGACTGCGTCTCGGCGTTCGTCCAGAAGGCGACGAATGTCTGCTGCGGGCACATGGCCCTCGATCATATAGCCTTCGATCTCGCCTGTGTGGCACGATATCATCTCTTGGGGGATGCCATTGTCCAACTTGTGTCGGACCAGCAGTGTTCCAAAGCTGCGCTCCTCGGTCACACGGAAGCCTTCAGCCCGAAGAATATCAGCCCAAACCCGGCAACAGCTGCAATTCGGGTCCTTAAGAACGTGGATCGACGGAGCTCCCTGCGCAATCGCGGCGAAGGGTGCAATGCTGGTAAGACCTACAGCGGCTATAATAATTTGACGGCGCGTTACATCAATATCAGTCGTCCTTTAGCTCTGTCCTAGTCTATTTCATCGCTTAGTGGCTGCTTATCTCCCGCGATAGTTGTCGCAGGCCTCAACGCCCCCTGCGACCACATCGAGAAGTGCGTCCACATCGCTCAACAGCGTTGCGATACGTGCGCTACTGATACGGTAGCGGATGAAGCGCCCATCTCGGTCGCTGTTAACTAGCCCGCACTCCAACAAGCATCGCAAGTGGTTGGATACGTTTGGTTGTGATAGTCCCGTACGCTCGACGAGTTCGTGAACAACCAGCGGCTCCCCGCACAGCGCGCCGAGAATAGACAAGCGGCTTGGGTCGGCAAAGCCGCGAAATAGTTTTGCGCGTTGTTCAATGGTACCGACCTTGCGGTCCACAACGATCTGCGTCATATCATTGCTCACTGATATATTATCCTTTGATCCACTTTAGCAGGAGAACTGCGATCATGGCCAACGCTGATAGCACCGGTTCGGCGGCAGATATCCCATCCTTCCGTTACCGCGTTTCCGGTATGGATTGCGCCAAGGATGCCGCCCAGATCGAGCGGGCGGCGCAATCTGCAGGTATCGCGCCTGACGCCGTGAAAGTGTCTACTGCAACGCACATAATGACTTTGACAGCTCCCGAAGCGCGCTTGCCGGAAATTGAAAAAGCCGTCGAGACAACAGGGTATGGGTTTGACCGCATCGAGAGCGACGAAGATATTCAGCAAGGTGCGGCCCATCAGGACCCTGGCTATCGCCGCGCGCTCTGGATCGTTGTGATCCTGAATGTTGGTTATGGCGTTCTTGAAATGATCGGCGGGTTCATTGCCGGGTCACAGGCCGTGAAGGCCGACGCGTTGGATTTCATCGGCGACGGCGCAATCACCTTCCTCGGCCTGTTGGCCATCGGCTGGAGCCTCGCTTGGCGAGCGCGGTCGGCTCTGATCCAGGGCATCTTCCTCGGCCTGCTTGGTCTTGGAGTCTTTGGCACGACCATCATAAGGGCATTCGAGCCGACAACCCCAGACGCCACTTTGATGGGGATTCTGGGCCTGATTGCTCTTGTGATAAATGTCATCTCCGTGCTGCCGTTGCTGCGGTACCGCAAGGGCGACGCGAACATGCGCGCTGTCTGGCTGTTCTCGCGCAACGACGCCATCGGCAACGCCGCAGTCGTTATCGCCGCCGGGCTGGTGGTTTGGCTAGGCAGCGCATGGCCCGATCTCATCGTAGCCTTCGGGATCGCCGGACTGTTCCTGCACTCGTCATGGGCGATCATCCGCGACGCGCGGGCCGATCTGAAGGCGGTGGCATGAACAGCCGCGTTCTCGGTGGGCTTTGCGCCATCGCCGCGTTTGGTGTTGATCAGGGCACCAAGGCTCTTGCCCTGAACTCCCCGGCGCTTGAGAACGGGGTCGAGGTTCTGCCCTTTCTCAACCTCGTGCGGGTTTTGAACGATGGGGTCAGCTTCGGTATGCTCGGCGGGGTCGTACCCTGGTGGGGTCTGGTCGCACTTGCTGCCGTGGTCGTGGCATGGCTGCTGATCTGGCTGTGGAAGGCTCCGGACAGGCTGACAGGTGCGGCGCTCGGTCTGATCATCGGAGGCGCGCTTGGCAATATCCTTGACCGTCTGCGCTATCAGGCCGTCCCTGACTTTCTCGACTTCCATTACAGGTCATACCACTGGCCGTCCTTCAACTTGGCTGACGTGGCGATCTTTTGTGGGGCAGCATTGCTGTTCTGGGACAGCTTTCGCACCTCGAAAGTTAGGCCGGAAAATCGGGAACAAGACAATCGCAAGGGAGATGTCACGGGGGGATAACAGCTAACAGGCAAAGAACTTTGGGAGGGAATTCGGCTTGAGATTTTTGGATTGGATTGACCGTGGCATTCGCGGCATCGGCGTCGTGACTGCGTGGCTGACAGTTGTTTCGATTGCTGCTTATGGCGCGCTTCAGATGCTGGATCGCAAGCTACAACTTGGCGTGTCGAGCTATTTGCCGGACCTGTCCACGTCACTGCTGTTCATCCTAATTTTCTTGACCTTTGGGTATACCTATCTGCGCGACGGTCACGTGCGCGTTGATGTTCTTCGCAGACATTGGTCCGCCCGCCGCATTGCTTGGATCGAACTGATTGGCGGCCTTTTTGTCCTTCTGCCGCTCGCCGCCATCCTGACCTACTACGGATGGGACGGTTTGATGCGCACCACGAAATACGCGGAAACCCAGTTGTGGGCACAACGCATCACCGGGGTCATCGGCCCCATCTTGCTGGCTCTTGCCGGGATGATCGTAGCCCTTCGCAACATCGCCTTTCTGACAGGGAGACGTGCGCAAGGTGCACCGGAACAAGCAAGCGGCCTGCACAATGGTGAATGAGGTCCTCACGGTTGCCATGCTTGTCGTGATGGCGATTGGGGTTTTCAGTGGCTTTCCGGTGGCGCTGGTGCTCGCGGGGACAGGCTTCTTGGGGTTTGTCGCTGCGGTTTGGGTGGGGATCACTGATTTTCAGCATCTGGGGCTGATCTACCTGCGGGCCCGTGGTGTACTGACCAATGAATCAGTCCAATTCACCAGCGTTCCAATGTTGATTTTTCTTGGCCTGATCCTGAATGCCAGCGGGATTGCCGAAACCATGTTTCGCTTGCTGGGGCGTCTTCTGACAGGCGTTCCCGGTCGCTACGCCATTGCGACTTTGCTGATCGGCCTCGTTCTTGCGCCCGCCGCCGGGGTGATCGGTGCTTCCGTCATAACTGTGGCGTTGGTGGCCTATGCCCCGATGATGGCGTCGGGCTACGCACCGCGAACCGCAGGAGGCGCTGTCGCAGCTTCTGGAGCATTGGGTGTCGTGTTCCCGCCAGCCGTGATGCTGTTCTTCATCTCGAACGTGTTCTATCTGCGCATCGGATTGATGTATGTGGCCCTCATCGTACCTGTGCTTCTGATGGTCATGGCCTTCGCGGTCTACTTTGCGGTCACCTTGAGAAAAACGGTCGAAATCCCGCTGGACACACCCAAGACCAATCTTGTGTCAGACCTCTTGTTTGTACTCGCGTCTGTCGCGGTCATCGCATCCATTCCGCTCAGCATCATTCTGGGCTTTGCGACACTAACAGAGGCGGCTGGAGTAGGGGTTTTTGGCGCGCTTTTGGTTGCTCTGGCGCGAAAGCGTCTGTCTTTCTCGTCGTTAAACTCTGTCACGGTGCAGACAAGCACGATGACGTCGATGGTCTTCTTCATCGTACTTGGCGCATCGGTGTTTTCGCTCAGTTTCCACCTCGTTGGTGGACCAAATGTGATCTTCGACTGGATATCCGCATTCGATCTCACCCGGTGGGAACTGTTGGCCATGCTCCTTGGCGTGATCATCATACTTGGGTTTGTTTTTGACTGGATCGAGGTGCTGCTGGTCTTTGTACCCGTACTGATGCCGATTATTTCAGAGCTCGACTTCGCAGATCACGTCGGCTCTGCCTACTTTGCACAAATCTGGATCGCTGGCCTGATAGCCTTGGCGTTGCAGACGTCTTTTCTGACGCCCCCTTTCGGTTATGCCCTGTTCTTTGCCAAGATGGCCGCACCGAAGGGTATCAATCTGTCTGATATCTATCGCGGAGCGGTACCCCTTGTTGCCATTGAGATTGCATTGATCGCGGCGCTGATCTCGTTTCCTCAGCTTATCACTTGGCTGCCCGAAATGGCCCTTGGGGATGCCGATGCGCCGCAATTGATACAGCGGTGAGTGATGTAGCCTGCAGCGGGGGAAAGCATTCCCTTGTGGGTTCTCTAGGTTTAACCGTTTTTTCGGATTGAGCTGAAGCGGCCACTGGCGCAGCCGCAGCGAAATGGTGCTTAGTCCGCTCTCCGGACAAACGCACCGAAAGCAGCGAAGGGCCGGTATTTGAACAACTCAGCACGCTAAAATTCTCGCAGCATGATGGCAAAGCTGTCTTTGTCAGCGCTAGTAGTTCACCTGTTCGAAGCCGTAGTTGCCCTCATAGTCACGCCAATCGACGAAGACAGATCGGTGATAGATACCCGGGCAATTCTGGCCCCAACGTTCAAGTCCCACATGGGCCTCGGGCAGGGCAGTTATGGAAGATCGCTGCCATGAGAAATCGCCTTGGGTCCCGTAGGTGCCGAGGACCACGGTCGCGCTTCGGTTACAATCCCCATCGCGCCCGGACTCGTGCTGTCGTGCATACCGTACATCGAAGACGCGGATGGACCGCACGAAATTGAACTCTGGCCCGCTGATATCGATGTCCGCGCGGTCCTGAACAAGCCGAAGGGTGAAGTCTGTGGGAACGAGATTATCTACTGGCAAGGATTGGAGCGGTCGACGGTTGTCGGTCCGGTACAAGGCTTCAATTATGCGGTCAGCGTTGTTTGATTGCCGATCGCTCTCATAGGACGCGCCCATGGGACAGCGCCAGATTTGCAGCGGCGGTTCCACTGGCCAAGGCGTAATCCGCCGGATGAACTCGGCGCGGGCTCCGGCGCAAGGGACGGAAGCGGGCCAGCCGCCAGACAGGCACAAGAGGATCGCGCAATCGATCGGGTAGGTCTGCGCGCGGGCGGGTGCCGGCAGCGAAAAGCTTGTCGCGGCCAAAGCGACTGCGACCGAGGGGAGGAGCTTCTTGAGTAAATGGCGCATACTGGGGGACCTCCGTGAGAGGAGTTCAGCATACATACGATAATATACTATCGCAACGCAAAATATAAAGCCGCATAATGAAGTTTATGTTAATTTCCAGACTCCGCCATCTTGTGCCACCCGCGACTCAGACAACAGCTTCTCCAGATGCGCCGCAACGTTTCGTTCTGCGGCCATTGCGATATGTGGGTCGGTTTTCTGGTAGACGGAAGCGGCGATATTCTGGACCGAATCCGGGGTGTTTGAGAGGTGGGCGAGGATCTCCGCCTCGCGACGCATGCGGTTGGAAAGCAACCGTTTGACGTAAGGTTGCGGATCCCGGAGTATAGGTCCGTGCCCCGGAAAGTAGATCCTATCGTCGCGCTCAATCAGCCGCTGTAGCTGCGCGCAGTAGTCGTGCATGTTTCCGTCAGGGGGGCTGACGATCGAACTGTTCCAACTCATAACGTGGTCGCCCGTGAAGAGCACTCCGTCAGGTCTCGCGAAACAAAGGTGGTCGCTCGCGTGACCAGGTGTGTGCAGGACGGTAAGACCGGCAATGACCTGTCCGTCCTCCAGAAACCGGTCAGGTCGAAATGCATCGTCAGGGAATGCCCGTGAGGCATAAACAGGTGCGTCTGTCCGTGCTCGCAGGGCTGGGACGACTCCAAAATGATCAGAATGGTGGTGTGTGAGCAGAATCCCGGATGGTTTGGCCCCCAAATTTTCGATGATTGCCTCGAAATGTGTACTGTCTTCTGCTGGGCCGGGGTCGATTATGAACCGACCATCAGGCGTATCAATGATGTAGCTATTTGTCCCGTGGTAGGTCATCTTTCCGGGATTGTTCGCGACGATCCTCAGAATTCCAGGGGCCAATTCGACTCCCTTCGCGCGGCAAGGCTCCGGCTCTGAGAAAAACATGCTGCTTCTTTTCATTGTGTGCGACCAGGTATTGATTGCGAACAATTTGGTTCGCACAGTTTTGCGCATTGCTCTCGCATGGCGCCGGAAACCTCAGGCTGGCGTCCGGTGCCTGTCAAATCCGGCATCGGACCATTTCAACTTACATTGGACCAGGCCCGTATGAGACTGAAACAGTCTGATACAGTCTTGGGCTGGCAGTCACACAGCGCGGCGATTATGGTAAGCAGTATACAGAACTACAGCAATTGTCGCCTTCGTCAGATCCCCGAGAAGGAACGGGTAAAGACCGGCGTTCAGCAACTTTTCGCCATAGCCGACAAAGCCACCCAACCATAACAGCCCTGCGCAATACATGAGTATCGAGCCCAAAAAGACCGCGACAGATGCTCTGAATGAAGGCCGAAGTCCTTCCAGTGCTTGAACAATCCATCCGGCAGCGGCCGCTGCAAGTGCGAAGCCTACCAGGTATCCGCCTGTGGGACCCGCAATATACGCCAGTCCGGCCGGCGCCGGAGGCGTGCCTGCGAAGACCGGCAGGCCAAGCAGACCTTCAAAAAGGTATGCCACAACAACAAGACTACTGCGCACCGGCCCCAGGAAAAGGCCCAGACCCAAGACAACCAGGGTTTGTGTAGACATGGGAACCGGGTAGAACGGCACCACGATTTTGGCGGATATTGTCAGAAGAATTGTGCCGACGAGTATTATCGAGATCTCTCGGGTCAGTCTTGCGACTGATTGGCTTTGAGTGGTTTCCAGATTCATCTTTTTCGTCCTTGTTTCTGAAGATTGTTATTTTTTTGGATAGTAAGCTCACATGCGCTTGGCGACTTCTTCCAACATGACTTCGCTCGCCCCGCCGCCGATGGCCTGCACACGGGCATCGCGTGACATGCGTTCCACCGGTGTTTCGCGCATATAACCCATGCCGCCGTGAAACTGGACGCAGTCATAAAGCACGCTGTTCACCAGTTCGCCGCAATAGGCTTTGACCATCGAGACCTCTTTCACGCAGTCACCGCCCGCGGCATCCAGACCGGCGGCGTGATAGACCAGCTGACGTCCTGCCGCGATCCGCGTCTGACAGTCGGCCAGCCGTTGGCGCACGGCCTGCTTGTCCCACAGAACGCCGCCAAAGGCCCTGCGCTGCTTGACGTAATCCACGGTCATGTCCAGCGCGGTTTGCGCTTCGGCACAGGCCATCGCACCCAGGACGATGCGTTCGTTCTGGAAGTTCTTCATCACCGAATAGAAACCGCGGTTGACCTCGCCCAGAACGTTTTCGGCCGGGATGCGGACATCTTCGAAGATCAGTTCGGCAGTGTCCGAGCACAGCCAGCCGGTCTTGTTCAACGCCCGTCCGACCGAAAAGCCCGGCGTGCCTTTTTCGACCGCAAACATGGTGATCCCGCGCGACCCCTTGGCATCGGGATCGGTCTTGGCGCCGACAAAGTAGAGATCGCCATGCACGCCGTTGGTGATGAACATCTTGGTGCCGTTCAGCACCCAATCCGACCCGTCCCGCACCGCGCGGGTGCGCATGCCGGCCACGTCCGAGCCCGCGCCCGGCTCGGTCACGGCGACGGCGGTGATCATTTCGCCAGAGGTGATCGACGGCATCCACCGCGCCTTCTGTTCGGGCGTGCCGGCGTTTTCCAGATGCGGCGAGGCCATGTCGGTGTGGACCAGAACCGTGGCCGAGAATCCGCCGAAGGTGGATCGCCCGACCTCTTCGGCCAAAACCACGCTGGACATCACGTCCAGCCCCGCGCCGCCATACTGTTCGTCATAGCGCATCCCCAGAACGCCGAGATCACCCATCCGGCGCAGCACGTCGCGGGGCACCATGCCCTCCTCTTCCCAGGGCTCGGCCTTGGCTGTCACCTCGGTTTCGATGAACCGGCGCAGCTGGTCGCGGATCATCTCGAGGTCTTCGTTGAACGGGCCGGTGACCTGAGTAATGCTGTCTTGTCTGGTCATGTGTTTTCCTCTGGATCGAGTTTGATAAGTGGGGCGTGCCCGGCGACCGTATCGCCGGGTGCACAATAGATTTCTGTCACCACGCCCGCGACCGGCGCGGGCAGGCTTTGCAGCAGCTTCATGGCTTCCAGAACCACCAGCGTGTCGCCGGCTTTGACGCGATCGCCGAGTGCGACACGCACCTCGGCAACGGCGCCGGGCATGGGTGCGGACATCAGGTCAGCGCCGCCAGATCCACCGGTGGCACGTTGCAGATGCTGGTCTTCCAGCGTGCGCAGGTCTGTCGCGGTCATTCCGGCAGGGGTTTGCAGGTGCACCCGCCAGTGACTCGACGCGCGCGCGACATAGGCGGTGCGCGAAAATGGAACCCCGTCGAAGCGTCCGCTCAGACGGCATTCGGCTAAAGCGGCGCTCTCGACCGTTATGGCCTGGCCGTCCGGCTGTACGGCTGTCAACACCGACCCGGAGCCGTTTACGCGGATCTGGTCGTCTTTGGTCGTCGCCCAATAGGATGCTGCACCGGGCCACCCCGCAGGGGCCGTGAGCCGCCATGACCCCAGGCTTTCCCAGGGCGACGCGCCCGCCGGGGCGAGATGCAGATGCAGCGCCATCGCGGCAAGGGCCATGTCCCGGGGATCAGCGGACGGTTCACTCCAGCCGCCTGAGAACATCTCGGGCAGGCCCGAGGTATGGTGCCGGAACGCCGCAAAATCCGGGTGTGTCAGCAACGCGCGCTGATAGGCCAGGTTCAGACCGACGCCACCGACTGCAAAGGCATCCATTGCGACAACCGCCTGACGGATCGCACCGGCCCGGTCCGGCGCGTGGACGATCAGCTTGGCAATCATCGAATCGTAATGGTGGCTGACGACCGAGCCTGCCTCGACCCCGGTATCGAGCCGCACGCCGGCGGGCGGAGCCCAAAGGCTGATCTCGCCCGTTTCGGGGCGGAAATTCTCGTCCGGGTTTTCGGCGGCGATGCGGATTTCAATGGCGTGCCCGTCAAACTGCACATCGCCTTGCGTCAGCGCCAGCGGCTCGCCCCGCGCGATGCGCAACTGCCATTCGACCAGATCGATGCCGGTGATCGCCTCGGTCACGGGGTGTTCCACCTGCAACCGGGTATTCATTTCCAGAAAGTAGTATTCACCGCGCCCGGGGTCATAGAGGTATTCCACCGTCCCGGCGGAGCGATAGCCGATCGCCTGCGCCAACCGCACCGCTGCCGCACGCATGCGGTCGCGCACAGCCTCGGGAAGATCGGCGGCGGGGGCTTCTTCGATCAGCTTTTGGTGGTTGCGTTGCAGCGAACAATCGCGGTCGCCCAGATGCAGCACGGTGCCGTGAGTGTCGCCCAGAACCTGCACTTCGACGTGGCGGGCACGGGGCGCATAGCGTTCGAGGAACACCGCCGGATCGCCGAAGGCGCTCTGCGCTTCGGCCCGGGCAGATGCAATCGCTTCGGGTGCGTCGCCCAGATCGGAGACAAGCCGCATCCCGCGTCCGCCGCCGCCGGCGCTGGCCTTGACCAGAAAGGGGGTGCCAAGCGCCTCGGCCTCTTGCAGCAGGCGCGCGTCGGACTGATCCTCGCCGCGATAGCCGGGCAGGACGGGCACGCCTGCGGCTTCGGCGGCAGCCTTGGCCTCGATCTTGGAGCCCATCCGCGCGATAGCGTCGGGTTCCGGCCCGATGAACACAAGGCCCGCCGCCTCGACCGCCGCCGCGAAACCGGCATTCTCAGACAGAAAACCATAGCCCGGGTGCACCGCACCCGCGCCCGTCGCCCGCGCAGCCTCAAGGATGGCCTCGACGTTCAAATAACTGTCCGACGGGGCGGCCCCACCGATGCAGACGGCATGATCGGCCTCGGCCACGAAGGGCGCGTCGCGGTCCGCGTCCGAAAACACCGCTACGCTTTCCAGCCCCAGTTTGCGGCACCCGCGCTGGATGCGCCGGGCAATCTCGCCCCGGTTGGCGATCAGAACGCGGGTGAAGCTCATTTCACCCGCCATGACGGAACGCCCTTGTTGATGAAGCTGTTGATGCCTTCGATACCTTCCTCCGTCTCCCACGCATCGGCCAGCCGGTCGGCGGTGTAGATCATGTTGGTCTCCAGATCGTGGGACGCGACATAGGCGATCAGCGCCTTGGTATCGGCCACGGCACCCGGCGCGGCCTGAAGGTGATCATGCACCACCCGGTTCACCGTGGCGTCCAAGTCGCCCGACGCGACAACTTCGGTCAACAGACCGATCCGCTCGGCGCGGGCGGTGTCGAACAACGCCCCCGACAGCATGGTCTCACGCGAATGCACCTTGCCGATGCGGGCCACCACATAAGGCGATATATTCGCGGGCAGAAGGCCCAGCTTGACCTCGGTCAGACCGAAGCGCGCGCCTTCGGCGCCGATGGTGTAGTCGCAGACGGAAATCATGCCGACACCGCCACCGTAGGCCGGGCCGTTGATCCGCCCGATCAAGGGTTTGGGCAGCGTGTCGAGACGGCGCAACAACCGCGCCAGCGTGGCGCTCTGGTCTACCCGTTCGGCACGGGACTTTTCGATGTTTGACGAGAACCAGTTGAAATCGCCGCCCGCGCAGAAGCTCTTGCCCGCGCCGGTCAGGACCACAATACGCACATCGTCATCTGCAGCCAGCTTTTCGGCGGCATCGTATAGCTCTGCGATCAATTCGCCATTCAGCGCATTGTGTTTGTCGGGGCGGTTGAGCGTCAGCGTGGCGACGCCGCGCGCATCAGTTTCGACAAGGATCGTGTTGTAGGTATTGTTCAACTTGAAGCCTCACATTCTGAATACAGGCGTATGGCGACCGGCTTCGGGCACCGATGTCACGATGGCCAGGCACAGGCCAAGGATATCGCGGGTTTGCGCGGGTTCGATCAGCCCGTCATCCCAAAGCCGCGAGGTGGCATAATAGGGATCGGACTGTTCACCATACTGGGCCCGAACCTGCTCCTCGATCAGCTTCATGTCGGCCTCCATCTTGCCCGGGTCGCCCCCTTTCTGGCGGCGCAGTTCCAGCATCACATTTGTAGCGATGTCGGCAGACATGGTGGCCAGTTCCGCCGTGGGCCAGGCAAAGAGAAAATTCGGGGCGAAACCACGTCCGCACATGCCGTAGTTGCCTGCCCCGTATGAGCCGCCCAAGAGGACCGACAGGCGCGGCACCTTGGCAACCGACATGGCATAGACCAGCTTGGCACTGTCTTTGGCAATGCCGCCGCGCTCGGCTTCGGTGCCGACCATGAAGCCCGAGATGTTGTGGAGGAACAAAAGCGGGATGTTGCGTTGATCGCACATCGACACGAATTGCGCGCCCTTGAGCGAACTGTCGGACACAAGCGCCCCATTATTTGCGAGAATGCCCACTCGATAGCCGTGAATCCGCGCGGTGCCGCAGACCAGCGTCTCACCCCATCCGGGCTTGAATTCGCGGAATTCGCCGGCGTCGATCATGCGCAGTAGAACCTCGCGCATGTCATAGGGCTGTTTGCGATCGGCGCTGATGACGCCAAGCAGTTCCTCTGGGTTGCGCGCCGGCGGCGCGCAGGTTGCATCGGGACCCATCGGGCGCGACAGGCCCAGTTCGGATACGATGTCGCGCATCAGAGCAAGCGCATGATACTCGTCCTCGGCCAGATGGTCAGACACACCGGAGACGCGCGAATGCATCTCGGCCCCCCCCAATGTTTCTCCATCAACCTCTTCGTTGATCGCCACCTTGACGATCGAGGGGCCGCCCAGATGGATGCGTGCGTTGCCGCGTACCATGATGACTTCGTCCGACAGGGCCGGGATATAGGCCCCACCGGCCGTGCAGCCTCCAAAGACCGCCGCGATCTGCGGCAGGCCGCTCGCGGACATGTTGGTTTGACGATAAAAGGAATTGCCGAAATGGCGGGCATCGGGGAAAACCCGGTCCTGCTCTGGCAGATAGGCACCGCCGCAATCCACCAGATAGAGGCAGGGCAGCCGGTTCTCGGCTGCGATTTCCTGGGCGCGGATGTGTTTCTGCACGGTTTCGTGATAGAAAGACCCACCCTTCACTGTCGCATCGTTGGCGATCACAACGCAGGGAAGCCCGTGGACGATCCCGATACCGGTCACGATTCCCGCACCGGGCACCTCGCCCCCGTATTGACCGTAGGCGGCAAGCGACGACAGCTCAAGAAACGCAGTGCCCGTATCTACCAGCAGGTCGATCCGTTCGCGAACCAACAGCTTGCTGCGCTTGCGATGCCGCGCGACCATGTCGGGGCGGCCGCCAGCCGTTGCTTCGGCGATCCGCGCGCGCAGCGTTTCGACGCGCTCGCTTTGTGCGGCGTGGTTGCGGGTGTAGGTCTCTGATGCGGTCAGCACCGCTGTTTCAAGACGTGCCATGAAGTCAGGTATCCTGTCTTTGGAGTATCCCGTTGAGGAACACATCGGCATAGGTGCGTGACAACGCATCGGCGCTACCGCGGTCCGGGTCGAACCAATCGAGCGTGGCGTTCAATGTACCGATCAGCATCAGGCGCAGGCGACGGATATCGACGTCTTGCTTCAGCGTGCCATCTTTCTTAAGCTGGGACAGAAGACTGTCCCACTCAGCCTCATAGGTCCTGCGCGTGGGCAAGTTGGCATCCCGGACGGATTGCGGCACCTGCCCGAAAATACGCACATTCGCCGATGTATAATCGCTCACATCAAGAAGCGCGCGCAAATGCGCCCGGATCGCAGAGCGCAGGATCGTTTCGCCATCGGTATCGGCTGGCAGGTCGGTGATGGCGTCTCTCATACTCGCGTGAACGACCCGAATCCCTGCATCAAGAACGGCCGCGACGATCTCGTCCTTGGAACCGAAATGATAGTATATGCTACCCGCCTTGATCCCGGCGGCCTCGGCAATTTTTCGGAGCGAAACGGACCCGTAGCCTTGTTCGCGGAAAAGCCGCGCGGCAATGTCCAGCACCCCGTCCCGTCCAACCGCGCTGCGCGATGTCTCGTTGACTTTGATTGCCGTGTTTTGTGCCATAGACTTTCGTATCGCCCCAACGCCTAACTAACGCCTGTTAGGTTAATAGCCCAAGTGAGTAAATCGTCGTGATCGTGCCAGACTAGAGTCTGCGGAAAATTCCGCATTGGCGACCGCCAAGAGGCCGCCCAGACATTAATGTGCTTGCCCGGGCCCGATGACGGGGTCCGGGCAAATGCCTTAGATCACGAAACCGCCACCGCAGATGATGTGTTGGCCTGAAATGAAGTTCGATTCCGGCGCACAGAACAGATAGACAGCACCGGCAGCTTCTTCCGGAGTGCCGACCCGGCCCAGCGGGATCATGTGCTCCATCTGGGACAGGAGATCGGGATTCACGCCGACCTTGATCTCTTTTTCCTCGACCTGGATCGTGCTGTCTCCGTCGGCGCTGCCCTCGGTCAGGCGGGTGCGGATCGGGCCGAAAGCCACGGCATTGACGTTGACCTTGTAGCGGCCCCATTCCTTGGCCATCGTCCGGGTGACACCCAGAATGCCGGCCTTGGCGGCGGAATAGTTGATCTGGCCAGCATTGCCGCCGGTCCCTGCGATGGACGAGATGTTGACCACCTTGCGGAACACTTCCTGTCCGGCGGCGGCCTCTTCCTTGGCCTTGGCGCTGATCACCGGCTGCGCGGCGCGCAGGATCCTGAAGGGGGCCGTCAGGTGAACGTCGATGATCGCCTGCCATTGTTCGTCGGTCATTTTCTGAACGACGCTGTCCCAAGTATAGCCCGCATTGTTCACGATGATGTCCAGCCCGCCAAAGCTGTCCATGCCGGTCTTGATGAACCGTTCGGCAAAACCGTCTTCGGTGACGCTGCCGGCACAGACCACGGCCTCGGCTCCCGTTGCGCGTACCGCCTCGGCGGTTTCATTGGCCGGATCCGCATCCAGATCGTTGATCACCAGCCGGGCCCCTTCCGAGGCCAGTTTGAGAGCGATTTCGCGGCCAATGCCCCGGCCCGAGCCCGAGACCAGCGCCACGCGCCCGTCGAGTTTTCCAGTCATATTGATTCCTCCCGAAAGTCGCTATCAGGCTTTTTCATAAAGCGTGGTGACGCAGGCCCCGCCGAGGCCCAGATTGTGCTGAAGCGCCAGACGTGCGCCATCAACCTGGCGCGCATCTGCCTGGCCGCGAAGCTGCTGAACGAGCTCGGTACATTGCGCTAGGCCGGTCGCCCCAAGCGGATGGCCTTTGGACAATAGACCGCCCGACGGGTTGGTCACGTATTTTCCGCCGTAGGTGTTGTCGCCATCATCAACGAATTTCGCCGCTTCGCCGCGACCGCAAAGGCCAAGCGCCTCATAGGTGATCAGCTCGTTGTGGGCGAAACAGTCGTGCAGTTCGACCACATCCACGTCCTCGGGCCCGATGCCCGCGTCCTCGTAAACCTGATCGGCGGCGCGCTTGGCCATCGAAAAGCCGACCACTTCGCGCATGTCATGGGCTTCGAAAGTTTCCGGGCCGTCCGTCGTCATGGCCTGCGCCGCGATCCGAACCGAACTGTCCAGTCCGTGCTTGTCGGCGAATTCCTTGGAACAAATGATCGCGGCGGCCGCGCCACAGGTTGGCGGACAGGCCATGAGCTTGGTCATGATGCCGGGCCAGACGACCTGGGTGGCCATGACGTCTTCCGCCGTCACCTCCTGCCGGAACAGGGCAACCGGATTCTTCGCAGCATGTCGGCTGGCCTTGGCGCGGATTTTTGCGAAGGTTTCCAGGGGGGTGCCGAACTCGTCCATATGCGCCTTGCCCGCACCGCCGAAGTACCGCAGCGCCAGCGGGATCTCGGCACTGCCAACCAGTTCGTCGGTTTCTCTGTCGAATGCCGCAAAGGGGCTGACCCGGTCATGGAACATCGCACCGATTGCGCCGGGCTGCATCTGTTCGAACCCTAGTGCCAGAGCACATTCGACCGCGCCGCTTTCAACTGCCTGCCTGGCCAGGAACAGGGCGGACGATCCGGTCGAGCAGTTGTTGTTCACATTCAGAACCGGGATGCCTGTCATTCCGACATGGTACAGGGCGCGCTGACCGCAGGTGCTGTCGCCATAGACATAGCCAACATAGGCCTGTTGGACTTTATCATAATCCAACCCCGCGTCAGCCAGAGCGGACCGGGTCGCAGCGGTCGCCATCACATCGTAGCTTTCGGATTTTCCCGGCTTCTGGAACGGGACCATCCCAACGCCTGCAACATAGGCTTTGTCTGTCATTTCTCTCTCTCCCAAGTTCGGTCAGGCCACCCTAATCGGTCCGCCAGTCTATTTTCTACCATTTGTTAGATTTTTAATTCTAACCTTGGGAAGTGTCAATATCGCCAAGCTGTGACGTAGGGAGCTTGCGCTATTTTCTAACTTGTGTTTGATTTCGGGCCACACGCCCTGATCGGCGGCACAATTGAGGGATTCTGGTCCCGGCGCAACCGCCGACAAGCGTTTAGCACTCAGCTTACGAAAGGTGGTCGGAATGGCATACTGTTATGAGTTCAAGGGTTTTATACCCGTCGTGCCCGAGGATACATATGTCCACCCTCAGGCCGTTCTGATCGGGAATGTCATCCTGGGTCATGGATGCTACATCGGCCCCGGGGCAAGCTTGCGGGGCGATTTCGGCAGGATCGTGATCGGGGATGGAGCCAATGTTCAGGACAATTGCATCATCCATTCCTTTCCCGGCCGCGACGCCGTGGTGGAAAGCGACGGCCACATCGGCCATGGCGCGATCCTGCACGGTTGCACGGTGGGCCGGAACGCTCTGGTCGGAATGAATTCCGTCATTATGGATGGTGTAGAGCTTGGGGCGGAATCGATTGTCGGCGCGCAGGCGTTTGTGCGTGGCGAAACCGTGATTCCGTCGCGTTCGATGGTGGTGGGATCGCCGGCAAAGGTGATCCGCGAGGTCAGCGAGAAAGAAATCGCGTGGAAAACGCGCGGCACCGCGGAATACCAGCAACTTGCGCGCGATTGTCTGGCCGGATTGACGCCGGTCGAGCCGCTGAAGGCGGTCGAGGCAGACCGGCCCGGCATGGCGGCCTCTGACGTCGTTTCGATTCAGGAGGCGCGGCAGACATCGTCCTGACCTGTCCGGGAACCGGACCGGTCAGGACTACTTCAGCTTTCGAAAGCGCCAGTTGGAAGCGCCTTGATGCGGAACGGCACTCCCCGACCCGGTGTGCCGTCCCTCAAGCCTTTACAGCCGGAAGATCCCGTAGTGTGGTTCCTCGATCGGTGCATTGAGCGAGGCGGAAATCGACATGCCAAGCGCGTTGCGTGTGTCCGCCGGATCGAGGATGCCGTCGTCCCACAATTCCGAGGTCGAGGTATAAGCCTCGACATCGCGCTTGTATTTTTCCAGCACCGGTTCGCGGATCGCGGCGATTTCTTCTTCGGTCAATTCCTTGCCTTCGCGCTGAAGCTGCCGGATCTTGACGTCAGCCATAGTATTGGCGGCCTGATCCGCACCCATCACGCCGATCTCGGCCTGGGGCCACATGAATAACGTGCGCGCATCCCAGGCCCGCCCGCACATGCCGTAATTGCCTGCCCCGTAAGAGGCATTGGCGATCACGGTGAACTTCGGCACGACCGAGCCACCCTGTGCCATCAGCATCTTGGCGCCGTCCTTGGCGATGCCGCGTTCTTCGTATTCGCGGCCCACCATATAGCCGGTGATGTTCTGGAAGAAGACCAGAGGCGTGCGGTTCTGATTGCACAGCTGCATGAAATGCGCTGCCTTCAGAGAACTGTCGTTGAACAGCACCCCGTTGTTGGCAAGAATGCCGACCTTGTAGCCCCAGATATGGGCAAAGCCGCACACCATCGTGGTGCCATAGTCCGGCTGATATTCGTGGAACCGCGATCCGTCCACGATCCGGGCCAGAACCTCGCGCATGTCGAACTGGGTTTTCCGGTCCTTCGGAATGATCCCGTAGAGTTCTTTAGGGTCGTAATACGGTTCCTCAAAAGATGCGGTTTCGATGATCGTTTTCGGTGTGCGCTTCCACTGGCTGACAATTTCGCGCGCCAGTGAAAAGGCATGCTGTTCGGTCGCGGCGCGATAATCGCCCGTGCCCGAGACCGAGGTGTGCATGACCGCGCCGCCAAGCTCCTGAACACCGACCTCTTCGCCGGTGGCCGCCTTGACCAGCGGCGGACCGCCAAGAAAAATCGCGCCTGTGCCTTCGATGATGATGTTGTAGTCGCTCAGCGTCGGCACATAGGCGCCGCCAGCCGTACAGTGTCCGCCAACCACGGCAATCTGCGGGATATTGGCCTGGCTCAGCTTGACCTGGTTGCGGAACACCCGCCCGCCCAGATACCGGTCGGGAAACACCCCGTGCTGCAGCGGCAGGAATCCGCCCGCGCTGTCGCAGATATGGATGACCGGCAGGCGGTTTTCCAAGGCGACATCCAGAAGGCGCACGATCTTTTTCACGGTATGCGGATACCAGGCACCGCCCTTGACGCTGGCATCGTTGGCGTGGATGGCGACCTCGCGGCCTTGCACGATGCCGATCCCCGTAACCACACCTGCGCCGGGCACCGCGCCGTCATATTCACGACAGGCCGCGAGGGTCGAAAACTCCAGGAACGGCGTGCCGGGGTCCAGCAACAATTCCAGCCGCTCGCGCACGCCCAGTTTGTTCTGGCGGGCAAGGCGGTCAAAGTCGCGCTGCGGGCGCTCATAGCGTGCAGCGTGCTGGCGGGCGTGAAATTCCTTCAGCCGTTCGGACATGGCGGCATAATTTGCCTTGTAGTCGGCGGCATTGGTGTCGATCTGACTTTCAATTCTGCGCATGGTCACTCCTCCTCCGGAGCCAATTGGGCCAAGATGTCTTTCAGACCGAAACTGTCGCCTTCGGCGAATGGCATTTCGGCAACGACCCCGTCGCGCGGCGCCGTCAGTGTGGTTTCCAACTTCATGCTTTCGATCACCAGAAGCGGCTGGCCTTCTTCAACCGCATCGCCGGGTTTAACCGCAACTGACACCACGACACCCGGCATGGGCGCCACCAATCGGTCGTCGCTCGCGCCACCGTCGCTTCCGGCCAGGCGTTCGGCGGGATCAACCCGCCCGACTTCGTAGGTTCGCCCGTCCATGTGCATAAAAGTTGCTTCCGGCCCCACGGCCAGTCGCAATTCGCGCACAACACCCTTGGCCCGCAGCTTGTAACCGCCCGGCAGACCCGTCGGGTCCAATTGGCAGGCAACAGCGCCAGTGGGGGTATTGAGCACGAACCGGCTGCCATCATGACCCAGCCAGCA
Organism: Thalassococcus halodurans; assembly: GCF_900108225.1. Lineage (GTDB taxonomy): Bacteria > Pseudomonadota > Alphaproteobacteria > Rhodobacterales > Rhodobacteraceae > Thalassococcus > Thalassococcus halodurans. The sequence continues at coordinate 67,913 of NZ_FNUZ01000006.1, forward strand.
ATCAGTCTCTACTCCGTCGATCTGAAAAATCCGTTGCATCAGTTTCTCCACCCGCCCATCTTGCGGTACATTTCCGGTATCTGCATTACGTCACTCACCAGTCGCTCGTCCGATAGAGCCGCCGCCGCCATCAACAGGTCAGAGACATCTTCGCCCGGCGCGGTCAGCGTTTCGGATTGTTCAGCCAGAAACCCGGTTGATACGTCGCCCGAGGCAAAATCGGGATGCGCAAGGATTTCATCCAGATAGCCGGTGTTGGTCGTCACCCCCAGAACCACATAGTTTTGCACCGCATTTCGGGCACGGGTGATGGCCTGCGCGCGATCCCGGCCATGCACGATCAGCTTGGACAGCATCGGGTCGAAGTCGGTCGTCACCTTGCCGCCATCCAGAATGCCGCTGTCCACACGGATACCCTCGCCCATCGGTTCGTCCAGCAGCAGGATATCCCCTATCGCAGGACGAAAATCGGCCGTTGCGTCCTCGGCGCAGATGCGCAATTCGATCGAATGGCCAATCTGGGGAATATCCGCCTGCGCGGCGCTCAAGCACTCGCCCGCCGCTACGCGCAGTTGCTCAGCAACCAGATCAAAGCCGGTTACCATCTCGGTCACCGGATGTTCGACCTGAAGGCGGGTGTTCATTTCCAGGAAATAAAAGGCCCCGTCCTGCGCATAGATGAATTCAACGGTCCCTGCCCCGCGATAGTTGACGGCGCGGGCAATTCCGGCAGCGGTTTCGCAGATCTCACCCCGTTGCTCGGGGGTCAGCGCCGGAGAGGGCGTTTCCTCGATAATCTTCTGGAACCGGCGCTGGATCGAACATTCGCGTTCCCAGAAATGTACCACGTTGCCTTGCCCGTCGCCCATCACCTGCACCTCGATATGGCGCGGGCGTTCGATATAGCGTTCGACAAACAGACGGCCGTCACCGAAATACCGTTCGCCTTCGCGGCGCGCGGTTTCGATTTCGGTCTCCAGCGTGCTGTCTTCGCGTACGACGCGCATGCCCTTGCCACCGCCGCCGGCCGAGGGTTTGATCAGCAGCGGATAGCCAACGGCGCGGGCGCGTTCGACAAAGCTCGCCGGATCGTCATCCTCGATCGCCGAGGGGGCGACGGGAAACCCGCGTTCCTCGACAAAGGCGCGGGCGCGGACCTTGTCGCCCATCAGGTCGATGACCTCGGACGTCGGACCGACAAAGGTCACTCCGGCTCTTTCCAGCGCCGCGACAAAACCGGCATTCTCTGACAGAAAGCCATAGCCGGGGTGCACCGCGTCCGCGCCGATCTTTGTTGCCGCCGCGACGATCTGAGAAATGTCGAGATAGGCGGCCACGGGCGTCGGGCCGTCGATCATCACGACCTCATCTGCGATCAGATGGGCCGGCCCCTCTTGCTCGGCGACATGGCGTAAAACGGCCGTCTCAAGCCCGCGGGCCTTGGCGGTGCGCAACACGCGCGCCGCGATCTCACCCCGATTGGCGACCAGGAGTTTCGAAATGGTCATGGGCCTGTCCTCTTAGTTCGGGTTCGCGGCGTTTAGCCGGTCACGTGCGGCCAGATCGGCGGGCACGGGAATTTCAATATCAAGCAGCATCTGCGCGAAGCCTTTGCCCTGTGGGTCGATGCGGACCGAGGCGATTCCGCCACCGCCAAGCGAGTCATGCAACAGGAAATTCAGCGCATGGCTTCCGGGCAGGTCGAACCGTTCGACCGTGCCTTCGCAGACATGGACGAAATAGTCTTTCACCACTTCTTCGCTGAGAGCCGAGCGGATATATGGCAGGTAGTCCGGCTTACGCGCAAGGATGCCTATATTGGCGATATTCCCCTTGTCGCCCGAGCGGCCCCAGGCCAGATCGACGAGGCGGACCTTGACAACGTCCGGGCCGGGCTCGCGGCTATCTGCGGGCGGTGCGGCAGGCGGATCAAGGTGGACTGGCGTAGTGGCCACGCTCACGGGCACATCCTTGCCGTCGACCTCGACCGCGACGGGGGTTTCGGCCTTGCTCTGAAGGAAGGAAAATAGACGGACCACCGGCTGCACCTTTGGCCGTCCGGCGAAGAACCCGGTCAGACCCTGCGCGGTCGAAATCGCCATCGGTGCGATTTCACCGGCAAAGATGTTCAGCGCGGCGCGATTGTCATGGACCGCGCCGATCTTGAGCACCACCTCGCGGGTCCGCGCGCGCGCGTTTGCGCCATATGCCGCCTCGGCGCCCAGCACCTCGACGCTGACCTGCCGAAAATCGTCCATTTTGCGGTCGCGAAAAATCCGGCGACAGCGTGTCAGGATCGCCTCGGCCACACGTTCGGCCTTGGCAGGGGCATCAATCGCGGCCAGTGTCAGGGTAGAGACCGCGCGCCAGCCATCGGCATGGGTCGCCGACACCTTGTAGCTGTCGGTGCGCCCAAGCCCCCTGCCGCCCTTGACCAGCACCCGGTCGGGTCCGACCTGTTCCAGGGTGACCCCGGACCAGTCGCAGATCACGTCGGGCAACAGGTAGGCGCGCGGGTCCCCGATTTCATAGAGCATCTGCTCTCCGACTGACCCGGGCACGACCAGCCCGCCGGTGTCAGGCGTCTTGGTCATGATGAAACTGCCGTCTTCGGACACCTCGACGATGGGCATGCCCATATTGTCCCAACCCGGCACGTCCTGCCAGTCGGTGAAGTTGCCGCCGGTTCCCTGGGGGCCGCATTCGATCAGGTGGCCGGCCAGCGATCCCTGACTGAGCTTGTCCCAGTCATCATCGCCCCAGCCGTATTCATGCATCAGGGGGCCAAGCGCGACGGCGCTGTCGGCACAGCGTCCGGTGATCACGATGTCGGCCCCGGCATCCAGCGCGGCAGCAATGGGGCGGGCACCCAGATAGGCGTTCATGCTCCATATATCGTCTGGAAATTCGACACCCGAGAACATTTCCGTCTGACCGCTTTTGCGAATTTCATCGGCCCTAGGCAACAGGTCATCGCCCAGCACGACTCCGATGGACAGATCGATCCCGGCCCCGGCGGCGGCTTTGGCAAGCGCATCGCTGCAACCACGCGGGTTCACACCTCCGGCATTGGCAACGACCTTGATCCCTTTTGCCTTGATGTCTGGTAACCAGGGTGCCAGCGCCTTGATGAAATCCGGCGCATAGCCCGACTCGGGTGTTTTGGCGCGGGCCCGCGCCATCAGCGACATTGTCACCTCTGCCAGATAATCAAACACCAGATAGTCGATCTCGCCCTTTGAGACCAGTTGACCGATCGCTTCCGGCGTATCGCCCCAGAAGCCCGATGCACATCCGATGCGCAGTTTTTGTTCTGACATATACCTCTCCTCCCCGCTTGGTCAGCGGCCTGTCCATTCAGGTTTGCGCTTCGTAACAAAGGCATCAAAGCCTTCGCGCGCGTCTTCGGTCTGCGCTACTCGCGGCAACAGCGTTTCTGCAAACCGCATCTGCTGTGGATAGGTCATGTCCTCCATCGCGTGGCAGGCGTATTTCCCCAGCCGGATCGCGCTCGGCGACTGCGCAGCAATCTGGGAAACCAGTTCTGCAACCTTGTCGTCCAACCCCACAGCATCGGTCACATAGTTGACCAGATTGAATTGCAGGGCTTCCTCGGCCGTCAAAGGAACGCCGGTGATGAACATCTCCATCAGTCTCCGTCGGGGCAGCACGCGCATCATGGGTGGCACGATCGTCATGGGAAACAGGCCCACCTTGACCTCGGGCGTTCCGATGCGGGCGTGATCCGCCATCACAGCCAGATCGCAGGCACAGATGATGCCCGCCCCCGCCCCCATCGCGACGCCATTGATGCGTGCGATCGTTGGCTTTCGGCACGCCTGTACCGTCTCGAACAACCTTCCGGCAAAATGATCCGGGTCCGCCGGATCCTGAATAAACGGGCCGCCATCCGCACCCGCCTTGATGTCGCCCCCGGCACAGAAGGCGCGCTCACCCTCGCCGGTCAAAACGATCACGCGGCAATCGCTGTCCCTCTCGGCAGCACATATGGCGGCCATGATCCCGTCCGCGACCTCGCGGTTGAGGGCATTTCGATGGTCAGGACGTTTTATCGTGATACGCACTTCTTTGCCGCGCGCCTGCGATTGAACAACGCTCTCAGTCATTTCCGAAGCTCCCCCCCTGTATTCTATTCTGACCACCGCGCTTTCTAACGTCAGGTCGCCAAAAGCTTGGCTTGATCTATTTTCTAACATGTGTTTGATTTTGGTCAACACTGCGGACGACATTTTGCGGGAGGATTATATGACCACTCAAAGTGAGGCCATCTCGGCTGATCTGGAAGCCATCAGGGCGAACTATTCTTTGACTGATGAGCAACGCCAGATCGTCGACCACGTGGATCGGGTGTCGCGCGAGGTGCTGCACCCGCTGCAAGCGCGTATGGATGACGAGGAATGGTGGCCCGATGATCTGTTCAAGCAGATGGGCGAGCTGGGCCTGCTGGGGATTACCGCACCCGAAGAGCTAGGTGGATCGGGACAGAACGAATTCACCCAGGCGCTGGTATCCGAGGTGATTTCGAAGTGGAATCCGGCTGTGGGCCTCTCACACGGGGCGCATGACAACCTGTGCCTGAATAACCTGCTGCGCAATGGATCCGAAGAGCAGGTAAAGAAATACGTGCCGGGTCTTTGCTCGGGCGAACTGGTTGGTGCTTTGGGCTTGACCGAACCGGGCGCGGGGTCCGATGCGCTTGGGTCCATGGCGACCACCGCGCGCCGCGACGGCGACGAATACATCATCAACGGCTCGAAGATCTATATCACTAACGGACCGATTGCCGATGTGATCCTGCTTTACGCCAAAACCGACAAGTCGAAGGGCGCCAAGGGCATTTCTGCTTTCATCATCGAGACGGACAATCCCGGTTTCAAGGTGGCGCAAAAGCTTGACAAGATGGGCTTTCGCGGTTCGCCAACCGGAGAACTGGTGTTTGAGGATTGCCGCGTACCCGCGTCCGCCATGGTTGGACAGGAAAACACCGGCGTTTCGGTGGTAATGAGCGGGCTGGATCTGGAGCGTGCCATGGTTGCCTCAGTCTGCGTTGGCATGGCCGAACGCGCGCTGGAACTTGGGCTGGAATACGCCAAGATTCGCGAACAATTCGGCAAGCCGATTGCAAGTTTCCAAATGATGCAGTCGAAATTGGCCGAGATCTACACCGAGGTCGAAACCGCGCGTGCCTTCAGTTATCGTGCGCTGGCCGCCTGTACCGGCCTGCCAAAAGGGGCCGGGGGCCGCGGCGAAATCCACAAATTGACAGCGGCGGCCTGTCTTTACGCCGGCGAGGCATTCAACAAGGCGGTGACCGAAGCCTGCCATATCCATGGTGGCTCTGGCTACATGCAGGACACCGAGATCAACCGGCTGTTCCGCGCCAACAAGCTGCTGGAAATCGGCGCGGGCACAAGCGAAGTCCGCAAGATCATCATTGCCGAAGAACTTTTGCGCGCCTGAGGGAGACGAGACAATGAACAAGCAACTGCGCAACGACATCGCTCTGCCGACACATTTCATGACGGACGAACAGCAGGCGCTGGCCGATCAGGCCGGCAAGTTCTTCATGTCAGAATTCCACCATCTGAACGCCGAAATGGACGATACTGATGATCTGCCGTCTTCGGTTTTCCCCAAGCTGGGCGAAATGGGCTACCTGGGACTGAACGTGCCGCCGGAATTCGGCGGCGCTGGGTTGGATTTCACCTCGGCCTGCATCATCACCGAACAGCTGTCGCGGTCCTCTGCGGCCATCGGACTGACCCATGTGGCGCATGACAATTTGTGCGTCAACAACATCTATCGCAACGCCAATGACGAGTTGCGCCGAAAATACCTGCCAGGTCTGTGCGACGGCACGCTGATCGGCGCCCTGGGCCTGACCGAACCCGGCGCGGGGTCTGATGCGCTTGGCTCGATGCGGACCACGGCCAAAAAGGATGGCGACGACTACATCCTGAACGGCGCCAAGATCTACATCACCAATGGGCCGATTGCCGATCTGGTGCTGGTCTATGCCAAGACATCGCCCGAAAAAGGGGCCAAGGGCATTTCCGCCTTTATCGTGGAAACCGACACGCCCGGTTTCAAGGTGGCGCAGAAGCTCAACAAGATGGGATTCCGCGGCTCGCCGACGGGCGAACTGGTATTCGAAGATTGCCGTGTTCCGGCCAGAAACATGGTCGGCAAGCTGGATGGCGGGGTTGCCGTTACCATGTCCGGACTTGATCTGGAACGTGCCATCGTCTGTTTCAACGCTCTGGGCATTGCGCAGCGGGCGCTGGATATTTCCATCGATTACGCCAAGACACGCCAGCAATTCGGCAAACCGATCGCCAGTTTTCAGATGGTTCAGGCGATGCTGGCCGACATGTATACGCAGATCGAGGCCGCGCGCAGCCTGTCCTTGCGCACCGCTGCCATGTGTGAAGGCCTCGAAGAGGGCGAAGGCGGGCGCGGCGAAATCCACAAGCTCACCGCTGCGGCGATCTACAAGGCCGCTGAGGCGACATCCTTCGTGCTGGACAAAGCTGTCCAGATTCACGGCGGCTCGGGTTACATGCGTGATACAGAAGTGAACCGGCTGTACCGGACCGGTCGCGTGCTTGAGGTCGGCGCAGGCACCCAGGAGGTTCGCAAACTCATCATCTCTGGCGAATTGCTGAAGAACTAGGGGCGGAACATGAACGAAGCGAAATCAAGGCGTTACGCGTCGGATCTCATGGCGGGCCAGGTTGCCCTGGTCACGGGGTCCGGATCTGGAATGGGCCGGGCGACGGCGATCGAAATGGCCGCTTGCGGGGCCAGGCTTGCGCTGTTCGCGCGCCGCGAAGAACCGCTGGAAGAGACCGCCGAAATGATCCGGGCGGCGGGGGGCGAGGCCTTTGTCGTGCCCGGAGACACCCGCGACGAAGACAGTATCGAAGCTGCGATGGGGCGGATCAAGGAGCACTATGGGCAGTTGGATGTTTTGGTGAACAATGCCGGCGGCCAGTATATCGCGGCCGCCCGCGATATCACCAACAAGGGCTTCGAAGCCGTGATCCGCAACAACCTGATCGGGTCTTGGCAGATGACCCGGGCAGCGGCGGATCACTTCATGTACGACAATGGTGGATCGGTTGTGTTTGTCACCGCCATCTCGGCGCGCACCGCGCTTACCGGCTTTACACACACCGTCGCCGCCCGCGCCGGTGTGACGGGCATGATGAAAACGCTGGCCGCCGAATGGGGCGAATACGGCATCCGGCTGAACTGTGTCGCGCCGGGCACGATCAAGACCGATGCGCTTGGCCGCTATCCGATTCCGCCGGAACAGTGGAAAAAGCTGAACCGCTCGGTGCTAAACCGGATGGGGGCGGCCGAGGACATCTCAGGCACGATCATTTTCCTGGCCTCGAAACTTGGCGGTTTCATCACCGGAGAAGACATTTATGTAGACGGCGGTGAGACCTTGCATATGGGTCATGACGCGCGGGACATGATCAACCCCGCGATGTTCGAGAAACGCGAACGGGGAGATGGCAAGAATGAGTAAACACCCAGTCCTTCTGGAGATGTCCGACAGGATCGCCACGGTTACGCTGAACGATCCCGAGCGGCGCAACCCGGTCACCGGAAACGACATGATCGCTGCTCTTCTGGAGACCTTCGCCAAGGTGCAGGCAGACCCGCAGGTCAGCGTCATGATCCTGACCGGCGCCGACCCGGCCTTTTGTGCCGGCGGCGACATCAAGGAAATGAACGATTCCGACAGCGTGTTCCGCAAGGAGCCGCTGGCGGCGGCGCAGAGCTATGTTGATGGGGTGCAGCGGCTGCCGCTTGCGCTCTACAACATGGATATTCCGACCATCGCCGCAGTCAACGGCCCGGCGGTGGGCGCGGGGTGCGACCTGACCATGATGTGCGACATGCGCATCGCGTCCGAAAAAGCAAGGTTCGGCGAGGTGTTTCTGAATCTCGGAATCATTCCGGGCGATGCGGGCAGCTGGTTCCTGTTGCGTCGTCTGGGCCACCAGAAGGCCGCCGATCTGACCTTCTCAGGGCGCATGGTCGAGGCCAAGGAAGCGCTGGAGCTTGGCATGGTGCTTGAGCTGGTGCCTCATGAAAAATTGATGGCACGGGCTCGCGAACGGGCCGCCGTCATCGCAGCGAAACCACCGCGTGCGGTGCGCGTCGCCAAGCGTCTGATGCGCAATGCCGAACGGATGGATCTACCGGATTTCCTGAATTCTGCGGCGGCCTATCAGGCGCTCATGCATCAGACCGAAGACCATCACGAGGCGGTTGCTGCGTTCATCGAGAAACGAAAACCCAACTTCACAGGGCGCTAATGGAAGAATTGCATGTCTGATATCTCCAAAAAGAAAATGGAGCAAATCGCGCAGATGTGGAATGCGCGCGGCAAGGGTCTGATTACGCATATGGCGCTTGAGATCGAAGAGGTCTCGACCGAAGGCGTTCGCGTTCGGATGCCGTTCAATCCGGACTTTTGCGCCGATGCGGAACAAACGCTGCTCCATGGTGGTATCCTGACGGCGCTTCTGGACAGTGTCTTTGGATTGGCTAACTTTGTCGCCATCGAAGGCGTCAGTACCATGGCCACTCTTGATCTGAGAGTTGATTACCTGCGCCCTGCTCGTTCGCGCGCGGATGTCATCGTTCAAGCGCATTGTTTTCGCCAGACCCGCCACATCGCCTTCAATTCCGGCAGCGTCTGGTTCGAGGGCCATGATAATGCTGAAATCGCCCGTGGAACCGCCTCGTTTGCATTGACGCGTGGGGAAACCAGCCTGTTTGAAGCGATGACCAAAGGAAAAGCCTCGTGATGGATTTGCAAACTGTCAATGCCCACGTATCCCGGGTGCCGTTTTTCCGATTTCTCAACTTTGAGGTCCAAAGCTTGGATAGCCTCCATGCCGAAGCGGAAATGACCTTTGATGACCGCCATATCGGGAACCCGATCATGGAGTACTACCATGGCGGCATAATCGCGAGTTTTATGGAGGCCACTGCCGCCGTCGCGGTACAGCCCGATTTCGCCGACGTTCCGGCCAAGCCGATCAACCTGACCGTCGATTACCTCAGACCCGGTGTGAAGGGACCGCTTTTTGCGCGCGCAAACGTCACGCGCAAGGGCAAGCGGATGGCAAGCGTCAGCGTGCTCAGCTGGCAGACGGATCGGGAAAAGGCGGTTGCCGAAGGGCTGTATCACTTCCTTCTGGTCTGACCGGGGCAACCGCTTTCTGGGCTACCTTGTCCTGTGGACGGGGCCGCTTCCCGGTTACAAATTCCTTCCAGTAACAGATTGATGAGCATGCTGGAGAATTCAGGCAGTGATAGATATCCTTCCACTCCTGCCTTGTTCGGGTCGAACCATTCCACCGTCCAGTTCAAAGCGCCCAACATCACCTGGCGCAAGGGGACGATCTTGATATCCGACCGTATGGCACCGTCGTCCTGAGCTTCACGGAGTATCCGATCCCAGAGTTTTCCATATTCATGGCGAATACCCCTGTGCCTCTCCCTGAAATGATTGGGGAGCATTCCATAGCTTCTGATATTCGCCGAGGTGAATTCGCTTGCCTTGAAGAGGAAATCCAGGTGCGCCCAGATTGCAGTCGCTATCCTGGCGTGATGATCGTACGGGGCATCGAATTTCCGAACGGCGGCTTCGACACCTGATAGCAAGTCTCTCAGTCCGGCGTTTAGAACTTCGTCAACGATCGCTTCTTTGGAGTTGAAATGGTAATAGACGCTTCCCGCTTTCATGTCCGCTTCTTCCGCGATCTTTCTCAGCGTGGTCGCCTTGTAGCCATTGTCCCTCAGAACGCGCGCTGCGGCCTTTAGAATTTCTGCACGGGTCTTAGCCGCCTTGCCGTCGGGATCCGGGGTTTTGGCGGGAGTGGCGGGGCACAGCTTCAAGCCTTCGGTACCCGCCTTGCGATGTGGACACATTCCGTCAAGTATCAGCTTACACATTCGTTCCGCGAGGATGCGCACCGGATACTTGTCGACATCGTACCATTCTACGGTCCAGTTCATGGCACTTAGGATGAACTGGCGGATCACAGCAGTGGATATGTCGCTTCGAAGGTGGCCGGCGCGTTTGGCGTCATTCAGGAATTTGCCCCAGGCATCCGCATATGATGCACGCAATTCGCGATGCGGGGCGCGTGTTTCGTCCGACAACATCGGATAGTTACGAATATTGGCTGACGTAAAGTCACTGTCGGTCAATAGGTATGTAAGGTGTGTTTCAATCAGCAGTCTGAAAGTCTTGCGAAAATCCTCCGAACTTGTCGGTGCCGACCGAACGATTTCACTGACCGCCTGATATAGTTGACGGACGCCAAGATCGAGAACTTCGCACAGCATCTGGTCCTTGGATTGAAAATGATAATAAATGCTGCCGGCCTCAATGCCAGCTTCCTGCGCGATGTCGCGCATAGTCGTTGCGTGATAGCCTTCATACCGAAAAAGTCGCGCAGCCGCAGCGAGTATGGCTTCGCGGGTCCTCTCCGACTTGCTTAGATCGTCATTCACTATCCTGGTATCTTCAATCTGTCGTGCCATCCATTGTCGATACTTGTCGTAGATGAGGCTGTCCATTGCAATAAATCTAACAACTGTTAGAATACATCGGAGAGAGTGTCGAATCAAACTCTTTTCAAGGTGCAACGGAAGAGGAGGACCTCCACATGCGAGGGTTGAGTGGAAAACGGGTCGTTGTGACCGGCGGTGGGAGCGGCATTGGCCGAGCGGTTTGCGAACGGTTCGGCGTGGAGGGTGCCGAAGTCGCCGTTTTCGATCTGAACAAAGCCGGAGCGGATGAAACCGCCAAACTAATCACTGAATCCGGCGGAAAAGCGACGGCATTTCAGGCGGATATTACCGATCGTGCCCAGGTCGACAGCGCCGTTGCCGAGTTCGAATCCGGCGGACCGATTGATGTGCTGGTGAACAACGCGGGCTGGGACGTGATCAAACCGTTCCTCGACACCGATCCCGACCTTTGGAAGAAGGTCATCGACATCAATCTTTACGGTCCGCTGAATATGCATCACGCGGTGCTTCCGGGCATGGTCAAGAACGGTGGCGGCCGTGTGGTCAACATCGCGTCCGACGCCGGACGCGTCGGATCATCCGGCGAAGCCGTGTATTCGGCCTGCAAGGGTGGCATCATCTCGTTCACCAAAACCGTAGCGCGTGAACTGGCGCGTAAAGGTATTCAATTGAATGCGGTCGCCCCCGGCCCGACCGATACGCCGCTGTTCGCTCAGGTTGCCGAAGGCGAGGCCGGTCAAAAGATCGCCGAAGGTCTCAAGCGGGCGATTCCGATGAAGCGTCTTGCGCAGCCGACGGATTACCCTGGCATCATCTGCTTCCTGTCGTCGGACGACGCAGGGTTCATTACCGGCCAGGTGATTTCGGTTTCGGGCGGCCTGTCCATGCACGGTTAAAACGCTGGCAGCAGCGCCGGACTCAAGGCGCTGCTGCCAAACCGTGCCAAGAGTTACCTCCCCGACTGGCCGCGCCTTAAGTGCGGCCCTTTTTCATTCTAGAAAGGTTGCGAATGTTTCAGCCAGGCTCTGACATCCAGCGGACAAGCACTCTGACCTCATTTCTGAAGGGCTGCGGCATTGACAGTTACGAGGAACTCGTCCGCCGTTCGAATGAAGACCCAGACTGGTTCTGGGGCCAGATCATTGACCATGCCGGGATATGGTTCGAGCGGCCCTACAGCCGGTTGCGAGATATCTCCACAGGGCCTGAATCGATCAGATGGGCCGTGGAAGGTACGTTGAATTTGACGGAAACCTGTCTTGACGCCCGAATTGCCGATGGCCTGGGTAACAAGGTCGCTATCGACTGGGTCGGCGAAGACGGAAGCCGCCGCCGCTGGAGCTATTGCAACCTTGCCGCCGAAGCCTCCCGCGTCGCCTCGGCCCTTGCCGCACGCGGTGTAAAGCCGGGTCAGGCGGTGGGCATCTATATGCCGATGATCCCCGAAATCGAGGCCGCGCTTCTGGGTATTGCCCGGCTGGGCGCGGTTGCGGTGCCGCTGTTTTCCGGTTTTGCGCCCCATGCCATCGTATCGCGCCTGAACGACGCGGATGCCGTGGCGGTGTTGACGGCGGATGCCACACCCCGGCGAGGCAAGCCGGTCTGGATGGAAGCGACCCTTGCCCAGGCTTTGACCGACCTGCCATCGGTTCATACCGTGATCAGCCTGCGACGGTTCGGCGGTGCGGTGGCCGATCCGGCCCGCGATCTGGACTGGACCGAAACAGTGGGCCGCGCCAGTCCGGAGTTTGCCGCCGTTCCCGTCAGTGCCGATGACACCTTTCTGATCGCCTATACATCGGGCACGACCGGGCGGCCCAAGGGTGTCGTGCATACCCATCTGGGCGTACAGGCCAAGGCCACGGCCGATTTCCTGCTTTGCCTCGACATGAAACGGGACGACCGGCACCTCTGGATGACTGACATGGGGTGGGTCATGGGGCCGCTCACCCTTTTGTCGGTGCTCTTGTCCGGTTCAACTCTGGTGCTGGCCGAAGGCGCACCATCAATGCCCGGCGATCCCTTCAGGCTGCTGCGTCTTGCGTTCGATATGGAGGTCACGCATCTTGGTGTGGCTCCGACCCTGGTACGGCAGTTCATGACGCAGGATACTGAACCTTTGTTGGGCTACGACCTGTCGCCCCTGCGCATTGTCGCCTCGACCGGTGAACCCTGGACCGACGATGCCTGGCTTTGGCAACTGGATCATATCTGTCGCCGCCGCGCGGTGCCGCTTAACATCTCGGGTGGGACCGAGCTTTTTGGCGCGATCCTTACCTCGACCGTGCTGCATGAAATCAAGCCCGGCGGATTTTCGGCCCAGGCCCTGGGTGTCGGCGCCAAGGTGTTGCGCCAGGACGGCAGCGAAGCCGCACCGGGCGAGGTCGGCGAACTGGTCGTGACCCAGCCGCCTTTGGGTCTGACCCCGGCCATCCGGGGCGACCGCGATCGCTATTTTGAAACCTATTGGTCCACCTACCCCGGCATCTGGCGGCACGGCGACTGGGTGCGCTGCGATCCGGACGGGACATGGTATATCCTGGGCCGGTCCGACGACACGCTGAACATCGCAGGTAAACGCATCGGTCCGCCCGAGATCGAGGCGGCCCTGACCGAAACCGGAGAGGTGGTTGACGCCGCTGCCATTGCCGCACCCGACGATATCAAAGGCGTGGCCGTCGTCTGTTTCTGCGTGGCGGCGCAAGGTGTTACGCCTGACGCAGAGCTTGTGGACCGGCTCAAGAATCGGGTCGGAGAGATCGTCTCGAAACCCTTCCGCCCGCGCGAGATCCACTTTATCGAGGCCCTGCCCAAGACGCGTAGCATGAAGACCATGCGCCGGATCGTGCGCGCCGCCTTGCTGGGCGAAGATCTGGGCGATCTGTCGTCGATCAGCAACCCGGAAACCATTCAACCCATCGTAGACCTGCAAAAGGAAAAGCCATGATTACTGTTTTCGGAGCCACGGGCAACACCGGCGCGCCCCTCGTCGATACGCTTATGGCAAAAGGCGCGACCGTGCGCGCTGTCACCAGCGACCCCTTCAAGTTAGACGCGCTAAAAGCCAAAGGATGCGAGGCGGTAGCAGCGGATTTCACGGACCCTGCCGCGCTGGCGCGGGCCTGTGACGGGGCGGAAAAGATATACCTGGTCACGCCTGCCCATCTGGACATGCGTCAGTGGAAGGCGAACGTGATCGAGGCGGCCAAGGCCGCGGGCGTGCGCCATATCGTTGTGGCCACGGGGCTTGGCGCGTCGCCCAAGGCGGGGCTGACCTTTGGAAAGTGGCATTCCGAAACCCAGGAACTGCTGAAGCAAAGCAGCCTTGACTGGACTTTTGTCCAGCCGACCTATTTCATGCAGAACCTGCTGTGGCAGGCCGGCAACATTGCAAAGGACGCCGTGTACTATGACGACCTGGGCGGACCCGTGGCCTGGATCGACGCTCGCGACATCGCGGATGTCGCCGCCGAGGCGCTGACCGCTCCGGGGTACGAAGGCAAGGCTCTTGGTCTGACCGGGCCCGAAGCTCTTGCAGGGGATGACATCGCGGCCCTTCTGTCCGGGGTGACGGGACGAACAGTGTCGTGCGTGTCCCTTTCGGCCGAGGATGCCAGGGCGGGCATGGTGGCCGGCGGAATGCAGGACGAGGTCGCCGGGGCCATGGTCGAACTGGCCTCTATCGCGCCCAGGGGCTACCTAGCCGGCATCGAGACCACGGTCAGCGAGGTGCTGGAGCGCCCGGCGCGCCGATTTGCCGATTTCGTCACCGAGAACCGGGATGCTTTCGTCAAGTAACCTGATGGCGGTGCCGCTTTATCTCGAACGGGCGCCGCCTGAGGAAGCGGCCACTGAGATCGATCATCTGTTCGTGTTTCGCGATACCGGTGTGCTGAGCGGTGGTGGACGCGGGCGGTTCGCAACCGACCTCTTTACCCTTTCGGTAACGCGCGACCACAGCGGCGGGGCGCGTGTATCGCTGGCGCCACCGCGCTCGGGTTTCACTCCCCGCCCAAGGCCATTCCATGGTGTCGTGGCCGGGCTGAGGTTGTCGTCACGACCGAAGCACTTACCCGACTCCAAAGGGCTGGACATGCTGGCCGCAGAACTGGCCCGGGTTCAGATCGGGGACGGTGACCTGCCCGCGCTCATCGCAGTGCTTGACGGCCTCGCGAAAGGCATGGGCTTTGCCGCGCCACCCGGAGCGTACAGCGACCGGACCGAACGTCGAAAGGTGCGGGCGGAAACCGGCGTGTCGCGGCGGCGGCTTGCCGCCTCGCGGCGCTTTCGCCAGGCTCTTGGGCAGCTCGCGTCACAGAGCCTTCCGCTGAGCGATCTGGCGCTGGACGCCGGATATTGCGATCAATCCCATATGTCCGTCGCTTGCCGGGTCTTCGCCGGCAAACCGCCCGGCGCGTTGCGCGCTCAGTCCGTTCCGCGTCGTTTTGACCTTTCGCTACAAGATACGCGCCTCAAAGACCGCCTAAGATTGGTCATTGACGAATGAAATCGAAGAGGAAGACCCGCCATGACGCAATTCAAACCGAAAAACCCCGACTATGACGCACGCGTGCGCAACAGTTTCAATCGCCAGAAGGTGATGCACACGCTGGGGATCAGCATTGCCGAGCTATCGCCCGGCCGCATTGTTCTGGAGATGGCACATGAGGATGCTCTGACCCAGCAACATGGGTTTTTGCATGCCGGAATCGTGTCGACAGCGCTGGACAGCGCCTGCGGATACGCGGCCTTTTCGCTGATGCCAGCGGACGCGGCAGTGTTGACGGCCGAATTCAAGATCAACCTACTCAACCCGGCGGACGGCGAACGGTTTCGCTTCGTCGCTGACGTGGTGAAACCAGGCAGGACGCTGACCATATGCGAGGCGCGTGCCTATGCCGTGAAGGGCCAGGATGAAAAGCTCGTCGCAACGATGACCGGAACGCTCATGGCGCTGGTGGGGCGAACGGGCGTGGCGGGGTGACGATCGGGCCGGGGCGCAAATTAATCCGCGAGCCGGGCTTCGAGCATATGGCGCTGGATCTTGCCGCTGGTCGATCTGGGAAAATCCTCGAACGCGATGAAAAGAAACTCGCGCGGCCGTTTGTAGCCAGCGAGGTTTTCGCGGCACAAATTCATCAGCGCCTCGGCATCCGGCCCGTCATCGCCACAGGCGACAAAGGCCACCGGGCTTTCCCCCCATCTCGCGTCGAAGGCCCGGATCACGGCGGCATCGACCACATCGGGATGGGAAAGAAGCACACGCTCGATTTCCGCAGGATAGACGTTCTCGCCGCCAGTCTTGATCAAGTATTTCGCCCGGTCCACAAAGTCGATGGTGCCGTCCGCATTGCGCCGGAACAGATCGCCCATGTGGAAAAAGCCGTTGCGAAAGTCGCGGGCGTTGGCGTCGTCGGCGTTCCAGTAGCCTGAAAACAATGTCGGGCCCCGCACAGCCATTTCGCCCGGCGTTCCATCCGGCACTTCGCGGTCGTCGGGATCGACCAGCCGAACCTCGCAAAATGCGCTTATGCGCTTGGAAAGCCGGTCCGGGGTCACACCCGGCGCAATCAGATCGGCGGTCCCCGGCGGCAGGCCGGTTTCAGTTGCGCCGAAGGAATTCAGATAGGGCGTGTCCAGAAGGGCCGTCAGTTCCGCGATCTGATGCGGCGGCACCAGATCGGCCATTGCGCCGCAAACCTTGATTCCCTTCAGCGGCAAAGGGTTGGCGCGTCGTTCTGCGATAAAGGCGTCCAGCGCACCGGGCATCATCACGAACCAGCCGATCCGGTGGCGCGACAACGCCTCGTTGATGACCGCAGGCTGCAAACCGTCTACCATCACCACGGTTCCGCCCCGCAGGACCGTCGCCAGCGCATGATCGGTGGACGCCATGTGGAACATAGGTGCCCAAGCGATGAACCCGTCGCCGGGATCCAGCGCCAGCTGCGCCGCAAAAACCATGGATCGGGCGATATGCGCGCGGTGGCTGATGAGCGCCCCTTTGGGCAGGCCCGTAGTCCCCGAGGTATACAAGATCGTCAGACCAGCCTCTGGATCGTCGACCATGGTCCCGATGCGCGGGTCTTGCTCGGCCCCGGCAATGGCCGTTTCCAGGTCTGGCCCGATGGTCAGACAGGGTGTCGACGCGACGGCGTGATACATTTCTGAAAAGTCCGGTTCGACGATCGCGAGCACCGGCTCGACCAGATCGATGCAGTGCCACAGTTGATCGGGGGCAAGCCGCCAGTTCAGGCAAGCGACAATCGCGCCAATTCCTGCCGCTGCCAGTTCGACCTCCAGGTACTCCGAGCGTTTATGCGACAGAATCGCGATCCGGTCGCCGGGCGCCACGCCCCTGGCCAGAAACACGGCAGCCAGACGATCGACCCTCCCCAGCAATTCGGCATAGCTCAGTCGCCCCTGAACATCACGCAGCTGCGGCTCTGATGCCGCATTTCGGCCGCGGTAGAGCGATGATCGCACCGATCGCGGCGATGAGAGCGGCGAGGATTTCGGCCACGAGAGCCCTCAGATGGGCCAGGATCATGCGGATGTTGTGCCCGCAGCCGCAGAGCACAGCGTGGAGCGCGTCTCCGAGCGTGCCCTTGAGAGCGCAGCGGGCAAGGCGGCCGTCGGTCTTCATGTGCCCGATCACAGGTTCGATTGCGCTGCGCCGGCGCAGGTCGCGCCGGAGCGCCGGCGTCATCCCGCGGCGCTGGCCCGAGATGAACGCCTCGGTCGTCTGCACACCGTGGCCGCGGTAGCCGCGGTCGACGAAGGCCCTCCTGGGCCGGGTCTCGGTCAGGATCTCCACCTGCTCCAGCGCCTCGCGAAGGGTGTGCCCGTCATAGGGGTTGCCGGGCATCGACCGCATGCCGACGACGAAGCCCTCCCGGTGCGTGGTTGCCACCGACACCTTAGTGCCGAACTCGTAACGGACCCGCGCCTTGCCCTTGGAGATGCAGTCCACCTCGGGCTCGTGCAGTGCGTAGAGCTTGCCCTTGTCCTTCGGCTTCTGCCGCAAGAGCCGGCCCGACAAGGCAATCTCCGCCTCGATCCGCTCCCGCAAACCGGCGTCGGCCACACGGCCCAACTGGCGCTGGATGTCGCGCAGGACGCGCCCGGTATAGCCCTTCAGCCGCCGCAGGGCCTTGCGCATCCGCTTGAACTGGCGCGCATGCGCGTAGCGCCCGACCTGGCCCGACAGCCGCGGCGCAAGCCGCGCGTAGCTCTGGCGCAGGGACAGGCCTGCCTCCTGCGCGAGCGCCACCAGGCGCCGGCGCGCCTTCTCGCAGAGCCGCGCGTCCGTGGGATGCGCGATCGCCTTCTCCATCACCGTCGTGTCCACGATCACCGCCTCGACACTCCGCTCGGAGATCACTCCAGCTTCACGGCCCGCCTCGATCGTCTTGGTCAGAAGCCATTCGACGCCCTCTTCCCCGATCCGCTTGCGCCACCGCGTCAGCGACGAAGGATCGAGCGGGAAGCAATGCTGGAAGAACGTCTCGCCACAGAAGTGCTGGTAATAGGGGTTCTCCACCCACCGCGCCACCACCGCCTCGTCCGAGAGCCGGTAGGCATGCTGCAAATAGAGCAACCCCGCCACCAGTCGCGGCGACGTCGCCGGGCGGCCGGTGTGCGACGTGAAGAACCCCGCCCACTCATCCTCGAAGAACTCCCAGTCGATCAGGGCGGCCAGCTTCACCAGCTCGTGGCGCATGTCGATCATGTCCGTCAGGCGTGGGCGCAACAGGTCGTCCTGTTCAGGGGCGCGGGATTTGGGCTTCATACGTTGATCCGAAATTGCAGGCTTCTCGCCCGAAACCTACCAAATCCTGCAGTTCCAGAATACTGAAAACGCCGCTTCATAAAACAAAATCAATGCGTTGGGACTTGTTCAGGGTGAACTAGCTCAGTCTCTTGCTGCCGTCCTCGATGGCCAGATCCCCCGCGCAATCCTGTGCGCGGGTTCGAAAGATCGAATAAAGGTCGGCGCGTCCTGCACGCGAAACTTCGGTCAGCATGGTATCCCCCCTTGCGCGGGCTTCGGTTCAGAGACCCTGCGCCAGGCGCACGCCTTCATCAATGGCTCGCAGCGCATCCAGTTCGGCGGCCTCCTTTGCCCCGCCGATCATTGTAACCGGGACGCCGCGCGCGGCAAGCTCTTCTGCCAGGGCCCGTTCCGGCTCCTGACCGGTGCACAACACGATTGTATCGGCCGCGATGACCTTTGGCTTTCCATCCACAACGATGTGCAGCCCCGCGTCGTCGATATATTCATAGGTCACGCCGCCCATGGCCTCGACCCCGTGTTTGCGCAGCGCATTCCGCAGAATCCACCCTGTCGAGACGCCCAGACCTGCACCGGGTTTCGATGTCTTGCGCTGAAGCATGACGACTTTGCGGCGCGATGGTTCCGGGGCCAGAGGGTCGCCACTCAGGGCACCCGAGGAGACAAATTCGGGGTCCACAGCCCAGGTTTCGCAAAAGACGTCGGAGTTGGCAGTCTCGGCGGGTTCGGTCACCAAGAACTCGGCCACATCATGACCGATGCCCCCTGCCCCCATCACGACGACACGGTCGCCCGCCACACGGTCGCCGGACAGAATTTCGGCATAGGTCGCGACGCTGGGATGGTCGATACCCGGCAGGTCGGGAACCCGCGGCGTGACCCCGGTAGCGATGACCACATGGTCGAAGCCTTCAAGATCGCTCGCCTCTGCCCGTTGTCCCAGACGCTGCGTGACCCCGTGTTTCTGCATCTGACCGGCATAATACCGAAGGGTTTCGTCGAATTCGTCCTTGCCGGGTGCGGCGCGGGCCAGATTCAGCTGACCGCCCAGCTTGTCCTGCGCCTCGAACAGCGTGACAGCATGGCCCAGCCGCGCCGCCTCGGCGGCTGTGGCCATGCCCGCGGCACCACCGCCGACGACGGCCACTTTCTTTGGCGCGTCGGTTGGCGTATCCTGGAATTCGGTTTCACGCCCGGCCCTTGGATTGACCAGACATCCGACCGGCCGGTCCGAAAAGATGAAATCCAGACAGGCCTGGTTGCAGGCGATGCAGGTGTTGATCTCGTCCGCGCGGCCCTCTCGCGCCTTTTTCACGAAATGCGGATCGGCCAGAAACGGGCGCGCCATCGAGATCATGTCCGCATCGCCAGAGGCAAGTATGTCTTCGGCAAGCTGGGGTGTGTTGATCCGGTTCGAGGCGACCACCGGGATCGACACGGCCGCTTTCACGTTGGCTGCCGCCTTGCGCCAGGCACCGCGCGGCACCGGATAGGCGATCGTCGGCACACGGGCCTCGTGCCAGCCGATGCCGGTGTTCAGAATATCCGCACCTGCGGCCTCGATCTTGCGGGCCAGTGCGGCAATTTCATCGGCGGGCGCGCCGCCCTCGACCAGATCGGCCGCCGAAATCCGGTAGATGACCAGAAACTCGGGGCCGCAACGTTCGCGCACCGCGCGCACGATCTCGACCGGGAATCGGTGGCGGTTCGCGGCGCTGCCGCCCCAGTCGTCTTGGCGCTTGTTGGTATGGGTGACGGTGAATTCGTTGATCAGGTATCCCTCGGACCCCATGATCTCGACGCCATCAAAGCCTGCGGCCTGCGCATTGGCGGCCGCCACGGCAAAATCCTCGATGGTACGGAGAATGTCGGCGTCGGTCATTTCACGCGGGATGAAACGGTTGATCGGGGCGCGGATCGGTGACGGGGCCACACACCCTTCGATCTTGGCATAGCGCCCGGCGTGGAGGAGTTGCGCGCAGATCAGGCTGCCTTCGGCCTGCACCGCCTCGCAGATCGGGCGCAGGCTAAGCGCTTCTTCCGGATCATCGATTCGCGGACCTTCTGGATCGAATATGCCCTCGGCATTGGGCGAAAACCCGCCGGTGATCAGAATCGCCGCCTCCCCCCGCGCACGCTCGGCGTAAAACGCGATCTGTTTGGCTATGCCGTCAGGCTCGGTTTCCAACCGCGTGTGCATCGACCCCATGATGACACGATTTCGCAATGTATGCTGGCCTGCGCGGATGGGCGAGAGCATGGTTTCAAAGCTTCCATCTGGTCTATTTTTCACTTTGGTTCTCCTCCTCAAAACTGCACTTGATCTACATTCTAACATTTGTTAGATTTTTGGAAAGAAGATTTTCGCTCATGGGGAGGAGCACCGATGCAATTCCAGCCTACAGACGATCAGAAGGCGTTTCGCGAGACCGCAAAGCGCTTCGCAACTGAAAGGCTTGCGCCCACATATCAAGAACGCGCCAGCGGCCATACATTCGACCGTGCTCTGATCAAGGAGATGGGCGCACTGGGGCTGATCGGGGCCGATCTGCCCGAGGAATTCGGGGGACTCGGCGAAAGCTCTGTCACGTCAGGGCTGATCGTCGAAGAGATCGCCTATGCCGATTTCAACGCAAGTTACGTGCAGCTTCTGGGCTCTCTCATGGGCGGAATGGTTGCCAAACATGCCTCCAAGGACATCGCGTCGGAATGGGTGCCCAAGGTTGTTTCGGGTGATGCGGTCATTGGCCTGGGCCTGACAGAGCCGCGCGGCGGTTCGGATGCGGCGAACCTGATTCTGAGAGCTGAGAAATCCGGCAACGGCTGGCGGCTGAACGGTGAAAAGACATCCATGAGTTTTGCCAGTCAGGCGGATGCGGCGGTCGTCTTTGCCCGTACCGGCGATCCTAACGGCGGCTCACGCGGGGTCAGCGCCTTTTTCGTCGATCTGAACCAGGAAGGCATCAAGCGCACCCATTTTGACGACATCGGCACCAAGCCTGTCGGGCGCGGGTCGGTGTTCTTTGACGATGTTTTCGTTCCGGCCGAAAATATGATGGCGGAACAGGACCGTGCCTTTGGCACGATCATGGCGGGCTTCGACTATTCCCGCGCACTGATCGGGCTGGAGTGCCTGGGGGCCGCGCAAGCGTCGGTGGATGAAACCTGGGCCTACGTTCAGGAGCGCGAGGCATTCGGAGCCCCGATCGTGCAGTATCAGGGTGTCAGCTTTCCCCTGGCCGAGGCCGAGACCCAACTGACCATGATGCGCCAGCTTTGCTATTACACGCTGGACCTGCGCGACCGTGGCCTGCCGCACACCTCTCAGGCCGCCATGTGCAAGTGGTACCTGCCCAAAACCGCCTGCGAGATCCTTCACCAGTGCCTGATCCTGCACGGACATTACGGCTACACCACCGACCTGCCCCACCACCAGCGCTACAACGATGTGCTCGGCCTGCAGATCGGTGACGGCACCGCGCAGATCCAGAAGCTGGTGATCGCCCGCGAAAAGGTCGGTCGCATGGCGCTGCAGTATGACAAGAAGGCGAAGGGAGCCGCGAAATGAGCGACCCCATCCTCGTCACTTCCGAGGGCAACACCGGCATCATCGAACTGGCCCGCCCCGAGAAATTCAATTGCCTGTCACTTGAGGTGCATGAGCGTATTTCTGTCGCGCGTGCGGAATTCGAGGCGAACCCGGATATCCGGGCGATCCTCATCCGGGCGCAGGGCAAGCACTTTTGCACCGGCGCCGATCTGGTGGAAGTGAAGGGTAAATTGAACGATCCCGCCGCGCTGGACCATTTCATCGCCTTTGGCATGAACAACCTGCGTGCGCTCGAAACCTCCTCCCTCCCTGTCGTGGTGGCAGTGCAGGGGTTGTGTCTGGCCGGCGGGATCGAACTGATGCTGGCATGCGATGTATGTTTCGCGGCCGAAAGCGCCCAGTTTGGCGATCAGCACGCGCAATTCGGGCTGATTCCCGGTTGGGGTGGCTCGCAGCGGCTAACACGGTTGATGGGGCAGCGCCGGGCGCTCGACCTGATGTTCTCGGCCCGCTGGCTCAAGTCGGACGAGGCCAAAGAGGCCGGCCTGGTCAACTACGTCGTGCCGGATGCGGATCTGCACAAGATCTCGCTGGAATACTGCCAGAAGATCGCCACCCGTTCACGTCCCGGCATCGCCGAGATGAAGCGGTTGGCGCGTGAAGGCGCGGACCTTGGTATCGACCAACAGATGCGGCTTGAGCGCGATGCCGCCGTGCGTGCACTGCCCAGCGATGACGTGGCCGAGGGCCTCGACGCATTCGAGAACCGGCGCGCCCCCAGATTCAAGGCCTGAGGACAGAACATGGATTTCACTTTGAACGACGAACAACGCCAGATTTACGAGTATGGCGGCCAGCTGGCGCAGAAGTTCGACAACGATTACTGGCTGAGACACGCGCGCAAGCACGAGTTTCCGCACGAAATGTTCCACCAGATCGCCGATGACGGCTTCCTCGGCATCATGGTGCCCGAGGAATATGGCGGCGCGGGCCTTGGCATGACCGAAATGGCCCTGTTCATGGAAGGCACCGCCAATCACGGCATTCCGCTTTTGATGATGGTGGTCGGGCCGACCATGTCGCTGGCCCATATCGCCAGCCACGGGAGCGAATTCCACAAGAAAGAGCTACTGCCGGCCGCCTGCCGCGGTGATATCCAGTTCTGTTTCGCGATCACCGAACCGGGGGCCGGGTCGAACACGATGAAGGCCACTACGCTTGCCAAGCGTCGAGGCAACCGGTTCAGCCTGTCGGGCGAAAAGACCTTCATCACCGGGGCCGAAGTGGCCGACTACTGCCTCGTGGTGGCGCGGACCAAACCGCATACCGAGGTCAGCCGCAAGACCGACGGCTTTACCCTGTTCGCCGTCGATCTGAAGAAAAAAGGCGTCGACAAGCAGCGGGTGAAGATCTCGATCCCCCTGCCCGAGGAGCAGTGGACACTGTTCTTCGACGAGGTGGATCTCGGCCCCGAGGATGTGGTCGGCGAAGTTGACGAAGGATTCTCGATTCTGTTCGACAGCCTCAACCCCGAACGCATCATCCTGGCCGCACTGTGCTGCGGCATCGGCCGGTTCGCCCTGAACAAGGGCGTGGCCTATGCCTCCGAACGCAATGTGTTCGGCCAACCCATCGGTGCGCACCAGGGCGTGCAGCACCCGATGGCCAAGGCGCATGCGGCAGTCGAAATGGCCAGTCTGATGACCCGGCGCGCGGCATGGGAGTTTGACAACAAGCTGCCCGCCGGTGCGTCGTCGAACATGGCCAAATATGCCGCCGCCGAGGCCGGGATCGAAGCGGTCGACGCGGCGCTTCAGGCGCATGGCGGATCGGGCTTTACCGAAGATACGGGGCTTTACGAAATGTACCCGCTGGTCCGCCTTTTGCGCACAGCACCGGTGAATCGCGAACTGTGCCTGAGCTTTATCGGCGAAAAGGTCATGGGTCTGCCGCGGTCTTATTGATCGCTCTGCCCGACATGGAGAACGACATGCAATTTGGAATGCGCTTCCGGCGGGAGGATGCCGCCGACAAGGTAAATGATCGCTTCTGGCACCTGATCGAGGGCACACCGCTCGACGAGGTGCGCCGTATTCAGGAAGAGCGGCTGCGCGATCAGATGGCGTATCTCAAGGCGAACTCGACCTTCTATCAGGAAAAGTTCGCCGAGGCCGGTGTGGAATTCGACGATATCCGCACTATCGAAGACCTGCAAAAACTTCCCTATACCTACAAGACCGAGATCCGCGAAAGCCTCGCCGCCGAGCCGCCCTTTGGCAAGCACCGTACCGCGCCCATGTCGGACATCATCCAGATGCAGGCCTCGTCGGGCACGACCGGCAGCCCCTCATATGTGGCCCTGACAGAATCCGACGCCGAAATGTGGCACGAGATGACAGCGCGCTGTTTCTTTGCCAATGGTGTGCGTCCCGGCGATATGGTGCTGCACGCATTTTCGCTCGCCAAGGGCTTTGTCGGCGGCATCCCCGTGATGCAGGGATTGCAGTACATGGGCACGATCGATGTGCCGGTGGGCGCCGATGGCGGTGCGGAACGGCTGCTGCGCGCCTGCGCCGACACCCGCCCGCGTTGCGTGGTCGGCGCCCCGAACTTTGTGCTGCACCTGGCCGAAAAGGCTCCCGAGGTGCTTGGCTGCAAGGCCAGCGAACTGGGTATCGAGCGCGTGATCGTCGGCGGCGAACCCGGCGGCGGCATTCCCGCAATTCGGGCAAAGATCGAAAAGGCCTGGGGTGCGAAATGCACCGAGATGCTGGGCGGCACCGATCTGGGCGTGACATACTGGGCCGAGTGCGACGCCCAGTCGGGTATGCACATGGTCAACATGGATTATGTCCTGACCGAGCTGCTCGACCCGGAGAGCGGCAGGATCATTCCCTGGAAAAAAGGCGCAGAAGGCGAGATGGTCTATACCGCGCTCGGCCGCCAGGCGAGCCCGCTCGTGCGGTTCCGGTCAGGCGATTATATCGAAGTGATCGATACCGAATGCTCCTGCGGCCGCACCGGACCGAAGATCCGCTGCACCGGCCGCACCGACGACATGCTGATCGTGCGCGGGGCCAATGTCTTCCCGTCGGCGATCAACAGCATCATTACCGAAATGGTGCCGGACACCAACGGCGTCATGCGAATCGTGGCCGATTTCGAGGGCCACACCACGCAGGGCGCGCTGACGGTGATTGTCGAACGCGGCCCCGATCGCGATCCGGCCGATGACGTCACCCTCAAAAAGAAAATCGAGCAGCGGCTGCGCGACTCCTTGGTCTTCAAGGCCGACGTTCACCTGGTTGCGGCCGACACTTTTGAAAAACCCGGCGCCGCGAAGGTCGCCTTCGTTCTCAGGAAATATCCAGACCTGCCATGACTAGAATGAAATCCCTTCTCGACACTGCGTCGGACGACTTCCGCGCCAACGACGCGTCTTACCGCGAAAAGGTCGATGAACTGCATGCCCTCCGGCTCTCACAGCGCGTCGGCGGCCCCGAAATGGCGCGCGAACGTCATGTGGAAAAAGGCAAGATCCTGCCCCGCGAACGGATCGAACGGCTGATCGATCCGGGCACCCCCTTTCTGGAACTCGGCGAGCTGGCCGGACTGAACATGCACAAGGGTGTTCCGCCCGGCGCCGGCATCATCACCGGTATCGGAGTGATCGAAGGCCGCCAGTGCATGATCATCGCCAACGATGCTACAGTGAAAGGCGGCACCTATTTCGGGATCACCTGCCGCAAACATGTCCGGGCACAAAAGATCGCCTGGAAAAACCGCCTGCCTGTTATCACGCTCGTGGATTCCGGCGGGGCCTTCCTGCCCGACCAAGCCAACCTTTTCCCCGACGAAGGCCAGTTCGGGTCCATCTTTCACCAACAGATCGGCATGTCGGGTGACGGTGTGCCGCAAATCGCCGTGGTCATGGGGCCCTGCACCGCGGGTGGTGCCTATATCCCCGCGCTCTGCGACGAGGTGGTCATCGTGCGCGGCCAGGGCTTCATGTACCTGGGCGGACCAGAGCTGACCTTTGCCGCGACCGGCGAAAAAGTGGATGCCGAAACATTGGGCGGCGGCAAGATGCATTGTTCTGTCTCCGGCGTGACCGACCATCTGGCCGAGGACGATGCCCATGCTTTGGCCATCACCCGCGATATCGTCCGACACCTGGGCGAAAAGCCCCTGCCCCGCAAGACGCCGGAAACGCCGCGTGAACCTGCCTATCCGGTCGAGGAAATATATGGTCTCGTCAGCCGCGACCCCAAGGTGCCGACCGACAACCGCGAGATCGTCGCCCGGCTGGTGGATGACAGCGATTTTCACGAATTCAAGCCGCTTTATGGCGACACGATCATGACCGGCTGGGGGCGCATCCACGGCCATGAGGTCGGGATCATCGCCAATACAGGCGTGCTTTTCGTCGAAGCCGCGCTGAAGGCGACGCATTTCATCAATCTCTGCGTCCAGCGTGATATTCCGCTGCTGTTCCTGGCCGATGTGAACGGCTTCATGGTGGGCCGCGAGGTCGAGCAGATGGGCATTGCCAAGGCCGGCGCCAAGATGATCACGGCCATGTCTTCGGCCCGGGTGCCGAAATTCACAATCATCACCGGTGGCTCTTACGGGGCCGGATACCTGGCGATGCTGGGCCGCCCGTTCCAGCCGGACGCAATGTTTGCCTGGCCGACGGGACGGTCGGCGATCATGGGGCCGGAACAGGCCGCAAGCGTGCTGGCCCAGGTCCGCGCCCAGATCAACGAGCGCGAAGGCAAAAGCTGGACCCCCGAGGAGGAGGAAGCCTTCAAGGCGCCGATCCGCAAGGAATACGAGGATTTTCAGGGGGCCTATAATTTCGCGTCCAACCTTTGGATCGACAGCGTGATCGAACCCTGTGAGACCCGTGACGTCATGGCGCTGATGCTGGATGTGACATCGCGCAGACCCAAGGTCGATACCAACTTCGGCGTGTTCAGGATGTGAGGAGCGAACCGTGAAAATCAAAACGCTTCTGATCGCCAACCGCGGTGAAATTGCCTGCCGGATCGCGCGCACCGCGCGGGCCAGCGGGATCACCCCTGTCGGCGTGCATTCGCAGGCCGACGCCAATGCCCTGCATGTCCGCGAAATCGGCAGGTCGGTCTGTATCGGCGCCGGACCTGCATCCGAGAGCTATCTGAAAATCGACGCGGTGATTGCCGCTGCGCAATCAGTGGGCGCGGATGCGATCCATCCCGGTTATGGCTTTCTGGCCGAAAACCCCGATTTTGCTCGTTCGGTCGAAGCCGCTGGCATGATCTTCATGGGGCCGACGCCGGAAACGCTTGAACGTTTCGGCGACA
This sequence comes from Thalassococcus halodurans, assembly GCF_900108225.1. Taxonomy (GTDB): domain Bacteria; phylum Pseudomonadota; class Alphaproteobacteria; order Rhodobacterales; family Rhodobacteraceae; genus Thalassococcus; species Thalassococcus halodurans. The sequence goes on from NZ_FNUZ01000006.1 coordinate 95,190, forward strand.
AGGCCAGCGCCAAAGAGGCCGCCGTGGCGGCCAGCGTCCCGGTGATTTCGGGCGCCGAAGGTGCGCGGTCCGATCCCGAGCAGATTGTAGAGGAGGTGCGCCAAATGGGCCTGCCGGTGCTGCTCAAGGCTGTCGGCGGCGGTGGTGGGCGAGGGCAACGGCTCGTCACTGACGAAACCACGCTGGTCGAGGACATCGAAGGCGCGCTGCGCGAAGCAAAATCCACCTTCGGCTCCGAAGGGCTGCTGTTGGAGCGTTTCCTGCCCGAGGCGCGCCATGTTGAAGTGCAGATCGCAGGTGACGGCAAGGGCCATGTGGTGCATCTGTTCGAACGCGATTGCACGCTTCAGCGCCGCCACCAGAAGGTCATCGAGGAAGCCCCGGCCTGGGGTCTGCCCCGGACGCTTATGGACGACATCGCGCGCGACGCGGTGCGCCTTGGTGAAACGCTGGACTATCGCGGGCTGGGCACGGTCGAGTTTCTGGTCGCGGGGGACGAGTATTTCTTCCTTGAGGTAAACCCGCGCATTCAGGTGGAACATCCCGTCACCGAAGCGATCACCGGGCTGGACCTTGTCGCGCTTCACCTGCGGATTGCCGAAGGCGCGGGCCTTGGATTGGTGCAGGACGATCTGACGATCAACGGCCACGCGGTCGAGGCGCGGCTTTACGCCGAAGATCCGGCGATGCAATTCGCCCCGTCGACCGGCACCTTGACCACGCTCAGCCTGCCGTCGGGCCTGCGCATCGACAGCGGCGTCGAGGAAGGCGATGCGGTCACGCCTTATTACGACCCGATGATCGCCAAGCTGATCGTGCACGCGCCCGACCGGGAAACCGCATTGGCACGTCTGGCCACGGCGCTTGATCATGTCGCGGTCGAAGGCGTCGAGACCAATCGCGCCTTTCTGAGGGCACTGGCGCGAAACCTTGAATTCGAACGGATGCAGGTTCATACACGGTGGATCGACGGCCGGTTGGCCGAGCTGACACAGGCGTCCCCCCTCGTTCGCCCTGATCTGTGGAAAGCGGTTGCCGCCATTCTGTTCGTGGCCGCCTCGCGCGGCGATACGGATGCCAATCCCTGGACCAACCGTGATGCCTTTACCGGCTGGCGGCTCGGCCTGGGCGGCGATGCGATGGAAGCAGGGCAAAGCGTGACGCTCACCGATTCTGACGAGGTATCCGAAGAACTGCGCATCGGCCCTGTCAAACCGGGTGCCAGATACACCGTCTATTCGGAAAACGGCGAGGCGCTGACACTGTCGGCACGTGAACTGACCCCGGGCTGTTGGCGTGTCGGCGAAGGCGACACCGTCCATCTGATCGAGGCACGTCTGCACGCGGGCGTGATCGAACTGGACACGCCCGAAGGCCGCCTGGTCTTCCGCCCCGCCGCGCCCCTTGCCTTTGCCGGCGGCGATGCCGCGGGGGATCGCGCCGTGACCTCTCCGCTGACCGGCATGATTGTCGAAATCAAGGTCTCCGGTGGTCAGAGCGTAGCCGAAGGCGACGTGGTCGCGGTCATGGAATCCATGAAACTCGAAATCTCGATCCGGGCGGCCGCGGCCGGGATCGCCAGCAATATATCCGTCTCGAATGGGGACATGGTCGATCGCGGCCAGGTCATCGCCGAGATCCTGCCATCCGAGGAGTGATGAAATGAGCGACTTTCCCAAATTCGTCGAATTTCGTGAAGAAGGCCCGCGCGAGGGATTCCAGATCGAAAAAAAGATCTATCCGGTCGAAGAGCGGATCGAACTGATCGACATGCTCAGCGAAACCGGTCTGAAACGCATTCAGGTCGGCAGCTTTGTCAGCCCGAAATACGTTCCTCAGATGGCGGACACCGGCGAGTTGTTCCAGCGTATCAAGCGCAAACCGGGCGTGAACTACACATCGCTGTGGCTGAACGACAAAGGGTTTCGCAAGGCCCTGACCGCGCATGAGGTCGATATCGACCCGCGTCTGCTGTTCTATCCTTCCGAAGCATTCGCCCAATCGAACAACAATTGTTCCTCGGCCGAGATGCGGGAAAAACAACGTGACTGGGTCCGTCTTTACAAGGAAGAGGGATATACCGTCGACGCGGCCTATGTGATGACCGCCTTCGGCTGCAACCTCGAGGGCCCCATCCCCCAAGAACGCATCTTGGACGATTTCCGCTTTATCCTCCAACTGTGCGAGGAAGAGGACATCCCCGTGCCGATCCTTGTGATCGCCGACACCATGGGTTGGGGAAACCCCGAGGCGGTCAAACGGATGATCGGCGCCCTGCGCGAATTGGCGCCCGAGGCGCGCATCGGTATGCACATCCATGACACACGTGGGCTGGGGATCGCCAACGTTTATGCGGCCCTGTCGATGGGCGTGGACATGTTCGAAAGCTCCGTCGCCGGTCTTGGCGGCTGTCCTTTCGCGGGCCACGGCCACGCGCGCGCCGCAGGAAATGTCTGCACCGAGGATGCAGTGTTCCTGTGTCACGAGCTCGGCATCGAAACCGGCATTGATCTGGACAAGCTGATCGCAGCGGCGGTCAAAGCAGAAGAGATCATCGGTGTGCCGCTCATGGGCCGGGTCATGCACACCGGCGGGTTGGACAAATACCGCAAGTCACGCTGAGGGAGCAAGAAGATGACAAAAGCACTTGACGGAAAGGTCGTTCTGGTCACCGGGGCCGGCGGTGGGATCGGGCGTGATATCGCCTTGATGGCAGCCGCAGAAGGCGCCGCCGTGGTGGTCAATGATCTGGGTGCCTCGCTGAAAGGCACGGGCCAGACCGAAACCGCTGCGCAGAAAGTTGTTGCCGAGATCAGGGCGGCGGGCGGCGATGCGATCGCCGATGGCGGCAACGTCACCGATCCGGACGCCGCGCGCGCGATGATCGAGGCGGGTGTCAAGGAATTCGGCCGCATCGACGCGGTGGTGAACAACGCCGGCATCCTGCGCGACGGGTTCTTCCACAAAATGACCTACGAGGATTTCGACGCGGTGGTGAAGGTTCATCTTTATGGCGCCTTCAACACCAGCCGCGCGGCGGCCGATTATTTCCGCGAACAGGAGGGCGGCGCGCTGGTGCATATGACCTCGACCTCGGGGCTGATCGGCAATCTGGCGCAGGCGAATTACGCGGCGGCAAAGCTGGGCATCGCGGCCTTCTCGAAATCGGTCGCGCTTGACCTGAAACGCTGGAACGTGCGGTCGAACTGCATCGCGCCCTTCGCCTGGAGCCGGATGATTTCCTCGATCAAGACCGACACGCCCGAACAGGAGGCGCGGGTTGAAAAGCTCAAGCAGATGACGCCCGCCAAAGTGGCGCCGATGGCCTGTTTCCTGATGTCGGACAGGGCCGAAGGCGTCAGCGGACAGATCTTTGCCGTGCGCAACAACGAGATTTTCCTGTTCAACCAGCCCCGCCCGGTGCGCTCGGTTCATTCCGGCGATGGCTGGACCGCAGATGAAATCGCCGAGCGCGCCATTCCCGCGCTCAAATCGCAATTCACGCCGCTCGAGGTTTCGGCGGATGTCTTTTCATGGGATCCGGTCTGATGGGAAAACGCAAAGAAAAAATCAGCTCCAGCATTGCCTGGAGCACCCCTGACAAGATCAGCGTGCGTGGCCTCGACCTGCCCAACGAGATCCTGGGCCATATGAACCTTGGCGATCTGGCGTTCCTGCAACTAACGGGCCGCAAGGCCACGCCCGAGGAAAGCCGCGTCTTTAACGCCATCGTCATTACCCTGGTCGAACATGGTATCACGCCCTCGGCCCTGGCGGCGCGGATGACCTATATGGGGGCGCCGGAATCGCTTCAGGCGGCTGTGGCGGCTGGCTTGTGTGGGCTGGGCACCGTCTTTGTCGGTTCTATGGAAGGTGCCTCGAAAATGCTTTACGAGGCACTGCCACAGGACAAGTTGGGCACCGGTGTCGATCTGGATGCGCTGGCCGTCGAGACGGTAGAAAAATTTCGCGCCCGCAAGATGATCGTGCCGGGGCTGGGCCATCCGGTGCACAAACCGGTCGATCCGCGCACCCCGCGCCTGTTCCAGATCGCTGCCGAGAACGGCAAGTCCGGTGAATACATCGAGTTGATCCAGAAAATTCAGGCCGTTGCCGAAGAAAAATCGGGTAAGATGCTGCCGATCAACGCCACCGGCGCGATCGGGGCGATCTGCTGTGAATTCGGCTTTCCCTGGAAGATCGTGCGCGGCTTTGGCGTCATGGCGCGGTCCATCGGGCTGGTCGGTCATATCCTCGAAGAGAGCGAAAACCCGATTTCCTATGAGCTGTGGCAGCGTGCCGAGCAGGAAATTCTTGAAACGTCGGGTCCGGGGGCGGCATAAGCGATGCAGACCTCGGCCCCCGACAGCCATAACGACCTGCGCGACGCCATGCGCGCGCTTTGCGCGCAGTTCCCGCCCGACTATCACCGCCGCGAAACCTACCCCGAGGAATTCGTCGATGCGCTGACCCGCGAGGGCTGGCTCGCCGCGATGATCCCCGAGGAATACGGTGGCTCGGATCTGGGGTTGACGGAAGCCTCGATCATCATGGAAGAGGTGAACCGCTGCGGCGGAAACGCGGGCCATTGCCACGGGCAGATGTATAACATGGGCACGCTTCTCAGGCACGGTTCGGAGAAGCAAAAGCAGAAATACCTGCCCGGCATCGCCAGCGGCGCGTTGCGCCTGCAATCCATGGCCGTGACCGAACCGACAACCGGGACCGACACCACCAAACTGAAGACCACCGCGGTCAAGAAGGGTGACCGGTATGAGATCAATGGCCAGAAGGTCTGGATCAGCCGTATCCAGCATTCCGACCTGATGATCCTGCTGGCACGCACCACGCCGCTGAGCGAGGTCAAGAAAAAGTCGCAGGGCCTGTCGATCTTTATGGTCGATCTGAAAGAGGCCATCGGCAACGGGATGGAGGTCCGCCCCATCGCCAATATGCCCGGCCACGAAACCAATGAAGTGTTTTTCGACAACCTGGAAATCCCCGCCGAGAACCTGATCGGCACCGAGGGGCGCGGATTTTACCATATTCTTGACGGGCTGAACGCCGAACGGACCCTGATTGCGGCGGAATGTATCGGTGATGGATACTGGTTCGTCGACAAGGCCCGCGCCTATGCCGGTGACCGCGTGGTCTTTGACCGTCCCATCGGCCAGAACCAAGGCGTGCAATTCCCTATCGCCAGGTCCTATGTGAACATCGAGGCCGCCAATCTGATGCGCTTTGAAGCCTGCAGGCGCTTCGATGCCGGGCTGGATTGCGGAGCGCAGGCGAATATGGCTAAGCTGCTGGCTTCGGAGGCCAGCTGGGAAGCGGCCAATGCCTGCATCCAGACCCATGGCGGCTTCGGTTTCGCACGGGAATACGATGTCGAGCGCAAGTTCCGCGAGGCGCGCCTCTATCAGGTCGCCCCGATCTCGACCAACCTGATCCTGTCATATGTCGGAGAACATATCCTCGGCATGCCAAGATCGTTCTGAAGGCCAGGGTTATGGGTGAGATCGACCTTGACGCGCTGGCGCCCTGGCTGGGACGCACCGAGACTAAGGAAGATGTTCTGACGGAGGGGCTGATCGACAAATTCCGCGCCACGCTCGGTCCGCATCTTTGGGACGGATCAGGCGATGTCCCGCTGGGAATTCATTGGTGCCTTGTCCTTGATACCGTGCCAGCTGCCGCCCTGTCAGAAGACGGCCATGCCGCGAGGGGTGGATTTCTGCCCCCTGTTCCGCTGCCCGCCCGCATGTGGGCTGGCGGCGATGTTACGCATATCGCGCCGCTGAAAATCGGCGAAACCATCACCCGCCGCTCGGTGATCGGGGACATAGTGGCCAAGCAGGGCCGCAGTGGCCCATTGGTCTTTGTGACCGTCGAACATGAGTATTCGAGTGGCAACCGGCTTTGTATCCGGGAGCAGCAAACGATCGTTTATCGTGAGATTTCCGCCCCCCGCACGGGCGAGAGCGCACCTGACGCGGGTGACCCCACCACGCTCAGATCGACCCTGACACCGGATCCTGTTCTACTGTTTCGCTATTCGGCGCTGACGTTCAATGCCCATCGCATTCACTATGACCACATCTACGCCACCGAAACCGAAGCCTATTCCGGACTTGTTGTGCATGGCCCATTGCAGGCCACGCTGCTTCTGAATCTGGCGGCGGATGCGTTAAAAACATCGCCCCACCGGTTTTCGTTCCGCGGACTCGCGCCGCTCACCCTGCCCTGCGAATTGCAACTGCACAATGAAGGGACCGGCGCCTCCGGGACAGTCTGGTGTCAGGATCAAAACGGTCTTCGAAGCTTTTCCGCAGAGTACGCGGCGATCTGATCAGTTTCCTTTGGTAGCGGATTCAGTTGTTGACCAATTTTTCTAACATCTGTTAGGCTTTGCGGAGAGGCTTGGTAAATAGACCAGGCAAACCTCTGAATTAAAGCATTTCTGATTGAACCTGAATCGCGAGGGATTCCCTTAAGGCATCAGGTTTGTTTCATCCTGTTTGGGAGGATGGATCATGTCAGCACCTTTACCTTCGGCACTAAGGACGCGGTTTCAGAGATATATTGACGAAGGGTTAAGCGGGCGTGCGGCGGCGTTGCGTCTGAAATTGTCACCTGCGACAGGTGCGCGATGGGCGCGCCAAGTGAGGACCAAGGGTCACGCGGAACCCGCACCGCAGGGACCGCCGCGCGGCAAAGGCAAGCTGGCACCGCATCAGACTTTCCTTGAGGAGTTGATTGCACAAGACCCCGACATCACCCTCTTCGAGCTACGCGACGCGCTGGCCGAGGCAGAGGGCGTGCAAGTGCATCACTCTTCCATCTCCAACCTGCTGTCCCGGCTCGGGTTCACATACAAAAAAAGTCTCCGGTTGCCACCGAGCGCCGTCGCGCCAAGGTAAGGCAACAGCGCGGCGATTGGTTCAAGCATCGCTTGCCCACCATCTCCCGGATGCCAGACCGCGTTGTCTTTATTGACGAAACTGCAGTGAAGACGAACCTGACCCGCCTGCGTGGCCGATCCAGACGAGGCGAGCGTCTGACCATGGACGCGCCCTTTGGAAGCTGGGGGACGCAGACACTGATCGCGGGCCTGACGCAGGATGCACTGATCGCGCCTTGGGTTATACAGGGTGCGATGGGCGGCCCGGCCTTTGCCGCCTACATACGCCAAGTGCTGGTCCCAGAGATCGCACCAGGAACCGTTGTTATCCTCGACAACCTCGCGACGCATCGCAACAAGGACGCCGCGCAGGCCCTGCGCGACCACGGCTGCTGGTTTCTGTACCTGCCGCCTTACTCGCCCGATTTGAACCCCATCGAACAGGCATATTCAAAGCTGAAAGCCCACTTGCGACGGATCGGGGCTAGAAGCTTCACCGAGGTCTTCGACGCTATCGGATCAATCTGCGATCTCTACGATCCAGAAGAGTGCTGGAATTACTTCAGGGCTGCCGGATATGTCTCAGGTTAATATCGAAACGCTTTAACAATTACCTTGGGCCAATCAGATCGGGCTGCTCAGGATCGGAGCGGTGAAAGAGGTGATGACCACGGCGGCCTACATCGACCGTCTCGACCGAGAATACCACGCCGCCAAAGATGCGCTCTGTTCCTGACGAAAGAGGGCGGCCGGTCACCCGGCCGCCCATCTGTTTCTGCGGTTGTCGCCGAAGATCGAGACGCGATCTCAGACGTCTTTTTGGTTGACGATCAGTTCTGCATTCTCGGGTAGTTCCGAAACGATGCTCACCGCGTCGGCGCGAATTCGCGCATGCAGTTTAAAGCTTTCGGCGGCGGCTGCTTCCGCAGCAGAAGCGTCGGCACCGTCTTCAAGCACAAGCGAGAGGCGGATCATGTCGCGATCGTTCTCGCGCACTACCACGGCCTGCGCGGCCTTTGCGCCCGGCGTGCCGATGACGACTTCTTCAACCACGCGCGGATAAACGAAAATCTCGCGCACTTTGACCGCTGCCCCGACACGGCCCTGCAATGCTGAAATCCGGCTGACGGTGCCATCCGCGTTGCTTTCCAGGGCAAAGGCGCTGTCGCCGGTGCCGAACCGGATCATCGGCCAGGTGGCATCGCGCGCGGTCACAACAACCTCGCCCGGTTCCCCGTGAGCGACCTGTTCGCCACTGACCGGATCGCAGATCTGCACCACGCGGCCGGGATGAACCACATAGCCTTCGCCGCCATCCTCATATGCAATAAGGCCCAGATCGGCGGTGGCATAGGCAGCCCAGGTCGACACGCCATAGTCTTCCTCGATCCGGCGGCGTTTGGCCATCCAGTCGCCCATCTCTCCGCCGAGGAAGGCTGTTTTCACCTTCCAGGCGTCGCGCCCATAGGTTTCGACCACCTTGTCCGCCAGCGTCAGGAAAAACGCGGTCGAAGCGCAGATCGAAGTCACGCCGGTTTCGACGATGATCTGTGCCTGAAGCTCCGTATTGCCGACGCCGCCGGGGATAACCGTGGCGCCTGCGGCCTGTGCCGCTTCGTCGAACAAAAGCCCCGCGGGCACCAGATGATACATCCATGTGTTCAGGATAATATCCCCCGGCCCCACGCCTGCCGCCTTGAACAGCAGTTCAAGGCCGTGGCCGCCACCGTCCGAAAGGGCCGGTTCGAAAATCGGGCCGGGGGACACGTAGATCCGCCCGACATCCTTCAGATCCGAGGCCAGGAACCCGCCAAAGGGCGGATTTTTGCGCTGGATCTTCAGAAGCTCTTCTTTTTTCATCACTGGAAGACGCGAGAGGTCCGCCACCGATGTGACAGCTGCCGGATCGAATCCGGCAGCCGTAAATCGCGATTTCAGGCCAGGAGCCTTGTTGGCCGCAGCGGCATAGGCTTGCGCTATATCTTTGTAGATATCATCAGACATTTCCATGCCTCCTCGTCCAATCGGGCGTTAAAGCGGGCAGTCCTTACGGAAGTTCGGCGCGCGCTTCTCGCGGTGCGACAACACACCTTCCTTGACGTCCTCGCTCATGAAGCCAAGCATCTCCAGCGCGGTCGACGCATCAAAGATCGGCCCGGCCTGACGCAGCCAGTTGTTCAGTGAATACTTGGTCCAGCGGATCGCGCTTTGCGAGCCGTTGGCCAGTTCGACGGCTGTATCCAGCGCGATCTGCTGCAGCTCATCATCCTCGACGCACATTGATACCAGACCGATACGCTCGGCCTCTTCGCCCGATACGGGCTTGCAGGTCATCAGATAGTACTTCGCCTTGGCCATCGAGGTCAGCAGCGGCCAGATGATCGCCGCGACGTCACCGGCGGCAACACCCAGACGCGGGTGACCATCAACGATCTTGGCCCGTTTTCCGGCTATCGAGATATCGGCCAGAATGGCAACCACAAGGCCCGCGCCGGCCGCAGGGCCATTGATCGCGGAAATGATCGGCTTGTTGCAGTTGATGATGTTATAGACGAGATCCTTGGCTTCTTTCCACGTCTTCATGATCTCGTGCGAGTTGCCAATCATGTTTTCGATCAGGCTGAAATCACCCCCGGCGGAAAACGCCTTGCCCGCACCGGTCACGATGACCGAATTGATGTCTGGGTCACGGTCGATATCGATCCACATGTCCGTCATCTGGGTGTGAGTTTCGGCATCGACCGAGTTAAACGTCTCGGGCCGGTCGAACGTGATGCGCAGCACGCGATCCGCCGGGTAGTCAAATTTCAGTTTGTCGTATTTTGCGTAACGCTCCGACATGGTTCTATTTCCTCCGTGGGGTATTGAGTCAGCCAGGCAGTCCCAGGACGGCCTTGGACAGGATGTTTCTTTGGATTTCGTTCGATCCACCATAGATCGTGGTAGGTCTGGCCTTGTAGAAGCTCGACAAAACGTCGACGCTAACATTGCCAACCTGAAGCGGCCCGATGGAGCCGCCATCGGGACCGGCTGCTTCGATCATCAGTTCGGTGATGCGCTGGAAGCATTCAGTCACCCAAATCTTCAGCATGGAGACATCCGCACCCAGCGTCTCGCCACGTTTGAGCTGATCTGCAAAACGGGCATAAAGCGCGGCATGATCTTCCACATCCAGTGCCGCCTGGGCAAAGCGGTCACGGAACACCGGATCGTCAAACGCGCCACGGCCACGGGCAAAGCTTTCAAGCTGTCCCAGAGCGTTCTGGGCCAGACTTGGCGAACCGATGAAAATGCGTTCGAAGCTCAAGAGCGCCTTGGCCATCGTCCAACCCTTGTTCAGCTCGCCCACGAGGTTCTCGCGGGGCGTCCGTGCATTGTCAAAGAAGACCTCGCAAAACTCGGTCTCGCCCGACAGGGTCGTGATGGTGCGTACATCGACTCCAGGCTGATTCATCGGAGCGAGCAGGAAACTGATACCCTGTTGTTTCTTGGGCGCATCGGGATCGGTGCGCACCAGCATGAAAATATGCGTGGCGTCATGCGCCATCGTGGTCCAGATCTTCTGTCCGTTGATGACAAAGTCGTCGCCGTCAATCTCTGCGCGTGTGCGCAGGTTCGCCAGATCGGACCCGGCGCCGGGTTCCGAGTATCCCTGGCACCAGATGTCTTCGCAACTCAGGATACGCGGCAGCCAGTAGTCTTTTTGTTCCTGGGTGCCGAATTTGATGATCAGGGGACCGACCATCTGCACGCCCATGTCGCGACCGCGATTGACGCCCCAGCGCTGCTGCTCTTCATAAAAGATCAGCAGCTTAGCAGCGTTTAGGCCCATACCGCCGAATTCAGCGGGCCAAGCTGGCGCAACCCAGCCCTTGGCGTGCAGCTTGCGGTGCCAATGTTCGATCTCGGCGAACTTCGGGCGGTGCGGCAGATGACGCAGCTCCTCGGGATATTCCGCTTCGAAGAACTGGCGCACTTCTTTGCGGAATTCCACATCGCTAATTGCATTCCAGTCGGTCATTGTGCTGCCCCCTCTGCTTCGCGTGCCTCGAACCAAATCCGCCTGTGATAGGCATCGTCGCCCAACCAGGCCGACAGCACCAGCGCCCGGTTCAGGTAGAGCCCGATATCGAACTCATCCGTGTACCCGACCGCCCCGTGCAACTGGATCGCATCACGGGTAATTCTTTTGGCGGCCGTAACCGCCCGCGCCTTCGCACGGCTGGCAATCGGGGCCCGAACCTTCGGATCGGTTTCGCTGTCCATCTGCGCAAGCGCCTCCCGCACTCCGGCCTGCGCGACCTCGCACATCACGTTGAGTTCGACGGCACGGTGCTGGATGACCTGAAAAGACCCGATCGGCTTGTCGAACTGCTCGCGCGTCTTGATGTAGTCGAGCGTGATCTCGAAGGCACGCTCGCTCAGGCCGACAAGCTCGGCCGCGGCAAGCGCCGTTGCATCGGCGACAGCCTCGGCCAGTGCAGTGGGAACCGCACCGCCGCGGGCCAATTCCACGGCCGGAGTTCCCGAAAACGAAAGCTCGCCCAGAGAGCTGCCATCCGCCTGCGTCCGCTTGTCGATGACAAGCCCCTGCGCGTCTGCCTCGGCCAGAACCAGAACCGGACCATCATCCTGTTCGGCCACGACAAGGAACCCGTGCGAACCGATCGCACCGACGACCCAGGCCTTGCCACCGGTCAGCTTTCCGTCCGCGTATCGGCAGGTCGCATCGGCAGGCGCCCCATCGGGGCCGCGTTCCTGCCAGGCAACCGCCAAGGAAATTTCGCCGCCGATGAGCTGTGCCATCTTCGGATGATCCGGACAAAGGCGGCGCAGAAGGCCAAGACTCAGACCGATTGTCAACACGACCGGTTCCGGTGCAATCACACGGCCGACTTCCTCGGCGATGACACCCCCGGCGGCTAGGCCCATGCCAAGCCCGCCCTGATCTTCGGGCACCGCCACGCCGAAAACACCGGCCTCGGCGAGTTCCCGGACCATCTCCGGATCGAAACCGCTCCCGGCATCACGGAGTTGTCGGGCCCTGTCACTTCCGCCCGCCCGTTCAAACAACGTGCGCGCGCTCTCGCGCAAAAGGCGAAGGTCTTCTTGTTCGCTGGAAAGGATATCAGTTTGTGTCATTTTGTTTTCGCTGGATCATCACGGGGGTGTCGGTCGAAAAAACGACCTCGCCCTCGGGGTTTTTGGCGCTGAGTGTATAGTGCAAAACACCTCTGTCGGGCTTGCTTTTTGACGGTGTGACCGAGTTGACCGTCAGTTCGACATCAAGGGGTTCGTTCGGGCGCACCGGCCGCAGCCAGCGCAAATTGTCAAAGCCCATGCCGCCGATATTGGCAACATTGACCATCATCTCGGTCATGACCGGCTTGAACACCTCAAGCATGGTCTGAAAGCCCGAGGCGATCAGGCTACCATGTATGGCGATTGCATAGTCTTCATCGGTGTGCAGTCGCTGCGGATCCCATTCCTTGGCAAAGGCCTTTATCGAATCCGCGCTCATCGGAGCGCTGCGAAAGCGATAGACTTGGCCCGGCGAGAAGTCTTCCAGATACCTCAAGAGGCACCCTCCTTTGCGAAACCGTCATCGTATCCGCTCGCATCCTTGGATATCCGGATGCGGTTGAATTCTTCCAGCTTCGGATAGGTTTCCTTGAACGCCGCCAGGAACTCACCCATCGGCGCGTCGAAATAGAGACCACGGTCGTTCACATATTCCATGTGCCGGTGATTCTGTTCGTCGAACTCGTGAAAGAGCGCGTCGTTATAGCCGTCGAAGACCAGGGGTTTGACCCCGAATCTTTCACACAGTTCCATGTTGAATGCAGGTGTCACCTTGTAGGCCTCATTCCCCAACCACAGCTGAACATAGCCGTGGTAGATAAAGAGATCGGTCCCCATCAACTCCTGCAACTTGGGTGTATTCAGGTGGTTGCGCACATCCGCGAACCCCAGAGCGGCGGGGATACCCACAGCACGCAAACAAGCCGCCAGAAGAATTGCCTTGGGAACGCAAAACGCCGCTTCCGCCCCAGCGATACGGCTGGCACGGTACGAGTCCTCATCCAGCGCAAAACAATAGGGATCATAGCGAATATCGTCGCGCACCGCTTCGAACAGGCGGATCGCCTTATCTCGATTGGTTGCGTCCACAGGAAGATCACGCAAAGCCGATGTCACGAAACCCTGCACTTCCAAGCTATCGCTTTCCACAAAGCGCGATGGCATGAGATAACGCTCAGCTTCAGTCGGCAGGTCATCGTCAGACTTGTCCATTGGCCCCTCCCTTTTTCTAACAAGTGTTAGATTACCGATTCAAAACCTGCCCGTCAACGGGATTTACTCTGTCTTTGGTTGGTCCACGCCATAACGCGTATTGTCTTCGCCCAGAGTGGCTGCAACTCCGACCGAATTTCCCGAAGAACGGAACTCCGGCGCAATTGGCAGCGGCAAAGCAGGCGCGTCCCGGCCGGAGATTTTTACTGTCCGCCCGAACACGTCACGCGCTTTGAAATGCGGGTCACGCGCCGCCTCGGCGGGCGTCTTCACGACCGAACAGCAGCAATCTGCCGCAGCCAGCAAAGGCTCCCAATGGGTCGAGGGGTGTTCCCTCAGACGACGTGCAACCTCCGCGGCACAGGCATTTGGATCGGACCAGTCATCGCGAAGGGCCACCGGCAAACCAATGACATCGCAGAACGACTGCCAGAACTTTTCTTCCAACGCGCCGACGGCGATCTGACGCCCGTCCGCAGCCGAATAAAGCCGATACCGGGCCAGGCCACCCGTCAGACGGCTGCCACCGCTTTCGATGTTCTGCCCGGCAATCACACCTTCGGCATGTGCCCAATAGGCAAAGGCGAACGCCCCCTCGGCCATTGCGATATCCAGATGCGTTCCCTGCCCGCTTGCCTGCCGCGCTATCAGGGCCAGCAGGATATTCATCACCGCCGGATATGTTCCGCCTCCGATATCGGCGACCAGCCCGAACGGTGTCGTTGGCTGGTCATCCGGTCCGCGACTGAGCGACAGGATACCCGCATCACCGACGTAGTTGAGGTCGTGGCCAGCGGAGCTGGCCTTTGGTCCGGTCTGGCCATAGCCGGTGATCGAACAATAGATGAGACCGGGATTGATCTTTCGCACCGCTTCATAACCAAGCCCCAGCCGGTCCATCACTCCGGGACGGAACTGCTCTACCAGAACATCGGCCTTCTCGATTAAGGGGCGCAGACGTTCCACTGCGCCCCTTGACTTGAGGTCGATGGCCACCGATCGCTTGCCGTGGTTCAACACAGCAAATCCGATGCTCTCTCCGTCGATCTTTGGCTCCGTGTGGCGCGCGTCCTCGCCGACTCCGGGACGCTCGAACTTGATCACTTCGGCGCCGGCCTCAGACAGCATGAGCGTCGCCATCGGACCGGGAAGAAGGGTGCTGAAATCCAGCACCAGGATATCCTTGAGCGGTTGAGCCATCTTCACTGCCTCAGGCGAAGCGCGCCGCGCCGTTGTTCAGAACAACCACGTCGCGTGCCGGAATAGATGCTCGAAACCGGGCCTCGCCGTCCTCTTCCCAGATTTCGAACCGCACGGTTTCGCCGGGATAGACCGGCGCCGAGAACCGAACATCCAGACCGACAAGCCGGGCAGAATCATAGTCAAGCAACGTCTTTAGAATCGCCCGGGCCGCCAGCCCATAGGTCGCCAGACCATGCAGGATCGGGCGGTCGAACCCGACAGAACGGGCAACATCCGGGTCAGCATGAAGCGGATTGAAATCACCGCTGAGACGATAAATAAGGGCTTGGCGCGGCAGGGTATCGATATCACATACATGATCAGGCGCCCGATCAGGCAGCACTGCGGGTGCCGGACCCGCTTGGTTTTCACCGCCGAACCCCCCATCACCGCGACAGAAAGCCGACATCGCCACGCGCGCCAGTTTTTCACCGCTGTCCGCGTCGATAATATCACGGCTTTGGTAAATGACGGCTCCCTTGCCCTCGCCCTTGTCGGCGATGAAGTCGATCTTGCTGCGGCCGACAATCCGGCCAGTTGTCGGCAGCGGCTTGTAGATGTCGAGCCACTGTTCGCCGTGCAGCACTTTCTGCCAGTTTACGCCGGTCTTGGGATCGCGCAGCCAGAAGCCGGGATACCCCAAAATGACCGCCATCGAGGGAACTGCCTTGAGCCCGTCCTCATAGACATAGGCCAGCTCCTTTTTGTCGGTCGGATCCTCGCCGAACCCAAGGCCGAGTGCATACAGGATGGTATCCCGTTCGGTCAGCGTCTGTTCGATTTCCTCAAAGTCCCAGTTCGACAATGCCTCGAAATCCAATGGCATTTACTTTCCTCCCTTAGTTGCCGTCAGAGCGTGTTTTGCGATCCAAGTATCGCCGTGACCTGGCTGGACAGCACACCGCCGTTGCCATGCGCCAGCGCCAGGTCGATATCCTTCAACTGAATGCCCGGCGCGTCGCCACGGATCTGACGAGCAGCCTCGATCACTGTGAAGATGCCGTACATCCCGGGGTGCACGCAGGACAGGCCGCCGCCATTCGTGTTCACCGGCAACACGCCGCCAGGCGCGATGCGTCCGCCCTCGACAAAGGCCCCTCCCTCGCCCTTCGCGCAGAACCCAAGATCTTCGAGAAACAAAATCGTGTTGATGGTGAAGGCATCATAGAGCTCGACCGCCTGGATATCCGCAGGGGTCACTCCGGCCGCCGCAAAGGCGCGCGCGCCCGAGTCGCGGGCCGCGGTCACGGTGAAATCCTTCATCTGGGAAATCTGCCGGTGCGAGCTTGCCGCAGCACTGCCCAGCACATAGACAGGTGCCTTCGGGAAATCCCGGGCGCGGTCCGCGCGGACCATTACGATCGCGCCGCCACCGTCGGTGACAAGACAACAGTCGCGCACGGTCAATGGATCGCCCACCATGCGCGCACCCAACACGTCCTCGCGGGTCAGCGGGCCGCGCTCGAACGCTTCGGGGTTGCGCTGCGCCCAGGCCCGCGCGGCAACGGCCACGTCGGCCAGCTGTTCGCGGGTGGTACCATATTCATGCATGTGCCGCGCCGCCGCCATCGCATAGGCCGAGATCGGATAGCGCGGATTATACGGCGCCTCGTAGGCCGGCGGACGTGAAGCGGTCACCAGTCTGCCCGACGCGGTGCGCTGGTTGGAGCCATAAACAATCAGCGCGACATCACACAGACCGGCGTCCAGCGCCATGGTCGCGGACGTCAGGTAGTTTACGAAGGACGAACCGCCCGACATCGTGCCATCAATGAACCGGGGCTGGATGCCCAGATACTCCGCCGCCATAAGCGCCGGCATGCTGTCTTCCATCATGGTGCAGAACAGCCCGTCGACGTCGGACAGTTTCAGCCCGGCATCGCCAAGCGCCGCAAGCGCGGATTGCGCCATGACATCATAGGCCGTCAGGCCATGGGCCTCTCCGAAACCGGCATGACCGGTTCCCACGATGGCGGATTTTCCCCGAAGTTCAGTGGTCATGGCCTATCCCTCCGACGGTTTGAAAAGCACGGCCGGAACACCCTCGGCCTCGCCCACGAATGCGGTTACAGGCATGTCGATGACGACCTCACCCGGGGCAATGCCCTCGACCCGGCTCATCATCCGGACACCCTCGTCCAGCTCGACGACGCATACGTTGTAGTCGCCGCCCCGTTCGGGCTTTCGGCGCACGACTGTTGTGGTGTGGACCCGTCCCTTGCCGCCAGCCTGCTTCCACGAAATCGCGGTGCCATGACAATGTGGACACAAGACTCGCGGGAAAAAGTGATAGGCCCTGCAGTCGTCGCACTTGGGCAGCAGAATCTCGCCCTCTGCCAGCGCGCGTTGGAAAAGCTGGTCTGGTCCTTTGGCATCCTGCATAGGTGTTCTCCTTCAAGCGACCCAGTCATTGTTTAAGCGTATTGATAATCTTTCTAACAATTGTTAGATTTAGTCAACCTTTCAGGATCAATTGAGAGAAACTCATGCCAGGTTCAGACTTAGCCCCCCTTTCCGGCAAACTCGTCGTTGCGCTGGAACAGGCAGTCGCCGCGCCTTTTTGCTCCTCGCGGCTGGCCGACGCCGGCGCGCGCGTGATCAAGATCGAACGCAAGGGCGCAGGCGATTTCGCCCGCGCCTACGATACCGCCGCCAACGGTGAAAGCGCCTATTTCACATGGCTGAACCGAGGCAAAGAATCGGTCGCCTTGGACATTAAAGCCGACGAAGACCGTGAAATCCTGCTCAGGATGCTGGAAAACGCAGATGTGTTTATTCAGAACCTGCTGCCTGGCGCGCTGGCCAAGCTCGGGCTCGATTCCGCGACTCTGCGAGAGAGCTTCCCGCGTCTCGTGACCTGCGACATCACCGGATATGGCGAAGACGGCCCGATGCGCGACGCCAAGGCCTATGACCTTCTGGTGCAATGCGAGAGCGGTCTGGCATCAGTGACCGGTACACCCGACGGACCAGGACGGGTGGGCGTGTCGGTCTGCGATATCGCCACCGGTATGACAGCCCATGCTGGAATCTGCGAAGCACTTGTCGGGCGTGATCGCACCGGCAAGGGCAGCGGCGTTTCCGTGGCAATGTTTGATGTGATGGCCGACTGGATGTCGGTTCCGCTGCTGTATCACGATCACCTTGGCAAGCCGACACCTCGTGTCGGACTGAACCACACGGTCATCTGCCCGTACGGGGCCTATGAATGCAAGGACGGTCAGCTTGTCGTCATTACCGTTCAGCACAGCGGCGAATGGCAACGGTTCTGTGAACACATACTGGGCGATGCGGCTTTGGCAACCGACCCCCGGTTCCATGACAACACGTCGCGAATTGAAAACAAACCCGCGCTCGAAGTTCTCATCAAGGCCGTGTTCGCCTCGCATGACCGCGCCGAGATGCTGAAGCGGCTTGACGCTGCGGGCATTGCCTCGGGCGCGGTGAACGACGTGGCGACCCTGTCCGGTCACCCCCAGCTTGACCGGTCCGTAATTCGCACGCCTTCCGGTGAAATCAACGTCCCGACCCCCCCGATCCGGCGCAGCCTCGGCGAAACGGCACTGGGCCCCTGCCCGGCCTTCGATGCGCAAGGCAAAGCCCTTCGCGCCGAGTTCGGCCGTCGTTCATAAAAACGGTGGGCAACTAAAAGGGTGGACAACCAAATGACCGCTGAGAACAAACCGGGGCTTCTTCAAGGCGTGAAGATCGTCGATCTGACTTCTGTGGTTTTCGGACCTTTGGCGACGCAGATGCTGGGCGATCTGGGGGCCGATGTGATCAAGGTGGAAGGCCCCGAGGGCGATCTTCTTCGCCAGGTCCAGCCATCGCGCAACAAGCTGATGGGTGCCGCTTTTCTGGGGGCCAACCGTAACAAGCGCAGTGTCGTACTGGACCTAAAAACGCAAACCGGTCGCGATCAGTTGCGCAAACTGCTCATCGATGCCGATGTGATGATTTCGAGCATTCGGCCTGCGGCGCTGGCCAGATTGTCTTTGGATCCCGAAACTCTACGCCAGGAAAACCCGAACCTGATCATGGTATCCGCCACCGGTTTCGGGCAGGACGGGCCCTATGCCGCCAAGCCTGCATTCGACGATTCCGTCCAGTCGGTGTCGGGATTGGCCAGCTTGGCAACCTTGCGCGACCCTGGGGTACCGCCCGCTTATGCCCCGACAATTCTCGCCGACAAGCTTGGCGGGGTCACCGCCGCCTATGCCGTGATGGGTGCCCTGTTCCACCGCGAACGTACTGGAGAGGCCCAGCATGTCGAGGTTCCGATGTTTGAAACGCTGGCCGCCTTCCTGTTGGCCGAACATATGGATGGGGCCACCTTTGAAGAGACTCCGCAGGATTTCGGCTATGCCCGCATGCTGGTTCCGCACCGGCGTCCAGTTCAGACCGCTGATGGCTACATCACCATTCTGCCCTACACCAACGTACAATGGGCACGGTTTTTCAAGGCGGTTGGGCGCAATGACATGATCGACCATGTCTGGGTCACGGACATGGACACCCGTAGCCGCAACATCGGCGCGGTATACGATATGGTGGCGCAGATTGCGCTGACCCGGACCACGAATGACTGGCTTGCCCTGATGGAGCAGGCAGACATACCAGCCATGCCGGTGCGCAACCTGTCAGATTTGCCGAACGATCCCCATCTTGCCGCGACCGGGTTCTTTCAACGGATTGATCACCCGACCGAAGGTGCGATCTGGACGACACGCCCGCCGATACGCTTCTCAGCGACCCCGGCGCGACATGATCATCGCCCGGCCCCGCGACTTGGGGAACACAGCGACGAAATTCTGGGGCCGGGTAGGGAATAGCCCCACCCGGCACCGGACGGATCAAACGTCCATCGAACGTGCGATCAATTCCTTCATGATCTCGTTGGTGCCGCCATAGATCATCTGGACCCGGCTGTCGGCATAAAGACGCGCGATGGGGTATTCCATCATGAAACCGTAACCACCGTGCAGTTGCAGGCATTCATGCATGACCTCGTTCTGCGTCTGGCTGCCCCACCATTTCGCCATCGAAGCCGTGGCCGTATCAAGTTCGCCCGCTTCAAGACGCGCGAGCCCATCATTGACGAAGGAACGTAGCAATTCGGCCTTGGTTTTGCATTCCGCCAGTTTGAAGCGCGTATTCTGGAAGTCCATGATCCGGCTTCCAAATGCCTTGCGGTCCTGAACATATTTGACCGTTTCATCGATCGCAAAATCAATAAAACCGAGCGCGGTAATGCCGATCATCAGCCGCTCCCAAGGCAGCTGCTTCATCAGCTGGTAGAACCCCTGCCCCTCTTCCGGACCAAGCAGGTTCGCCGTAGGCACGCGTACATCTTCGAAGAACAGCTCAGCCGTATCCGAACCTTTCATACCCAGTTTCTTCAGGTTCCGTCCCCGGCGAAAGCCCTCGGCACCCTCGGTTTCCAGAACGATCAACGAAAGGCCCTTGGCGCCGGCGTTGCGGTCGGTCTTTGCCACGATCACAACCAGATCCGCCGCGTGCCCGTTGGTGATGAAGATCTTCGATCCGTTGATCTTGTAGTGGTTGCCATCCTTTTCCGCATAGGTTTGTACGTTCTGGAGGTCAGAGCCCGTTCCAGGCTCGGTCATGGCAATCGCCGCAACGCTGTCGCCGCTGACCAGTTTCGGCAACCACTTTTTCTTCTGTTCCTCACTGCCATATGCGTTGAGATAATGGATTACGATGGACTGGATCCCATAGCCCCAACCCGTATCACCGGTGCGCCCCTGCTCGTAGACGGTAATCGCGTCGAACCCGATGCCGCCACCGAACCCACCATATTCTTCGGCAATCGAGCCACCCATGACACCCTGCTGACCGACTGTTTTCCAGAAGTCGCGGTCAACAATTCCCTGTTCCGTCCATTTTTCAATCTTCGGAGCCATCTCTGCATCGAAAAGCCTGCGTGTACTATCGGCGAACATCTTGTGTTCATCCACTGCCCAGCTAGGGGAGTTCTTAATCAGAGACATGAATTTTTCCTATCGATTCAAGCTTGTGTTGAGCCAAAATCTAACAAGTGTTTTGCTTCTTGACAATGAACCGGAGCCGTTCTGACGAGGCGTCACAAGGCTTAGGACCGCGCGCATCCTGGTCCGTCCGATCCGCTCGCCGCCCATTCGGCTCGTACCAAAAAAGGCCCGCCGGGGGTTCGGCGGGCCTTTGATGCGTTTTGGCGGGTTGGGCCGTGGCCCTTACAGCTTCTCGGTCAGTTCGGGGACGGCCTGGAACAGGTCGGCGACCAGTCCGAAGTCGGCGACCTGGAAGATCGGGGCTTCTTCGTCCTTGTTGATCGCGACGATGATCTTGCTGTCCTTCATCCCGGCCAAGTGCTGGATCGCGCCCGATATGCCGGCGGCGATGTACAGATCCGGTGCCACGACCTTGCCGGTCTGACCCACCTGCCAGTCGTTCGGTGCAAAGCCCGAGTCGACGGCGGCGCGGGATGCGCCAACGGCGGCGCCCAGCTTGTCGGCCAGTTTCTCGATCAGGGCAAAGTTCTCTTCGGAGCCAACGCCGCGCCCGCCGGACACGACCACACCGGCCGAGGTCAGTTCGGGACGATCCGATGCGGCGACCTTGTCTTCGACCCATTCCGACAAGCCGGGGTCGTCCCCGGCGCCGATGCTTTCGACCGAGGCAGACCCGCCTTCGCCAGCGGCATCAAAGGTCGAGGTGCGGAAGGTGATGACCTTTTTCACATCCGACGATTTGACGGTCTGAATCGCGTTCCCGGCATAGATCGGGCGCTCGAACGTGTTGCCATCGACAACGCCGGACACGTCCGACAGGACCATCACGTCCAGCAGCGCGGCAACGCGCGGCATGACGTTCTTGGCGTCCGTGGTGGCCGGGGCGACGATATGTTCATAGTCACCGGCCAGCGATGCGATCAGCGCGGCGGTCGGTTCGGCCAGGCGGTGACCCAGCGATGCGTCTTCGGCGACCAGAACCTTAGCCACACCGTCGATCATGGCGGCGGCGTCGCCTGCGGCAGCAGCAGAGGCGCCCGCGCACAGAACGGTCACATCGCCCAGGGCCTTGGCCGCGGTCACGGCCTTGGCGGTTGCGTCGATTGCCAGTTCACCATTGGTGACTTCTGCGAGAAGAAGAACAGCCATTACACAGCCCCCGCTTCTTTGAGTTTTGCGACCAGCTCGTCCACCGAGCCGACCATGATACCGGCCGCGCGTGCCGCGGGCTCGGAGGTTTTGACGATTTCCAGACGCGGCGTGACATCAACGCCGTAATCATCGGCGGTTTTCTCATCCAGCGGCTTTTTCTTGGCCTTCATGATGTTGGGCAGCGACGCATAGCGCGGCTCGTTCAGGCGCAGGTCCACAGTGACGATCGCGGGCATCTTGACCTTGATGGTCTGCAGGCCGCCGTCAACTTCGCGGGTCACGACGGCACTGTCGCCATCGATGCCCATTTCCGAGGCAAAGGTCGCCTGGCTCCAACCGAGGATCGCCGACAGCATCTGGCCGGTGGCGTTCATGTCGTTGTCAATGGCCTGTTTGCCCGCCAGAACCAGACCGGGCTGCTCTTCCTCGACCACCTTGGCCAGGATTTTCGCGACGGCCAGCGGCTCGATGTCGGTGTGCACATCATCGGCGGCAACCACCAGAATGGCACGATCCGCACCCATGGCCAGCGCAGTGCGCAGGGTTTCCTGCGCCTGTTTGACGCCAATGGAAACCACGACGATTTCTTCGGCCTTGCCGGCCTCTTTCAGGCGAATCGCCTCTTCGACGGCGATTTCGTCGAAAGGGTTCATCGACATCTTAACGTTGGCCAGATCGACACCGCTTCCGTCCGCTTTGACACGAACCTTCACGTTGTAGTCGATCACGCGCTTCACAGGCACGAGTACCTTCATTGGCGTGGTCTCCTTGAGTTTTGCGATAAGGTTTCAACCGAGCTAACGGTCTTTGAATTCTGGAGTTCTTTTTTCCGAAAACGCTTTCATGGCCTCGGGAAAGTCATGCGCGCACAGCAAAACGCTTTGGGCATCGCGCTCGATATCCAGCGCCTCGAGATAGCTGCACTCGGCTGCGGCGCGCATCACACGCTTGGCGGTCTGAACGCCAAACATCGGGTGCGTTGCAATC
This sequence comes from Thalassococcus halodurans, assembly GCF_900108225.1. Lineage (GTDB taxonomy): Bacteria > Pseudomonadota > Alphaproteobacteria > Rhodobacterales > Rhodobacteraceae > Thalassococcus > Thalassococcus halodurans. The sequence continues at coordinate 117,777 of NZ_FNUZ01000006.1, forward strand.
TCGCGGGCAATTTCCAGCGCCCGTACCTCGACCTGGTTGGCCGGCACGCATTCTTCGACAACGCGCAGGTCCCTGGCGGTGCGCCCGTCGATTTCACGGCCCGTGAGCACAAGCATCCGGGCAACGCCCGCACCGGCGCGCTGCTGAAGCAGCCAGCTTGATCCCGTGTCGGGACAACCGCCGACGCGTGCAAATACTTCGCACAGCCGGGCATCTTCGGCGGCAACGACAATATCCGCCGACAAGGCCAGGCTGAGGCCCGCGCCAAAAGCCACGCCGCATACCGCGGAAATCAGAGGTTTGCGAAACAGATAGGCCGCGCGTCCGCCATCGTGAACCAGGTCCACCATTTCCGACGTCGCCCGCGCGCCTTTGGCGATCTCGGACTGAAACCCGACAAGATCGCCGCCGCTGCTGAAATGATCGCCGCCGGTCATGACAACGACACGGATCGTAGCGTCCCGTTCGGCTTCGCGCAGAAGCGCCACCAGTTCTTCGACGAACCCGATGCTGTAAGGGTTGCGTTTTGTCGGCTGAAGAAACCGCAGGATTCCGACAGGGCCATCCCTGTCCAGGCGAATAAGCTCAGTCATTCAAGTCTCCATCAGGTCCCGGTCCAGACGGGTGCTCGCTTTTCAGCAAAGGCCTTTGGGCCTTCAATCGCGTCGTTGCTGGCGTAAACCACCTCGTGCAGGCGCTTGCCCTCTTTCAGGCCACCGGCACAGCCCAGATCCATGGTTGCGCGAACACTGCCTTTCGCGGCAACAACCGACAGCGGGGCCGCGCTGGCAATGCGTTTGGCAAGGTCGAAGGCCCGTGCGCGGACAGCATCGGGAGTGTCTTCGATATAGTTGGTGAACCCGTATTCGTGCAGGCGCTCGATCGGCATCAAGTCGCCGGTCAGAACTATTTCCATAAGGATGGGCTGCGGCAGCATGGACAATGCTGGCGATGCCCAAGGCGATCCACGACCGATCTTTACTTCGGTGATACCGACCTTGGTCCCCTTGAGACCGACCCGCAGATCGCAATTCAAGGTCAGCATCATGCCGCCCGCCATCAGCGACCCTGTCATCGCCGCGATGATCGGTTTCTTGCAGGCGCGCATGGTCTCGTGAAACGGGTCGCGCATCTTGGTCAGAATATCGACACCCTCGTCGCGTGCGATTTGTGTGGCTTCCTTCAGATCCAGTCCGGCGCTGAAAACGCCGCAATCGGCAGAAGTCAGAATGGCCACACGAACGCTGTCATCCGCCTCGATCTTTTCCCAAGCATCGGTCAGCCCGTTCGTCGCCGCCACGGAAAGCGCGTTTTTACGTTCGGGCCGGTTGATACAGACGGTCGCAATTCCGTCTTCGATCTTCACGTCAATGGGGCTCATGATACCTGCTTCGCTTTCTCGGGACAATCTAACTGCGGAAAGCTTCCCCGCGACATGTCTGCCGCGGGGAAGCTCTGTCTTATTCGACGGTGAACGTCGCGGAGCTGTGCTTGATGACATCCCAAACAACGTCGAGATAGTCGGCGCTCCAGTCGGTCAGCGGAACCCAGGTTTCGCCATTCCACTGTTCGACCCGAGTCTTGCCGCCACCACCGTGGTCTTTGTCGGTCACTGTAACCGGGGCCATGATGCCGTTTCCATCGAAGTCCTCGATCGATTCATAGGCATTCTTCATGCTTTCCGGTGTGATCGGCCAACCGTTTTCAGTAATTGCGATCCGCGCGGCTTCGAAACCGGCCGAGTAGATCGCCATGCCCGTGTTGTAGTACACGTCGCGCACCAGGCTCTCGGGACCGCTGCCCTTGCCATTGGCATAGTAGGTGTCCAGCATCGTCTTGACGATCGGAACTTCCTGGCCACCGGCCACGTTGGTCCCGCGCAGGATGCCTTTCGCCTCTTGTGCGCCAATATTGGCGATATCAACTTCGTTCAGCCAGTTCACCGACAGATAGCGGTCGATCGGGAAACGGTTGCGGCGCATTTCCTTCGAGGCGACCACATGCCCGCCCGCCAGCAGCCAGCTGATCACGTAGTCAGGCTTGTCGCGGCGGATTTTGCTCCATGCGCCGGCCTGATCCGACCCGGGAAGCGGCACGGGATACAGCTCCAGTTCGAACCCTTCCTTTTCGGAAAGCGTTTTCAGGATCTCGATCGGTTCCTGGCCAAAGGGATAATCCAGATAGATGAACCCGATCTTCGCCTTGCTCAAGTCACCGCCCATCTGACCCTTGATGAAGGCAACGTCATTTGCCGCCTGCTGCCAGTACGTCGGACCGACCGGGAAAACCCATTCGAACACTTCGCCGTCCACCGCGTCACCGCGGCCAACAAAGGACTGCATCAACACGTTGCCGTCCTTCATCGCACGCGGCAGAACCGCGTTCGTGACCGGCGTGGACAGAAAATTGAAAAGGAAAACGCCTTCGCGCTTGAGCTGCTCGTAGCATTCCACACCGCGCTGCGGTTCGTTGCCGTGATCGCGAATGATGACTTCAACCGGATGCCCTTCGATACCGCCATTTTCGTTGGTGTACATCGCCAGGTCCTGCGCGGCCTGGGCCACCTGCGGCGAAATGAACGTGTAGGATTTACTGAGGTCGAAGCAGAGTCCGAAGCGGATCGGCTCCTTGTCCTGCGCTGAGGCAACAGTCGCGCTTGCTGCCAGCGCAGTAGCAAGTACCACTGCCTTAATGTGCTGTTTGACTTTCATGTTTTCTCTCTCCCGTTGGTTTGGTTTGGGGCGGTGATACCGCTTTGTAAACGCCGCTGCCGCCCCGCGTAGCGTCGCCCTTCCTGCTACCAGTCTTTCACTGCTCGTATTTCGCGGAACTCTCTTTAACCACACCCCACACAACGTCCGTGTACGCAGAGATCCAGTCGGTTTGCGGCACCCAAGTCTCTCCGTCCCACATTTCGATACGGGTCTTGCCCCCGCCGCCATGATCTTCGGCCGTCACCGTAACGGGGGCCATCAGCCCGTTCGCGTCATAGCCCTCAAGCGACTCCAGTCCGGCCTTGTAGGATGTCGGAGTGATCGGCAGCCCCTCGGCTTCCGCCGCCTTGCGCGCGGCTTCGAACATGATCGAATACATGGCCAGCCCGGTGTTGTAGAAAACGTCCTGCGTCTTCTCGATCGGGCCGGATCCCTCGCCCTTGTCATAAAGCTCGGCCATGATTTCCTGATACAGGGCAATATCCTGACCGCCCACGACATTGGTCCCGCGCTTGATACCTTTGGCGGCCTCTTTACCGATGTTGGCGATATCGACTTCGTTCAGCCAGTTGACCGAGATGTATTTGTCCATCGGAATGCGATTGCGCTTCATCTCTTTCGAGGCAACCACATGGGCACCGCCCAGCATCCAGACGATCACATGATCGGGCTTGTCGCGGCGCACCTTCGACCACACGCCGGCCTGGTCGCTGCCAGGCAGTGGCACGGGGTACAGTTCAAGCTCGAAACCCTCTTTCTCGGACAGGGTTTCCAGGATCTCGATCGGCTCCTGCCCGAAGGGATAATCGAAGTAAACAAACCCGACCTTCACATCTGACAGATCGCCGTCATGCAATTGCTTGATGTAGGCGACATCGTTGGCGGCCTGTCCCCAATAGGTCGGCCCGATCGGATAGACCCAATCGAAGACGGTGCCATCAACGGCATCGCCGCGCCCGACAAGAGACTGCATCAGGATACGCCCGTCTTCCATGGCCCGCGGCAGGATAGCCAGAGACACCGGAGTGGACAGGGTATCGAAAACAAAGACGCCCTCGCGGCTGAGTTTCGAGTAGCACTCGATTCCGCGCTGCGGTTCGTTCCCGTGGTCACGCACGATGACTTCGACCGGTTCGCCACCGATGCCGCCCTTCATGTTGATGAGCTTGGCAAGGTCCATCGCGGCCTGCGAAACCTGCGGCGTGGCAAAGGTATAGGCTTTGCTGAGGTCGTAGCAGATGCCGATCTTGAATGGCTCGGCCAGCGCCTGGGTGCTGAACACTGCTCCTCCGAACATGGATAGTACAGCCAACGCTTTGGTAAATTTCTTCATTTGTTCCTCCCTGAACAACTTCTGATTAGTACCTCAACTCAACCAACGTTTGCGTCGGCTGTAGTGCTTGACGTTGTGAAAGTCGGTCTCTCCGCCGCCTAGATAGAACTCCTGAATGTCGGAGTTAGATTTGAGCGCCTCGGCGGTGCCGTGCATAACAACGCGGCCGTTCTCGATAAGGTACCCTTGCGAAACGATTTCCAGAGCCGCCAGGGCGTTCTGTTCCACCAGCAGGACGGACAGGCCCTCATCCTTATTGATCTTTTGCAAGATGCCGAAGATCTCCTCGACCAGGAACGGAGCAAGCCCGAGACTTGGTTCATCAAGCATCAACAGCTTCGGCTGGGTCACGAGGGCCCGCCCAATGGCAAGCATCTGTTGCTCACCACCCGACAAATAGCCTGCTTGCGAACTTTTGCGTTCGGCAAGCCGCGGAAAATATCCGTAGATCTTGTCCTTTTCCGCATTCAGCGTTGATCGGGACATTCCGCGCGGCGCGGCGGCGGTCAGGTTCTCGTCGGGGGTCAGATGTTCGAAGACCCGCCGCCCTTCGATGACATGACAGATGCCCATCTCGACGCGTTCTTGCGCGAGCGCTTCGGTAATGTCCACTCCCTGGAACGTTATCTCACCTCGGCTGATGCGTCCGCGCTCAGCCTTCAAAAGACCGCTGATCGCTTTCAACGTGGTGCTTTTTCCCGCTCCGTTCGATCCCAAGAGTGCGATCATCTCGCCCTTTGGGACTTGGACCGAAACACCTTTGATCGCCAGTATTACATTGTCGTACAGTACTTCGACGCTGTTCATGGATAGAATGTTCTGGGCTTCAACTTTTTCTTGCATCGGCATTCCCCTATTTCTTGAACTGATCGAAGGGCCAGACCATCAGATAGTCTCTGATGTTGCCGTAGAGTTTTCCCAAACCGAGTGGTTCGATCAGAAGGATAATGACGATCAGTGCGCCATAGACTGCGTTCGGGATGTGAGCGAGTGTTTCAACATCGATCTGCATGCCAAGCCCGTCACTCAGCGTGACGACGAGACCGTTCACGATACCCGGAACAAGAAGGATCAGGGCAACACCGAAATAGGAACCGATAATGCTGCCAAGGCCGCCAACAATCACCATCGCAAGAACCTGGATCGAAACGGCAACCGAAAATTGCTCGGGTGCGGCGAGAAAGAAAAAGGTGGCAACAAGCAACGCACCGCTGACGCCTGCGATGAACGACGAAGTCGCGAACGCGAGGATTTTGTAGTAGAAACTGTTCACACCCAGGATCGCGGCCGCAAAGTCTTTTTCCCGGACAGCGACCAAGGCGCGACCGAGTCCAGTACGCTTGAGATTAAGCATGAAGATCGTCACCAACACACACCAGCCGAAGGCGACATAGTAGAAGCCAGTATCAGTGGTAATCTCTTGCCCGAGCAGAGCCAATGTCGGTGACTGGAGCGACGCGTGTGAACCCCCCGAGATCGCCGGAGAGTGGGTCAGAACCCAGTCCATCACGAATTGCATCGCAAGAGTGGTAAGGGCGAGATACAGTCCCTTGACCCGCAAAGCGGCAAAAGCAAACAGGCTGCCGATCACGGATGACGTCAATCCGCCGATGATCAGGGCGAATTCCCACGGCACCCCGAAACGCGCGGCATGGATCGACGAATACGCTCCGACGGCCATGACCGCAGCATAACCCAAGTGAAGTTGGCCTGCCCAACCTGTCACCAGATTCAATCCAAGCGCGGCGGCCGTCCAGATCAGCCAGGGAAGCATGTAGCTGTTCAGATAAAGCGACGGGATGATGAATGGCGCGGCAAGACCGATCAGAAAGATGAATGCTGTCAGATTTCTGTCGGCAGGCACCTTGAAGATACGGCTGTCCGAAACGTAGTTGGCGTGATGGACGCCGGAAAGTCTGTAAAACATCCCTTACACCCTTTCGATGTCGTGACGACCGAACAGCCCGTGCGGACGGATCATGACGGTAAGAATGAGCACGGCGGCGACGATAAGCTCACGGCTTCCGCCTCCGACAAGCGGATCGAGGAAATCAGAAACAACGTTTTCGACGACGCCCAGGATGATGCCTGCGATCACGGCGCCAAGGATACTGTCGAGACCACCGAGAACGGCAACTGTCAGACCTTTGAGAAGCAACAGCGACAGCGCCTGATCGACACCCTGAATCTCGCCCCAGATAACGCCCGCAGCGACGGCAACAACGGATGCCAGCGCCCAGGACAGGCCAACTCCGCGTTCAACCGAGATACCTACCGACCACGAAGCCATGTAATCATCCGCGATCGCCCGCAACTTGATCCCGGTCCGGGTTCGGAAAAACAGCATGAATGCGACAAACAAGGCGAGCGCAACACCGGCACCAACCAGATGGATGCGGCTGATGAAGATGTCGTCAAAAAACAGTGGATCATAGCTGACGCCCAATTCCATCGAACGTGACGTCCCGCCCCAAATCGCAAGCGTTGTACCCCGCAGGAAAATGTCGAGGCCGAGTGTCAGCATCAAGATCATGACAACCGGCCGACCTGCGAGACGGCGCAGAGCAACACGCTCAATGCCGAACCCAAGGCCGAACATGACAACCGCAGCCAGAGGGATGGCCAGCCACAAGGGTAAACCCACGTCGCGTGCCAGCGCCAGGACCACATAGGCCCCTACCATGGTCAACCCGCCCTGAGCCAGATTGGGCACCGAAGATGCCTTGTAAATCAGCACAAGGCCGATGGCGAATAGCGAGTACAGCAGACCCGTCAAGGCTCCGTTGATCGCAAGCTCTGATAGAAAGACCCAGTCCATTTATACCTCCCTGATGGGAAGGCTTCTTTCGACCTTCCCTACTTCCCCGGTCTCGTAAGTCACCTGCGCGCTTACATGGACCTCTTTTGAACCGTCGTAGAGCGCCGCGATCACGTCGGCATAGCGTTCCTGAACGACCTTCCTCCGCAGTTTTCGGGTTCGCGTGATTTCACCATCGTCCGGGTCGAATTCTTTCGGCAGACTTACAAAGCGTTGCAGGCGCAATGGTTCGGTGACGGCCTTGTTGACCCGTTGGAAGGCCTCGCGAAGCAACGTCGCGACCTCTTCACGCTGAGAAAGATCGGCATAAGACACATAGGGCACGCCGTTCACCTCTGCCCAGTGGCCAACGGCTTCGAAATCCACGCAGACCATAGCCGTCAATTCGTCAAGCCCGGCGCCGATTACGGCAGCATCCTTAATATAAGGGCTGAATTTCAACCGGTTCTCGATGTAGTTTGGCACAAACCGCTCGCCTCCGGCCGTATGCATGACCTCGGAGACGCGCCCCAGAACAACCAGGTGTCCATCTTCCTCCAAATACCCGGCATCACCTGTATGCAGCCACCCGCCCTCAAGGGCTTCGGCGGTCGCTTCGGGTTTGTTGAAGTACCCTTCGAATACGCTGTCCGAGCGTACCAAGATCTCCCCGTCCTCGGCGATGGTCACCTCGACGCCGGGCGCGGGTTTGCCAACCGTATGAAGGCGCACTTCACCCGGAGACTGAATTGCATTGATCGCGCTGTTTTCGGTTTGGCCGTAGAGTTGGCGCAATTTGATTCCCAAGGCTCGGTAGAAAACAAAGGTGTCTTCGCCGATTGCTTCACCGCCGGTGAACGCGTTCTTGAGTCGGCTCATTCCGAACTGGTCCTTGACCGGACCGAAAATGATTGCCTCGCCCAAAAGTCGGCCCAAAGGCTCAAGAACACCGCCGCTTTTGCCATTCAGCTTGCGCGTTTCCGCCGCGATGGCCCGATCCATGAAAAAATGGTACAGCCGTTTCTTTAAAGGGGTCGAATTTTCGATACCCACCTGGATTGTCGTCAGCATCTGGTCCCAGCTTCTCGGAGCCGCCAGATAGAAGGTCGGAGCGATCTCGCGCATGTCGCGCACGACCGTTTCCTGGCGCTCAGGCACATTCACGGTGAAACGCCAAAGGAGTGCCGCGGCAACGGTTATGGCGTAGTCTCCCACCCAGGCCATCGGCAAGTACGCGAGGATCTCCTCATTTTCGTCGAAGGCACCCGCCGCATGTCCATTCCGAGCAGCAGCAAGAACGTTCTTCTGACTCAGTACGATGCCCTTCGGCGCGCCCGTCGTTCCGGAGGAGTGCAGAAAAATGGCCGGATCTTCCGGCTTCGCACGACTAAGCAGTTCCTCACGCAGGCCCGGGGTTTCGTTCAGATCGTGCTGACCAACTTCGATCAGGTGATCCCAGGACAACAACCCTTCAACCTCGTAGAAGCCAAGACCGCGCGCTTCATCATAAATGATGTGGTCGATGCCCTCGGCGCCCGCGTCCTTCAGTTCCAGGATCTTGTCAACCTGTTCCTGATCTTCCGCAATGGCCGCGACGATCTCGACTTCGCCAAGAAAGTGCCTTAGTTCCTCAAGAGTTGCGCCCGGATAAGCGGGCATGGCGTAGGCACCAAGCAACGAAACAGCCAGCATGCCGCCATAGAGCCGCGCACGGTTATCGCCCAGAACAAGCACTGCTTTGCCAGGCTTCACGCCGATTTTTTCAAGCCCAGCCGCACAGGCCACCACCTCTTGGGCGTATTCCGCCCAGGTGGTTTCTTTCCATATCCCACGCTCTTTTTCGCGACGGGCGATATCCTTTCCGTGGAGCGACGCGTTCTTCGCCAGAAGTGCACCAATCGTTTCGCCGCCTGAAGACCGGTTCTTCGTCAAATCAGTCATGCGACCCTCCGATATATGCCTCGATGACCCGCGGGTCCTTCACAACCTCCTTGGGGATGCCACTGGCGATCATTTCACCGTAATTCAGTGCCAGCATCCGATCACAAATGCCGGTGATGACATCCATATGGTGTTCGATCAGCAGAACGCTGACGCCGCGTTCGGCACGGGCATCCAGAATGAAACGGGACATATACCCTTTCTCTTCCTGGTTCATGCCGGCCATCGGTTCATCGAGAATCAGCATCTGTGGCTCGGCCACCAATGCCCGCGCCAGCTCGACCCGCTTTTTCAACCCGATCGGAAGACCATCGACCAACTCATGCCGAATGCTCTCGAGCTGTAGAAACTCGATCACCTCCTCGACGATTTTACGGTTCTCGATTTCTTCACGCTGTGCTGCCCACCAATATAGCGCCGTACGCAAAACGCCTGGGCTCATGTGGATGTGCCGCCCGAGCAGGATGTTGTCCAGAACGCTCATCCCGTTGAACAGGGCAAGATTTTGGAACGTTCTGGCAACGCCGAGCTTGGCAACCTTGTGAGGCGCCGTACCCGTAATGTCGTTTCCTGCCAGCCGGACCCTGCCCTCGTTTGGCGGGTAAAATCCGGTAATTGCGTTTGTTAGCGTTGTCTTGCCGCTGCCATTCGGACCGACAAGTCCAAAGATTTCCCCTTGTCGAATAACGAGGTCAACACCGGTGACAGCGACGATGCCGCCGAACCGTCGTTCGACCCCGCTGCACTCCAGTATCGCCCCATCATCGGCTCCGATTGCTGTTTTAATCCTTGTCGTCATCTAGATATCATTGTCCCCCTAAGGTTCACGGCCAACATCAGGTAATCCGGAAGTAGTCCGGCCGCCCCGTTGGCCATGGATCCCCCCACAATTGCTGCCCACCGTCGATGTTCAGAACTTCTCCGGTTACGAATTTCCCTGAATTCGCCGCCATATAGACAACCCCTTCAGCGACATCCCATTCGTCCCCGGCGTGCCGCATCGGGTTGGAGTCCTGAAAGGTCGCAGAACCCTCCGGAGGGTAGTTCCCGAAACCGTTGCTTTCGCAGCAACCCGGCGCCACGCAGTTCACTCGGATACCGTGCGGGGCCCACTCCACCGCAACCGACTTGGACAGGTAAACTACCCCTGCCCGGGCCGCACAGGTATGCGCGATGCCGGGCATGCCGCGCCAGATATCGGCCACGATGTTGACGATGGAGCCCGATTGCTTGTTGGCAACCCAGTGGCGCGCCGTGGATTGCATCATCCACCACGTGCCGTTCAGGTTGGTGTCTATGACCGCATTCCAGCCCTTTGGACTAAACTCCAACGCTGCTTGCGGAAACTGACCCCCAGCATTGTTCACCAATACGTCAATCGCCCCGAACTCCTGGTTCGTCTTGGCGACAAAATCCTCGACCTGCTCAGGCTCCCGGATGGTCATAGGCACAGCGAAAACTTCGCCCCCGAAACTTTCAAGGAACTCCTTGGCCAAAGCCAGTTTCTCTTCGTTGCGTCCATTGATCGCCAGATTGGCCCCGAGCCTTGCGAACAGAGTCGCAATTGCCAGCCCCAATCCGCCTCCGGCCCCGGTCACCACAACGACTTTGCCGGTGAATAAACCGCTTGCGTAAACGGTTGCACGTTTTAATAGGTCCTCCCTCGAAGACCCAAACTGCGTCTTATTCATGACGCCTCCTCCCATTCCCCATTAGGGGCAGCTGCCAGTAATCTAACGGGTGTTAGAAAATTGGTCAAGACAACTTTTCGCACCAGCCCCGCCCGTCATCTCCGATCAGTAAGACTTTGGAAGCCCAAGGGCTTTTTCTGCTATGAACGACAAAAGCATCTGCGGTGTCACCGGTACGATGCGGAACAGCAGAGCCTCCCGTACCAGTCGCTCCACGTGATATTCCTTGGCGTATCCGAATCCGCCAAATGTAATTTGCGCGGCTTCGGTCGCCTCGACCGCGGCGTCGGCGGCCAAAAGCTTGGCAGCGTTCGCCTCGACGCCGCAGGGTTCTCCCGCATCGTAGAGGGCTGCAGCGTGCATCACCATGAGATTGGCAGATTCCACTCGCGCCCAGGCTTTGGCGAGTGGATGCTGAACACCCTGATTTTGGCCGATCGGGCGGTCAAAAATCACACGTTCGTTTGCATAATGCGCCGCTCGCGCCAGTGCGTTGCGCGCAATACCGATGCATTCACCGGCCACCAGGATGCGTTCGGGATTCAACCCGTGCAAAATTTGCCTAAAGCCTTTGCCCTCCTCCCCGATCAGGTCCTCAGCCGGAATCGGCAATCCATCGATGAAGACTTCGTTCGAATCGACAGCCTTTCGACCCATCTTTTCGATCTCTCGCACGTCAACGAAATTTCGGTCGAGATCTGTATAGAATAGGCTCAGCCCTTCGGTCGGGCTGCTCACATCCTCTAGCCGCGTTGTTCTGGCCAGAAGCAACATCTTGTCCGCCACCTGCGCGGTAGAAATCCAGACTTTTTGTCCGTGCACGACATATCTGTCCCCCTGCCGCACCGCCATGGTCTTCAGCTTTGTGGTATCCAACCCGGTCGTCGGTTCGGTTACGGCGAAACAGGCCTTTTCATCGCCTGCTATTAGAGGGCCAAGCATACGCGCGCGCTGCTCATCGGTCCCAAACTTCACCACCGGGTTGAGCCCGAAAATGTTCATGTGGATGGCCGAGGCTCCGCTTGCGCCGGCCCCCGACTCGGCAATTGCCTGCATCATGATGGTCGCTTCGGTGATCCCCAGACCCGCGCCGCCGACAGCTTCTGGCATGGCGATACCCAGCCAGCCGCCATCGGCCATTGCCCTGTGCAGATCATGGGGAAAACCACCGTTACGATCCCGGTCCAGCCAGTAGTCGCCGTCGAACCTTGCACAAATCCGCAGAATCTGGTCGCGAATTTCCTTCTGATCGTCCGTCATTCGAAATGTCACGGTGTCCCCTTCTCTTCCAGACTAACGAGCCCTGCCTCACAAAGGGCAATGATCCGATCATCGTCAAAGCCAAGATCACGCAGAATACTTCGGCTGTCCGCGCCAAGCGGTCGTCCCAGCCAGCGAACTTCGCCAGGTGTGGCGCTTAGATGCGGGATCGGGCCGATGACCTTGGTCTGTTTGCCGTCGACCGACACGATGTCCCCACGATGGCGTATCTGCTCGTTCGTCATGATCTCTTCGACGCTCAACACACGCGAGGCAACCGCATCATGGCGGGCGAATACCGCTTCCACTTCCTTAGCCGTGTGCTGCGTGACGAAATCATTGATCGCGTCAAAGACCACCGTCATGTGCCGCGACATCTCGCCCAATGTCGCGAACCGCGGGTCATCGGCGAGGGCATCGCCTCCGACCGCCCGCAACAGGCGCTGCGCGGTTTCCGCGCTCCCTGCCGAAACGGTCAGCCACACCCCATCGGACGTTCGGAACATCCCCCCCGGAGCAAAGTCCATCGGCTGGCGCAGCCCATTGCGTCGCGGCGAGAGGTTAGCGCCAGTCAATGCGGGAACAGGATAGTCCATCAACCGAAGCAACGCCTCGAACACCGCAAGATCGACGACCTGACCGCGTGCAATGCCCTTTTCGCGAGCAAATAGCGCGATCATGATTCCCAAAGCGCCCATCAGCCCTGTCGTGCTGTCGGCCGCCGGAAAGCCGGGGTGCATCGGCGGCCCGTCGGGAAAACCGGTCAGATGCGCTAATCCACTCATGGCCTCTGCAGCACGCCCAAACGCTGGCACGTCGCGCATCGGACCGTCCTGTCCGTAACCTGAAACCCGCAAGACAACCAAGTCCGGGTTCCAATCGTGCAGCACGTCTGGCCCAACACCAGCACGTTCTAGCACACCCGGACGGAAATTTTCGATCAGCACGTCGGCATCTTCAACCAACCTGCGCAGGATGTCCCGGCCCTCGTCGGACTTCCAGTCCAGGCCTAGTGTTTTCTTGTTGCGGCCCAAAGTCTTCCACCAGACGCCCACCCCATCCTCTGCCTTGGGTCCAAGGTCGCGCATCATATCCGTCCGGTTGGGGGCTTCGATCTTGATGACATCTGCACCAAAATCCGAGAGTAAAGCTGCCGCAAGTGGTCCGGCAATTACGTGACCAAGTTCTACAATCCTCAGTTGCTCAAGGGGTCCAGACATCTGCACTTTCGACTTTGCTGTTTTTCTAATTGTTGTTCGATTCCTAGCAAAGGCGAAGTCGGACCTCAAGATTCAAAGGTAATCACCTTCCCGAAAACGTAACCGCCCGGTTGTTACCGCGGATCAGTTCATCGGCGTCCAGTTCCATGGAAGCAGTTCGTTGAGCGGGTTGGTCATGTGATTGTGGATGCGGTCGAGGATTTCGGCCAGCCAGGCTTGCGGATCGTGGCCGTTCATCTTGGCTGTCTCGACAAGGGACATCGCCCGGGACAGCGTTTCGCCACCGCTGTCGGAGCCTGCAAAAAGTCAGTTTTTTCGCCCGATGCAGATCGGGCGCATGACGCGCTCGGCCGTGTTGTCGTCGATGCCGACGCGGGCATCTCCAAGGAAGAGCTCGAATGACGGCCAGCAGCTGAGACCATAGCGGAAGGCCTTCACGAGATCGCCCTTGCCGGGAATGCGTAGCAGTTGGGCCTCGGTCCATGCCTTGAAGGCCTAGACCATGGAGCGGGAGTGCGTCTGGCGTGCTGCCAGCCGCAGTTCCGCTGTCTTTTTTGCCCACCCGAACTATGGCTTGCCGTGCGTTCTTTCAGGCCTGCGGGACGAAGCGCTCGTCTTTGGCGGCTCCGAAGTGGCTCCGACATTCGGCGGTTTTCTCGAAGGCGCGCTTGAGGCGGCGGAATATGCCTACACCGTCCTTAAGACGGGTCGAGGGCGCGCAGAGAAGCGCTTATAACTGCATCTGCGTTCAGGCTGTCGCTGGGGAACCTGAAGGAGCGTTTTCTTTTTTGGGCGGCTTCATCCGGAAGAACAGTACATAAAATACAGGAACCGCGACCAGGGTCAGGATCGAGGCGAACGCGAGGCCACCCATGATCGTCACGGCCATCGATGCGAAGAAGGCGTCTGGTAAGAGCGGAATCATACCGAAAATCGTTGTGCCCGCAGCCAGCACGACGGGCCTCAAACGGCTGACCGAGCCATCGATCACCGCCTGATAGTCCTCGACACCTTCGGCGCGTTGCTGATCGATTTCTTCCACCAGCACAATGGCATTCTTCATCAGCATCCCGGAAAGGGACAAGAAGCCGAGAAGCGCCGTGAACGTAAACGGTAGCCCAGTGAACAGCAGACCGAGAACCATCCCCGTGACCGACATCGGAACCACGAGCCATAGGATCAGTGGCTGGCGCACTTTGTTGAACATCAGGATCGAAATTGTCAGCATTACCAGAAAACCCAAGGGAAGCTGTTTGCCGAGGCTTGCCTGCGCCTCTCCCGCGCTTTCGAATTCGCCTCCCCATTCCATCGTGTAGCCTTCGGGAAGCCGAATGGCTTCGATATCAGTGCGAACACTGCGAAATGCCTCATCTGCTGTCAGGTCGCCGCCTGCACCGCCGAGGACCGTTATCGTGCGCTCACGGTCGCGGCGGTGGATAAGCGCCTCGACGAGGCGGGGCTCGAAACTGGAGACGAGGTTGGCCATGGGCACATAGCCATTTGCACCTGGCGACCAGACGGAGAGATCGCGCAAACGGTCCAGCCCGTCGCGCTCGACCTCGGGAAGCCGCAGATACATCGGGATTTCGGCATCGCCTTCGCGCAGGGTGCCGACCCGCAGGCCCGAGGTGCCGTATTGCACGGTGTCGGTGATCGAACCGCGGGTCGCACCGGCCAGCCGCATCCGGGACTCGTCGACGATGGGTTCGATAAGGATCTCACGCTGCCGCCAGTCTGTGCGCGGGTTTGTGATTGTGCCGGCCTCGTCGAAGATTGCAAGCGCATTATCCGATAGCTGCCGGAGGACCACCGGATCTGGTCCGGCAAAACGAACGGCGACATCGGCCCCGGCAGGCGGACCAAAGACGATTTCCTCGACGCGGACAAGAGCATTGGGGAATTGCGCCGGCAGTTCGCGATTGAGACGCGCCGCAACATCGGGGATGAGTGTGGCATCGGTCGCACGCACGATCAGCTGACCGTAGCTCGCATCGGCCTGCTCAGGGTTGTAGGTCAGCATGAAGCGGCTGGCCCCTCGCCCCACAAGCGTCGTCACGTCCGTCACGATCCCCTCGCCTAAGATGATCTCCTCAAGCCGGGCCATTTCTTTATTCGAGACTCGAATGTCCGTGCCTTGCGGCATCTGGAGCTCGACGTAGAATATCGGGGTGTTCGACGCCGGAAAGAACGCCTGTTTGACCTGGCCGAAGGCCATGACCGACCAGACCGTGATTCCGACGATCGTCAGGACGACGAGCACACGGGCGCGCAGCGCCATCCAGAGGAAACCGCGATAGGCCGAATAGATGAAGCCACCATAGGGGTCCTTGGATGTGTCTTTCGGTGCCTTCAGAAGGAGCTTGCCCAAATAGGGCGTGACGGTTACCGCGAGGATCCAGCTCATCAGCAACGAAATCGCGATAACCGCGAAAAGCGAGAACAGAAATTCTCCGGTAGCATCTGGCGATAGCCCAATACCCGAAAACGCCATGATCCCGATCACGGTGGCCCCAAGCAGGGGCAACGCTGTCGCGGTCTCGGTATCGGCGGCGGCGTCTTCGGCGGACTTGCCCCGCGCCATGCCAATCAGCATGCCTTCGGCGATCACGATGGCGTTGTCGACCAGCATACCCATAGCGATGATCAGTGCCCCGAGACTGATCCGTTCCATCTCGATGCCGAAGACGGACATGAAGAACAGCGTGGAAAACACCGTGAGGCCCAGCGTGGCACCCACGACCAGACCCGCGCGCCAACCCATCGTCAGCATCAGCGCCCCGATGACGATGGCCACGGATTGACCGAGGCCGACGAGAAAGCTCGAGACCGCTTCGTCGACGACCTTATGCTGTTCATAAATAGGTACGATCTCGACGCCGTCCGGCAGTTCGGCCTTCAGCTGGTCCAGCCGCGCCTCGACCGATCGGCCGACCTCGACCACGTTGCGGTCGACGAGCGCCGAGACCCCGAGGGTGAAAGCCCGCGTGCCATTGTGGCGCACGATCTGGCTCGGTCGCTCCGTCTCCTCTCGAACCACGCGGGCGATGTCGTAGAGCGCAATCTGCCCAACTTCTCCGGGAGCGCCGAGCCGCAGCGCCTCAATGCCCTCGACGCTGACATAACCTGGCGGAACGGACACTCCCAGTCGAGACAGCCCTTCGCTGATCTCGCCGTTGGAGAAAACCTGGTTTTCGTCGGCGATGATACCGAGGATCTGGTCCGGTGGCAGCCCCAGTTCGGTCAGGCGCGCCGAAGGGACCGAGATGATGATCTCCTCTTCCGCCAGCCCCTGAACCTCGACCTTGGCCACCCCGTCGACGGCGACAAGGCCGCGCCGCAGTTTAGTCGCGAGGTCTCGCTGTTCCGTGGCGCTCAACCCATCGACCGTTACAGCATAGAACATGCCGTAGACGTCGCTGAAATCGTCATTGATGATCGGAGGCTGCGTACCGGAGGGGAGATCTCCTTCAATGTCGCGGATGCGGCGGCGCATTTCGTCCCAGACCTGCGGGATCTCGTCGGGCCCATAGGTCATCTCGATCTCGACCGTGATCTGGGCCATGCCCGGCATGGATTTCGATTCCACCCGGTCGAGCTGCTTCATCTGTTGGAGTGCGCTCTCCACGACATCGGCGACTTCCTCTTCCACTTCCATCGCGGTCGCGCCCGGATAGGGCACGAAAACGAGCGCCGTCTTGAGCGTGAAACTCGGGTCTTCGAGGCGTCCGACCGTGTTCAGTCCCCACAAGCCGCCGATAAGGCAAAAGACAATTGCCAGCCAAACGGCGACCGGACGTCGGATGCTTGCGCGTGAAATACTCATTGTCATGGTTTCGACTTGTCCGGTCCAGGGGTGTTCAGAGGCCGCGAACCGCGACCGGTTCGTTTTCCTTCAGGCGCCACCAGCCGCCTGACACCACCAGTTCATCCCCGGCGAGTCCCTCAAGCACGACGATTTCGTCGTCGTTGGGTAGCCCCAGCCGGATTGTCTTTCGGTACACCCGGCCGGAGTCTTTGTCGTAGAGCCAGACGGACGGCTCGTTCCGGCTCGTCGTGTCGATCGCCGAGACGGGAACCACTACCGACCGCGATTGCGCACCCTCCGCGGCGGCGGTTACGCGCACATTCGCCGTCATTCCGGACAGTAATCGTGGGTCGATAGCGCCCTCTATCACGAACTCGACGTCATAGGTTTGGGCCGTGGTGTCCGCATCGGTCACGAATGTCCGCGGATAAAGAGTTGCCTCATATCCCGGCACGGCGGGGAAAGTGGCGGTTACCCTGAATGCATCGGGCTGGGCCCGTGCCATCGCGGCGAGTTCCTCGGGCAGGGAAATCCGGACCCGCATTTCACTGATGTCCTGCAACCTGGCAATCGGAGCCGCAGGGGTGACGTTCGAAAACTCCTCCAGAAAGATGCGCGCGACAATGGCGTCGAAGGGCGCGGTGATCGTGGCTTGAGCCAGGCGTCGCTCCGCTTCACGGAGGGCGACTTCTGCTTGGACCTGCTGCGCGCGGTTCGTTTCGAGACGGGCGTCCGTCGCCACCCCCCTCTCGGTCAGACTCAACGCACGATCGTATTCGGATTTTGCGAGGTCGAAAGAGGCCTGTGCCCGGTCCAAGGCCAATTCGAAATCGACCGGGTCGAGCGCAGCGATCAAATCGCCTTTCTCAACCCGAGTCCCAGCATCTACCGCGAGGTCGGAAAGCTGACCCGAAACCTGAAAGGCAATATCCACGGTCCGGGCGGGCTCCACGCGACCTGCCAGGCTGCGCGCCCTATCGCTGTCGCGAAGCTCAGCGCGCGAAACTTCGACCGTGACCGGCTGGACCAAATCTTGCTCGGCGCTTCCTTGCGCATCGGCACCGGAAACCTCATCCGTAGTCTGCGCGAAGACCTTGGATGCGATGTCCGGGCTGAATTGCACGAGAAGGACAATGGCGAGCAGTAAGACGATCAATCCAGCGGCGCCTCCTCGGAAGTATCCGGTTCTATTCGAGCTCATCGATCATGTCCTTCAATCGGTCTATGACGGCGTCTTGCTGATCGGCATCACCATCTGCGAGGCGAAGGAGCCGCTGGAAACGAAGACCCTGGATCGCCAACAAGAGAACCATCGCCGCAGTGTCGTCCTGCGCGTCCGAACGGATGCGCTCGACATCACGGGACAGCTCTCGTCTCAGCGGGTCCAGAAGATTCGGATCCGACGCCGAAACCGCGAGAATAGCCATCGAAAGGTCATCATCGGTGCTTCCGGCTTGCAGGACTGTTTCCAGATGCCCTCGTAGGGTGCGGGAACTCTGCCCTTCCGGGACGGACGCCAGACGTTCGCGGTGCTCGGCCAGCATTTCGTCGAGCAGCCCGGCCAGAAGTGCCTTCTTGGTGGGGAAATTGTACAACACCCCACCCTTGCTGAGGCCGGATTCCCGAGCGACGGCGTCGATCGTGATCTTTCCCGCGCCTTCTCGCAGTGCAATTGCCCGCGCGGCGCCGAGAATATTCGGCGATGCGTTTTTCGGTTGCTTTTTTAGTTGTGCAGTCATCCTGTACCGTCCGGTCGGTGAAGTCATTGGGCGAGCTAATGCGCTGCCCCGTATTTGGCAAGCGAGCTCAATCTGAAAATTTGTCTCTGTGGCCGCTACTGTAAAGTCGTAGAAATGCAGCGACCGCTTCGCCTGCATGTTTCTCGCGGTTGACTGCTCGTTTCACTGCGAGAAGGCGCGGCATAAGTAACCCCGAAACGCACAGGTGTATGAAGTAATCGGACGCGCGCCGGGTGTCATCGACATCAAGCGCGCCTTCGCGTGTAAGGCGCTCCAGAATCCGACCGACGAGTTCGCGCGCAGGTTTCGGGCCTGCGCGAAAATACACCTCACCCACTTCGGGCAGCGCCTCGGAAGCGCCAATGCACGTTCGCAGGAGACGGATGTAGGTGTCGTCCAAGGTGAGGTCGACAATGCGCAGAGCGAGTTCTTCTAATTGGGCGCGCGGCTCCGATGCTGTCGTCAAAGACCGGAGGATCTCTTCCGCAAGCCGACCGCATTCGGATTCCACCACGCCGAGGAACAGCTGCTCCTTGCTTGGGTAATACGAATACATGGTCGCTTTTGACACTTTTCCTTCGGCGGCGATGGCATCGACGCTGGCGCCTTCATAGCCGCATCGGAAGAAGACCTCGCGCGCACCGACCAAAACGTCGGCCATTTTTCTCTCGCGCATCTCGTTCTCCCTATCCCACGCGGGATTATGCGGTTGCAAACTTTACTGTACCGTCTAGTTGGTATAGTGAATAATAGTTGATTTTGCTGCAAGTCATAGAGCTGTGCGGATTTACCCGACCAAGCGCCGCCTGGCGCGGCTTTGTCTAGCGCCGTTTTCAATTCGTCATGAACTTCGGGTCTGAGCCCGCCTGAGTTGTTCTCGGGCGCGGGATTATCCCGCGAACAGGAGGGGCAACGTCATTCCGCCGCGCTTGCGGTCCCGACAAAGGCACCCTCGGCCTCCCAGCGGCGTGCGATCGAGCCAAGCGTGTCCAGCACGCCGCGCAGTTCCGCGCCTCGCTCAGTCAGCCCGTATGTGACAGCGGGTGGTATGGTCATGGCCTGCTCGCGCCATACAACGCCAGCATGTTCCAGCATTCTTAGCCTCTCGGTCAGGACGCGAGTGGAAATTCCGGGCACCAAACGCTTGAGCGCGCCGAATCGCTGCGGTCCCTGCTCGGACAGAACCCAGAGTATATAGATCGTCCAAGGGCCTGTGATGACACGCAAAAGCGCCTCCATCGGGCATGAGGGGGGCTGGACTCTCTTCATCGTGGATAATCCTCGCGGTCCAAGTAAGCTAGTTACTTTTAAGTGCCTACTTTCAAGAACGAAGCGAGACACCTAAAGATACTTAAAGCGGAAACTACGGCTGAACAAGCCCTTGCAAACAGGGAGTATGGTGAAGAGTGACAACGTGGCAAAGTATGTCTACTGGATCGCGACCGGCCTTGTGGCGCTGGTCTATATGGGTGCGGCGACTTTCTACATCTCATCCCACGACTTGGTCGCGGGCATGTATCGCGAGGTGTTGGGCTATCCCACATACATCATCTGGCCGCTCGCGATATTGAAGATCGTCGGCGCGGTGGTGGTTCTTTGGCGCCCTTCGGCGATGCTGGCGGACTGGGCCTATGCGGCGATGTTCTGGCATCTGGTGCTGGCGTTCGGGGCGCA
Source organism: Thalassococcus halodurans (assembly GCF_900108225.1). GTDB lineage: Bacteria > Pseudomonadota > Alphaproteobacteria > Rhodobacterales > Rhodobacteraceae > Thalassococcus > Thalassococcus halodurans. The sequence goes on from NZ_FNUZ01000006.1 coordinate 137,951, forward strand.
TGTGGGCGCGGGCGATCCAGGCTGGCCACCGGCTCTTGCGACCTGGGTGCTTCTGATCGCCTCGTGGATGACAGCCAATCGCGTGCGTGCGGTAAAGTCGGCATATGCGCCGACGTTTCCGACAGAGACGAATTAATCCGATGCGGAGTTGCCACGGCGCTGGCCATCCACCCTCGGACTTGGGGTTCAAAAGGAAGACAGAATGACCGAAAGGCAGCCGACAGTGTTTGTTCCCCATGGAGGCGGCCCTTGCTTCTTCATGGACTGGAACCCGCCTGACACCTGGGACAGGCACCGCAGATTCCTTGAGGCTTTGCCTGCGAGCCTGCCGGCAAAGCCCAAGGCGCTTCTCGTGATCTCAGGCCATTGGGAGGAACGGGTGTTTACCGTGCAGACCAACCCCGCGCCGCCGCTGCTGTTCGACTATCAGGGGTTTCCCCCCCATACTTATCAGCTGACCTGGCCCGCGCCAGGCAATCCTACGCTGGCGGCCCGTGCAAGCGAGCTATTGAACGGCGCGGGGTTTGAAACCCGGGCCGACGCTACGCGTGGCTTCGATCATGGGGTGTTCGTTCCGCTAAAGGTGGCTTTTCCTGAGGCCGACATCCCCACCGTCCAATTGAGCCTGCGCGACGATCTCGACGCTGAGGCACATCTTGCTGCCGGTCGCTCGTTGGCGCCCTTGCGCGATGAAGGTGTGTTGATCATCGGGTCCGGCAACACCTATCACAACATGGGCAAGATGATGCGGGCGATGAGGGGCGGACCGGATGGCCCGGTGAACGGCGGCGACTTTGACCGATGGCTCACGGGTGCGGTGACCCATGAAGACCCCGGGGCGCGCCGCGCCATGCTGGCTGCTTGGGATCGGGCACCCGGCGCACGCGACGCCAATCCGCGCGAGGAACATCTAATTCCATTGCACGTCGTGGCCGGCGCCGCGCTTGCGGATCGGGGGGAAAAGACCCTCGAGGATCACGTATTGGGCGCGGTCGAAAGCGCGTTCAGATTTGGATAGGACCAGATATGTGCTTCGAACTTCCCTTGCGGCAGGGTCCGCGCCCCGAAACCACCGAGTGCGCCCCGCATGAGCAAGTGTCGCAGAACTCTTCGGCCGAGATTCACGCATTGTTCAAGAAGAAGGCCTTCGCCCTGCCCTTCGTCGAGCGTTGCCGATCGGGTATTTCGGTCCCCGGTGCCGAGGCATTGGTCCTGCCGCGGGAACATGCCTGCGGCCCGCGCGAAGCCTTCATGATCGGGCGGGAATTTGCCCATGTGCATCCCGCCTATGACGGTTCGTCGCACATGATGCTGCCGCTGGCGGCGGTCGAGGAACTCATCGCAAAAGGCTGGGGCGAACCGCACCCGATGGCGTCGACCGGATATATCCCGGCCAATGCGGTCATGGCCTTTGCGCCGCGCGATGAGGCAGAGATCGATGTGATGATCAAAATCCTGACCACTAGCTGGGGTTTCGCGCGCGGCAAGCTGGCAAATCCCGCCCCCATCCAAATCCACGATTGATCGCAAGCGCGCTTGCAGAAGTACCAAGACAGGAGAGATACCATGTCCAACATCCAGAACGGCCCCTTCATTGTGACCGGCGCGTCCGGCCAACTTGGCCGGCAGGTGGTCGATCTGCTGGTTCAGGAAGGAGCCGGTCCGGTCATCGCGATTTCGCGCACCCCCGACAAGCTTGCCCATCTGGCGGGAAAAAGAGTCGAGGCGCGCGAGGGCGATTTCAACGACCCGGCTTCTCTTGAAGCAGCCTTCGCGGGCGGCAGGCGTCTTCTCGTCATCTCGACCGACGATCTGGAGCCGGGCAAGCGGCTCGCAGCTCATTCCAACGCGATTGCTGCGGCCAAGACGGTAGGTATCGACCACATCGTCTATACCTCCTTCGCAGGCCCAGTCGCGCAAAGTCCGATCGGATTCGCTCAAGACCACGAAGGGACCGAGAAGCTGATCGCGGAAAGTGGGGCGGATCATACGATCCTGCGCAACAATATGTACACCGACTTTCTGTTGATGGGCGGCCAGCAGAGCGTCGCCATGGGCACGCATTTCGCCGCTGCGGCAGATGGCAAGACCGGGTATGTGACGCGGGCGGATTGCGCCCGTGCGGCAGCCGCGGCGCTAATGAAAGCTACGGGAAGGGAGACCCTCGATATCACCGGGCCGGAGACGGTCAGCCAGGCCGAGGTCGCGGCGATCTTGTCCGAAATTGCGGGTAAGGAAATCCCCTATGTCGCCCTGCCCGCCGAGGATCTGGTGCAGGCGATGATCGCAAATGGACTGCCGGAGTTCATGGCGAGGGTCTTTGCCTCCTTCGACGAAGCAATCGCGCAGGGCTATCTCGATGTGGCCAGCGGCGATCTCGAATCGCTCACCGGCAAGCCCGGACAGTCGGTGGCCGATTTCCTGGCTGCTAACCGCGCGGCGCTTCTTCAGGCGCCGCAGGAACAATAATGCTGGTGAATGTCATGAGGCTTTACAACGCGAACTTCTCACCGAATGCGCTGCGTGTGCGGGCGGTGGCGCACGAACTGGGCGTGGAACTCGAAATCGTCGAGGTTGACATCCGTGCCGGGGACAACCGCGCGGCGGAATTTCTTGCCCGCAATCCCAATGCAAAGGTGCCTGTTTTGGAGGACGGGAATTTCGTGCTTTGGGAATCCCGGGCGATCTGTGCCTATCTGGCCGGGATCCGGCCCGAGGCGGGGCCCTATCCTGATGGCCTCAAGGCGCGGACCCTCGTCGATCAATGGGCCTGGTGGCAAGCCATCCACCTTGGCCCTGCGATGCAGAAGTTGTCCTTTGAGCTGTTCCTCAAAGAGAAATTCGGCATGGGCGATCCTGATCCGACTGTAGTCGAAGCGGAACGGAAAGCCACAGATCAGTTTCTTGCCGTTCTGGAAACCGGACTCGACAATAGGGATTGGATCGCAGGCACACTCAGCCTTGCCGACTTCTATCTGGCGACCACATTCATGTATCGCGACCAAGCGGGGATTTCGCTGGACGAATTCCCCAGAATCGCGGGCTGGATCGGCCGGCTTGAAGCGCGTGACAGCTGGCAGAAGGCCGTAGCACCGCTTCTTGCGCTCTTCGCCTGACATCGCGCTCGCCGCGATGATTGGTCGGTCTGCATGACGTCCGGCGATCGGCGCGCTATCAGATTTAGACATGTGAAGTGGTCCCAGAAAACCGGACAGTTGTCGCGTTGCCCTTAAATCTGAGACGAGACGCTTTCGGCATCGAGTTTTGCCCTTAATTGCGAGATTCGGCTGTCATGGGGCCTTTGCTTCTCGCCCGCCTTTGTGCAATGTGACCAACTGCGGCAAGCAGACGTGGCACCGCAGCCCTACGCTCCTCCTCAGCACCGAAGGCAACCGAGTCTTCGCCATCATTTTCCATCGACATTTGCAGCACAAGTCTTTGACCCCTGTCTCAGGTTTAAGGGCAAAAATATCGGAATTAAGGGCAAAATCTCATATTTAAGGGCAAAGCACTGCCGTTGATTTCCTTGAATTTCCCATCTCACAATTAAGGGCTACGCGACAGCTGCTATCCGCAACGCCAAATTGCAGGAAGTCAGTAAACAGTGAACGAAAATGAGGTCGAAGGCGTCGCGATCGCCAATTTGATTGCAACCGATGAAGAAACCATTGTCGGCTGGGTATATCGCTGGAACACAGGTGCTCTGGCAATCCGGTGGGACATCCATGGCCCGCAGCGTGTCTCAAAGATTTACCCGGAGCTCTGCGATGCGGATAAAGCCGAAATTGACTTCGCGTCTCTCATGCAGCTGCCCTGTCGCAACGACTGACATGGTAGAATATGGCCTTTATGGCCCTCGATTGTGTGAGTGTGCCTGCGTTGCAGGTTTGATTTCGTACAAGGCCCTGCGCGACTTCGCTGCGGCTCAATAGTCAGTAATTGACCTGCTCAAAACCGTAATTCCCGCTATAGTCACGCCACTCAACGAAGACGGATCTGTGATAAATGCTCGGGCAGTGCTCGCCCCATCGCTCGAGACCGGCATGCGCATCAGGAAGCGCTGCGGGTGACGACACCCTCCAAGAAAAATCGCCCTGGATCCCGTAGGTGCCGAGGACAACGGCGGCGCTGCGGTTGCAGTCGCCATCTCGCCCGGATTCGTGCTGGCGGGCATAACGAACGTCAAAGACGCGGATGGAACGCACGAAGTTGAATTCCGGCCCGCTGATATCGATGTCGGCGCGGTCTTTTACGAGCTGGAGGGCGTAATCAGCCCTTACGAGGTTGTCCCAAGCCGCGTTGGAGCCTTTGCGCCCAAGCATCCCGCCTGCCCTGGCTGCCTGATCGAAGAGCGGGGTTGAAGAGTTTGGAGGGGTTCCTGAATCACCATATAGGGCATCGAAGATCCGGTCCGCGGGCCGCGATCTAGCAGGTCCATCGTAAGACGCACCCATCGGGCAGCGCCAAATCTGAAGCGGCGGCTCCACCGGCCATGGAGTTATGCGCCGGATGAACTCGGCCCGTGCGCGGGCGCAGGGCACGGAAGCTGGCCATCCACCGGACAAACACAGCAGGATGGCACAATCGATCTGATAGGTTTGGGCGCGTGCTTGTGTCGGAACTGTTGGGCCGGTCAAGGCGAGAGCTAAAAAGGCCGCCAGAGGGAGGTTTTTGAATTCGAAACGCATGGCAAGGACCCTTGACAATCTTCACCCAGCATACCTACGAAAATATACTATTGCAACAATGATGATGCGTGTTGCGGTTGCGGCGGTCAGCAAGATCGCGAGGTGACCGAGCCGCCCGTCGTCATCCGCCACGTTCCGCGCTGCGCCAATCCCACGGCATGTCAAAGCGTCCGAGCCATCTCGATCGTCAAATGAGTCTCGAATTGCCCTTAAATCGGTTCTACCTAAATCTGTTTGGCGAATAGGACGCATTCGGGCTCTCAGCAGTTCTGCAACGGCTCAGAAGCAGACGGAACCTTGAAGGCTTCGAACCTCGTGAGTTCGAGGACCAGGCCAGGCTGGCTTGAAGCAGGCCGTGCACCCGTTTCAGGTCGCTGTCGCTTAGCTTGCACTCGCAATCGACGTCGATCACACCTTCATGACCTCTCACAAGCTCAGTGAAAACGGTTCTCCTCCTCTTCAGGCTTGCCGTGACCGTAGAGGTCGGCGTTTTCGTGTGCGCGGTCTTCGTGTTCGAACTCCAGGCTGGAATGGGCGATGTTGAAGTCCTCCTTCAGCCGGTCCTTGATCGCTGCCTTGATCTTTTCGATTTTACCCCAGCCGCCCGCTGTCAGCACCACGTGGCAGTCCAGCGCCGCCTTGTGCTCCTCCATCTGCCACAGATGCACGTGGTGAACGTCCGCTACACCATCGACGCTCCGCAGCGCCTCAACGACGGCTGCATTGTCGATGTCGGGTGGGCTGCCGAGCATCAGGGTTCTGATCGGACCGCCAATCTCAGTGAAAGCCAGATAGAGGATGTAAAGGGCAATGCCGATGGTGATTGCGGGATCGACCCATCGCATGTCGTAGAGGATGATCAGGGACCCTCCAATGATGACTGCCACAGAGGCCAAAGCGTCCGACAGGTTGTGCAGGAAAAGCGCACGGATGTTCACACTGCCTTTCTGCATCGAATAGGTGAGCAGCGCCGTCAACGTGTCGACGACGAGTGCCACACCGCCCAGGATCACCACCGTCCAACCAGCGACCTCGGGCGGGTCGATCATCCGCATGCCACCCTCATAGATCAGGTAGAAACCGATCAGGATCAGGGTCGTGTAGTTGATGAGTGCCGCGACGATTTCAATCCGACCATAGCCGAATGTCATGCGTTCATCGGCGGGTCGTCTGGCGATTTTGCGCGCAACGAACGCGATCACCAGTGACGCCATGTCCGAAAAATTGTGTAGGGCATCTGCGATCAGCGCCAGGCTGCCGGAAAGGATGCCGCCAACGATCTGCGCGACGGTCAGAAGCCCGTTGGCCCAGATTGCGATGGAGACCCTACGATCACCTGATTCAGGATCAATGTGGGTATGGCCATGATCATGCGGCACGGTTGTTCTCCTCATGGCTGTGGTTCGGTCGACTGAGACCAGGGACCTTTGGCAACATTCCACGACGGATGCGGCGAACCCGGGCATTCATCCAGTGACGGATGACGTGGCGATAGAGAAAGTCACGCGCAAATCCGAAGTTCTGACTATATTTCAAATAAAAGTCATCGGGCGCATCAAAGGTTCCAAAATCACGAACGATACCGGTTTTCTGAATATAAGTGCTGCCGCCGTTCCAACTGACTGGTGGCGCACTCAGGCAATCCGTTCCAGCGCCGTAGCCGCAAAGGCTTTCTGTTTCGCTGAATTCCTTCTGAAGCGACTGCAGGAAGGGGGCGTCCAGAATGAAGCCTTCGAGATTGATCCAGCCCTCTTCTGTTTCGACTTCGACCCACGAGTGCAGAATTTCGGACGGTGCGAGGGGGTAGACCAATTCGGGCACCACGCCACGCTGCAGGGCCTTGTGGATGGTGAAGCCGTGCAGTCGGCAGCGGATGCCTACGCTGCGCAGCAGTGCCATGAGAAGCGTCCCTTTCGTGTTGCACTGCCCGTAGCCGTCGGTCAGCACCGCAGAGGCGGGAATGTCGTCGACGCGGTTGTAGCCGAACGCAATCACGTTCCGGACAAAGTCATAAACCGCGCCAATCCGGTCGACACGGGCAAGGTCATGCCAGCCACGATCTCGTACCAGGTTCGAGATTGAGGGCGAGTCAAAATCCAGCAGTCTTGTTGCGGTTAAATAGGAATCGGTGGGTGCCACAGGGTCTCTCCTCGAATCGTTCACGAGGAGTCTTAATCTCTACAGTGACTAGAGAGACAAGCCTTTTCTCAAATGTTACTTTCGATCACAGCTCTATCCGATAGTGCCAAGGGCCGGGAAGGTTTCGAGCAGCCAGAAGGCAAGGCGGCTGATCTGACCTGTCATCACGCCGATACCCATCAGCACCATCAGTCCGCCCGATATACGATAGAGCCATCGACCAGCCGCACCGATCCGCTTTAGCCTGCCTGCAATCTCGTTGGTGAAGAGCGCTATGATTAGAAACGGCAGTCCAAGCCCTGCGGAGTAGATTGCCAGCAAGGCCATCCCGTCCGCTCCAGATGTCGCGCTTACTGCCAGGATCGACCCAAGCACAGGGCCTATGCAGGGCGTCCAGCCAAAGGCAAAGGCAAGACCCAAAAGGTAGGCTCCAACGGCGCTGCCGCCGTCAACTTTTACGTCGGGCCTCGTGTCACGCATCATTGCGGGGATCTTGATCGCGCCCATCATGACAAGTCCGAACAAGACGATCAAGAAGCCACCCGCAAGCCCGAGTTCGTATTTCCAGCGCAAGAGCATCCCGCCCAAAAGACTTGCCCCGGCCCCGAGCGCCACGAAGACTGTCGAAAACCCGAGCACGAACCACAAACTCAGGACCACGCTGCGCGCCCGTTCGGCAATGCTGCGCGCCGCCCCGGATTTCGCGGCGGGCTGTCCCGCGATGTAAGAGACGTAGCCAGGTGCAAGAGGCAAGACGCAAGGCGACAGAAAGGATATAGCGCCACCCAGAAAAGCCGCGACGATTCCAACACCTGAGATTTCGAACATTCAATTCCTGCCTTGCTTTAGCCTGTGAAACGCGCACCGTTGTAAAAGCTAAAGCTACTGTAGGAGCAATGCCGTTTTTTACGCTCCGCGGGGTGCCGCGAGGATGATAGCGGCACCCAACAAGCATACAGCGGTGCCGAGCAGATCCCACCTGTCCGGCCGGTGCCCTTCGGCGAGCCACATCCAGAGAATGGACGCGGCAATATAGATCCCACCATAGGCCGCAAAGGCGCGTCCCGCAGCCACAGTGTCGACCTGAGCCAGAAGCCAGCCGAACGCCACCAGCGCCGCTACACCGGGGACAAGCCAAAGAGGGGACGCGCCAAGACGCCACCATGCCCAGATGGCAAAGCATCCGGCGATCTCAGCCAAGGCCGCGAGCGGATAGACGAGCACTGCGGTCATCTCAGGCGCCGATCTCGTCGTGGTCCGTCAGGCACTCGGAATGGTCGCGCAACACCTCCAGCACACGGCAATCGGCCGTGTGCCCGCCGCTGCATTCATGCACCATCCTCTGCAATTCTGTCCGAAGGGCTTCAAGTCGGGCCATACGTTGCTCAACCTGCTTAAGTTGCCTGCGAGCGATGGCATCGGCCTCCGCGCAAGACTTGTCCGGATGATCGCTCAGATCGAGAAGCTCACGGATCGCGTCCAGCGAGAACCCGAGTTGCCGCGCATGCCGGACGAAAGACAAACGGTCAAGCTCACTATCTCCATAGCGCCGCTGACCGCCAGCCGATCGCCCGGGCTCGGGCAAGAGTCCGATCTGCTCGTAATAGCGGATCGTCTGCACCTTCGTCCCGGTCTTTTTTGCCAAAGTGCCGATTGTCAGCATATCATCTCTCCAGACTATCTACAGCCCGTGTAGCTTTAAGCGTTTTTTTGCACAAGTTCCGCTTGGCATCTCACAGGTCAGTGAACATCGCTCTTCCATCCATAATAAGTCTTGAACCTACAGTAGCTAGAGGGTGTAAACTCGCTGAAAATATAGAATCAAATTCGGGCGGAGCGCGTGAAGCTTTCAAATCTTCAGAAAGTACTATGGGTTTTGGCGGGCGCGGCGGCGTTCGTTTTCATCTGGCTGCTAATGTGGGCGGACTACCGCGCCGACCTTGCCCAAGCCGAGACCGAACCACCTTTCTTTGCGCAGTTCGAACTCACGGATCATCGCGGCATGGTCCAAACAGACGAAGATTTCGCAGGGCGCTGGATGCTGGTCTTCTTTGGTTTCACCAATTGCCCCGACGTCTGTCCAACAACACTGTCCGAAGTCGCGGCCGTGATGGAGGGCTTGGGCGACGAGGCGGCAAAGGTCCAGCCGATCTTTATAACGATTGATCCGGAGCGGGATACGCCGACAGCACTTGCCGGGTATGTGCCCCTGTTCGACGCTGGGATCATCGGGCTGACCGGCACGCCGGAGCAGATCGCCGCAACATCCGAGACCTTCCCAATTTTCTTTGAGAGGATCGAGGAGGCCACCGCGCCGGGTGGATACACAATGGGGCACACATCGCACCTGTTTCTTTTTGATCCGCGGGCGGGCTTCGCCAATTCCTGGCCCTACGGCACACCCGCCGAAGAGATCCTTGCGGATCTGAGAAAGAGGATCTGATTGCCATGACCCGCCTTTCCGGAGAAGCGGCCCTTGTTCTTGCTTGGATCATTGCGCTTATCGCATCGCTTGCCGTGCTCTTTATTGGCGAGGTGCTTGGTCAAACGCCTTGCGTCCTTTGCTGGTTCCAGCGCGCCTTCATGTTCCCCCTGGCTATCGTTCTTGGGCTCGGGCTGTGGTGGCAGGATCCCCGCGTGGGGCGCTATGGCGTTGCGCTAGCGCTTGGGGGGGCGGCAGTGGCGTTGTATCACATCGGCCTCTATGTCGGGCTGATCCCCGAGGCGATCCAGCCCTGCACGGCGACCGGCCCCTCTTGTACCGACGACAACCAGGTGGTCTTCGGCATTCCGATTCCGCTGTTGGCGCTTGTCGCCTTCACGATGATCGGGATGCTGTCGGCCCTTTCACTGAAGGAAAAACAAACATGAATCGACGCGGCCTCGTTCTATCCGTTCTGGCTGTTGGCGCCGCAGGTTTTGGCGGCGCGGCCTGGTATGCCACCCGCCCCCAACCCATGGCAGAGGCAGTCCCTGTCGCGCCCGAAGTGAACGATGTGCTGATCCGGCCCTATTCCCCGATCCTCGGCCCCGAAACGGCACCTGTCACGATTGTCGAGTTTTTCGATCCAGCTTGCGAGGCATGCCGCGCATTCTATCCCGTGGTCAAAGAGATCATGGCTGAGCACGGTGATGCGATCCGTGTCGTAATTCGATACACCGCGTTTCACGGGGACGCTTCGGTGGAAGCGATCCGTGTTCTCGAAGCTGCGCGGATGCAGGATGTGTTCGAACCCGTGCTGGAAGCGGTCCTGCGCGAGCAGCCGCGATGGGCGTCCCATGGCACTCCGGCACCGGGTTTGATCCTTGAGATTGCCGCAAGCGGTGGTCTGGATGTCGAAGCTGCCCGGACACAGATGCTGGCCCCCGGTGTCGTGGCGGTGCTCAATCAGGACCGCGCTGATGTCGAAGCGGTAGGCGTGCGACAAACGCCCACGTTCTTCGTCAACGCCAAGCCATTAGACCCGTTCGGTGAGGCCGAACTGCGGCGACTGGTGGCTGCGGAAGTTGCGGCCAGCCAAAGTTGATGCTCGGCCAGATACAGGAGAATTCTTCATGACAAAACGATCTTACATCAATGGTTTGCCCCTTGTCTTGCTACTCTCGGGCATGTCGACTCCGGCATTTGCCGGTTCGGAGGATGTCGTGGTCGAGAATGCGTGGTCCCGCGCCTCGATCGGCGTCAACAGGCCAGGTGCCGCCTATATGACCGTGCGCAACACGGGTGAAGACGCCGTTACGCTGACCGGGCTTACAACACCACTGGCCGTGATGCCCGAGATCCATGAGTCGAAAACCAACGCCGACGGCGTCAGTTCTATGGCGCCTGCTGACGAAATCACGATTGAGCCCGGCCAAAGCGTGGCATTGGAGCCGGGCGGGTTGCACGCCATGCTCATGAAGCTGCAAGAGCCGATGACCGAAGGCGAGAATTTCCCGCTGACACTGACCTTCTCGGATGGCGGCAAGGTGACGGTCGAGGTCCCAATTCTGGGGATCGCCGCGCGCGGGCCGGAGAGCTGATGCAGCGTCGACATGTGGTCCAATACGGTGCAGCCGGTGTAGGCGCTGTCGCTCTGATGCTCGGCGTCGGTTGGTGGCGGGTGGATGGTCCCGGTGCACCAAAACCGGCCGGCCAAAGGCCTCTCCCCCTGTCGGCGATGGATTTCCGACTGACCGATCACGAAGGCAATGAAGTGGGCCCGGAAACCCTGATCGGACGCCCGACCATGGTGTTTTTCGGGTTCACCTACTGCCCGGATGTCTGCCCCACGACGTTATCGGATATCTCAGGTTGGCTTGAAGATCTCGGGGACGACGCCGCGCGGATGAACGTGGTCTTCATCACAGTCGATCCGGAGCGGGACACGGTCGAGGCCATGGCCGAATATGTCGGCTATTTTCATCCGGCTATTCGCGGCTGGACTGGGCCGGCAAACCAGGTTGCCCGCGCTGCAGAAGGATTTCGTGCCTCGTATGAGCGCGTCCCGACCGAAGGCGGCGACTATACAATGAACCATACGGCAAGCGTATTCCTGTTCGATGCCAAGGGTGAACTCGTCACCATGATTGACTATCACGAGCCAAGAGAATTCGCAGTGCCGAAGATCCGGCGTGCACTGACAGAAGACGTAGAGGGGGCAACATGAAGATTAGAATTGTTTTGGCGAGCGCTGTGGTCGCAGGCGCTTTTTCGCTGACCGCCATCGCCATTTCTGGCGTTCTTTCTAAAGAGCCAGTGCCTCCTGCGATTGCTGAAGCGACCCTCTGGACTCCCGATCCGCTCTCGATGCCTCAGATCGCCGACTACGATGTGACACCGCCCGCTGCATTTCACGCCGACAATGCTAGCCCAATGCGACCTCTGCCGCTCTTGCAATCTGTCTTCGCAGAAACCGCCTTGCCCGAGATTGAACCGCCTTTGATCACTTGGTCGCGTGAGATCGCGTCGGGCGAGACGCTGGATGCGGTCCTGGCGAACGCGGGTATCGCTGCGCCTGCGCGTGCCGAAATCGCGCTCGCGCTTGGTGCAGAATATGACCTGCGCCGATTGCGCCCGGGCCATGAGATCACTGTGATCTCAAAGGTGGACGGAAATCCGAGCCGCGTGGAACTGGCAGTTGACGATGGGGTGCGGATCGAAACGGTCTTTGGTCAAGAACTTGTCACACGCGTGTTGGAGCCAGACCCTGAAATGGTGACGTTCGCGGGCGAGGCAGTGATCGAAAGCTCTGTCTTCGCGGCGTTGGACAAAGCAGGCATCCCTGCTCGTTTTGCGGTCGACATGGCGCAGGTGCTGGGCGGCACAGTAGATTTTCGACGCGAACTTTCCGGTGGCGAGACGATGCGTATTCTTTGGCGCGAAGCCCGCGACGGAAACGAGAGGATCGGTCAGCCCGAACTTGCCTTTGCCACACTGGACCTTGGTGAAACGGTCTACGAGATCGTCTGGCCGGATGACGGCAGCGGTGAAGCAACGATCTATGTCGATGGAGAGGTCCTGCGTGTTTTTGCCCAACCGGTGGAAGGAGCGCGGCTGAGTTCCGTCTTTGGCCGTCGCACACACCCGGTCTATGGGAATGTGCGCATGCACACCGGGGTCGACTTTGCTGCGGCCCGCGGTACGCCGGTGAAAGCGACAGCACCCGGACGCGTGAGCTTCATCGGACGTCGTGGTGGATATGGCCGGGTGGTGGAGATAGCGCATGGATCCGACACCCTGACACGATACGCACATCTCAGCGAGGTGCCGGACACACTCGAACAAGGGCAGCGCGTTTTGGCCGGAGACATGATCGGTCGCGTCGGTGCGACCGGCACCGCGACCGGCCCAAATCTCCATTATGAGGTTCTAGTCGATGGTCGCCCGACCGATCCTCTCTCAGACGACAGACTGGCAGAGGCGGCCGAGCGGGATGCGGATGACACGGCTGCACTTGAGCGATTGGCTGAGGCACGCTCGCTACTGGCCGAGAGGCTCACCAGCGAATTTGTGCAAACAACAACCGAAAGGCTTTAATCCATGAAACGACTGGCTCCCGCCCTTGCAGTCACGCTGGCCTTGTTTCCCGCAGCGCAAGCGGTCGCCGATGCGATCCAGATTGATGTCCGGAAGACAAACGGCTGCGGCTGTTGTCTGTCCTGGATGAAGCACCTCGAGGAAAGCGGATTCGCGCCGACAGGCGAGGACATGTTCGGGGGATCTCTTGTGCGCTTCAAACTCGACAATGGCGTGCCTCAGCGCATGGTCTCCTGCCATACGGCTTTGGTCGACGGCTACGTGATCGAAGGACATGTACCGGCATCAGACATTCAGCGTTTGTTGGATGAGCGTCCAGATGCAGTGGGGTTGGCGGTGCCCGGAATGCCCTATGGATCGCCGGGCATGGGACCGGAAGACGATCGAGAGGCTTATGAGGTCTTCCTGATCCGCGGCGATGGATCGACCGAGATCTTTAGCAGTTATTCGGCCGCTGACTGACGTATCGACGAGACCTCAACGCTTGGAACCCCTCTCCCCAATTACCCTTGGCTTTCTAGGAAGTCTGGCCGCCGGATCGCTGACAGCGGTCGGGGCGATCCCCGTTCTTTTCGGGCGCATCCCATCCCGGGCTACACGCGATCTGCTACTTGGCTTTGCAGCGGGTGTCATGCTCGCTGCATCGTTTTTCTCGCTGATCATCCCGGCTCTCGATGCAGCCGAAGGACAGTTCGACAACGGTGCTCTCCCGGCGGCCATCGTTTGTGTTGCTATCTTGCTTGGCATGGGCGCGGTCGCTCTGATGAACGAACGGCTGCCGCATGAGCATTTCAAGTCGGGGCGGGAAGGCCCTGACTCTGCTTCGCTGCGCCGCGTCTGGCTCTTCATCATCGCGATCACGATCCACAATTTCCCCGAAGGACTCGCCGTTGGTGTCGGGTTCGGGGCTGACGGTCTTTCTGGTGGCTTGCCGCTTGCGATTGGCATTGGGCTGCAAAACGCTCCCGAGGGTCTCGCCGTAGCGGTCTCATTGCTTGGTGAGGGATATTCCAGGCGCCGTGCGTGGGGCATTGCCGCCCTGACAGGTCTTGTCGAGCCGGTAGGCGGGCTTCTTGGGGCTGGGATCATCAGCATCTCGCAGCCGCTGTTGCCATGGGGCCTCGCCTTCGCCGCCGGGGCGATGCTCTACGTCATCAGCCACGAAATCATTCCCGAAACCCACCGTTCTGGCCATCAAAACAGGGCGACACTCGGTCTCGCGGTTGGCCTGGTGATCATGTTGTTCCTCGATGTATGGCTGGGAGGATGAGATGAAACAGTCCCATTTCCAAGGTTTCTTTGCGGCTGGAACTGCTTTTCTTGTTGATCAGGTGACAAAAGCAATTGTCGTCGCCAATGCGGCAGATTTGAGCGCCGGAGTTCCGGTCTTTCCCGGTTTCAATCTCATCTACCTGCGCAACGATGGCGTGACATTTGGATTACTTGGTGGAGCGCCATGGTGGAGCCTTACAGTGTTGGCCCTCGCGGTCTGCGGCTGGTTGACTGTCATGTTATTGCGCACTGACAACCGGGCCGAGGCTATCGCCTATGGTGCGATTATCGGTGGCGCGCTCGGCAACGTCCTCGACCGCATCCGGTTTCGGGGTGTGACGGACTTCCTCGATTTCTATGTCGGATCCACGCATTGGCCCGCCTTCAACATGGCGGATGTTTTCGTGGTCAGTGGCGTGGGCCTACTGCTCATAGCCCCTTGGTTGAGCGCCAAGTTGAAAACTGGCACATGATGGCGGGCTTGCGACCACTGACGGGTCGTGGCCGTTACATTCCCCTGCGATCAGGGATTAGCTTTGCAGCGGGCGGTTTAACGGTTTTAACCCTTCCACCATTCTCATGGCTGATCGTTGTTCCGGTCGCCTTCTCAGCACTCTTTCTCGTCCTCCGGCAGGTTTCGACAGCGCCCGCCTTCTTCATCGGCTGGGTCTTCGGAATGGGCCAGTTCGGGTTTGGAGTTTCCTGGATCGCCGAGAGCTTCTACGTCGATGCCGAACGTTTCGGTGCCCTTGCGATCCCGGCAGTCGCGGGACTGTCCGCCGGACTGGCCATATTCCCAGCGATTGCGGCGATGTTATTTGCCACCATCATGCAGCGCCGTGCTGTCGGCGGCATTACGGCAGGTCTTCTGCTTGCAACCTGCTGGGTTGCCGCAGAATGGCTGCGCGGTCATGTCCTGACGGGGTTTCCCTGGAACCTTGCCGCTTATGCTCTTGTCGAACATGCCGCCCTGCGCCAACCGGCCGCCTGGGTCGGAAGCTATGGGCTAAGCTTTCTCACGGTCTTTATCGGGCTGTTGCCCGGTGTGTTGATTGTGGCGGCACCAAACAGACGCGTGCCTGTTCTCGTGCTCTTCGCCGCTGCGGTGATGGGCCTCTGGGGTGGCGGCGCGCTGCGTTCAGGGACGGATGTGCCGCCGACGGACATCGCTTTGCGCATCGTCCAGGGCAATGTGCCGCAAGTCGAGAAGTGGGCACCGGGCAGCCGCGAGCGAACACTGGAAAAATACTTGAGCTTGTCTGCGCAACCTGGACGCTTCGACCTGCTGCTGTGGCCGGAAACGGCCTTTCCCGGTTTTCTGGACGAGGACGCCTTGGCGCGCAGGCGGTTATCCACGGTTCTGCCAGACGGCAGGATCCTTTTGACAGGAGTGCCTGACCGCGTAGAGGGC
This sequence comes from Thalassococcus halodurans, assembly GCF_900108225.1. GTDB lineage: Bacteria > Pseudomonadota > Alphaproteobacteria > Rhodobacterales > Rhodobacteraceae > Thalassococcus > Thalassococcus halodurans. Next base: position 153,480 of record NZ_FNUZ01000006.1, read on the forward strand.
GATGGGGAAACCCGATATTTCAACACGGTTCAAGCCTATGACGGCAACGGCGAAATTCTGACGGGATATGCAAAACATCATCTTGTTCCGTTCGGGGAATATGTGCCCCTGAGAGGCTGGCTGCCGATCGAGCGGCTCACCGAAGGTTTGGGCGATTTCACGCCAGGACCAGGGCCACGCACGCTGGCGATCCCGGGTGCGCCTCTGGTCGCGGTGGCGATCTGTTACGAGATCATTTTTCCGGGCCAGGTGGTCGATGACCTTTTTCGCCCCGACTGGATTTTCAACGCAACAAATGATGCCTGGTTCGGTACCAGCATCGGCCCCGAGCAGCACCTCGCCTCCGCGCGCATGCGCGCGGTCGAAGAAGGGCTTCCTGTGGTCCGGGCGGCCAACACGGGGATTTCCGCGATCATCGACGCCAAGGGAGAGATCATCGCGCGCCTCGAGACCGGACAAACTGGAGTCATAGATGCCACCCTGCCGACAGCGCTTGCGCCTACACCTTACGCACGTTTCGGTGATTGGACATCGCTGGCGCTCATCTGTGCGGTCTGGGCCTTAGCCTTTACCGTCGGATCGGCCAGACGACGTTTCAATTCAGAAAAATCAAAATCGGAGGAATCGTGATGCTGGTGCTCGCAGGCTTTGTCGGAGGGGCGCTCTGGGGTGGCTATCTGGCGCAACGGCAGAAAGGGAACCGCCTGGATATACTTCAATACGCGACAGGCTTCGGTATTGCTTTCGGCCTACTCGCTTTTTTCGCCTCGGTGATCCTCTTGCGCATCACGTCTTGAGATTGCTTTGGCACCGGCAACGAATTGAAACGACTGTTCAACATATTACTGTACTTGCTCCTGGCGATTTTTGCATCAGGACTGGCCGTATCCGGTGTCGTCTACTTTCTTTTGCGCGCCTCCGTCCCCGACTATGACGAGGATTTCAGTGTTGCGGGAATCGAAGGTCCAGTCGATATTCTGCGAGATGCTGCGGCCATACCGCACATTTCTGCAGACTCCGCTGCGGACGCCTATTTCGCGCTTGGTTTCGTTCACGCTCAGGACAGGCTTGGCCAGTTATTGAGGGCAAGGCGGGCAGCGCAAGCCTTGTTGCCACTTGACCAGACGATCGAAGTCGAGCCTTCGACAGCCCAAGCGCTCGACGCATATGCCGCTGGTGTCAACGCGTGGCTTGGTCTGGTATCCGAAGGCGGGCGCGGCAGAGGCTCACCCGATCTGTTGATCGCGGATGAGAGAATGATCGCTGCCTGGAGACCCGTCGATAGTCTCAGACTTGCCCAAGCGTTTCTGAACGATCTTCAACCCGAGAGACGCCAGAGTGACCTGTCCGGCTTGTCAGATCGACCTCTTTTGCCCGAGCTGTTTGTGACCTCGCCCAAGGTCAGCCTCGATGCTTGGGCGTTGCCTGGAGACAGAACAGCTTCGGGAGCACCAATTCTCGCCGCCGATATACGTGGCCCCTTATCGCTGCCTTCTGAATGGTACCTGGCGGATATTCAACTCCCGACCGGAGCCGCGATTGGGGCTACAATGCCGGGTGTGCCCTTCATTGTCGTCGGTCGCAGCGAACGCGTCGCTTGGGCGTTCCGATCTCTGTCACTGACTGCCCTTAAAGAGCCAGTGAGTCCCACCGCTGCCAAGGCCGGCAATTTTCTGATGATGCTTGACCGTCTGGCGCGGTCCGCCGATGTGAACGATGCTATGGACGCAAGCATGAACCTGGCACCAGCCGGATTGGAGATTCTTGCCATCGGCCGAGAAATCCTTGCTCGCTGGCCTGACAGGGAGGTCGAAACGCCTTTCTCGTTTCGAGACGCCCGTCTGGCAGCTCTTGATGTGCGGCAACCGATATTCTCGGTCGAGGGCGCGATTGCGGCGCAGCGCGACACGGTCAGCACTGCCGCGCGGGCGCTTCTTCCTATAATGGCAAAAGAGCTCTGGTTCGTGGGTTCCGCAGGCGCTCTCGAAGAGAACCGCGCAGATGAGTTTCGCGGCGATATTCTGGGTCAACTTGCCCAATGGAATGGCGACATGGATCGCTTTTCACCGGAACCGCTCGTGTTCTGGGCCTGGGCGCGCGCGTTGCAAAAACGGATACTTCAGGATGAATTTCCATCCGCGACAACGGTCTGGGCCAGGCCAAATGCCGATATCCTATTTGCGGTGCTTTCAGATCGCGGAGGGAGCGCAATCTGGTGCGACATCCGCCCGTCCACCCGCATCGAGACCTGCCAGGATCAGGTTCGTGCGGCCCTGGATGATGCCATCGGCTGGCTTGTCGACCGCTACGGACCCGATCCGTCAGATTGGGTCTGGGGCGAAGCACACGCTTTGAATATGGGGTGGGCGCCAATCCGATCGAGTGGGATCATCAGCGATCTGCTGTCTCTCGAAGCCCCATCTTCGGGCGATCCATACACACTGATTGCAACGCTGTTATCTTCTGACAATGACCGCCCCTTCGCGGCCAGCGCGGGCACCAATTTTCAGGCGGTCATGTCGTTTTCGGAAGAAGCCGGATCCTATTTCATCGCGCCAGCCGGTCAGTCCGGCCACCCGCTCTCACGTTTCTATGAAAACCTTTTTCTCATGTGGATGCAGGGCAAATATCTCACGATGTCCACTGATCTGTCCTTGGCCCGGGGTGGCGCTGTGGGAACATCCCGACTTTCACCGGTATCCGTCGATACGCCGACAATACAAAATGACAGGAGCCGATGATCACTTACTTCCTCCTTTTCGACCCGTTTGGGTATGCGATTTCGCCAGTGTCCCTTGTTTCCGTCAGCTTGGCCGCATGGGTCTACATGCGCGGCCTCGTGCGATCCGCTCGCATTCGCGGGACGGTGTCTATGTGGCGGCAAGCCCTGTTCCTCGCTGGCTTGACCTGCATTCTCGCGGCCACAAATGCGCCTCTGGCTTCGTTGGGGCATAGCCTCTTTTCGGTGCACCAAGTGGAGCACCTTCTCCTCCGCCTTGCAGGACCACTACTCTTCGCGGTCTCTCAGCCGTGGCGATTATTGCAAGCCGGTTTGAACAGACGGTGGCGTCGATACCTCGACGCTCTTGGAAAATCTTTTGCATTTCGGTTCTTGGCACATCCGGTAACCGCCACTGCCGCGCTCATCACGTCGCTCTTTATCTGGCAGATTCCAGTGCTTTACGGACTTGCTCAGCGCATCGCGGCGATCGAGGTGTTCGCCCATTTTGCGATGGTGCTGGCAGGGATCTGGTATTTCGGCATGCTCTTCGACCCGAGAGATCCCCCTGAGGGCGCGAGGCGCGGCGCAAGGCTGATCTCCGGTTTCGCGGTGATCGTTTCAAACATTTTTCTGGGTTCCTTGACGACACTCAAAGAGGTGAGCCTCTATGCTTCCTACCAAACGGCGGGAACCGGGTTTCTCGATCCCCTGTCCGACGAAACCATGGGTGGCTACACGATCTGGGTCCCGTCCTCGATGCTGATGATCGCCGCGATCATTCTGGTCATGAACGGGTGGAACGCGGCCGAGGTGCGTCGCTGGAATTCACGATACGAGTTGGTGCGAGGGTCAAACTCCGCGGCGCTCGAGTTTCCGGAAACGGCCGAAGAATTGCGTCTGAAAGTAGCAGAGCCAAACCGCGACATGGGCCGGACGCTCGCCATAGGTGCCTTGGTCATGTTCTTCATCGTCATGACGACGGTGGTGACAATTGTCTATGCGCTTTGAACAGAGGAGCAAATCAAAGGTTGTATCCACGTCTTTTCCCGCGATCGACATTCTCGCTGCACCGTCGTCGCAGTCAGAGATTTTGGGCACACTATCTCGGGCTGGCCAAGCTCAGAGGACACGAACGATTTTCTGCACTAAGGTTGACCATCAGAACAAATGCCAACCCACCAGCCTTTGACTGCTGACGCCGCCGCCTCCTGAGTCTTGCTTTTCTGAATTTCGCGAGAACTTGATGCTGCGCTACTTGCCGCTTTGAGATTGCAGGAGGGCGTGTTCGAAGGCCTCCAGCGTGGTCGTGCTGACGTGATGCTCGATCCCTTCCGCATCGCGTTCCGCAGTCTCTTCGTCGATTCCCAGGCTGAGGAGAAACGCGACGACGATCCTGTGTCGTCGGCGGCAGGCCTCGGCCAACTCCCGACCGGCATCCGTGAGGAATATGGCGCGGTAAGGTTCCCGCCGCACCAGGCCAGCAGCTTTGAGCCGCGAGATGTTCTTGGTCACGGTCGGCGGCTTCACTCCAAAACGTTCGGCGATTTCCACCGGCCTTGCCTCTCCGCGCGACTCGATCAGTTCGGCGATCAGTTCAACGTAATCTTCCGCCATTTCGCTCTCATGTGCCTGACGCACGGTCGCGAACCCCTCAGCCTGTGCTTCGGGAGCCCTGTCGACAGTTTCGAACGGTTCATGTTCCTGTGATTGCAGCTTTGTCATAGTTGGGACTTTGCAGGGAAACTGCAGGATTGACAACTTGTTTGCTTAGGGTAGATAAATTAGCCGTGTCTAACTTTTGAATTCGGAGACTGCGGTGATTCAGAAATTCCTTGGAGCGTTCATTGTCGCACTCGCAAGTGCGCTCGTCCTGTCCGGACCTGTCGCTGCGACGCCTGCCAAGGAGGCTCCATGGCTTCCCGAGGCGGCGGCCTACCGGCTGACTCTCTTCCTCGGAAATCTCGAACCGCTGCCTTGGGATGACGTCGGGACCGCCTGGGCCGAACCCTACCGGGGTTCGGAATTCTCTGTTGGTGCATTGGCATGGCTGGACGGCAACAGCGACATCGGACCCGCCCCCCTTCTGGACGCCATCACTCGCGAAGACCGCCAGGCGGTCTTCGCCGAGGCGACGCGGCTGATCGCGCGCCGGATCGACGAGGAACTGGACCGAGCAGTCATGGCCGACGACCCTGCACGTGCGCAGCAGGCCGTGCGGACAGCCCGAGAACTCTATCGCTCGTTCGCGGACGGTATCGCGGCTGCTGATCCCGACGCTTCGAGACGCATCGGCCTCGCCTGGCTGGAACTCAACAGCAGCACAGGTTCCGCCGGTGTTCTTGGTGCTGGTGCCACACCCGCGAGTCGCAAAACCATGGAAGCCGCGCGCGAAGTCATCTCCCTCTATCTCGCCGAGAATTACCTCGTTGACGATTTCGCGCCGCGCCGGACGCTGAGCGCGCTGCCGGAAACTGTTGTCCTGAGTGGCCGCACCATCGAGGTGCCGCCTAGCCTGCCGCCGGGGTTTGACATCTTCGATCAGGATCCGCTGCCGCGCCTCGTCCTCAATTTCGAGGAGCAGGGCATCGACGAGACCGACCTGCCATTGGTGGCCTATGGCGACATGCTATTCGACAGCGCGCAAATCTTTGGCAATCCGGCGCAGGGTCTCGGGGTCGCTTGTTCGACCTGTCACAACCGATCGGACGTTAACCAGAGGCTTTTCATTCCGGGTGCGAGCCATCAACCAGGCGCGATCGATGTCGATGGCGCCTTCTTCAACCCGATCTTCAATGACCGGCGTGATGATCCGATTGACATCCCCAGCCTCCGTGGCCTGCGCTTCACCGGGCCCTACGGCCGCGATGGCCGCTTCGCCTCCTTGCGCGATTTCACCCGCAACGTGATCGTCAACGAGTTCGGCGGGGATGAACCGACGCCCTTCATGATGGACGCTCTCGTCGCCTACATGCTCGAGTTCGACTTCCTGCCGAATTCCATGCTGACGACTGATGGCCGCCTGACCGACACGGCCCAAGCGGCCGCCCGGCGCGGCGAGGAGATCTTCAACCGGCCCTTCGCCGGGCTCGGCGATCGGTCCTGCGCCAGTTGCCACGTGCCAGACGCGAACTTCCTCGACCGGCAGGCCCACGACATCGGCTCCGTCGCGCCGGGCTACGAGGGGGCTCGCGCCGGTGCGCTGGACACGCCCACGCTGCTCGGCACGGCCTATACCGCCCCCTATTTCCACGACGGGTCATTGCCGACGCTGGCCGCCGTCGTGGACTGGTTCGACGAGACGAAATCGCTTGGGCTGACCGAGGATGACCGCGCCGATCTGACCGCCTATCTCGAGACCGTTGGCGCGGCAGACGAGCCCTATGAGGCCTTCGACACCGAGAACACCGCTTTCCGGCTGGCATTCGCCGAACTGACGACCTTCGCCTCGACAATCGATACGCTACTGCCGCGGCGGGACGCGGAGCATATCCTGCTGCTGACCGACACCGTGGCCGCGGACCTCTCGGCGGACGCCAGTACCATGTCGAACCTCCCCGCCCGGCCCGAGGTCTATGCGCTGGCCGAACGTCTGGCCGCGGTCGGCGCCGCTGTTCGCGTGGAAGACTGGGAGGCCGCTGAAGCAAGCTGGACCGCGTTCAAGTCCGAAGCCGACGCAATCGAAGAGAGGGCATTCTGATGCCAGTCCATCTGACCCGCAGAACGATAATGACCTTGATCGGCGCGGGCGCGGTGTCTTTGGCGACACCTCTCGCCGCGCAGGACGATGCACTGCGGCTTGCCTTCATCCCGCAGGAGAACCCGGAGAAGCTGCTTGGCGATATCGAGGCCATCACCGGCTGGCTGGCCAGTGAGATCGGCGTCCCTGTCGAAGGGTTCGTTACCATCGACCATGCAGCGGCGGTCGAGGCGCTGCGAAACGGCGACGCGGATATCTCCTTCATGGGCGCCCTGCCCTTCGTTCTGGCCGAGGCCGAGATCGGTGCCGTGCCGCTCCTGTCCGAAGTCTACCGCGACGCGCCGAGTTATACGGGCCGCATCTTCGTGCGCCGCGACAGCGGCATCCGAGCGCTCGCCGACCTGCGCGGGCGCGACATCGCATTCGCGGATCCGATCTCGGAATCGGGCTATCTCTATCCGCTCGCCGAATTCGTTGAGGCCGGGCTGGTCGAAGGCCCCGGAGAGGCAGAGGCATTCTTCGGCCGCATCTTCTTCGCGGGCGGCTACCAGCAGGCGATGCAGGCGATGGCCGAAGGCCTGGTCGATGCCGCAGGCGCCAGCCAGTATGCCGACCTGCTTCTGACGCCGCAGCAACAGGCGGAGGTAGCCTGGATCGCGGAAAGCGCGCCGATCCCGAGCCATTTGGTGATCGCTCGCCCGGGGCTCGATGCCGCTCTGCGGGACCGTTTTGTCGACGCAATGCTGCGGCTCAACGAGCCGGAGCACCGCAACAAGCTGGGCTTTCTTTATGGACCGGATGGCTATGTCAGGGCCGACGGGGCCGCCTATGACGGCGTACGCGATATGGCGAAGCAATACGGGCTGTTGCGATGAGCACAGCTATCGAAATAGACGACCTGAGTTTTGCCCATACGGGCGCGGACCTCCCGGCGCTGGAGCGGGTCTCGTTTCGGGTTTCGGCGGGCGAGAGCGTCGCTTTGCTCGGCCCGTCCGGGGCGGGCAAGACGACCCTGCTGGCACTGCTCGACGGCAGGCTCCAAGGCTGGAGCGGGCGGGTATCGGTTCTGGGTGCGCCGCTCGATCCCGACCTCCCGCCGCCGAGCGCGCGCCGTTCGGATACCGGTTTCGTGTTTCAGGAGTTTGCATTGGTCGAACGCTCCACGGTTCTGCGTAACGTCCTCAATGGCCGCCTGGGGCGCATGTCTCCCCTGCGCGCCCTGATGGGGTCATCGACCAAGCACGATCTGGAGATTGCGCGCACGGTACTTGCCGATTGCGGCATTTCCGATCTTGCCGAACGCAGGGTCGACAGCCTCAGCGGCGGGCAGCGGCAGCGCGTCGCCATCGCGCGGTGTCTAGCGCAGGAACCACGGCTTATTCTGGCCGATGAACCGGTAAGCAACCTCGACCCCGCGCGTGCAGGTGAGATCCTGGCGCTGCTGGCCGGGGCGGCGCAAGCGCGCGGCGCGACGGCGCTGTTTTCGTCGCACCAGCCCGACCTGGCGCGGCGTTTCGCGCAGCGCATCATCGGCATGCGGGCCGGGCGGATCGCCTTCGATGTGCCGACCTCCGAGTTGAACGATGATGCGACGGCGGAGCTCTATCGGGAGGTAGAGCCAATCCCCGGTATCGGCCTCAGGGCGGTGTCCTGATGGCGTTCCGCGGGTTTGGCGGCTTTGCGACGAGCGGTCTGATCGCAGCCGCGATCCTGTGGTCCTTCGCCACGACCGATGTCGAGTTGTCGCGTCTCATGTCGGCCGGCCCGCGCATTGCCGATTTCCTCGGTCGCATGTTTCCGCCTGACCCGACGGTGATGGCCGAGATCAAGAAGGGCAGCGCGGAAACGCTGAGGATCGCGATCCTCGGCACCCTCGGTGCTGTGATCCTGTCCGTTCCCCTCGGCATTCTCGCGTCTGAGACGATGGTATCCCCTGCGGTGTTCCGGTCGATCCGAACGCTGCTTGCCTTCATCCGGGCGATTCCGCTGATCCTCGTGGCCATGCTCATGGTGGGCGCTGTCGGGCTCGGGCCGCTGCCCGGCATCATCGCGGTCGCCTTTCATGCAACGGGGATGCTCGCCAAGTTCTATGCCGAGGCGATCGACGGCGTGTCCCGCGCGCCGATCGCCGCGCTGGAAAGCGCGGGCGCCGGACCGCTCGTGCGGCTCAGGCATGCGATCTGGCCGCAGATGGCCCCAGTCATTGCCCGCGACACGATTTTCCGGTTCGAACTGAACCTGCGCGAGTCGCTGATCCTCGGCATTGTCGGCGCGGGTGGGATCGGCTTCTACATCCAGACCTACGTGAGATCCTTCCAGTATGATAAGGCCGCCAGCGTCACGATTGCGGTCGTCGTCATGGTCATGGCCATTGAGGCGATCAACGTCGCACTGCGGCGCCGCTTCACCTGATCCTTAGGCGTAAATGTCGATCGGTGTCCCGTCCCTGACCATGGCATAGATTTCCTCGATCTGGCGGTCAGTGACGGCGATGCAGCCTGCCGTCCAGTCGCGGACATTCATTGGGTCGATCCCCTTGCGCGGTCCTCCGTGGATGAAAATGTCGCCACCGGGCGACTTTCCTTGAGCCTGCGCAAAAGCGATGTCTGCCGCGTTGGGATATGAGATGCCAATCGACAGGTGAAAGAGGCTCTCCGGGTTGCGCCGATCAATCACGTAGGAGCCCTCCGGCGTACGGCCGTCCCCCTCGAACTGCTTGTGACCTTCGGGCGCGAAGCCTAATCCGATGGGATAGGTCCGCAAGACGTCATCCACCCCGTCCAGAACCAGAAACCGCTGTGCCTTATACATGCGTAGCCGGGTCACTTCGGGTCCGTTGTAAGACCGGAACTTGCTGGCACAACCTGACAGGAAGGAGGCCAATCCGCCCATCAAAAAGGCGCGCCGTGGAAATCTGGTGTTTGTCACTGCTCGACGCCCCTTTTTGCGAGGTCTGTTGGTGCCAGAGGTTACTCTACCGAAGACGTCGGATCAATGACCGTGCGCCAGTGCTCCCTTCGCCATCTGCTCGCCCACCGGTTCACCGCCCGAAGGCCCGTCCTTGATCCGATGGCCGTTCAAAAGCCGCAGCGCATTGGCGACCACCAACAGGGAAACGCCTACATCCGCAGCGATGGCGCCCCACATCGAGGCCATCCCGAACGCGGTCAGCCCGACGAACAGCGCCTTTGTTGCCAGCGATATACCGATATTCTGGTGGATAATCGTCATTGTCCGCCGAGAGTGAGTAATCAGCCACGGCACTCGAGCCAGATCGTCGGTCATCAGTGCAATATCTGCCGTTTCGATCGCCGCATCCGATCCGACAGCCCCCATGGCAATGGCATAATGCGCGCGCGCCATTGCGGGCGCGTCGTTCACGCCGTCGCCGATCATCGCCACCATATCGTGGCATTCCACCAGTTCCTCGATGGCCTTCACCTTGTCTTCTGGCAAGAGTTCGGCGCGCACCTCGTCAATGCCGACCTCGGCCGCCACCGCACGTGCGGTGCGTTCGTTGTCGCCCGTCAACATCACGATTGTCTTCACACCCTGCGCGTGCAGACGCGCAACGATACCCTTTGCATCGGGGCGAATGCGGTCACGAAGCTCCAGCACGCCGGTCACGCCGGTCTCGTCACCCACGGCAACCAGGGTGCTGCCTGCCCCTTCGATCCGGTCCCGAAGATCCGCCGGAATGGCATTGCTGAAACCTTTCTCTTGGGCAAACCGATCTGATCCGAGCCAGATCGCGCGCCGGTCGGCGCGTCCTTCGAGCCCGCGCCCAGGCACGGTCCGCGTGTCCTCTGCGGCAGACACGGAAACACCATCGCTTTCTGCGCGCGCGAGGATGGCGCGTGCCAGCGGGTGCGAGGACCGCGCCTCCAGACTGGCTGCCAGCGTGATGATTTCGCGAGCGGAGGCTTCACCCAGCGGGTGAACCGCCGCCACCTCAGGCTCGCCCATGGTGATCGTTCCCGTCTTGTCCATCGCCAGCGCTGTGGTGCGCCCTGGCGCTTCGACATAAGCGCCGCCCTTGATGAGCACCCCTGCTCGCGCCGAAGCGGCCAGCGCTGCTACAATGGACACCGGCGTAGAAATGACCAGTGCGCAAGGACATGCGATGACAAGAAGGACCAGCGCATTGTAGAACCAATAGTCCCAGGCGCCGCCGAGCAAGAGTGGCGGCACCACCGCGATGGTGATCGCCACCGCCATCACGATGGGTGTATAAATGCGCGCGAATTTCGCCACCCATTGCTCGACCGGCGCGCGGCGGGCATGGGCATCACCGACCAGACGGATGATCTTGGCCAACACTGTGTCGGAAGCTGCCTTGGTCGCTCGTACCGTCAGTGTGCCTTCGCCGTTGATCGTGCCGGCATAGACCTCATCGCCCGGCTCCTTTGGCACGAGCGCGCTTTCTCCGGTAATGGGAGCCTGATCGACGGCTCCCGCCCCCTCCACCACTTCACCGTCGAGGGGGATGCGGTCGCCGCCGCGCACAATGAAGCGATCGTTCACGGCGACCTCTGCCGCAGGCACATCGGTTTCGCTGCCATCTGATCGGATCACCCGAGCTGTCGGCGGCGCCAGATCCAGCAAGGCCGATACCGCGTTGCGGGCCCGCCCCACACTCCAGCTCTCAAGGTAAAGCGAAAGTGAGAAGAAAAACGCAACCGTCGCGGCCTCGAAGAATTCGCCCAGCCCGATGGCACCCGCCACTGCGACCACCATCAACAAGTTCATGTCAGGGGAAAACCGTCGCGCGGAAGACCAAGCCTTGGGCGCGACCAGCCAGACCCCGAAGAGAATTGCCACCGCGAATAACCCTGCTTCCGCGAGTGGCATCGGCATTTCTCCGTGCCCTGCGAATAGCCCGAGCGCACCACCCATGCCGGTTTCGACGATGTGGTAGAGAAAACCTGCCACCCAGAAGCCGCCGCTGAGCGCGGTAAACCGCTTTTGACGTGCCAGATGCGCGGCCTGATTCTCTGCTGCGTTGTCGGCGTCCCACGGTTTTGCGCTCATGCCGGTACTCGCGACCAGTTGCGAAATCTCGTTGTCCGAAATCCCGACTGCGGTATCCAGAATTGTCATCCGCCCATTGATGACATCGAACGCCAGATGCTCAGTCCCGCCGACTTTTGGACCGACCACCCTATTCAGGATTGCCACCTCTTCGGCACAATCCAGACCGGAAACTTGAAAACTTCGCCCATTCGACGGGATGGATTCTGCCGGTCCCGTGTTGGCTCCAGCACCGCAGCACGCAGCACCATCTCCATGAGAGTAGCGAGCTACGCTCGCATGTTTGTGATCATCAACATGATCGTGACTGCAGTCAGAGCTGTGCTTGTGGTCGTGGCGGTGGCCATTGGAAGACATGGGATTGACCTCGGGATTCGTTCATTCCACATTGAAATAACCCCTACAGTAACTAGAGCTTCAAGAGCTAAAACAAAAATTTGGTCAAGTAAGGACACAGACCTGCGGAACCTTGAAACGCGCCGCTAAGTCTGAAGACGCGGCTGACCTGCCAAAGAGTGAGATAGATATGCTTCAAAAATATGCGGTGATCATGGTTGCAACATTGGCCCTGGCTGGCTGCGCGGTGCCTTCTAAGGAAGACAACGATCCATTCAGGATCGGCAATGTTCCAGAATCTGTCGCAGCCCTCGCTGCACCCGACCAGGATCTCATCACGGCACGGCTACGTCCCGAAGATAATTGCTATTGGTATGCCCATAGTGGGCCTGTGGAAACGACCTTGGTCCCGTTGCGATCGGCAGGCGGCAATCCCATCTGCGTCGCGCGCCAATCCTGATTGACGCGTCCAAGCGTCGGATTGACGGCGCGGCTTGGGTCAACTCTGCGGAGTCACGCTGTCCTCGGCCGAATATAGGAACGCCATCGAGCCAATCTCCACATTCGGATACAGATCGTTTATGTGCGCCATGACCATCCGGACGCAACCGGAACTTGCTCGGCCGCCGATGCTTCGCGGCTGTGGTGTACCATGGATGCGCAGATAGGTGTCTCGGTCCCCGACAAAGAGATAAAGCGCCCGTGACCCGAGCGCGTTCTCAGGTCCGGGTTCCATACCGTCAGCGATATCGGCGTAGAGCTCCGGGTCGCGGTCAATCATGTTCTGTGTTGGCTGCCAATGCGGCCACCTGACCTTGCGCTTAATCGTGTAGACACCCGGCTCATAAAGTTTGCCACGAGCAATCGCTACGCCATAGCGCATCGCCGTGCCGCCTTCCTCGATATGGTAAAGATAGCGCGCGACAGCATCGACATGGATGTCACCGGCCACAAGACCATCTTTAGTTATAACCCGCTGCGGCAGAAAGCGCGGGTGCAGGCCCCACGGGTTTGATGTGGCTGGGTTATAGCCCGGCGGTGTAATCTGTGCATCCCAAGCCGCCTTTTCCGCTTCAGTGGGCCAGGTGTCAGCGAGGAGCGGACTCGAGATAGACGCCGAGAACAATGCGGCAGTCGTCTGGATGAAGTGTCGTCTTGTCAGCATATAGATTGCTCCGTTCACGCATTGGACGGCAAACCGAACCTTACCCCGAACGCAGTGTTGTTCGCCCGGGAAAGAGTGAGGCGTTATTGGCAACTTGCTCCATGGTGCCGTTCTATGTCGGTGGCTTAACTCCTAAAGCTACTAGAGGTTCAAGAGAAATTTTCTGTTATCAATAGACGCTGCTACTAATGGAGCTATCCGATCCGTCCCAGAACCGGAAATACGTCGAGCATCCAGTATGACAGCGCGCTCAACTGCCCTGTCATCATCGCCAGCCCCATCAAGATCATCACTATGCCCGCAAGCTGGTGGAGGCGGCGGCCAACCCGGCCGATGGCCCGCAACCGTCCCGCGATCTGGTCGGTGAATCCGGCCACGATCAGAAACGGTATTCCAAGGCCGGCGGAATAGACGGCAAGCAGCATGATACCTTCGCCCATCGTGGCACTCGCCGCACTGGCTGTCAGGATCGCGCCGAGGATCGGGCCGATGCACGGAGTCCAGCCGAAACCGAAGGCAAGACCGAGGACATAGGACGCAGCGGGTTGGCCCCCGGGGATGTTGAGATTGAATCGGAAGTCGCGTTCCATGACCGAAACACGCGCGGCTCCTATCATGAAGAGCCCGAAGAAAATGATGATGCCGCCCCCAACGAGGTTGAGTTCATACCGCCACCGAAGCAGGGCCTGACCCATTGCAGTCGCGGATGCGCCAAGTCCCATGAAGATGGTGGAGAAGCCGAGGACAAAACACAGGCTCAGCCAGACCGCGCGCGACGGCGAAGCGCCGACCACCCCGCCCTCAGCGGCTGTGCGCCCGGTTACGTAGGAGACATAACCTGGCACAAGAGGTAGCACGCAGGGGGACAGAAATGATATCGTGCCGGCTAGGAGGGCGGCGGTGAGGGCGCGCGCCAAGTGATGTCTTCGTCGACCCAGATCAGCAGGGACCCCCGCTTGCGCAGCGATGCGTTGTAGCTGGACCAGTTGGTCGTACGATAGCGGGCGGGAGATGGGTTGCTCATGGAATGCGGCTAACAGCATGGGTTCGCGAAGGGAATCCTGAGGCGTCAGACTTGTGCAACAACGCCCCGTATCATCGACCTAGTGGTGCCCACATGGCAGGCTATTTCAATGGATAGATTTTTCTCTATCAGTATGCCCGCGGCTCAGTTTGTTAGGAATGTCCTGCTGGTCAGCTTCGCTGCATTACTGCCAGTCCTGTTTCTCTATGTCTTACTGGCTCCGGGCTTTGCTCAGGCTCTTGCTGCCGGCGGACCGGCACTCATGCGCTTTCTAAGGCAGGTTGCGACCAACGGTTTGCTCGTAGTGTTTGCCGTCAACTATGTCAGTTTTTTCCTGTTCGCCATTACAAAACATCCAAAGGCCGGCCCAAGAGACACGGCGTTTTTCGTGCTGGTCGATGTCTTGCTCAGAGCCCTTCTCTTTCTAGGCCTCCACGCGCTTATCTACGTTTTATCTGCCGACTGGTTCGGGTCATTCGGTGGCAATCGTTCAACCGCCTTGGCGGTCGTGTCCCCGACTCTTGCGCGTTCGGCGTTTTTCGAGAACATCTCCGGCGTTTACCTCTATGCGACCATGATTAGCGCGTTGCCGCTCTACGTTTCGGCTCTCGGGCGGTCGAACTTTCTTGGACCGATTTGTCGTCGCTTTCCCATGAACACGGGCGTGATGTTGCTTGCCTTGGCTGCGTTTGCCTTGTCGGTCGGGCTGATCACGATCGGCGCACAAGCCATCGCATCTCTTCAGGCCAAGTGATGGCAGGCTAATCACCGTGGGCGTGTGCGACTTGCGGTGCCACCCACCGCGACAAGTAAACACGCTCGAAGGCGAAGACAGCGATCATTCCGACAGCGGCGTAGAGAACGATCATCGGGTCGCTTTGAAGCTTCATCACGGTGAAAGCTGCCAATACAACTACATCGAGCGACAGGGCAGTCAAAAGCACGATACCGGAGGCGCCGACGTCTGTTCGACGATAGCGGAACACGCCCCAATGTATGATCATGTCCATGACTAGGTAGAAGAAAGCACCGAGGGATGCGATTCGGCCCAGGTCGAAAAGCACGGCCAGCGCTGATGCGATGACAACGGTATAGACCAGCGTGTGGCGTTGGATTGGGCCGGACATACCGAAGTGGCTGTGCGGGATCATTTCCATGTCGGTCAACATCGCCAGCATACGCGACACCGCGAAGACGCTGGCCAGAACGCCCGATGCGGTTGCGACAGCGGCCAGGATCACCGTCAATATGAAGCCGGTTTGTCCAAGGGCGGGCTGCGCCGCTTGTGCCAGTGAATAGTCCCGCGCCGAAATGATCTCCTCGATCGTCAGACTCGAACCGACCCCGAAGGCGACCAACAGGTAAACGACGACGCAGATTCCGATCGAGAACATGATCGCTCGCCCAACGTTGCGGTTGGGTTCGGTGATCTCGGCCCCGCTGTTTGTGATCGTTGTGAACCCTTTGAAGGCGAGGATGGCCAGCGCCGTAGAGGCGATGAACCCGGTGAGCCCGTAGGATTGAAGCGTCTCGGAGGCCGCGGCGAACGCAAAACCACTGGACCACAGGGCCGCGATGCCGAACAGAGCTATGCCTCCGATCTTGATCGCTGCCATGATCAGCGAGAACAGCCGGACCGAGCGGTTTCCGGCGATGTTCACCAAAAAGGCGAAAATGATCACGGCCACGGCCAGAGCGGGGACCAGTGGGCCACCTTCGATATCGAAAGGGCGCAGGACATAGGTGGCGAAGGTTCGCGCGACGAGGCTTTCCGCGATCACCATGCTGAGCGCCATCAGCAACGCGGCCCCGCCTGCGATGGCTCCGGGGCCATAGCATTTTTGCAGGATCATGGCGATGCCACCCGAGGAAGGCCATTTGTTCGACATCCTGATATAGCTGTAGGCGCTGAAGCTTGTGACGACCGCGCCGGCGATGAATGCAAGCGGGAATAGAGGGCCGGCGAGCTGCGCGATTTGCCCCGTCAACGCAAAGATTCCGGCGCCGATCATCACGCCTGTTCCCATCGCAATGGCTCCGCCCAGACTTATGGAACCTTCGCGGTACGTGTCTTGATCG
This sequence comes from Thalassococcus halodurans, assembly GCF_900108225.1. Lineage (GTDB taxonomy): Bacteria > Pseudomonadota > Alphaproteobacteria > Rhodobacterales > Rhodobacteraceae > Thalassococcus > Thalassococcus halodurans. Next base: position 169,534 of record NZ_FNUZ01000006.1, read on the forward strand.
CTCTGCATAAATGATCCCCTTTTAATTTTGGTTCGTCCGAACGCTGTTGCGCGCTTCTAGATACGAACGCCGCGAAGGCGCAGCGAATTGAGCACCACCGAGATTGACGACGCGCTCATGGCGAAGGCAGCAAACATCGGACTGATGAGGATGCCAAAGAAGGGAAACAGAACTCCCGCCGCGACCGGCACTCCGGAGGCATTGTAGATCAGCGCGAAGAACAGATTCTGGCGGATGTTGCGCATAGTGGCCCGAGCCAGCCGCCGCGCGCGCACGATACCGTCGAGGTTGCCCTTGACCAGCGTGATGCCCGCGCTTTCGATGGCCACATCTGCGCCGGTGCCCATCGCGATGCCGACATCGGCCTGCGCGAGCGCGGGGGCGTCGTTGACGCCATCCCCGGCCATGGCGACCTTGCGGCCCTCGGCCTGCAATTCCTTGATGATCCGCGCCTTGTCCTCCGGCAGAACGTCGGCCCGGATCTCGTCGATGCCGAGCCGCGCGCCGATGGCCTTGGCCGTGCGTTCATTGTCGCCGGTTGCCATTATGACCCGGAATCCCAGCTCGTGCAGGTCCTTGATGGCTACGGGCGTCGTTTCCTTCACCGGGTCGGCGACACCGACAAGACCGGCGATCTCACTGTCCAGCACCACGAACATCACCGTCTCGCCTTCGTCGCGGCGGGCGTTGGCCTTGGCGGTCAGGTCGCCTGCCTCAAGCCCCAATTCGCGGATCATCGCCAGATTGCCGAGGGCGACGGCCTTGCCGTCTACGACCCCCTTTACGCCCTTGCCGGTAACCGCCTCGAAGTCGTCGGCATCGGCCATCGTGACGTTACGCGCCTCCGCGCCCCTGACGATCGCTTCGGCGAGAGGGTGCTCCGATCCGCGCTCAAGCGATGCGGCGAGACGCAGGACTTCGGCTTCGTCGTGGCCGGGTTGCGGGAGTACGTCGACAAGCCGCGGTTTGCCTTCGGTCAACGTGCCGGTCTTGTCGACGATCAGGGTATCGACTTTCTCGAACCGCTCCAGCGCCTCGGCGTTCTTGATCAGCACCCCGGCCTGAGCCCCCCGTCCCGTCGCCGTCATGATCGACATCGGTGTCGCCAGGCCAAGCGCACAGGGACAGGCGATGATCAAAACCGCCACCGCCGAAATCAATGCGTAGGAAAGCGCAGGCGCGGGCCCCCAGATCGCCCAGGCGATGAAGGACAGGACCGCGATACCGATGACGGCCGGAACGAAATATCCCGCCACCTTGTCGGCGTATTTCTGGATCGGGGCGCGCGAGCGCTGCGCGTTCGACACCATCTCGACAATTTGAGCCAGCATCGTGTCGGACCCGACACGCGTCGCCTCCATCACCAGACTGCCAGTGCCGTTGATCGTCGCACCAGTTACCGGGTCGCCTTCGGTCTTCTCGACCGGCACAGGTTCACCGGAGATCATGCTTTCGTCGATCGAGGACCGGCCGTCCAGAACCACGCCATCGACAGGCACTTTATCGCCGGGCCGCACGCGCAGACGGTCGCCGACCTGTACGTCCTCCAGCGGAATCTCCTCCTCGGAGCCATCGTCCCGCATGACCCGCGCGGTCTTGGCGGCCATGTCGAGAAGCGCACGGATCGCCTTACCGGTTCCTTCACGTGCGCGCAATTCCATCACCTGGCCGAGCAGCACCAGCGTCACGATCACCGCCGCCGCCTCGAAATAGACGCCGACATGGCCTTCGGAGTCTCGGAACCCATCAGGGAATATGTCCGGTGCGAGAACGGCAACGACGCTGAAGAGCCAGGCGGCAAGAACGCCCATGCCGATCAGGGAGAACATGTTGAGGTTCAATGTGCGGAACGAAATCCATCCGCGTTCCAGAAACGGCCAGCCGCACCACAAGACCACTGGCGTTGCCAGGATCAATTCGATCCATTGTGTGGTGCTTTCGCCAAAAAAAGTCCGGACTGCGGGGAAACCGACGAATGGCCCCATCGTGAGGACAAGGAGCGGGATCGTCAGGACTGTGCCGACCCAGAACCGCCGTGTGAAATCCACCAGTTCGGGATTTGGACCTTCATCGCCCGGCACACCGGATTCCAGTTCCAATCCCATACCACAGATCGGACACGCGCCCGGATCAGGCTGCCGCACCTGAGGGTGCATCGGGCAGGTGAAAATGGGACCATCATGTCCTGTAGGAACCAGATCATATCGGCCATCGGCCGGCGTGGCACCCGCGTGGTGTTCGTGATGATCATGTGCTGAATGGACCTCGAGCTCCGATTCCGGCACGAGGTGCATCCCGCATTTCGGACAATTGCCGGGCTCGTCCTGCCGCACCTCAGGGTGCATGGGGCAAACGAATACCGAAGAAGCTGCTGTGGTTTGAGAACTGTCGGGGGTGCTCATTTTGCGGTCCTTTCCGAGAATGCTTCTCTTGCCTAAGGCTTCCATCCACAGGAAGGTCAAGAGAGATCAGTATGGAGATTACATTGCGGCTCTGCGGGGTGGCGCTTTCCGGCCCCATACCCGCCTGGCGAACACCATCAACGCCAGCCCGACCAACACCATCGGCATGGAGAGCAACTGGCCCATCGTCAAACCCCACTCACCAAAATGAAACGCATGGCCAATCGGGTTGTCCGCCGTTACAAATTGTTGGTCCGGTTGCCGGAACATCTCGACGAAACTTCGGGCAAGACCATAGCCGGTCAGAAACACGCCAGCCAAGGCACCGGGCATTTTCAGCCAGCCCCGGCCCCAAGCGAGATAAATGAGCAGTATTCCAAGAATGAGCCCCTCCAATACCGCCTCGTACAGCTGGGACGGGTGTCGGGCGCAGAGGCCGCTAACCCCTGGGCAGGCCTGCGCGACTTCGCCGGGAAAGATCACCGCCCAGGGAACGTCCGTTGGACGCCCCCACAACTCATTGTTGGTGAAGTTCGCCAGCCTTCCAAGAAACAAGCCTGGTGGTGTTGCCAAAGCCAGCAAGTCGCCAGTGCTGAGCAATGACGCGTTCTGTCTAAGGCAGAACAGCAAGGCCGCGATGACAACTCCCGCGAACCCCCCGTGGAAAGACATGCCGCCTTGCCAGACCATCAGAATTTCCAAGGGATTGGCGAGATAATATGCGGGCTGGTAGAACAATACAAAGCCCAGACGCCCGCCAGCAATCACGCCGATGATAATCCACGTCAGAAGATCTTCGATCTGCGTTCGGTCAAGCGGCGGTCCAGCTGACGTCCAGAGCGCTGGACGGCTTATGGCACTCAAACAAATGCGCCAGCCAATCAGGATACCGAAGATATAGGCTAGCGCGTACCAGCGGAGTGCAAATGTGACCCCCCCGATGTCGAAGGAGAAGAGGTCGGTTCCGATGTCCGGAAATGGCAAAGCCGCTGGCAACACTGGGTGAGTTCCTAATAAAAGACAGATGTGGGTTCAAATGGCATTGATCGAGCAATGCCAAAGGTGCTCAATCGGAGATAGGATATCCAATCCCCATCACGCGGCGTCGAGGGCGTCCCGGAGTAGATCGCGGACTTCGCCGGCGACCGCGGCCAGGTCTTCGTTCTGTACCGCCTGCATCGAAGCGACAGGATCGACGGCGCTGATTTCGGTACCGCCGTCCACTTGCCGCAGGATCACGTTGCACGGGAGCATCGCGCCGATACGAGGCTCGATCTCGATGGCTTTGTGCGCCATGCCCGGATTACAGGCCCCCAGGATGCGGTAGGCTGGCATATCCACATCCAGCTTGTTTTTCATCGTCGCCTTGACGTCGATCTCGGTCAGAACGCCGAATCCCTTGTCTGACAGAGCGTCTCGGACGCGCATCTCCGCGTCATCGATAGTGGTATCTTTCAAGACGCGATCATGGGTATATGACATGGGTTGTTTCCTTTCCGTTTCTAAAACTGTCTGCCTACGGAGGCTGAACGCCTCATGCCGCTGTTGGGTTCAATGTCCCACCGGCGTATGGTTTTGGCGCTTCGAGAAAGGGTGCCGGTAAAAGAACCGGCACGCCACGACTCAGTTGTCCTGCATCATGGTGCCGTCGCCCATGCCCTGGCCATTGCCGGGCCGCACGGGCGCGTCATCTGCCATGTTCGACCGAATCATCTGCATCCGTTCCATCCTATCGGCCGGAGCGGCCATCTCTTCCGGCGTCACCGCGCCGTCGCCATCGGCATCGAGGTGTTGGAAGCGATCCACCATCATTTCGCGGATCATCGCGCTGTGGAGAGCTTCAAATTCAGTAATCGAGAGGCTTCCATCCCCGTCGCTGTCAAACTCGGAAAGCTTGGCCTCCAGCTGCGTGCGCATTTCTTCCGGCGTCGTTGTTCCGTCTCCATCAGTGTCGAACATTTGCATCATGCCGCCAGCCATGCCTGGGCTCATCATACCACTGCCCATGCCTGCGCCCATCATGCCTGCGCCCATCATGTTTCCGTGCATGCGCTTCATCATGTCCATCATTCCGCCCATGTTCCCCATCATACCGGGACCACCGTTCTGCATCATGCCTGGTCCGCTCTGGGCGCCAAATTGTCCCCCACGCCCGTGGTTGGCGTCCGCGAATGCGGCACCGCCAAGGGCGGTTGCAGCCAGGGTCATTGCAGCGAGTAAAGTGTTGCGTTTCATTTCGATCACCTCGTGTCAGTGTTGCGATACCCAGCATATGGGGGGCACCTGCAGATGCGGAATGCCACGCGAGCCGGTGTTTTGTATCGCGAGGTCACAAAGGCGGGGTCTGTTACAAATTGCGACAAATCAATTCGGGGCGAACGCTCCTCTTCATCTGAAACATGCGATATCCAGAAAAAAAGGTGTCGAGGATCCGTATACCAACCGAAACCGAACCCATGTTTCGGTAGAGGTGAAATCCGGAAGAGTTGATGTCGAGATTGCTAGAGGCCCTGAATATCCCGAAAATTCAATCATTCAACCCATGGCAGGAGGCTGCAGGGTGCTCTTTTTGAACCGCATTTTCTCAGTTCTAACCTTGGTAATTTTGGCGGGGTGCGGTGCAGGAAACGACATGCGCCCGGATGCTTCAGCCGAAGTCATCAGTAGCGCATCCTACCGTCACGATGGACCGGCCGCGCTGACGTTGTACACCATGATCAACAACAGGTCCGGGGCGGGTGCGCATAGCAGCGTCATGATTAATGGGTCGCAGCGTGTTATCTTCGATCCGGCAGGAACGGTCCGGCTGAGCGCTGTACCGGAACGGGGAGATGTGCTTTATGGCATTACTCCACAAGTGGCCGATTTTTATGCGCGGGCTCATGCTCGCGAGACTTACCATGTCGTCATACAAGAGATCGATGTGTCTCCCGAAGTCGCGGAGCAGGCTTTGCGCCTTGCAATTGCCAGCGGCCCAGCCGCTTCCGGTTTTTGTAGTGCCAGTACCTCCGCGGTACTCAGACAATTACCAGGATTTGAATCCATCGGACGCACATTTTTTCCAAAGCGCCTGATGGCGGATTTTGGCAAGTTGCCGGGCGTGCGAACCACAAAGCTGTTCGAGAACGATGAGGACGACAAATCCGTAGCGATCGCACAGTTCGAAAGTTCACTTGCGACACAGCCGTGAGTGTTCGTCCAACAATTCATTGGAAGATGTCCCTGCACGACGCAGTCCTCGGCGTGTGAGCCAAAGATGCAATAGGTTAGCTTCGAGCGGTAACGCTGTCTTCGGCCGAGTAAAGGAACGCCGTCGATCCGACAGCGACATTCGGATAGAGATCATTGATGTGGGCCATCACCATGCGCACGCATCCCGAACTGGCCCGGCCGCCAATGCTGCGAGGGCTCGGCGTTCCGTGAATTCGAAGGTACGTATCCCGATCTCCGACGAATAGATACAAAGCCCTGCTGCCCAAGGCATTGTTGGGGCCGGGCTCCATACCGTCGGCAAACCGCTCGTAAGCCTCCGGATCGCGTTCGATCATTGACTGCGTTGGCGTCCAGTGCGGCCATTCGACCTTTCGGCGGATCGTATAGGTGCCGGGTTCATAGAGATCGCCCTTGGCAATCGCCACCCCGTATCGCATCGCGGTGCCACCTTCCTCGATATGGTACAGATAGCGCGCGATCGCATCGACGTGAATGTCACCCGGGCGCAAACCGTCATTCGCCAAAACGCGTTGCGGCAGCAGCCTGGGATGCAGCCCCCATGGGTTGGTTGTTGCCGGGTCATAGTTGGCGGGCGTGATCTGCGCATCCCAAGCTGCTTTTTCGGCTGTTGACGGCCAGGTCTTAGCGAATGCTGGCGAACTCAGAGACGCTGAAAACAGCGAGCCGGAAAGTGCAAGGAAGTGTCGTCTTGTAACCATGAAGCGAAGCCCTTTGTTTGTTTTCGATGAATGCGGGACGATTCAAGAAACGTCCGCGACCCCATGCCACCGAACCTTTTGATGTCTTGCGATCGCGACCAACCAGAGGCAAGCAAGGACACCGCTTAGGATCGCGTTCCAACTGGCCATGGACAACGTCAGAAATTCCCAGACAACCTCATCGCACAGAACAAGGGTCGAAGCACTTGAACTGGCAGAGGGCAGTAATTCCGATACCGACATTTGGGAGACATCGACGCCGGATCCTGTGCAAGAAGTCGGTCCCTCCCACCAGCCGCGCTCGACCCCGGTATGAAACACTCCCAACGCGGATGTGCTGAGTGCCGACAGGGCACCGATTATCAGGATTGGCAGGATCGGCAGAGCAAAGAGCAACATAGCGCCCATTCCAATGGCGATTGCGTGTGGGTAGCGTTGCCAGATGCACATTGCGCAAGGCGCGTAGCCAAGAGCCTGGAAAACGAAGGCCCCTAACAGCAAGGCGGCTGATCCTGCCGCCGCAGTCATGCCGAGAGATTTTGGTGTCAGGGTCAATGAACGCTCCCGTTGGCAATCGATGGACCTGTTTCTCGCTTGTCAGGTTACGTAAACGGCAGAAGGCCTGTTATCATTCAGAGATTTGTAACGGTATGTATCCGTCGCGACCCTCAGCCGACTCTGATCCACGTTGCCATACCGTCGGCTTGATGGCTCAACATGTGGCAATGCAGCATCCAGGATCCCGGATTGTCCAGGACGACGAGAATATCCCGCGTCTCGCCGGTATCCAGATAGGTCGAGTCCCGGTATGGACCGGCTTCACCCGCCGCATCGAGTTCCCAGAAATGGTGGCCATGCAGATGCATGACGTGTGGGAACCCGGTTTCGTTGCGGATCGAAATGCGCGCGGTCGTCCCCTGCGCGGCGGATAGGAAAGGCCTTCGAGGCAGGCCGGATACGTCATTGAGCGCCCATGTCCCTGTGCCGTTGTGGGACGCGCTTCCCGCACCTCCCTGGAGCACCAGCTCCGCGGTTTGGCCGGGGTCTTTCGGGGCGGGCATTCGGTTGGCGGGCAATGCGGTGATGGGCGCTTTCGCGGGCTCACGGGAACCGGAAACAGCGATTTCGCCAAGGCTCAACGTCTGTTCTCCAAAGCTGTCGTCGAATCTAATAGGCCCGGTCGCATCACCAATCACATCGCATCTTTGCCCCGGAGCGAGAAGGATCGGTTCGAGCGTCCGAGGATGCGCCAGAGGCATGCCATCCAGTGCAACGATCTTGCCTATCAAACCATCCAGGCCGACACGGTACACCCTGTCGATAGAGGGATTTATGAGACGCAGTCGCAGACGGTCGCCTCGTTTCACAGTCTTGCCGGTTCCATTGAAAACAAGTGCCGTGACCGTATTGCCGATACGGCCCTCGGTTGCGAAGTGGGCCGGGTTGAACGCTTCGTCGTACTGCCCGGACTGATCCAGCAAGACATCGAAGAACTGAACAACGATGTCATGGTCGACAGCCGGCGCATTTTGCTCCTCGACGATGAAGGCGCCGAAAAGACCGCGGCTGACCTGATCGTAAGACAGGTAATGCGAGTGATACCAATACGTGCCGGCATCCGGGACGCCGAATTGATAACGATACGAGTCGCCCGGAATGACCACATCCTGAGTGAGGACGTTGACACCATCCATCCGATTTGGAACCCGCAACCCATGCCAGTGAACGAGAGCGCCCTCCTCCAATCGGTTATCGAGGGTAATGCGGGCGGTTTGTCCTTGTCGCATTCTGACTTCTGGGCCCGGCAGACCACCGTTGAAGCCCAACATCGACACGTCGTACCCAGCAAGGTGCGCCTTGATCGATTGGGGCGCGAGGATCAACTCGTGTGTCGCTGCTGGCAAGCGGGTACCAGCCAGCGCAACGGTCATCCCGCCAAGGAAAGACCTCCGGCTCAAAGACAATTCCGTCACCTCATGAATGATAGACTGGCTTTCGCCAACTGCCGCACTTGTGCCATTTCCGGAAGAGGAACTTCAAGGCGACAGAACACTCCTCACGCCGTTGTCACTTTGGGATACAGGAAGACGCGGGCGCCGATTTCAACGCGTTCGTACAGATCCTTCACATGTTCATTCGTCAACCGCGCGCATCCATTCGACACGGCAGACCCAATTGTCTCCGGGGCGTTCGTTCCATGAATGCGAAGATAGGTATCGCGTCCCTCGGCATCGTAGAGATAGAGCGCGCGGGCCCCGAGCGGGTTGTTTGGCCCGCCTTTCAGTCCATCCTTGTACTTTGCGTATTTGCGTGGCTCGCGCCGGATCATGGCGTTCGTTGGCCGCCACCATGGCCATTTGGCCTTGCGCGCTACCGTGAACTCTCCGGGTTCGTACAAACCTTTGCGCCCTACCCCGACCCCGTAGCGGATCGCCATCCCGTCCTCGAGCATGAAATAAAGGAAAAAATCGTCGGGAACGACGTGGACATCGCCTTTAACCCAGTCACCACGACGGGTGTTTACCAATTGTGGTTCGAACCGTTCGGGCAATTTGACTTTGTGGGCCCAGGCAGTTGTGGGCAGAAAGCAACCCATCGCTCCGGCACAAATCAATTCTCGTCTCGTGAAATTCTGCATGGCGCGATCTCCTCGGACCCATGAAAATTCAGTGCGCGTCAGGGGCAAAGAAAAGAAGCCGTGAACCGGGGCAAACGACGCGCCTTTGTTGCCTTGAAACTACGAAAATTCGTGCTTTTGGAACTCTCCAGCGCTGGAATGTTGTTGTTTTACAGAGAACTGCAAGGAGGTGACTGGAAATGCACTACTCACGATTCTTTATGATGATCGGAACATCGACCGTGGTCATGTTCGTTCTGATGTACCTGAACACCTATCTTTGGGGCCATATCTTCTTTTCGGAGACACGCCTTTACATGGCCATCCTGATGGGGGCGACCATGGCCGTGATCATGTTGGCGTACATGTTGTCCATGTATCAGAACACCAAAGCCAACATCGCGATTTTCGTTGGCGCAATAGTCCTTTTCGCGGCGAGCCTCTGGCTGGTTCGCGGACAATTCACGGTGCAGGACAGGTCCTACATGCGCGCCATGATCCCGCACCACTCGATCGCCATCATGACGTCGACTCGTGCCGAGATCACCGACCCGCGCGTCCGGGGGCTCGCAGACGACATTATCTATGCGCAGGACAAGGAAATCGCCGAAATGCGCTACCTTATTGCTGACATTGGAGCAAACGGCGAAGCATCGGCCACGCGAAGCGAAACGCCGGCGCAGGTTGTGGATGCGCAACAGGCGCTTCAAACGGAGGTCGTGTCGAAGGTCGATCCTGAGTTTCTGACGGAAGACGAAATCGCTGCGGTGTTCCCGAATGGCGGAAATTGCCGCTTTGCTTACACCTCGGACAGTCCGGCTGTACTGGTGACTGGTGAAACCGGCGAAGGGTCTGCCGCCGCAATGAAGATCAGCGGTGATCTGGTGCGCCTGAATGCGCAGGGCGAAAATGCATTTTCTGAAGGCCCGCTGTCGGCCGAGATCGCAGAGACGAACGGTGACCTGACCGATCTGATCGTCAGCGCGGGAACCGACTACGAAGCCGGGTTCCGTGGTCAACTTACGTGCAGCGGATAAGGAGGAAAGGACATGCCCCGCGACACAGACAGTAAATCCGCGCAGCTTTATCGCATGGTCATGCCGGGCCATGTCTGCCCCTACGGTCTGAAATCGAAAGACCTGCTGGAGCGGCAAGGCTTCGAGGTGGAAGACCATCCGCTTGACACCCGTGAAGACACCGATGCTTTCATGGAGAAGCACGGGGTCGAGACGACGCCGCAGACTTTCATCGGGGACGAACGGATCGGCGGTTACGATGATCTCAGGGTGTTTTTCGACATTGACCCACCCGAGGAAGAGCAAAGCGACACGACCTACCAGCCGGTCATCGCGATCTTTTCCGTTGCCGCGCTGTTGGCATTGGGCCTGTCTTGGCACCAGTACGGGTCGGTCCTTACCTTGCGGGGGTTCGAATGGTTCATTTCGCTGTCCATGACCATTCTCGCGATCCAGAAATTGCAGGATGTCGAAGGGTTTTCGACGATGTTCCTCAACTACGATCTGCTGGCGCGCAAATGGGTGCGATACGGCAAGGTCTACCCGTTCGGCGAAGCGTTGGCAGGTGTCCTGATGACTGCCGGCGCGCTGCTGTGGCTCTCGGCGCCTGTCGCCCTGTTTATCGGCACGGTCGGCGCTGTCAGCGTGTTCAAGGCTGTTTATATCGACAAGAGAGAGCTGAAATGCGCCTGCGTCGGCGGTGACAGTTCCGTCCCGCTGGGGTTCATTTCGCTGACGGAAAACCTGATGATGATCTTCATGGGTATCTGGATGCCGGTCCGCGCGATCTGGTTCTGAGGTACAGCCCCTTCTTGCCTGTCACTTGGCCAACCGCTCCGGCGACAGATCCTCGATGATGGGGCAGTCGGGCCGGTGATCCCCGGCACATTTTTCCACCAGTTCGGCGAGCGTCGCGCGCATGGATTGCAGTTTCGCGATCTTTTCCTCGATCTGGCGCAGATGGTCTTCCGCAACCGCCTTCACTTGCATGCTTTCGCGGTTTTCATCCTCGTAGAGCGACAGGAGCGTCCTGCAATCTTCGATGGTGAACCCCAAGGCCCGTGCGCGACCCAGAAACGCCAGCTTGTGAATGTGGCTCTCGGTGAACGCGCGGTAGCCGTTCTCGCTACGGTTCGGGCGGATCAGCCCGATGTCCTCGTAGTAGCGGATTGTTTTTGGGGGCACACCCGATTGTCGGGCAACGTCTCCGATGTTCATGTCGAACCTCCGTTATTCTGCTGGAGCAGGAGTGGCGGCTGCCAGCTCTGCCGGGATTGCGCGCTGCTCGTCCATCGCAGGCGCGATGCGCCGCAGCCGCAGGGCATTGGTCAGGACAAACACCGAGGACAACGCCATCGCACCCGCCGCAAGGATTGGTGACAGGAGCAACCCAAAGGCGGGATAAAGCACCCCGGCAGCGACCGGAATAAGTGCCACGTTGTAGGCAAAGGCCCAGAACAGGTTCTGCCGGATGTTGCGCATGGTCCGCCGCGATACTTCGAAGGCGTTCACCACGCCGCGCAAATCGCCCGACATCAGGACGACATCCGCAGATTCGATGGCCACATCGGTGCCGGTTCCAATGGCGATGCCCACATCGGCATGCGCCAGCGCCGGGGCGTCGTTGATCCCGTCGCCGACAAAGGCGATGCGCTTGTTCCCTTGGCGCAAACTGTCGAGCGCCGCAACCTTGCCGTCCGGCAGGACGCCGGCGATGACGTGGTCGATACCGGTTTCGCGGGCGATGGCTTCGGCGGTTTCGCGTTTGTCGCCGGTGATCATCGCAACCGCAAGACCCTTTTCGTGCAGCGCTGCGATGGCTGCGCGGCTTGCCGGTTTGACCGGATCGGCCACGCCGATCACGGCGGCGACACGCCCATCTATGGCAGCGTAAAGCGCCGTGCGACCCTTGCTTGCGATCTTCGTTTCCTCTGGAGCCAATGCCGAGACGTCAATGCCTTCGCGCGCCATGTAGCGGTCGGCCCCAACCAACACCTCCACGTCTTCGACCACGGCGCGCACGCCGTAACCTGTGACCGATTGAAAGCCTTCGGCCGCCACAAGAGGTGCGCCCTCGGCCCGCGCGGCCCGCACGATGGCGTCCGCGACAGGATGCTCGGAGAGCGACTCCACGGCAGCGATCTTCGAGAGCGTTGTTGGGCGATCGAACCCTTCCGCCAGCACAAGGTCAGTCAGTGCGGGTCGCCCCTCGGTCACCGTGCCTGTTTTGTCGAGGGCGACCACATCAACGGAATCAAGTTGCTGCAAGGCGTCACCTTTACGGAACAGGACACCCATTTCCGCAGCACGTCCCGTCCCGACCATGATCGAGGTCGGCGTCGCAAGCCCCATCGCGCAGGGGCACGCGATGATGAGCACCGACACACCGGCGACCAGCGCCATCGTCAGGGCCGGATCAGGCCCGAAAAACAGCCAGACCAGCACGGTCGCCGCCGCGATCGCCATCACGGCAGGCACGAACCACAAGGTGATCCGGTCGACCAATCCCTGGATCGGCAGTTTGGCGCCCTGGGCCTCTTCGACCATGCGAATAATCTGCGCCAGGGTCGTGTCGGCGCCGACCCGCGTGGCGAGGAACTGTAGGCTTCCGGCGCCGTTGACCGTCCCGCCGGTCACCGTATCTCCGGCACCTTTTTCAGCGGGGATCGGCTCGCCTGTCAGCATGCTTTCGTCGACGCGGCTGGTCCCCTCGATGACCTCGCCATCGACCGCGATGCGTTCACCAGGGCGCACGATGACGATGTCACCCTGAACCAGCGCATCGATCTCGATCTCGACGCTTTCTCCGTCCCGCATCACGCGTGCAGTCCGCGCCTGAAGCCCTAATAGCTTCTGGATGGCCGCGCCCGTTCTCCCCTTGGCGCGCGCTTCAAGAAACCGCCCCAGAAGGATCAGAACGACGATGACCGCTGCCGCCTCGAAATAGACGGTGCGCAGCGTGTCAGGCAGGACCGACGGTACGAATGTCGCAACCACGGAATAAAGGTAAGCCGCCCCGGTGCCGACCGCGACGAGGCTGTTCATGTCGGGGGCACCCCGGAACAAGGCCGGGAAACCCTTGGTGTAAAACGTCCGGCCCGGGCCGAAGAGAACGATTGTCGTCAGCACGAACTGAAGAAGCCAACTCGTCTGCTGGCCAATCGTGGTCTCGATCAGCATATGAACGGCCGGAATGACGTGGCCACCCATTTCGATCAGGAAGACCGGCAAGGCGAGGATGGCCGCAAAGGTGACCCGTTTGGCAAGCGCCTGAGCCTCTTCCTCCTTGCGCGCAACTCTGTCGTCACCGGCCTGGGCCGTTGCCACGGTTGCTGGATACCCTGCCGCGCCGCTTGATTCGATCAGATCGGATGTCGTGACAAGACCTTCGACGTAAACGACCGTCGCCGTCTCTGAGGCGAGGTTGACGTTCACCTCGACCACCCCGGGCACCGCGGCAAGCGCCTTATCGACCCGCCCGACGCAAGAGGCACAGGACATCGCTGCAATCGTGAGTTCGGCCCTGGCCTTCCGCGCGGGGTAGCCCAGCTCGCGAAGGGATTCGATGATGTCGGGAATGCGCTTGAGCGCGTCCACGCTCATGCGAGCAGTTTCCGAGGCAAGGTTCACCGACACATCCTCTACGCCGTCGATTGCATTCAATGCGCGATCGACCCTGCCAACGCAGGACGCGCATGACATGCCTTCGATCGGCAGGCTGATCTGTTTGGGTTCGGGCATATGTGTCACCTGTTTTTCCATTCGAAGTGGAATATGAGGCTTCCAGTTACTGGAGGGTCAATGGGAGGGCGCCAAATAAATTTCTTCACTTGACCTTCCAGCGGGGGGAAGCCCCATGTCACCGATAGAAATCAGATCAAGGAGTGGTTCCGATGAAGTTCAGCGTTCCGGACATGAGCTGTGGGCATTGCACCGCAGCAATCGAAAGCGCGGTGAAGAGCGCAGATCCGAATGCAGGCGTAGAATGTGACCTTTCTGCCCGACAGGTGCATGTCGACAGCGTGTTACCAGCCGATCAGGTCCAAGCGATCATTCGGGATGCGGGCTACAACGTGGAACCTGCGGCCGCTTGATGCAGTGCCTGGACCACCCAAGGGTGGTCCGGGCACAGAATTTCAGTCTTCGACTTTGCGGGCTTCCTCGACCAAGTCGGCAAGCTGCGCCTTTTCGACGAAGCCCGGGACCAGCGCATCCCCGATCACGAAAGACGGCGTGCCGTTAAAGCCCAGAGCTTGGGTCAGTTGCATGGAGGTCGCAATGTGCTCTTCGACCTCGGGGGCCTCCATGTCCTTGCGCAACTGCGCGATATCCAGGCCGATCTCCTCGGCCACGCGCAGCACGGAGGCCTCTTCCGCGCGGCCTTCCAGCCCCATCATTGCCCAGTGAAACTCTTCGTATTTGTCCTGCTTGCGCGCTGCCAAGGCCGCTTTCGCGGCAAACACCGATCCGTCTCCGAGAATGGGCCATTCACGATAGACGAGGCGAATGTTGGGATCGTCTTCGATCAAAGCCCGCACCTCGGGTTTGACCCGCCGACAATAGGGACAGTTGTAGTCGAAAAATTCCACAACAGTGACGTCCCCTTCCAGGTTGCCGAGAACCGGCGCATTCGGATCGTTCTCGATCAGATCGCGCTGGTCATTCAGAACTTGGGCCTGACTGAGCTCCTGCGCTTGCGCCTGCCTTTGTTCGAGGATCGCCACGGCCTCCATGACAATCTCCGGGTTCTCGCGGATTGCCTCGAGCACAAGTTCCTTGACCCGGGACTCTGACAGTTCGTCCGCGAGTGCCGGTATCGGAAGCAAGGCAGCTATCGCGACCGTCGTGAAGGCTTGTCTGAAACGCATTTTAGTTCTCTCCCCGTTGTTCGTCGGCTTCTGTCCGCGCGGCCTGGACTTCGCGGATGCGGTCTGGCCAGGTGGACCGGATGAAGGCCAGGATGTTGTGAATTTGCTGGTCGGTCAGCACGTCTGCGAAACCGGGCATGCCACTGTCGAATTCGACGCCCTGACGCGCCAGAAGCGCCGCACCCCCCAGTTTTGTGTAATCGAAGAGCAGGCTGTCAGGATGATGCCAGGTGTGACCCGTCTCATCATGTGGTGGTGCTGGCAGGCGCCCATCCGCGCCGGGCGTTCGCCATTCCGGCTGGCCTTCCAGACCCGCGCCATGACAAGACGCACAGTTTTCTGCGTAGAGCAACGCGCCTTCTTCGATGTCGTAGCTCTCCGCCCTGGACGCGCTGCCGACATCCGAGGATGCACTGGTCGAGAGCCAATACGTGAAGGCGGCTGCTGCGACAGTGATCGGAAGGGACCAAACGAGATATCTCATGTGACCCGTATCCAGGTTGTCATGCCAGATGCGGCGTGGCTGAGCATGTGGCAATGGAACAGCCACTTGCCGGGATTGTCTGCCGTAAAGGCGATCTCCCGGGACTCGTTGCCGGCCAACAGGATCGTGTCCCGCATCGGCCCGAACGCGCCGCCGGGGCGCAGCTCGCGGAAATGCATCCCGTGCAGGTGCATCGCATGTGGGAAAACGGTCTGGTTCTCGATCTTCAGGCGCACCGGCTCGTTCAGGGATAGATCGGCCAGTGGCGTGTAGGTCATTTCGGCGACATCATTCAGGGCCCAGAATTTGCCCGCTTGGGCAAGCTGACGGAATCCAAGACGTTCCCCGCCAAGCAATGCGGACTGCATTCGCCCCATTGCCCCGCCGGACATGACCAGTCGCAAATCACGCGCATCGGCAAGGTCCGGGGCGTGTGCCGCGGGGTTCGGCGGCAACGGCAGTGGCTTGCCTCTTGGTACTGAACTGGCTGTGCCGTTGACCAGAAAACTCACCAACGGGGTCAGTTGATCATCATCGCCGATGCGAAGCAATTGGGCGGTGCCGCCTTCGCCTTCGGTCACATCCACAATTAAGTCGACGCGCTGTGCCGGGCCGAGGATCAACTCGCCGTCAACCGACTGGGGTTGGCCGGTTGGCATTCCATCCACGGCCACCGTCCAGCCACTGAATCCAGAGAGCCTCAGCGGGAAAATTCGAGCGCTTGCTGCGTTGATGATCCGCAAGCGAATGCGTTCGTTGCGCTTCGCGGGCAAGGTCAGGTCATAGCGCCCATTGGTCGTGATAAAGTTGCCGATGCGTCCACCGTGGCTCATCATCATAGGCTGTTCGAAATTGTCGAACAGCTGCCCGCTCTCAGGGTCGAGCAACCAGTCCTCCAGAACGATGACTTCCTCGCGGTCGATGTCCGGTCCATCGACCTCTTCGACGATCAAGGCACCGCGCAAACCACGCGCGACTTGCTCGTATGAGCGATTATGCGCGTGATACCAATAGGTGCCCGCGTCCGGTACGACGAAGTCGTAGTCAAAGGTTTCACCTGGTGCCACGGCTTTCTGGGTCAGTCCTGAAACGCCATCCATCGCGTTATCGATCCGGATTCCGTGCCAGTGAACCGAACTGGGATCGGGTACCTCGTTGCGGAACCTGCGACGCACCCGATCGCCTTGTGCAACCCGGATTTCCGGGGCCGGAACAAGACCGTCATAGCCCCAGATCTCTGTTTCCGGGTAGGTGTCCGGAAGAAGTTGTCGACGCGCAACCTTGGTAACCACGTCCTCGAACGGGGTTGCGGCATAAGCCGACCGCGGGATGGCGGCCGCACAGGCCGCCAGAGTTGCATTGCGCAAGAAATCCCTACGTGTTTGTTTCATTTCGATCCTCGAGAAAGCGGGGGCGTGTCGCCCCCGCGTGATGTTAGTTCGAAGCGGAGTTCTCCGCCTCGACCGTGTCCTTGTTCAGTAGGAAAAGCGCCATCGCTTCGCGATCGGCAGGTGTCAGAAACCGAGTTCCGTCGCGAACGACTTCCGCCATGCTGCCGCCGAACGCATCGCCCGAAGGGGTGATGCCGGTCTGGAGCGCATAAGCGAGGTTTGAAACCGTCCAGTCATTTTTGGCCAGGTCTTTTGGCCGTATCGCGGGGGCCTTGCTGCCACCGGGAAGCTGGGCGTTGCCTGCAAAGGAAGCACCGATATCGCGGCCTCCCGCAAGATTGCGCGGCGTATGGCAGGCTCCGCAATGTGCCGCACCGCGCACCAATTCCCGTCCGCGATTCCATGCGTCGCTTCGCCCTTCAATCGGTTCGGTATCCGGATCGTAGAAGAACGCCGCTCGCCAGAGCTTCAGCCCCCATCGTTGGTCGAATGGGAAGCTGACATCATTTTCTGGTGCAGGCTCGTCCACGGGCGGCACGGTTTGAAACGCCGCCCAGAGGTCAGCGATATCCTGATCAGAAAAATCCGCATAGAAGGTGTACGGGAAAGACGGATAGTACGGCGTTCCATCGGGGCCGATGCCTTGCCGCACGGCTTTTGCGAACTGTTCTGCCGTCCATTCGCCCATGCCATGTTCCGGGTCTGTCGTCAGGTTGGGCGGGTAGAACGTTCCGAACGGGGTTTCGAGCGGCGCCCCTCCGGCAAGTGGTGCGCCGCCCGCTTCAAAATTGGTATGACAGGCAATGCACCCACTGGCGCGCGCCAGATATGCGCCCCGGTCGACATTGCCCTCTATTGCAATCGGAGTCACTGCACTGCCGACAGGCCATGCAATCACGACGCCGAGGCTGGCCGCGCCCAGCACGGCGGCCCCGCTGACGAGTGTCAAGAACCGGCGCATGGTCAGTCTTCTTCCGCCCGGAAGCGTTCATGGCATGCGGAACAGACCTGGGTCGTCATCGCGAATGCTGCGTCGGCGGGCATTTCGGCAATGGCGGCCGCATCCATCATGTCGCCTCGGCCCATCATCGTGCTCCCGCCCATCATGGTTGTATCGCCTCCCATCATTGACCCGCCGCCCATCATCGAGGCGCCATCCATGGAGGTATTGCCGCTCATGCCGCCCAATCCATTGTCGGCTGCGCGTTCCAGGCCCTCAGAGTATTCTTCCAGCTGACTTGCCAATGCCGCGAAGCGCTCCCAGTCGGTCCACACCTCGTCCTTGGCTTCCGAGGGCATGCCCCCTGTGCCCTCTGGGAACAGCTTTGTCATGCTCTCACCGGCGTGCTGCTGGAACAGGCGCGCGGCATCGCGCACTGTTTCTGCGTCATAGGCCGTTTCGCCCCGCATCATCGGGGCCACGGTCTTGACCGCCTTCCCCATTGCAAGCATGGCATCCATGCGCTCTTTCACGATGCCGGTGGCACCGCTATGCGCGAATGCCGTGACCGCAGTACCTGCAATCAACACTGCCGCTACGATAGTCGTCTTTTTCATGTCTTCGATCCTTCTTTGGGTCTGCTTTTCGAGCGATGTGAAATCAGACCCACCGTCGGGGCGGTGGAGGATCGCTGATCGGGCGCAATTCGGTTCGTTGGATCGCGCCGTCTTGCATGACGGCTTTCAGAAAAGAAGGCTCGTACGCCATGTTCGGCTGAAGCAATAACGCTGCCGGGACAGAACAATCGAGGCCTGGATGGCAGTGGCCAGAGGCCTCGGTCGATGGCCCTGCGTCTTCGTGACCATGGTATTCCTGCCCCAACGACGTTTCACCATGATATACCGGCGCCTCTGGCACCCCGAGTACTACAAGGAAAAGGCCGAAAACGGCCGACAGAATCCATCGGTTCGTCTTCGACCAACGCATCAGTTGATCCCGTTGGCCCGCTGCAATTCGCGGACATAGGCGGCCACCATCTTGACGTCTCCTTGGGTCAATCCCTCGATCTTAGGCATATTACCGAAATTCCAGTGATGTGCACGGACGCCGTTTTGAGCTGCCAGAACAAAAGCCATGTCCGAATGGTGGCTCGGTTCGTAGATCTTGTGCACGAGAGGCGGCGCAACACCGTTGCGACCGGCGGCATTTTCGCCGTGACACTCGGAACATTTTGCCTCGAATATGTTCTTCCCAAGCGCCGCCTGCTGCGAGAGTGCGTCAGGCAGCTGGACCTGGACGATCGGATCGCCTTCGGCAATCTCGCTTGTGTCAGGTGGCGTCATGGAGTGGCCAACCGCTAAATCTTCGGCTCCAACGAACTGCCAAACGGCAAAACCCCCGCCGATAACAAAAACGGCACCAATCAGCGCAGTTAATTTGTCCATGCCTGTATCTTCCGCCTTGCCCGTTGGGTCAGATGAGTTTGACTTGAGTGCCGACAGGCGCTCGCTCGTAGACTTCCTCGATCTGTTCGTTGAACAAACCGATGCAGCCGTTTGACGACCGGCGGCCGATCTTGCGCGTGTCCTGTGTCCCGTGAATACGGTAGTACTGCCACGACAGGTACAGTGCGCGAGTACCCAAGGGGTTGTCCGGATCACCCCCCTCGATACGTGCCGGCCATTCCGGATTGCGTTCCCGCATGGAGGGCGTCGGCGCCCAACTGGGGTTTTTGCGTTTTTCCACCACTTCAGTGTAACCGCGTTTGGTGAGTTCGTCGGTCAGCGGAACGGATGTCGGGTAAATCCGCATCTCGCCGTCCGCTGTCCAGTGCTGTAGCGCCATCGTCACGGTGTCTGAGATGATGATCCCTTTGCCGAGCGTGTCGAAATGGTCTTGCCAGTCATGAACTCGGAAAGAAGAAATGTTGCGGCGAATGGTTTCGGCTCGAACCACGCTTGGTGCAACCAAAGCGACAGCCGCATACCCCAACAGGCTTCGTCGATTGATCTTGTTGTTTCGCGATGTCGTCATGACACACTCCTAGCCTACGGTTTGTACATGTCTTTTACGGGAGACCCGGCATCAGGCAACCTGACAAGGCCGCGAGAAGTGTATCCATTTGTATCCTTGACCTTACCCTGCTGGAGGGTCGCAAATGACGCCAGGAACGAGACAAAGAGGGTGTCATGGACGACGAAAATCCCAAGAATAAGCCGATTACAGACAAGCTCATGCATTACGGAATGATGGCGTGTTGCATTGTGATGCTGTTGCCCGTGATCGGTTTTTTTCTCGCTGGCGGAACGCTTGCGGGTATGTGGGGCAATGCATCGGCTTTCGCCCCGCTCCTGTTGTGCGTTGGAGCGCATCTTGTGATGCATAGATTCATGGGGAAATCGTGCCATTCCGACAAGGCAAACGATACTATCGAGGAAGCGCCCGAGCCCATAAGTTCCGTGATTCCTAGCGTCGCCCGCAACAGGCAGTGATGTGCGAGGGAAAGCAAAGGTATTCGTATTGCTGTTGATGGTTACATTACTTGGAGGTTGCGCGGGAAGCCTTGCAGACTGCCTAGATCTGAAGGCTATCGTGTCCACGAAGCAAGCGTCAGACCTTCTGCCGGATGGGTGTCGAACCCTTTCATCTTCTGCGACTGGCGTTGCGCGAATTGTCTGTGCGGACGGTCGTCAGGGTTTTGCCACAGGTGGACTTTGACGCAATTTCCGCCGTCCTGGCGAAATCTGCGGAAAATATGGGAAGGAAGCAGGTATCTTGATCGATTGCCTTTTGATCCTGCGACGGGTTTTGCTTATTCCCTTCGTGCTCCTGGCCGTTGTCTCTGGAAGTGTCGCGGCAGCAACCTCTGCTGAATACCAGAGCGCGCCACTCACCGCGCATCTCATTAGTGTACAGGACGGCGTTCCCGAGAACACACAGACTCTGTCAGCCGGGCTTCACCTTCAACTGAACGAAAACTGGAAGACCTATTGGCGGTCGGCGGGCGAGGTGGGAATACCGCCTTCGGTCGAATGGAGCGGTTCCGAAAACGTCGCAGATGTCGAATTCATGTGGCCCGCCCCGACGCGCTTCACCGCCTTCGGCATCGAAAATTTTGGTTATGCGGGTGAAGTCGTCTTTCCGCTGCGCATAACGCTCAAAGATCCCGGCGCACCTGTGACTCTTTCCGCGCAGGTCAAACTGCTGGTGTGCTCCAATGTCTGTGTCCCGGAAGAGTTTGACCTGTCACTTCGCCTCGGACGGGGCAACGTCATCGACAGCACTTCGGCTGGGCTGATCGGTACGTTTTCCGAGCGCGTCCCCGAAGGGGCCAAGACGAGCGGCGTCAGCGAGGCAAATGCCTTCATCGACGAAGACCTCACGGAGTTGATCGTCAGCCTTCGCGTCGATGAACCACTCCAGTCGCCGGATGTGTTTCCCGAACTGGGTATGGGTGTTGCGCTTGGCAAACCCGATATCCGTTTGGGAGAAGAGGATCGTTTGCTTTGGGCGCGCTTGCCGATCCTCTCGTCGAATACGGATGTGACAGTGGCTCCGTCGATTACCGTCACCGACGGCGAGAACCGGGCCTTCACGATCATCGCGGATCGCGTGGCGCAAGGAATAGCACCACCCTTTGAACTGGCCGCCACGACACCGGACATGATGGAACTGATCTGGATTGCCGCGATCGCGCTGCTGGGCGGATTGATCCTGAATGTGATGCCCTGCGTGCTGCCGGTGCTGTCCATCAAGGTGTCGTCTGTGCTCAAACACACCGATCACGACACAACCCGTGTCCGGTTCGGTTTCGTCGCTGCCAGCGCCGGCATCATGACGTTCATGTGGGGTCTGGCGCTCGTCCTCTGGGCGCTCCAGACGGCAGGCCTCAGCGTCGGGTGGGGTTTGCAGTTTCAAAGCCCGCTGTTTCTTGCGGCGATGATCGCTGTCCTGCTCGTCTTTTCGGCAAATCTGTTCGGAGCGTTCGAGTTCGCCCTTCCACACGGCATGCAGACGCGGCTTGCAGGGGCCGGAGGACGCAACGGGTATTCCGCCGACTTTTTCACTGGCATGTTCGGTGCCGTCATGGCGACGCCTTGTTCGGCACCGTTCCTCGGCACCGCGGTGGCCTTTGCTTTGGCCGGGCGTGGCGTGGACATCCTCATCGTCTTTACGAGCCTCGGGCTCGGCCTCGCCCTGCCCTATCTCGTCATCGCCGCGTTCCCGCGTCTGGTCGCATTCATGCCCAAGCCTGGTCGATGGATGCTGATCATCAAAAGCGTCATGGGGGTTTTGTTGCTTGCAACCGCCGTGTGGCTGTTCTGGGTGCTCGACGGTGTCGCCGGGCTTGCGTCTGTCATCGCGGTCGCGGCGTTGTCCGGTCTCGCCGTTCTGATACTATCTCTCCCGAATGTGCAGTCCCAATTCAGGTGGTCTATTGCCATAGCCAGCCTTGTCCTGGCCATTGCCGCAGGTCCTCTCTTGCAGCAATCAGCACCTGCGCGTTCGACGCCGCAGTTGGCAATGGCTTGGATCGCATTTGATCGTTCGGAAATAGCGAAACGCGTGTCCGCAGGAGAGGTCGTTTTTGTCGATGTGACCGCTGACTGGTGTCTGACTTGCAAAGCGAACAAGACACTTATCATCGATCGGGAGCCAGTCCGGAGCGCGCTTGAAGCGCCTGGAGTCACGGCGATGCAGGCAGATTGGACACGCCCGGACACGCGCATTTCCCGCTACCTTGAGAGTTTCGGCAGATACGGCATCCCCTTCAATGCCGTCTACGGACCATCGGCACCGAACGGCATTGTGCTGTCCGAATTGCTAAAAACCGAGGACGTGATGAACGCCTTGGCGCAAGCCAGTGGTCGGGATGTTTCCGCAAAGGTTGCCGGACAGGAGTGACCTGCTCGACCGGGACACCGAGCAGTAGTCAGCCGCCGAGCCGCTCAAGCGCGGCACGGACCGCCGCACGCCGAGGATCACTGGCGGGCTGCTGCTCCAACAGCGCTTCAGCCTTGCGGTAGGCCTCAACGGCGCGATCGGGCTCCTGAAGGACGGTATAGGCATTTGCCAGCCGCATCCAACCATCCAGATCGTCCGGTTCATCCTCAAGACGCTCGGCCAGCCGCGAGACCATCGATCGGATGAACTCCGCGCGATCCGCGTCATTCATCTCCGACGCCGCCGCGACATCTGCGGCACTCGGGCCTGGTTGCGACGTCGGCCCGCTGGGTAGATTGACGACCGGAAGGTCAGCTGCCGCTGCAATCCGGTTGATCTGCGCTGCATAGGTCTCCATCCAGGGAACGTAAGCCTCTTCCTGATTCAGTCGTGAAACAAGCAGATCGTAGGCCTTACGCGTCTCTTCTTGCTGAAAGTAATACAGAGACTCGAAGTAGGTTGCCGCAGGATTGGATGGGTCAAGGTCCAAAGCGCGATCAATGGCCAATTTCGCCCGTGGAATAACAACGCCGTCATTGGCAACCGCGACAGCCTCTGCCAGCATGGAGAATGTCGCGGAGGTGGCATCCTCCCGTTCGGCAACGACTTCGAAGGCTTCGACGGCATCGGCTGCTCTGCCCATGCGCTGATAGGTCTGGCCCAACAGCATCCACCCTTCGCTAGGGCCGCCGGTCGGATCGGATACAAGCCTTTCGCGAAGTTGTATTGCCAGCGCCGTCACTTCATCAGTCTGTGCGCGCTCCTCTGCACGGGCAGCGAAGGCCATTGAAGGCACCTCCGGCGATCCCATTGTCAGATAGTAGCCCGCGGCAATAACCGGCGCGAGGACCGCCGCGACAACAAGAGTGCCTCTGCCACCATTACGGGATGATCCGGCTTTTTCTTCCGAATTGCGGGTCGTCGCGAGGATCCGTTTCTTGATCTCGAGTCTGGCCGCTTGAGCTTCCTGTTCAGAAATCAAACCGCGGTCCATGTCTCGTTGGATTTCCCGCATCTGATCGGCGAGGATGGCCGGTACCGCATCTCCTCTGGTGAGAGTGTTCGATTTGGACAGCAGCAGCGGGTAGAGGACTATTCCGATCGCGACCAGCGTCAGAAGACCGAAAATACCCCAGATCATGACGCATCCCCCGCTTCGTTTTGTCTGAGAATTTCGGACACGGTGTTCTCATCCTCCGCGCCCAAATCTTCAAAAGCCTCTTGCTTTCGCCGACTCATCAGTACCCCGCCACCAACGAAAACCCCGATCAGAACGAAAGCGATCGGCGCAAACCAAAGCGCGTAGGTCGCAGGCTCCAGAGGCGGTTTGAGCAGCACGTAATCCCCGTACCGCGCCCGTATGTATTCGATCACCTCCGCGTCGCTGTCTCCAACGACCAGGCGCTCGCGTACGAGCAGACGCAAGTCCCGCGCCACACCCGCGTTCGAACTGTCGATGTCCTGGTTCTGACAGACGACGCATCGTAGATCCTTGGAAATCTCCCGCGCACGCTGTTCCAATACCGGGTCGGTCAGCATTTCGTCCGGTTCCACCGCATTGGCGGCAAAGGGAAGGAGCCCGATGCAAAACGCGAAAATCAACTGTCTCATGAACCTGCTCCATTTGGCAGTGCGCCTGCCTGCTTCAGGGCTTGCGTGAACCGTTCGACGGCGTCCGGACCCACGACCGGCCCGACATAGCGAAACAAAACGGTGCCATCGCTATCGACGATGAAGGTTTCCGGCACGCCCGACAGGCCCCATTCGATCCCGGTCCGGCCCGACAGGTCGGACCCGATCCGCTCGTAGGGATTGCCGAGGTCATTGAGCCACTTCACGGCATCCTCAGGTTTGTCTTTGTAGTTTATTCCGAACAACCGCATGCCGTCTCGTTCGACAAATCTTGTCAACACGGCATGTTCCGCGCGGCAGGGCACGCACCAGGACGCAAAGACATTGACCACGACCGGTCGTTCGTTGCCGACAAGATCGCTTCGGGCCAGGCCGGGTGTCTCCAACCCCGGCACGGGATCGAGGTCGAACGCCGGGGCCGGTTGCGAGATCAGGACGGAAGGGATCTCGTTGGGATCCCGGTCGGGATTGAGCCCCCAGAGAAAAAACCCACCGAATATGACCGCCGCAATAAACGGCAGCCCGGCAATGAGACGTTTCATCTTCTCTCCTACTCGGCAGGAACGGCATCGGTGGCTGGCTGTTTGGCACGGCGCGGCGCCCCGACCCTCAAACGGCGATCCGACAAGGACAAACAGCCACCGATCACCAGCAGGATCGAGCCGATCCAGATCAGGTTGACGAGCGGTTCATAGAGGATCCGAAGGGTCCATGCTCCGGCGTTGTTCACTTGATCGGAGGCTGGCGTTGCAATCGACGTATAGAGATCACCCGCCAATGTGGAGCGGATGGCCGACTCCGTCGTCTGGCTTTCCGCGACCGGGTAATACCGCCGTTCCGGGAAAAGTGTCGTGACCAATTCGCCATCCCGACGCACCACAAGGGTGCCGCGATCCGCGATGTAGTTCGGCCCTTGAACCTTTGCGGCCCCTTCGAAGGTGATGTCGAACCCGGCGATCGTGACTTCGGTCCCGGGGGCGGCAAAGACGATCTCCTCACTCTTCCATCCGGTCGAGCCGATCATCCCCATCATCAACACAGCGACGCCGGCATGGGCAAGCGTCATACCGTGAGAGGCGCGTGGCAGGTTGCGCACGCGTCTCGCGCTCTCTGCAAGGGAAACCTCGAACAGACGGATGCGTAGCGCCCATTCCCGCAGGGTCGCAAAAAGCAGCCACGCTGCGCCGAGGATGGCAAGATAGGCCATGATCGGCCCACCGTTCAGAAGATACCATGCGGCCAAGGCTGCAATGACCGCCAGCACGGCCACGAATTGGATGCGATCGAGCAAACCGGCGATATCAGCCCGCTTCCACGACAGGAATGGACCAAGACCCATGAACACGACCAGTGCCAGCATCATCGGAATGAAGGCCGCGTTGAAGAAAGGTGGACCGACCGAGATCTTGTCCCCGGTGACAGCCTCCAGGATCAGTGGATAAAGCGTCCCGAACAGGACCGTTCCCGTAGCGGCGGCCAGAATGAGGTTGTTCACGAGCAGCCCGGCCTCGCGGCTGATCGGGCGAAACAGACCACCCGGCTCCATTTCGGGCGCCCGCCAGGCGTAGAGCGCCAGCGACCCACCGATGGACACGGCCAGCAGACCCAGAATGTAAAGCCCGCGCTCTGGATCGACGGCGAAGGCATGCACGGATGTAAGCAGGCCTGACCGGACGATGAACGTCCCGAGCAGCGAAAGCGAGAAAGTCAGGATGGCAAGTAGGATGGTCCAGCTTTTGAACGCGTCGCGCTTTTCGGTGACGATGGCGGAATGCAGCAGCGCCGTGCCCAGAAGCCAGGGCATGAAGCTCACGTTCTCGACCGGGTCCCAGAACCACCAGCCGCCCCAGCCCAGTTCATAATAGGCCCACCACGATCCAAGAGCGATACCTGCCGTAAGGCTGACCCACGCGGCCAATGTCCACGGGCGGACCCATCTGGCCCAGGCCGGATCGACGCGCCCTTCCAGAAGAGCCGCAACGGCAAAGGAAAACACGATGGAGAAGCCGACATACCCGAAATACAAGAGCGGCGGGTGCATGGCGAGACCCATGTCCTGAAGCAACGGGTTGAGGTCATTGCCGTCGAGCGGCGGCGGAAACACCCGCTCGAAGGGGTTCGACGTCAGCAGCAGGAAGGACAGGAAGCCGACGCTGATCCACGCCTGCACCGACAAGGTGCGCGCCTTGGTCTCGGCGGGGATGTTCGATCCGAACCAGGCGACGCCCGCGCCGAACACCGCGAGTATCAGGATCCAGAGCAGCAGCGAACCCTCATGGCTGCCCCAGGTCCCGGCCACCTTGTAGAGCATTGGCTTGAGCGAATGGGAGTTCTCGACGACGTTCCTGACGGTAAAATCGCTGACGATGAAAGCCTGCATCAGCGCTGCGAAGGCGATGGCCACAAACAGCACTTGTCCTATTGCCGTCGCCTGGGCGGATTTCATCCAGACGGCATTTCTACGCGACGCACCTGCAATCGGTAGAACACTCTGAACAAGCGCAAGCGCCAGTGCGAGGGCCAGTGCGAAGTGACCAATTTCCGGGACCATGGCGTTCTTTCCTATTCAGCGTCGGTGGGCGTCGCGTCGGACGGCTTTGGCGTCCGCGGCGGGGTCTATTCGTCGAGCGTTGCTTTGCGGCGACGGAACTCTTCTTCGTCGATTTCCCCATTTGCAAAGCGGCGCCTGAGCGCTTCCTGCGCGTCCGAGTCCGGGGGACGGGTGCCATTGTCCCGCAGCCTGAACACCAGAAACACCACCAATGCGATCAGCGCACCCCAGAAGGCGAGCATCATGAAGCCGCCCACAAAGCCATAGCCACTGCCCCACATGTGCCCCGTCCAGGAGCCTGGTCCATCAGCCTGCGCCATGCTGGCGGGCAAGCTGGCCAGCAACGGCAGGATCAACGCGTTCAGTTTCATCTGTTTCTCCTTCGATCAGTTCGGTTTCATCCAACGGGATGGTGACAACAGCGCGCAAACCCGCGCTGTTCTGATTGACCAGCTGGATATCGCCGCCAT
Organism: Thalassococcus halodurans; assembly: GCF_900108225.1. Taxonomy (GTDB): domain Bacteria; phylum Pseudomonadota; class Alphaproteobacteria; order Rhodobacterales; family Rhodobacteraceae; genus Thalassococcus; species Thalassococcus halodurans. The sequence continues at coordinate 196,781 of NZ_FNUZ01000006.1, forward strand.
GGGATTGGACGATTGTCCTCGCGATTGAGAGCCCAAGCCCATAACCGCCCGTTTCCAGAGACCTCGATTGCTCGAGGCGATAGAACGGATCGAAGACCTTTTCCAACTGGTCGACGGGAATGCCGGGCCCATTGTCATCGATGTTGAGTACGAGGTTCGAACCGTGGGTCGCCCAGCTGACTTTTGCGGCACCACCGTAGCGAACGGCGTTCTCAAGCAAGTTCCTCAGTGCCCTTCGGAACGCGTTGGGTCGAAGCCGCACGGCAACATCATCACTCGGGGCAAAGGTGCAGTGTGCCGCCATATCGCTGCACAAGCTGTCCAGAAAATTGCGCAGATCGACCACTTCGGCACCTTCGGATCCGGTAAGGCCGCGTGCAAAGGTGAGCGTCGCTTCGACCATACTCTGCATCTCTTCGACCGATGCGATGAGGCTGTCCCGCGTCTCTTCTTCGTCAACCAGCTCCGCGCGGACACGCATGGCAGTCAACGGCGAGCGTAAATCGTGGCCAAGGGCTGCGAGCATACGTGTACGATCACTGACAAACCGGGTCAGCCGTCGTTGCATGCGGTTGAATGCGACGGTCAGATCTCTGACCTCGGTCGGCCCTGTGACCGCCAATTCGCCCACATCTTCGCCCCGGCCAAGATGGTCCGCGGCCTTCGACAGGTGCCGCAAAGGACGCGTCAGGCGCGTCATTACAAACCAGAAGATCGCCACCAGAAGCAGTCCGGCGGAAATCCCGAAGGTCAGCATCGAATAGAAAGGCCATTGGATCGGCGGTCGCTCGAACCGCGTTCCGACATTCAGCCAACGCGCTCCCTTGATGGCGATGGACAGGTTCATTTCAACCGCTGTCAACTCTCCGCGCATCATCGCGAGATGCATTTCTGTCATCTCGTCCGAGAGATTGGGAAGAGGCCGCAACTCGCCCTCGACCTCGTGCAATTCAACGCGAATATCCCGGCTGTAGCTGTCATCCATCAGGGCGCGTATGCGTGCTTCCACGATGCCGCCGTCCGAATGACCGGTGTGATCCACGATCGGAGCGTCCGACAGATCGAACCGGATCAGAGGCGAATTTGCCGCGCGAAGGATCGAGTCCTGCAGATCCAGCGGGGCCTCTTCGATCAACCGCGCGACATTCGCTGCGCGACCCGCGGCCTCGAATCCTAAAGCTGCACGGATCGCAAGGCTGCGCTCGTCGGCGAACAGGAACAGGCTGATCACCTGGGCCACGACAAGTGCCGCGACCACAAGCAGGATCAATTGGCCGCTCAGAGATCTCATCGCACGGCGCATCACGGCGCATCCTCGACATCGGCAGCCAGACAGTATCCGCCGTTCCGCACCGTTTTGATGACACTGGGCCTAAGTACATCCGGCTCGATTTTGCGGCGGAGACGGCTGATCTGATTGTCGATGGTGCGATCCATCGGGCCTGCCGTCCGACCAGCGGTCAGGTCAAGCAACTGGTCACGGCTGAGCACCATCCTCGCGCGTTCCAGCAGGACCGCCAGCAATTTGAACTCGGAGGTCGTCAATGGGGTCTCGGTGGTGGACTCGTCAATCAGCACCTGCCGGTCGGTATCCAGTATCCAGTGCGCAAAAGAGACTTTCCTCCCAGCGAGGCTTCCGGCCACAGGTTCGTCGCGGTTGCTTCTCCGAAGAACCGACTTGATGCGGGCGAGCAGTTCTCGTGGATTGAACGGCTTGGCGAGATAATCGTCCGCACCGATTTCCAGACCCACGATCCGATCCGTTTCCTCACCAAGCGCCGTCAGCATGATGATCGGAAGATCACCCTCTGGCGCAAGTCTGCGGCAAACCGACAAACCGTCCTCGCCCGGCATCATGACATCGAGCACGAGGAGGTCGAAGTGACCAGTGGCCAGCTTGGCATCCATCTCCACGGCATCCCTGGCGACGGTCGTGCGCATTCCGTTCTTCTCCAGGAAGCGCGCGACGCTTTCGCGTATCTGAGCGTGGTCGTCCACGATAAGGATATGAGGTAGCGGTCCCATGGCGTCCTTCCTAGATCATCGTTGCATTCTGTTTCATGGGCAGAATTGTAGCCGTTTGTATCAGGTCAGTCCCTTGCTACAGATGGATACAAATCTGTGCCTGCACCGTGTCGTGCTCCCGGGTAGCGTCGCGCGTATGTTATGTGACCTTTGGGATCGCAACCGATCAAAGGATGAGGTTTTCGAATATGGCTCTTGATTTGAACCGGCGCCGTTTCGTTCTGGGTGCTCATATGACGGTGCTGACCGTCGCGGCGTCACCGCTGTTGGCGCAGAGCCGATCTGTCTGGTCGGCAGAGAATGCCTTTGACGCGCTTCTATCGGATACGGCGCGGATCATCGATGTCAGAACGCACAAAGAGTGGCAAGAAACCGGCGTAGGTGCTGGTGTATGGCCGATAAGCATGCACGCGTCCGGTTTTCCGGACCGATTGTTCAGGGCCAAGGAACTGAGCGGTGATCGCACTGTTGGACTGATCTGCGCCACTGGCGGACGCTCCGCATCGCTGCTTCGAGCGTTGAGACAAGCTGGTTATTCGGGCTACGCCGATATCTCGGAAGGGATGTTGGGATCAGGCGAAGGGCCTGGCTGGATCGCATCGAACTTGCCGACCGTTCCGGTGGATGTCGCCCTGAACGGGTTGCCCCCCGCGTTGGCCTGACCAGTGAAGAATCAATTGGTCCCGTTGTGCTAAAAGCCTGATGTATGGTCAAATTGACCTGTTTGAACAGGAAGACGGGTTTGGGTGTATGACCGAGTTGATGGCTATGTTTGTCGGAATATGCGCGGCGATCGTGATGGGAATTGTCCATCATTATGCGTTGTCGGGCATTCTGAAGTTTTCCCCGCAGCGGTCGGATGGCTCCGGCTTTCGGATCATCCTGACGTTTTCCACGTTGCTGTTGCTGCATGTCTTGGAACTTGTGACGCTCGCCGTGTTCAACACGATGGTGGTGGCAAGCGTTCTGCCGCAATCGTTCAGCAACAGCCCTCCGATGTTTCAGGATGTTCTCTATGTTACGGGCATCTCGTTCTCGACCCTTGGCTATTCGTCCATAGAGGTGGTCGGGCCCTTTCGACTATTGCTGATGCTGCAATCGCTTTTGGGCTTCATGTTGCTGACCTGGTCAGCGACGTTTCTTTACTCAGCCTGCCAGCAAGTCTGGCAGAAGGCGAAAGATGACTGAAAATCGCCACGCGCGTCGGACATGAGCTTGGCGTCAGCGTCAAATACGTCCTGATATCGGTCCTTTGACCTCACCGTGGAACGGTTGAGTGAGCGCTGCGTTGCGCGCGTGGATGAATAGCCCTTGACCTTCCAGTTGCTGGAATCCCTAGGTACAAAGCCATGGCACAGATTTTCGAAAAGACAGGCGATCACGTATCGCACCATCGACACGGGGATATCTTGAAATCTCCCGTATGGGTTGGCGTGTTGCTTGTCGTTCTCACATTGCCGGCTCACCTTTTTTTGGATGAGCAAAGCTCGATAGCTCTTGCTTCGATCACGCTTGCTTTGATTGGCGGTGCCTATATCGGCTTTGGCGCTGCGGACGGCAGAGCGCGCGTGTTCTGGGCAGAGCTCGCGGTCGCCCTTTTGTTCGGCTTAGCAGCGTTCCTGGGGCTGATATGGCAGTGGGCCTTCCTCCCCTTGGGCTTGGCCCTTCACGCCCTTTGGGACATGTCACACCACAATTCTTATCGTCTCGCCCGGATTCCGAACTGGTATATTCCATTCTGCGTGGCCTTTGACCTTTTGGCAGCGACGTTCTTCGTTCTGCTCTATGCCGTGTTTTGATCCATGATGATGCGCATCCTTCTTATGGCGGTGTTCCTGATGGGAGTCGTCGCATTGGCCTTCCCGGACGTCCTTGGCGTTGACATTCGCCTGCCGGATCGCGCGGAAATTGACCGCTGGATCGAGGCGGCAGGTCTTGCCGGACCAATTGTCATCGTGGCGCTCATGACAATCGCTATTGTCGCAAGCCCCCTGCCCTCGGCGCCAATCGCACTCGCCGCCGGAGCGGCTTATGGACACACGTACGGGACGCTCTTCGTCGTTCTAGGTGCGGAACTCGGTGCGCTTGCCGCCTTTGGTCTGGCCCGCGGCTTGGGTCGTCCCTTCGTTGAGCGTCATCTCGGTCAGAAGATTAACGCAGGCCTGTTCGGGTCCCAGAACACTCTGACCTTCCTGGTCTTCGGCAGTCGCCTGCTGCCGTTTCTGTCCTTCGATATGATCAGTTACGCCGCAGGTCTGAGCAAGCTGCATCTTTGGAGGTTCGCGCTGGCCACGATGGCCGGGATTATTCCAGCGAGTTTCTTGCTCGCTCACATGGGCAGCCAGGCGATGAACGGCGATGCCCGCACTGCCACATGGACCGCACTTGCGCTGGGTGGCTTTACCGGCCTGTCGGTTCTCTTCGCCGCGACGCGAAAGACCGGTACGAAACGGAAGGAGAGCTGATATGGCCAGTCATTCCCACGCCGGGCATATGCCGAGTTCCGGCAAGGCCCTTGTGATTTCGGCCTGGCTCACCGGCGTCTACTTCGTGATTGAACTGGCCGTCGGGCTCTGGACTGGCTCGATTGCCGTCCTGTCGGATGCGTTTCACACCCTGTCGGCGGTTGGCGGCGTTCTGGTGGCCATCATCGCGCAGCGCATTGCGCGCCGCCCGGCGGATTCGGCGCGGAGTTTCGGCTGGTACCGCGCCGAGATCATCGGGGCACTGGTGAATGGCGGCTTTCTTCTCGGTATGGCGCTTCTGGTGATCTGGATGGGCGCGATGCGGCTCGGGAATCCGATTCACCTGGCCACGGGTCCCATGCTCTGGGTCGCCTTCGGAGGCCTGGTCACCGAAGTGATCTCGCTGGGGCTGATGTGGCAATCGAGCAAGGACGATCTGAATGCCCGTGGTGCGCTCTGGCACATCATCCAGACCTTTGTCGGCAGCCTCCTGATCATCGTCACCGCTCTAGTGATCGAGTTCACCGGCTTTCTGGCGATTGACCCGATCCTCGGCATGGCGTTCGGGGTGGTTCTCCTCTGGGCCTCCGTCGGCGTCATCAAGGAAGCGGTCCACATCCTCATGGAAGGCACGCCAGAGGGAACGGATCTCGAGGCTGTGACGGCGGACCTGCGCGGCCAGGACGGGGTTCTGGACGTTCACCATGTGCATGCCTGGACGCTGACCAGCGGCAAACACGCATTTTCTGCCCATATCCGCCATGGTGTGCCCGCAGAGGCCGCGGACCTGCTGAACCGGGCCTATCATCGACTGACGGAACGATATGGGTTTCACATGGTCACGCTGCAGCTCGAAACCGCGTGTCTCGACGAGCGCCACGCGCGGGATCTCGATGTGACGCTCCCAGAAAGCCAACGTGTGTCGCCCGACGCCGCCGATAGCCATGCCGCCCATGCGGACCCGCTCGACAGCGCAGCGCAAGACGCTAGACTCACTGACAACTCCTAGAGGACCTCCGAATGAAACGACGCACATTTTTGATGACAGGCGCGGCTGCCACCCTCGCATTACCCGTTGCCGCTGACACGGCACCCCTTCTGAAGGTGCTCAAAACACCAACCTGTGGATGCTGCTCCGCCTGGATCGATCATGTCCGGCAAGCGGGGTTCGCGGTCGAGGCGCAGGATGTCGATCAGGATCAACTTTGGGCGTTCAAAGAGCGGCTGCAAATCTCACCAGAGCTTGCTGGATGCCATACGGCGCTCTTGGGCGACTATTTCATCGAGGGCCACGTGCCTGCCGCTGACATCACGCGGCTGTTGGCAGAGCAACCGGTGGCGCGCGGGTTGACGGTACCCGGCATGCCGATGAGTTCGCCCGGCATGGGCGGTCCCGGGGCCGGTGACGCTTTTGATACCCTGCTTGTCGGCTCCGACGGGGTGACCTCGGTCTTCGCGAGCCACAGCTGATTGGGTCATGGGCGCAAGTGATAAATCCCGCGGCACGTGTTTTTGACCCGCCCGTCCTGCACGAGCTTTCGCAGCGCCCTGTAGGTTGCCTCATGGCTCAGCTGTAACCGGGCGGCGAACTCGACGACGGAGCCGTCGAGCACGCCCGCGACCAACCCCGCCATTACCCGGTTGTCGCGTAGCCCATAAGTCCGAGATATGGCGCGTTGAGCACCGAATTTTGCCCTTAAATGCGAGATGCCAGCGCCTTCGAGTGGAGTTTCCTCGTTTTTCTGCGGAGTCTTTGGTCGAACCTTGCCTCAGATTTAAGGGCAAAAAATATCAGAACTAAAGGCAAAATCTCATGTTTAAGGGCAAAGCACAGCCGTTGATTTGGTTGGATTTCTCATCTCACAATTAAGGGTTCTGCCTCAATCTGTGTGGCGCAGAGGCAGCATTCGGGCTCTGAGGAGTTCTGGTCCGGCGCGACCGTACATGGCGCGTTTGAGTGTCTTCAGGCGATTGACTTGGCCTTCAGCCTGACCGTTGTTCCAAGGAAGTTCAATGGCATTGCGCACGGCCTCGATGTCGCGGTGCAGCGTGCGGGCAAAGCGCATGATTGGTGGGATGCCAGTCTCAATGGCCAGGTCGATCCATGCGTCCAGCGGGGCGGACTGGTCGCCGCGCAAAATGCCCTGAAACCGCATGGCAAGGCTCCGCATCGTGGCAAAGCTTGGCGATCCGGCCTTCAATGCATCTACCTTTTGGGCCTGGTCTGCGGTCAATTTGCGTCGCGGCTTGATACAGAGCGCCGCTGCGACAACCGGCGAAATGGCGTGACCGGTTTGCGGGTCCCGCACAGGCGCCAGGGGCAGCGGCGTGTCGGTCGGGCCTGCTAGAACGGTTTGTTCATCCCTTCGCCATCCGGCCAGCAGACGTTGCAAATGAGACAAGCTGCCCTCATAGCCATGGCGTTGAATTTCGACCAATAATTCCTGGCCGGACCGGATACCCTGTTTCCAGAGATCGGCCAGTATGCTCTCAAAATACCACGGCGACGTGGGCTTCAATGCAGCTCGGCGGCGGTCTGGTGGCGAGTCGGAGCTCAACCACTTCGCCACACTACGACGCGGGAGGCCGGTCCGACGTCCAATTTCGCTACAAGACAGCCCTTGATCACGAAGTGCATGGATGTTTCGGAAAATTTCCTCACGTGATTTCCGATGAGCAAGACGCGATCGCAGTAGATGATTGGCCGTGCTGATGTTTTCGGCATCTGACAATAGCGCCCGCCCGGTGGCGCGGCCATGCATATTCATCTGCTCTTCAATGGCCTGGCGCAGGTTCTGGACGAGATGGAAACGGTCTGCGACCTGCAGGGCTTGCGGTGCACCCTGACGTGCGGCCTTCGCATATCCGCCACAACGATCCCGACTGATGACTTCAATCTCAGGGTGCTGCCGCAGCCAGCTCGCACAGCTTTCAACGCTCCGATCCGGAAGAATATCAATTACGGTCTGCCGCTCGAGATCGACGATGATGGTTCCGTAAGTCTGCGACTTGCGCCAGCTCCAATCGTCGATGCCAATGACCGTTGGCGGCGGGGCGACGCTTTCCGCACACTTCTTGAGGTGTCGCAGCACCGTGTCATTGCTGACACCGACGCCTAAACGGCGCAAGAGCCGCTCGGCAGGCCGTCCACCCGTGGCATGCCCCAGGTGACCGACAATGTCATCAGCACGCGAAGTTCGACGTGCAAATGGGCGCGCAATTGACGAGGTGTAGTCTGAAAACGTCCGTCGCGGGCACGTGGAAGCGGGACATCGCCATCTGCAGACCCAGAGTGCGACTGTTACCTTGTCGCCATGTGCGGGTAAATCCTGCAGTCGCCTTTGCCGCCACCCGTGACGACGCCGAGAATGCAAACCACAATCTGGGCAGATGCCTCTCGGTGCCAAAACGCCCGATACAAGCCACTCGCCGGAATCACGCCGCTTAACGCCTTGAACCCAAACGTCGCTCCCGGGCGACCAGTGCTTTTTTGAAATCACGACTATCCCTCCTGAAAGCTCCAAGCTCAGGATAGTTGCACCACACAGATTGAGGCAGAACCCAATTAAGGGCTACGCGACACCTGTTAAGGGGGCTCAGTCTACACACAAGCATTCAGCAGGGTTGCGAGCTAGCTGGGCGTGTCGTGCAGCAATCCGGTGCCTTAGTGCCTGTTGCTGAAACGATCGTTACCAATGCGTAGATCGCGTGACCTGCTACCCTGAACTTCCCTCGTTTTGATGTAGAGGTCCGTATCTACGTGCGCTGCTCCCCAAGTTTGGACCTTCGGAAGCTGGATATTTCCAGCTCCGGCGCTGCGAGAACCGAAGTAATTACTATACAACATTGCCAATCTTCCGGACACGCCTCGCAACTCATCCAGCCTGTGTCCCTTTCTCGTGACACAGAGCCCAGACCGCTTGGTCAGCCTCGGTTATGCGGCGCTCATGACCGTAGTGGCCCGCTCGGCGCCGCGCTTGAAAAAGACGTAGTACAGCACGGGTGCTGCGATCAGCGTAAGGATCGAGGCAAAGGCAAGCCCGCCCATGATCGTCGCCGCCATCGACTGAAAAAACGCATCCGACAACAGTGGCAACATCCCAAGAATTGTCGTCGCCGCGGCCAGAAACACCGGCCGCAGACGCGAGGTGGAGGCACTGACAATGGCCTCGTCCAGAGACAGAGCCGGATCGGCTGCTCGGATCAGATCGATCTCCTCAACCAGCACGATGCCGTTCTTGATCAGCATCCCCGACAGCGACAATAGCCCCAGAAGCGCGGTAAATGTAAACGGCAAACCTGACGCCAGTAGAGCCAGGCTCACGCCGTTGACCGCCATTGGCACCAGAAGCCAGATGATGATTGGCTGGCGCAGCGCGTTGAACAAAAGCACCGAAATCAACACCATGATAATGACGCTGAATGGCAATTGCGCGCCAAGGGCGGCTTGGGCCTCGGACGCGCTTTCAAGCTCTCCGCCCCACTCCATGGTATAGCCCTCGGGGATGTCCATCTCTTCAATGGTTTTTTGGACCTCGGCTTGCACCTCTGCCGCTGTCAGGCCGCGCGGAATATCAGCCCCGACGGTGATCACCTCTTCGCGATTTCGACGTTGTAGCAGCGTGTCTTGCGGCACGAAGCGGAAGCCTTCGATTACTTGTTCCATAGGCACCAGGGTGCCACCGCTCTCTGAATAAATCATGTGATCGGTCAGCGCGATCGCCGCATCTTGCGGTGCCCGGATCACGATAGGGATTTGCCGATCTCCTTCGCGGAAGGTCCCGGCGCTATTTCCTTCGGTGGCGAATTGTAGCGTCTCTGTGATGTCAGTCCGGGACACGCCCGCGTTCTGTGCGCGCTCCGCAGCGTAAACAGGGCGCAGCACCAATTCACGTTCGCGCCAGTCCTGCCGCGGGCTGATGATGTTGTCCGAAGCGGCCTGCATCCGGGCAATCGCCCGATCTGCCAAGGCGCGCAATACATCAGGGTCACGGCCAGAAAACCGCACCTCGATTGGCGCACCTCCGCCGGGGCCAAAGGCCAACCGTTTTACCCGGAATTCACCCTGCGGAAGACTTGCATTTGCAAAGGCTTCCAACGCGTCCATCTCTTGCTCGATCACTTCGAGCGAGTCCACGCGCACGATCAGGTGACCGTAGCTGGGGTTCGGATCCTCAGCCTGGTAGGTCAGCATGAACCGCGCCGCCCCTTGCCCGACAAAGGCTGTCACGGCAGAAACCGCGTCGCGGTCGCGCAACCAGTCTTCGAGAACCGCGAGATCATCAGAGGTCTGGTGGATTGATGCGCCCTGCGGCAGTTTGTAATGCACGAAATAGAGCGGCGTATTGCTGTCGGGAAAGAACTGCTGCTTGATTTGGCCGAACATCGCGTAACAAACAACGGTGCCGCCGATCAGCGCAAGAATGACCAGCCAACGCAGTTTCAAAGAGGCGCGCAGCACGGCGGCATAGCCCCGGAAGAGCGCGCCATCATACCCATCTGCCGTCCCTTCTTCGCCTTTCTTGAAAAAGTAATGCCCCAAAAGAGGGGTCGCGGTCAGGGCCAACACCCAGGACAACAGCAACGAAATCGCGATCACCGCAAAGAGCGAGAACAAGAATTCCCCCGTGGCATCTGGAGACAGGCCAATTCCGGCAAAGGCCATGATGCCGATCACGGTCGCACCCAGCAGCGGGATTTGCGTCTTGCTTGCGGCCTCTGTGGCGGCGTCGCGCGAGGATTTGCCATGCCGCATTGAAATCTGCATGCCCTCCGCCACCACGATGGCGTTGTCGACGAGCATCCCCATTGCGATGATCAAAGCACCCAGCGAGATACGCTCCATCTCAATCGCACCAAGCGCCATGAAAAACAGCGTCCCCACCACGGTCAGCAGCAGCGTGGATCCCACAACGATGGCCGCGCGCCACCCCATGAAAACCGCCAGAACCGCGACCACAATACCAACCGACATGGCAAGGTTGACGAGAAAGGCGTTCGAGGCCTCTTCGACCACAACATGTTGGCGATAGATCGACTGGATCGAGATGCCGAGCGGCAACTCCGCGCGCAACTTGTCCAGCTGGGCATCGACCCGCTTCCCGACTTCGACGATATTCTCTGTTGCAAGGCCCGCAACGCCAAGTGTGAAGGCCTCCTGCCCGTTATGACGGGTAATCAGACTGGGGTTGGCTTCGCGCCCACGAAAGATATCGGTAAAATCAAAAAGGTTGAGGACCTGTCCACCCGCGCCGACAGAAAGGGCTGCGATTTCGGATACGCTATCGGATCCTTCGGGCCGTTGGAGCAGAGTTCGCCCATCCGGTCCCCACAACATGCCACCGTCAACAATCTCGTTGGCGCTGTTCACGGCGCCGGCAACAGCGGCGGGCGGAATACCCAGCGTCGCAGTAAGCGCAAGGTGCGGCTCGATGTAGATCACTTCGTTAGGCACGCCTGAGAGCACAACATCTGACACGCCATCCACCAGCAGCAACTTCCGCCTGAGGAAGGAAGATAGATCATTCACCTCTGCATCGGAGAAGCCCGGCGCTGTGACTGCATAGTAGAGCCCGTACACATCTCCAAAGCTATCGTTCACAAAGGGCGGCGTCGCCCCGCTGGGCAACGCCGCCTCGGCCACGCGATTGCGCAGCTTGGTCCAGATTTCGGGTAACTCGGAGCCGTCATAGGTATCCTGCATGTTCACAGTGATCCAAGACAGGCCAGGCTGGTTCATGGACTCAATGTCCTTGACCTCGCCCATCTTCTGAATCGCGGATTCCAGCGGTTCAGTTACCTCACGCGACACTTCTTCGGCAGAAGCGCCGGGATACTGGGTGACAACCACAGCGGTCTTGATAGTAAAGGCAGGGTCTTCCAGTCGGCCGAGGTTCGCAAAGCCCCAGATACCACCCAGCAGGCAGATCAACATGATGATCCAAGTGTAGATCGGGCGGTCGATGGATCCGCGCGCAACATCCATGGTGTTAGTCTCCGAAGCCAATAAAGCGGCGCACGGCAGTGCCATCGGCCAGCGCGCTCGCGCCGCTGACGACAATCTCTTGACCGTCGCTCAGACCCTCAACGACTTGAGCAGTGCCGCGATTGGTCGGCTCTATTGTGATTGGGGTTCTGGTCACAGTGCCCCTGCTGGCTCCGGTCGGGCCAAAGACCATGACATAGGTCTCATTGTCATTCCCAATCACGACGGCTGAGGTTGGCACCTCAAGACTTTGACCGCCGGTTTGCAAGACCGCTGTGACTTCGACGGAGGACCCCGGAAGAACGATCAGATCTTCGGGCAAGGGCATGCCAAGCGTGATGGAGTAGGTCTGCCCGATCTCCGCCGTCTCGGCATTGTATTCACGCACCTCAAGCGGGAAGCTGCGATCGCTTGCCGGAAATTGGGCCGTGAACACCACGTTGGGATCTTGGCCCGCGCGCTGAAATAGCGTTTCGGGTACGTCGATCTCGATCCGCAGTTCGGACAGATCGTGCAGCCGCACAATCGGCGTGCCAGCGGTTACCGTTGAGAAATTCGGCACCAGACGCGAGGCGACAATACCGTCAAAGGGCGCAACCAGCGTGGCATGTTCCAGGTTCCGCTGTGCGTCACGCAGAGCAACATCGGCGATTGTCATAGTTGTCCGCGCATCCTCAAGGTTGGTTTCCGCGACCGAAGACCCGGCCAGCTTTTCAAACCGTTCCACAGTGCGCCGTGCCTGATCTTCGTTCGCTTGCGCTTGTTCCAGCGCCAGCTCAAAAGGCTCCAGATCCATCCGAGCCAACGCGCTGCCCTTGGAGACCGCCGCCCCCTCGTCCAGCGACAATTCGACGATCTGTCCACTGACTTGAAACGCCAGATCAACGGTAGCCCGTGCAACAACCTTGCCAAAGAAAACGCGCTCTAATTGGGACGCGCCCGCGGTGACTGGCGCAAGCTTCACGAAAGGAGCGTCGTCCGCGTGGGCCGCCGTGACGATCACTCCCAACGCAATGCCCAGCATACCGCCAAAACGGCAAGTGAATCGCATCGCCCGATGGGCAATCTCATAAGCTTTGACCATGCTTAGCCTTCCTTGTTCTCTGTAGGGTCTGCCTCGGGTTGCGATGCCGCCGTGGTGCAAAGCTGCCGAAGCGTTACGAGTTGCTGAATCAGGTCTGCGCGATCCCGTGCGGTCATGCCGGCGGTTTTGGCCGCACGCTGCACGAAGTCCGACAGCTCGGCCACGTCCAGACCCCTTTTCGAAAAAACCTGCGCATGCGGTACAAGCGTGTCGAAGATTACCGCGCGAAAACGTTCGGCCGACTGCTGCAGAGCCTCTTCGCTGACGGCATTGACCCCGTCGATGAAATCCTGCGCATTCGGCATTGTCTGTATCGTGTCGTACCCACGGACCACCATTCGGTCGAAGATCAGGTCAAGCCTGGCCCCCAATGAATTCGCCGCCTGCAAGTCTGCGTGGATCTCTGCAAGGGCAAGGTCCGTGTATCGTTTGATCAATCCGCGCAGGATATCGTCCTTGTTGCGAAAATGATTGTAGAGCGTCTGACGCGACACGCTCGCTACTTCGCACAGGTCGCTCATGCTGGTGCGCTTCACGCCGTAACGCGAAAAGACATGCAGTGCTGCGTCCAATATTGTTGATTCCAGTTCGGCCATCGACCCGTTCTGCCTTTGCATGAAGGCCGAAAGTGGACAAAAGCACCAAGATTGTCAATCTGTAAATCTGTAAAACTGCGTCCAGAAAGCCGCGGTTCTCCTAGTCGGCCGCCTGGTGCGGTCTTGTGGGTCAGGCATTGCGACCTGTGCGCATACCCTCGGTATCGATGCGCCACATCCGATATCGCCCCTGCCCAGTCACTTCGCGGGTCAAACCCTTTTCCTCCATCCACGCCAGATTGCGCTGAACGGCGGCGCGGCTGGCTCCGGTCATGGACTCAGCCATTGGGGCGGAGACCAAGGGCCATTGAGAGAAAGTGTTTCGCAAGGCGACCGGCGTGCGGCCAGACAATTGCGCCATGATGGTCTCTGCGCGCGCGGTCCACGCTTCGATATCGTCAAGTGTTCGCGTCGCCGTTAGAATTGCGCTGTTCATCCCATCCAGCCAGTGGGCCAGGCGTTCGGGTGGCAAGCCCGAGACACGCAGCCCCCCTGCCCCGCCCATGGCGAGCGGTGCGAAGATGGCGCCGCTTCCGTCGCTGGCCGCGATCCTGGACGCGGTGACGGCGGCTTCCATCAGGTCGTCGTGCCCACCGAGGCCCGCCAAGCCCCAGAGATGAAAACCCATGCAAGCCCGCGTGATTGGATGCAAGTCGCCCGCAGCGGCCATGACGTCCAGCCATCCGCCTGCGCGATCCCCGAAACGCTCAGCGCTGTCTTCAATATTCTCGGGGTCGCGGCGATCCAGGAAGGCGGCCAAATCGGCCTCCGGTCCGGGACCGCCTGTCAGGCGTCGAACAGCCCAGTGGGCGCGTGCCAGCGCATTTGGGTCATCCTGTGCACCTGACAGCCGCATCGATACCCAGAGCGCCAGACGATCAAAACTCACCCGATCCCCTGCAAACCAACTGAGGTCCGCCGCCTCGATCAACGCGAGCCGATGCCGCCAACCTTCCGGGCCTCGCAGCAGCCGGTCATCCAGAGCCCCCAGGCGTCCAGCCACGCGGGCCAGCCGCGCAGCGTGAAGCCCCTCTGCCCTTGTCCAGTCTTCGATGACAGCAGTGTCGGGCGGTTCTGCCCGCGGCCCGGGAGGCAAATCATCCGGCTCTTCTTCGAGTGGCCCAGGCAGGAACCAGAGATCATCCTCGCGAGCCTCTTCCTCCCCTTCGATTGTGATGAGGGGGTCGTCAAAATCATCATTCAAAGTAGAGGCCTGTGGTCTCATATGTGCAAAATACTGTGTTTTTGCACATTACCCAAGTGATTTTGATGCAGTTGCCCACGCTCTTTATATGGTACGCGTGCGCGGCTGTCGGCGGAACCTCTCAGATCGGGCTCAGCACAAGGAAACCAAGGGTTTTTGGACGAGCACGACGAGAGAGCACTTACTTGCATTCGTTTACAAACGGTCGTTTATTGATGATACATAAAATTGCAAACGGCCCGTTTTCATGCCCCTGATAGGCTACGCCCGTGTTTCCACAGAGGATCAGACCCCCCTGCCCCAGTCTGAGGCCCTGCAGTCTGCGGGATGCGCCGAGATCTTTGAAGAGCACGCCTCGGGCGGCAATCGCGCGCGACCGGTGCTGGCACGCGTGCTCGAACGCGTCCAGAGCGGCGATACGCTGGTCGTTGTGCGGATCGACCGGCTTGCGCGATCTCTGTCGCACTTGCTGGAGGTGATCGAAAGACTGGAGGGAAAGGGGGCGTTCTTCCGCTCGCTCCAGGACCCGATCGACACTGCCTCGCCCCAGGGCAAGTTCACGTTGCAGGTTCTGGGCGCTGCGGCTGAGTTCGAACGCGCTCTGATCCGCGAGCGCACAAAGGCCGGGCTTGCCTCTGCGCGCGCCAAAGGGCGCGTAGGCGGCAACCCAGGGCTACGCGCCAAGGATCCCGCCGCGCTGCGCAAGGTGCGGCTGGCACGGCAGGACGGCTATATGGAACGCCTGAACGAGACCGCGCAGGATTGGGTGCCTCATGTGCGCCGCCTGCGCCCCGATATGGCTTGGGAAGACGTGCTGCGAATTATCAATGCCCCCCTGCCCCCAGATCACCATTGGACACAAGGCCGACTGCTCCGCGCTGTGAAGGCATATGTGCGCGACGGGTTCCTTCCTGCCGAGGTGCTTGGCCGCGCCGGACGCCGCGAAACCGATGACCGCCTGCCGGCCATCGTCGCAGCGATCAAAGGCGCGGACCCCGAAATCACGCTGCAGGCGATCTGCGATCGGCTAGAGTCGATGCGCGAACGGACCCCTCGAGGTCGTGCCAGCTGGCAGCCGTCTTCGGTCAAAATGTTGCTCGAACGAGCGGAGCGGCTTGGCCTAATTTCATCAGAATCGGCTCACTCCCAACTGTAACTAGCAGAGGCTCAAACAGCTGAATCTATCGCTCTAAACACCGTCAGAAGGTCAATTGTGCCATTGGTTGCATGGGTTTAGCCAATACCATCCAAACAATCCCCATGAATGGCTTGAAGCACGGTCTTTTGGATTTATCACCATAAAATCAACAACTTGCAGTTATCTTGATGTGACTGTACGTATTGGTGCTGTGGATAACTTTCACACTACATCTAGATTCTTCTTGCCGGACTCACTTGATCGTGGCATTCCCATTCTGACGGTAAAACGCGTCAGTCGCGCTGTACACCGTCAGAATGACCAAGAGCCTCAACAGAGGCCGAGAGTGGGCGGCAGGACATGGATGATCGTAACGTTGGATACGCGCAAGGCATAGGCTCTTCCGACATCGGAGCATTTGCCGACAATCTGGCTGAATCTTTGGATCGCCAGATGAAGATCGCTTTCGAGCCCGAAGAACGAAAGTCCCTGCGCCGATTCAGTTCTACCGAAGTTGCCAGCCTCCTGCGCGTTAGCACATCTAACCTGCGCAACCGGCACAAGGACGGCAGCTTCCCGGAAGTTCATACAGACAACCGCGGACACCGGTTCTACACAGCCCAAGAGATCGATAAGCTGCGCGACATTCTGGGGCGCACCGGAAAGAACGCAGAAAGCTACCGCCCCGGTCGACGTGAAGGCGATCGTCTCCAGGTGATATCTGTCGTCAATTTCAAAGGCGGATCGTCAAAAACAACAGCAACGATCCATCTTGCACAACGGTATGCTTTGCGAGGTTACCGAGTGTTGGTCTTGGATCTCGATCCGCAGGCAAGTTTGACCACCTTTTTCGGCTTTCGGCCAGAGCTCGAGTTCGCCGAAGGCGGCACAATCTATGATGCCCTGAGATATGAGGAACAAGTTCCGCTCTCAGCCGTCATCCAAAAAACCTACTTCCATAAGCTCGATATGGTCCCAGCGGGCCTGATGCTCTCGGAATACGAAACTGAGACGGCAAACGCCCTCGCCCGCCGGGTGCAACCCATATTTGCGGAGCGTCTTGCCTTAGCGCTTGAGGAAGTAGAGGCGAATTACGACATCGTTCTGATCGACTGCCCACCTCAACTTGGCTTTCTGACCCTAACGGCGTTGGCAGCCTCGACGGGACTCCTAGTAACGGTCGTGCCTGGCATGCTCGACATTGCTTCAATGAGCCAGTTCCTGAAACTTGCTTCGGAAACGGTAAAGGCTGTCGAAGAAGCCATTGGCAGGCGCGTTACATGGGACTTCGTAAAGTTCTTGATCACGAGATACGAGCCGTCGGACGGGCCTCAGACCCAGATGGCGGGCTACCTGAGATCGATCTTGGCCGGACAGGTCATGACTGAGCCAATGCTGAAATCTACAGCAATCTCGGACGCCGGTATGACCCAGCAAACCGTCTACGAAGTTGATCCGAGCCAATTCATTAGAAAAACGATTGATCGCGCTCTGACCAGCGTGAATGGCGTTGGAGATGAGTTGGAACAGACAATCCAAATGGCATGGGGGCGTCGCTGATGGCCCGAAATATCTTCAATCAGCCTCCAAAGGACGAGAAGGAGAGCGCGGCCCCCTCCCCTACCCCGCCAAAAGCAGCAAAACTGCCAGGATCTGTTGGCGGATTGCGCGACTCTTTGCGCGAGATTACCGCGAATTCGATCCGTGACATCGAGCCCGATCAGATTGACATGGATGGTCTGCGCGATCGGTTGGTGCTGGAGGATTCCAGTATTGATGAGTTGGCCGAAAGCATTCGCAAGCATGGACAACAAGTACCAATTATGGTCCGTCCATCAGCGCAACCGGACAGATACCGTATCATCTACGGACGACGCAGGCTCGCAGCGATCCGCATGGTCGGCGGAACGGTCAAGGCGATCGTTCGAAGCCTGGATGACGACGCATCTCTGATCGCACAGGGCCAAGAGAACAACCTCCGACTAGACCCGTCTTTCATTGAGAAATCTCTTTTTATCAAAGAGATGCAGGAATCAGGTTACAAGCCAAACGTCATTCAGGATGCTCTCGGCTTGACACGGCAGGGCGTGTCCAATCATCGCGTCGTCATAGAGCAACTGCCAGAAGGGCTTGTACAGCTGATCGGGCCGGCACATGGCATCGGACGACGGCAATGGGGTGACCTGGCCGCTTTGTCGAAAAAGATAGATCTGGTGAACACAGCCAAAGAGGTGATCGCCGCCCTGCCCGACGACACTCCAAGCGCGGATAAGTTTCAGGCAGTCTACTCGGCTTGCTCGAACAAGGCGCGTAGCGACAAGAAGCAAGCCAACCGCAGCCTAACGTCCGTTGTCAAAGATGGGGACGGTAGCTCTGTGGGAACGCTGACAGTCGACCAGAAAACGATCGCTATCAAGATCACCAAGAAGGACAACCCAGAATTCGGCCAATGGATCGAAGAGCGCGCGGAGGCAGCGCTTTTGAAGCTCTTCGAACAGTGGCGGAATGAGAGCGGCTCTGGGTCCTAAGCCCCGAGCCACACAGAGTAACTCGAGCAGAGGAGAAAAGCGAAGACCAGAAAGAAAAGAGCCCCCCAAAGTTTCCCCTGGAGAGCCCTCATCATTCGATTAGCACTCATGATGTAGCAACCTCCAGCAAACCGGTCAAGAGTCACCGATTCGGTGGACGGGTTTTTATTGCCTTTTTCTGAGCGAAATCTCGGGAAGAGACTGGGAAGTTGTGGGCCGAACGGTCGTCGTGAAGAAACCATGGCATTTACAAAACTATCGATCAGAACCGCTGATGCTGATTCATCACGCGGCTCAATTTCTGCGGCTGAAACCGACATCTGGACCATCTTCAGGGCACTAAGAGATGCACGTAGCGTATTCGGTCTGCGTCCTGGCCATATCCAAACACTTCAAGCCATGCTCAGTTTCTTGAAGCCCGGCCATGGCGAAACGGTTTTCGCGTCCAACGACTCGATTTGCCAGCGCGTCGGCGGAATCGACGAACGGACACTCCGCAGGCACATCAACCGCTTCGTCGAACTCGGGTTCATCAAACGCAATGACAGCTCGAACAGAAAGCGCTACCGCGTTCGCTCATCCAGCGGGGAATGCATCAGCTATGGACTGTCTCTAACCCCCCTCCTCCAACGTGCGAGCGAGCTTATCGCCATCGCACATGAGATGGAAAATAACCGGCGGGATCGGATATTTGTCCGCAAACAGATCCTGACAAAGCTCGCCCATTTGGAAGAGCATGATCCCAGCAACACATTCATCAACCACGCACGGAGAGCTCTACGCAGGAAGCTGAGCCTTACCGAATACCACGCGCTGCTCGCCGACACGGACAAAGAATGCCAGACTTTGTATACCCCAGATAACCCACCAGAAACTGTGGAGTTGCCCGCCAATGACGGACAAACTGTCCGGCACCAATCTATGTCTGAAGAAGAAAAAAAAGATTTAGATAGCAACACAGGCAATGAAGCTCTGAAACCAGACTTGCTAACCTCAGTCTGCGATCAAGCGACATCGTTCTCCACAGAGAGACTTAGAGACTGGTTGGACATTGAAAACCATGCTCGAACTCTTGCACCCATGATGGGGATTCACCCAGAAACATTTGAGAAAGCCAAGAATGCAGTAGGAGCTCAGAAAGCGTCATGCGCGATCTTCATCATGCTACAACTTGGACAACGCATCAGGGATTTTGGAGCGTACTTTCACAGTATCACCTTGGGCCAACGTCAAGACCAGTTTGATCCAGTGGCTTTGATCAAGCGTCTATCCAAAACTGCTATGCAAACCGCCTAGTGTCCACCGCGGTGGACGTCTGGCCATCAACTAGTCCAATGACGCGCGGTCTCGCCACATGCATCAAAGCGACAGAGCCAAATTCCACTAGGGCGATACTACACAGTCAATCCATGTACCTCCGACCCGCCGATGTCCACCGCGGTGGACAGATCCGGCACCAAGTCTCACAACTCACATGCGCGACAGCCGCTTTTCGTCATCCACCACTTCCAAAGAACCCTTGTTGGCAGTCCAGGCCCACAGGACGATGTTGAAGTCCGTTGATGACGCACCCTTCGCAAAGCTTTGGATCAGAAGCCCCGCAAACCGATCTGCTATAAGGGCGCGTGCTAGCTCCTGTGTCGGTACCAATTGGCCATCGAGCATCTTCATGCGCCATGCAGAGTCGGCAAGCATCGCCTCGGTCACACCATACCGTTCGAGCTTGTCCTGATCGCGGGTATCGAAAATAGGCCCAAGGTCGGCTTTGTAGGACACCAGGATCGTGGGTTGCAGGCTGCCTACCTGGTTGGCTTCTCTAAGAGCGGTCGCGGGATCCAGCGAGGTGTAGAGGGCAGGGGTGCCCTTGGCGTTAAAGCGCCCTCCATAGAGTTCAGCGCCTCGTCCGGACAGAGGTTCACGCGCATAGACCGGGTTCAGGGCGCGATAGAGTGGCCCTGTGTAGCGTCCATCTTTCAGCGGCATCAGGCAAAGACGCCCGCATCGACCGCATCGATGTATTCCAGAACTTGCTGAGCTTTGCCTTCCTGCACCAGCTGCATGGCTGTCCGGCCATCAAAGCCGGGCAGGGGCTCTGACCGGTACCATGCATAGGCCATCAGTTCCGAGCCGAAGCGGGGCTCAACTTTGTTCAGCACCTCTACCAATTCGCGCAGGCGGCGCTGCGTCTTGTCCGAACCGATGCGGGCTCGCCTCTGCAACGCGTCTTTGCCCAAGCCGACGGTCAATGCGATCTCTTCTGCTGATGTGCGTAGCACCGCGGCGATCTTGCGCGGTTCGAATTGCCCAGCTTCAGCAAAGTTCGTGATGTGCATGATCTATGCTCCTACGGTGATACTGACGGTATATAGCGGCAACATCGCTGAAATTCAAGCTGACAGGAGGCGCTGCGCCTTCGTTTCCCGTGCTTATCCGTAACGCTGCAGTGCTCTGAACGAAGCAAATCCTGATCTTTGGGCCTGAGAGGTCACCGTTGGAGCGCTTTTGCCGATCGAGAACGTCAGATAAGCTATTGATAATATGAGAAAGACTGCAGCAGTCGGGCCGGAGTTGCCGATATGGCTTGCCGATCTTGGATCGAAACCGCCACTTACTGCATGCCGTCACTGGGGTCCGCGGTGGTGTCGGACCCTCGGCCGTTACCCCGGACCAGTTGGCTGCTGAAAAGTAAAAGTGTCCTTCGGGTTTTGTGACTGACGGATGAGGGCCTTTGGGGTCCCTCGGATGGGTCCGGACCGGATTCCGGTCTGTCTTTCCTAATGAAGGGCATTCTAATGGAAACAGGTGTCTTGCGCGTGCTCCGCACAACCGCCGCCTCCTGGTGGCGGCATAGAGAGCTGCGCAGAACTGGCCAGACGGCGCTATCGCGGCAACTCGAGCGCGAGACCGTCCTGCGCGATCTTGGCTACCTCAGGCAGGCGGCATTATTGCCAAACGCGCATGTGATCTGCGGGGAGGGTGGGACGTTCCTTCATCTCGGCTGGACCACAGTGTCGACTTTCGCGCCGATCGAACGCTTTCCCTTGGCCGCTCTTGCGGTCGCACGAGGGACCCCGTTCATCGATATCCGACCCGTCACCGATGTTATCGCATTCGCGAACTTGCCGCGGGTGGCGCGGGACAGATCTGTCGATCCTGACCTTTCAGGTGCCGGCAGGTGCGTCTCGCTGACCACCTACATCGACACGGTCGAGCGGCTCGGCGCGAGGATCGTCAACGATCCGCGGCCCCGTCAGTCAATCTGATCACCACTCCCTCTCACAAACATTCGAAAGGAGGCCAGCCATGGCCCGATCCCCCACGCCCAAATTCGATGCCTCCGAGGTCATCACAAACGAAATCATCCGCATCATCGAGCGCGGCGTCCTGCCGTGGCGCAAGCCCTGGACCGCAGGCGGCAGCTCACGCCCCCTGCGCGTGGGCGGCGAACCCTACCAGGGGGTGAACAACTTCCTGCTGACGATGCGGACCGTGATGGCGGGCCACAGCTCTCCCTTCTGGATGACTCTGCCTCAGGCCAATGCGTTGGACGCAAAGGTCCGCAAGGGCGAGAAATCCTCTGTCGTCGTCTATTACGGCCAAAGCCGGAAAGACGCGGGCGGCGAGGACGACCGCAGCGATGGCGATGATCGCTCCGAGGAAGCCCGCATCTTCCGCTTCCAGAAATCCTACCGCGTGTTCAATGCCTGCCAGATCGATGGCCTGCCCGACAGCTTCTTCCCAGACCCGGAGCCCGCGCCCGAGTATCCGCCGTCCGAGCCCATCCCGCACATGCAGGCGTTTTTCGATGCCATCGACATCACGACCGTCTTCACGGGCACGGAGGCGTACTATTTGCCCCCCGTGGACAAGGTCTACATGCCATCCATCACGCGGTTCCAGGACCCGCGCAATTTCTACGGGGTCTGGGCGCATGAGCTGGCCCATGCCACGAAGGCCCGGCATCGACTGAACCGTGATTTCGGGTTCTCGAAGTTTGGCAACACCTCTTACGCGCGCGAGGAGATCGTCGCGGAATTGACCTCGGTGTTCCTGGGTCAGACGCTCGGCTTTACGGCGCATACGCTCGAGATGAATGCTGCCTACCTCCATAACTGGTTGCGCGTTCTTCGGTCGGACAAGGGTGCGATCTTCAAGCACGCCGCGGATGCGCAGCGCGCCTGTGATTACCTGATCGCCAGATCGGAGGCGGGCAGGGCAGGGGGCCGAGCCAAGGCCGCCTGACCACAGGGAGAACGGAGACGCCCATGTCACGTAAGGAACCCAAGACGCTGCGGGTGGCCTGCTTCAACGACGGCCGCCGCAAGATCATCACCTTCAAGCACGGCGCCTATTGGTGGAGCCCGTCCGAGGGCGCTTATCCGCTCTCGGCGGCACTTGAGACCATCAAGCACCAAGGCGGCTGGATCGAAACCATCCCCAACCCGAATTACAGACCCAAGCGATTGTTCGGGTAGGGCCCCTTCTGCTTCTGTCCTGCCGCCAGGGGGAAAAAGAAAAAGCTGGCTTTTGGAAGGGTGTTTCAACTTCTCAAAGGAGCACCCCATGTCCATGACAGGACAACCCCAGACAGACCGCCCTGATCCGAGTGTGATCGCAGCGCAGAACGACGCGTTTCGCAAGCTCGCGTGCCTCGGTGTGCCAACCGCCCAGTCTATTCAGGGCCGCATGCATGTCACCCGCTCAATTATGAATGCCGGTGACGGCTTCATGGCCGAGGCGGTGAAGGCCACGGGCATGTTCGAGACCTTCGAGCCCGAGAACGATCCCGAAGGATGGCATGATTTCGGGGCGGTCGAGGTCCGCGGCGAGACCGTGTTCTGGAAACTGGATTTGTACGAAGCGGATTCCGACTTCCGCTATGGCGCCGAGGCCCCGGACAATCCCGCCACCACCATGCGCGTGCTGACCATCATGCTGGCGCGCGACTGGTAGGGGAGGGGACACCCCTCCTGACAGCCCAGGCGATGAAGGCCCGCTGACCCCTCAAAGGGAGAGTGGGCCTTTTGTTGTGGTGATCCCTGAAGACGGGGATTGGCCGCGCATCTGAATGCGCGGGCCGCTCCAAACCCACCGAAAAGGAAACGCCATGACCACAAGCTTCAAACCCGTCTCCGTCGCCATCGGCGATCTGGTCTCACATCCCGCCAATGTGCGCAGCAACTCGCCGGAAACCTATGATCCTGAGAACATCGCCCATCTGAAGGCAAGCATCGCCGTTCTGGGTCTCCTGCAGCCGCTCATGGTCCAGAAGCTCGACGGCAAATATGCTGTCCTCGCCGGTGGCCGTCGGCATGCCGCGCTGAAGGAGCTGGTCGCGGACAGGGCCGCGAAAGGCTTCACGGCGAAGGCCAAGATCGACTGCCGTCTTGTGCCAGAGGATTGCGATGTCACCACGGCCCTGTCGCTCGCTGAGAACATCACCCAGGCGCCGATGAATGCCATCGACGAGTTCGAGGCTTTCGCGCGGATGATGGAGGTCGACGACCAGACGCCCGAGACGATCGCAAAGACCTTCGGCACCACGGTGGCGGCCGTGAAAGGCCGGTTGCGCTATGGCCTAATCCACCCCGACATCCGCGCCGCGGCCCGGGCCAAGACGATCACGCTCGACACGATGAAGGCCTTTGCGGAGCATCCGAGCCAGGAGGTGCAGCGCGAAGTCTTCGAGGCGCTCACCAAGGAAGATAGCTACCTGCAGGCCTATACGGTCCGCCAGGCGCTCAAATCCCGCGGCGTGCAGGTCAGTGACGATATCGGGGCCTTCGTGCGCGCGGACTACGAGGCGCGGGGCGGCGCTGTCGCCGCTGACCTTCTGGAAGAGCATTCCGTGCTCGAAGACGCCGCGCTGGTCGAGACCATCCTGCTCGAGAAGCTCGGTGCCGCCGCCGAAGAGGCCCGCATAAAGCTGGGCTTTGCCTGGGCCGATGCCATGGTCCGCTATGATTACGCGACCATGGCCGACTACGGCCGCGTTTATCCCGGCCCGATCGAGCCTGATGAGGCTGCGCAAAAGCGCATCGATGAGATCACCGCCGAGCTTGAGAAACTGCAGCTCGAGATGGAGGATGAGGGGCTCGAGGACGGTGCCTACAACGCGCTTTACGAGCGCGTGGACGCCTTGGAAGAGGAAGCCCGCGACCTGCAGGAGGCCTACAGCGCCGAGGACCTCGCGCGGTCTGGGGTAATCGCGTCCTGGTCGGGCGGGCAGGTGACCCTCCATGTTGGCCTCGTCCGCCCGGAAGACACCGTCAAAAAGGAGGGCGCGCGCGGCTCCTCGGCTAGCCCGACCGGGGAGGAGGCCCCAGACGCCGGCGAAATCACCTATCCGGCCTCACTGGCTGAGGACCTCAAGACCGAGCGAGCCATGGCGCTTGGGGCCGCGATGGCGCTGCATCCGGAAGCTACGCTCGATCTGACGCTCTTCAAGCTGGTGAGCGACGTTCTGGCCAGCGGCATGAGTGTCACGCAGGCGATCAAGATCGATGCCCGCAAGGAATACCGCAGCCATGCCAAGATGGACGAGATCGACGCAACCTCGCTCGAGCAGGTGGCGGCGGCGCATGAGGCGCTGGACCTCTCCTGGCTCGATGACACCCGCGCGCCCGCCGATCAGTTCGCGGCGTTTCGCGCGCTGGAGGCAGGCGAAAAGGCCAAGCTCGTGGCCTATGCCACGGCCAGCACCACGCAGTCCTGCTTCGCGCGGGACCGCCAGCGCGACAGCCTGATGCATGCGTTCGAGATCGAGATCATGCCCGACATCCGCTCCCACTGGACGCCGAATGCGGCGCTCTTCAACCGCTTCAAGAAGGCTTGGCTCCTGAAGATCCTCGGCGAGGATCTGGGTCTCGCCCAGGAGGCGGTGACGCTGGCCTCGTCGAGCAAGAAGGAGATCGTCGCCTTTTGTGACAAGCTCTTCGCCGAGCCCTTCGCCACGCTCACGGACGCGCAGCGCGCTGCCGTGGCCGCCTGGTGCCCGCCCATGATGCAGACAGCCGGTGTCGCCTGTGATGAGGCGGAGCCCGCGGCGGAAACCCCGGAGCCTGACGGCGACATCGCGCAAGCGGCCTGAGTCCTCACGCGACCCGCGCGTGGACCATGCCGCCCGCGCGGGTCGACCCTTCCAAACCGAACAGAAAGACATCCCCATGGCTATTCTCAAGTTCTCTGCGTCCGCTGTTGCGGCGCAGATCGCCCATGCACGCGCCTGCAAAACCTTCCTGCCCAACTGGAACGGGCCCGTGGACAGGCCCGCCCTGATCCTCATCGTCGGCAATGGCGTGCATCTGCGCTCAAACGGCATCGATGGCACGACCACCCGTATCGTCACCACCGAGCAGGCCGATCCGTCCTTTGCTTTCGCCGATGGCATGAACCCGTTTCGGGACACCGACTGGATGGCGCAGCGCCGCATGGCGTTTCGCGATCTGACCGGCCAGTTCTACACCGACATCCTGGATGACGTGCAGGTGCTCATCGACCGGGGGCGGGGTGCGATCCGGCTCGCCACCGATGGCCACAGCATCCGCGTCCTCAAACGCCGGGCCTCGGACTATCTCATCGGCGGGACCTACGAGGTGCCCTCGGGCCTCGGCGGCACCTTCCGGGTCATCCTCAAGGATGCCTGCGACACCTTCGCGATCGTGCAGAACTGCGGCAATTGCGAGGATTTCGACGCCATGCAGCCCTACCGCGTGCCGCTCGATGCGCTGATGGAAATCGATGACCGGAGGGCGGCGTGATGGGTTGGCTCTTCTACACCGACGGCCGCGTCCAGACCTACGCGGATGAGAAAGCGGAGATTGCCCGGCTCTGCACCTCTCATGGCGAAAGGCGCAAGACGGAACTGGTCAAAGCCTGCAAGGTGGGTTCGACTTGGTACGCGGCGGCAAAGGTCACAAATATCGACGGCACCCCTGTCGAAGACACGACCTATGTCACCGATGCGGATGGCTCCATCACTTTCGCCGCCGTATTCCTTACCCGATATGATGACGGCTGCTGGGGCTACAAGGACATGGAGGAAAGCGCGGGACCGGTCGAATCCCGCGCGCCACTGAGCCTATTGGCCCTGCTGTCCGAGCTGAAAGACCCAGACAGCTATGCTCATGCCTGGCGCCAGCGCTGCCAGGACTGGGCTGCGATCCCGGACTACGAGGAAGGCGACAAGATCAAGCTCGCAGCACCTGTGACGCTCACCGATGGCAGTACCTGCCAGATTGTCACCGCGACCCACTACAGGCGCGGGCGGCAAAAGCGCCGCTGCTACCGCATCGAGGAAACTGGTGGGCTCGTACGCCTGTCGAAGGCCTCGCTTGCGGGCTCGGAGCTGCTCAGCTCCGCGAAAGGTGCGGCTAGCCCGGTGCTGGCGGAGTTCCTGGCGGGGCGAAATTAGGTCCTGCGCCGGACGGTTCATCGACCTGCCCGGCGACAGCAGATGCTGCGGCTTGTCTTGACAAGGCAATGCAAATGCATTACCTATCGCGGGCAGCAAAGAACCTTTTCTTCAGGAGACTGCCATGACAGCCCTCGCACAAGATGTCTCGAAACTCACGGATCGGTATCAGACGACCGTGCCGGCGGGTGTGCGCAAACAGCTCAAGCTGGGCAAGGGCGACCAGATTCGTTACTGCACCGAGCCGAGTGGCAGGGTCTATATCGAGCCCGTGCGCAGCGACGAGGAAGATCCCGTGCTCGGAGCCTTTCTCGATTTTGTCGAGGCCGATATCAAGGCGCATCCGGACCGCATTCGGGCTTTCGATGGGGCTTTGCATGACCGTCTTGCAGCACTGGTCGGAGACGTTGATGTCGATCTCGATGCGCCGCTATCGCTCGAGGATGAATGAGCGGCGATAGCGTGCCCGCCCAAGCGCCCCTTGTCGTGAATGGATGGTCGATTTATGCGCACCCACTCTTTCTGGACCAGCTCGAAGGGCTGGTCGAGGAGGTAGAGGCGCGTAAGGCTCGCGATCCCAAGACCTGGCACAAGAAAAACCCGACGAAACGGCTGGCCGCCATCTTCAAGCTGGTCACCGAGGCCATACCTGCAGATCCGGGTGCCGCCGCCTTCCGGCAAGGCGGCACACTCGGCGATCACCGCAAGCACTGGTTCCGGGCGAAATTCTTCCAGCAGTATCGGCTGTTCTACCGGTTCAACAGCGATGCGAAGGTCATCGTGGTGGCATGGGTGAACGACGACAAGACCCTGCGCGCCTATGGCAGCAAGACGGATGCCTATGCGACGTTCAAAGGGATGCTGGAAGATGGCAACCCACCTGACAATTTCGACGCGCTCTTGAAAGAAGCTGCAGCGGCAGGCAAGCGGTTCGAGAAATCCCTTGAAGCGGTGCCCGATCGGTAAGTGGGCCAGCTTGCTATGACCCTTTGGCATTATCATTTACGACGCCACGATCGAAGATGTAGCATCGGCTGATAATGCGGTCGGAGAAAGCACAATGAATGAGACGGAAAAGGATAGGCAGCACCTCGGTCTAGAGGAGCAATGCGCGCCTGACCTGACGGGGCACCGTTTCCCAATTGCTGTGCGCGTTGCAGACATGCCCGATGACCTCGGCAAGCTGCTGGATATCGGGCTCGAGGAGCATTTCCGTGGCCGCTGAAGCGAATTCTTATGACACGTGGTTTTGCGCGCAGGTGCAGGCCGCGCTGGAGGATGCACGCTCGGGAACATCTCAGGTTCAGGTGATGCAGGCCGCACAGGCATTGATTGATGCGAAGCGGCAGGTCGAACCCAAGTCCTGACCAAGCCTTTGAGGTCGGCGCGGTCTGACTACGTCACCCTGAAAAGCGAAAGCGGGCTTTTTGTCCTTTGGAACTCAGACCCTGATCCAAAGGAAAATCCCCATGTCCAAACCCAGAACGGCCAACCCGGCTCTCGCAATCTCCGAAGCCGATCTCGCCTCTGCCCTCGCGCAAATCGGCACGGAGGTCGATGACCAGCCCCTGCGCAGTTCAGCGCTCGCGCGTATCATGCGCGAGACGTTTCATGGCAGCGATGCCGGTGGCGCCTGGGACTGGCGCATGGCCTATGACATGATGCAGGCAGCGGCTGTCCAGGTGCTGCTGCGTGGGAACGGCGCGGCAGGTGACACCGCCGCTGCAAGGCTACTTGCCTCACGGCTCCTGACGGAAACCCGCCGGTCAGAGCAGCAGATCCGGCTACAGCAGTTTTCCACGCCGCTGCCATTCGCGGCGCTGGTTTTGCGGGCCGCGGCGATCCGCAAGGGCGAGACCGTTCTGGAGCCCTCGGCTGGCACCGGTGCCCTGGCTGCTTTCGCCGCCCGGGCCGGTGCCACGCTTCTGCTCAACGAGATCGACCCCTTTCGCCAGCGCCTCCTGCGCGCGGTTTTCGGCGGCGAGGTCACAGGCCATGACGGCGAGCATATCGATGATCTGCTGCAGACGCCGGTTCTACCCGAGGTCGTGGTGATGAACCCGCCCTTCGCCTCCTCGGTCGATCGCTCCCGAGACAAGCACATCGCCGCCAAGCATCTCATCGCGGCTGCAAAGCGCCTGGCACCCGGCGGGCGGCTGGTGGCGATCATGCCGCCGGGATTCACGCCCGAACGCGATGCCGCGCATTGGTCCCGCGCCTGCGGTCTCCTGACGCCGCGATTGGCGCTGACGATGCCGGGACAGGTCTATCGCAAGCTCGGCACCTCTGTCGAAACCCAGCTCATGATCTTCGACAAGGTGCAGGAGGATTGCGAGATGATCCGCGCCGTTGTGTGCGATCTGGATGAAGCCCTTCCTTTTGTCGACGCCGTGGCCGCAACCCGGCCTGAGATGCACCCCGCCCAACGGGCAGCAGCGATCCCGCACATTCGGCCGACCGTTCCATCCTCTGCTCCGCGCAAGACCGCCGCTGCGCCTGTCGCCGCCTCCAAGCCTCGGGCCAATGCCGTTGTCCCGCTAACTTTCACGAGCTTTGATATCCCGCGCGACAACACGCCCATCTCGGACATCTATGCGCGCTACCGTCCGCAACGGATCGAGATCGCGGGTGCGCAGGAACATCCCACCCCGCTCGTCGAGAGCATCGCCATGGCCTCGGTTGCCCCGCCCATGCCCTCAAATACGGGTCGTGATGACTTGCGCCTGCCCGCACGGTTGGTCGAGGAGGGTCACCTCTCCGAGGCGCAGCTGGAAACCATCATCATGGCGCATGACGCCCATGGGCGCGACCTGCCCGGTCGGTTTACCATCGATGACGACCAGACCAAGCTGACGCGCGCCGATGATGACCCGGATGCACGTGCCTATCGCCTTGGCTATTTCCTCGGCGACGGCACCGGTTGCGGCAAGGGGCGCGAATGCGCGGGGCTCATCCTTGTCAACTGGCTGGCCGGGCGCAGGAAGGCGATCTGGGTCTCCAAATCCGCCACGCTCATCGAGGACGCCATCCGCGACTGGACCGATCTCGGCGGCTCGCCCGCCGACATCCAGCCGGTCTCCAAATGGAAACCGGACCAGTCCATCCCGATGGGCGACGGCATCCTATTTGTCACCTACGCCACGCTGCGGTCCGCGGGCAAATGCGGCACCACGCGACTGAGCCAGATCCTCGCCTGGATGGGCGAAGACTTTGAAGGCGTGCTGGCCTTTGATGAGGCCCATGCCATGCAGAACGCGGCCGGGTCCGAGCAGGGCAGGGGGGTCAAACCCTCCCAGCAGGGCCTTGCTGGCCTCCGGCTGCAACTGGCAGCACCCCGCGCTCGCGTCTTCTACATCTCGGCCACGGGTGCGACGAGCGTCCACAACCTCGCCTATGCCGCGCGGCTGGGGCTCTGGGGGCAGGGCCCCGAATACCCCTTCCCAAGCCGCGAGAGCTTCGTTTCTGCGATGGAAGCCGGCGGCGTGGCTGCCATGGAGGTGGTCGCGCGCGATCTCAAGACGCTCGGGCTCTACACGGCGCGTGCCCTCAGTTTTGATGGGGTGGAGTATGACGTGCTCGAACACGCGCTGACCCCGGCCCAGATCGAGATCTACGACGCATACGCGGGTGCTTTTCGGATGATCCACCACAATCTCGAAGCGGCGCTGACTGCGACCGGCGTCAACGACGCCTCGGGGGAAACTAATGCGTCGGCCGCACGCGCCTCGGCCAAGTCCCGCTTCGAGAGCACGAAGCAGCGCTTCTTCAACCATCTCCTGATGGGCATGAAAGCCCCGACCATCATCCGTGCGATCAAGGACGACCTGGCGGCAGGCAATGCTTGCGTCATCCAGGTTGTCTCGACAGGCGAGAGCCTGCTGAAGCGTCGGCTTGAGGCGATGGACCCGGAGGATGAACTCGTCGAGGGTGCCTTGACGCCGCGCGACTATGTTCTGGGCTACCTCGAACAGGCCTTCCCGATCCATGCGCAAAAGCTCGTGGAGATCGACGGCAATATGGTGGCGGAACCCTTGCGGGATGAGACCGGGGCGCTCGTTGTCTCGCGCGAGGCGCTCGCTTTGCGTGACGCGGCCATGATGGAATTGATGACGCTGGCGCCGATCCCCTCGGCGCTCGATCAGATCCTCTGGGCATTTGGCGATGAGGCCGTGGCAGAAGTCACGGGGCGGTTCATCCGGCCACTCAAGGCCGAGGATGGCCATCTCTTCATCGAGAAGCGCAGCGCCAGCAGCAATTCGTCCGAGACCCAAGCCTTCATGGACGGCGAAAAGGATATCCTGATCTTCTCCGACGCGGGCGGTACGGGCCGGTCCTACCATGCGGCGCAAACCGCGAAGAACCAGAAACGGCGGCGGCACTATCTTCTGGAGCCCGGCTGGCGCGCGGATGCAGCCATCCAGGGGCTCGGCCGCACGCATCGCTCGGCCCAGGTCAGCGCACCGTTCTTTCGGGTCTGCACCTCCGATGTGCATGGCGAGAAACGTTTCACCTCGACGATCGCCAAACGCCTCGACCAGCTGGGGGCCCTGACCAAGGGCCAGCGCGAGACCGGCTCGCAAGGCATGTTCCGCGAGGAGGACAATCTCGAAAGCCCGATCGCGCGAGCGGCGCTGCGTGGGTATTTCGCCGATCTTGCCGCCGGGCGCGCCGAGGCGATGAGCTACGAGAGCTTCACCGACTGGACGGCCCTGCGGCTGATCGACAAGGACGGGGTGCTGCTCGAAGAGCTTCCCCCGATCCAGCGGTTTCTCAACCGGGTGCTTGCCCTTCCCATCCACATGCAGAACGCGCTCTTTGCCGAGTTCATGCGCCGGATTGCCGATCAGTCTGAGCGGGCGCGCGCGGCGGGCACGCTCGATCTCGGCGTGGAAACCCTACGTGGCGAAAAGATCGAGCAGGTCTCCACCGAGGATCTCTGGACCTGCCCGAAATCCGGCGCCGTGACGCGGATTATCGGACTTGAGGTGACGGACCCAGTGTATGTCCTGGTCGCCGAAGAGGCCATATCGCGCAATCCCGACAAGCTGCCGATGGTGAATCGCGCCTCCGGTCGCGCGGCGCTCATCTCGGCGCGGCCCATGCAGATGTATGACGAGGACATTGTCACGCTGATGCGCAAGGCGGTGCGGCCAAACGGGTCGAGCTATCTCGAAGAGGCACGGTTT
Organism: Thalassococcus halodurans; assembly: GCF_900108225.1. Lineage (GTDB taxonomy): Bacteria > Pseudomonadota > Alphaproteobacteria > Rhodobacterales > Rhodobacteraceae > Thalassococcus > Thalassococcus halodurans. The sequence continues at coordinate 228,405 of NZ_FNUZ01000006.1, forward strand.
GAGTCCTCGGCTTGGGAAGAGATCGACAGGCCCGAATTTGCGCAGATTTGGGAGGCCGAGGCTGCGTCCCTGCCAAAAACCACCACGACCAAGCTCTACCTGCTGACCGGGCTGCTGCTGCCGATCTGGAAGGACATTCCGACCACCAATGAGCGGATCTACCGTGTCACGCCAGACGGGGCGACGGCCATGATCGGGCGGACGCTGAGTGAGGAAGGGGCGGCCTCGCTGCGCGCCCGCTTCCTCGTCTCCAATCCGCAAACGCCACAGGAGATGTTGACCGCCGCCCTCGGCACCACCGCACCTGTCGATCTGGGCCGGGGTCTGACCCTGACCCGTCGCCGGGTCGCAGGCGAGATGCGCCTTGAGTTGGGCGGTGCGGATCGGGGCATGATCGATGGCCTCAAGGCGCTCGGCTGCTTCACCGAGATCATCGCCTTCCAGTTGCGTGTGTTCCTGCCGCATGGGGACGGGATCGACACGGGAAGCATTCTGGCCCGGATCGTGGGGCAGCGAGTCGCCAAGGTGGCAGAACAAGCCGCCTGAAAAGTCAAAGCGAGCTTCCGGTCGGGCGGCGTGGATGGGATTTGGCCGATCTGCGCTTTCCGGGCGCGCGCTGACCAATGCCAGGCCCGGCCCCCCCAAATTCAGATAAGAGGACAGACCCATGACCAATCCCCAGATCGACTATGCCGCAATGGCGGCTCAGTGGCGTGCAGAGCGCGAAACCACCTTGAAGGCATCCAGAGTGGAGCTGCTCGCGCAACTACGTGCGCTTGGCATCAGCGAGGTCGCTGTCGAATACGAAGGCTATGGCGACTCCGGCAATGTCGAGGATGTGACGGTGCAGCCTGCAGAGGTCCAACTGCCGGAGCCGCTTGCCACAGAGGTTGGCGACTTCGCCTGGTCGCTCGCCTATCACCATCACCCGGGGTTCGAAAACAACGAGGGCGGCTACGGCACGCTGACCTGGGACATCACCGCCGACAGTGTCACCTTGGATCATGCCGACCGCTATGTCGAATGCTCGCACAGCTATGACGAGGGGCTGTGAGATGGCCCATCCGCTTCATCATGCCGAAAGCTCTGCCCGGAAATTCGGCGGGGTGCCGTCCGACTATCAAGCCGTCCACGACTGGTTCGACGCTTCCAAAGAGCACCTCGCGCTCTTCACGCACAGAGCCATGCGTCACCATGCGCAAGGCCTTTTTGAGGCCGAACGGGTTTTTGGCCTGACACTGACCAATAGTGCGGGCCGCGACATCCCCGTGCGCTGGATCGGCGAGCAGCATATCCGTGAAGACTGCCAGGGCCGCATCCCGAGCATGGCGGACTGGCTGCGACGGATACAGCCTGAGCCATGGATGGCCAATGGCCACATCGACCGGCATTCCGGCGATGAGCCCTGCGGCGACCCAAGGGTTGCCTGGGCCTCCGAGGTCGCCGCCGGACGAACGGTTCTTGGCCTGAAAGATTGGATGGCGGCGCGCGCGACGCGGGCCACGCAAAGCGCCTGACAGCTCTCGGCCGTTTGCCAAACGAATACTGTATGGAAGCCCGGTTGGAAGATCGGGCTTCTTGCGTCGTTTCCCCACCATTCTTCTTGAGGAGGATCGCATGACACTCAATGATATCAAGGCGGCCGTCGATGCGGGCCAGACCGTGCATTGGGCCAATACCGGCTACGTCGTCCACAAGGACCGGCTCGGTCAGTACCTCATCACCTATGTGCCGAATGGTAGCTGCATCGGTCTGACCGACCGGGGCGGGCACCGGTTGAACGGAAAAGAAACGGAGTTTTTCGTCGCGCAATCGAAGGACGCCGCAGAAAATCCGGGCAACCAATCAAGACCAGACGGGCAGGGGAGGGGCGTAGCACCCGGAGGCGCGGGGGCATTCCCACTCGGACGGCAGCTTTGACCCGTGGGCGGGGCTGAAAGGAAAGCAGGCTTTCTGATTTGTGATCCCTCAAGGGGTCGAGAAAGCAATCCCGGATGCGTTGGCAAAAACGTCAGGCACCGGCCAATCCAAAAGGAACCATCCCATGTTCGCAGGAACCCTCACCCGCAACGTCGAGACCGCAGCCGCTCAGTACACCGGCATGATCCATTCGACACGTTTCGATATCGCCATCCAGCTTGAAAACCGCCCGAAGATGTCCGAACGCAGCCCGGATTTTGACGTAACGGCAGTCAACAAATCAGGCCGCAAGGTGCGCATCGGCACGGCCTGGAACGAGACCGGCAATACCAGCGGAAACCCTTACATCTCGATGCAGATCGATGTCGGCTTGGGCCCGTTCCGGGTCAATGCGGTGCAGACGAAAGAGGCGCGCGCGGCCCAGAGCGGCGAATTCGAGATCATCCCGCTGGTCTCGAACGGCCTGATGAAATCCGGCTCGATCTCGGGCGAGCTCACCGCTATGGACGCCGACAACGCCTTCACCGGCTACATCGCCAACATGATGTTCGATCTGGAATTCATGCTGATCGAGAACAGCTATAAATCCGAGGAGACTCACCCCGATTACCGGATCGAGGTCAGCTCGCCCCGGGGCACACCGATCCGCGTCGGCTCGGCCTGGATGGCGAAAAGCAGCCGCACGGGCAATGACTACCTGTCGCTGCTGATCAACACGCCCGATGGCGACCTGCGCGTGAACGCCGTGCAGAACGAAGAACAGCGCGGTGGGCAGACCTTCTCGATCATCCCGTTCATCGACAGCGGTGAGCAGCCGCAGGATGCAGGCACGGGGCTGTCGTTGGTCGCCTAATCGGCGCGCGAGATAAAACGATACGAACCGAAAGGGGAGCCGTGGGACCACGGTTCCCCTTTTTCCATGTCTGGCGGTACGACGCACACATCTGCTTGCGATCTGCTGAATATGATATACGATAATATATTATTGAGAGGACGAGGGTAGGCACATGGTGGCGAGACTGGGAAAAGCTCCGTGGTTCGAGAGCTTTGATGTAGACGCCGAGGTTGAAGAGCTTCTTGCTCATATCGTGCGTTGCACCGGATTTGCGCTGCCTGAACGACAGCGTGATGTCATCATGACCCATGCAAGGTCGAAGCTCGACAGGACAAGGCAGGCATATCTGGACGCCAAGGCAGGGGTCTGCTCCGGCTCAGTGCTAAATCCTACGTTAAGCAAAACCGGTCGTTCCTTCTCGATACAGCGAACGGCAGTTCAGAGCCCACTTTGACCGATGCTGCGTAAAGGATGTATCGCTGCTTTCGAGGGCGGTAGAAAACCTGCTTGATCGCAGCCGCGATGCGGAGGGAAAGCAGCGCCGAGTTGTCGGAACGCGTGAACCAAAAGGCGATCTAATCGAACGATTCAGCGCTTCACCCCGTCTGCGGCTGCCTCTCAAATACTGCGCGGTGCCCAGAGAATAATACCCGCACCGACAAGGCAAATGACCGCTCCAACTACATCCCATTGATCCGGGCGATGCCCTTCTACGCCCCATAGCCACAGCAGGGACGATACGATGTAAACGCCACCGTAGACTGCATAGGCGCGGCCCGCCTGATCGGCGGGGCTGAGCGCCAGTAGCCAGGCGAAAGCGGCAAGGGACAGCATGCCCGGTGCCAACCAAAACACGCTCTTGTCCAGCCGGAACCAGGCCCAGAAAGCAAAGCATCCGGCAATTTCGGCCAGCGCAGCGGCGAAGTAGATAAGAACCGTCTTCATCGGGCCAGACATACGTTCCGAGGAGGATCGGGTCTATTGCGAAAAATCTTTCAAATTCAGAGAAGCGAGCCCAAATCCGATCCAACACTTGGATAGGCCGCCGTCATCGACTTAAGTTGCTTGGCCGCCAGGCCCAGCTTGATTGCCAGCCCGAAGAAATTGATCAGTTCGCCGTATTCCGGGCCGAACAGGTGCGCGCCGAGGATCTTGCCGTTCGACTTGTCCACGAGGACCTTCGCGGCAGCAGAGGTCTCGCCGATCCGGTAGTTCGAATACCAATCGCCAGTGTCGGTGAACCGAACATCGACATCATACCCGGCGTCCCTTGCCTCACTTTCCAACATGCCGACACGCGCCACTTCCGGGACTGTGAAGACGGCTGTAGGAATACCGGCATAATCCGGTGCGGTCTGAGTGTCTTTGAGCATGTTGGAGGCCGCGACCTTCCCTTCGATCACTGCGACTGGCGTCAGCGGCATGCCATCGGTGTCGGCGGAATCTCCGGCGGCAAAGACCGCGCTGTTTGTCGTGCTTTGCAGATGCGGGGCTACAACGATGCCCTTGTCGCTGTAATCAACACCAGCCGCCTCAAGATTCAGATCGGCCAGGGCTGCCACACGGCCCGCGCCATGCACGACCAGATCGGTTTCGATTGTTCGGGTTTCATCGCCCGACTTCACCTCGACAGTGAATGCTCTACTGGCTTCCGAGACCGACACGATTTCGGTTTCGCGCATCAGGTCCACGCCGATACCGCCGCTGCGGTCGATCAGCATTTCGACCAGATCGGGATCGAAGCCGCGTAAGGGCCGGGCGCCACGATCCACGATGATCGGGTTGGCTCCGGCCCGTGCGGCGATATGCGCAAACTCGAAGGACACGAAGCCGCCACCGATAAAAAGAACCCGATTGGGAAGGGCCTCCAGGTTGAGGAAATCCGTGCTGTCGATCACGAGATCGGCCCCTGTGAAGCTCAGCGGCCTGGGCATGGCACCGGCGGCCACGAGGAACCGTTCCGACTGATATGCCGTTCCATCGACCTCCAGCGTGTTGCTTCCCGTGAACCGCGCGGCTCCATGCAGGGTTTCGACGCCGTTGCCCGACAGGCCCTTTTCCATCTTGTCCGGCACGGGATCGGTGAAGCCACGCTTGTGTGCCATCAGATCGGCCCAGTTGATCGACAGATCACCGGGATCGATCCCCTTGCCCTGCATGAGCCGTGCCGCGTCCATGATTTCCGCACCGCGCCGCAGGATTTTCTTTGGATCGCAGCCGCGCAATGCGCAGGTGCCGCCGTAGGGCAGCGCATCGACAATGGCGACACGCCATCCTGCCGCGCCACATTTGTTGGCCGCGGCCACGCCCGCCATGCCCGCCCCGATGACGATCAGGTCGTAGTCTTCATTCATTCTCCGGTCCTTGTCCTGATCTTCATCCGGCGCAGCAGCTCAACTTTGCCACGTCCATATCGAAGGTTTGCGCCGCCAGCTTCAGCCCTTCCACGGTCGTCAGATAGGGGAAGATCGTCTCCCCGAGCGCCTTTGTGGTCATGCCAAACTTCAGCGCCATAACGAGGGTCTGGATCGTATCGGACCCCTCGGGCGCGATGATCTGGCCGCCAAGCAGCCGGTCGGACTTTCTGTCCGCCACCAGCTTGATCAATCCGCGCGTGTCGCGTGCGGCCAGTGCGCGCGGCACCTGATCGAGCGGTACGATGGACGTCTTGACGTCGAGGCCCGCGTCCCGCGCCTGGGCTTCACCGAGACCGACGCCCGCGACCTGCGGGTCGGAAAACACCACCCAGGGCATCGCGGCGTTGTCGTAGCGATGGTCTTCGCCGAGAACCGCATTTTTGGCCGCGAGCTTTGCACCATAGGCCGCCATATAGACGAACTGGTCGCGGTCGGTCACATCGCCTGCGGCATAGATGCCGCGCACCGATGTCTGCATGTCCTCGCCGACGACGATGGACCCACGCGCGTCGGTTTCCACGCCGATTGCGTCCAGGCCCATATCTTTGGTATTGGCCCGCCTGCCAGCGGTCGAAACGAGGTGATCCGCCGTCACTTCGACAGGCTTTCCGTTCTGGATCACGCGCAGTGTCACGCCCGCGTCGTCGCGGCGCACAGTGTCGTAGCTTAACCCGGTCAGAAGGGTGATGCCTTCAGCCTCGAACGCCGCCGCCAATGCCTCCGAGACCTCTGGTTCCGCGCCGGGCAACAGATGCGAACGGGCGACAAGCGTGACCTTCACGCCCATGCGGCTCATCATCTGGGCCAGCTCCGCGCCGATGTAGCCCGCGCCGATGAAGATCAGGCTTTTCGGCAGTACTTCGAGTTCCAGAAGACTGGTGCTGTTGAGCGCGCCGATTTCCTCGATGCCGTCGATGGTCGGCAGAACGGGACGCCCGCCCGTGGCGATGATGGTCCTCGGTGCTTTCAGGGTTCGCTCACCGACTGTCACGCCACCTTCGATCAGCCGCGCGGGACCGGCGTCGATGTAATCGACATCCTCATATTCCGGCAGAAGGTCCGCGTATTTCTTCTGGCGCAGGGTCGTGACCAGATCGTCCTTGGACTGAACGAGCGTCTGCCAATCATCCACTTGTGCCCGTCCCGACAGGCCGGGGAACCGCTTGGCAGCCCCCGCACAGTGCACGGCCTCTGCCGCACGGATCATCGCCTTGGAGGGCACGCATCCCACGTTGACGCAAGTTCCGCCGATGGTGCCATGTCCTACGAGGGCGACACGCTTTCCGGCATCCGCGCCGGTAATTGCGGCGGAGAACCCCGCCGATCCGGCCCCAAGAACGATCAGGTCATAGCCGCCCTGTTCATCGTCGTTTTTGTTCAGGTCTTTCATCTCAGCGCGCCTCGCCATGTTCGGGGTCTTTTGGTCTGGCGGCGAGCAGATATATGACCGCGCCGATGGCGATCAGCGGTGTCAACATGCCGAGGAGGCCGAAGACCATGCCGGTGGCGGTGCAACATCCCATCATCATAAGAGCGATCCTTTCTTTTGCGCACGGTTCAGGAGAACCGCGTAGAGTGCTGTGGCGGCGAAAACGCCGATTGTGATCCGTATTGCGAACCTGAATTCGAGAAGAATGATCAGGATCGACAGGGCCACCGCGAGGCCGGTGGCCCAAAGTTTCGGGGCCGGTCCCGGTTTGCCAGCGCGCAGCCAAAGGGCCTGTGCCACCACGGCGAGGCTGAAAAACAGCAGCGGGAACAGGGCGTAATCGAGCCAGCCCGTGAGGGCCGACAATCCGACGCCAGCGACGATGACGACCAGAAGCGGTGTAAAGCAGCAGAGCGCGGCGAAGAGCGCACCGCCAAGCCCCCATTTCAGCAGACGGTCGGAATTTTCAGGTGTGTCAGTCAAGGAGCCGTCTTTCTTTGTGATGGGTCGGGGCCGGAGGCGCGTTTCATTTGCGAACGACGCAGTGCGCGGACGATCAGGTAGGTCAGACCCGCCAAAACCAGCACGGCAATGCCACTCATTCCAGAGAGCCAAGCCCCAACGCCGCCGAACAACGCTGCAAGCACGGCAGTTCCGCCGCCGCAGCAGACGACCACGACCGGAGCTGCTATTCCGAAGGCCAGCAGGCCACCCATCAGATTGTCACGCATTGCAGGCGGCTCAGGAGGCTGTGTCGGGCAGCACCTGCGCCGGATAGCCATTGGCCGTCACCGCGCCGATGATGCTTTCGATGGAAGTTTCGGCGTCATCGTAGGTCACGCTGTAAACACCCTGCCCGTATTCGGGGCCGTCCTCGAATGCGGCGATCTCGACCGACGGAACACCGCGCATCGAGCTGGCAACAATGAACGAACAGGACGGGCATGTCAGTTCGCTGACGGCGATCTCGACCTGGCGCTCTTCAGCGAGGGCCGGGGTCGAGAGTGCGACGATGGCCAGGGCGGATAACAGGAGATGCTTCATGGTCATGGTCATGGTCCTCGTTCAGAATTTCAGGATGAAGGGGGTGATGTAGGGAAAGATCATGGCGACAGCGACAATCGCGGAAGCGGCCCAGAGGGTTGCGCGCATGATGCGGCGGTCGATGGGGCGGGCGCAGGTGCCATCGGCACAGGCCTCGGCATCTACAGGCTTGTAAGCCTTGTAGAAGCCGTATCCCAAAAACGCGGCGCTCAGCGCGAAGGTGTACCATTTGTAGGCATAGAGCGCCCCGAGCTGCGCGATGAACACGCCTGTCACGCCAAAGCTGACCAGCACCAATGGAAGGATGCAGCAAGAAGTCATCGCCAGCGCACCGAGGACGCCGAGGCCGGTCACGCCCCATCCCTTGGTGGTTTCGTCGCCAATTTTCTGCGACTGAGATTGCGGAAGTTCCGCCAAATGTTGTTCCATCGAATCTTCCTTGAACAGATGTTTCCACCGTTCTAGGGTCTGTAGTTGATACAGGCTCAAGGGATTTTTCGGCACAATGAGTAACACAAGCGTGAGATCAATTCGGCGGGGCGATTTGGCCCGCGCAACGGGCTGCAACCTGGAAACCATTCGCTATTACGAGAAAATCGGGATCATGCCGGACCCGCCGCGCAGTACGAAGGGCTACCGAAGCTACGACGATGCCCACGTCAAGCGGCTGAAATTCGTCATGCGGTCCCGCGATCTAGGCTTTTCTCTCGAAGAGGTTCGCGGGCTGCTTGGGCTGGTCGATGACCGATCCCGGACATGCGCCGAGGTGCAGATCATCGCCGAAGATCATCTGACTGACGTTCAGGCCAAGATTGCCGATCTGCAGCGCATCGAGCGCGTCCTGTCGGACACTGTTGCGCGATGCACCGGCGATGCTGCCCCAGAATGCGCGGTGATCGATGCGTTACTCGATGCTTAGTCCACCCTAAAGAAGAGGGGGCAACGGACCTTCGTGAACGGCGCAGCGAAAGCCCGAAAAGTCCCGCACTGTGTGATTTTATGCGCAGCGCAGCGAATGGCGGCTTTCACAAACGCAGGTTTGTAAAACGGATGTAAAATAGGCTCTCAGATAGCGAACTCGTGCATCTCAGCTCGTGTCTCAATGTAAATTCCGCAAAGGGTGCCAGCGTCAGGGAAAAATATTTCTTAACGTAGGATTTTGCACTGAGCCGGAGCAGACCCCAGGCAGCAGGAAAGCCGGTGTCCACCTCGCGGCGTGCGTATCTGACCGACCTGCAGGACACGATCTTCATGGCGATCCCGGAAGAGAACCTCGCGCTGATGCCGCTAAGCCAACAGGTCCTGAACGACCCTTCATTTTACGCGGACGCCATGCACTATGCCGCCGCGATCAGCGAGGATGAGCTCTTCATGGCGCTGTCCTCTTCGCTGAAGGACATGACGGTGCAAGACGCCCGGGCGTTCGTCTCGAAGCTCTGGCACAGCACGATCGATGACAATGCCCGCAAATATGCCGAAGCGTTGAAGCGCCCCGAGCGTGAAATCATGCCGCTGCGGCCTGGGAACACCGTGTAAGATCGGAGCCATTCTCTTGGCTTGAGCCCTACCGAGGTTGGCCGCCGCGAATCCCCTTTCCCGGAGGTGGCACCCTGTGCAGCGCGCGAAAGCCGTTGAAGGCGCTGTGGGGACGACTACTGTCGCCAACATGATGAACTGGGATCACATGCGCGTCTTCTTCCGGCGCACCGCGGCGCTTGCCGCTTTTGTCGCGCTGCTCTGGGCGATCCAAGTCGTCAATTGGATCACCGGCTACGGCCTGAACCCGGCCTTCGGCCTGATCCCCAGGCACGGCAGCGGGTTGGATGGTGTCATCGCTATGCCCCTCCTGCATGGGAGTTTCTCGCACCTGATGGCCAATACGCCGCCGCTCCTGGTGATGGGTGGGCTGCTGGTGGCAACGACCACGCGAGGCTTGCTGTCGGTGAACGCCGTGGTGATCGGCCTAGGGGGCGGTCTCGTGTGGTTGTTCGGCGGCTCGGCGATCCATATCGGTGCGTCGGGGCTGATCTTCGGCTGGTTTGGCTTCCTCATCGCGCGCGGTCTTGTGGATCGCTCTCCGATCACGCTGGGCGCGGCGCTGGTGGTCGGTGTCCTCTATGGCTCTATTCTCTGGGGCGTTCTTCCGGGCCAACCCGGCGTGTCGTGGGAGGCGCATCTCTTCGGCGCTATCGCGGGCGCGGGCGCTGCGTTCCTAATCCGAACGCATGTCCATGCGCCGCGCCTCGGCGGCGTCGATCTGAACTGAAACAGTGCAATCGGGCCTAAGCTGCCGATCGACCTCGTTTGGTGCAGCGTATGCTTCATGATCTTGCCAAGAAAGTGCTCTGAACGGTTGCCGTGACTTCTCGAAAGATGGAAATGGCCCACGTTGTTGTTCTCTCCTCTCGTAAACAGAGAAGAGGTGGAGAGGACCAGAACTTGCTCGGCAAGTGGGCTCGCAGGTCAGGGCCAAGGAAAAGTGTCGGATTGCGCCCTAGCAGCTACGCAGTCATAGTGCCACTGAGGGCAGGCGGGAGCAAATAGCATGGACGTTCGAATTCAAACCGGCTGGGACAACGACCCCGCAGGGCGCATTCGAAACTTATCGCTTGCTCCGAATGCCAAGAACTCACTTTTCCCACTTTTTGAAGCTGTGATGAACTCCATTCACGCCGTCGAAGACAGATTTGGCAAGGATAATCTCAGCAAGGGCGAAGTCACAATCGAACTGCACCGCACTGAATCTGGGGAGATGGAAGGCTTTACTATTTCTGACAATGGAATTGGCTTTAACGAAAGCAATCTCGAGTCTTTTCGCCGAATGGACTCACGTGCCAAAGAAAAGATTGGCGGAAAAGGCGTAGGGCGCCTTGTTTGGCTCAAGGTGCTGGACGAGGTGCGTATTCAAAGTGTTTACGATGACGGGTCCATCGGTCGTTCTATTTCTTTTGATTTCAAGGTTTCCAACCCAACGGACAATCTGACCCTTGCGCCAGCGGATCAAAGCACTCCAGGCTCAATTATTCAGTTGACTCCCTACAAACGTGACTACGCTCTGCACATACCGAAGAAGGCAAGCACGATCACAAATCGGCTTTTGGCTCATTTCATAAGTTACTTCATCAATATCAGTCATCCAAAAATTACGGTCTGTGATGTTGATGCCGAGATAGACCTGTTCGAGGCATTCTCAGAATCAGTTGAGCGCGATGCAGATTATCGGTTCACTTTATCCGCTTCTGGCGGGTCCGAAGATTTTGTCTGCCACTGTTTTCTGCTTCCCAAAGCAATCTCTGACGACGAAAGAAGCACGAACGCACTTTACCTTGGAGCAAACGGACGTGCTGTAAAACGGTTCGACATGGACGGGGTGATTGGCCTTAAGGCTATTGATAGTAAATTCGCATTCCTTGGGTATATTGAAAGTGCGGCCCTCGATGAATCTGTGAATGACACAAGAACGGACTTCTCTTTGTCAGAAGATGAGATTGAGAGCATCGTCGATCAGGCGAAAGAGCGCGTCAAGGAGTTCCTCGCCCCCGAACTCGCTGAGATTCGAGAGAAGCAGACAGGCATTGTCAGCGCCCTCCGCATCGAGCATCCTCGTTTCCTTAGTATTCAAGGTACGGATGCTGAAGTCGCGGAAACGCTCCATTACGGCACGAACCGGAAAGAGGACATATTTGTGGAAATGTCCCGTCAGTCGCTGCGTCAATATGAACGCCGTAAGAATGCTTTCAAACGGTCAATTGAGAAGAAGTTGCCTGACGTGGAGGCGAAGGCCAAAGAGTATGTCGCAGAACTCAAGCAAGAGTCGGTGTCGTCGCTTGCTGAATATGTCATGAAGCGCAAGTTGGTTCTCGATGTGTTCGAAGAGAGCTTGAAATTCAAGCCTAATACAGATCAAGATTCCGAGTATGAGGACGTTCTCCACGACATAATCTGCCCTCTGAAATCCACTTCCTCGGATTTGGATTACGACGATCACAATTTATGGATCGTTGACGACCGACTGGCATTCTACTCATATTTCAACTCTGACACCCGCATGGAAAAGCAAGTGTCAGATCCCACTCACCCAAAAGATAGGCCAGACGTCTCCATTTTCGACCTTGGCCTTGGCTTTGAAAATGAAGACAAGTCTTCCCCAATCACTATTGTAGAATTCAAGCGTCCGAAAATCGACAACTACACTTTGGAGAAAAACCCCATCACGCAAGTCCGAAAATATGTTGAAGACATGCGGAAGTCTGGTGAGGCGATCAAGTATGACGGGACTCCCATACGCTCAATCGAAGAAACTACGCCGTTCATGTGTCACATCATCGCGGATATAACACCCAAGCTACGTGATGTCATGAAGGCTCTCGGGAACTTCCACCGAAAGGCGGGTTCAAACACATACTATTCGTGGGACGCGTCCTATTCGATTTTTATCGAGGTCTCGTCTTTCAAAGACGTTCTCGAGTCCGCTAAGTCACGCAACCGAGCATTCTTCGAACGTATCGGGATCTCAGTATAATCAAGTTTGCTTCCGCGTTTCTCTGCCACTTTAACTAATACGCAGGGAACCACCACTTTCCACCCTTCCTTGCGGAACGTAGCGCCAACCCATTCCTCATAAAGAAGGGCGCACGGGTCGCTGTGACTGACCTGCAACGCAGCTTTTCTGAACCGGCCTTTTGGGACATCGTGCGGCAATGTCGGATAGCAGGAAGTCGGCGGGTCAGTTCCAGATGGCCTCGTACTCCCAGCCCTCCGGGAACCCGGCTGTCTGCGGACGAATTTCGTAAGGGAGGTCTTGGGTCAAGATCTTGTCGCGAAGACGGATGTGCCACCTGGTGCGCGGATAATACTGCCGCAGCATGAAGATCATGATGACGATCGCGCTGTAAATCTTTTTCGTGGGCGCATCGTCCCCCATCCTGGGCTGGCGGAGGTGGTCGAGCTGTCCAAATGTCGTTTTTGGGGGAACCCCAGGGCTGTTAACCAAGGGCTTGTTCCACGTTCGGGCGTGATGTGCGCAGCTGTTGCGGACGTCATTGAGCGCTGTGATCCATGAAGCGAATGTCTTCATGGGGAGGTCCGGGTGAATAC
>NZ_FNUZ01000003.1 GCF_900108225.1 Thalassococcus halodurans
CATCAGTTCTTTGATCTTGTTTTCGCCGATTTCCGGGTCACGGCCTTCCATCGCCGCCAGAGCGGAACCTGCGATGATCGGAATATCGTCGCCCGGGAAGTCGTACTCGGACAGAAGTTCACGAACTTCCATCTCAACCAGTTCCAGCAGCTCTTCGTCGTCAACCTGGTCAACTTTGTTCAGGAAAACAACCATCGCCGGGATACCAACCTGACGGCCAAGCAGGATGTGCTCGCGTGTCTGGGGCATCGGGCCATCGGCCGCGTTCACAACCAGGATCGCGCCGTCCATCTGCGCCGCACCGGTGATCATGTTCTTAACATAGTCAGCGTGGCCGGGGCAGTCGACGTGTGCGTAGTGACGTGCTTCTGTTTCGTACTCAACGTGCGCAGTCGAGATCGTGATGCCGCGCGCTTTTTCTTCAGGCGCACCGTCAATCTGGTCGTACGCTTTGAAGTCACCAAAGTACTTCGTGATCGCCGCTGTCAGCGTCGTTTTGCCGTGGTCAACGTGACCAATCGTGCCAATGTTGCAGTGCGGCTTGCCGCGCTCAAACTTTTCCTTTGCCATCTCTCAAGACGCCTCACCGTTGGGGGGCCGAAACGGGCCCGAATTGCATCGCGGGCGGAGATATTGACTCGCGACGGGAAAATCAAGGCGCAGTTGCACCAAGATCGACAGAAGTGCCCCGACAACACAGGCCGGGGACAGTCATTTAGGCTTAATTCGGCGCATCCAGTTCCGGTTCGATGACCGGAGCCATGACCTCAGACGCGGCGCTTTCATCAGAGTAATCCAGCGCGGGGCCGCCAATTACTACATCATATTCAACGGGTTCGCCGGTTGCAGTCAGGTTGGCTTCCGGTCCTCCGAACCAGCCGGCCTCCTGCTGCATGCGGCGCATCCAGTTTTCGATCTGCAGGGCTGCATTTTTCGTCAGATTTTCCATCTGCTCTTCGGCGGATTGCGTCACGCCAGAGCCGACAATCGTTTCGGCTGACGCCGCTTCGAGCGCTGTGATTTGCTCGGGCACTTCATTCAGTTTTTTGCCGGTCGCATCTTCGAACACCGTAGCACGGACAATCACCACCGATTTCGGGCTGAAGACCAGCGGAATACCCGGCTGGGCCAGAACGAAGCCTTCGACGCTGACGCCGATGTGGTAAAAGCTGTCACCCTCATAGCGGCGGAAGCGTTCTTCGAGCGCGGCATCCATGGCCTTGTTCCACTCATCCGCATCCGCCTGACGGGACGCAGGGCCTTTCGTAATATTGGGCGACGTGACAACCGCATGGCCCAGCTTGAAATCACCAAGCGGCACAAACGGTTCCTTCAGTTCGCGGGCGCCATCAGCACAGGCTGCCAGAAGGGCCAAAATCGGAACAAAAACAAAGGTAGACAGACGCATGATATAGCTTCCCACATAGCTGTAGACATTGGCATATCGCACCGTCGCAATTGTCGCAATCAAACTAGGCTGGAAACTGCCGTTGTTGATACTATCCTAGCCGATATGGACGTACCCTACCGTGAACGACATGCGCCAGCGCCTGCCTGTTAAGCCCGCCTTTGCCCGCGGGCCTTTAACCACGTTGCAGACGCTCAAACACGTGCGGAAGAATGTTCTAAACATCATTCCGCAAACCGCTCTGAGCGAAAAGATCGTCACCGATCACAAACGCCCCCGCTGGCATATGGTCACCGACCCCGATCTGCTGCGCCGCGTTTTGAAAGACAACGTCGACAATTATCCGAAATCGCTTGTGATGAAGGCGCTTTTGCGGCCTGGTCTGGGGAATTCGATCCTGCTGGCTGACGGTGCGCCGTGGCGATGGCAGCGCCGGACCACCGCGCCTGTTTTCGCCCCGAACTATGTGCGCGCCTTGGGTCAAACGATGACCACCGCCACCGATCAGATCAGCCGCAAAATCGCGCGCAAGGCGGCCTCCGGCCCTGTGAACCTTTATGACGATATGACCGAGGTCACGTTTGACATCATCGCAAACGTCACGTTTTCCGGCGACGAGGGGTTGGATGGCAAGGCCATGCACCAGTTGATCAACGACTACACCTATTCGGTGGGCAAGCTGTCGTTGATGGATCTTATGGCGGTGCCCGAATGGGTCCCCCGCCCGAGCCATTTGCTGAACCGCCGGACGATCAAGGCGCTTCACCGGCAGGCTGAACGGGCCATCGATCTGCGACGCGAACTGGGAAACGCGAACCGCCCTGATGATCTGCTTGATTTGCTGCTACGGACAGAAGACCCGAAATCAGGTCGACGGATGACCACCAAAGAACTGCGCGACAATCTTCTGACCTTTGTGATTGCTGGCCACGAGACATCCGCGCTCGCGCTGAGTTGGGCGTTTTATTTGCTTGGGTTCGATCCCGAACGTCAGGCCAAGGCCCGCGCCGAAGCACAAGCCGTACTTGGAACGCGGACCGCAACCGCCGACGATGTTGAAAACCTGCCCTACATCCGCGCCATCATTGACGAAGCACTGCGGCTCTATCCGCCCGCGTCCTTGGTTGGACGTGCGATTTTGCGCGATGACGTGCTGGGCGACACCAAGGTTTTCGCAGGCGAAGCGATCATGATCCCGATCTTCGCCCTGCACCGGCATCGCGAACTTTGGGATGCGCCCGATGATTTTGTGCCCGAAAGATGGCTTCAGACGAAGTGGTCGGAACGGCGTTATTCCTACCTGCCGTTCGGGGATGGCCCGCGTGTTTGCATCGGGGCCAGTTTTGCCATTCAGGAAAGCGTGATTGTGCTGGCGACGCTGCTGGCACGGTTCGCGTTTGAAGCGGTGCCAGACAAGACACCGGAACCGGTGATGATATTGACGATGCGCCCGAGTGGCGGCGTCTGGATGAAGGTGACGCCGCTAAACGCTTAGCGGCTTGCGCCCGGCACCCACAGAACGTCGGCTTTGCCATCATCATTGGCAATGCGTGCGGCCACAAAGAACCAGTCCGACAGGCGGTTCAGGTACGTGACGGTCGCCGCATTCACATCCTCGGTCACGGACAACTCGATCACCAGACGTTCCGCGCGACGTGCCACGGTACGGCATTGGTGCAGATGCGCCGATAGTGCCGACCCACCTGGCAGGATAAAGCTGCGCAGCGGCTCAAGACGTTGGTTCATCTCGTCGATCTCGGCTTCCAGACGTTTCGTCTGGGCCGAAATCATCCGCAGCGGCGGATAGTCGGCCTCATCATCGCGGTCCATGTCGGGGCGGCACAGGTCCGCGCCCAGATCGAACAGATCGTTCTGAATGGTGGCCAGCATGGCGTCCATTGCACCTTCGGAATGCAAACGGGCAATACCAACGACAGAATTCAGTTCATCCGTCGTGCCATAGGCGATGACCCGCGGGGAATGCTTGGCAACACGGTCGCCATTTCCCAAGGCCGTTTCGCCTTGGTCACCGGTGCGGGTGTAGATGCGGTTCAGGACAACCATCGGCTCAGGCTCCTCTTCTGATCCAAACGAACAAGAGGATCAGTACCACCGCAAAGAACTGCGCGTAAATGCGGTAGCGCATGATGCGGTTGGCGTGTTTGCGGTTAAATTCGCCACCCTTGGCGAAACCGCCGATTCCGACCATCAAAATCCCCAAAACAAGGAGGATGGAGAACCCCATGACGATAAATAGTGGATCCTGAAGCATAGCGGACCTTTCAGATGTCTACGCGTGTCTGCGAAGACATAGCTGCCCTTGCAGAAAAAGCGAATGCGACTTTCACGCCCGCTTTAGAATCCAGTCTAGCACAGATTGCGGCAGAATGCGCTTGGCCACGGCCATGGCCTGCGTTGGCATGGTCACACGGTAGCGCGCGGGTGGATCTATCTCGGTCACGGCCTGAAACAGCTTTTCCGAAACTGCCGAGGCAGGCAGCGTGCCCTTCATCTCGCCGCTTCCTTTGTACAGCTTGTCCAGCAAGGTGCTGCGATACTCGTCGGCGCGGCGGGAATTTTCCCAATCCACCCATTTTTCGAATTGCTTGATCGCGTTATTCCGAAATTCAGATGTGATTGGGCCGGGTTCAATCAATACGACCTGAATATTTTCGCTTTCCAATTCCAGCCGCATCACATCGGCCCAACCTTCCAACGCGAATTTGGTCGATACATATGCACCGCGCCATTTCGTTCCGATAAATCCGAGAATTGAGGAATTCAAAACAATACGACCATGCCCCTGATCGCGCATCACCGGCAAAAGCTTTTGCGTCAATTCGTGCCAACCAAGGAAATTCGCTTGGAAAATCGTGCGCATCGCATCAGGAGAGATATCTTCCAATGGCCCCGGAATAGCGTAAGCGCCGTTGTGGAACACCGCATCAAGGGTGCCACCGGTCGCGGCCAGAATTTCTTCGATCGCAGGGGTAAAGGTGATGGGGTTTTCGTAGTCGATCAGCGGGCTATCAAACCCCATCTCGCGCAGGCGATTGCAATCTTCGGGTTTCCGGCAAGAGGCAAAGACGCGCCATCCGCGTCGTTGCATCATCTGCGCTGCGTCCAATCCAATACCGCTCGAACATCCGGTGATCAGTATGGATTTGGTCATGTCTCAGTCCCGTCTTCATTGCAGTCAGGACTGAGATGATCTGTTAGGGGCGCCACTTCAAGCCTTTCAAAGGCTTAGTTTGAGGCTGTGACCAGATAATCAGCCATCCAGCCCACTTGGTTGCTAGATTTTACGCGCAGTTTGATCCAGCCGTCGCCATTGTTGGACAGAACCTGAACTTCATCACCGCGCACCAGCTTATCCAGAACCGAATACCGTGTGCCGGGACCGTTGCGCAGATTCACTCGCGATGCAGTCACTTCACGCAGGTCAACTTCGTTTGCGACAGCCGCGACAACTTCGGGTTCGGACACGTCAACTTCGATAGGTTCGGCTTGTGTGTAAAGAACGTTCACAACGCGCGCACCTTGCGTGCCGTCAGCATTGTAGGAAACCGGAGTGACCAAAGGCTTGGCTGTGGCAACAGCGCCAAGGTCGTTGATACGCGTATCCGCCCGCGTCACGACCGGTTCTTCTTCTACTTTCGGCAGAACTGTTTCTTCGACAGCAGCAATCTCAACGCCGTCTTTATTCTCAATATACCATCCGGGTTCAAAATCAGCGCCGCCGCTCATTTCGTAAAAACCCCAGAATAGAAATCCAAAAGATGCAATAATGAAGCGGGCCATCCGCTCACCCCCAAAAATAGACCGTGTTACTGAACTAACGCCAAAAGGCAGCTGGCGTTCCCTCGGTCCTAGCGATTCTCTTTTTACGGGATAAGGGGAAAACGAAATAAAATGCATCAAGCGCAACTTGCCGAAGCACTTTCGCAGCGGTATCACGATGCCCATGAACGATAACATAACCGAGCCGGACACCCCTTCGCACACAAGTTCTGAACCCCTTCGCCGCGCGATCGGGGAACGGTATCTGACGTATGCGCTGTCGACGATCATGCACCGTGCGCTGCCTGATGCGCGGGACGGTCTGAAACCTGTTCACCGCCGCATTTTGTACGCGATGCGCGAACTGCGTCTGTCGTCGACGGGTGGCTTCCGGAAGTCCGCCAAGATTTCCGGCGACGTGATGGGCAACTATCACCCGCATGGCGACGCCGCGATCTATGACGCGATGGCGCGTTTGGCGCAGGACTTTGCCGTGCGCTATCCGCTGGTGGATGGTCAGGGCAACTTCGGCAACATCGACGGCGATAACCCTGCGGCCTCGCGTTACACCGAAGCGCGACTGACCGTCGTGGCCGAGGCGATGCTGGACGGGCTGAACGAAAACGCCGTCGACTTCCGCCCGAACTATGACGGCACCCTGGAAGAGCCGGTTGTTCTGCCCGCGTCTTTCCCGAACCTTCTGGCGAACGGCGCCAGCGGGATCGCGGTGGGCATGGCGACGAATATCCCGCCGCACAATATTTCCGAATTGATTGATGCCTGCCTGCATCTGATCAAGTCGCCCAACGCGCAGGACGACACCCTGTTGAATTACGTCCCTGGTCCGGATTTCCCGACAGGTGGCGTTTTGGTGGAATCGCCCGAAAACATCGCGCAAGCCTACAGCACCGGTCGTGGATCGTTCCGCCTGCGGGCAAAATGGGCGATCGAGGATCTGGGCCGCGGCGTCTATCAGATCGTCGTCACCGAAATTCCCTATCAGGTTCAGAAATCCAAGCTGGTCGAACGACTGGCCGAGCTGATCCAGACCAAAAAGGTTCCGATCCTTGCCGATGTGCGCGACGAAAGCGCCGAAGACATCCGCATGATCCTTGAACCCAAGTCCAAGAACGTGGACCCCGATGTTCTGATGAACATGCTGTTCCGTAACTCGGACCTCGAGATCAAGTTCAGCCTGAACATGAACGTGCTGATCGACGGCGTGACGCCTAAGGTCTGTTCGATGAAGGAAGTGCTGCGTGCCTTCCTTGATTTCCGTCGCGATGTTCTGTGCCGCCGCTCGGCGCACCGGATGGAAAAGATCGACCACCGCCTTGAGGTGTTGGAAGGCCTGATCATTGCCTTCCTCAACCTTGACCGGGTGATCGACATTATCCGCTACGATGACGATCCCAAGGCCGCGTTGATGCGTGAAGACTGGTCTCAGGATCACAAACGCGCCACTTCCGAGGCCGATTATGTCGGGCCGTCCGATGTGATCCCCGCGTCCGCCGTGACCCTGACCGAGGTTCAGGCCGAAGCGATCCTGAACATGCGCCTGCGGTCCTTGCGTCGTCTCGAAGAGATGGAATTGGTCGCGGAGCGGGATCGCCTGATGGAAGAGCGCGCCGGTCTGGAAGACCTGCTGGCCAGCGAAGACCTTCAGTGGACCCGCATCTCGGAACAGCTGCGTGAAACCAAGAAGGCGTTCGGCAAGGGCTATGCCGGTGGCGCACGTCGCACCATGCTGGCCGAGGCCGCCGAAGCCGAAGACGTTCCGATCGAAGCGATGATCGAGCGCGAGCCGATCACGGTGGTCTGTTCGCAAATGGGCTGGATCCGCGCGATGACAGGCCACATTGATCTGACACGCGAGCTAAAGTTCAAAGACGGCGACGGCCCGCGCTTTATCTTCCACGCGGAAACCACCGACAAACTGCTGGTCGCTGCGTCGAACGGGCGCTTCTACACCATTTCTGCCGCGAACCTGCCCGGCGGGCGCGGCATGGGTGAACCGCTGCGTCTGATGGTCGATCTGCCGAACGAGGCCGAGATTATGGATATCCTGATCCACAATCCCGACCGCAAATTGCTGGTTGCGTCCTCGGCCGGTGACGGCTTTGTCGTGCCCGAGGCCGATGTCGTGGCGCAGACGCGAACCGGCAAGCAGGTTCTGAACGTCAAGGAAGGCATCCGTCTGCTGGTCGTGAAACCGGTTGAAGGTAATGCCGTGGCTGTCGTTGGCGAAAACCGCAAGGTCCTGATCTTCCCGCTGGATGAACTTCCGGAAATGGGTCGGGGCAAAGGCGTGCGCCTGCAAAAGTACAAAGACGGCGGATTGTCCGACGCGAAAACCTTTGTGCTTGAGGTCGGCCTGAACTGGCTTGATCCCGCAGGCCGGACCCGCACCGTCACGCATGAAGAGCTGGACGAATGGATCGCCAAACGCGCCTCGGCGGGGCGCATGGCCCCACGCGGTTTCCCGCGGGACAACAAGTTTACCTGATACCGAGAACAAAAAAGGGTGCTTCAAGGCACCCTTTTTTAGTTTCGCAAATCAATCGCTTTGCCCTTTACCGAGCGCACAACTTTTAGCAGAGTGGCGGCAGTTAACCTTAGGGAAAGATATTTATGACCAGCCCATTAACAGGCTCAGCGAGCGGCGATTTAAACGTCAATTATAATGGCACCAAGAAAGAGATGTTCGGCCTTGCCTTCAAGACCGGCATGCTGACCATCGTGACCTTCGGCATCTACCGCTTCTGGCAGAAAACACGGCTGCGCCGGTACATCTGGTCGCGCGCCAATGTCGGCGGTGACACGTTTGAATACACTGGTACAGGGCTGGAAAAGCTGTTGGGCTTTCTTGTCGCGATCGTGTTTCTGGCGGTCTATCTGGGCATCATCCAGATGGTGCTGTTCTTCTTTGGCATGAACATCATGGTAGACCCCGAAAACGCATCACCGGCACAGGTGATTGGACAGATCCTGGCGATCTATATTTCGTTCTTTGCCGTGCTTCCGTTCCTGCTGTTCGCGGTCTACCGCGCACGCCGTTACAAGCTGGCCCGTACCCGTTGGCGGGGCATCCGCTTTGCAATGGAAAAGGGCGCGTGGGGCTATGTCTGGCGGGCGATTGGCCACGGTCTTTTGACGCTGGTTACCTTGGGCATCATGCTGCCGCGCCAGACCTATTACCTTGAAAAATACATGACCGACCGCAGCCACTTTGGTTCGGCCAAGTTCGAACAGACCGGTGAATGGAAAAAGCTGTATCCGGCGATGAAACATATCGCCATCGGCTTGGTTATTTTGGTCGGAGCAGTGGCCGCCGGTGTCTCAGGCAGTGGGGCATTGGCAGGTATTCTAGGCTTCGTCGGCTATGTCTGGCTGATTATCGGCAGCATCTATTACTCGGTCCACAGCTTTAAATATCTCACGAACAACAAGACCCTTGAAGATGTGCGGTTCAACGCAGACCCGAGCACGGGCACAGTCATTTCCAAGGCAATTCTCGGCGCGATCATCATCACTGCGATCATGGCAGCAGCGGCGCTGATCTTTGGCTTGGTCATGGGATTGTTCGGTGCCTTTGCGCAAGAAGGCGGAAGTCCGGTTATCCTGATCTTCATCGGGCTTGTCGGCTATCTGACGTTGCTGGTTCTGGCGCAGGCGCTTAGCCTTGTGTTCATCACCCAGCCCATTCTGGCGCACTACATCGACACGCTGACTGTGCTGAACCCCGATGGGCTGAACATGATCCATCAGCGCGAGGCCGACAGCAATCTGGATGCCGACGGCTTTGCCGACGCGCTGGATATCGGAGGCGCAATCTGATGCAGGAAACGCAGGCCGTTTTCTTTGATGGCAAGACAGCAGGCAGGATTCCGGTGACCGTGTCTCTGGGGCCTGACCGGCTGGCTCTGTTCATCACCGGCGACGGCCTGCCGGAACCGCTGCGCTGGCCTTTGGGCGAATTGCGCGGCCTGCATTCGGATGGCGCCAAACATCAGGTGATCCTGACACTGCGCCAAGAAGGCGATGACGAACTGGCGCGCCACACGGCGCGTCTTGTTTTAGAAGATACAGTTGCCAAAGAATGGCTTCTTACGACGCGGCCCGATCTGTTCCGCAAAGACGTGCCCAAAGGGACGATGAAGAAGATCGCCAAGTTCACAGGCATGGCAGTGGGGGCCACTGTGCTGATGCTGTTTGTGATCCTGCCGGCCATGGCGAACACACTGGCCGCGATCATTCCCATCGAACGCGAAGTTGCCTTTGGCAAAACCGTTGTGGCCCAGATCGCGCGGGTGTTTGGCGGCGTCGGAATAGATGAGCTGACCTGTCAGGGGGAAGAGGGCCAGATCGCCCTGCAAGTCATGGTCGACCGGCTGACCGAAAATCAGGACATGACCTACACCATATCAAGTCGCGTGTTTGATCATCCGATGGTTAACGCCTTTGCCGCACCCGGCGGGCAGGTGGTTGTGATGAAGGGCCTGATCGACAGCGCTGACAGCCCCGATGAGGTGGCCGCCGTGCTGGCCCACGAAATCGGCCATGTCGAATCGCGCGATGCGACACGCAATGCGCTCCGGTCCTCTGGATCGGCCGGTTTGCTGACCATGCTGATCGGGGATTTCACCGGCGGCGCGGTTATGGCGATTCTGGGGGAACAGCTTTTGTCGGCGTCCTACACGCGCGAAGCAGAAGGTCAGGCGGATGAATTCGCGCTTGAAATGCTGCAAAACGCCAATGTGTCCGCCGACGGGATGGCGCGTTTCTTTGAACTTCTGGACGAAACTTACGGCGAATCCGCGCTGCCTGCGTATCTGTCAACGCACCCCGTTACGCTTGAAAGGGCTCAGCGCGCACGGGACTTTGCCGAAACACAAAGCGCCACAAGTCCGGTCATCTCTGATTCCCAGTGGCAATCGCTTAAGCAAATCTGCGATTGAGCCAACTTGCGACCAAAGGCCCCGTTTTCATGGGGCAAAAAACACGTATGCCGAAACGTCATAATCAGAAAACGCGACGTCGAATGCACCCGATGTGACGTTTTTTCCCTGTTTCAGTGTTCGCTGAACGGTTATTCACGCCGTGGGAGAAAAGTTTTACCCGCGCATGGCCTCGGCCACGCGCCTGTACAAGGAGAGAAACGCATATGAAGGTACTCGTGCCTGTCAAGCGCGTGATCGACTACAACGTGAAAGTTCGTGTGAAAGCGGACGGAACCGGTGTCGATCTGGCTAACGTCAAAATGTCGATGAACCCCTTCGACGAAATCGCTGTAGAAGAAGCGATCCGTCTGAAAGAAGCGGGCAAAGCAGAAGAAGTCATCGCGGTATCCATCGGCGTCAAGCAGGCGCAGGAAACACTGCGGACCGCTCTGGCGATGGGCGCGGATCGCGCGATCCTCGTTGTTGCGGCTGACGACGTCCACACAGACATCGAACCGCTGGCGGTTGCCAAGATCCTTGCCAAGGTTGCCGAAGAAGAAGGCGCCGGTCTGGTTGTCTGCGGCAAGCAGGCGATCGACAACGACCTGAACGCGACAGGCCAGATGATGGCTGCGCTTCTGGGTTGGGCACAGGCGACAAACGCCAACACGCTGGACGTCGACGGCGACAACGCTGTTGTGGCCCGCGAAGTTGACGGCGGTCTGCAGACCATCAAGGTCAAGCTGCCCGCAATCGTCACAACCGACCTGCGTCTGAACGAGCCGCGCTATGCGTCTCTGCCGAACATCATGAAGGCCAAGAAAAAGCCTCTGGATGAGAAAACACCGGCGGACTACGGCGTCGACGCATCCCCGCGTCTGGAAGTTGTCAAAACATCCGAACCGGGTTCGCGCGAAGCGGGTGAAATGGTTGGCTCGGTTGACGAGCTGGTGGCGAAACTCAAAGAGAAGGGTGTTGTCTAATGGCTGTTCTTCTGCTTGCTGAAATCAACGACGGCGCATTGGCGATGGACGCCACAGCCAAGGCTGTGACTGCGGCCAAGGCACTGGGCGACGTGACTGTTCTGGCGGTTGGCGCAACGGCGAAAGCCGCAGCTGACGAAGCCGCGACAATCGACGGCGTGTCCAAAGTTCTGGTCGCCGAAGACGCGATCTACGGCCACCGTCTGGCGGAACCCGTCTCGGCTCTGATCGTTTCGCTGGCTGGCGGTTATTCGCACATCGTGGCACCCGCCACGACTGACGCGAAAAACATCCTGCCGCGCGTTGCGGCGCTGCTGGACGTGATGGTTCTGACAGACGTCACAGGCGTTGTAGATGCCGACACGTTCGAACGTCCGATCTATGCGGGTAACGCGATCCAGACCGTCAAATCCTCGGATGCGACAAAGGTCATCACCTTCCGTACATCGACATTCGATCTGGCGGGCACAGGCGGTTCTGCGTCAGTCGAAGCGGTTTCCGCTGCCGACAACCCTGCCCTGTCCGAATGGGTCGAAGACAAGATGGCCGAAAGCGATCGTCCGGAACTGACATCGGCTGGCGTCGTTGTCTCCGGTGGTCGTGGCGTTGGTTCGGAAGAGAACTTCAACCTGATCGAAGCGCTGGCGGACAAGCTGGGCGCAGCGGTTGGCGCATCCCGCGCCGCGGTTGACTCGGGCTTTGCCCCGAACGACTGGCAGGTGGGCCAGACCGGTAAGGTGGTTGCACCTGATCTGTACGTCGCCGTCGGCATCTCGGGCGCGATCCAGCACCTTGCGGGTATGAAAGACTCCAAGGTCATCGTCGCGATCAACAAAGACGAAGAAGCCCCGATCTTCCAGGTTGCCGACTATGGCCTGGTTGCGGACCTCTTCGATGCAGTTCCGGAACTGACCGAGAAACTGTGATCGACCCGATCATCTGAATTGGAAAAGCCCGCCGAATTCGGCGGGCTTTTTTTATTACAGCGACACTTCCAGCGCGGGTCTTAGTTTTTCCAGCAAATGCATGCTAAGCCGCCGGTGCGCATCCGGCCCGACACAGGCGCGTGCGGCGATCTCTTCGAAATCGGAAAAGATCATACCATCCGCGCGCTGGGGGCGGGGTGGGTCGCTGACCTCAACAAATCCCAGCAAGCGCGGGCGCAATTCGTCGATCATCGCCTTGGTGACAAACAACGGATCAGGCCCAAGCTGCTGGTTGGACTCGTAACTCACATGTTCGGGCACAGGTTTGTCTGACATCCAGACAAGTATCGTGCCGCCCAAGAAACCGCCGACCAGCGATTTCATCCGCGCGACCCAAGCCGTCTGAAGCTCTTCTATCACCTGATCGAACCTTTCCGGCCCGCGGTCGATCAGCGCCTGCAACAGATGGCGTGTAAAATTGAACTCGGTAAAATCGACCTCTGGATAGAGGTCTAACAATTTGTCCGACGCTTTCAGGAAGCGGTCATTCCGGCGTGGATGCACGCTGTAGTACCGGTTCGACATATTCGCCGCGCCCATCACCTGACAGACAACAAGCCGTGCCTCTTGCACCAAGGCCAACACATCTGGATCATTTCGAAACAGGTCGATGCCTGCGTTGATGACCCCGAAGTTGGCCACTGGCACATTCAGTCCGGCCTCGATCAACGTTGGATAAGGTTCCGGCACAAACCGCCCGTAGGTTTCTGTGCCCCCCAGACAGGCCAGATACGGCCCCTCTAACATGCGTCTGGGGCCACGAAAGCCCAGACGCGATTTTCCGTAACGACATGGATAATATTCCAGTCCCCCACGGGACTTTGACAGTTCCGTCATCTCACCACCTATATTTTCACCCACTTGGAAAATTCGGTGATTCCTCTTGCCGAAATCCTAAATTTCAAATTTGACAGGAACTTGCATGCTTGGCCTTGCGGTTCCCCTAGGGCACGCCCTACTGTTGCGCTGCAGCAAGATGAAAAGGGCACGACATGGAAATTAAGTCGGTGGGTGTCGTTGGCGCGGGCCAGATGGGCAACGGGATTGCACATGTTATGGCCGTAGCCGGCTATGATGTTGTGCTGAACGATCTGAACGCTGATGCGCTGGAACGCGCCATGGCGGTGATCGATAAGAACCTGGATCGTCAGGTCAGCCGGAACATCATCTCGGCCGATGACAAGGCTGCGTCGCTGGCGCGCATTTCATCCACGCAAGAACTGACCGAGTTGGGCCAATGCGATCTGATCGTCGAGGCGGCGACCGAGCGCGAAGAGATCAAGACGAAAATCTTTGAAACGCTTGTGCCGCACCTGAAGCCCAACACGATCCTGACATCGAACACGTCGTCCATTTCCATCACACGTCTGGCCAGCCGCACGGACCGGCCGGAAAAGTTCATGGGCTTCCACTTCATGAACCCCGTGCCTGTGATGCAACTGGTCGAACTGATCCGTGGCATCGCAACAGATCAGGAAACCTATCAAGCTTGCCTGAAAGTCGTTGAAGACCTTGGGAAAACCGCAGCCAGCGCCGAAGACTTCCCCGCCTTTATCGTAAACCGCATCCTGATGCCGATGATCAACGAAGCGGTCTATACGCTCTATGAAGGCGTGGGCAACGTGTCGTCGATCGACCAAGCGATGAAGCTGGGTGCAAACCACCCGATGGGGCCTTTGGAACTTGCAGACTTTATCGGTCTGGATACCTGTCTGGCGATTATGAACGTGCTGCACGACGGTCTGGGCGACACCAAATACCGTCCCTGCCCGCTTCTGTCGAAGTATGTCGAGGCCGGCTGGCTGGGCCGCAAAACCAGCCGAGGTTTCTATGACTATCGCGGCGACGCGCCTGTTCCGACCCGCTAATCAGTCAGCCCTACGCAAATCCAGCTTGCCAGCGACGTCGCGCAGAATGCCTGCGAGCGCGGTCGGGTCTTCTGTCGGGGTTTGATCCGGATCGAACATCAGGCTGATCACACGGGTCGCGTCGGCCATTTTCAGGGGCATCGTAAAAACCTCGCGCCGGTGAACCGCCTGGATACGGGCGAAAAGATCGGGGATAACGGCAACACCGGCACCGGTGGCGGCCATCAGCAGGATCGAATCCAGACTGGTGCCTTCGTAGTCATCCGACACGATCCCCCCGCTGGCCGCAGCAAGCCCGTACACAATCCGCGCCAGCCTGTGGCCCGTATCGAGCGTCAGCAAACGCTGGCCGCTCAGATCCTCGGCTGTGGCGCTTTTGCGGCCTGCCAGAGGATGATCGCGGGACACTGCAATCCACAGAGGTTCGGTGAACAGCGGCATCTGGCGGGTGTTCGGATGATCCTCGGGCGTCGAGATGATCGCATCAAAACGGCCATAGCGGATGCCTTCATCCAGACTAAGCGTGTTTTCCTCCCGCACGATTACGCGCAAATCCGGCTGGTCGCGGTGCAGCACCTGCATGGCTTGGGGCAACAGATACGGCCCGATGGACGGCAGAACGCCCAACCGCAGTCGCCCGCCGAACGGTGCGGAGGACGTCATCGCCCCGCGCAGGTTCGTCACCTCGGACAGAATGCGTCGGGCACGTTCGACGAACTCCAAGCCCTTGGCCGTCGTCTTTACGCCACTCCGGTTTCTGTGAAACAGCCGCACGCCCAATTCGGATTCGACAGTAGCGATCTGTGTCGACAGACTGGGCTGGCTGACGTTCAGCACCTCGGCGGCCAATCCGAAATTGCCCAACTGGTGCACCGTGACAATGTATTCAAGCTGCCTGAGCGTCGGACGCATACATAGCCTCAAACTATAATTAATGTGATCAATTTGTATTTAAGTTATCAAAATTGATCAGGCAACAGGGCGCGGATTTCATCTGGAGCCCTCCCCATGACCACCGTACTTGAAAGTCTGATCAGCAACTTGATGGTTCCGACCATCCTCTTTTTCGTTCTTGGCCTGATTGCGGCCGCTGTCCGCAGTGACCTGTCTATTCCCGAAGGTGCTGCCAAATTTATGTCGCTGTACCTGCTTCTGGCCATCGGGTTCAAAGGCGGGCACAGCCTGTCAAAGCACGGGCTTCAACCGGACCTGTTCCTGGCCATCGGAGTCGGTCTTCTTCTCTCATTCCTAATTCCTTTCATCGCTTTCGCGCTTCTGAAAACGATGACGCAGCTTGATACGCTGAACGCAGCCGCCGTTGCAGGGCATTACGGCTCGATTTCGATTGTCACCTTTGTTGCGGCGTCCAGCCTGCTCGAACTGTCAGGCATCACCTTTGACGGCTACATGGTCGCCGTCGCCGCCGCGATGGAGGTGCCTGCGATCCTGTCCGCCCTATGGATCGCCCACAAATACGGGAAAGCCGACGAAACAGCGTCGGTCCCCATGCGCGAACTGTTGGTGAACGGGTCGATCGTTCTTCTGGTCGGGGCCTTCTTTATCGGTGCGGTGACCCGTGAAAACGGGATGGAGATGATCGCCCCATTCGTCGTCACGCCTTTCACCGGCATCCTGTGCCTGTTCCTTCTGGACATGGGCCTGAACGCGGGGCGCAGCCTGATGCGGAACAAACACATGCTGAGCGGTGGTCTCTTCGCATTCGGGGTGGTTATGCCCATGATCGGCGCCCTGCTGGCCTGCGTGTTGGGCATGATGATCGACCTCGGCACCGGAAGCCTGTTCCTGCTGATGGTTCTGTCGGCATCGGCCTCTTACATCGCGGTACCCGCGGCCATGCGGATCGCCCTGCCCCAAGCCGAAGCAGGCATCTACCTGACGCTGTCACTGGGCGTGACGTTCCCCTTCAACATCACAGTGGGTCTGCCACTGTATCTGTGGCTGGCGACCTTGGCGGCTTGATAATTTAGCGGGCCAGACCCATCGTCTGTTCCCGCAACCTTGCCACCAATTCACGCCCGCCTTTGGCCAGCGCCTGAATATCGGCGGGCGACATAGGCTGACCCACAATCGGGGCTTGCGGTTTGCCGCAGGCCCGCATCACTTCGTGGATCAACAGACCCTGACGGATGGTCGGCGAAATCGTATTCGCCATCTGGTACGCGCGCGAGTTCTGACCGGTGAACCGGATAGGCACCACAGTTGCGCCGGATCGCTGGATCATCTTGGCCGTGAACGGGTTCCAATCGCGTTCAATCACCGGACCGAACATCGTGTCGGACGAGGCCACCACGCCGGACGGGAATAGAACGATCAAACCATCCTGTTTCAGGTGATCCATAGCCCGCGCCCGCATCTCAAGGCTTTGTTCCCGCGCATTTTCTTCATGGGGAAACGGCACGGGGATCATGAATTGCTCGATCTCGGAGATACCTGTCAGTAGCGACCGCGTCAGGATTTTATAATCGGTGCGGACGCGGCCAATCAATTCTGCCAGAACCATTCCGTCAACCAACCCGTGGGGATGGTTCGCAACGACAATGACGGGGCCGGATTTCGGAATATTGGCCAGCTCATGGTCGGGCGTCTCAACCGCGATGTTCATCAATCCCAGCGCCTGCGCCCAGAATTTCTGACCCTCGGCAGGCCCCATCCGTTCAAACCGGCGCACGAGCCGCAGCAACGGGATCTTGCCCGTCGCCCACTCCATCGCGCGGATGGTGTTGGCTTTCCATGGGTTGGTGAATGTGTTCGCGTAGCTAAGGCGGCGCTTGTCATAAGGCGCGTTTTGCGTGGCGACCGTGACACCGACGCCTTCTGGCTCTGCGGTCCCGGTATCACGCACGGTCATCCTGACGACCGATCAGCAGGGTTCGCCGAAGCGGTCGGCAATCAATGTTTCGATGGCATCGGCCAACGGCTCTGCGTCGGCGCCGCTGGTTTCCACATCAACCGACGTGCCACGCGAGGCAGCCAGCATCAGCAAGCCCATAATGCTGTCGCCGGACGCGCTCATGCCGTCTTTGGAAACTTCGGCGCGGGCGTCAAAGCCTTCTACAACCTCGACCAGCTTGGCCGACGCACGGGCATGAAGACCTTTTTCATTCACAATCTTATGGGTACGGCGGATAGAGTCAGTCATACAGGCACTTTTTCTTGTTATATCAGGCTGTTTTGGCGGCAGCGTCCGATCCGTCGTCGGACTTGATATTGACGCTGTCGATGTACTTCCGACCGGCTTCAAGCGCTTGCCGAACCGCGTCTGGCACAGGAAGGTGCCGGCTTTTGGCAAGCTTGATCAACATGGGCAAATTGGCCCCGTATAGAATGCGGCGGTTGTCGGGCTGACAGGCCATCAGGCTCAGGTTCGACGGAGACCCGCCAAACATGTCTGTCACAACAACAACACCTTGCCCCTGATCTACGGCATCCGCCGCGAGACAGATTTCTTTTTGCTTGGTCGCACGATCACAGTCGGCCTCGATGGCGATCGATTGAATGCCCTGCTGCGTGCCTACGACATGCTCTACCGCCGCGAGGTATTCGCGCGCCAGACCACCGTGGGCCACAATAACAATACCAATCAAACCAGAGCGTCCTTTTGTTCAGTGGGTAGAGTGGACGACCTCCAATTCGCCCGCCTCTCGGCCTCCCTATGCCTAATTGACACCCGCCAGCCGGACTCCGCAAGAGCACGCGCAACGATTTCCGTTACGGCGACGGAACGGTGTTGCCCGCCGGTACACCCAAAGGCGACAGAAAAATGTGCTTTTCCCTCGTCGCGATAGGCTGGCAGCAGGAATTTCAGCATTTCCACCACACGAGTGCGGAATTCGTCGAACCGCCCGTCTTTGGCGATGTAGTCCACGACCTCGCTGTCCAGCCCCGTCATATGGCGCAGCGCCGGGTCCCAGTGGGGATTCGTCAGAAAGCGGCAGTCAAAAACCATATCGGCGCCTTGGGGCAGTCCGCGCTTGTAGGAAAAGGAATGCAACGACACCGCCAGCCCCGCGCCCGCACTGACATCAAAGCGATCTTGTAGCGTATCGCGCAGGTCATGCGGGCTAAGTTCGGTGGTGTCGATCAACGTGTCAGCCACATCGCGCACCGGTTCCAGCAAGGCCAGTTCCTGCTTGATGCCTTCGGAAGGCGAAGTATCGGGCGACAGCGGATGGCGACGGCGTGTTTCGGAATAGCGGCGCAGCAAAACGTTCTGCGCACAATCAAGGTAGATCAGCTCAAGCGACAGACCCGGATCACGCTTCAGCTTTTCGTACAGCTCTAGCAAGGCCTGAACCGAAAAATCGCGGTTCCGGACATCGATCCCCAAGGCCATCGGCTGTGACGCCACCAGACCGTCCAGAAGACGGGGCACAAGGCTTAGGGGGATGTTGTCGATGGTCTCAAAGCCGATGTCCTCGAGAACATGGATAGTCGTCGTCCGACCAGCTCCGGATGGGCCGGTGACAAGAACCACACTCTGGGGCGCTGCGTTCAAGATGTTACTCCTTACGACCCTGCTTAAGATATTGCAGGATCGCGGCTGCAAAAGAGGGCTGCGCGGATTTGTGAACGACTGGAACCGTAACGTCCAGCAAAACCACGCTGCGATGCGGCGGCAATCGGTCGGTTTCGGTTTGGTTCATGTCCACGGCCAGCACGATTTGGGAGCTGTCGACGGTGACGGCGTTCAGAATACCGATACCACGCGCTTCTATCATACCATGCAAATTGGGTGCCGTCCGCGCAATCAGGCTTTGGTCGCGGGTTTCCAGAACCACACGATCATCGCTGACCAGATCGGCCCCATAGCCCATCAGTTCAAGCGCCAGTCCGGACTTGCCACTGCCTGACGGACCCATAATCAAAACGCCGCGCCCGTTTAAGGACACGGCGGTTGCATGAATGATACTGGACCCTTCGTTCAGGGACATAACACTGCCCCCGACAGATCAGATCGGCAGACCAACAACAAAACGCGCACCCAGCGGTTCGGACGTCACGTCCGCTTCTGTCGGGCGGATGTTTTCGGCCCAGATCACGCCGCCATGGGCTTCGACAATCTGTTTCGAAATCGCCAGACCAAGGCCCGAGTTGTTGCCAAAATCGCCTTCTGGACGGTGCGAATAGAACCGTTTGAAGATCTTGGTCAGCGACTGCTCCGGAATGCCCGGACCTGTGTCTTCGACGACGACCAGAACGCGGTTATCACGGCGGCGGATCCAGACGCGGATCGCATCGCCGTCTTCGCAGAAACTGATGGCGTTGGTGATCAGGTTTACAAACACCTGCGCCAGACGCGCCTCAAGGCCGGTGATCGAAATCGGATGCGGCGGCAGGTCGGTGATGAATTCGATCCCCTTACGCTTGGCATCTTCGCCAAGGTACTGGGACAGGTTGTCGATCATTTCGAGCAGGTTGAACTCTTGCTCTTCTTCTTTGACCAGTTCGGAATCCAGACGCGACGCGTTCGAGATGTCGCTGACAAGACGGTCCAAGCGGCGCACGTCGTGTTCGATCACATCCAGAAGCTTGCCGCGCTGTTCATCCTTTTTGACGATCCGAAGCGACCCGATCGCGGAACGAAGGCTGGCCAGCGGGTTCTTGATTTCGTGGGCCACATCAGCAGCAAACTGTTCGTTGCTGTCGATCCGGTCATAAAGCGCCGACACCATCCCACGCAAAGCACCGGACAGACGGCCGATTTCATCAGGGCGCGCTGTGAGGTCAGGAATACGGATACGGCCCGGTGCCACGTTGCGTTTGTTGCGATCGCGGCCAATTTCGGCGGCATCGGCAAGATCGGAAATCGGATTGGCGATGGTCGACGCTAGCACAAGGCTAAGCGCGATGGACACAAGCGTCGCCACCACAAACATCTGCAGAACGCGTTCGCGTTCCAGACGGACCACCGTGTCGATCTCGCTTGCGATGGTCACAAAGCCTACGGTGCCCACGACCTTGCCGGCATGGCGGATCGGGGCGAGCGCGGTGAATTGCGTTTCACCATCCTCGGAATTGTCTTGAATGACGCGGGTCTGATTAACGTTGCCGTCTTCGATCAGACGACGCAGGCGGTCTTCTTCGTCAACGGGTTCATCGCCGGACAGAATGCTGAACAGTTCCGACACCGACCGCCAAAGCGTCATCAGGAAATCGGAAATCACCGTGGGCTTATCGCCCTGTTCGTCCTGAAGGATAGATTGGCTGGGTGTCATCGTTCCGGTGGTTTCACCGACCAAAAAATTCTGGTCGTCAAACACCAGAACCCGCGATCCCTGCCGCAGATCAAGATTGCCCAAAGTCACCTGAACATTGACCGCGCCTTCGTCCGCCAGCCTGACTTGGGTTTCGCCTTCAAGCTGAGCTTCGAACACGTCTGCGATCAGTTCGACCTCGGCCTCCATCGCCACAGCGCGCTGGATGGCCAGCGTGTCACGCGATGAATTCAGGTACAGGATGCCTGCGACCAGAACATTCAGAGCAATCAGGTTGAACGTGATAATCTTGCGCGTCAAAGGCGAACGGTTGAGCGAGAAAAGGCCGCGACGTGCGCGGCTTTCCCTAAGCTCACGTTCGACTGTGGAATCCGGCGCAACCCAATCGTCACCCAGAACCACATCATCCTCCCGCTTTTCAGCGGGTGAAGAGTCGCGCATATCCATTCCTTCAGCCAGCGACACGGCTTATTCTTCGTTGTAGCGATACCCGATGCCGTACAGTGTTTCGATTGCCGAAAACTCGTCATCAACAGTACGCATCTTTTTCCGCAAACGCTTGATATGGCTGTCGATTGTGCGGTCGTCGACATAAACCTGATCGTCGTAGGCCACATCCATCAGTTGGTCGCGGGACTTAACAAAACCGGGGCGCTGTGCCAGCGCCTGAAGCAGCAGGAATTCTGTCACAGTCAGCGACACGTCCTTGCCCTTCCACGTCACCGAGTGGCGCAGCGGGTCCATCGACAGGCTGCCGCGTACCATCAGCTTGGTTTCTTCGGTGTCACCAACGGTGTTGTTGGCAACCGCTTCCTGACGGCGCAGAAGCGCGCGGATGCGTTCAACCAACAGGCGCTGCGAGAACGGTTTCTTGACATAGTCATCCGCGCCCATACGCAGGCCCAGAACTTCGTCGATCTCATCGTCTTTGGATGTCAGGAAGATGACCGGCATCTTCGATTTCTGACGGACGCGCTGAAGCAAATCCATACCATCCATGCGCGGCATCTTAATGTCGAACACGGCCATGTCGGGCAGCTTTTTGTTGAATGCATCCAACGCTGCCTGACCATCGTTATATGTTTCTACCTCGAACCCTTCGGCTTCAAGAGTCATGGCGACTGACGTCAGAATATTCCTGTCGTCGTCCACCAGTGCGATCTTGGACATGGTGTTATCCTTGTACTGCTCACAATTTATATTTTGGGCATATTATGGGGGGAATTGGCCGGTGCAGCAATTCCAAAGTGCGAATCACCAGTTGAAACAGGATGAACGATGGTGCGATTTTTCTTGTGAATGGCGAAATTGCCGCACTGCCCTGCGACAGATCGGACATGATTGCGCTAAACTGGCGATGGTTGCGCTAACGGCCTTGGAGAGGTCTGTTCACATGTGAAATCATCGTGTTACAGGCCCCGCATCCAACGGCATGCAGGTCGTAGGAGCACGTAGTTGGCGTGCAAACAGTGACCGCCGCACCCTTCGCGGCTACAGGAGCATCGAAAATGACATTTGGACGCGTAAATCCGCAGTTCCGCCTTGAAGACCAGGGAATTGAGGGTCTTGGGAATGTCTATTACAACCTCATGGAGCCCGCGCTGATCGAGGCTGCCCTCGAACGCAAAGAGGGCACTCTGGGCAAAGGCGGCTCGTTTCTCGTGACAACCGGCGCCTTCACCGGCCGTTCCCCCAAAGACAAGCACGTCGTCAAAACCGACAGCGTTGCCGACAGCATCTGGTGGGACAACAACGCCGAAATGTCGCCCGAAGGCTTTGACGCGCTTTATGCCGACATGGTCGAGCATATGAAGGGTCGCGATTACTTTGTGCAGGATCTGGTTGGCGGCGCTGACCCGGCCCACGCCATCGACGTTCGCGTTGTCACAGAACTGGCATGGCACGGCCTGTTCATCCGCCACATGCTGCGCCGTCCTGACCGCGAAGACCTGAACAGCTTTGTTGCTGATTTCACCATCATCAACTGCCCGTCGTTCAAAGCGGACCCCGCCAAGCACGGCTGCCGTTCGGAAACAGTGATCGCGCTGAACTTCGACAAGAAGCTGATCCTGATCGCCAACACAGAATACGCCGGTGAGAACAAGAAATCCGTCTTCACCCTGCTGAACTACCTGCTGCCCGAAAAAGGCATCATGCCGATGCACTGCTCGGCCAACCACGCCGTGGGCAACCCTGTCGACACAGCCGTTTTCTTCGGCCTGTCCGGCACCGGCAAAACCACCCTGTCCGCTGACCCCGATCGCATCCTGATCGGCGATGACGAACACGGCTGGTCCGACCGTGGCACCTTCAACTTTGAAGGCGGCTGCTATGCGAAGACAATCAACCTGTCGCGCGAAGCCGAGCCGGAAATCTACGACACGACCGAAAAGTTCGGCACTGTCATCGAAAACATGGTCTTTGACCCCGAGACCAAAGACCTTGATTTCGAAGACGACAGCCTGACAGCCAACATGCGCTGCGCATACCCGCTGAACTACATCTCGAACGCGTCCAGCACAGCGCTGGGTGGCCACCCGAAGAACATCATCATGCTGACATGTGATGCCTTCGGCGTTCTGCCTCCGATCGCGCGTCTGACACCGGCGCAGGCGATGTACCACTTCCTGTCCGGCTTCACATCGAAGGTTGCGGGCACAGAACGCGGCGTGACCGAGCCCGAGCCCACATTCTCGACCTGCTTTGGCGCACCGTTTATGCCGCGTCGTCCGGAAGTCTACGGCAACCTGCTGCGCGAAAAGATCGCCAAGCACGGCGCAACCTGCTGGCTGGTGAACACCGGCTGGACCGGCGGCGCCTACGGCACAGGTTCGCGTATGCCGATCAAGGCAACACGTTCCCTGCTGACAGCGGCCCTGTCCGGCCAGCTGACCGAAGCCGAGTTCCGCAAGGACCCGAACTTCGGCTTTGACGTGCCGGTCGCAGTCGAAGGCGTTCCGCAGCTTCTGCTGGATCCGCGCAAGACATGGGACGACAAAGCCGCCTATGACGCGCAGGCCGCGAAACTGGTTCAGATGTTCGCTGATAACTTCGAACAGTATGTTCCGTTCATCGACGAAGACGTCAAAGCCGTCGCAATCGGCTGAACCGGCTGAAAACTATACAAAAGGCGCGCGGATTTTCGCGCGCCTTTTCTTTTGCGCGGGCCACTGGTTGACACATCGCACCACCTAACCACTTTTGGCCTATGACTTCGCTTCGCCTCATCACCGGGTTTTGCCTGACCCTGACCGCGCCTGCCGCTTGGGCCAGTGCGGAATACGATGCCTCTACGCTCTGGCTGGAACAGGGCGTGTTCTGTGCCGTTCCAATCGTCGATGAAATGCCCGCCCCCGGCACCGCCGCCGGCAAGATCGAACTGTTCGAAGGCATTCCGGAATTCCAGTGGGTCACCAACGAAGTGCCCGCAGTCGAAAACATCAGTTTCGGTATCAAAACCGAGGCACTGGATGGTCGCGTCTATGACAACGTCATCCTGACCCTAACCCACCCAGAATTTCGCGACAGCGGCATCAACGTCCAGCGCTACGTCACATCACTGGGTGGTGTCGGAACATCTATCAACGCCTACAGCTTTGACACACTGGAAGAGATGGAGCCGGGCATCTGGACCTTTTCCGCCACCCGCGATGGCGAACTTATTTACCGCGCATCGTTCCGCGTGGTGCCCCCTGCCCTGTCGCCCGAGATCGCGGCGGCTTGCGGCGGGCTTCCCTTGTCTTGAACGACACCTTGATCAGAAGAACGCGCGACGCAGCAGGTTCAGGCCTGCGATGAACAGCACGAACAGCGTGGCCTTTTTGAACGCTGCCTGATCGATCCGGTCCTGCACCATTCCGCCCAGCTTCATTCCCAGAACGGCAGGAATGATCATCGTCGCGGAAAACAGGCCCGTTGTC
Source organism: Thalassococcus halodurans (assembly GCF_900108225.1). Lineage (GTDB taxonomy): Bacteria > Pseudomonadota > Alphaproteobacteria > Rhodobacterales > Rhodobacteraceae > Thalassococcus > Thalassococcus halodurans. The sequence continues at coordinate 24,122 of NZ_FNUZ01000003.1, forward strand.
AGATTCAGCACGCCTGACGAAATATGCGCGAAGGTCAGGGCAAAGGCCCCGAGGCCATAGATCACGCCCTGCACCCGCATCTGTTCGCGCTTTTCCGTCCCCAAGGCTGTCAGATAGGCCACCGTGGGCGGACCCCAAACACCGGACATGCCGCCGATAAAGCCCGCAAAGGCCGCAATCGCAACCTCAAGCTTGCGGCCGGCCTTGGTGCCTTCGGGCAGCGTGCCCTTCCAGCCGAGGATTTGCGCCAAGGCAAAGGCCGTGATCGGCACACCGATGATGGCCAGCATAAGCGACACAGGGATCACCGTGACCAACTGCGCCGACAACAGCAGCATCACCAGCCCCACCAACAGGAAGATGCGGAACCGTTTCACCGATTCCCACGCCGCTGCTGGACCCTGCCGCAGCGACTGCATGCCGTTCGTTACAAAGGTGGGCAAAATCAGCGCAGCCAGCGCCAGTTCGGGGGCAATCACCGATCCCATGCCAGAAATCATGATCATCGGCATGGCGAATCCCACCACGCCCTTGACGATGCCCGCAAGCAACGCAAGTCCTAGACAAATAACGAATTCGGTCGGTGTGATAAGCGTCAGAAGCTGTTCCATGATGTATCGATAGCACTGCTTGTCATGCTGCACCGCAAAAATCGAACGGGTAATAATTGAACAATTGGTCGCATCCATTGGCATTATTGTTGCGCTGCAACTGCGAAAAGACTATATCCCGTTTATCGAAAAAGAGGATATGATTCATGGCGCATGACGGACAGGATCTGACGCTGAATGGTAGCACCGTGCTGCCCGATTTGCTGACACTGACCAAGGCTGCGGTCGCTCCGGCGGAAGCGGTCCTTGAAACAGCAAAAGCGCGCGTTCGCGACTTGGTTTCCAAAGACGGCCGCGTTTCCGCGCGTCTGGTCGAAGACAATCAGACAGCCGCACACGGCATCGCATGGCTCGCGACTTACGTTGAATCTCTGCGCCAGATGCAGAACTGGGCCGAAAAGCTTCAGGGTGAAGGCAACTTTGGCGACGTTGAACAGCTGATCCACCAGATCGCCTTTGGTGAATACCTTGCGCAGATCGCAGGCGGCATCCAGATGAACCAAGGCGAAATCGTTCGCCTGAACGATCTGGGCCTTTCGGTTGACGATCAATCCCCACTGCAGAACGACGCCGTTCAGACGCTGATCCAGACCGGCAACACACAAGACGCGCGCACACGCCTAGTTCAGCTGATGCAGGAACGCGCAGCGGAAACCACCGTGGGTAAAACAGGCCTTGATGAAGAGCTTGAGATGATCCGCGAACAGTTCCGTCGCTACGCGGTCGAAAAGGTCGAACCCTTTGCGCACGAATGGCACCTGAAAGACGAACTGATCCCGCTTGAGGTCATCGACGAGCTGGCGGAAATGGGCGTCTTCGGCCTGACCATCCCCGAAGAATACGGCGGCTTCGGTCTGTCCAAAGCATCCATGTGCGTCGTCTCGGAAGAACTGTCGCGCGGCTATATCGGCGTGGGTTCTTTGGGCACACGTTCGGAGATCGCGGCAGAACTGATCATCGCGGGCGGCACGGAAGAGCAGAAGCAGAAGTGGCTTCCGCAACTGGCCAGCGCCGAAACCCTGCCGACGGCTGTTTTCACCGAGCCGAACACAGGGTCCGACCTTGGCAGCCTGCGCACCCGCGCGGTCAAGGACGAAAACGGCGACTACAAGATCACTGGCAACAAGACATGGATCACCCACGCGGCACGTACCCATGTTATGACGCTGCTGGCACGGACCGATCCGGAGACATCGGATTACAAAGGTCTGTCGATGTTCCTGGCTGAAAAGACGCCGGGCACAGACGAAAACCCGTTCCCGACCGAAGGCATGACCGGCGGCGAGATCGAGGTTCTGGGCTACCGCGGCATGAAGGAATACGAACTGGGCTTCGACAACTTCCATGTGAAGGGCGAAAACCTGCTGGGTGGAGAAGAAGGCAAAGGCTTTAAACAGCTGATGGAAACCTTCGAATCCGCACGTATCCAGACAGCTGCACGCGCCATCGGTGTTGCACAGTCCGCGATGGACGTGTCGATCAAATACGCCGAAGACCGCAAACAGTTCGGCAAGTCGCTGATCGAATTCCCGCGCGTTTCGTCCAAGCTGGCGATGATGGCGGTGGAAATCATGATCGCGCGTCAGCTGACCTACTTCTCGGCCTTTGAGAAGGACGAAGGTCGCCGCTGTGACGTCGAGGCCGGTATGGCGAAACTGCTGGGTGCCCGTGTGGCGTGGGCCTGTGCCGATAACGGCCTGCAAATCCACGGCGGCAACGGCTTTGCGTTGGAATATACCATCAGCCGCATCCTGTGTGACGCACGTATCCTGAACATCTTTGAAGGTGCGGCGGAAATTCAGGCTCAGGTCATCGCGCGCCGCGTATTGGCAAGCTCGAACTGATCCAGTTCACTCTGTTCTGAAAAAGAAACGCGCCCAACTCGGGCGCGTTTTTCTTTTGGGGTGATTAGTCTGCCGGACAGGCCGCGCCCGTATCAATCCACGCCTGTACGATCTGGCCGAACGCCTCTTGGCTACCGGGTGCAGGTTCGCGCCCCGGACCCGGGTGCCAGCCCCAACCAACCAGACCATCCTCGGCCATATGTTCATGGATCGCAGCAAGGTCGCGGCCGCCGTTGCGTTCCAGGTCTTTCAACTGGGTACAGATGTCAGCACCACTTAGCCCAACCCAACCCATGGATTTCGGCGCAAGGTGCCACGGCTCATGCCCCGGAATGGACCCGTCGCCCGTAACGAACGCAACATTCTCGGTCCCATGACAGGTGCTGCACATCATCCCCTCAGCGCCAAAGCCCGCGTCGCCGCGCACCACGGGTGGCATGTGCGGACGCATGTCATCGCCCTGTGTCGGCTTGTCGCCCACCGGATGGCAGTTCAGGCAACGGGGATGTTCGATCACCTTCAGCATCTCTTCGAACAGCGCGACCGAGCGTTCGGTTTCATCCGGGATACGGTCAAACGATCCGACAGGTTGCAGGTCTTCGGCAGAAACCGAGCCGGCCCATAGGCACGCAACCGCGATGGAAACAGAGACCCGCATACCCCTACCCCTCAAGCGACTTGGCGGCGGCATGGATGGCCCTCCGGATACGCACATAGGTCGCACAGCGGCACAGGTTTCCGGCCATGGCGCGATCAATGTCCTCGTCTGTTGGCGTCGGGTTCAGGCGCAACAGCGCGGTCGCGCTCATGATCTGGCCGGACTGGCACCACCCGCACTGTGGCACGGCGATATCCACCCATGCCTCTTGCACGGCCTGCGCCTCAGGTCCTTCGACCGCTTCGATGGTCTCGATCTCGGCCCCGTCAACGCTTCCCAGCGGCGTGACGCATGACCGGCGTGGCGATCCGTCAACCATCACGGTGCAGGCCCCGCATTGCGCGACACCACACCCGAATTTGGTGCCGGTCATATTCAGCCCGTCGCGCAGAGCCCAAAGCAAGGGCGTATCATCCGTCATATCGACGGTCACATCCTGCCCATTTACCGTAAAAGTCGCCATACGCCCCCCAGACTGCGTTTGTTGATCACATAAAGCCGCAGCGTGACCAATCAACTGGTTCGGAAATACTATCCCCTTGGAACTTTGCTGCCAGCGTTTCGTTGGGTCACATTGAAATGCATGCAAAACCCCGAACAAGGGCAAGGACCCGCGCAGATCGCATTTATGTGCGTGACATCTGCTGGCGCAACAGCCGCAACAGCGCTAGATTCACCCTATAGTTTTTGACCGAAAGGCCAACGCGACCGTGTTACGCAAAACCTCATTTATGGCGTTGGCCTGTGCTCTGGCTTTCGCTGCGCCGACAGGCACCGCCATTGCGTTGGAAGATCTGGATTTCGCGGTAGACGCGCCTAGCCCCGAAAAAGAAGAAACGGTCAAAGCGGCCCTGCGCGCCGCATCCAACCTGCGCACAGCTGAAAACGAAGGCCGGACAGACGCGCAGGATTTGCTGGCCGCAGCCTTGGCCGATTACAGCGCACTGACACTGGCGCTTTATTCCGAGGGCTATTACGGCGGCGTGGTCAGTATTCTGATCGACGGTCAGGAAGCCTCGCAAATCCCGCTGTTGAAAGTGCCGCAAACCATCAACCGCGTCGAAATCCGCGTCAAATCGGGACCCAAGTTCGAATTCGACCGTGCCCGCATTGATCCGTTGGCAGGTGGCACCGACCTGCCTGAAGATTTTGCCAAGGGCCGAACCGCGCGATCCACGGTCATCACCGAAGCCGCCGACGCCGCCATCAGCGGCTGGCGCGACAAGGGCTATGCCAAAGCGCACATCGAACAAGACCGCGCCGTGGCGGATCATGCACGGGGTAAACTCTCTGTCGATATCGATATTGATCGGGGGCCTTTGGTCAGTTTTGGCGATCTGATCATTACCAAGCCCAGCTCCGTGCGGAACAACGCGCTCCGTCGTATCGCCGGTTTCCCGACAGGCGAGCGGTTCTCACCGGCCGAAGTTGAAACCGTCCTTGCCCGTTTGCGCAGAACCCGCGCGTTTTCATCGGTCACATTGACCGAGGCAGACACAGTCGATCCGGACGGCAGCATGGATATGAAGCTGGCTGTCACCGACCAGAAATCCCGCCGCATCGGGTTTGGCGCGGAATATTCGACGCAAGACGGCGCTGCACTGTCTGCCTTCTGGCTACACCGCAATTTCTATGGCGGGGCCGAACGACTACGCTTTGATGTGTCGATCAAGAACATTTCGACCGTCAGCAGTGGTATGGATTACAGCGTTTCGGGGCGCTTTGACGTGCCTGCGATCTATGGCGCAGACACACACGGATTTACGCTGATCGCGCTTGAACATCTGGACGAGCCGACCTTTGAAACCGACCGAGCCGAAGTGCGCTTTGGCTTTACCCGTCCTCTCAATGAGTATCTAAGCATCGAAAGCGGGATCGGCTTTGTCTGGTCCCACACGAACGATGACCTTGGCGAACGGGAATTCACGCTTGTGACCCTGCCGACAACCATCACCTGGGACAAACGCAACAATTCGCTGAACCCGCGACAGGGCCATTATGTGGCGTTGCAACTGACGCCCTACGCAGGCCTGAACGGCAGCCAGTCCGGCGGACGTCTTTACGCGGACGCGCGCGGGTACTTCGGCTACGGCGATGGTGACCCCACGGTTTTGGCGACACGATTGCAGCTGGGCTCCGTCGTCGGTTCCGACATCGAAGGCACGCCACCTGAATACCTGTTCCACTCGGGCGGCGGCGGCACTGTTCGCGGCCAGCCCTATCAATCATTGAACGTCGATTTGGGCAATGGCGACGAAACCGGTGGCCGGAGTTTCGCGGCCCTCTCGGTCGAACTGCGGCAGGACCTGACCGAAAATCTTGGCGTCGTGGCTTTTGCCGACGCAGGGTACGTTGGCGAAGGCAGCCAGTTCGACAATAACGGCGAATGGCATTCCGGTGCGGGCCTTGGCGTCCGGTATCAGACCGGTCTTGGACCCATCCGCTTTGACGTGGCCGGCCCGACAGGGGGCGAAACAAGCGACGGAGTGCAATTCTACATCGGGATTGGACAAGCGTTTTGAAGCGGTTTCTCGTATACACCACTGTCGGCGCGACCTTTCTGTTTCCCGCCATCGCCCCGTCGCAAGAAAGCGACGAAACCGCACAAGAGGCCGCAGACCGCGGCTATCTTGAGGCGCTGATCGAAGACAACCTGTCGAACGGCGACTTCGCCGTGGATATCGTCGATTTCCAAGGCGCGCTCAGTTCACGCGCGACGGTGGCCGAACTTCGGATTTCGGACGCGCAAGGCACATGGCTGACCTTGCGAGGTGTGGAACTGGACTGGAACCGCTCTGCCCTTTTGCGGGGGCAGCTGGATGTGACCGAACTCTCTGCCCAAGAGATCATCGTGCCACGCCTGCCCGGATCATCCAGCGACGCCCCCAGCCCCGAAGCCTCACCCTTTGCCCTACCAGAATTGCCCGTTGGCGTGCAGATCGGTCGTATTGCAGCGGAACGTGTTGAACTGGGCGAACCTATCCTTGGTCAGATCGCCATCCTCAGCGTCGAGGGCTCTGCGCAACTGGCGGAAGGCTCTGGCAACATATCGATCGCCGCGCAACGGCTTGACGGTGCCAGCGGCGCATTTGGGGTCGAAGGCAGTTTCGACAACGCGACGCGCATACTGGCGCTGGATGTGTCGCTGGAAGAGGGCGAAAACGGCATTGCGGCTTCGCTGCTTGGGTTGCCGGGCCAGCCATCTGTCGCATTGAACATCGATGGCGAAGGCCCGCTTTCGGACTTTACCGCAGACATCGGTCTGGCCACCGACGGACAGGACCGGATCAGTGGCACTGTGGCGCTTTTGGCCAATGACAACGGCGAACCTGGAACGTCGTTCACCGCCGATATTTCCGGCGATATACGCCCCCTGCTTGAACCTGAAAGCCGCGAGTTCTTTGGCGAAGACCTGTCGCTGAAAGTGGACGGCACGCGGTATCAAAGTGGTGCGCTGGATCTGATGGATCTGACGGTGACGTCAGATGCCATCAACATCTCTGGCTCCGCGGCCTTCGGCGAAGACCTGTGGCCCAGCCGCGTCGCGCTGACAGGGGATATCGCAGCACCGGAAGGCGGCAAGATTGAGCTGCCAATTCCGGGTGAAGTTACCCGACTGGATCGCGCCGATCTGGACATCCTTTACAACGCAGAAACCAGCGATGACTGGTCCGCCCGTATCGAGGTCGTGGGCCTTGACCGCCCTACCCTGTCCGCCCGCCTGCTGCGCATCGACGGTGCGGGTTCACTGTCACGGGGCGAAGGCACGGCGCTTGGGCAACTGGCGGGGACGTTCGATGTTCAAGCTGAAAATCTGGAATTCACGGACCCCAACCTGTCGCAAGCCGTTGGTACAGATGCCACCGGCCAGTTCGAAGTCAGCTATATCGAAGACTCGCCCTTCAAGATCAGCAACCTGACCCTGTCCGGCGCAGGAACCGAAGTTGCGGGTGATCTGGAATTTGACGGTTTGGGCGACGATCTGAACCTGATCATCTCGGGTGATCTGCAGGCCGATGTGGATGACATCAGCCGCTTTTCCGGCCTTGCCCAGCGCGAAGTTGCAGGCGCTGCTGACGTCCGCGTTGTCGGCAATATCGCCCCTCTGTCAGGTGGTTTTGACGCGCTGATCACCGGATCGACGCGCGATCTGATCGTCGGGATCGAACAACTGGACACTCTGGTCGCGGGGCAAACCGATCTGACACTTAGCGTTCTGCGCGATGAAAACGGGATCACGCTGCGCGATCTGACCACCGAAAGCTCGGCTGCGAAAATCGAAGCGAACGGCCTTCTGGCCAGCGACAACAGCGAAATCTCTTTCGACGCCCGCCTGACCGATCTGGGCGATGTTCTGGAAGGCGCGAATGGCGCGACCAGCCTAGCAGGTATGGCCACACAAACCGGCCCGCGCTGGGGCGTCGACCTGAAGGCACAGGCCCCCGGTCAAACGGCTGTGGATGCGACCCTTGGACTGCTGCTGATCGATGGCGAACCCTCTGATATTTCCGGCCAAGGCACGCTGTCCGCCAATGATCTGTCGGTCTGGTCGACAATCGCGAACCGCCCCCTTGGCGGCGGGATCGAAGCCACCGCCAACGGGCGCTACAGCCTGCCGACCGGTTATTTCAACGTCGCAGCGGATGGTGCTTTGAGCAGCCCCAAAACAGGCATTGCCGAAGCCGACCGCATTCTGGAAGGCCGCAGCACGTTCAAGATCGATACGATTATGGATGCGCTTGGCCTGACGGTTAGCGACTTTAACATCATCGCGCCGCGGGGTTCAGTTCAGGCCGATGGCCTGTACACCCCCGACGGTGATGGCAGCCGGATCACGTTCAAATCCGAACTGACGAACCTGAACGATATCTACCCCAACATGTCCGGCAGCGCCTATCTGAACGGCAACGCCACACAAAGCGGCGAGACGCTGGATTACATCGTACAGGGCGCAGGCCCTGGTGGATCAAAGATCGATGTCAGCGGTCAGGCCGAGATTGCAGATTTCAAACCGACGTCAGTCACGGCAGAGGGTGCAATCAACATCAATGATCTGTCGCCCCTGTCCGGCCTTGTCGGGCAATCCTTGGGCGGCGCGGCACAGCTTTCCGGCTCTGGCAGCGTGGATCTGACTGACGGGTCTTTTGCGACAAACGTCAGGGGCCAAACCGTCAACCTGCGCACCGGCATTGATGCGGTGAACAAGTTGATGCGCGGCACGGCTGATCTGACCGCTATTCTGGAACGTTCTGATACTGGCACGATCAGGATCGACACGCTGAACGTCGATGCGACCGAGTTTGATATTCAGGCGTCGGGCAGCAGCGATGACCAGAACGATGTCATCCGCTTTTCCGCCGATCTGCGGGATGTCGGGCTGTTCGCGCCTGACTTTAGTGGTCCGGCATCCGCAACAGGTACAGCGCGTCGCTCTGGCGAAACGCTTTTTGTTGATACGGTCCTGAATGCGGCTGGCGGCACCACCGCCACGATCAACGGCACCGTCGCGCAGGACGGCAGCACAGCGAACCTGACGATTGACGGCAATGCGCCTCTCGGGCTGGCGAACTTTGCGCTGACCCCGAACGTCGTATCCGGCACGGGCCGCTTTGATTTGCGCCTGAACGGGCCTTTGCAGCTGTCATCGCTAAGCGGGCGCATCGCCACTGAGAACGCAAGCCTTACTGTCCCGACCCAAGGGCTGGCGTTTGATCCGCTGACAGCAACGATCGATCTGAACGCAGGCCGTGCGCAGATCGACGTAGACGGCCGCTCGACCACCGGTGGGCGGATACAGGTGAATGGTCCCGTGTCACTGGAGGCACCCTTTAACGGCGATCTGAACATCCGTCTGCGCAGCCTCGGGTTCGAAGACCCGTCGCTTTATGCAACAACTGTCGAAGGCCGGCTAAATCTGAACGGTCCGCTGGCGTCGACGGCCCGCCTGTCGGGCACGGTCGATTTGGGGCAAACCGAACTGCGCGTTCCGTCGGGTGGTACCGGTTCAACTGCGCTGACCTTCCAATTGGCACATGTCAACGAACCCGCCGCGGTGCGCACGTCCCGCGCTAGGGCGGGTCTGCTTGACACGGCCGAGGCGAAACCTGAGGGCCTATTGGATTATCTGTTGGATGTGACAGTAAATGCCCTGTCGCGCATTTTCGTGCGTGGCCGCGGCCTGGATGCCGAACTGGGTGGTACGGTTCGTGTTGGCGGCAGTTTGAAGAACGTCACGCCGACTGGCCGCTTCGATCTGATCCGCGGTCGTCTGGATATCCTCGGTCAACGCCTGACGCTAAGCGAGGCCTCTATCGTCCTGCAGGGCGATCTTGATCCCTACCTGCAGGTGCGCGCCGATGCATCCCGTGCGGATACCGAAATTCAGGTCAACATCGTTGGGCCGGTGTCTGACCCCGAGGTGACCTTTACCTCGAACCCCGACCGCCCCGAGGAAGAGGTTCTGGCCCTGCTTCTGTTCGGTCGCGACCTAACCCAAATCTCGGGCCTGCAAGCGCTGCGCATCGCCGCCGCGCTGAATACGCTGGCCGGTCGCAGCGGCAATTCAATCATCGACAACATCCGGATGAGCACGGGCCTGGACGATCTGGATGTCCAGACCTCTGAGGACGGCACAACCGAGCTACAGTTGGGCAAGTACATCAATGATCGCACCTATACCGACGTGACGGTAGGCAGCGACGGAACATCCGAAATCAACCTGAACCTGACGGTGACGCCAAACATCACCGCCCGTGGCACTGTTGGCTCGGACGGGAATACCGGCGTGGGTGTGTATTTTGAAAAAGACTACTAGGCTTTGGACTGGCGGGCCAATTGGACCGCCAGAATGCCCGCCGCGATGATCGCAACCCCAATCACGTCCCAAAGACCAAGGTTTTCGTTCAGCAGAACCGCAGCAATCGCCACGCCGAAAAACGGGTTGAGGAAGTGGAAGGTCGCGGCCTTGACCGCGCCGATGCGATCCACCAGCAGGAACCACACCAAGGTGGCCAACACGCCCGGAACCAGTGTCGTGTAGGCAAAGGCCGCCAACAGGGTCCACGATGGTTCAAACGTCAGCGTCTCAAACGCCAGCGACGGCACGATCAGGGCGGCAGAGCCGACCAGCATCTGTAGGCCCACGATCATCATAACATTGCCACCAGCCGTCACGGATTTCACCGTCAACGTCGCCACAGCCAATGACGCCGCGCCGATCACACAGAGCGCCAGACCGATCAGATCGACCCCACCGGTCACACGCATCCCCATGATCAACAGAACGCCCGCGACACCGGCAAACAGGCCGATCACACCCATCAGGGGAAGGCGCTGACCAAGGAAGGCCCAGCCTGCAAAGGCCACGATCAGGGGCATGGTTGATGCGATGATGGCCGCCAGTGATGCCTCGACCGTTTGCATCGCGACAAAGTTCAGGCCCAGATAAAGCGCGTTCTGGCACAGACCGAAGATCACCACGCCGCGCCATTGCGACCTCGTCAGGTTCATATTCTGGCCCAGCGCGCGGGCTATGAGGATCGCCAGAACACCCGATATCAGAAAGCGCAGGGAAAGGGCCGCCAAGGGCGGGGCCGACATGACGATGATACGGGCCGAGGCAAAGGCCGACGACCACATCAAAGCAAAGGCCAGCCCCATAAAGATTGCGCGAATATCCATAAAGCCCTCTGCCCTGTGTTTCCGGCACCTGATCCGAAGGCCGGGTTAACGTCAAGGCAACCCCGCTATGTGCACAAATCGCGACTTGCATGGTTCTGCCCAGATATGGAGCGCCCAGAGAAGGCCAGGGGATATGCGATCACCGCTTTCCTTTGACCAACTCTCTGTCATGCTCGGATCAGAAATTTTGCCGCTGGAGCGCAAATATGATTCTGGATCCCGAGACCGACCTGAGCTTTTCTCTGACCCTAAACGCCCCTAGGGCCGTGATCTGGCAGTGCTGGACACAGCCACAGCACCTCAAAGAATTCTTCGTGCCCAAACCCCACTTTATTGAATCCTGCGATGTCGATCTTCGCGTGGGTGGACGGTTCAACACGGTCATGAATGTCGAGGGGAATTCGATGTCCAACGATGGCGTCTTTCTTGAGATTGTTCCGGACGAGAAACTTGTCTTTACCGACGCCTATCAAGAAGGTTGGAAGCCCGCCGCCGACCCGTTCATGACGGCAATCATCGAGCTCGCCGATACCGATGGCGGAACGCTTTACACCGTGACGGCGCGGCACCGATCTGCCGAAGCGTGCAAAGCGCATAAAGACATGGGGTTTTTCGACGGCTGGGGAACCGTGGCGCGCCAACTGGAAAGCTATGCGCAGACCCTGATCTGAACCCTGCACACTGCGTGACATTCTTAAATAAGAAAACACGCCGCGTTTTGATCCAACGCGGCGTGTCCAAAGATGTCTGACGATCTGTCGCTAGTGCGATTTAGTTGCGGCCTTTACCGTTGCCGCCACCGTTTCCACCGCCATTGCCGCCGCCGTTACCGTTGCCGCCGCCGTTGCCGCCGCCGTTTCCACCACCGTTGCCACCGCCACGGTTGCCTTTGTCGCCGCTGTCACGGCTTGTGGCACCGGCGTCACGCTCGGCTTTGCGTTCCGCGTTGCGGGCTTTGGCAGCCTCGCTATTGCCACCGGCGTTGTTGCCTGCACGCACTTCATCGAGGGTCACGATACCGTCGCCGTCCGCGTCAAATTTCAGCAGCGCGCGTGTCGCGTTGGGACCGAAGGCATGTGTCAGCTCTTCTTCGTCCAGTTCGCCGTCGTCATCTGTGTCGATCTCGTCGAACGTCAGCTGACCGTCGTCATTTGTATCCAGCTCTTCAGTCGGCGTCTGTTCCTCTGTCGGCGTCGGCTCTTCAGTTGTTTCTTGGGCAGAAACCGAAGTTGTTGCCAGTGCCAGACCCAAAATCAGTGCCGTCGTCGAAGTTGTAAATTTGAGCATGAGAACCCTCTTTAGATATCCAATTTTCCGTCTTCCGCACCGTCATCTTCAATTTTTGTGCCAAAATTAGGGCCAAACTGCGATTTTTCATTCAAAGGATCAGATGTGATGAACAATCAGACACATAGCTGTCGCATTTGCCTGCCCAAACCAAAAAGCCCCGCCTGACAGACAGGCGGGGAAGGTCGCGTCACGTAGGCGGCTACGGACGCGGGCGGTAAACTATTCTGTGTTTTCGGCTTAGTTCGGACGGTCTTCCATCTCGGCGCGGATCTGCTGGCGCAGGACGTCGATCGGAACGGTTTTGCCGTCTTTCTTGAAGTGCCAGTAGGTCCAGCCGTTGCACGACGGTGCGCCTTCCAGATGGGCGCCGACCTGATGGATCGACCCTTTGACATCCAGACCGACCAGAGTGCCGTCTGCACGCACCTTGGCGCTTTTGCCCGACGGGGACACAAGCGTTTCGCCCGGACGCAGCATGCCGCGTTCCACCAACTGACCGAACGGCACACGCGGCTCGGCGCGTTTTGCGCGGGTCACTTCCAGCGCGGCCTTGTCGAATTTGCGGATGTTCGCGATACGCTTTTCCGCGACTTCACGGTAGGCGGCTTCGCGTTCGATGCCGATCCAGTCACGGCCAAGCATTTTGGCGACGGCACCAGTTGTGCCTGTGCCAAAGAACGGGTCCAGAACCACATCACCGGGGTTGGTCGAACCAACCAGAACACGGTGCAGCAGGGATTCCGGCTTTTGCGTCGGGTGTGCCTTGTCGCCATTGGCGTCCTTCAGGCGTTCGCCACCGTTGCAAATCGGCAGAACCCAGTCGGAACGCATCTGGATGCCTTCGTTCAGGGATTTCAGCGCCTCATAGTTAAAGGTGTACTTGGCACCCTCAGATTTGGACGCCCAGATCATTGTTTCATGCGCGTTGGTGAAACGCTTACCGCGGAAGTTCGGCATCGGGTTCGACTTGCGCCAGACCACGTCGTTCAGGATCCAGTAACCTGCGTCCTGAAGCGCGGACCCCACGCGGAAAATGTTGTGATAAGAACCGATGACCCAGATCGCGCCATTCGGTTTCAGAAGACGACGGGCCGCCGACAGCCATTCGCGTGTGAACTCATCATAGGCGCCAAAACTCGAAAACTGGTCCCAGTGGTCATCTACGGCGTCAACGCGCGAGTTATCGGGGCGGTGAAGCTGCCCTTTCAGCTGAAGATTATACGGCGGATCTGCAAAAATCAGATCGACAGAATTCTCCGGCAGGGACCGCATTATATCAATGCAATCCCCCGATAGAATCGTGTTGAGAGGGAGCGCTTGCGCGCTCTTAATATCGGTCATCTTCGTCATACTCTGCCTCTGTCCCGTTGGCGCTTTTGCGCTCTGTGGTTGGGTACAATGGTGAGTCAAACGTGATTCGGGGTCAAATTCTTTTTTGAATCAGTAAGTTAGAAATTATTCTTGATACAAGATATTGTGTATCGGTTTGAAGCTACGTCTATGATGTGGGGTAACACCAAAATCTCGGAGCGCTTCTTTGTGGCTTTTTGACGGGTATCCCGCGTTCGAGTCCCAGCCATACTGCGGATAGTGTTGCGCCAAATCACACATCACCCTGTCGCGCCATATTTTGGCCACAATTGCAGCCGCCGAAATCGACACCGATTTGGCATCGCCCTTGATGATCGCGCTGGCGGGAATGGTCAGGTCTTTGGGGATCATATTGCCATCGACCAGCACATGCTCGGGCTGCTCGGGCAGCGCCGCAATCGCACGGCACATCGCCACGTGGCTGGCGCGCAAGATGTTGATTTCGTCGATTTCCTCGACCGTCGCCTCGCCGATCGCATAGCGGCAGTTCGCGGTGATCAGTTCGGACAATGCCGCCAGCTTTTTCTTGGACAGCGCTTTTGAATCGCGCAGGCCGTCGGGCAAGGTCGCCGGATCAAACAGAACAGCCGCCGCCACCACAGGCCCCGCCAACGGCCCGCGCCCGACCTCGTCCACACCGGCAATCAATTTGCACCCTTGAGAGATCAGCGCACGTTCATGGGAATCGTCAGGAATAGTCATGGTTGCTGGGATACCTGACAGGCATCGGTGCAACCACATCAAAAGTTTGAGTAGTCTTGAAAGCGAGAGAGTCTGGTTTAAGCCCATATTGTCCGAAGCTGCTCAATACGTGAATGCCTGCTTTGCCAGTGGCGGTTGCGTATCAGACAAACATTGGCTTTCTTTACGCGCTTTGCCGAAAGCTCAGTTACCGACTAGGATTGGTTTTTGGCGCAACTAAGACTGAGTGAATTGTGGACTTTACTGTTTCAATGGCAAGTTAGCAAAAGCAGACACAAGAGCCCCAAGAAAAACATATCCCGATACAGCCTCGACGGCACTCAATGCTCTGCAAATTCCAATGGGTTGAATGTCTCCATACCCAAGCGTCGTGAACGTAACATAAGAGAAGTACAAGTGGTCTAAAACGGTTTCGGAATTCTGAAGGCATTTTTGGTAGTCTCCTGCAAGTAAATACAGGGTGGCAAAAGCCACGGGAGCTACCCAAACAACTACAATCGACCAGAAAATAACCCTTTGGAGAGGTGAGATAACTTCACGCTTTATCGAAGTTGCAGTAAAAAATGTCATTACGGCAATAAAGCAAACCGATTGACCAAGCCGCATCCAAAAACTCCCATCTGGGTCAAGTGACGCAAACATAAATGCGCCGCCCGCGACGGTGACAAGCGTCGCACTATTGAGAAGGAACTCATATGTCGAATTGGAAACCGGAAAAATACATCTATCAGGCAAGGTAGACCTCTGCTAGTTTTACTGCCAATTCACATAATTGATCCTATGCGTTCGTGACCATGTTCGGAAGCAGACATTTGCGCAGGCGCAGCGAAAACTCACTCTGTCCCCCATAGCAGACAAAGCCACATTTCTTGCGCCATCCCACAAAGTAAGACGCGCGGCCTTCTTTGGGCCGCGCGTCTGTGGCGATGCAAAGGGACAGGGGATCAAACCCGATGCATCTCCTGCTCGAAAGGGATCAGCGGCGGCGCATTACGTAGCCGCGCTTTCGCAGGCACTGGGCGCCATAGGCATGGGCGTAACCGCGCTGGGTGCGCACCTCGGTCCGGCATTTACGCGGCAGGCGGTTGGACGCGTCGTATTTGCGGTTCAGGCAGCGCGCGCTGAAAACGGCGTCGTGTTTTCTCGAACCGTTGCGCGGCACCCATAGGCATTCGGCGGGAAGCGGCGGGCGCATGCGGTTCTGGAAGTTATTCTTGCCGTACTGCGGCCAGGCCCGTTCGTAGATCAGCTCTTTCTGTTTTTTGGTGACCTTACCGTCCTTGCGTTCCCGCGCCTGTTCGGCGGCATTGGCGATCACATAGATCGTGGCGGCACCAGCCAGAAGCTTCACAAGATCATCGGCATCGGCGGCACGGGCGCTGGAGGCCCCGAAGCTTGTCAGGGCAAGGGCGGTGCTTAGGACGGCGGCAATAAAACGGCGGGACATGGGGCGGCTCCTGTGGGCTGTTGGACATTTCGGTGATGCGCCTGATCGAGTGTGACCAAGCTTGTGTCCCGAACCTGTCCCAGCCCCCCGAAGTCAGGCAATGACGACCGCCTGTTATCGGATAACAGCCCTTATTTTGCGCGTTGTTATTGAATTGCAGCGTCCATTGCGTGCAATCATGTGCCTATGAAAAACGCCCTGATCCTTTCCCTGCTTCTTGCCCTGCCCGCCGCGGCAGAGGCCGGTTGCTATGCCGATTACAAGGCCAAGCAGGAAGACCCGTTGCGCCTGCATTACGGGGTGGCCGAGATTTCTGGCGACTGCAGCAAGAAATCCGCCAAGAAAGAGCTGAAGCCCCGCCTGAAAGACGCAGGCTGGACTTTGCTGAATGTTGTGTCTGTATTTGACGAAAGTGGTTTGGAGGAAAGGAAGACCAGTGCCGGAAACAACTACCTCCGCTACTGAGGCGCGCCGGTCCGGCACGCGTATCGTCAGCCTCGGGATTATCGCGATCGTCGCCTTGTTGGCGGGTGCAGGGATCTGGCTGTTGCTGGCCCTGCCCGACGCCAACGCCTTTGATGCGCAGGTCGAACGTATCTTTATTGAAAACGACGACCTGACATCGCAGGCCGAAATCAAACTGCTGGAAATTCTGGCCCAGTCCGGCAATGCCTTTGCCGAAACGCTGGCCAGCTATCGGATGGTCATTTTCGTCCTTCTGATCTTTGCCACCGCCATGCTGGTCGCCGCCTTGGTGTTCCTGATCATGCTGGTCACGATGAACCGCCGCATGGCCCAGATCGAACGGTCAGGGATCGAGGTGTCGTCGCTGATCATCAGCCGCGATGAAAAGACGGTCTATCTGAACACCATGGGCTTCAAACTGACCGACGCGATGATGGAGACGATATCGGTTCTGGCCGAGGCCCGCATGGACGACGAAATGCTGACCGGCGTCCAGATCGAGGCGATGATTTCCGGCCGGTCCGAGGCCGACTGCGACGAAGCCGCCGGTGCCACCCGCATCAAACGCCTGCGCGACGGGCTGGGCAACCAGTTGGTCAGCGAACTGCTGGTCAAAACCATCGCCAAACGTGGCTATGTGCTGGCCATCGATAAAGGTGTGATCGAGGTGGTGTAGGAAGCTGCTGCAAAGGCAGCTTCTTTTAGCCCCATCAGTCACCCCAGAGCGGATAGTGCCGCATTGGTCGCCTCGCGTTCGTAACGGAACACCGGAACGGCGGCATAATCCACGGCTCGGCAGGTGAAGGATTGCTTGAGTTCGTTGAACATCTCCTCCTGCCCCGCTTCAAAGGCTTTCATCTCGGAAATGTCGTCGAAATTGATCGTCACGTACAACGAGCCTTCCTTGCACAGGAAGATATTCAGGCCTGTCATATTGTGCTTAGCGATCGATCCGCCCAGTTCCTCGGCAACGTAGGACGCAGCAATCTTGCCTTCGGTTATGCTGGTCAGCTTGATCTGATAGATTTTGGTGTACATCGTGCTACTCCATCATTGCAAAGAGATCTTCGACGTCCAGCGTCGCTTTGGGGGCCAGAATTTTGCGTCGGAACATCGCGGCAGACAGGCCCTGATTGCCCTGAACCTCTCGGCCCATGGCGGACAGCTCTGCGCCAATTCCTTTCTTTTCAGCCAACCCCATTCCAATCAGCGTTCCCAAAGTGTCCTTGGACACCGGGTTGCCAGCACAGAGGCTTAGAAAGCCTTCCAACTCGGGCAAGCCCATTTCCGGGTATTCACGACCAAGGTTTCGGCAAACTTCGGACATGCGCTCTGTGACCGCACCACGTTCTTCCATTTGCAACGTGATCATCAGGGTCATGTTGGACGCGAGTTCAACCATACGGTCCACGACCTCGGGTGACATGACCCTTGGCTTGTAATCCACGGTGCAAAGCGTTCCCAAAACCAGACCGTCACTGGTTACAAGGGGATAGGCCCCCCAGAACACCCAATGGGGTGCCTCGAGCACGAGTGGATTGTTTTTAAGCTTTTCGTGTTCTCGCAGGTCCGGAACAATTGTGGGGGCCGTACTGCCTAATGCGTATTGGCACAGGGTCATTTTACGCGGCACTTCAGTGGCGTCGATCAGCCCGTTGAAATCCTGAGCAAGGAAAAACTGGCGGTCTTCGTCCAGAAGCCCTGTATAGGCGACCGGACAATCCGTAATCAGCTTTGCAAGATCGACATATATATCCCACCGGTCAGGCTGATCTACATCCATGACCCCGGATCGGTGGACCCGTGCGTTGCGTGCTTCTTCGTTCGCAGGCAAGGGTGCGGCTTCGTATGCTGGATGCATATCTCCTCCTCCACGATAAGCTTCCGTAACGTAAAGCTTGTTCGAAATTTCGATTTGACGAGATTTCCAAAGGCCACCGGAGATTTGTCTAATGTGCTTGGTGTCTGCGAAAGACATCCAAAATGGATATAACATTCGGCCGGGCACTGCCGTTCACGCGAGGCGGCATATTTTTAAATCGAAAACTGCTGACCAATGAACCGCGTACAGCTTGATGCACTTTGGCTGAAAGGAAAAAGCTTCAAAGGTGCTTTTCAATCCGTACTCGGCATTCTAGGGTCTGCCTGTCTTGGCAATAAAGGCATTGCGCGCTGCTGTCAGGATGAGCGGAGCTTTCCCTCTTGGTCAGACGCCCGGATGCGTCGGCCGCGTGCACAAGGCTCCTTTCAAAGAAACAGGCGGCGCGCCGCCGGAACCGATAGGTGAGCCATGCTTCGCAACGACCAACTTGAACAGTGGGACCGCGACAACTTTTTCCACCCCTCCACACATCTGGCCGAGTTCGCCCGCGGCAATGTCCCGCAGCGCGTCGTCACCGGCGGATCGGGCTGTCACATCGAAGATCGTGACGGCAACCGTCTGCTGGATGCCTTTGCCGGTCTTTACTGTGTGAACGTCGGCTATGGCCGGTCCGACATTGCCGATGCGATTGCCGATCAGGCCAAGGAACTGGCCTATTACCATTCCTATGTGGGTCACGGCACCGAGGCATCGATCACGCTGGCCAAAATGGTTCTGGACCGCGCGCCCGATCACATGTCCAAGGTCTATTTCGGCCTGTCCGGATCAGACGCGAACGAGACCAACATCAAGCTGGTCTGGTATTTCAACAATATCCTTGGCCGCCCCGAGAAGAAAAAGATCATCTCGCGCTGGCGCGGCTATCACGGCTCGGGCCTGATGACCGGATCGCTGACGGGGCTTGAGCTGTTCCACAAGAAGTTCGATCTGCCACTGACGCAGGTGATCCACACAGAGGCCCCCTACTATTTCCGCCGCCCCGATCTGGACATGACCGAAGAACAGTTCACCGCCCATTGCGCGGCCGAACTTGAGGCGCTGATCGAACGCGAAGGCGCCGACACCATCGCCGCCTTCATCGGCGAACCGGTACTGGGCACAGGCGGCATCGTTCCCCCACCCGCAGGCTACTGGCAGGCCATTCAGGCGGTTCTGGACAAACACGACATCCTGCTGATCGCGGATGAGGTCGTGACAGGCTTCGGCCGTCTGGGCACCATGTTCGGGTCTGATCACTTCGGCATGCGCCCTGACATCATCACAATCGCGAAAGGCCTGACCTCGGCCTACGCGCCTTTGTCCGGCTCGATCGTGTCTGACAAAGTGTGGAAGGTGCTGGAGCAAGGCACAGACGAAAACGGCCCCATCGGCCACGGCTGGACCTATTCCGCCCACCCCATCGGCGCCGCGGCAGGTGTGGCGAACCTGAAACTGATTGACGAACTGGACCTTGTCACCAAGGCAGGCGACGTGGGCGGCTATCTGAACAAAACCATGTCCGAGGCGCTGTCAGACCATACCCATGTGGGCGAGGTTCGCGGCGAAGGCATGCTTTGTGCCGTCGAGTTCGTCAAAGACCGCGACAGCCGGACATTCTATGACGCCGCAGACAAAATCGGCCCACAAATCGCAGCGGCCCTACTAGAGCAAAGCAACATCATCGCCCGCGCCATGCCCCAAGGCGACATCCTAGGCTTCGCCCCGCCCTTCTGCCTGACAAAACAAGAGGCAGACGGGATCGTCGCTGCAACCAAGCGCGCTGTGACGTCGGTTTTGGGCTGATCAATGCACTAAGTTCAAAAATGAATCCTGGCGATCCCGGCAGGATTCGAACCTGCAACCTGCCCCTTAGGAGGGGGCTGCTCTATCCAGTTGAGCCACGGGACCGCACGGGTTTTTTGCATATCGTCTGCATCAAGGCTTGTCATCCCTGAATGGACTGTCGTTTGCCTTGTATGATCTTATGCGATTGCGCTAGACTTTTAGAAAAGCACAGGAAAACACCGTGGCCCCGACAGACCATCGCCCCTTGACGCTCCGCGACGTTTCAGAAGCTTCTGGCGTTTCCGAAATGACCGTGAGCCGCGTTTTGCGCAATCGTGGCGATGTCAGCCCAGCCACCCGCGAAAAGGTCCTCGAAGCGGCCAAGGCGCTTGGGTACGTGCCCAACAAAATTGCAGGCGCGCTGGCCAGCCAGCGGGTCAACCTTGTGGCCGTCATTATTCCCAGCCTGCGCAACATGGTGTTCCCCGAGGTCCTTTCCGGCATCTCGAACGTGCTGGAAACAACTGACCTTCAACCGGTTGTTGGCGTCACGGACTACCTGCCGGAAAAAGAAGAGCGCGTTCTGTATGAGATGCTGTCGTGGCGTCCCTCGGGCGTGATCATTGCCGGTCTGGAACATTCCGATGCGTCCCGCGCCATGATGCGCGCGGCAGGCATCCCGATTGTCGAGATTATGGATATCGACGGCACGCCCATTGATGCAGCCGTCGGTATTTCACACCGTCGTGCAGGCCGCGAGATGGCGCAGGCGATCCTGAAACAGGGCTACCAGCACATCGGCTTTATGGGCACTAAGATGCCCTTGGACCACCGTGCGCGGAAGCGTTTCGAAGGCTTTACCGAGGTTCTCGCCAAAAACGGGATCGAGGTCGAGGATCAGGAATTCTATTCCGGAGGATCCGCTTTGGCGAAGGGTCGCGAGATGACCGAAGCCATGCTGGAACGCTCGCCCGAGCTGGATTTCCTCTATTACTCAAACGACATGATCGGTGCCGGTGGCCTCCTGTATCTGCTGGAAAAGGGCTATGACGTGCCGGGCAAGATCGGTCTGGCCGGTTTCAACGGGGTCGAGTTGCTGGATGGTCTGCCGCGCAAGCTGGCCACGATGAACGCGGGCCGGAGCGAGATTGGCACCAAGGCTGCCGAAATCATTGCAGAACGCGTTGCTGACCCCACCAAAGAGGTCGAGCGTATTGTCGAGCTTAGCCCCAAGGTTCTTTACGGCGACACGCTGAAACGCCGCTAAATTTACGCCCTAAACGGGTTTTGTCATTATCCCGATACACGCGACGTCTAAACTGGCGTCATGGAGCAGCGTCTTTTTTCACCTCAGAAATCGCGCCGCCTGTCGCTTCGCCTGACAGGGGTCGAGGTTTTGCGCGACGGGAAAATGCAACGCAGGTCTGTCGCCATCCAAAACGGTCGGGTCACCAAGGGGCCTTTGCCCGAAGTTGACCTGTCCGGATATTTTGTGATGCCCGGGATCGTCGACCTGTGTGGTCTTGGCTTTCAGAACCGGATGACTGCGTCCGACATGTCGATGCAATCAGCGTTGCTTACGACTGCACGCGATGCTGCGGCCAACGGGATCACGACGGCCCGCATTGCCCAAGGATGGGGATGGGAGGCCGAACACTCAGACCCGGATGTTGCACGAACTGTGCTGGCCTTGATCGAGCATATGCGCCCCAGCAGTCTGATTGATATGCGGGCCGTGTTGCTGTGCGACACGCACACCACCACGATACGTGATGCTCTGCTGGCTTCGGTCCGCCGCCATGGCGTGGATCTGGTACTGTTCACCGATTTGCTGAAACGTATCGAGCTCGGAAAGCTTGATCGCCGCCCATTGATGGAAAAAGCGGCCTCTGTGGCGGCCGAAAAACGTGATGTACCGCGCCATCTGTGCCGTTTGGCCGAAGCCTTTGATCTTTTGGGCACTGTGTACGGCAGTCTGGATGACCCCGACGGGGAAACGCGGGAAACCTATTCGATGCTGGGCGCCAAGCTCTGCGCGCGACCCGACAACCGTAAACCCGCCGCATTGGCCAAAGCCGTTGGTGATCCGGTGATCCTGCCCGCCTCGGATATCCTGCGAAGCGATCAAGCTGCTCTGACGACAGATCTTCTGCGCTCGGGATTGTGTCAGGCTTTGATGTCGGAGCACCATTACGCCGATTTGGTGCGCGCCGTATTCAAGATCGTGGACGACGGGCGCATGTCCCTGCCCCGTGCTTGGGCGCTGATATCACAAACTCCGGCCGAGATTTTGCGACTGCCCGATCGGGGGCATATCGATTATGGCCGCCGCGCGGATCTGGTTGTGGTGCATGCCACCACGAAAAAGGTCGAGGCCACCATCGCTGACGGGCGCATCGCCTATCTGGCGGGCGGTGCCGCACAGCGTTTTCTAGCGGCGGGCAGCGAAGTCGCGCTGGCCGCAGAATAGCACTGTTACCGAACTGTCATCGGAATCACCTAGCCTACCTTTGCGAGTAGTGACCGCGCTTGGTCCGTCCCACGGACCGCTTTATTACTTTGGCCTTCGGGCATAAATTTTCCAAACGTCTCTGGGGTGGCTTAGGCCGCCCCAATTCCTTTGCAGCCGCAGCATAGCAGCCCTGCAAATTGCGGCTTTAGCCATGCAAATAATGGAAACCGGCTATTACCAGACAGCTCTTTTTTTGCCGCGCCGCAGCATATATCAATGTCTCAAGGGAGCAGACTTGAACAGGAGTTTGTCGAAATGGCACTTGCAGAAACAACACTCGTCCGCGAATCCAGCAACGTATTCGCAAATATCGGTAACGCGATCCTGCGTACCATGACAGCAATCGCAGAAGCCGACGGTCGCGTCCGTCGCGTTCAGCAGCTGCAGGCAATGAGCGACGCAGAACTGGCGAAGCGCGGCCTGAAGCGTGACGAAATCGTCCACCATGTTTTCCGGTCCACATACTACATGTAATCCGGTTTATCCGTATTCTGAAAAAGGCCGTGCCCACTGGGCGCGGCCTTTTCTTTTGCCCGATCGCCAGATGACTGACGCCAAAAAACAAAAAGGCCGCATCGAATGATGCGGCCTTTCCGTATGGGGTGGCGCGGAACCTTAGTTCTGCGCGTAGAATTCGATGACCAGGTTCGGTTCCATGACGACCGGGTACGGTACGTCGGACAGGCCCGGCTGGCGAACGTATGTCGCTTTCATCTTGCTGTGGTCAGCGTCGATGTAGTCCGGAACGTCACGCTCTGTCAGCTGAGTTGCTTCCAGCAGAACGGCCATTTGCTTGGACTTCTCGCGAACTTCGATCACGTCACCTTCTTTAACGCGGTAGGACGGGATGTTAACGCGCTTGCCGTTCACCAGGACGTGGCCGTGGTTTACGAACTGACGAGCAGCGAAAACTGTCGCAACGAACTTGGCGCGGTAAACAACGGCGTCCAGACGGCGCTCGAGCAGACCGATCAGGTTTTCACCTGTATCACCCTTGATACGTTCCGCGTCCGAGAAGATGCGACGGAACTGTTTTTCGGTCAGGTCGCCGTAGTAACCCTTCAGCTTCTGCTTGGCGCGCAGCTGGATACCGAAGTCGGACAGTTTGCCCTTACGACGCTGGCCGTGCTGGCCGGGGCCGTATTCACGACGGTTAACGGGGGATTTCGGACGACCCCAGATGTTTTCACCCATCCGGCGGTCAATTTTGTACTTGGCAGAGGTGCGTTTTGTCACCGTCTGATCTCCTTCTGTAGGCGACACCCCTTCGGTGGTCTTGGGGGTATCTATGAAGGGCGTTGTCCTCTGGGTCGAAACCCTGACAGGCATCCCCTTGCGGGGGCCACCAACACCAATGAAGCCGCGCTTATATGCGCACACCTTTCAGAGTCAAGCGCTTTGCCACTGGGCCCCTGATTTTAAAGGCGCAGAGGGAAATAGGTGGCATTTGAATAGAGCCTGATTTCTTAACCAACCCGTTAACCTCTGGCGGGCACTTTGGCGATGGCCATAGTGGAAGAGTGGATCAATGCGCCCGCAACACCAGAAAATGAAATCCAACGCCCTGTCAGAGGCAGTTCGCAACCGTGACAAGGATATTCCGTCAATGGTTGCCGCGGCCGTGCGGCACAAAGAGGTGAAACTGGCCTATCAACCCATCGTGCAGGCCAGTGCCCAGAACCGCGTGGCGTTTTGGGAAGGCCTGATCAGGGTGACCGACCCCACGGGCCGCATCATCCCTGCGCGGGAATTCATCGGATATGTCGAAGAACAGGAAACCGGCAGGCTGCTGGATTGCCATGCCTTGGAACACGGGCTGCGGATGCTGGCCAAAGTGCCCGATCTGCGTCTGTCGATAAATATGTCTGCCCGTTCGATCGGATATATGCGGTGGCAACGCATTCTGGATCGTCAATTGTCCGCCAACCCGACACTGGCCGAGCGACTGATTCTCGAAATTTCCGAAGACTCAGCCATGCGCGTGCCCGAATTGGTGACCGAATTTGCACGGCGATTGCGGAAAAAAGGCATTTCTTTTGCCCTCGATTCTTTCGGTGCGGGGCAAACGGTGTTCCGCCATTTCAAGCAATTGGACTTCGATATCCTGAAAATCGACGGGCATTTTGTCGCAAACGTGGCCCATGATTCAGACAATCAGGTGGCCATCCGCGCCCTTGCGGCGGTGGGGGGCGAATTTGGTATGATTACTGTCGCAGAACGGGTGGAAACCCTAGAAGATGCAGCCTTTTTGGCCAGTGTAGGCATTGACTGTTTGCAAGGTTACGCCTTTTCCGCGCCCACGCTTTCTCCGCCTTTTGTTCACAAGCCCTAGGTTTGTGTATTTCATCCACTTCACCCAGCACACGAATTGGCCGCCCTGCCCTCTCGGGCAGTGATTGGGGCACCTTCGGGCAGGTTGCCGCGTTGGAATTGCTGCTGTAACCGTTACACAGGAGGAATTGTGCGGCGGTGCAGAAAGCACGTCGCATAAGCTCATTGGATGGAGAACCAAATATGACCAACATCGTCATCGCATCCGCAGCGCGTACTGCTGTAGGTAGCTTCAACGGCTCTTTTGCCAACACCCCCGCGCACGATCTTGGCGCTGCCGTTCTTGAGGCACTGGTCGCACGCGCAGGCATCGACAAAGCGGATGTGTCGGAAACCATTTTGGGTCAGGTTCTGACCGCGGCTCAGGGCCAGAACCCTGCCCGTCAGGCGCACATCAACGCTGGCCTGCCGAAAGAGGCAGCAGCCTGGGGCATCAACCAGGTGTGTGGTTCGGGTCTTCGCGCTGTTGCGCTGGGTGCACAGCACATCCAACTGGGTGATGCAGACATCATCTGTGCGGGTGGCCAGGAAAACATGTCGCTGTCCACACACGCCGCGCACCTGCGTGCGGGCCACAAAATGGGCGACGTGAAATACATCGACACGATGATCCGCGACGGTCTGTGGGATGCGTTCAACGGCTACCACATGGGCCAGACAGCCGAAAACGTCGCCGAGCAGTGGCAGATCAGCCGCGACATGCAGGACGAATTCGCGCTGGCATCGCAGAACAAAGCCGAAGCCGCGCAAAACGCGGGCAAGTTCGATGACGAGGTGATCCCCTTCACCATCAAGACACGCAAAGGCGAAATCGTCGTCGACAAAGACGAATATATCCGCCACGGCGCAACCATCGAAAGCATGCAGAAACTGCGTCCGGCCTTTACCAAAGACGGTTCGGTCACAGCGGCCAACGCATCCGGCATCAACGACGGCGCGGCGGGCGTTCTGCTGATGACAGCAGACAACGCAGAAAAGCGCGGTATCGAGCCTCTGGCACGCATCGTGTCCTACGCGACAGCCGGTCTGGACCCGTCCATCATGGGTGTTGGCCCGATCTACGCATCGCGCAAAGCGCTGGATAAAGCAGGCTGGAAGGCCGAGGATCTGGATCTGGTCGAAGCCAACGAAGCCTTTGCTGCTCAGGCCTGCGCCGTGAACAAGGACATGGGCTGGAACCCCGAGATCGTGAACGTGAACGGTGGCGCAATCGCCATCGGCCACCCGATCGGCGCATCCGGTGCCCGCGTTCTGAACACGCTGTTGTTCGAAATGAAACGCCGCAACGCCAAGAAGGGTCTCGCCACCCTTTGCATCGGCGGCGGTATGGGCGTCGCCATGTGCGTCGAACGTCCGTAACAAACAAAGGCGGGTCGGAAACGACCCGCCTTTTTCTTTTGTACATTGGCGATTGCTTTTTTAAGATTTTCATCGGGACAAACAGTGGAAACGCGGCCAAATCACGCACAGGAAACGGTGATTTAGCCCATTCGTCTGCTTGACGTCCCCCGCGAAACCTGTTTTTTGAAAAGTAACAATCTTGCAAAAACAATGCAGGTTTGCGCAATAGAATTACTCAGTGCTTGGAGGACAAGACATGGCACGTACAGCATTGGTCACAGGCGGCAGCCGCGGAATCGGCGCTTCGATTTCCAAAGCCCTGAAGGACGCAGGTTATCAGGTTGCGGCAACATTTGCCGGCAACGAAGAAAAGGCCGCGGCTTTCACTGCCGAAACCGGCATCAAGACCTACAAGTGGAACGTTGCGGATTATGAAGAATCCAAAGCGGGCCTTGCACAGGTCGAAGCCGATCTGGGCCCCATCGATGTTGTTGTTGCCAACGCTGGCATCACCCGCGACGCACCGTTCCACAAAATGACACCGGAACAGTGGCACGAAGTGGTCGACACAAACCTGACAGGCGTTTTCAACACTGTGCACCCCGTCTGGGGCGGCATGCGTGAGCGTAAGTTCGGCCGTATCATCGTGATCTCGTCGATCAACGGTCAGAAAGGCCAGTTCGCTCAGGTGAACTACGCGGCGACCAAAGCGGGCGATCTGGGTATCGTGAAATCGCTGGCCCAAGAAGGCGCACGCGCAGGCATCACAGCCAACGCAATCTGCCCGGGCTACATCGCGACAGACATGGTTATGGCGGTTCCGGAAAAGGTCCGTGAATCGATCATCGCGCAAATCCCCACTGGCCGTCTGGGCGAGCCGGAAGAAATCGCACGCTGCGTTGTGTTCCTTGCGTCCGACGACGCGGGCTTTATCAACGGATCGACAATCTCGGCGAACGGCGGTCAGTTCTTCGTCTGATCCGACCGAAAATCAAACGCGAAACCCCGTCCCTTGTGGCGGGGTTTTGTGTATCAGCGCACAGGATCAGCGCTACACGTGGAATTTACGCACACCGATTGCGGCCTATATTGCGGACCAAACGCTATAGGAGCTTTCCATGATCCGCGACATTCAGGGCCTTCATCACGTCACATCGCTGGCGTCTGACGCCCAGAAGAACAACGACTTCTTTACCAAAGTGCTCGGCCTGCGCCGCGTCAAAAAGACGGTGAACTTCGACGCACCCGAGGTCTATCACCTGTATTACGGAGATGAGCTGGGCACGCCCGGAACCGTGATGACGTACTTCCCCTTCCCCGGCGCGCGCCGTGGCCGCGCAGGTATTGGCGAGGTCGGCACCACGGTGTTTGCCATCCCGACCGGTGCCGTCGGCTATTGGCAGGAACGCCTGACCAAAGCAGGCGTCGCCAACATCAGCTCTGACACCTATTTCGGCGCGCCGCGCCTACGGTTCTCTGGCCCCGACGGTGATGCCTTTGCTGTGGTCGAGGTCGATAATCACAGCCGCGACCCATGGACAGGCAACGGCGTGCCCGCCGATGTGGCGATCCGTGGCTTCCACTCCACCGACATGCGTCTCTGGGATGCAACGGCCACCGCGGAACTGTTGGAATTCATGGGCTACGAAAAGCAGGATCAAAGCGGGTCAGTGACGCGCTACCACATTCCCGGCGGCAACGATGCCAATGTGATTGATCTGGCCCAACTGCAGGCATCGCCCGCCGCGCAGGGCGCAGGATCGGTGCACCATGTGGCCTTTGCCGTGGAAAACCGCGCCAAACAGCTGGAAGTGCGCAAGGCGCTTATGGACACAGGATACCAAGTGACGCCTGTGATTGACCGCGATTACTTCTGGGCGATCTACTTCCGCACTCCGGGCGGTGTCCTGTTCGAAATCGCAACAAACGAACCCGGCTTTGACCGCGACGAAGATACCGCGCATCTGGGCGAGGCGCTCAAGCTTCCATCACAGCACGAACATCTGCGCCACTTGCTGGAACAGAAATATCTGGAGCCGATCCATGACTGATCTGGTCTTTGCTGAAACCCAAGGGACCGCAGGCGCGCCGCTGGTCTTTACCTTCCATGGCACAGGCGGTTCGGAACGACAGTTTCACGACTTTGCCCAAAGCCTGATCCCCGGCGCGCATGTGATTTCGCCGCGCGGCACCGTGAACGAACACGGGGCGTTGCGTTATTTCAAACGTACGGGCGAAGGTGTCTATGACATGGACGACCTGCGCGAACGGACCCAAGACATGGCCCGTTTCCTGTCCGATCATAAGACACGTTTGGGCGCGGATCGGGTGGTTGGCCTTGGCTATTCGAACGGTGCCAACATTCTGATGAACGTGATGTTGGAGCATCCGGATATCTTTACCGATGCGATGCTGCTGCACCCGCTGATCCCATGGTCGCCTGCCCCGCAACCGGGGCTGGCGCAATCACGCATTCTGATCACGGCGGGCGAGATGGATCCGATCTGTCCGGCCCAGCAGACACGGGCCTTGATTGCTTATCTGGAACAACAAGGCGCGGATATCCGCGCAGACTGGCATTCCGGCGGCCACAACATCATGCAGAACGAAGTCGATGCCATGACCGATTTCTGCGCTGCGATCACCGCCTGATTCCCAATTGCCCTGAAACCGAAAACGCCCTCATGAAAAATCATGAGGGCGTTGAAAACTACTATCATGCGATGCCTTCAGGCACCGGCGTTATGCGTCAGTGCATCGTCTGAGGAGACAGACGTGTAATTTCTTCTTTAAGCTTAAGCTTTTGCTTTTTCAGTTGGGCCACGCGCAAATCGTCAACGCCGGGCGATCTTTGCGCCTCTTCTACTGCGTCTGACAGAACACGGTGCTTCTTCTTCAGTTCCTGCAAATGCGAACTCAAGCTCATAGTGACCTCCTGTTTGTGAATAGAATTTCAGTGCATCATATTTTTTTTACAAAGTCACGCTGCACGCGCATTCTTGGGCGAGGAATATCAAAAGTATTTAGCAAAAGTTGTGCCGGCGCCTAGAAAGATAGCGCGCCGCCATGGCGAAGGATGGCCCTGATCTCGGGGCGATAGTCATCCCCGTCGGTCATATGCTGGCGGCCTTGATGCAATACGATAGGCGCATGCAGACGGAACGGCGCGCGGCCTTCCTTGCGTCCGCGGATCAACACCAACCCCGCATCACGACCTGTGCGCGGCACAAAGGGTTTCACTTCGACCGAGCCCAGATATTTCGCAAATCCGGAAATAAGTTCCGGCAATTTTTCGGCGCGATGGATGAACGTCACGGTGCCACGCGGCGCGGTGCGCTTAGCAGCGGCCTTGATCCAATCGGCCAAGGGCGTTTCGATGGAAAGCCCCGCCTCTTTCCCACTGTCTTGCGCAGGAACGCGTTGGGACGGATCGTAATACGGCGGATTGGCGATCACATGGTCAAAGGACATTTGCCGCAGCTCAGCAGACAGATCGCGCAGGTCGTTTGTTTCGATCACAGCGTCCAGACCGTTGCTTTCGGCGTTCCAGCGCGCCAGTTCGGAATAGTCAGGCTGCCGTTCGACGCCCCACAGGTGCAATCCGCTGACGCGTGCGCCCAGACATAGCAACGCAGGCCCTGCCCCGCAGCCAAGTTCGAGCACACGGTCACCGGGCTTTGCCGGAACGCTGGCGGCCAGAAAAACAGGGTCAACGCCCGCGCGATATCCAATGCGCGGTTGGCGTAACGTCAGTTTGCCGCCCAAAAAGGCGTCCTGCGTCAGTTCGTCGTCTGAAAAGGTTCTAACCTTCGAATTTAACACCGTTTTCCCAAAGAATTGTTCTTGCACGTGCAAGGTCCTGCGCCCTAACCATAAGGCGGCGTGGCAAAATGCCAATGGACCCTTCGAGCACGCTCATATTTACGTCGAGTTCAAAGGTTTCTATACCCGCGTCGTCCAGCACTGTGCGGGCAAGTGGAATAAGAGTAATATCGGTCGTGCGCAAAAGCTCTTCCATATTTCTCATCTAAACATCGGGGTCGGCCAAAGTCGACCCTTGGGGAGCATCACAATGGGTTTGGATCACACATCTGTAAAACCGCATGAACGCCTCGCTCAGGTCCTGTCGGGCGAGATGGAACAGGTGAACACGCTGATCCGCGACCGGATGGCATCGGAACATGCCCCGCGCATCCCAGAAGTGACCGCCCATTTGGTTGAGGCCGGCGGCAAGCGCCTGCGCCCCATGCTGACACTCGCATCTGCCAAGATGTGTGGCTACGACGGCCCTTATCATGTGCATCTGGCGGCCACTGTGGAATTCATTCACACCGCGACCCTGCTGCATGACGACGTCGTCGACGAAAGCGCCCAGCGTCGTGGGCGCCCGACGGCAAACCTGCTTTGGGACAACAAATCCAGCGTTCTGGTGGGCGATTATCTGTTCGCCCGATCGTTCCAGTTGATGGTGGAAACCGGATCACTGCGCGTTCTGGATATTCTGGCCAATGCCTCGGCCACGATTGCCGAAGGAGAAGTGCTGCAACTGTCCGCCGCGACCGACCTGCGCACGGACGAATCCGTCTACCTTCAGATCGTGCGTGGCAAAACAGCGGCGCTGTTCTCGGCTGCGATGGAAGTGGGCGGCGTGATTGCAGGCGTCGATGATGCGCTGACACAGGCGCTGTTTGACTACGGCGATGCGTTGGGCATTGCCTTCCAGATTGTGGACGATCTACTCGATTATCAGGGCGACACGAAAGCCACCGGTAAAAACGTTGGTGACGATTTCCGTGAACGCAAACTGACCCTGCCGGTGATCAAGGCCATCGCCAAAGCCGACGATGAAGAACGCGCCTTCTGGAAGCGGACCATCGAGAAAGGCAAACAGGAAGACGGTGATCTGGAACACGCCTTGGATCTTCTGAACCGTCACGGTGCGCTTGAAGCAACGCGCGACGATGCGCTGGAATGGGCTGATAAAGCCAAGACAGCACTGTCCGCGATCCCGCAAAGCGATCTGCGCGACATGCTGATTGATCTGGCCGATTACGTGGTCGCGCGGATCAACTGATCACGGGTTCAGCGTAACGGGCGCAACCCACCAATCCGGACGCTTGGCCGCAATGCGCAAGGCCGCCTGTTGGGCGGTCTCCGTATCGGGATATAGCCCGAAGCACGTCGCCCCCGATCCCGACATCCGCGCCAAAAGCGCATCATCCAGAACCGCCAGAACATCGTCGATCACAGGAGCAATCTCGCGCGCGGGAGCGGACAAATCATTGCGTTGGCCCGCCAACCAGTCCGCTGCCGCGGTCACATCGACAAAGTCCGGGATGACGTCTGGCATCGGCGCATTATTCTTTGTCGCCAATCCTTTGAACGCTGCCGGTGTCGGAACGCCCACGCGCGGATTGACCAGTACGGCGGGCATGGCGGGCAGTCCTTCGACGGGCATCCGCCCTTCGCCTGCGCCGGAAATACGCGCCGCTTTCGGATCCAGACACATCGGCACATCAGCACCCAGCGTCATCGCATTGCCCGGCAGGGGCATCCCCCACATCTCACCCAGCGCGCGCAGCGTTGCCGCCGCATCAGACGATCCCCCGCCAATACCCGCGGCCGACGGCAATTCCTTGTACAAGTGGATTGATGCACCGCGCACCGGATCCAAGAGGCGCGCGGCTTTCAGAACCAGATTTTCCTCGCCGGTCGGGACGCCATCGGCAAAGGGGCCTTCGACGCTCAGCGCCAGTTCGCTGTTCGGGGACACTTCGATGCGGTCGCCAAAGTCAGCGAATACAACCAGCGAATCCAATAGGTGATAGCCGTCTGGGCGTTGGCCCAAGACGTGAAGGGTCAGGTTGATCTTTGCCGGAGCAAAGTCGTTAATTTTTGTCATCAGTTACCATGTTCAGCGGATCAGCGCCTTCTTCTTCAAGAAGCTGATCCAGGCCGACTTCCAATTTGCGCCGGATGCGGTCGGCATCCGCGTCTTCGGACACATTTTCGTAGTCCACAAAACTTAAGGCACGTCGCCACATAAACTGCGCCTCGGTCCGACGGCCAACAGCCCAATAGCTGTCCCCGAGGTGATCGTTCACCACAGGATCGATCGGCATCAATTCGGCTGCGCGTTCAAGATGTTCGACGGCCTCTTCATACCGGCCAAGTTTGAAAAGAACCCAGCCAAGGCTGTCGACGATATAACCGCTGCCCGGCTCAGCCGCGACCGCCCGTTCAATCATATCCAAGGCTTCATCCAGCTTGGTCTGCTTTTCGACCAGCGAATACCCCAGATAGTTCAGAACCTGCGGCTGATCGGGGTTCAGGTCCAGCGCGGTGCGGAAGTCGGCCTCGGCCGCCTCCCAGTTGCCGGACCGTTCGTTGGAAATACCGCGCGCGTAGAACAAGAACCATTGCGACCGCTCTGGTTCGTCGAACAGGTCGATTGCTTTGGTGTAGGCCTCAATGGCGTCGTCGTATTCGTTCAGCGATCGCTTCAGATCGGCCAAGGTCGATTGGACAACGGGCAAATCGCCGTGGGTTTCCGCAAGGCTTTCCAACACCTCAACCGCCGCATCGGTGCGTCCAGCAGCGCGCAAGGCACCTGCCCGTCCCAGTTCCGCCGCATGGAACGCCGGATCATCGCGCTCAACATCACGGTAGGCATCGACGGCCAGTTCGTACTGGCCAAGACGTTCAAGCAATTCGGCCGTCATCAGCGCCGCCTCGAAATGGTCGCTGCGCAGGTGTTCGGCGATGCGTGCATAAAGAAGCGTGAAATCGTCAGACGCATCCTGTGCCAGTGCCTCGGCCAATGAGAAGAAGGATTCAGCCAACCCGTCCTTGGCAGAACGAACCACGTTGAACGGCAGGGTTTCGCCCGCCTCAAGCGCGGCTTTTACGCTGCGCAGCTCCGGGTCCATCTGGGCGTTAAAGGACTGATCCAGAAAATCGAGCGCTTCCTGATTACGCTCAAGCTGGCTCAGGATCGACAAACGCGCAATGACGGCGCGACGGGTGAATTGCAGACCGCCAGCCATGTCGGTCGCAAAGATCTTTTCAGCGCCCTCATAATCACCTACAGATGCCAGCGCCAAAGCCTTGTGATACACGGCAAATGGTTCAAGCCCTTGGGTTTCGCCGACCTTTTCAAAGGCGACCAGCGCGGCGCTCATGTCGCCTTGGCCCAACTGGGACCACGCGGTGATCAATCCGTCAACCAAGGGGCCAACGCCACGGTTCTGCGCAATCATATCGATTGCACCGGCGTAATCATCCTTGCCAAGGCGTTCGGCCATAACAGCCATCTGCGCGACCTGGCTGGATTGACCGCTTTCCAGAATGCGATTGCCCAGGACTGCCGCCCGTTCGACATTGCCCAGTGACAGGTACGACAGCGCGCCGCGATCCATAAATTCAAGGTTTTCGGGATCGAACATCAGGGCACGGTCAAAATAGCGGGCCGCCTGCTCAAAATCGCCGGTCATTCCCGCCTGACGCGCTGCCAGATAATCACCGGCAACCCCCTGCGCCGCCGACATCGACGGAAGGAAGAGTGCAATTGCCGTTGCCGCGGCTTTAAGCCAGCCTGATTGAGTCATTGTCGCCCTTTCGGCCTCTGTGAGGTGCTTTGCCTTAAACCTAGTCCTCTGCACAGCCACGCGCAATGAGGGGCCCACAATAATGGGCCCCTCATCATAAATCTTACGTTATCACGAAAAGACTTTCACAGCCTTCCAGCGACCAGCCAAAGTCGCTTTGTCCGCTGCATCACTCACGCAGCAGAGGAAAATCTACTTAAGAGGTAGTAATAAACCTTACATGCGCAAAATCGCTGTGTTATTCGTGTAATGGTAGAGTTTGCAGATTGACGATGCGTGAAATAGACACATCAGTAAACCTGCCAAGGAAGTTCGTTTTTTACCTTACCTTGGTGGCTATTGTTACGGTGATTGGCCCATTTGGCACGTACCACGCCCTTTCCCTCTGGGACAGGTTCGCGTTCTGGCTGGTGGACTTTTCCGCTGTGGCCGTCTTCGCCCATATCGGTGTTTATACTGCGTTTTCCGTAAATCTTTTCAATAAGCTATCGGGCACGACACGATTGTGCATCGGAGGCGTTTTGGGCGCAATCCCGTCTACTGCGGCTGTCATGTTCATCTACAAGGTTTTCGCACCCGAAGCAGCCGCGACGCTGATTTACCCCAAGGTGTATCTAGAGATCGCAGTGATTTCCGCACCCATGTTGTTAACTGAATTTGTCGTCATTCCCGCTGTCGTTCAAAAAACAAAAGGCGCCGAGGAAGAGGTTGCCGAACCAGTCGATGAAACGCCGCCAATGGAACCGGCAGCGCCCCTCGCCAAGCAACCAGAGCTGCCATCCGCGCTGAAAGACCGCTTGCCGCCAGAGATGCACAGCGCGCGCATTTGCTCAATTTCCATGCAGGATCACTATGCCCACATCACAACAGATCGCGGAAATGCGATGCTCCTCATGCGGATGGGGGATCTTGTCGATCTGCTGAATGGGGTAGACGGCATTCAAATCCACCGCTCACACTGGGTGGCGACTGCAGAAATCGAAAAGATTGAGAAGAACGGGCGCAAGCATCATGTGCATTTGCGGGATGGACGGGTTTTGCCGGTCTCGTCCAACCGGTTGGATCAAGCGCGCGCCCAAATCGAGCGCGCGCAAGAAACTGTCTGATTACATGTTCGGATAGTTCGGACCTTCGCCACCCTGCGGTGTCGTCCAGTTGATGTTCTGGCTGGGGTCTTTGATGTCACATGTTTTGCAGTGCACGCAGTTCTGGAAGTTGACGACAAAGCGTGTCTCTTTGCCTTCCTCTTCGACGAACTCGTACACACCAGCGGGGCAATAGCGCGCCGACGGGCCTGCGTATTTCGGCAGGTTAACCTTCACCGGAATGGTCGGGTCTTTCAGCTGCAGGTGCGGAGGCTGCTGTTCTTCGTGGTTCGTGAACGAGAAGCTGACGTTGGTCAGGCGGTCAAAGCTCAGCTTGCCATCGGGCTTGGGATAATCGATGGGCGCGAAATCCTTGGCCTCGCCTGTGGCGTCCGCATCGGTTTTGCCGTGGCCGATTGTGCCCAGCAGCGAGAAGCCGAATGTGTTGGTCCACATGTCCAGACCGCCCACCATCAGCGATGCGACCAGACCGTACTTGGACCACAGCGGTTTCACGTTGCGGAC
The DNA here is from genome assembly GCF_900108225.1 of Thalassococcus halodurans. Classification (GTDB taxonomy): domain Bacteria; phylum Pseudomonadota; class Alphaproteobacteria; order Rhodobacterales; family Rhodobacteraceae; genus Thalassococcus; species Thalassococcus halodurans. The sequence continues at coordinate 59,237 of NZ_FNUZ01000003.1, forward strand.
CTTCTTCAGGTCTTTACCAATCGCGCCTTCGCGGACTTCAACCTCATAGTCGTTCAGCTCATCGCCGGAACGATCCGCCTTGATCGCGGCAAAGGCAGCTTCTGCTGCGGCCTTACCGGACAGCATCGCATTGTGGTTGCCCTTAATGCGTGGGACGTTGACCATGCCGACGGAACAACCCAGCAGCGCCACACCAGGCGCCACCATCTTCGGCATGGACTGATAACCACCCTCAGAGATCGCACGCGCGCCATAAGCCACGCGCTTACCGCCCTCAAGCAGCTCGGCGACCATCGGATGGTGCTTGAAGCGCTGGAATTCCATGTAGGGGAAGAGGTGCGGGTTTTCGTAGTTCAGGTGAACCACGAAACCGACGTAAACCTGATTGTTTTCCAGATGGTAGATGAAGGAGCCACCACCTGCGTTCGAACCCAGCGGCCACCCCATCGTGTGGGTGACAGTGCCCTGCTTGTGCTTGGCGGGATCGACTTCCCAAATCTCTTTCATGCCGATGCCGAATTTCTGCGGCTCTTTACCAGCGGAAAGCTTGTACTTCTCGATCACTTCCTTGGCGAGCGACCCACGAACGCCTTCGGACAGGAACACGTACTTGCCGTGCAACTCCATGCCCGGCTCATAGCCGTCGCCCGGTGTGCCATCGGGGTTCTTGCCGAATTCGCCGGCAACCACGCCTTTGACTTCACCGTTGTCGCCGTAAACCAGCTCGGAACAGGCCATGCCCGGGAAAATCTCGACGCCCAGTTCTTCGGCTTGTTCGGCCATCCAGCGGCAGACGTTGCCCATCGAAACGATGTAGTTGCCGTGGTTGTTCATCAGCGGCGGCATGGGGAAGTTCGGCACGCGGATCTGGCCTGCTTCACCCAGCATATAGAAGTTGTCTTCTTTGACCGGCGTATTCAGCGGTGCGCCTTTGTCTTTCCAATCAGGGATCAGCGCATCCAGACCGCAGGGGTCAAGAACGGCACCCGACAGGATGTGTGCGCCAACTTCGGAGCCTTTTTCAAGGACAACGACATTCAGCTCAGCATCCAACTGTTTCAACCGGATCGCAGCAGACAGGCCCGCCGGGCCCGCACCTACGATTACAACGTCATATTCCATCGCTTCGCGCTGAATATCGGTCATGACACTCCCTCTGCCCACAGAAACGGGCACTCTTGTGAAATATTCTTGCGCCACGAGGTAACGACCGACACCGCCAAGGTCAATTGTGACACGGCGTCTCGGGACCAAATGATGTGATGATAGCGCGAACGCCCGCCAATTTTTCTAGCAGCACTTGCCAAGTGCTTTGCACTGCAACACTGTTGCATCGCCCGACACCCCGTGATTAGGACACGGCATAACCAGTGACAGCGTTGCGATCCGTCGTGATGCAACCTCCGGGAAAGAAAATGGAAAAACTACCGATGACCCGCGCGGGGGCCACCGCGCTAGAAGTTGAATTGAAAAAGCTCAAGTCCGAAGAGCGTCCCGCCATTATTCAGGCGATCGCAGAGGCACGCGAATTGGGCGACCTGAAAGAAAACGCCGAATACCATTCCGCGCGTGAAAAGCAGGGTTTTATTGAAGGCCGCATCAAGGAGATCGAGGGCGTTCTGGGCTTGGCCGAGGTCATCGACCCGACCAAACTGAGCGGTTCGATCAAATTCGGCGCGACCGTCACGTTGGTTGACGAAGACACCGACGAAGAAAAAACTTGGCAGATCGTTGGCGAACACGAAGCCAACATCGAAAAAGGCCTTTTGAACATCAAATCCCCCATCGCCCGTGCCCTGATCGGCAAGGAAGAGGGCGATAGCGTCGAAGTGCGCACACCGGGTGGTGAGAAAAGCTACGAAGTGCTCAAGATTGAATACATCTGATCAAAGGTGCAGCTGATATGGCTGACAGTAGTCAGAAAAAATCCGGTTTGGGCCTAAGCGACCATCAATCCGCCGAAGCAACGCGCGCGGTTGATCGGGCGGCTTTGGGCATTGGCATTGTGTGGCTTTTGCTGTCCGCAGGCTATTTCCTGTTCTTCAGTCAGGACGGGCTGGATGGCGTGCGCTTTCTGCTGATCCTGATGGTAGTATTTATGCCGGTCGCCATGATCTGGGTTGCCGCCATGGCCATGCGCGCTGCCCGCATCATGGAGGCCGAAAGCGCCCGTTTGCAGGCCGCTGTGGATGCGCTGCGCAAGGCTTATGTGACCCAGTCCAAAGCATCGTCGCCGAACGAACAGCTGCCCGCTGTGTCGATCGCGAAAAAGCTGGATGAAATCGCTGCGGCCCAACGCAAAACTGAAACGGCCTTAGCGACCTTCACCACGGTGCGCCATCAGAACCCAGCGCCGCTGGCATCTGATCCGTCTGATCCGAACGGTGGCGATCAGCCTGCGCTGGCGCTTGGCACACCGGCCGAGGCGATTGGCCAGCCACTAAGCACCGCTCAGTTGATACGCGCGCTAAACTTCCCCGAGACGGCGGATGATTCCGAAGGGTTCGCCGCCCTGCGCCGCGCGTTGAAGGATCGCCCGACAGCCCAGCTGGTTCAGGCCAGCCAGGATGTGCTCACGCTGCTCAGCCAAGACGGCATCTATATGGACGATCTGCGCCCCGATCTGGCCCGCCCCGAACTGTGGCGTCGTTTTGCCCAAGGTGAACGGGGACGCGTGATTGCAGCGCTTGGCGGTGTGCGCGACCGGTCTTCGCTGGCACTGACCAACGCACGTATGAAGAAAGACCCGATCTTCCGCGATGCGACACACCACTTCTTGCGCCTCTACGACAAGGCGCTGGCGCAGTTCGAAAAGACTGCAACCGACGAAGAACTGGCCGATTACACCATGACCCGCACATCGCGCGCGTTCATGTTGTTGGGCCGCGTTGCGGGCACCTTCGATTAAAGCCCGAAACTTCCATAGGGGATGAAGCGGACCAGATCGCCCTCGGCGATGTCCGCCGCTTCGTCCCCGAGCTCTACCAGCCCTTCCGCCCAGCTAAGCCCCGACACACGCCCCGATCCCTCAGAGGCAAAGACTTCGGCCTTGCCGTTGCGCAGGCGGGCCCGCAGGTATTCACGCCGCCCGGGTTTCTTGCGCTTGGTGAAGGCCGCAGGCACGTCGAACCCTTCGGGCGTCACCCAACCTGCCCCTGACAACGCCGACATCGCCGGACGCGCAAAGATCAGCGAACAGACAAAGGCCGCCACAGGATTGCCCGGCAGGCCAAAGACGGGAACACCGTTCCACATGCCCAGCGCCAAGGGACGACCGGGTTTCAACGCGATCCGCCATTCCTGCATCGCACCTGCTTCACGTAGCAGAGCCGACATGTGGTCCTCGTCCCCAGCCGAGGCACCGCCGGACGTCAGGATCACGTCTGCCTTGGTCGCAGCATCGTCCAGAATTGCGCGCAAGGCGTCGCGGTCATCGGGCGCGCGGCCCATGTCGACGGCTTCGTACCCCCAAGCCTCGGCCAAGGAACACAGCATCGGGCGGTTGGCGTCGTAAATCTGCCCTGCGCCCGCCTGTGCCCCTGCCTCGACCAGTTCATCACCGGTGGACAAGACAGCCACCCGAAGCCGTTCAAAGACAGGAACCGTGCCATGCCCCACGGACGCAGCCAGCGCTAATTCGGGCGGACGCAATTTTGTGCCTGCGGGGATCGCCACTTGGCCAACAGCCATATCCTCGCCTGCCTTCCGCGTGTTGGCCCCGCGTCGCAAACCACCCCGAAACGCGACCTGCGCGCCGTCGGCGGTGCAGTCCTCATCCAGCACGACAGTGTCCACACCGTCAGGCAGATCAGCCCCCGTCAGAACGCGGATCGCATGGCCTTCAGGGACCTTACCATCGTAGGGCACCCCTGCTGCAGAACGGCCTTGAACCAGGGGCAGAACGTTGTCGCCATCGGCCATCGCGGCGTGGGCAAAGCCGTAACCATCCACCGCCGTATTCGGATGCGGCGGATTTGCGCGTTTGGCCAGTAGATCAGCGGCCAGAACACGGCCACGCGCATCAGTCAGCGCGACATCCTGCTGCCCCACCACCGTATGCAACCGATCACGCAGCATCGCCAAGGCGTCGTCTACAGGCGTCCAGTCGACACCCGCGGGCAAGGCGAAACAATCGTTCCGCAGGGGCGGTGGCCGCAGACCTGCGGCGGCGTTCAATTCGTCTTCAAAGCCCAAGCCCAGTATCCAACCTTCTTCCGGTGCGTTGACGTCCAACATCTCAGCCAAGCGCGCGGGGGGCAACGCAGAAAGCGCACGCGCCAGTAACCTGACCTGATGCGCATCGCGAATACCGCCCAAAGCTTCGGCAGATTTCACAGAAGAATTAATCAGCCCCGGCCAGATTTCGACAAATGCCACAGGCGCGTCCAGTTTTTGAAACGGCCAGACAGCGACCTGCATTTCGCTCCGCAACCGGTTGAGCACTGCCAGACCCGTGAACACCTGACCGCCAACGGCCCCAGCGCCGCCCATTTGCCAACAGGTAAAGGCTCCTTTTGCCATGGCATCACAGGCACGATGTTCGGACATTCCGTGACCTGTGCGCGTGTCTTTGCGTGGCAGATGGGTAAAGTCCTGCTTCAACGCATTGAACCAGAATGGCCCAACGCCGGAAAACTGGGCATTGATCCGGTCGGCCAACGCAAAACGGTTGTTACCCTTAGGCGTATCATCAAGGTTCCGTTCGACCCAATCCCATACGGCAAAAGGATCGTCCTGCCCTGTCAAAGCCCGCGCAAAGCCAGCGGGATAGCCGAAGGGAAAATCAAAGCCGATCAACAGGCGCTGGCCAAGCGCCTGAGCGTCGTCAATCAACGCCCGCAGACGATCCTCTGCCACAACACGATTGCGTAAGTATTCTGGCTCGGCCCCGTGTTCGCACAGCCAGATCGCGTCCTTGCGCGGCTTGGGCCCTGTGTCATTGCCGCCCGACCAATCGACCACCACAAAGCGGTCGAAGCGGATCACAGGCCGACTTCCCCGAGGATAAAGTCCGCGATGGCCTTTGTGTCGTTTAGATCAAACACCGGTCTGTCCAGTTCCAGCGGCGTGTCCGAGGCGACCGCGCGGATGGTCGGATCATCGGGCGCAATCAGCGGATTGCCCGGTTCCTGACGATGCGCTTCGACCTTAGGGTGACGATCGCGTTTATACCCTTCGATCAGCACAAGATCGACGGGCGACAGGCGTTTCAGCAGATCATCAAGGCTCGGCTCATCCTGATCGCGCAGTTCCTGCATCAGGGCGACGCGGTTGCGCGATGACAAAAGCACCTCACGTGCGCCCGCTTCGCGGTGGCGATAGCTGTCGCGACCTGGATGATCGACGTCAAAGCTGTGATGGGCGTGCTTTACCGTGCTGACGGAAAATCCGCGCGCTGTGATTTCGGTCACCAGCCGTTCCATCAGCCCTGTTTTGCCCGCGTTCTTCCAGCCCGTGACCCCGTAGATTTTCATGAAACAAGCGCCTCGGCTTTGGCCAGATCCTCTGGCGTATTTACGTTGAAAAACGGATCGCCCGCGTCTGTCGGAAACAGCGCCTCGCATCCGTCGTGTTGTTCGGTCCAGATCACCACCTTGGCCCCGCCCCCTTCCAGAAACTTGCGCAGGTTATCGCGCAGGGCAACCGGCCAAAGGCCGAAGGTGGGGTGCCGGATTAGGCCGGACTTGGATTTCGATTTTGTCTTCGCTTCACCCTTAGTAGCGGCCAGCGCCAAGGGGTGCGCCATTCCGTCGGCGGCCAGCAACAATTGCGGCACCAGATCACAAGGAAAAAACGGCGTGTCGGCGGCAACGGTGACAATGGTTTCCGCGCCCTGCTCTGCCGCCCAATCCAGACCGGCCAGAACGCCCGCTAAGGGGCCTGCGTAGCCGTCAATGCTATCGGCAATCACGGGCAGGCCGTAGTCCGCAAACCGCGCGGCATCGCCGTTGGCGTTCAGCACGCAACCGGCGACCTGCGGTTCCAGCCGGTCGATCACATGGGACAGCAGGGTTTTGCCCCCGACAGTCAGCAGTCCCTTATCGCCACCGCCCATGCGCGTGGCCTGACCACCCGCCAGAATAACGCCCAAAGGTTGCTTCATGCCGCGCCTTTCCGACCGGATTTCTTGGCCTCGTCCGGCACCGCGTCAGGATCGATGTCCCATTCCAGCCGATCCGCGCCGCTTAGACAGACAAAGCGTTTGCCGCGCATCCGTCCGATACAGGTTAAACCAACCTGACGGGCGATATCGACACCCCAAGCCGTGAACCCTGAGCGTGACGCCAGCACAGGAATGCCCATCAACGCGGTCTTGATCACCATTTCCGAGGTCAGTCGCCCCGTGGTGTAAAGGATTTTGTCGTCCGCCGAGATACCGTTCAGGAACATCCAACCGGCGATCTTATCCACCGCGTTATGACGCCCCACATCCTCCATATAAACCAGAGGCTGATCCCCTTGGCACAGAACCGTGCCGTGGATTGCACCAGCCTCTAGATACAGCGACGGGGTCGTGTTGATCTTGTGCGCAAGACCGTAAAGCCACGAGGTATTAACAGACGTCTGCGGCAGTTGGACCTGATCCAACCCTTCCATCATGTCACCAAAGACGGTGCCTACAGCGCAGCCCGAAGTGCGGGTCTTTTTCTTGACCTTTTCTTCATAGGTCGTGGCCGACGCCGTGCGCACAACGACTGTCTCAAGCTCTTCGTCGTAGTCGATGCCAGTAATCTCTTCGTCGTCTTTCAGCATCCCCTGATTGCGCAGGAAACCGACCGCCAGAAAGTCGGGATAATCCCCGATGGTCATGGCGGTCACAACCTCTTGGCTATTCAGATAGATTGTCAGCGGACGCTCCTCGACCACGGAAATCTGCGTCTCAGCGCCTGTGTGGTCAATGCCGGTGACTGCGCGGGTCAACCCGTTTCCTGAGGGATCCGGTGCAATCACGTAGTTGGCTTTTTCGTGAAGCTCTGCCAATTGCATCTTCCTTTTCACGGGTCTACGGCTGTTTTGATCAGATTAGGACAGAGTGATGGTGGCCACGAGCACAAAGTCAAGTTTCTGGCGCGGTTTTCGAACTGGCGTGCCGTTTCTTATGGTGATTATCCCCTTCGGTCTGCTGTTCGGGATCGTCGCCACAGACGCAGGCATGAGCAGTTTTGAAGCGCTTGCATTTTCCGTCGTTGTTATCGCTGGCGCCGCCCAGTTCACCGCTGTTCAGTTGTTGCAGGATCAGGCCCCGATGGTTGTTGTTCTGGCTTCGGCCATTGCGGTGAACCTGCGGATGGCGATGTACTCTGCGTCGATGACCCCGCACCTTGGCCGCCTGCCGCTTTGGAAACGTGCGATGACGGCGTATTTCCTTGTGGATCAGGTCTATGCCAGCGCAATCCTTGAATACGAGGAACGCCCGCAGCTAACACTGGCCGAAAAATTCGCCTTCTTCATGGGGGTCGTGACACCGATTTGCCTGCCTTGGTATGTGGCGACAGTGGCGGGCACGATTGTCGGCAACGCGATCCCGCCTGAATTGGGTCTGGATTTTGCTGTGCCCATCACCTTCCTTGCGATGATCGGTCCGATGCTGCGCACCCGTGCACACGTCTGGGCCGCCATCGCCGCCGTGGCAGGGGCACTGGCCTTTGTTTGGTTGCCCTTCAATCTGGGCCTGATGGTTGGCGCCATTGCAGGCATGATTACAGGCGCCTACGCCGAAACCCGCGCAGAGGAGGCCAAAGCATGATCCCTGAATGGAAAATCTGGCTGACGATCATCGGTCTCGGCGCAGCAAGCTTTGGCCTGCGCTTTGTGTTCCTTGGTCTGATCGGCGACCGCGCCATGCCTGAATGGGTGCTGCGCCATCTGCGCTATACGGCGGTTGCTGTGTTGCCAGCCCTGATCGCGCCACTGGTGCTATGGCCCAGCGCCACGGGCGGCACGTTTGATCCGCTGCGCTTTACTGCGGCGATGGCGACACTGGTGGTGGGCTACAAGACGCGCAACGTCGTCGCCTCGATCCTTGCCGGTGCCGCAATCCTGATTTCGGGGAATTACTTGTTGCCCTGATGCGCTTCGCCGCTTGGGCTGGTGGCGCGCGCGTCTTCGGGTTTGAAGGCGGCGATCGCCTCGGCCTTATCATCCGAATCGTTTTCGAACAGTTTGCGTTCGGTCACGCCGGGAACCTGAGACATCTGTTTCTGCAGATTGCCCGGGAAGAACGTCGGTTTGATCTGTTCGAATCCGGGAAGCTTGCTGAGCAGGCTGGACGTCGCATTGGTGCAGAACGCACTGGCAACGGTGCCGCGATCCTGCGCCAGTCGCAGCGCCATTTCCGCGACCTCGGGCGATACCTCGATCCGCTGGATCACCACGTGATAGGTTTCCCGCGCATGCGCCCGTTCGTAGAAATCGGCGACCTGCGGAGTGATGCCGTAAAGAACGTCACCACGTTCCGCGATAGCGGGATGTTTGACCGACCCAGCCGGGTCGAACACCACGCGCTGGGACGCGTTGATCATAATGCTGCTGTGTGCGCCGCTGCCCGAGCGGTTTGACACCATTGTGTACAGCGTCAGCGCGGGCGGCCCATCATGGCGATAGGCGAATTGCTGTGTCGTCTCGATAGACACATCGTCCGGACTGTGCGCTGCACAGCCAGACAGTCCAAGGGCCACAACAAGACAAATCGATGCTTTCGAAAGCGTCATGAGGCCCTCGGATATTCCGTAAAGTCAGGGGTGCTTATGCGCCGACAAGCGCCAGAATGACCACAGCCACCAGAATCGCAATACACGTTTTGATCGTGAAGCTGACGAAACCAGCAAATGTTTCTTCCTGAACAGTGATGTCCATTTCGCCGTGCTTGTGCTCTGCCATCGTTTCATTCCCTTCCAGAGTCGCGTTTCCCGTCTGCTACCGCATTTAAAACGGGCTGTCACGATGTCCATTAGGCGCATTCTGCCGCAAGGTGGCCGAAATGCGCAATTATCGGGCTTTAAATACCCAAGCGCCGTCATCCCGATCACTGCGAGTCGCGCGATCTTCGTGCCAGAGGTGAAGGCAGTGGGACATCGCCTCAACCAGCGCGAGACCGTATTCACCACTGCCGATGTTACGTTTGAACAGCGGCATAAAGCATTCGCCCGCTGCCTTGGGCGTGTCCAGATGGGCCTCAAGACGGTTCAGCGCGCTGTGATGGTTGTCGATCAACTGGCGCATGCGCATCGGCAGGCCCGTAAACGGTAGCTTATGACCGCCCAGAACCAGATGATCGGCGCGAGCATATGTCGCCAGACGTTCGCAGGCTTCGATCCAGTCGCTAACGGGGTCGGCCTCGGGTTCTGTCGCGTAGACACCGATGTTGGAACTGATCGACGGCAGCATCTGGTCGCCTGCCAGAATCAGATTGTCATCACGGCTCCAGAAGGTGGCATGTTCGGGCGCATGTCCATTGCCGATCCGCACGTCCCAGTCGCGCCCACCGATGCGAATGACATCGCCTTCTTGCACCCGCTTGAACCCCAAGGGCATCGGGTGAACCACATCGGCAAAGTTAAAAGGTCGTTCCGCAGCACGCTGGTCATAGACCTCTTGCGACATGCCGCAGCGGCGCCAGAATTCCAGCGTTTCGGGCGTTGGCGTGGATTGCGCGTCCAGCGTCAGCATACGCGCAAACAACCAACTGGTGCGCGTTGCCCAAACCTTGGCCCCACGTGTCTGGAACCAACCGGCCATACCCACGTGGTCAGGGTGGTGATGCGTCAGGATCACCCGCGAAACCGGCTTGCCCGCCAAGGGACCCGCCAACAGCTTTTCCCAAATCGCGATGGAGCGTTTGGAGTAGATACCTGCGTCAATCAGTGTCCAGCTATCGCCATCATCCAGCGCATAGATGTTGACGTGATCCAGCTTCATCGGCAGCGGCAGGCGAAGCCACAAGACCCCTTCTGCGATCTCCGTTGCCTCGCCCTCGGCGGGCGGTTCCGCCCAGGGGTAACGTATGCCCTCTGCCGCGCCGTCCATTACGCGGCCAGATCGTCGGGCGACAACGCGTAGAGGTCTTCGGCCCCACACCGCGCGTGCGCCAGAACACCTGTGTGCTCGGGCAACAGACGGGTGATGTAGAACCGCGCCAGACGCGCACGGGCGCTGTCGGGTTCCTGCATCGCCGCCTGAAGGTGATAGTAGCCACCCAGCACACGGGCAAACCCGCGCAAGAAGGGAACAGAGCCTGCAAAGCGTTCGTTCAGGTTGCCCTGCGCGACCATCCATTCGACCGTTTCACGCAGCGTTTCGCTGGCCTGCCAGACCGGTTCGGCCAGTTCGGGCATCTTTTCCCGCGCCTGTTCGGCAAAGCCTTCAATTTCGTCCAGCAGCGCAAAGATCGCGTCGCCACCGTCCATCATCTTCCGCGCCACAAGGTCCATCGCCTGAATGCCGTTGGTGCCCTCGTAGATCGGGGTCACGCGCACATCGCGCAGGAACTGCGCCGCGCCGGTTTCTTCGACGAATCCCATGCCACCGTGAATTTGAACGCCCGTATTGGCCACTTCACAGCCCACGTCAGTACCAAAGGCCTTAGCCACCGGTGTCAGCAGCGCCGCGCGGGCCGACCATTCCGGCTTGCCCGTGGCTGACGCCATGTCGATGGCAACGGCACAGGCCAAAGCAATGGCGCGGGCTGCAAAGATATCTGCCTTCATCGATGCCAGCATACGGCGCACATCCGCGTGGTCGATAATAGCGCCTGTGCCGTTTTCAATCGGGCTGGCACCCTGTGTCCGGTCCATCGCATAGGCCAGCGCGTGCTGATAGGACGCCTCGGCGATACCGATGCCCTGTGCACCCACACCCAGACGGGCGTTGTTCATCATGGTGAACATCGCTTTCATACCGCCGTTTTCCGACCCGACCAGCCAGCCGGTCGCCTCGTCATACTGCATCACAGCGGTGGGCGAACCATGCAGGCCCATCTTGTGCTCAAGGCTTACACAGCGCAGCGAGTTCGCGACGCCGGGCTTGCCGTTTTCATCAGGGATAAACTTGGGCACCATGAACAGGCTGATGCCTTTGGTTCCGGGCGCACCGTCGGGCAGACGGGCCAGCACCAGATGGCAGATGTTTTCCGCCACATCATGATCACCCCACGTGATGTAAATCTTCTGGCCGCTGATCTTATAGGTGCCGTCACCGTTCGGTTCGGCCTTGGAGCGCAGCGCACCAACGTCGGAACCGGCCTGCGGTTCGGTCAGGTTCATCGTGCCTGTCCATTCACCGGAAATCAGCTTGGGCAGATAGAGTTCCTTGATCTCGTCGCTTGCGTGATGCTCCAGCGCCTCGATCTGGCCTTGGGTCAGCAGCGGGCACAGTTGCAGCGCAAGGTTCGCGCCCGACATCATGTCGTTCACCGCCGTCGCCACCGCTTGGGGAAGACCCATCCCGCCGAATTCGGGGCTGGCCGAAACCGACACCCAGCCACCTTCGGCAATCGCCTTATACGCTTCGCCAAAACCCGGCGACGCGCGCACGACACCGTTTTCCAGAACCGCCGGCGTCAGGTCGCCCTGACGGTTCGTCGGCGCCACCACTTCGTCACACAGTTTACCGGCCTCTGCGATGATCGCCTCGATTACATCCGCTGTCGCATCTTCGAAACGCTCGGTTGCGGTGACGTCGTTCAGACCGACAATCTGATTAAAGAGAAAGGTAAAGTCGGAAACAGGGGCGCGATAGGGCATGAAGCCTCCATTGGAAATTCTTGGCAAGCACGTCCAGCAGGTCTATGCAGACGGCCATCGTTAGAGACAGGTTTACCCCCTCTAACTGCCTGTTCAACAAAAACGCGGCGTCATAGGTGCGCATCTTCCCATGAAACCAACTCAGACACGACGCATCACATCGGAGCATACCGCTGATGCGGTTTCGATCTGGCGCGACGGCGGGCTTGTCGCATTCCCGACCGAGACTGTCTACGGTTTGGGCGCAGATGCGACAAATGACCATGCAGTGGCCCGTATTTACGAAGCCAAGGGTCGCCCGAGTTTCAACCCGCTGATCGTGCATTTCGCTGAACTGGATGATGTGAAGGCACAAGTCATCTGGTCCGATCAGGCCGAGGTTCTGTCCAAGGCATTCTGGCCCGGTCCGCTGACCATGGTTCTGCCTTTGGCCGACGGGTCAAAGATGTCGAAACTCGTCTCGGCCGGTCTGCCCAGCTTGGCAGTGCGCATGCCTGCCCACCCAGTGGCCCGCGCGTTGCTGCGTGACTTCGGCGGTGGCATCGCTGCCCCTTCGGCCAACCGGTCAGGCCAGATCAGCCCGACGCGCAGCGATCATGTGCTGGCCACCTTGGATGGCCGGATCGAGGCCGTGGTCGAGGGCGGGGCCTGTGACGAAGGGCTGGAATCGACCATCATCGGCCTGACAGACACGCCAACAATTCTGCGCCCCGGCACCATCACGCGCGCCCAGATCGAACAGGTCTTGGGCCAGCCCGTCGCCATCCGCGAAGAAGCAGGCGCCATCAGCGCCCCCGGCCAACTGGCCTCGCACTATGCCCCCAACGCCCGCATGCGCCTGAACGCCACAGACTGGCATGACGGCGAAACGCGGCTGGGCTTTGGCGACGTGGATTGCGATCTGAACTTGTCGTCCACTGGCGATCTGACCGAAGCGGCTGCCAGTCTGTTTGCCCACCTGCATGATCTGGATGCAAAAGGCGCCAAGGTCATCGCCGTGTCGCCCATTCCGGACAAAGGCCTTGGCCGCGCCATCAACGACCGCCTAGGCCGCGCTGCGGCACCACGCCCCGATGATCAGGTTTGAACCGTGATGGCTTTGCCGGATATGCTTGGCCCGTCTGTGACAAGTGGAAAGGGTCCCAAGTGACACAAAGGGCGCGCGCACCATGGCTGTGACGTTGAAAGACGTGGCGCGCTACGCGGGCGTGTCGACCTCGGCTGTGTCCCGAACGTTTACCCCCGGCGCGTCGGTGTCCCCGAAAATGCGCGAAAAGGTCGAAAAGGCCGCCGCTGAATTGGGCTACAGCCCGAACGCCTTGGCCTCATCCCTGACCACTGGGCGCACCAAGCTGATCGGTCTGGTGTCCAACAACTTCCGCAACCCGATCTTCCTGCAAATCTTCGACCTCTTCACACGCGGTCTTCAGGAACAGGGCCTGCGCCCCTTGCTGGTGAACTTGTCCGACGAAACCGACCCCGCCAATTCGGTCAGGATGCTGCGGCAGTATTCGGTGGATGGCGTTGTTGTCGCCTCGTCCACCCTGCCGCCTGAATTTGCCGAAGCCTTCCATGACGCAGGCATGCCCGTTGTCCACGCCTTTGGCCGCGCTGCGACAAATCCCAAGGTCGATATCGTCGGCATCGACAACGTCGCCTGCGGACGGATCGCGGCACAGACGTTGATCGATCGTGGCTACCGCAAGATCGGCTTTCTGGGCGGGCCGGATACAGCGACCTCGACCCAGGACCGCCTGAAGGGGTTTCAAGAGGTGTTGAGTGGTCGTGATGACATCGACCTGACCGTGTCCTTTGCCGCCGCCTATTCCTTTGACGCCGGTCGGACCGAGATGCAGCGCCTGCTGTCCGCCCCCCGCGCCGAGGCCTATTTCTGCGGCGACGATGTCCTGTCAATCGGCGCCATGTCCGCCATCGCCGATCGCGGCCTGCGCTGTCCCGACGACATCGGAATCATCGGCCTGAACGACATGGAAATCGCAGGCTGGAACAACATTGATCTGACCACGATCCATCAACCGATCCGCGACATCGTCGATGCCGCCATCGCGGTCATGGACGAACTGCTGAACACCCCCACCAAAGCCCCCGCCGCGCGGATATTTGAGTGCAACGTGGTGGAGCGGGGGACTTTGAGAAAATTGTAAGCTAGATAGCATTTTCGAGCAGGTGTTGACCCATCGCGACACCAAAACAGTCAGCGATTGTCAAACTCTGTGTCGCGCCGCCGAACAAGTCTGAGGGCTGCGAACGACTTAAGGCAGTTTATCAACCAAAATCGCGTTCAGCGTCGATCCCGAACGGCGCAAGATGGCAAGCTTTTGGAACTCGTCCGAATTCCAGAACGCTTTTGCGTGGTCACGGTCGGGAAATTCGATGACGAAGGCCGCATCTGGAAGCAGATCGTCCCCTTCCAAGCCTTCCGGATCCCCTCCGCGTACTAGAAACTGCCCCTTATGATCAGCAACGACGTGCGGGATTTTGTCGAAATATTCACTCATCCAGTCTCTGCTGTGGATTTGCATTCGACCTATTACAAACGCTGCCATATGCCTGCCTTCCCTAGCCTTGAAACCAATCTGAATACAAAGCTTAAAAGTTGGACGCGCTTTCGGCAAATCCACATTGAGGCACCTGCCCATCAGCGACATCGTCGATGCCGCCATGGCGGCCATGGGCGAACTGTTGAACAGCCCCAGCAGCCCCCGCCGCGCCGTGCAGCAATTAACGGTTCAGGATTTGACAGTGGTTTCTTTTTGCATAGGCACCAAAGGCTTCGGCTAGTTCTTTGGCTTTATCATTAGATGCGACCGCGAACTCGAGAAAAGGAAGAGGAATGATTTCTCCTGTTAACAGCGTATCTGCAGATGGACCTCCCGGTGCAAATGTCGTGGTAGAGCGGAAGCTGATTGGTGAAGGAAGTTCCTCGACCGCTGTCGCGAATTCATAGAAATCGGGCGCATCTTCATGGGCAACAAGCTGTTGCTCTCCGCTGTCCGTGCTGACCACCTCGGCCATAACTCGGTAAAAAAGGGAACCGTTTTCGGCTTCTAGGATTTTTCTGATATTTTCTGAATCAAGCGGAGACTGTTCCGCGCGTAAGCCCGACAAGTCATTTATTTTTGCGACCTGTTCCAGCGTCCGCTCTCTCAGGGGCAATCTGTTTACGCGCAGAATGATTGCTTGGGCGGTTGGACGAATTCCGAACTCTTTCAAATCGTAATTTCTCAAGTCGACCTTGGTGATGATGCGCGTCAAAGAAATCGGGGCATCGATCTCTCCCTCAACCTCGCGCGATATAGACAGGTTGCAACCATCAAGCTGAACAAGTCCTTCCTGCTTCAACTCATCGATCAACTCGCTATTCACGCGATGATCCGCTGAAAATTGCCAAAGAAAGTATATCGCCGGCAGGACAAGGGCACTGAAAATGCCAATCAAAATATTTTTCAAATCATCTCTCCAAGTCTCGATATTTTTAGCCCTAAAACTTGGAAAAATGGCAAGACATTTCTTCACGGGCACGGATGCCCGCAAAGGCAAATGGGATGAACACGAACGTCAAGGACGTGGGAATAGATTCATAGAGAGACGGCAAGGCCTTTTCAGCGTGCGGACGCCCGATTTTAAGCACAGCCTGGCTACACATTCCTTTACCGGAACATCGGCGGCCTTGCGTCGACCCAGGCTCCGTTTTCTTTGGCAGATCGTACCGCTGCATGCACCGCCGCCATGGATCGCAGACCGGCCTCGGCGGTGGGCAGGCCATCGCGGGTTTCCCCAGCAATCGCATCGGCTAGATCGCAGTAGATGTTGGCCACGGCCAAGGGAAAGCCCTCGGGATGGGCGATCGCCACGCGTGACAGGCGTTGGGCGTCGGGGTGCAGGCCGCCTTCGCCCTTTTCGATGATCTGTGTGCGGCCGCCGACGGGGGTGTAGATCAGCTGGTTCGGTTGTTCAGACGCCCAGCGCAGGCCGCCTGTTTCGCCGAATATCTGGATGTCGAACCCGTGCTGACGGCCGATGGCCACCGAAGACGTCCAAAGCCGACCGACAGCGTCACCGCCTCGTCCCCGACGATTAAGCTAGCCATGTGCCACGCAAAAGTCGAAGCTATTCTGAACGACACCCACGTAACTACGCGGACAATGCACGACGAAAGCGTTGCACTGTCGTACCAAGGTGGCAGTCGCAACCATCCCGACACTTTTGACAAGTCTGCTGTGCCTGCGCTGGACGTTTATAGGGAGCCGTTCGATGACAGCGATTGATCTGGTGCGCGATGACGCAGGTATTGCCTTGTGGCCCAGATCGGCAAACGGGATAGACAGCGTGGCTTTGAGTACACTAACAGCCGCCGAGATTGCCCGCACTTTCGGGCCTCTATCCCGATTTGGTCAGGCCGATACACCCGCCTCGGTAACGCTGAATTAGGCGTTCCGCTCAGTCCGCAAAAAGGTGCCAAACACCCCAAGCCGACCTGGGAAGGTGCCAAGGGCATTCACACTCGCATGCATCGTTGGTGCTGGGAAGGCTTGGTTTAGCGGCTTTGACGGTTTGAACAATCAGGTCAACAACGGACAAAAGCCAAGACACAGCGCCCGTTGTTGATAACAGATTTACTGCCCGTCGACACTGATGGTCACGCGACGCCAACTGCGGTCGCTACGCCCTGCGGGAACGCCCGCCGCTCGTGCTTGTTGGGACCCGAGGCCCACATGCTGAACCCGTACATTTGACCCTGCTACGCCCCGAACCATCCCCGCAACCAGCGCTGCGCGTCGGTGCGACAGTGATCGGTTGGTCGCCTCATTGCCTGTGGGGTCTGCGTGACCGGTCACACGGACCAAGCGGCTACCACCTGAAATCAGGGTGCGCAGGTTCGGCCCCATGCCCCCCCACCATGCTTGCACCTGCGCCTCAACCTCGCGGTTCGAAGAAGCGCTGCCGCTGTTAAAGAAGATATGTTTGCCATTGGAAGGATCACGCGGCGCAGGGCTGTTCCCGCCCCCACCACCGTGAGCAGGCTCAGCTTTCGGGGCCTGCGTTGTCGGGTACTTCGCGGTGCATACCGCAGTTACAGGCCCGCTGACATAGCTGACCGGTCCTGCTGACACGAGCCCACCACGGAATCCAGACACCCTGACGCGTCCATTGGTATAGACACGGATTTTGCCTTCGAACTGCTCTTGCACGCGCCCCATCAGATCCGCCGGATTCCAAAGACCCGTGAACCGGAATTCAGCGTAACCCGGCATGCTGTTGGACAGGCGTACTTCAATAGGAACTGCACGAGCCGTCATCCGGTGGTTCAGCCAACCGATCGAAGGCGCTCCAGCTAGAATTGTGGCCCGCGTCACCGAAAAGCAGTTGTTGTAGACCTGCACACGAAAAGGATACGTCGCATGGTCCCGACCACCGGTTTCATATTTGCAGCGCAAATCGAACTTATAGATGTTTGTCCGATCCGGTGCGTCCGGAGGATTGTAATCCGCGCGGATCGCCAGAGGCGTGCAGTCGAAATCAAGGCCATTAAACGTTTGCCGGGCCATTTTGCTTAGGCGTGCCACGCGCAGACCAAAATCCAGCGCGTCGTTTGCAGTCTGGATGCCGGACTGCGCGGTCTGATGCGCCTGCTGCACAGTCTGAAGGGTGTTGCGCATAGGCAGCGTCGGATCGACCAGAAGATCACCAGCCTTTGACCCGACGCTTGTTGCACCCGCGCTCAGGAAATCGCCGACAAACGGCAACGCGCGTGCTGCCGCAGCCACCTTGCCCCAGATTTCGGGATCTGCCCGCAGGGCCGTGACCTCGTATTGGTCGCCATAGCTTTCGGCGGCCTCGGCCCCCGCGTTCAGGCCGATAATGTCAATATTCGGATCATTTTCCGTGAACAGATCACGCGCGAACAGAATGTCGCCGTCCTGCAGCGTTTCCGCGCTGGGCACGAAGGCGACAAATGACTGGGCAAGCGGCCCCTTTCCTTCTACGGCCGCAGCCAGAAATTGAGGAACACCGCCACCCGTTGCTTCGTTAATGGACGTCAGCGTTTCAAGGATTTCATGCGGGCTGGCACCTTCGGCGTTATGGCAGGAACAGCTTTCGGAAGGGGATTGGAAATAGTCTTTCATGTCTGTCACTCCTTTGAAAATTCAGTGTCGCCGCCCGCAATCAAGCGAGAGGAAAGCAAACCGGCACCCAGCCTCGGCAAATCAGCTTGACGCGGTCGCTGCCATGGGCGGGCAAGGTTGAACAAATGCGCCCGAAGATCATGAATCCCCAACCCTCTTGGCAGATCAGACAGCATTGCCGCCGCGATCCCGCAAACATGAGGTGCTGCTTGGCTGGCCCCCGACATCTTCACAGTTCGGGGTCTTGGGCTACTGCTCCAGCGTGGTGTGGATTTGGCCGCCTGAATACGAAAGCCCGGCGCCGCAAGATCAGGCTTTTGTCGGCCGTCCCGCGTGGGGCCGGAAGACGCAAAAGGCGCGGGCCGTGCCGTCGGGCTATCCTCTGCCGCCGCACCGACGGCGA
Source organism: Thalassococcus halodurans (assembly GCF_900108225.1). Classification (GTDB taxonomy): domain Bacteria; phylum Pseudomonadota; class Alphaproteobacteria; order Rhodobacterales; family Rhodobacteraceae; genus Thalassococcus; species Thalassococcus halodurans. Next base: position 77,530 of record NZ_FNUZ01000003.1, read on the forward strand.
TTGGCAGAAACCCATTGCAGATCGATCCGATCGTGTGGCGGGGATCAGCCGAGCTATTCGGCAGGCGGGACTGGTTTCGGCGCGAACCGCTATCGCGTTCGATCCACGCATGCCAGCGTCCATCCTCGATGATCTGACCCTTCAGTTCGATCTTCCACGTTCCGGAAGGTGCCTCAGGCCCAAGGAAAGCCTCGATGTGGTGATCAGGTGTATTCGGGTCATATGCGCGGTGATAAAGCCGTGCGACTTCGCTTCCGTCTTTTTGGTACAACCCGCGCGCATCACCAAGTTTGACAGCGACAGCCTTGTTGGCCCCCGGCGGTGTGATTTGCACTTCGAATGTGTCGCGATCCGAATACCAAATCTCGATTTCATTCGGTGTGCGGTCGCCGGGGTTGGTCTGCCATTCGATGACATGCGTTCCGCCCGGTTGCAGCCGGCCCGATGTATGTGCCCGCGCCAAATAGTAGTTACCCGCCGATTGCACCAACAACCGGTCAGGTGCTGCTTCCAGAAACCGATCAAAGGCCTGCTCGACAAGGGTCAGACCTGTATGAGGCCCGCCATGCCGACCGATCGACATGTTGATTACAAAGGGCTGATCCCCTGCAGCTTCTGCAATGAAGTCAATTGCTTCAAGCAGCCGCACACTATCGCCCAGGTTGGCAAGCCCCGACAGGGGGCCGGACGCGAGATGCACAAAAACCAGATCAGCTTCCGGCGCCACGCCACCCCCGCCGGGCCGCGTCGTTCCGGCGGCAATGTCTGCGACATGCGTGCCATGGGCACCAGCGCCCCGATCGCTTTTTCCCGGGTGATAGCCCAGCGCGGTATAGGGCCGTGATGTGTTCAGGGCTGCGTTGATATCTGCGCGCGTGTGGACCTTTCCGTAGCCGAAACGTGGAGATGGCCCTTTGGCGCCTTGGTCCCACAGCGCGCGGATGCGCGAGCGGCCATTCTGATCACGGAAGGCCGGATGACCAAAATCAAAGCCCCAATCAATGACCCCGACAACCACGCCTTTTCCACGATTCCCCAACGGGACGCGTGGGCGCACGCCGTCATCAAACAACTGCGAAAGGCTTTCGGGCGACATTTCAGGCCCGTCGAACTGCAAGGCACGCGGTGCCTTCAGCGACCGTGTCGACGGATGCGCCCAGACGCGTTCGATATCACTGCGGCGGATACGGACCGTCGCAATTTCCGCAAACCGCGAAATTTCGCAGACACCTTCTGGTAGCTCGTTGGTCCCCGGTGCAAGGCGGACAATCGCCTCGATAATCTCGTCAGGGTCGCCATCGGCCAAAAGTTCACGCAGCGCCGGATCCATCGCCTTAGCCCTTCCTACTATTGCGGGGGGAACGCGGTTTTCTCGGCGTCGGGATCGCGTCCAGTTCAGCGCTCACTTCTTCGAAAAAGGCCTTTTGCCGGTCGATGTGTTCTTTCTCAATCGCGCGGTACTTGGCCTGGATCTTCGCTTTGAGTTCGGGCCGGGCCGCCAGCTTTTCTTGGAAATTCGCCTGAAACTCGGCAAATTTTTCGTCGCCGCCCCGATCCAGTAGAAGCTCCATAAATAAATCTGTCAGCGCGTCGGGCCCTTCGTCTGGAACCTTGGCAAAGGTGGTCATCAACCGTTCCTCGAATTCCGCCCTTTCAGCTTCGGTCGCATCGGGGCCTGCAAACTGGTTGGCTAGGGCTGTGAAGGCGCGATCTTGGGTGACGAATTCAGATTTAAGCTTTGCGTGGCTTTCGCGGACCGTATCCAGTTCGCCTGTCAAACCGGCCATTTTCGTCTCGGCATCAACAAGCTTTTTTTGAAGGCTGGTCACTTCCTTGGAGACTTTGCTGGCAGTGCGCTCTTCTTCTGAGACACGTTTTTCCAGATCTCGAATATTCCCGCTCTTGTTCTCAAGTTCAGAACGTAAATCCTCAACATCCCGAACCAGTTTTTCTTTATCCAGCCGAAGTTGATCGGCGTCACGTCTTGCGGCGGTTAGCCATTGATCGGCATCATTCAGCTTCGCCTGCAAAAGCGCCTTCTGTTCAACGGATGCATCGCGTTCCGCTGTCATATCAGACAGCGCGACTTCCTTTTGAACCACGTTCGCTTCAGCCGTTGTGGCTCTGGTTTCGGCCTCTGTCACTTTAACCTCTGCAGCCGCAGTTCTGGCCTCAGCGGTCGAAGCTTTGCCCTCAGCCTCAGTCGCTTTGGCCTCTGAGGCAGTTAAGGTCTCGATTTGAGCCTCGGCATCTTCAAGCAGCTTGATCGACATGACCGTGCGAGCCCCAGCGCCAAGTGCCGGATCCAATGCAAGGTAAGGCAGTGCCTTGTCCGAGCCCAGTTTCTGCGCTGCGAGGGCAAAGAATATCTTTCCATTGATCATGGGTCCGAGCCTTCTTGATAGGGATGGGATAGAAAAACGGGGCGAATGGTCGGGAGGCACCATCCGCCCCGGTTCTGCGATCACGAATTTTTTGCGATCGCTGATTTCAGCTCGTCCAGAGTTTTCACTCCGGACAGTACCGAAGCGGGCAAGTCGAGAGATTTCACGAACATCGTTGCGGCGTGCCGCTTCTGCTTGTCAGACAGATCGTTGTTCGCCGCCTCTTTCACCGACGCCGCCGCTGCTGCTACCGCCTTTACCGCGCTATCGGCTTCCGTTTCGATTGAATTGATCGGCATCAGCTGGTCGCCCGCAACTGTTACAGGCGACACCAGTTTATCCATCACCGACTCGACCGTGGTTTCACCTTTCAGGGCCGACAGCATCTGTGTGTAGCCATCACCTTCGGTTGTCGTCGATTTGGTTGGGACCAATGCCCTTTCAGCCACCGCGTTGATCAAAGGACGGATCGTTGCGATTTCAGTCTCTAAGGACGTAGCCCGCGCTTCCGCGACCACTTTGGCCTCTGTCGCCTTCGTAGAAGCCGTCTTGGCCGATGTCGCTTCGACAGCCGATTTGGTTGCCTCTTCGACGATATTGGCGCTGGCAATCCCACTGATCAGCGGATTCTTGTTCCCACCGACAATCATCAGGGTGGCGGCTTTGCGCACTTCGTCAGGCGTGTCGCTGGTCAGCTTGCTGAGCGCGAGGATGTTAGCAATTCCAAGCATAGCTTTTTTCCTTTCTCTCAGGGTTACTTGTTCAGGGCCAGCAGCATAAGCGCGGTGTTGTCACCGCCGCCCATGTCACCAAGCGCACCGGACAGCAGAAGCGGCAGCATCATGTCCTGCTTCTCGTATTTCACGCCGGTCACCTTGGCTTCGCCTGCGCCCGGATCGGCCTCGAACGAAATCGACTCGATCTTGGGAGGGGACGACAGGAGCGACAGAAGCTGCGACGTCTGGGCCGAGCTTTCCAGCTTTTTGACCCGCTTCGACACCTTGTCGACCGTGCCAGAGACACCGCTGATCTGCTTGGACAGCGTGTCAAAGTTCTTCTTGCGCTCTTTAAGAGCTGATTTGAACTTGGACTCTGTGTCGCTAATCAGTTTGTTGACGTCCTTGGCCTTGGCAAAGCTGGTGCCGAACTGGACCTTCATTTGCTGACCGTTGCGGGATTTCAGGACAGTCGAATTCGACCCCTTCATTTTGCGCAGACGACGGGACCGCGTGCGCTTGTAGCGGGCACGACCCAAGCGACGGCGGCGACGGCGGCGGCTGCGTTCCATCAGATCGCTTTCGCCAAACCCTTCGTCGTCATAATCGTCTTCTTCTGCCCAATTATCGCTTGCATCGAAGAAGACTTCGTCTTCGTCGTCATCATCGTTTTCGTAATAGTCGACAACGTTTTCATCATCCCAGTCTTCATCGTCATCGTAGTTATCTTCATCATCATCCCAGTCACTTTCAGCGGCGGGATTGCCCCGAAGGGCGAGCAACTTGATCAGGTCTTGCTGATTCAGGTTTTCAAATGCGTCCATCATCTCATTTTCTCCTTTGAATTGGATCGCTTCAGGATTGTGGGCCGTCCGCCGGTTTGGCGGGCGATCCAGGATTGGCGATTGGGGCGGGGCGGAAACCGGGACGCAAACGGCGGGGTGCAATGCGTTCTCGCCGGTCTAGGACAGGCTGAACAAAATGCTCAAAGCAGTCTTCGTCAGGAAGGAAAAAGCCCGGCGTCCCCGCCCCTGTGCATTGACGGCAATCTGGATCGCCGCCCCAACATTCGGGGCAAGCGCCCAAAGCACAGGCCAGCATTTCCGCGTGTTCCGCCATCGACGACACCTGCCGCGCGAGCGAGCGGATCAAAGCCGTGGCTCGCTGCTCAAACCCGGGTGCCCGCAGCGGGGCTTGCACTTCGGGTTTCGCACCTTCCGCCAAGACGCGCTTCATCTCTTGCACCTTTTGAATAAGGCTCAAAGCATCGTTGTGGCTGCTGCCAACTTCTGGCGACGGCCCGGAGCTTTCTAATGCCTTGAGGGCTTCGATCAGTGTCGTAACGGAGGATGTGGAGGGGTCGCTCATTGCGGAAATCCTTTTGCTGGTCTGCAATCTCGGTCGAAGGTCAGAGTTGGTCTGCCCATGCGATGAAGGAATCCATGTCGACTCCGTCCATGCCTTCCCCCAGACCGAAGCTTTCAAAGCTTTCCGTCTCGTGGCCTTCCATCTGCGCCAGTTGGTACATCGCCTCAGCGACTTCATTCGCAGACAACGCCTGCCCCGCAGCGTTCATGATCTGACCTCCAAGGCCCATCGCTGCACGGCCAACGGCCTGTTGTACGCCGGGTTGACGGATGTACTGGTTAAAGCGGTTCACACCTTGGGTCGCTGCACGGGATACAATCGGACCTACTGCGCGACCGACGCGACGTGCACGACGACGAACGCGTTTGCCGTAGCCGCGGGCATTCATGCGAACGCGGCCGCCACGGGAAATATGGGACAGTCCGCGCGATGCCAGACCACCGACAGCGCCACCGATCTGACCGCCGATGCGGGCGCCAGCAGGGCCACCAAAGATGCCACCCGCCACAGTACCCACTGTGCGCAAGGCAGGACGGGCCACTTTCGACGCCAACCCAGCAACGCCGCGGGCCGCGTTCTTGACGGATTGCCAGAAGCCTTCGATGTCGGCTTCGCTCATACCTTCGAAGATTGACTCGAGTTCATACTCGATCTCGGAATCGGACAGGCTTTCAAAGCTGGGTTCAGCAAGACGCAGCGCCTCGTATGCGCCAATTCCATGCTCGGCCAGTTCAGCCCAGCCAATATCGTTCTCCATGCCTTCAGGGACAAAGAGCTCGCCGACTTCGGCGTATTCGCTAAATGTTTCGGGATTTGCGTGATGTGTCACCGGGGATCTCCATTTGTTCGGTTAACGTGCAATTGGAGATTGGCGCAGCGTGGATACCGAACGATCACAAGGGATCACAGAGCGGTCACAAGCCTTGTTTTTATGCGTCTGTAAGCTGATCCGTCAGCGAACGAAGTTCCTGTAGGGTGTCGTTCAAAACACCCTGCAAAGTTGCGATTCGTTTTGAAATTGCCCGAATGTCGTCCTGCACGGCCGTGAAGCTTGAACTTTGGTGTTGGCGCTCGATTTGTGCCAGCAAAGCCTGCGTTTCAGGGGCTGGATCTACGCCCAACTCCTCGGTCAGCTTGATTTCAAGCTCCTTGTAAAGCTTGACGGCCTGCGCGCGGTTTCCCGCTTCAAGCTGAACGGCGATCAACGCCTGCCAGCCGCGCTCTTCAAAAGGATCAATCAGCAAAAGACGTTCCGCCGCCTGTCTCAGGCGCACATTATCCTCAACGCGCTCCAACCCTTCGACCAATGCAGTTAGCAATCGCGCCTGCCGCGCTTCGACCACACGACGTACATCTTCCAGCCAAGACCCCTGCGCTTCTGGCAGGAAAAAGCCCTGACAGGTTTCAGCCAACTGCCACTGATCGGCCAAATCAAGACTTTCGGGATCATCCAGTTTTAGCAGGTTCACAACATCAACCCACGGCCCTGTGTCATCCGGAAGCATCAGATTATCCGTGTCAGACACGATCCAGTTTTCGGGCTCGCCACCGGCGTCGCGGATTGCACCGCGCAGCCTCCATAGAGATGTGTTCAGGGCTTTTCGTGCAGAAAAATCATCGCGCCCCCAAATACGATCCAGAATTTTATCCCGAGCCACAGGGCGACCTTGGTCAATCGCCAGAGCGGCCAAAAGCTCTTTCTCGCGACGGCTTGCAAATTGGATGGGTTGGGAAGCTTCAGACACAGCATAGCACGTGCCCAGCAGACGCAATTCTGCGGACATGGATGACTCCTGACTTTGTCAATTATAAGCGGTTTCGGGCAGCTCGAAACGCGAGCCTGAACAAATTTAGGATGCGCCGTCGAGTAGGTGGACAAAAACCAAACTGGTCACCGCAATGCGACCACGCTGCGCATGAGCAACGCTATCGGACGATCGCTTGATCCATAGTGTAAGTGTGGTCGTCATCGTCCTACCCCCGGCTTCAGAATACAACTGGAAAGATACATTCTAAGTTCGTGATGAGGTGAGTGAAAATATCGTGAATTCCAGATGTGAATAAATTCACGCTACGACTGATCGATCGATTAAGCGCTCTGAGAGGATGACGCCTTGTGCGCCCCTAGACACAATTTTCGTCCCGACGACGTCATCGAAATCTTTGAGCGCGAAGAGATCGAAAGCAAACTGGACTGATATAGTTGATGGAAAAAAGGATCGCCTCAGGGCGGACCTTTTGCTTTTTAGGGACCTAATTAGGCAACCAGTTTAATCGGAATGGTCAGAATGGTTCACACGCTCCATAATTACAATCGCGCAGCGAATGTCCGCTCTGAGCCCAGAGTGCAAGATGCTGCGGAGCGTCCGAATGTCGGGTTTGACGCGAAGGCATGGAATAGGCATGCATGGGACGTTGGCGAAAAGCTGCATTTTGCATCGTACTGTCGCGTCGGTTGTGTGAAGGCGACTTGCGCCTCCATCCGATCGTCGGATCGCTTGTGGACAAAGAAACGCTCGAAAAGTTGGGCGCGCAAAAGCGGAGAATTTTGATGCCATGGATGCTGAAATCGGAGCTTGATGACATGTCTGCCCGGCATCACTGGGAACTAATTTCCGCGAATGGTGAATCGATCATGTTTCCCGCGTTGTCAAACTGGCGGCTGGCGGTCACACCGGATGATCTGCCGCTTCACCTCAAGCTCACGGCCGATGGCCCGGATAATCTTTATGACATGATGCAGGGGCCGGGTAGCTCGTGGCTGGTGAGTGCGCGTCTCAAGACATTGTTTGAATCGATCGACGATCAAAGCGGATCTTACTTCCCTGTGGTTTTGCACTTGGGGCATGAGACGATGGAAGACTCACATTTCTGGCATCGGATGACAGACGTCGTCTCGGGTGGCATCGATGTCGGGCAATCCGACGTCAAACCCGTCAAGGTCGCCGGCCAAGTTGCGTTCTACAGCACACCGCACACGCCCAACATTGTCTGGAATGCTGAGGCGGTCGCAGGGCGACACGTTTGGACGGATGAATTTTTGAGAGAACGACTTTTTGTATCAGACCGCGCGTTGGAGGAGATGGTCGGCGCTGAAATGACCGGTTTCAAGAAAGTGGCGTCTCTTTTTGCATAAGAGGCTTTGTTAACCGTGATGACTTTAGACGACCTAGTGGCGAAATAGTTCACCAGCGCCTGAGCGGCCATTCGAGCGGCATTCAGAGAAGGTCCGCTTCGTCCCGAATAGCGGATATCCAACCACGCCCCAAACAAAAAGGGAGGACCGTCGTCCTCCCTTCTGTCTATCTGGAAGATAGTCTGTTCAGATCAGGCGCCGATGGGCTTGCCTGTGAAAAGCTGTTGCCCCACACGGACGATCATGCGGCCGTCAGGCAGCGTTTTTTCAAGGATACCCTGCACGGATACGCAGCTTCCGAGTACAATAGTTTTGATCATGTGATGTCCTCCCCAGAACAGCACTCAAGATAAACGAACGTGCGGCCTTCGCAAGAGTTTCTATCTAAAGATGATCATCCGAAACTTAAGCCAATAGACTAAGTTTTGCTTACAGCCAGTCGCGCAAAATCGGGATCAGGGGCACGTCTGCGGCGGGCATCGGGTACTGGTTCAGATCGCGCGCCGCGACCCATTTCAGCGCCTGTCCCTCGCGGCTTTGCGGCACGCCGTCCCACTTGCGGCAGGCAAACAGCGGCATCAGCAGATGGAAGTTGTCGTAGCTGTGGCTGGCGAAGGTCAAAGGCGCCAGACAGCTGGCCCAAGTGTCGATGCCCAGTTCTTCCTGAAGCTCGCGGATCAGGGCGACTTCGGGCGTTTCGCCCTCTTCGACCTTGCCGCCGGGAAATTCCCACAGACCGGCCATGGATTTGCCTTCGGGCCGTTGGGCCAGCAACACACGGCCGTCCACATCGATCAGGGCAACAGCCGACACCAGTACAGTTTTCATCAAAGGCAACTCCGGAAGTGAGGGCGGGGCCCTAACCCCGCCCTAAGTCTTTTACGAACGGTAATCCGCGTTGATCGAGATATAGCCATGGGTCAGGTCACAGGTCCAAACCGTGGCTTTGCCCTCGCCCAGACCGATATCCACGTTCAACGTGATCTCGGGCTGCTTCATCTGCGCAGCGCCCTGTTCTTCGCGGTAGTCTGGCGAAACCCAGCCCTTTTCCGCGACCAACACGTCGCCAAAACGGATGCTGAGCAGATCACGATCCGCAGCCGCACCGGATTTGCCGATGGCCATCACAACGCGACCCCAGTTCGGGTCTTCACCGGCGATTGCTGTTTTCACCAACGGCGAGTTCGCAATCGCCAGCGCGTGGGTGCGCGCGTCTTGATCATTGGCAGCCCCCGTGACGTTGACGGTCACGAACTTGGTCGCGCCTTCACCGTCACGCACCACCTGATGCGCAAGGTCCATGAACACCGCTTCCAGCGCTGTTGCAAAGGCTTCGGTATCCGCCGTCACCTCAACCCCCGACGCCCCAGTCGCGCCGCACAGCAGCGTGTCAGAGGTCGACGTGTCGCTGTCGACCGTGATGCAGTTAAAGCTGCGGTCGTTGATCCGGCTGACCAGCGTTTGCAGGTCTGCGCGGCTGATCTTGGCGTCTGTAAAGATGTAGACCAGCATCGTCGCCATATCCGGCGCGATCATGCCCGACCCTTTGGCGATGCCCGCGATTTTAACCGTGCCACCGGGCAGATCGACAACCTGAGACGCGCCTTTTGGGAAGGTGTCGGTGGTCATGATCGCCATGGCCGCATCTTCGATGCCGTCCACGCTCAGCTTGCCCGCCAGTTCTTCGACCTTGGCGGTGATCCGGTCGTGCGGCAGCCGTTCGCCGATCACACCGGTCGAGCTGGTGAACACACGGTCTGCGGACAGGCCCGTAACCTCGGCCACCTTTTCACAGATCGCCGCGACCGAGCCTTCGCCCGCGCGGCCCGTAAAGGCGTTCGAGTTGCCCGAGTTCACGATGATCGCCGCGCCCGCATCGCTGTCGCCGCCGATTTTGGCCTGACAGTCCAGCACGTTGGCAGACCGCGTGGCGGAACGGGTGAACACACCCGTCATCACGCTACCGGGATCAAGAAGCGCCAACATGACGTCCTTGCGTCCCGCATACCGCACGCCTGCCTCGGTCGAGGCAAAGCGGACACCGGCAATGGCTGGCAGGTCCGGAAATTTTTCCGGCGCCAGAGGTGACCGTGTGGTGATCTTGGCCAATTATTCCTCCAAAAGCTCAAGATTGGACAAAACAGAGGTATCAACGTCGTTGGTGTCAGTCTTTGTGACATCAGCAGCGTCGACGTATTCTTTGATCATGGCCTGCACGCCTTCCTGTTCGATCTGACCCGCGATCTGTTCACGAACCTCTTCCAGCGCAGGGGCACCCTTTTCGCGGGTTTCGTTCAGCTTGATCACGTGCCAGCCGAACTGTGTCAGGACAGGGGCGGACACAGCGCCGACCTCAAGCTCCATGACGGCCTGTTCGAAGGGCGCAACCATCTGGCCTTCGCCGAACCAGCCCAGCGCGCCACCGGACGGGCCGGACGGGCCTGTGGATTTTTCCTTGGCCAGCGCTTCGAAATCCGCGCCGCCTTCCAGTTCGGCAACCAATGCGGCGGCTTCTTCTTCGGTTTCCACAAGGATATGGTTCGCGTTGTATTCCAGCTTGGGCTCGACCGAGCCAAATAGCTCGGCGTATTTCGCCTCGATGGCTTCGTCTGTCACCACATCCTGCGAAACCACGGCCAGACGCTCGGACGCGACCAGCGCGCGACGTTCGTTTTCCAGTGCCAGCTTAACGCGGTTGGTTTCTACTGCTTCGGGCTGTTGGGCCAGAACCTCTTGCTGGATCAACTGATCCAGAATGCCGTCCCACAGAACCGTGTCGGGCATTTGCTGATACTGTTCGGGTAGACCGGCACGCACCATCAGCATGTGACCCAGTTTGATTTCAACGCCGTTTACCGTCGCAACGACTGTGTCGGCGGTAACTTCGTCTTGGGCGTGCGCCGCAACCGGCAGGGCCAGCATCATTGCCAGACCTGAAACTCGGCACATACGGGACAGGCTATCGGTAAAGTGAAGCATTTAAACGACCTTCTTCTAATGCCGCACAGTGGCGGCGTTGACACTGGGTTGAGCGGCCCTTACATCGCCAAGGTGGCTGTTTCAGGCCGGTCTTTTCCCCAGTGTCTTATGGGCTGTGTGCAAGACGGGCAAGCAAATGCCGCACACTTTGATGTCAGACACGAAAGTGAGACCATGCTAGGAAAACTCGCGCGCAAGGTGTTCGGAACACCGAACGACCGTAAAATCAAGGCGACGCGCCCTCTGGTCGAGCAGATCAATGCGCTGGAGCCGGACTTCCAGAAGCTTGACGACGCTGGCCTGATCGCAAAGACCGAAGAATTCAAGCAACGTCTTGCCGATGGCGCATCCTTGGATGATCTGCTGCCCGAAGCGTTTGCAAACTGCCGCGAAGCCGCGCACCGCGCCCTGGGCCTGCGCGCCCACGATGTCCAGCTGATGGGCGGCATCTTCCTGCATCAGGGCAACATCTCGGAAATGAAGACCGGTGAAGGTAAAACCCTTGTGGCGACCTTCCCTGCCTATCTGAACGCGCTGACAGGCCGTGGCGTCCACGTCGTGACCGTGAACGACTATCTGGCCAAGCGTGACGCCGAATGGATGAGCAAGGTCTACGGCGCCTTGGGTCTGACAACGGGTGTTGTCTACCCGCGTCAGGACGAAGCCGAAAAGCGCGAAGCCTACGCCGCCGACATCACTTATGCGACGAACAACGAACTGGGCTTTGACTATCTGCGAGACAACATGAAGTCGGAACTCAAGCAGATGTCCCAGCGCGACCACTATTTCGCGATTGTGGACGAGGTCGACTCTATCCTGATCGACGAAGCCCGTACCCCGCTGATTATCTCGGGTCCGGCGCAGGACCGTTCCGAACTGTACATGAACGTTGACCGCGTCATTCCCGAACTGACCGACGATCACTTTGAGCTGGATGAAAAAACCCGCAACGTGACCTACACGGATGAGGGCAACGAATTCCTTGAATCCCGCCTTCAGGCCCTTGGTCTGCTGGAAGAGGGTCAGACCCTCTATGATCCGGAATCGACCACGCTGGTCCACCACATCAATCAGGGCCTGCGCGCGCACAAGCTTTACACCAAGGACAAAGACTACATCGTGCGCGATGGCGAAGTTGTGCTGATCGACGAATTCACAGGGCGTATGATGCCGGGTCGTCGTTTGTCCGAAGGTCTGCATCAGGCGATTGAAGCCAAGGAAGGCGTGAACATCCAGCCGGAAAACGTCACGCTGGCCTCGGTTACGTTCCAGAACTACTTCCGCCTGTACGACAAACTGGGCGGCATGACTGGTACGGCCCTGACAGAAGCCGAAGAATTCATGGAAATCTACGGTCTCGGCGTTGTCGAAGTTCCGACAAACCGCCCCATCGCCCGTATCGACGAGGACGACAAAGTCTATCGCACGGCCAAGGAGAAATACGCGGCCATCGTCGAAGAAATCAAACTGGCCCACGAAAAGGGTCAGCCGGTTCTGGTCGGCACCACGTCGATCGAGAAATCGGAAATGCTGTCGGCCCTGCTGAAAGAGGCCGGCCTGCCGCACAACGTTCTGAACGCCCGCCAGCACGAGCAAGAGGCGCAGATCGTCGCCGACGCCGGTAAGCTGGGCGCCGTGACTATCGCCACCAACATGGCGGGTCGTGGTACAGACATCAAACTGGGCGGCAACGTGGAATTCCAGATCATGGAAGCCATCGCTGCCGATCCCGAAGCTGACCCCGATGCCATCCGCAACCGCATCGAGGCCGAACACAAGGACTCGGAAAAGGCCGTGATGGAGGCCGGTGGCCTGTTCGTTCTGGCAACCGAGCGCCACGAAAGCCGCCGTATCGACAACCAGCTGCGCGGTCGTTCCGGCCGTCAGGGTGACCCGGGCCGGTCTTCGTTCTTCCTGTCGCTGGACGACGACCTGATGCGCATCTTCGGCTCGGAACGTCTGGACAAGGTTCTGTCCACGCTCGGCATGAAAGAAGGCGAAGCGATCATTCACCCCTGGGTGAACAAGTCGCTGGAACGCGCTCAGGCCAAGGTCGAAGGCCGCAACTTTGACATCCGTAAGCAGCTTCTGAAATTCGACGACGTGATGAACGATCAGCGTAAGGTGATCTTCTCGCAGCGCCGCGAAATCATGGAAGCCGAGGATCTGTCCGAAATCACGCAGGACATGCGCCATCAGGTCATCGACGATCTGGTTGACGCCTACGCGCCGCCGAAATCCTATTCCGACCAGTGGGACACAGAAGGCCTTTATGCGGCTGTGATCGAAAAGCTGGGCATCGACCTGCCGATCATGGCCTGGGGCGAAGAGGACGGCGTCGATCAAGACGTGATCCGCGAACGCCTGGAAGAAAAGACAGACGAACAAATGGCCGAAAAGACCAAGGCGTTCGGCGAAGACACCATGCGCCAGATCGAAAAGCAGATGTTGCTTCAAACGATCGACGGCAAATGGCGCGAACACCTTCTGACGCTGGAACACCTGCGTTCGGTTGTAGGCTTCCGCGGCTACGCGCAGCGCGATCCGCTGAACGAGTACAAGAACGAATCCTTCCAGCTGTTCGAATCCATGCTCGACAGCCTGCGCGAAGAGGTCACCCAGAAACTGGGTCAGGTCCGTCCGATGACCGAAGAAGAGCGCAACGCCATGATGCAGCAGATGCTGCAACAGCAGGCACAGGCCCAAGCTGCGGCTCGCGCCGCTCAAGCGGCAACCGCAGCCCCCGCGCCCGACGCCGGCCAACCCGCAGCCGAACGCACGCCGCTAGTCGCAGGCTTTGACGAAACCGATCCCAACACATGGGGCAACCCGGGCCGGAACGACCCCTGCCCATGCGGATCGGGCGAAAAGTTCAAACATTGCCACGGCCGTCTGGCCTGATCGGTATCAGATAAAAAACGCCCCCTTCGCGGGGCGTTTTTTGTTTGAGGCATCCGTTAAGGATTTGGGACGTGCTTTGACCGCCTTGGCATCATCGCAGTCAATCCGACTCTAAAAACCGGAATCAAAACGGGCGAATTGCGGGCGATTGTTCACAGGATTGCCCTAATGCGGTCTGGGGCGCGCCTTATGCTGGCCCCTTTTATTACCGAAATTACTCCGCAAGGATAGTTTTGCGGAGGCTGTTATGGCCCAGAAAAAGTCTATTGTTCTTGGTGGTGCAACACTGTGCGTCGCATTGGCGACCGGCTATGTGATGCAATTCGGTTTTGAACTGCCATCGCAATCCAAAAGCGGCTCGCCCGCAACGGTACAGGTCAGCGCGATCACCGACACTTCTGCGAAAGCGGATGAACCGGTCGCTGCCGCCGAAATGAACGCCCTGCCCAGCCTGCCGCTGGATGCACTGACCAACGCGCAGTTGCCCGACACAACTGTCGAAATGGCCGCTGTTCAGGATGATGTAGCCCCCCTGCCGGGTCCGGTCCTGGAACAACCCCAGATCAGCCCCGATTGCGCCATCGACATGACCGCCACAGCCGCCGCCGGTGCAATGGTTGACGTGTCCATCAAAGCGCCCTGCAACGCCTCGGAACGCTTTACGCTGCACCACAACGGCATGATGGTGACCGAAGTCACCCAGCCTGACGGCACAGCAACCCTGTCCATCCCTGCGCTGTCTGAAACAGCTGTGTTCATCGCGGCCTTCACCAACGGCGAAGGCGGTCTGGCACAAGCAGATGTGCCCTCGCTGCCGTTCTATGACCGCGTGGTCGTACAGTGGCGCGGTCAGGCAGGCCTGCAACTTCACGCCCGTGAATTCGGCGCGAACTATTTCGATCAGGGTCACATCTGGCACGACGCCAAAGGTGACATCGCAGAGGCCGCACAAGGCAAAGGCGGCTTCCTGACGCGCATCGGCAACGAAGACACGCCCGATGCCTTGGTCGCCGAAATCTACAGCTTCCCCGCAGGCACCACCGCCCGCAACGGCGACATCGCCCTGTCGGTCGAAGCCGAGGTCACAGTCCAGAACTGCAACACCGATGTCGAAGCCCAAACGCTGGACATGCGCGCCGGTGGCGACCTCAAGGTGCAGGATCTGACACTGGCCATTCCCGAGTGCGGCTCAGTTGGTGATTTTCTTGTGTTGAAAAACCTCATAGAAGACCTGAAGATCGCATCCAACTAAGACCGGTGGGACGGACGTTTCTATGCGTTATGTACGTGCGGCGATCAGCGCCGCACTTTTTCTATTCTTCACGGTGAACGCCGTCGCCGCCCAAGACGTGACCCTTCGGTCGCGTGACGGGGCGATTGAACTAAGCGGCACGATGCTGGGCTTTGACGGCGAATTTTATCGCCTGCGCACCCAGTACGGCGAACTGACGGTCGATGGCTCTGGCGTGCTCTGTGAAGGCCCCGGATGCCCGTCTCTGACCGACTTTGTCGCTGAACTGTCGGTCTCCGGCTCTGCCACCCTTGGCGCGGTGCTGATGCCCGCCCTGCTGGAGGGGTTCGCGCGCAACAACGGCATGACGACCGAGCGCGAGAAACTGGAAGACACCCAGTTCCTGTACACCCTGAAAAACGTCGACACCGGCAAACCCGTAGGCCGTTTCACGTTCCGTGTGACCAACACCGACGAAGGCTTTGCCGATCTTCTGGGCGATGACGCGGACATCGTGATGGCCCTACGTGAGATCCGCGACGAAGAACTGGCCCGTGCGCGCGAGGCTGGCCTTGGCGATCTGGAAGAACCCAACCGCAGCCGCGTTCTGGCGCTGGATGCGATGGTGCCGATCGTGGCGCCGGAAAACCCTGTTGGCTCGATCTCGCTCGCGGACCTGTCGGGCATCCTGACCGGTCGGATCGACAACTGGTCAACACTTGGCGGCCCCGATGCGCCCATTGCGCTGCACCTGCGTGACGCGCTGTCCGGCCTGTCGCAAAGCATCGAAGACCGGTTCCTGCCCGCCAACGCCGATCTGCCCGAAGGCACCCTGCGCCACGGGACCAACAGCACCTTGGCCGAGGCCGTTGTGCGCGACCCCTTCGGCATCGGCATCGCCAGCTTTTCGGAAACCGGCAGCGCCAAAACGCTCACGCTCAAGGGCGGATGCGGCTTTGAATTGCGCGCCACACGCCGCACCATCAAGACCGAGGATTATCCGCTGACCGCGCCGATGTTCCTGTATCTGCCCGCGCGCCGTTTGCCTGCCTTGGCCCGCGATTTTCTGGCCTATACGCGCAGCGACGCCGCCCAGATCGTCATCCGCCGCGCCGGTTTTGTCGATCAGGCGACCGAGGATATTCCGCTGGACCTACAAGGCGAACGCTTTGCCAATGCGATCAACGTGGCCGCGGGTGAAGAGGGCCTGGCGACGCTGAAACGCATGGTCAACACGCTGTCGCCCTATGCCCGCCTGTCCACATCGTTCCGGTTCGAACCCGGCTCATCCCGTCTGGATGCGCAATCGCGGTCTAACGTACGCCGCTTTGCCCGCGACATCGAAGAAGGCGTGTACGATGCACATGACATCCTGTTTGTGGGCTTTTCCGACGGTGATGGACCGGCTGGACCCAATCTGAACATTGCCCGCAAACGTGCCGAGGCCGTACGCGACGCGATCAAGGATGCCGCCGAAGCCGCCGATTTCGACATGCTTACGATGGGCGTTGATGCCTTTGGCGAAGCGATGCCCATGGCCTGTGACAACACCGATTGGGGCCGTCAGGCCAACCGTCGGGTCGAGGTCTGGCTGCGTTAAAGCAGGCCTTCGCTGCGAAAGCTGATTTCCGTGTTGTGCCCGATGACCAGATGATCGTGCAGCGTGATCCCCAACGGGTCCAGCGCCCGCTCAATCTGGGCCGTCATGTCGATATCGCTGCTTGATGGTGTCGGATCGCCCGACGGATGGTTGTGAACAAGGATCAACGCCGAGGCGTTCAGTTCCAGCGCACGTTTGGCGACCTCGCGCGGATAAACAGGGACATGATCCACCGTGCCACGCGCCTGCGCCTCATCCGCGATCAGGATGTTCTTGCGATCCAGATAGAGGATGCGGAACTCTTCGATCCGGTTGTGCGCCATGGCGGTGTGACAATAGTCGACCAAGGCTTGCCAGCTGCTGATCACCTCTTTCTGCATAACCTTGGCGCGGGCCAGCCGCTGTGCAGCGGCCTCGACGATCTTGAAACTACAGATCACGGATTGCCCGACGCCCGACATTTCGGACAGCCTGTCAGGTTCGGCTGATATCACCCCGTTAAAATCCCCGAACCGGTCCAACAGTTCACGCGCCAGCGGCTTTACATCCCGCCGCGGGATCGCGCTGAACAGCACCAACTCCAGCAGTTCGTAATCCGGCACAGCGGCAGACCCGCCCGCCATGAACCGTTCTTTCAAACGCTGCCTGTGATCGCGGATGTAGGATGGCAGTTTGCCATTTACCAAAACCGGCGCATCCTCGCCCGTGTCGAACAAGGACGGCTGAACATCAGAAAAGGCGCGCGAACTGGACATGGTCCAAATTCTGCGCGCCCTTGGTTACCAAGCGGTAAACAAAGAAATACGCCGGCGCGGGAGGGGCTACACCGGCGTATTTCGGGAGTATACTTAGTTAATTCAGTTGCTTGCGTACTGCAGGCCAACAGGCTCGGCGGCAACTGTTACGCCAGCTTCTGTGCGGGCGAATGTATATGTGTGCGTCAGCGTACCCGGCAGACCAAAGGACACATCGTCACCTTCGGCCAGCGTCATGATCAGACGCGCAGGTGCGGCATCGGCCATTTGCGGCAGGAAGGTTGCAACAACCTCGTAGCCTGCTTCGGCTTCTGTCCAGTAGACGGACATATCAACGCCGGACTGGTGCAGAGTTGCGCCTGCCATCTCTTTTTCAAGAACGATTTCGTTTGCCAGTACGGGGGCGGCGGTCAGGGCCAAAGCGGCCGCAGCAATCAGAGTTTTCATGGATCATAACCTTTGAATGGGGAGGGACGGACCAAGGCCACGCCATATTTTCTGCATCCCATCCTATGCGGCGAAAAAATGCTGCACCACAGCAAATACCCCATATCCGCTATGCTTTTCTGCTGGGTGGGCTAACCCCACCCCAAAGGGTAAATCTCAATAAGCAATTGAAAATAAAAGGTTATAATGGAATTTTTCTGCGTACAATTGCATGCTGCACGCGCAGCATTCCGCAGCATACCGTATACCAATGCATTCACGAAAAAAGCGCCGGAATATATCCGGCGCTTTGGAAGAGCTTATTCAGCCGCGTCGCGTTTGGGCAGAACCCAGTCGGGGCGCGGGAAATGGCAGGTATAGCCGTTGGGGATACGTTCCAGATAATCCTGATGCTCTGGCTCGGCCTCCCAGAAATCGCTTACGGGCTCGACCTCGGTCACAACCTTGCCCGGCCAGATGCCAGAGGCATCCACATCCGCGATCGTATCCAGCGCAATCTGTTTCTGTTCGTCGTTCACATAATAGATCGCCGACCGGTACGACATGCCCACGTCATTGCCCTGACGGTTGGGCGTGGTCGGGTCGTGGATCTGGAAAAAGAACTCCAGAAGCTTGCGGTAGCTGGTCTTGGCGGGGTCAAAGATGATCTCGATCCCTTCGGCATGGGTGCCGTGGTTGCGATAGGTCGCGTTGGGCACGTCACCACCGGTATAGCCGACGCGCGTCTTCTGAACTCCGGGCAGCTTGCGGATCAGATCCTGCATGCCCCAGAAACAGCCCCCGGCCAGTACAGCACGTTCAGTCATCAGATATCCTCCACTTGATCGACATATTGGCCATATCCTTCGGCCTCCATGTCTTCTTTCGCGACAAAACGCAGCGACGCCGAGTTGATGCAGTAGCGAAGACCACCGCGATCTGTCGGCCCGTCAGGAAAGACATGACCCAGATGGCTGTCGCCGTGTTTGCTGCGCACTTCGGTGCGGATCATGCCGTGGGACATGTCGCGCAATTCAACGATGTTATCAGGTTCAATCGGCTTCACGAAACTGGGCCAGCCGCAGCCGGATTCATATTTCGCCGCCGATGCGAACAGCGGTTCGCCCGACACGATATCCACATAGATACCGGTCTTTTTATTGCTCAGGTATTCCCCCGTCCCCGGACGTTCCGTGCCGTTTTCCTGCGTCACGAAATACTGTTCGGGCGTCAGCGTGGCGATCACGTCGGGGTTCTTTTCATACTTGGTCATGGCAGCCTATCAGTTCATCCTCGTGTCCCAATAGATGGGGCTTTACGCCCAAAATCAAAGGGAAGATTACAGCGCCTCAGCTTTCCGTGAGGCAACCCACCGCCCAACGCGCGGCATCAGCGACGACATGTTCGGGATCATCGACCAGCGATTGCGCCACGGGCAGCAGCGCGGGGTCGTTCGAGTTGCCGATAGCGTAAAGCACATTGCGCACGAACCGCCCCCGCCCGATCCGCTTGATGGGCGAGCCCGAGAAATGCGCACGGAACCCTGCATCATCCAGCACAGCCAGATCCGCCAGCGCAGGCGCGACCAGTTCGGGGCGGGCGTGATACTTGGCTTCCCGTGCCTCGGCCGCGAATTTGTTCCACGGGCAGGCCGCCAGACAATCGTCACAGCCGTAAACGCGGTTGCCCAGCAACGGGCGCAGCGCTTCGTCCACGGGCTCTTTGTGTTCGATGGTCAGATAGGAAATGCAGCGCCGTGCATCCAACTGATAGGGCGCAGGAAAGGCATCGGTCGGGCAGATATCCAGACACGCATGGCACGACCCGCAATGATCCACCTCGGGCGCGTCAGCGGGCAGGTCCAGCGTGGTAAACACAGACCCCAGAAAGAACCACGATCCCATCTGACGGCTGACCAGATTGGTGTGCTTGCCCTGCCAGCCCAAACCCGCCGCCTGCCCCAGCGGCTTTTCCGGCACGGGGGCGGTGTCGACAAACACCTTCACTTCGCCCCCTGCCTCGGCAATCAACCAACGGGCAAGGCGCTTCAGCTTTTTCTTCAGGACGTCATGGTAATCGCGGTTCTGCGCATAGACGGAAATGCCCGCGCGGTCGGGCATGTTCAAAACGTCCAGCGGATCGTGATCGGGGGTATAGGATTCACCCAGCATGATCACCGATTTCGCATCGGGCCAGAGCACCTGAGGCGCCCCGCGCCAATGCACGCGCTCTTCCATCCAAGACATGGTGCCATGGCGATCTTCGCTCAGGAAAACGCCCAGCCGCTCGGGCACCTGAGGCACGTCCCAAGGGCGGCACACGCGCGCAAGCTCGAACCCGATATCACGGGCCTCCGCCACAAGTTTTTCCTTAAGATCGGTCACTGACACCCCGATTTCCGAACCGCTAAACGCGGTATATCAGAAATCCAGATCAGCGTAATGCGCAGGCGGCGGGAAGCCGGGCACCTGATCGGCCAGAATCGACCGGAACGCAGGACGCGATTTGATCTTGGCGTACCAGTCCTTAACCGTGTCCGACCGGTTCCAATCCACGTCCGAGATATAATCCAGCGACGACAGATGCGCGGCAGCCGCAAAATCGGCCAGTGTCATCACATCGCCGGCCAACCAGCGGCGGTGATCCAGAAGCCACGCCATGTAATCAAGGTGGTACTTCACAGCCCGCGCGCCTGCCTTGACGTTGGTGGAATCCGGAAAGCCCTTTTTCATGACCTTCTTGTTCACACGTTCGTACAGCAGCTTGGACGTGACTTCGTTGTGGAACTTGTCGTCGAACCAGTTCACCAGACGGCGCACTTCGTAGCGACCTTCTGCACTGCGCGGCAACAACGCGGGTTCGGGGTGTTTTTCTTCGATGTACTCACAAATCGGCGTGGATTCCGCCATTGTTTTCCCGTCGAATTTCAGGATCGGAACCTTGGCCGCCGGGTTGCGGCGTAGGAAGTCGGGGCTTTCTTCCCAGTACTTCTCTTCGACCAGCTCAACCTCGATTTTCTTTTCCGCAAGCACCAGACGCACCTTGCGACAGAACGGGGAAAGAGGAACGTGATAAAGCTTGGCCATAGCAGATTGACTGTAATCCATTTCGGTCAGATTTGATCCTCGTATACGCCTTACAATGTCAGTTGCAACTGCTCAAAAGTGGGTAGGCGAAGTTATGACTTTATTCAAAACAGGCAGCGCGGCCATCGCGCCGGATGGTTTCCGCTCCGTCCAGAATGGAGGCAGCGCGCTTGCGTGTAAAGGACGACGGGCTGGCCGCTGAACGGTCCTTCGGATTGGGCAAAATGGCCGCCAGACGCGCTGCTTGGGTGGGCGTCAGGTCTTTGGCGGATGTGTTGAAATAGCGGCGAGCTGCGGCTTGGACCCCAAAGACGCCTTCGTCGAATTCGGCGACGTTCAGGTATACTTCCAGTATACGCCGCTTGGGCCAGACCGCTTCCATCACCGGTGTGATCAATGCCTCAAGCGCTTTGCGCACGTAGGTTCGGCCATGCCAGAGGAAGGTGTTTTTGACCACTTGTTGGCTGATCGTCGACGCCCCGCGCGCGCCGCCGTCTTCGATGGCGTCACGGATCGCGTTCATGTCAAAGCCCCAGTGGTTGCAGAAATTCGCATCCTCGGCGGCAACGACAGACCGGAACATCACAGGTGCAATGTCATCGGCATCTGTCCAGATCCGGTCCACATCGCCAAGGCGGCTGGATTCCTGCCAGATGTAGATCGTCGTGGGCGGGGCCACGAAACGGTAGAGCACGATCAATAGCAGAAACAGAACAGTCGGGTAGAACACCAAACGGAACAGCCACCGCCGCAGCCACTTGATCGGGGACACGCGCGTTTTCTGTTTTGCGGTCTTTTTGCTGACCGGTTTGGATGCCTTGCGGGTTCTTGCCATGGGCGAAGATATACGTGGGCAAACGCGCCACGGAAAGTATGCGGTTTTACGAATGACGGGAACTGAGGCGGCAGGGACGCGGAGCCGCGCCTAGTCCATGCCCTGAACGGTATATTCCCGCGCAATCCCCTTGGTCGCCCGCCCCCACGCACTCTGCACCACGCGGGTCTGATGACACCGGAAGGCCTCTGGGTCGGTGAATTCTTCGTGCACAGTCCAGATCAGCGGGTCGGGGCTTTGGCTGACCTCGAACGTCAGACACCCCTCTTCAGCCCGCGTCAGAGCGATATGCTCCTCAATATGCGCTTGGACGATGGCAAGCTCATCGTTGTTTGCGCAGCGCAGGAAGCCGTTTAGTGTGATCATGGTTTTGAGCTTTAGGATGGTTTGGGTTTCAGTCCAACCACTATAAAGCGGCCCATTTCCGCCAAGCGGCTGAAGTCAGCATTGAGCCCATGTTGACCGACGCTGTATCACGGTCTCGCCTCAGATTTGCGAACGGAACTCTGTTTGCACTGTTGGCCCAATAAGCTTACGATCTAAGCCACTGGCAACTGTCAAACATCACCTCACACATGATCATTCACTACGACAAGTTTGAAACTTGGGATAGGCCTTTCGGCGACCTTGTAGTTCGTCTATTGGGCGAGGAAGCCGTGAATAATCTCGCATCATCGAATTTCGAATATATAGAAGATGCGGGCGACTTTGTGGTCAACCAATCGGACATTGAAACCGTTTCAACCGAAATTCAGGGCTGGCTTTGGGCACATGAATTTTGCGTATTCCATGGGACTAGATTGCTGCCGGAAGAAATTCTCTCTGTGCAACAGAATGGGCTGCTTCCCTTGGTGGCCACTGACCGGGAACGACGCCTCAGAAAAATTCTCGCACGCCATCCAAGATGGTATTCTGTAGAGAATAGACTTCTTGAAGTGATTGAAGACGTTGGACCAAATGAGAAGCAAGGCAGAAGGCAAGGACAGGTCCATTTTAGCCTTTCTAGATCAGGACTCGTGAATAGTTTCGACCACTATTTGACCCACGGGTCTGAGTTCGATCAGCACGTTGCGCATCGGTTATTTGGTGACCAATCAGGCCTTGAACCGCTCCACTCGGAGACCGTTCCTGTTCTTGTTCATGTCTCCTTCAGCGGCGAACAACTCATTCAAGGAGCTCATCCGCACTTCAGCTATTCCGACGTCGTGGGCATGGGTGAAGTCCCTGGGCTAGCGCGAACTTTCCTTGACGCTTGGGCATACAAGGCAGCAAACCCAAGCTTTAACATCGAAACACTGCGCACTGACTGCTGTGTGATGGAGCGCTTCGCAACACCACGCGATCGAATCCTCCATATCGAAAAGCTCGGCGATATGGCCGCACATTAAGTTTCCCGCGGAAAACCATATTGGTTGTCTGCTTTGGACCTTTAGAAGTCTTCGCTGGCGAGCCAACGAACGGCACCAAAGTCCTGCACAGCGGAAATCGAACCTGAACCACTCAACGCTTTTTCTCAATTTGGCCAAGACACCCGAAGAAATACCCCCCAAATAAAAAGCCCCGCCGGAGCGGGGCTTTGTTTTTATTCGGCGGGGACGGCTTTGTCTTCGATCCCCAGCGGATGCGGGATTTTGTCCAGCATCTCGGTCGGGCAGACCTGAATGAACTTCGCCAGTTCCTCTTCCCAGTGCTGCAGGATGCCAGCGGCCAGACGGCTGCCTGTTTCCGCGTAGTGACGCTCGACCAGATCCTTCAGCTCGGTCTGCCATGCTTCGACAGCGACCGGACATGTGACGATGGATTCGGTGTTCATCATTTCCACCGACTTGCCATCCGGATCATAGAGATACGCCATACCACCGGTCATACCGGCACCGAAGTTCGCACCGATCGGGCCGAGGATCACCGCTGTACCGCCGGTCATGTATTCACAACCGTTCGAGCCACAGCCTTCGACCACCACTTTGGCGCCCGAGTTACGCACGGCGAAACGTTCGCCCGCGCGGCCTTCGGCAAAGAGGTAACCGTCGGTCGCACCGTAGAGAACGGTGTTACCGATGATGGTGTTCTTCGCAGCTTCCAGCGGCGAGTTCATCGGCGGACGCACCACAACGGTGCCGCCCGACAGACCCTTACCAACATAGTCGTTGGCGTCGCCGTAGACTTCGATCTTCAGACCCGGAGCCGCGAAGGCACCCAGCGACTGACCGGCAGAACCTGTCAGCTTGACGGTCAGGTGATCCGGCTGCAGCGAGTTGCGCATACCGAACTTGCGGACGATGTGGCTCGAGGTGCGTGTGCCCACGGTACGGTGTGTGTTCATCACCGCGTAGGACAGTTGCATCTTTTCGCCTTCCTCAAGGAAGCGCGCCGCATCGCGGATGATTTCCGCATCCAGCGTGTCATCCACAGGGTTGCGCGGACGGTTCAGATCATAGACCGTTTCGTCCGAGCCATCGACGCGGATAAGAAGCGGGTTCAGGTCCAGATCGTCGAGGTGGTCGGAACCACGCGATACCTGGCTGAGCAGGTCCGCACGACCGATCACTTCGTCCAGCGAACGAGCGCCGATAGACGCGAGGATTTCGCGCACTTCCTGAGCGTAGAAGGTGATCAGGTTCACGACCTTGTCCGCGTTGCCTGTGAACTTGGCCCGCAGGCTTTCGTCCTGAGTACAGACACCAACGGGGCAGGTGTTCGACTGACACTGGCGTACCATGATACAGCCCATCGCGATCAGGGCGGCGGTGCCGATGCCGTATTCTTCGGCACCCAGCATTGCTGCCATGACGATGTCACGACCTGTGCGCAGACCACCATCGGTCCGCAGAGTGACGCGGGACCGCAGGTTGTTCATCGACAGAACCTGATGCGCCTCTGTCAGACCCATTTCCCACGGCAGACCTGCGTATTTGATCGAGGTCGCAGGCGATGCGCCTGTGCCGCCGTTGTGGCCGGACACAAGGATCACGTCCGCCTTCGCCTTGGCAACGCCAGCGGCGATGGTGCCAACGCCCGAGGACGCCACCAGTTTCACGGTGACCTTACAACGCGGGTTGATCTGCTTGAGATCGTAGATCAGCTGCGCAAGGTCCTCGATCGAGTAGATGTCGTGGTGCGGCGGCGGCGAAATCAGGGTCACGCCGGGTGTGGAGTGACGCAGACGTGCGATCAGCTTGGTCACTTTCATGCCGGGCAGCTGACCACCTTCACCGGGCTTCGCGCCCTGTGCGACCTTGATCTCAAGCTCTTCACACTGGTTCAGGTATTCGGCTGTGACACCGAAGCGGCCCGATGCGACCTGTTTGATCTTGGCCGACGGGTTGTCACCGTTCGGTTCCGGCAGGAAGTGTGCCGGATCTTCACCACCCTCGCCCGAGTCGGACTTGGCGCCGATGCGGTTCATCGCAACGTTCAGGGTCTTGTGCGCTTCCGGCGACAGGGCGCCCAGCGACATACCCGGAGTGACAAAGCGCTTGCGGATCGACGTGATGCTTTCCACTTCGTTCAGCGGCACAGGTTCGCCCAGCGGCTTGATGGCCAGCAGGTCACGCAGATGGATCGGCGGATTCGCCTGCATCGCCTTGGAATAGGTTTTCCATGTCTCGAAAGACGCGCTGTTACAGGCGGCCTGCATCAGGTGCATTGTCTGCGCACCCCATGCGTGGGTTTCGCCGGATTTACGGGCTTTGTAGAAGCCACCGATCGGAAGAACGTTCTGACCGGACAGGAAGCCCAGCTGGTGGATCTCTTCTGCCTTTTTCTGGATACCGGAGACACCGATACCGGAGATACGCGACACCATGCCGGGGAAGTATTCGGCACACATCGCGCGGGACAGACCCACAGCTTCGAAGTTCAGACCACCGCGATAGGACGAGATGACCGAGATACCCATCTTGGACATGATTTTCAGCAGGCCCATGTCGATGGCGTCACGGTAACGCGCAACCGCCTCGGTCAGCGGGCCATCCAGCAGGCCGCGGTTGATGCGGTCTGCAAGGCTGTCTTCTGCCAGATAGGGGTTCACAACAGTCGCACCGGCACCGATCAGAACCGCAAAGTAATGCGGGTCCACACATTCCGCAGAACGGACGTTCAGCGAACAGAAGGTGCGCAGGCCCTTGCGGGTCAGGTGGCTGTGAACCGCCGAGGTCGCAAGGATCATCGGCATGCCGATTTTCGCAGCAGACGCGTGGTGGTCGGTCAGGGTCAGGTGACCCGCGCCGGAACGCACGGCATCTTCTGCCTCGTTGCGGATACGTGCCAGCGCTTCGCGCAGCGCGGACTGACCCGCGCCCACAGCGAACGTACAGTCGATTTCCACGCTTTCCGCGTTGAAGTGCTTTTGCAGTTCAGCGAACTGGGCGTTGCCGACAAACGGGCTTTCCAGAACCAGAATTTCGGTCTGCGCGCTGGATTCATCCAGAACGTTTTTCAGGTTACCGAAGCGGGTCTTCAGCGACATGACGCGGAATTCGCGCAAGCTGTCGATCGGCGGGTTGGTCACCTGGCTGAAGTTCTGACGGAAGAAGTGCGACAGCGGGCGGTATTTCTTGGACAGAACCGCCGACGGTGTGTCGTCACCCATGGATGCCAGTGCTTCTTTGCCATCCTCGGCCATCGGCACAAGGATCTGCTCCAGCTCTTCTACGGAATAGCCGGCTGCCAGCTGACGCTTGCGCAGTTCGTCACCGTCAAACATCGGCTTTTCGTCGACCTTTGCCAGCACGTCGTCCAGATCGTTGATCTTGCCGACCCAGTCGCCGAACGGCTGCGAGGCCGCCAGTTTATTCTTGATGGCAACGTCGTGGTACATTTTGCCTTCGGCCATATCGACCGCCAGCAACTGACCCGGGCCAAGCGCGCCTTTTTCACGCACGGTGGCTTCGTCGACGGGGACCATGCCCGCCTCGGAACCGGCGATCAGCAGGCCGTCGCCTGTCACAACGTAACGCATCGGACGCAGACCGTTGCGGTCCAGACCCGCGCAGACCCAGCGACCGTCAGTCATGGCCAGAGCGGCAGGGCCGTCCCACGGTTCCATGACCGAGTTGCAGTAGGAATACATGTCACGCCACGCCTGCGGCAGTTCCTCGGCCTGCTTGGACCAGGATTCAGGCACCAGCATGGTTTTCGCCATGGGCGCGTTGCGGCCTGCGCGCACCAGAACTTCGAACACAGCATCCAGAGCGGCCGAGTCGGACGCACCGTTTGCGATGATCGGTTTGATGTCGCCAGCCATGTCGCCGAATGTCGAAGAGGCCATACGGATTTCGTGGCTCTTCATCCAGTTGACGTTGCCTTTCAGCGTGTTGATCTCACCGTTGTGGGCCAACATGCGGAACGGCTGGGCCAGCCACCACTGCGGGAAGGTGTTTGTGGAATAACGCTGGTGATAGATCGCGAAGGCGGACTCGAAACGTTCATCCTGAAGGTCGGGATAGAACTCGGCCACGTCCTGCGCCAGCATCATGCCTTTGTAGATGATCGAACGGCAGGACAGCGATGCAATGTACAGCTGGCCAACGCCCGCCGCAGCCGCCGCTTTTTCGATGCGGCGACGGATAACATACAGTTCACGCTCGAATGTTTCTTCGTCCACGCCTTTCGCGTTCGAGATCAGGATCTGCTCGATCTCGGGGCGTGTCGCGTTCGCTTTGTCACCAAGGCAATCGACGTTCACCGGAACGTGGCGCCAGCCGTAGATGTAGTAACCCATGCGCAGAACTTCTGTTTCCACGATGGTCCGGCAGGTTTCCTGCGCACCAAAGTCTGTGCGGGGCAGGAAGACCTGACCAACCGCCATCAACTGGTTCATGCGCGGTGTGTGACCTGTGCGTTCGATCTGGTCGTAGAAGAACGACACGGGGATCTGAACGTGGATACCTGCGCCGTCACCGGTTTTGCCGTCAGCATCAACAGCACCGCGGTGCCAGATCGCTTTCAGCGCGGTGATACCGGCTTCGACAACCTTGCGCGACGGTTTGCCGTCAACAGAGACAACAAGACCAACGCCGCAGGACGAATGTTCTTCTTCTTCGCTATAAAGACCGTTTTCGGCCATCCATTTGCGCTTTGCCTCTTCGGCGCGCACCCAGTCAGCATCATATTTGGTCATGGCTTCGTCCTCCATGTGGACCGTCGGAAGTGACGGCCGAATTTCAATTCGTAGCTTTAGCTGGCCGCTTTGGTCTTGGTTCTAGACGCAGTGGCCTTTTTCGGTGTCGTGGTCGTGGCCTTCTTGGCCGCGCCCGTTGATGTCTTTGTCGCCGTTTTGACTTTGATAGTCGTGGCCTTTGGCGCTGCCGGTGTTTCAACCACCCTCGGGGACGGGCCCAATATCGGGTGGTTTTCGGTCGTTCGACGATAGGCGCCCATCGGTTCCAACAACTGGCGCACGCGGCGCGTCCGGTTATTCAGACACAGCGAGACGACCTGATCCAAAATACCCTCACGCTTCAGCCGCTGGGGCACCGCGTGGGTCGTGTCGGGCAGGATCGTGTGAACCAACCCCGCACGGATCGGAAACCGATCACGTTGGAACTTGTCGCGATTATGGTTGCCGTGGATCACGTGGTACGCGGTTTCGTTGACCCAGTGATCATCGACAGACCGGATGCGGAAATCCGAAATCGGATCGACCCAGTTGCGCCAGCGGTGTTCATTGCCTGCAATATCAGGATGTACCGAATGCTGCGGGGCGAGCGACACAACAGTGTCGACCTCCATAAAGTCTGCCAGAACGATGGCCGCGAACCCGCCCATGGAATGGCCCAGCGTGCAGATCGACGTGATGCCGCAGCTGTCCACGATCTTGGCGGTGTCTTCCAGAATGCGTTCGATAATGCCCGCACCGTTCAACCAAGTCCGGTTCGGATCGACCACAAACAGCACGTGGTTCTGGCCGTTTTCGGTCGCAGAGCGCGCAAATTCGTAGGGCGGGATATCTTCGCTATCCTTACCCACACCGGACAGGCAGATCACAAGGCGCGAATTGCTGCCTTTGTGCTGATAGGTCAGCAGATCAGCATCGGTGCGCAGGGGCGTGATTTCAAAACGGTCTGCCATGATCACGCCTCACCCAGTGCAGGGAATTTGGCGACGCAATCAGCCCGCGTCAGAACCTTGCGGTCATTTGCGGCGTAGGCGTAGCTGTCAGGCTTGTGATCAATATAGATCTCGGCCCGCATTTCGAAACCGTTCGGATCGTCGAACAGACCCAACGGGATTGCATAGGTGCCACCCCATTCAGAGCTGTCATCAGACATCGAAAACCACAGGCCCGAACCGCATTCCGAACACCATGCGCGTTCGGCCCACTCCGAGCTTTGGCGCTTGGCAATCTTGTCCTGACCGGTCCAGTCGATCTGGTCTTTAGCAACATCGACTTCGATCAGCGCAGAACCAGTCCAACGGCGGCACATCTCGCAATGGCAAACGTCAACAGTGGACGGCACGGTCCGCGCGCTGAATCGCACGGCTCCGCATAGGCATCCTCCTGTCCGTTCCATTGACATGGGTGTTCCTTCGTTGGCTGGCGCTGCGGCGGATTACTCCGCCGCGATTGCCGCTGACTTTTCGATATCTGCCAGAACAGCCGCAGCACAGTCGCGACCGTCACGGATCGCCCAAACCACCAGCGATGCACCGCGCACGATGTCGCCTACGGCATAGACGCCCTCAAGGCTGGTACGACCGGATGTGAATTCGGCCTTAACGGTGCCCCAACGGGTGACTTCCAGCTCGGGCTGACCCCAGAGCGTTTGCAGCTCTTCAGGTTCGAAACCCAGCGCCTTGATCACCAGATCGGCGGGCTCGTCATATTCCGCACCTTCAATCGGCTCGGGGCTTTGACGGCCTGTCGCATCGGGCTGACCCAGACGCATGCGCTGAACGATCACGGATTCAACCGTGTCACCCTTGAAGCCCTTCGGCGCTGTCAGCCATTCGAACTGTACGCCTTCCTCTTCCGCGTTCTCTACTTCACGGACAGAACCCGGCATGTTCGCACGGTCACGGCGGTACAGACACTTAACGCTTGTCGCACCCTGACGGATCGAGGTCCGTACACAGTCCATCGCGGTGTCACCACCGCCGATGACAACTACGCGCTTGCCCTTGGCGTTCAGCTCACCGCTTTCGAATTCGGCAACGGTGTCACCAAAGTTCATCGCGCGGTTGGATGCTGTGAGGAAGTCGATCGCCTTTACGATGCCCTTGGCACCGGCGCCCGGCCCACCAAGATCGCGGCTTTTGTAAACGCCTGTCGCGATGATGACCGCGTTGTGCGCCTTGCGGATGTCGTCAAACGACATGTCTTCGCCAACGTTCACGCCCAACTTGAAGGTAACGCCACCTTTTTCCAGCTGCTCGATACGGCGCATGACCACGTCTTTTTCCAGCTTGAAGCCGGGGATACCGTAGGTCAGCAGGCCGCCCGCGCGGTCGTAACGGTCATAGACAGTCACCTGCAAACCCGCACGACGCAGCACGTCAGCGGCCGCCAGACCACCCGGGCCCGCACCGATGATGCCAACGCTTTCTTCACGCTCGGAAACAGGCGCGATGGTTTCAACCCAGCCCTCTTCCCACGCAGTGTCGGTGATGTATTTCTCGACCGAGCCGATGGTCACAGTGCCATGGCCGGATTGTTCGATGACGCAGTTGCCTTCACACAAACGGTCCTGCGGGCAGATACGGCCACAGATTTCCGGGAATGTGTTGGTGGCTTGCGACACCTGATAAGCTTCTTGCAGACGACCTTCGGCGGTCAGACGCAGCCAGTCGGGAATGTTGTTGTGCAGCGGGCAATGCGCCTGACAGTAAGGCACGCCACACTGGCTGCAACGCGACGATTGCTCTTTCGCTTTCGCGTCAGCAAACTCTGCATAGATTTCATTGAAATCCTCTTTGCGCTGTGCGGCACCGCGCTTTTCGGGCATATCCCGATCGATCTTTACGAATTTCAACATCGGCTGGTTTGCCATCAGGCCAACTCCCTGAATTGCGGACTAGACGCTCCCTATACTCAAGGGCGCTCTGAAAGAAAAGTCAGCACGACTTACCTAAATAAAGATTTTCTCGCAAGATATATTTGAATTTCTATTGCAGTGCAGCAAAATTAGGTCGCAAATCGGACCTATATTAGCGCTTTGCTAAAAAACAAAAGGTTTTATACAGCCGAACATGCCCATCGGAGCCTTTTGATGACCTATGCCCATTTGCTGATTCTCGCGTTGATTCAAGGCATAACCGAGTTTTTGCCCATCTCGTCGTCGGGCCATCTGATCCTGCTGCCGGGCCTGACCGGAATGGAAGATCAGGGCCTTGCGCTGGACGTCGCTGTCCACGTGGGCACACTTTTTGCGGTCATTCTGTACTTTTGGGGCGATGTGAAACAGGCCCTGATCGGCACGCCCCGCATGCTGATGGGTAAGCTCGATACAGACGGCGCGTTCCTCGCACTCTGCCTTTTGATCGCAACGATTCCCGTGATCATCGTGGGTCTGGCGCTCAAACTGTCGGGCCTGGACGAAGCGATGCGGTCGATCACCGTGATCGGCTGGACGATGCTGGTCTTCGGCCTTGTCCTTTATTGGGCAGACCGGACAGGCGCCGAAACCCGCGAAGCACAGGACTGGACCCTGCGCCACGCCCTGACCATGGGCCTGTGGCAGTGCCTCGCCCTGATCCCCGGCACATCGCGCTCCGGCATCACCATCACTGCCGCCCGCCAACTGGGCTACGAACGCAGCGACGCGGCGCGTCTGGCCATGCTGATGTCGATCCCAACCATCGCGGCCTCGGGCGTCCTGCTGGGCGCAGACGTCGTTGGTCAGGCAGACATGGCACTTCTACGCGACGCAGGCATTGCCGCGCTCATGGCCTTTGCGGCAGCACTGGCCGCGCTGACCCTGATGATGCGTCTGCTGCGCTCGGTCAGCTTCACGCCCTACGTCATCTACCGCGTTATCCTTGGCGCAATCCTGCTCTGGATCGGCTATTCCTGATCGCCATGCGCCACGCGTGAATCCTTTGGCGCATCATCGCGATCAAACATGCCGTAGTCCCGCAGGACGTGGCACACCTTCAGACGGTAATCGGCAAAAACCCCACCCCGCCCCTTGGCCTGCGCCCCACGATGCGCGGTCAATTGACGCCAACGGTCCACAGCGGCCTCGTCCTCAAAGAACGAAATCGACAACAGCTTACCCGGGTTGGTCAGGCTCTCGAACCGCTCGACGGAAATAAACCCCTCAACCTCATGCACCAACGGCCGCATCGCGGCCGCGATATCCAGATATTCATCCCGCTTTCCGTCCGCTGGCTGAACCTCGAAAATAATGGCGATCATGGTCATGTCCTCCCTGCCCCGGCGGCAGTTAGCCAGAAATCAACACAGCAAACCAGCCGCTTTCATCTGTCCCTAAATACTCCAGGGGTGCGGGGGCAGCGCCCCCGCTCCGGTCGCTTTGGCAAAGCCAAATCGAAACCTACCACATCCGCTCTTTCGCGTTTTTCTCATAGGTCGCGTCATACTCGCGCCCGCCAGCACGGCCTTTGGTCATTTCCGCAATCAAATCCCCCGCCGTCGGCACGCCTTCAATGGGTTCCTGCCCCCACAAACCTGACCGCATGATCGCCTTGGCGCATTGGAAATACACCTCACCGACGTCAATCACGATCACCGTCGCCGGATGCTTGCCGCGTTGTTCGAAGCTTTCCAACAACGCAGGGTCTTTCGAAACCACTGCCTGCCCGTTCACGCGCACAACGTTTTTCTCGCCTGTGATCATAAACATCAGCGAAATTCGCGGGTCCCGAACCAGATTGCGCAGCGTGTCCAGCCGGTTGTTCCCGCGCCAGTCCGGGATCAGGATTGTTTTCGGATCGGCAATCCGCGCCACAGGTCCGTCATCGCCTCGCGGGCTCGCGTCGGTACCCTCTTCAGCCACGGTGCTCACGATGCAGAACCGCGATGCTTCGATCCAGCGGGTGTAAAGCGGTGTCAGGCGATCCGCGACTTTGCTCAGCGACGCGGGCGCTGGCTCTCCGTACAGGCTGTGAAGGTCTTCAAGCGTTGTGATTGTCCACATCAAATCCCGCCTCGCGCATCAAATTGTCAGAGGCCGTTTCGACCCTGACTTCCAGTTCAGAAAGAAATTCGTTCTTCCTCATACCGGACTCGATCCGAGGCAGGAATTCAACCACTGCCGTACCGGGTTTCTTGTAAATACCGCGCCGCGACCAGAAAAGGCCCGCGTTCGTCGCCACAGGCACGCAGTCCTGACCAAGCTGGTCGTACAAAACCGCAGAGCCCACCTTATAGGGCATTTTCACGCCCGGGGCGGTGCGCGTGCCTTGGGAATAGATGATCAATTGTCCGGGGGCCGTCAGCCCCTTGGCCACGTCTGACACCATCTTACGGATTGCCTGACCACGCTTGCCACGGTTCACAGGAACACAGCCGATGCGATAGCCGTAGACCCCGATAAAGGGCACGAACATCAATTCGCGCTTCATGATGAACTTGCCCGACGGCACAGCGGCAAAGATCATCAGGATATCGAGGAAAGACTGGTGTTTAGCGGCGATCAGCACCTCATCCGTTGGCGGTGTGCCCCGCACTTCGGCTTTGACGCCGGTCATCCAGCCCAAGGACCAGATCGCATAGCGGGCGTAGGTCATGCACGCCACCCGCGCGCCCTTGGGCGACACCAGCGCCCAAGGAAAGAACGCGATCCCGATGACAGCCATCATCAGATAGACGTGGATTTCGTAGAACGCCGACCGCAGCCACTGAATTGCGTATTTCATCAGGCAAGATCCTCAAGCACCCGCTTGGCCGCGGATTTCGTTGCAAAGAAGGCCACAGCCGCTGCCAGTACAGGCACCACAAGTGGCCAGATCCAGTCGAACCCGCGAAAGCCCAACCCCGTCAAAACGCCGCCCGTATCGCCGGTGTCCGGCATTAGGGTGACCGCAATCATTCCCACAAGCGTTCCTGCCGCCGCACCGCCCAATGCGCGCAGCGTGAAACGTCGCACAAAGGCCGCCGCGATATAGGCATCGGTCGCGCCCACCAACCGCAAAACCGCAATGATCTGCGCATTCGCCGCCAGCGCCGCGTTGGCCGCCAGCGTCACCATGGCCGCCGTGGCCCCCATGATCAATACAAGCGCAATCCAACCCAACCAGCGCAGCCCGCCAGCCGCCGCCAACAGCGGCTTGCGCCAACGGGCGTGGTCATCCAGCACCGCGCCAGGCACTTCTGCGGACAAACGCAGGCGCAGACCACCTGCGTCGAACCCTTCATCCGTCTCGGACACAGCGATCAGCTGCGGCACGCGCAGTGTCTCGATCGGCAGGTCCGGTCCGAACCACGGCTCTAGCAGGGCACGCTGTTCGTCGTCGCTTAGAACTCGGGCCGATGCGACACCCGGTGTGGTGTCCAACACCGCCATGGCCGCGGCCACTTGGGCGTCCAGTTCTTCCGGCGCGGCCGAGATGCGCAATGTTGCGCCTTTGGCCAAGGCATCCGACCAGCGATCCGCCAGACGGTCCGCCGCCAGCGACAGCGCCAGCGCAAAGACCGCCAGAAACGCCATAGCCGCCGCGCTGAATAGTGTCAGGCGAACGGTGTAGCCCGTGGGCGGTACGATCCTGTCGTGCGCCGCGTCGCCGCGCAGAAGGCTGCGGATATCTTCCATCGAAACTCTCAAAGATCCGCCCCCGCCAATTGCAAACGACGGTTCGAAATCCGCAACACACGCGCCTGCACCTGCGATTTAGCCGCACGGATCAGACCCAGATCATGGGTCGCGATCATCACGGTTTTGCCCATGCGGTTCAGTTCGATCAACAGGCGTAGCAAACGTTGCGACATTTCCCAATCAACGTTGCCTGTGGGCTCGTCCGCCAGAATGACATCCGGCGACATGATCACCGCCCGTGCCAGCGCGGCGCGTTGACGTTCACCACCGGACAGTTCCGGTGGCAAGGCATGAGCGCGGTTCGTCAAACCGACCCAAGACATGAGTTCGCCGATATCGGCCATCGCCTCGGCCGTGTCCTGATCCGACACCTGCAGCGGCAAAGCCACGTTATCCAAAACCGACAGATGATCCAGAAACTGGCAATCCTGATGCACCACACCGATCTTGCGCCGCGCCATGGCCACGTCATCACGGCCCAGCATGGCAACGTCTTCGCCAAAAATCCGTAAGTGGCCAGCTGTCGGGATCAACGCGCCGTAGCACAATTTCAACAGCGTGGTTTTGCCTGATCCGGACGGACCGGTCAGAAAATGGAACGAGCCCGGCACAAGCTGCATCGAGATGTCGCTCAGCAGCTCTCCGCCGCCATAACTATAGGCTACGTTCTCAAACTCGATCACTTAAGCACCTGCTCTTTCGCCGCGCGATTTGCATCGGGCGTCCCGAATTCAGCACGTTGTGCCGCAGCAACGCGACATTTTCAATGTCACGCAAACCGAAATGGGACTTTTCCAGATGCATATGCATCCTTAAGGTAAGTGCAAATCAGGCAATAAGTGCCAGAAATGGCTGGGGACTATTATGCGGCTGACATGCCCTAACTGTGATGCACAATACGAAGTGCCGGCGGATGTGATCCCGGAAGGGGGGCGTGACGTCCAGTGTTCGAACTGTGGGCACACATGGTTTCAGATGCATCCTGATGACGAGGTGATGGTCGAGCCGGAACCCGAGGTCGAAGAAACCCCCAATTGGGACCCCGAACCGGAACCAGAAGATTACGACGAACCCGAAGAAGAAGCCGCAGCACCCGTGCGCCGTGGCCTCGACCCGTCAGTCGCCGACGTTCTGCGCGAAGAGGCCGAGCTTGAAACACGCCGCCGCGCGGAAGATGCCGGTGGACTTGAAAGCCAACCGGACCTTGGCCTGATGGATCCGGACGAAGATGATCTGTCCCGCCGCCAGCGGCAGGCGCGCGAACGCATGCGCCGCATTCGCGGTGAAAGCGCCGCCGAAGAATATAACCAGCCACCCGTGGTCGAAGCAGCATCCACCGCCGCAGCATCCGAGGCACTGGCCTCTGCCACGTCGCGCCGCGACCTGCTGCCGGACATCGACGAAATCAATTCGACTTTGCGCGCATCGGACGACAGACAGCCCGGCGAAACGCCGCAAGGCAGTCCGGTCGAGGACGAAGACACATCCGGCGGCGGGTTCTTCCGTGGCTTTGCCTATGTGGTTCTGCTGTTCGCGATTGGTGCGTTGGCCTATGTCTTTGCGCCGCAAATAAAGGAAAGCTTTCCGCAGGTTGCCCCCACTCTTGATGCCTATGTGGCCAAGGTGGACACAGGCCGTATCTGGCTCGATGACCAGATCGCAGCTTTGTTGCAAAAGCTGGATGGTCTCAGCTCCGAGGCCACGCCTGACGAACCCGCGCAAACTCCTGAAAACTAAGTTAGTCATGCAAACTGCTTGGTAACGAAGTGGTTCTATCCTGTGCCCGTACAGCAAGACGGAGCACGGAATGGACTTACAAAGCGAACAACTTGGCGAAACACTGGTCATTCGCGTCAACGCATCCCGTGTCGATGCGGCGGCGGCGATCCAGTTCAAGGACGGGATGCGCGAACTGACCCGTGAAGGGCCGGATAGATGCGTGCTGGATCTGGGGCAGGTGGACTTTGTCGACTCAAGCGGCCTTGGCGCGATTGTCGCGTCGATGAAGCAACTGAATGACGGACAGAAACTTGATCTTGCCGCGTTGAAACCCGCCGTCGACAAGGTGTTCCGCCTGACGCGGATGGACACAATCTTTGCCATCTACACCGACATGGCGACGGCCATGACCTACGATGCTGGCTGATACGGCGCTCATGGTGCAGGACGAAACCATCAAACCCCACGGACGCGGGTCGGCTTTCGAAACGGTTATGGAACCGGACTTCCTTGCCGTGCGGAACACGAGCCTGAAGATCGACAACCATCTGGCGGCCCACCAACTGCCAGCCGACGACCATCAAAATTGCAGCATCGCCCTGACCGAAGCGCTGAACAATATTGTCGAACACGGGTTTGCAAATTTGGACAGCGGCGAAATCCGGATCGCTTTGACGGTTGGTGTCACGACCATTCGCGCGGTTCTGACGGATGACGGCCGCGCAATGCCGGGGTTTCAATTGCCCGAGGGCGCCGCACCAGACCCCATCGACCTGCCCGAAGGCGGATTCGGCTGGTTCATGATCAAGTCTCTTTCGCGGTCCCAAACCTACGAAAGATGCGGCGAAATGAATGTTTTGACACTAGAATTCTCTCGTGGACCTGCAAATTGAGGCACAAAATGCGTTTCGCCTTAAAAATGCCTTTGTCCTCACAAATTGGGAACAGATTGTTTGGGCAACAATAAATCTGTAGCTGCATATAGCTTCCCTCGACGTCGTGTATAACAGCCCCCACCCAGTGCACGGCGTCGAGGACCACATACCTCCCCCACATTTCAGACGATTGACCTCGAAATTCCCGCGTCTATCTTGAGCGCGGAACTAGGGAGGTCCTCATAACATGCGCGATTTTCACAAACCCGGCCGCTCGGCCGTGTTCGCGACCAATGGCATGTGCGCCACGTCGCATCCGCTGGCCGCAAAGGCCGCAGTCTCGATACTGGAAAGCGGCGGCAACGCCGTGGACGCCGCCATTGCCGGCGCTGTTCTTCTGGGGTTGTGCGAACCGCAAATGACGGGGATCGGCGGCGACTGTTTTGCGCTGATCTCGAAACCCGGTGAAGATGTAGTTGCCGTCAACGGGTCGGGCCGCGCGGCGGCAGGCATGAACGCCGCTAGCCTGCGCGAGGCCGGTCATAAAACGGTGCCCCTTGGCACGCCCGACGCCGTCACCATCCCCGGTGCGATCGACGCGTTCTGCCATATGTCTGGAACATGGGGCAAACTCGGGCTGGCCGACAGCCTTGCACCAGCCATCCGCTACATGGACAGCGGTGTGCCCATCGCCCCGCGCGTTGCGTTTGACCTGCAATCGGGCTGCGAACGCCTGACGGGACATGGACGCACGCATTTCCTGCTGAACGGCAAAACACCCCAGACCGGCGATATCTTTGCCTTGCCCGGTCAGGCCGAGGTGCTGCGCCGGATCGCCAAAGACGGGCGCGACGCCTTCTACACCGGCGAAGTGGCCGAAGACATGGTTGCCTCGCTTCAGGCTGCCGGCGGCACCCAAACGATGGACGATTTCGCTGCAGCAAAAACCACCATCGCGGCCCCGATCAGCGGCACCTACAAAGACCGCGAACTGCTTGAGCATCCGCCGAACGGTCAGGGCGCGACCGCGATCCTGCTGCTGAACATCCTGTCCCAGTTCGATCTGGCATCGATGGACCCGTTCGGCACCCAGCGCGCCCATATCGAGGCCGAAGCCACGAAACTGGCCTACGACACCCGCAACCGGTTCATGAGCGATTTCGACTATATGACGCGGCTGGATCACATGACATCGATGGACACAGCCCGCGACCTTGCGGCGCTGATCGATCCGAACCGCGCGATGAAATCGGCCACGGACATCTCGGAAGCAGTCCACAAGGACACGATCTACATCACCGTGGTCGACAAAGACCGAATGGCCGTGTCGCTGATCTATTCGATCTTCCACAGCTTCGGCTCGGGCCTTGCGTCTGAAAAGTTCGGCATCCTGTTCCACAACCGCGGCGCGGGCTTTTCGCTGGAAGAAGGCCACCCGAACGAAATGGCGCCGGGCAAACGCCCGATGCACACGATCATTCCGGGCCTTCTGCGCGGTGCGGGCCAGACTATGCCTTTCGGCGTCATGGGCGGCCAGTATCAGGCCAACGGCCACGGGCGCGTCGTGACCAACATGGTTGATTACGGAATGGACCCGCAGTCCGCCTTGGATGCACCGCGCTCTTTCGCCGAGGGGGATACCCTATCGGTCGAGCGTGGCTATTCCGATGCAGTCCGTCAGGAACTGGCCGACAAGGGCCACAACGTCATCGTGCCCGACACCGCCATCGGTGGCGCGCAGGCGATTGTCATTCACGACAGTGGTTTGCTGGAAGGGGCGTCCGACCCGCGCAAAGACGGCTGCGCACTGGGCTATTGATCAAGGGCCAGCCGGACAGGGCGTTCGGCTGGCAATCTTTTGATATCAGTAAGAATACTCAGAGTATATCTTGCTGATATCGCCATCCCATTCCCCGTTATACTTCGCCATCAGCTCATCCGCCGGCACCTGTCCGGTTTCGATGGATTCCTTCAGCGCGTTCAGGAAGTGGGTTTCATCCGGCAGCAAGCCACCTGCGCCCTTCATGGCGCGGGCCTTCAGGCCAGCCTCGGAAATTTTCAGCACTTCGGCGGCCAGTTCCGACATTTTCACGCCGCCGGCCACCGCCTGCAGGCCATCTACCGATGCCGCCACGCGCAGGGCCTCGCGCGTTTCCGCATCAAGTGTTTTGGCAATGTCCCATGCCGCATCCAGCGCGGTCTGGTCGTACATCAGACCCACCCAGAACGCAGGCAAGGCGCACAGACGACGCCACGGGCCACCATCGGCCCCGCGCATTTCGATGAATTTCTTCATCCGTGCTTCGGGGAAGATTGTCGTCAGGTGGTCGGCCCAATCGGACAGCGTCGGCTTTTCGCCGGGCAATGCGGGCAGTTCGCCTTTCAGGAAGTCACGGAAGGACTGGCCCAGCGCATCGATGTATTTGCCGTCACGATAGACGAAGTACATCGGCACATCCAAAGCGTACTGCACCCATGCCTCGAACCCGAAACCGTCTTCGAACACAAACGGCAGCATGCCGGTCCGCGCCGCATCCAGATCGCGCCACACGCGGCTACGCCACGATTTGTGGCCGTTGGGCTTACCATCAAAGAAGGGCGAGTTCGCGAACAGGGACACGGCGACCGGCTGCAATGCCAAGGCGACGCGCATCTTTTGCACCATGTCGGCCTCGGTCGAGAAGTCGAGGTTCACCTGAACGGTGCAGGTCCGGTACATCATGGATTTGCCCATGGTGCCGACCTTGTCCATGTAATTGGTCATCAACCGGTAACGCCCCTTGGGCATCATCGGCATGTCGTCGTGGCTCCAGATCGGGGCGGCGCCAAGGCCGATGAACCCAACATTCAGATCGTCTGCCACGTCTTTGACCTGCTTCAGGTGTTCGTTCACCTCGTCACAGGTCTGGTGAATCGTCTCAAGCGGGGCACCGGACAGTTCCAACTGACCACCCGGTTCAAGCGACACGTTCGCGCCGTCTTTTTCCAGACCGATGATATGGCCGGCCTCGGAAATCGGGTTCCATCCATGGCGGTCACGCAGACCTTCCAGAACGGCACGCACCGAACGGGGGCCGTCATAGGGCAGCGGTTCAAGCGTGTCTTTCAGATAGCCGAACTTTTCATGCTCGGTCCCGATGCGCCAATCCGCTTTGGGTTTACAGCCTTTTTCGAGATACTCGGCCAACTGGTCATGATGTTCGATGGGTCCGCCGCCGGACTGGGGAATAGACATCAGATCGCGCTCCGAGACTTCGTTCGTTAGTAGTAGTCCCAAGCCATGGTCAGAAATGGCCGAGGTGTCAATGCAGCCTATCGGGGGTAATTACCTCAGAAGGCCTGCGCCAGATCACAACAGGGTGTGCAGGTTTGCGCTCCATCTCGCGCAGCATCATTTCGGTTTTCAATCCGGGCAGCAGCGCAAAGGCATCAAACAGCGCGTCCGAGCCATCGGCATTCAGCGGAATTTCCAGTGGCGCACCGTCGTGGATCAGCACCCAATGGGCGGGAAATTGACTGGGATCAAGGCGCAGTTCGTGCAGATCGCCCAGATCGACCACGCCGCCAGACAGTGGCCCGAAATAGCGCACGCGGCCTTCGATGATTTCGACCATACCGGGGCCAGCGCCCGTTTGCCGGAACCGCGCGCGCTGGATACCGGCAAAGCCCAGCACCGCACCGGCGATTGCCACGACCCAGCCCAACGCGTTCAACAGCCAGCCGACCGCACCCAGCGCCCAATAAAGGCCCAGCGCGATCAAGGCC
This sequence comes from Thalassococcus halodurans, assembly GCF_900108225.1. Taxonomy (GTDB): domain Bacteria; phylum Pseudomonadota; class Alphaproteobacteria; order Rhodobacterales; family Rhodobacteraceae; genus Thalassococcus; species Thalassococcus halodurans. The sequence continues at coordinate 118,022 of NZ_FNUZ01000003.1, forward strand.
AAACCGGCCAGCGCCTCGGACCAGCGTTTGATCGTGGCCTGTGCTTCGGGTCGTATCAAAGACATGCGGGCTCCTTCAGGATTGCGACGCGGAAGGTGCCGATCTGTTCAAAGCCGATGGCCTCATAGGCCCGCGATGCGGCGTCATTGTTGGAAAACAGGATTGCCCGTTTGGTGCCTTGGCTGGCTTCGTGGCTCAGGATTTTAGCCACAACAGCGCGCCCCAGACCACGGTTGCGATTTTGGATGGGCACGTAGACCCCGCCGACTTGCACAGTGTCCGGAATCCGCGCGTTCAGGCCCGCCATCGCCAGTGGCAGGCCCAACCGATCGCACAGCAGCCAGATATCTTCGCCCCGAATAGCGCGCTCGGCGCGTGTCAGTGCCTCGGCCGTGCGCTTGGCAGGATCGGATTCCAGACCTGTGTCTTTGAAGTAGCCGTTGAACCAAGTGTTCAGCAGATCAAAGTCGCGCGCCTCTGGTCGGCGCAGGTTGCTCAGCTCGTCTTGGAAACCCGTCAAAGCCACTTCGAACAAGGGCTCATCATGATTCAACTTATAAAGGTCCGGATCGGATAGCCCCAAAGCGTCCAGTGCCATCTGAGCCTCGGACGACAGGCCGATCATCACGGCAATCGGCTGGCCTGCCAAAACACGCGGTAGGTCAGCGCAGATTTGATCGTGCAAAGCATCGTCGGGAAACTGCACCATGGTGTTCTGGTTTTGCGTAATCCCGAACACACCCACGATCTGTCCGTCTTTTTCCCACAGGTGATAGGTCGTCGCGTGGTCATGCCCTGCCCCGCTTAACCCATGCGCGGCAAGATTCGACCGTAGGAACATCGCCGAGGCCGGTCGCTGCGCCAGAAACGCATCAAGCCGCGCCTCATCGCCGGGTTGGGCGATCCGGTGCATCACCAGTCGCCGTAGGTGGTTTGCCAAATCGTCAGCGCTGCAACCGCCGCCGTGTCCGCCCGCAGGATGCGCGGGCCAAGTCGGACAGGAACCGATTGCGCCATACCGTGCAGGCGCGCCCGTTCCGCGTCGGAAAACCCGCCTTCGGGACCAATCAGAATGCCCCAAGGCACGTCTTTGGGTTGCGCCCCGAAGTCAGCCTTTTGCTCCTGTCCTGCCAATGCCTCGTCACAGAACATCAGTTGCGCATCGTCAGGCCAGTCGCGCAGCACCTGACCCAGTTTGGCCAATGCGGCGACCTCGGGCACATACACTGCACCGCATTGCTCGGCCGCCTCAACCGCGTGGGCCTGAAGCCGGTCCTGACGCACACGTTCGGAATTGGTGAAATCGGTCTGCACCGGCACGATGCGGCGCACGCCCATTTCCACCGCTTTTTCGACGATAAAATCGGTCCGCGCCTTTTTGATCGGCGCAAAGTAGAGCGTCAGATCGGGTGGCATCCATTGCGGCTGCGACTGTTCGCGGCAGGCCAGCGTGCCCCCGCGTTTGCCCGCCTCGGCCACATCGGCCAGCCATTCGCCGTCTGTGCCGTTAAAAAGCGCCACTTCATTGCCCACGGACAGCCGCATCACCCCGAAAAGGTAATGTGCCTGTTCCCGCGACAGCGGAACCTGTTGTGCCTCCCCAAGGGGGTGCTCTACAAAAAGCCTGATCCTTGCCATGGAGCGGAACTTATGTCCGACACATCAAAAGCGCCAGTGGGCCAAATCGCAGATGCCGTAAAAGACAACTGGGTTGACCGCTTTGCACCAAACCCGGTGAAGCCGTTTTTCCGTCTGTCCCGTCTGGACCGCCCGATTGGCACGTGGCTTTTGCTGCTGCCCTGCTGGTGGGGGCTGTTGCTGGCAATGATCTCAACCGGAACCGTCAGCTGGCATGACGCGTGGATTTTCATCGGCTGCGCATTCGGCGCGGTGCTGATGCGAGGTGCGGGCTGTACTTGGAACGACATCACCGACCGCGACTTTGATGGATCGGTGGAACGCACGGCGCTGCGCCCGATTCCGTCTGGTCAGGTGCCAGTGATCAAAGCCGTGGTGTGGACCGCGCTTCAGGCGTTTATCGCCTTGGGCATTCTGCTGACATTCAACAAAACCGCGATTCTGCTGGGCGTTGTGTCGCTGGTGCCGGTTGCGATCTACCCGTTTGCGAAACGGTTCACATGGTGGCCGCAGGTCTTTCTGGGCATCGCGTTCAACTGGGGCGCGTTGCTGGCATGGGCCGCACACACCGGCAGCCTGGGCTGGCCACCGATTCTGCTGTATCTGGCGGGCATCGCGTGGACGCTGTTCTACGACACGATCTATGCCCACCAAGACACCGAGGACGACGCGCTGATCGGCATCAAATCCACCGCGCGACTTTTTGGCGACGACTCGCCCCGTTACCTGTCGTGGTTCCTTGTGGCCACTGTGTCGCTGATGGCGATGGCGGTCATCGCCGCCGTGCCGGACGCCGAGATGATCACCATGCTGATCGCGATCTTCGGGCCTTGGTTGATGGGCTGGCACCTGTGGTGGCAGTTGGGCAGGCTGGACACCGAAAACAACGACGTGTTGATCGGCCTCTTCCGGTCAAACCGCGATGCCGGATTGATCCCTGTGCTGATTTTCGCCGTCGCGCTGATGCTTTGATTGCGGAAACCTGCCCAAGGGCCTATCAGAAAGCGGTTAATTAATGTCGGGGCATCTATGCGTCTGTCTTCGCTTTTTATCGTAGTCGGCACTTTTCTGGCTGCCGCCGCTGTGTCTTTCATCGCCGCTTACTTTTCCGTCAGGCTGGTCGAAGAAAGTTCGATCGCGGGCGTTGAAAGCAGGTTGGCGGATGATGGCGTGACATGGGCCTCGGTCGATGCGAACGGCCTGCAGGTCTTTGTGATCGGCACCGCCCCGACAGAAGCCGAAAGGTTCCGCGCCCTGTCTCTGGCCGGTACGGTAGTAGACGCCGCGCGCGTGATCGACGAGCTGCAAGTCGCCGACAGCGCCGCATTGGAAGCGCCCGATTTTTCCATCGAAATCCTGCGCAACGATGAAAAGATTTCCCTGATCGGTCTGGTGCCCACCAACTACGAAATCGACAACTTCATCGAAATCGTCACCGATATCGCCGGCGGCGAAAACAACGTATCGAACCTGCTTGAAATGGCGAACTTCCCCACGCCCGACGGCTGGGATCGCGCCATTCGCTTTTCGACCCGCGCGCTAGAAGAGCTTCCGCGTTCGAAAATCTCGATCAACGCCGAGGTTGTCGCCGTCAAAGCCATGACCGACAGCGCCGCAGCGAAAGACCGGATCGAAGGTCTGCTGACACGTACCGCGCCGGAAGAAATCACCCTAGAACTGGATCTTGAGGCCCCACGCCCCGTAGTCACGCCCTTTGTGCTGCGTTTCACCAAGACGGCCGACGCCACGGGCTTTGACAGCTGCACGGCCAATACTGAGGCCGCCCGCGACCAAATTCTGGCCGCCGCCAAAGCCGCCGGTCTAGAAGGCGACGCAACCTGCCAGATCGCACTGGGTTCACCTTCCAAGGAATGGGGCAAGGCGACCTCAGCCGCGATCAAAGCTGTGGGTGATCTGGGTGGTGGCGAAGTGACCTTTACCAACGCCGACATCGCGCTTTTGGCTTTGGAAGGTACCGAAGCCGCGCTTTTCGACACGGTGGTCGGCAAACTGGAAAACGCACTTCCCGAAGCCTTCGTTCTGGATGCGGTTCTGCCGGAAACGCCCGATCCCGAAAAGGATCAGGGCCCGATCGAATTCGTCGCCACACGTTCGCCCGAGGGCACTGTGCAACTGCGCGGCCGCATCAACTCTGAAACCGCGCGCAGCACTGCCGAAAACTATGCCCGCGCGCGGTTCACGTCGTCTGACGTGACCGTCGGCACACGGGTTGATCCCGACCTGCCCGCCGACTGGTCCAGCCGCGTTCTGGCCGGGCTTGAGGTTCTGTCGATGCTGGCCAATGGTTCAATCGTTGTGACCCCCGAACAGATGCAGGTCACCGGCGATACAGGCGACCAGAACGCCGAGGCCAACATCGCAGGCGTGCTGGCCGATAAACTGGGCGCCGACAGCTTTGTGCTGAACCTGACCTACAAGGAAAAGCTGGACCCGACGCTTGGCATCCCGACACCAGAAGAATGCGTAGCGCAGATCACCACCATCATCGGCGACCGCAAGATCACCTTTGAACCGGGTTCCGCGACACTCGATTTGTCGGCCAAGGACATTCTGGATGAACTGGCCGAACTTCTGACGCTGTGCGGTGACATTCCGCTGGAAATTCAGGGCCACACCGACAGTCAGGGCCGCGAATTGATGAACGAACAGCTGTCGCAGGAACGGGCGCAATCGGTTCTGAACGCACTGCGTGACCGTCGCGTGTTCACGTCCAGCTATCGGGCCAAAGGCTATGGCGAGGTCAATCCAATCGCCACAAATGACACCGAAGAGGGTCGCGAAGCAAACCGCCGCATTGAATTCCGCCTGATTGAACAAGAATCGACGGAAAATGCTGATGAAACCGTTGAAGAAGGTACATCAGATCAGGCAGAAGGTGTTACGGCGACTGACGCCGGTGAAGGATCGGACAGTGAACAGAACTGAATTTATCATCGCAACCGCGATTATCCTGTTTGTAGCGTTTTGCCTTGGTTGGTTCGCAAACTGGCTGGTGCACCGTTTCACACGCGTCAGTCAGGCCGACGTGAACGAGCTTGAGAAAATGAGCCAGGAACTGCACGAGGCCGAAGAAACCCGTGATCAGGCGATCACCTATCTTCAGCAGCGCGAAGCGGAACTGACCAACCAGCTGACCCAGACCGAAGCCGAACTGTCCGCCGCGATGGAAGGCCTGCGCGAAGCCCGTCACGAGGCCGAAGAACTGCGCAGCTACGTCGAGCGGATGCAGAACCACTAACTACCGCTTGCGCCGGCCTCCGGCGCTGCGTTTGTGGAAATTCGGCGGGCGTTTAGCCACCCATTTCAGAAACCCCTCCATCCTCGGATGCGCCCGCAGCGCCTCGGGCGTATTGAACTCGCGTGCCAGTTCAGTTTCCGTAAAGGTCGCATGGATTTCGTTGTGGCAAATCTGGTGCAGCAACACCGTCGGCCCGCCCTTGCCCCCGCGCAGCCGCGGGATCAGGTGATGCAGGCTTTGCTTGGCATCTGCCGGGATCGGACGCAGGCATAGCGGGCAAATCGGATCAGGATCGGACATCGCCCCCTCTTGTGTGCTAGGTCGTTCCGGCCCATGAGTCTGGCGCGGAATAGCGAAAGATCAAGCCGAATGACCTTGCAGGACATCACAACAGACGCGCTGGTGATCGGCGCCGGACCTGCGGGTTTGATGGCGGCGGATGCCTTGGCCGATGCTGGATATTCGGTGCTGGTGGCGGATCAGAAACCGTCCGTGGCGCGGAAATTCCTGATGGCGGGTAAATCCGGTCTGAACCTGACCAAGGCCGAGCCCTTTGACGCCTTCATGGCCCACTACGGCCCCCATGCCGATGCGCTGCGCCCGATGATCGAACGCGTCAGGCCCGAGGACGTGGCGAACTGGGCGCAAGGGTTGGGACAAGAGGTGTTCACCGGCTCAACGGGCCGTGTTTTTCCCAAAGTAATGAAGGCCTCTCCCCTGTTGCGCGCGTGGTTGGCGCGACTGGACGGGATGGGCGTGACGGTAAACACCCGCTGGCGCTGGACCGGCTGGAAGGACGGCGCGGCAGTTTTCGACACGCCTGATGGTAGGGTGTCGGTGCGGGCGAAAGCCATGGTCCTTGCGATGGGCGGTGCGAGCTGGCGGCGGTTGGGGTCGGACGGCGAGTGGGCTAATACATTGAATAAAAAAGGTATACCGAAAGTATCCTTCGGTCCGTCAAACGTCGGCCTGACCGTTCCATGGTCGCCCCACATGGCGAAAAATTTTGGCAGCCCCATCAAGAACGCGCGTTTCCTTGCAGGCGATATGGAAAACCGTGGTGAGGCGGTGATCAGCGCCAAAGGGTTGGAAGGCGGCGGAATTTATCCGCTTGCCCCTGCCCTGCGCAAAGGCGCGACGCTGCACATCGATCTGATGCCGGATGTGACCGAAGAGGCCATTACCAAACGCCTGTCAAAACCCCGTGGCAAGGACAGCAAATCCAACGCCTTGCGCAAGGCGCTGCGGCTTGATTCGGCGAAACTGGCGCTGCTGATGGAATATGCACGCCCCCTGCCCGATGCGCCGCAGGATGTGGCCAAGTTGGTCAAGGCGCTCCCCATCACCAACGCCACCCTGCGCCCGACGGATGAGGCAATCTCGACCTCGGGCGGGATTCCATTTGAGGCGATGAATGACGGCCTGATGCTGACAGACATGCCCGGCGTGTTTGCCGCCGGTGAAATGCTGGATTGGGACGCGCCCACAGGCGGCTACCTGCTGACCGCCTGCTTTGCGACAGGCCTATGGGCGGGCCAACATGCGGCCCGCTGGATCGCAGATCAGGGCAGTGCCGCGGCCTTTTGATAGGCAGGGCGCTGCATCAGCACCTTGGCGTTGGCTTTGATTTTGTCCGGCAGCGGCGGGAATTTGGCCGCCAGCGCCCACGACCCACAGTGCAGAAGCAGAATATCAGGAATGGTCAGCATGTCGCCCGCCAGAAACGGCCCGTCAATTTCAGCCGCAATGCGCTGGATATTCCGGTCGAATTCGGGCTTCAGGCTTTCCTTCACCTCGGGCACGCGCTGATCCTTGGGCAGTACAAACGTATGTCGCGCCGCCGTCCACAAAAGCGCGTCCAGTTCATCGATGATCCGGTTGGTCCAGGCATCCTGACGGGCGCGGGCGATGGTGCCTGCCGGATGGGTCAGACCGCCGTGTTTGTCGGCCAGATAGGTCATGATCGCGACGGAATCGCAGATCACGTCGTCGCCGTCTTTCAACGCAGGCACTTTGCCAAGGGGTGACACCGCGCGGATTTCATCACTGGCGGGCAGCGCGGGGATATGGTCGTAGGCCAAGCCCAGTTCTTCCATTGCCCACAAAACGCGAAAAGCACGGGTCTTGCGTGACCCGACAACCGTGTAGCCCATCGTTTCCTCCCTGATCGGCGTCAGCGTTTCGCCAACATCGCCAATCGTATGAGCGAACGTTCGACCAAGGCCATAGCCGGTGCTTTCTGACCGGCGGAACGTAACGTCAAATCCGTATCTGTCAGGATTTTCAGCGCCTGTTCCAGCTTCATCATGCCCCAGCCCTGCGCCTGACGCAGCATCCGGTCGCGGCGTGGGCCAAAGATCGGCGGGCGCATGCGGGCGATTCCGGCAGCGGCCCCACCGGGATCAGAGGCGGCCATATGCAAAGCGCGGAAATGGCGGGTCGCCATGATGACAAGCGTCACGGCATTTGCGCCTTGCGCTTCGAGCCGTTGCATCACGGGGCCGATTTCTGTGGCACGGCCTTCGGCGACGACATGCAGGATGTCATCGACCTCGGCCTCGGTCGAGGTGGGCGCCATCAGCGCGACCTCATCCGGTGTCAGCGGCGCGTCATCGCCCAGCTTATACAGCGCGACCTTTTCAACGGTCTGACGGAAATCACCGGGGTCGAGTTCGCGCGACAGGGCCATGATCGCGTCCATCGCCGCGCGGTCCAGATTGGTCAGCCTTGATTTTTTCAGATCAGATTCGATTTCGTCCCGCGTGGGCGGATCGTTATAGATACCGACCGCGTAAGCGCTGGGATGCGCTTCGAACAGTTTGCGCAGCTTGGATGTGGCCTTGAGCATGCCTGCGGTCACAATGATCTGCGCATCGCCCGGTGCCCAATCTTCCATCGCGTTTTTCACGGCGTCGGCGGCGGCCTGATCTGTTGCGCCTTCGACAAAGGCCACGCGCGGACCGGGGAAAAACCCCTGCGCCTTGATCGCGTCGATCAGTTGGGCGGGGTCCTTGCGCAAATCGCCTGCTGGAATGCGGGTCAGGCGCATTTCCGCCTCGCCCTTCGGGCCGACCAAAGCGGCGATGACCTGCTGGCGTTTCAACGCCACGCGCATCGCATCTTCGCCGTAGATCAGCAGGCCCGCCTTATCGGGATCGGGCTTGGCGAAATAGGAAGATGCGTCGCGGGCAGACAGCTTCATGGCAGTTGGTCGGGCTCGATCAGCGTCAGTTGATCCACGATCTGATCAGCCAGAATGGTCATCAAGCGTTCCATTGCGTCGCGTTGGGATGCAAAGGTGGACACGTTCGATCCGCTGGTGGAATAGCCCACAAAGCTGCTGACCGCATGGCTGTGCACGGATTGGCCTGTGGTTTGATCGATCAAATCGTACGACACTTTGGCGTCTAAGTTGGAACGGTTGTTTGACCCTGTCGAGGTAGAGCCAAGAGCGTTTTCACCCGTTGTCAAAACGGTTTTCAGCGAATAGCGCGGCGTCGTGGCGCGGCCCAACCGTTCTTCCAGCCTGCGGTTCAAGATGTATTCGTTGCGATCTGCGGGCTCTTCCAAGGCGATCGCGCCCAAAAGGGCGCTGCCACTGCCTTGTGGGCCATAGGCGGGGGTGAACCCGCAACCGGCCAGCGCCAAGGCGCTGACCAGCAGTATCCGTCGGTTATACGACCACATTCACAATCCGCCCCGGCACAACGATGATCTTTTTCGGTGCAGCGCCATCCAGCGCTTTGACCACAGCATCGTTTGCCAGCGCCAGCTTTTCAACCTCGGCCTTGTCCAGATCTTTCGGAACCGAGATTTCAGCGCGGCGTTTGCCGTTGATCTGGATGGGCATGGTGACCTCATCGTCGATCAACATAGCGGGATCGGCCACGGGCCAGTCGGCATTGGCAATCAGGCCTTCGCCCCCCAGAAGCGACCAGATTTCTTCCGACAGGTGCGGTGTCATCGGGGCCATCAACTGGGCCAGCGCCTTGGCCGCCTGACGTTTCGCGTCACCGCCTGCCTTGGATTTGGACAGGGTGTTGGTGAAGCCGTAAAGACGCGCGATGGCCGCGTTAAAGCCAAAGGTTTCGACACCTTGGGTCACATCATGGATCGCCTTGTGCATTTCGCGCAGCAGGTCTTTGTCGGCGTCATTCGCTGCTTCCTCATTTTGCGAGGCTTCCAGCGCGATGCGGTAGACGCGGCCAAGGTGTTTGTTCGCAGCTTCCGCACCAGAGGCCGTCCATTCCACATCCCGCTCGGGCGGGGAATCGGACAGGACGAACCAACGGGCGGTATCGGCACCGTATTCACCGATGATCGCCACGGGATCGACCACGTTGTTTTTGGACTTCGACATCTTGGCCGACGGAATCACCTCGACCTCGGCGCCGCCGTCTTTCAGGAACGCTTTGCCGTCCTTCAGCTCCACCTCTTCGGGGTAGTGATAAACGGGGCGACCGTCGTCGCCTTTGGTCTGGTAGATCGCGTGGGTCACCATGCCCTGAGTGAACAGCGCATTGAACGGTTCACTGGATTTCGCCGGCAGGTGGCCGGTCATCTGCATCGCCCGCGCGAAGAAGCGCGAATACAGCAGGTGCAGAATCGCGTGCTCGATGCCGCCGATATATTGATCGACGTTCATCCAATATTCGGCCTCGGCCAGATCGGTCGGCGTTTCGGCGCGGGGCGCGGTGAAACGGGCAAAGTACCACGACGAATCCACAAAGGTGTCCATCGTGTCCGTTTCACGCTGGGCGGGCTTGCCACAGGACGGGCAGGTGCAATCGCGCCATGTGGGGTGACGATCCAGCGGGTTGCCGGGGACGTCGAATGTCACGTCGTCGGGCAGCTGAACGGGCAGGTTTTCTTTCTTTTCAGGCACCACGCCGCAGTCGTCACAATGAACGACCGGAATCGGGCAGCCCCAATAGCGCTGACGGGACAGGCCCCAGTCGCGCAGGCGGAACTTGGTTACGCCGTGGCCCACACCATTGGCTTCGCAGAAATCAACGGCGGTATCGATGCCTTCATTGCCTGTCTGCACCTCTTCTCCGGCAAAGCCTTTGACGTAACGCACGGGATCGGGCTTGGACGGCACATAGGCCGGACCGCCGTCTTCCGGCTTGGCAAAGCTGTCGTCGGGTGTGACCGGTTCGAACACGGATGCGACGGGCAGGTCGTATTTGCGCGCGAAATCAAGGTCACGCTGGTCGTGTGCAGGGCAACCAAAGATCGCGCCTGTGCCGTAGTCCATCAGAATGAAGTTGGCGATGTAGATGGGCAGTTCCCACGACGTATCAAACGGGTGACGCACGCGGATGCCGGTATCAAAGCCGCGCTTTTCGGCCTTTTCCAGCTCTTCCTCGGACGTGCCCATGCGGCGGCATTCCGCGCAGAATTCCGCGATCTCGGCGTTGTCTTTTTCCAGATCACGCGCCAGCGGGTGATCGGGCGAAATACCAACGAACGACGCCCCCATCAGCGTATCGGGGCGTGTTGTGTACACCTCGATCCGGTTGTGTGCCTCGGGTCCGTCGATGGTCGAGAATGCAAACTGAAGACCGCGCGATTTGCCGATCCAGTTGGCTTGCATCAGTTTGACCTTGGCAGGCCAGTTGTCCAGCGTGTCCAGCGCTTCCAGCAATTCGTTGGAATAGTCGGAAATCTTGAAGAACCACTGCGTCAGTTCGCGGCGTTCAACCAGCGCACCCGAGCGCCAGCCACGACCGTTTTCAACCTGCTCGTTCGCCAGAACCGTCATATCGACCGGGTCCCAGTTCACGACAGCGTTCTTGCGGTAGACCAGACCTTTTTCAAGGAAATCAAGGAATAGCGCCTGCTGCTGGCCGTAGTATTCCGGATCGCAGGTGGCGAACATGCGCGACCAGTCCAGACCAAAGCCAAGCGGTTTCATCTGGGCAACCATCGTGTCGATGTTGTCGTAGGTCCACGTTTTAGGGTGGCCGTTCGACGCCATCGCCGCGTTTTCCGCAGGCATCCCGAAGGCGTCAAAGCCCATCGGGTGCAGAACGTTGTGGCCTGTCGCCAGTTTATAGCGCGCGATCACATCGCCCATGGTGTAGTTGCGGACGTGACCGATGTGGATGCGGCCCGACGGATAAGGGAACATCTCAAGCACATAATACTTGGGCTTGTCTTCAGAGCGCACGGCTTTGAAGGTTTCGGCCTGATCCCAGGCAGCTTGCCACTTTGGTTCGATCTCGGCGGGTGCGTAACGCGACATGGCTCTTCCTCTGCGACGCGAATTCAATGCGTTTTCGGGCTTGGGTGATAGGGCGGCTAAGGGGCGACGTCCAGTGCTAAGCCGTAATTGACGGGCTGACGCCAAAGCGACAGTCGGGATGAAATGCGCAAAGGCGGTTTGGTTTTTTCAAATCTGCGTGCGAGATTGCGGCAAGGCAGGTCGCGAGTACACCAAAAATGAAGATTCTCTGTATCCACCAGAACTTTCCGGGACAGTACAAACATCTGGCCCCCGCTTTGGCTGCGCGCGGGGACGAGGTGATGGCGCTGACCCCCAAGGTGGACAAGGTCGGCGTTTGGAACGGTGTGCGGCTGATCCCCTATAAAGTGCAGGGCCAAAGCACCAAGGGCATGCACCCGTGGCTTCAAGATTTCGAAACCAAGCTGATCCGCGGCACATCGTGTTTGCGCGCCGCGTTGCAGTTGAAAAAGCAGGGGTACGAGCCGGATGTCATTCTGGCCCATCACGGTTGGGGCGAAAGCCTGTTTCTGAAAGATGTCTGGCCCGACGCAAAACTGGGGCTGTATTGCGAGCTGTATCATCAGACGGACGAGACATTTACGCGCTTCGACCCTGAATTCTTTCCGAAACAGCCGGTTGCCGACACCCAGCGCATCCGCATGAAAAACCTGAACAACCGGCTGCACGAAGAGGTGATGGACGCCGGAATCAGCCCGACGCGCTTTCAGGCCGAAACCTTTCCCAGTCACTGGCAGGATCGTCTGACCGTTTCCCATGACGGGATCGACACCGATCAGGTGATTCCCAATCCGCAGGCAAGGCTAGAGGTCACGGATGGCCGCATCCTGAGCCGCGATGATGAGGTGATCACCTTTATCAACCGCAACCTCGAACCCTATCGCGGCTATCACATCTTTATGCGCAGCCTGCCCGCGTTGCTGGCGGCGCGGCCCAAGGCACATGTTGTTCTGCTAGGCGGGGACGAGGTGAGCTATGGCGCCAAAGCGCCGGACGGTAAAACGTGGAAGCAAATCTACATTGATGAAGTGCGCCCACAGATTTCAGACGCCGACTGGGCCCGCGTGCATTTCCTTGGCCGCGTCCCCTACCCGCGTTTTCTGTCGATGCTGCAGGTCAGCCGCGTGCATGTCTATCTGACCTATCCGTTTGTTCTTAGCTGGTCCTTGCTGGAAGCCATGAGCGCGGAATGCGCCATCGTGGCCAGCAGCACGGCACCGGTGAAAGAAGTGATCAAGGATGGCGAAACCGGCCTGCTGGTGGATTTCTTCGACAAAGACACTTTGACCAAAACCGTGGTTGATCTGCTAGAGAACGGCACGCAACGTAGGGCTTTGGGCGCAGCGGCGCGCGCGTTTGTGCAAGAGAACTACGATCTGAAGCAAATTTGCCTGCCCAGACAGCTTGCATGGGTCGACGCCCTTGCCGAAACGGCAGGGCGACGTCCCCAAGATTAAGTCAGTTTGGTTTAGAAGCGCGAGTCGCGGTCACGCAGCTGGCGCGCACGGGTCAGAATGGCGTCTTCGATTGCGCGGGTTGTTGCCGTGCTGACAGGGCCGCTGCGGGTCATCAGCGCCACGTTCAACGAACGCGCATCCAGCGCAGGGTCCGAGACGTAGATTGTCGCGCGGTAGGCACGGCCACCACCCGGAGGTGTGCCATAGCCTGTTGTGATAACGCCAGTGAACGGATCGACCGATTCAATCGGCAGGAAATCAAGCGTTTCAAGCGCCGCATTCCAGATGTAGCGGTTGACCGAACCAACCTTTTCATCCGACCGCGGCTTGAAGATATCCCAGATCGTGGATGTGGGCGCGCCGGCCTCACCGTAAACTTCCTGATCCATGATTTCATCGGCAGAACGGGTATTTACAGGTTGCTGGGCGCCCCCACGCTGAAACATTCCGCATCCCGCGACCGAGACCAAAGCAAGTGTCAGACAAAGGCCTTTAGCAAAACGCTGCATTATGAATTTCCCCGCTCTCGCCGCAATTTTCCGGTCAAACCTTCCTTACAGTGGCTGCGGGGCTGCGACAAGATCAAGATGAAAAGGGCCGGAAACGTAAACAGCACTTACAATCTATAGTGTTTTTACTCCGCACAGAACGGCAGTCGCATTGCTTGTGGCAAATGTGCATCATCAAAAAGCTTGTTAGCCGCGGATTGTCCGCGCGGGTTGCACCCTTGGCGGTCAAAGGCGCATAGATCATGCCATCAAGGCCGGGTATCCGGATTGGTACGTGCCTTACGAACACATGAGGGAAAAAATGAAAAAGATTCTTCTTGCTTCCACAGCGCTGGTCGCATCCGCTGGCATCGCGTCGGCAGAGGTTTCCATTTCCGGTATGGCGGAAATGGGTATCTTCAACTCCGGTAGCGCCAACATCAACATCAACACCACAACCACGGTAGTATCGTCCGCCGTCGTAACTTTGACATCGGTTACAACAACCGAAACAGAAGGCGATACACAGTTCTTCACAGACATCGACGTCACATTCAAAATGTCCGGCGAAACAGACGGTGGCATCTCCTTCGGTGCAACTGTTGATCTGGACGAGAACGCAGCATTCGCTCCGGCGACACAGGGCGGCGAAACAATCTTCGTTTCCTACGGTGGCGCGACCCTGACAATGGGCGACACAGACGGTGCGTTCGACGCAGCTATGCCTGAAGTTCTGATGGCTGGCGGCTCGATCAACGACGACGAAGAAAACGCAGGTTACAACGGTAACTCCGGCTTCGACGGCAAAGGCGACGGTCAAGTTGCACGCTTCGACTACGCATTCGACGCGTTCACACTGTCCCTGTCCGCTGAGCAAATGGACGACGGTGCTTCCGACGACAACATCATCGGTGTTGGCGTTAAGTACTCCGGCGACTTCAACGGCATCGCAGTCACAGCTGGTCTGGGTTACCAGACAGGTGAGAACATGGCGTTCGCGCCCATGGCGACGCTGAACGGCGCAGGCTTCGCATTCGTATCTGACGCAGAAATCATCGGTGTTGGCGTAACAGCTGGCTTCGCAAACGGTTTCTCTGCAGGTCTGAACTACTCGTCCACAGATTACGACCTCGATGGCCTGGAAAACACCACGCACATGGGTCTGGGTCTGGGTTACGAAGCAAACGCTCTGGCAGTTGGCTTCAACTACGGCGCCTATGAAAACTTCGCAGGCGTCGAAGACCATGACGTAACCGGCTATGGTCTGGCAGTTGCATACGACCTGGGTGGCGGTCTGTCGGCAAAAGCTGGCTACGGGTCCAGCACTGTAGAACTGGGTGACGACGAAGTTCAGTACGACTCCTTCTCCCTGGGTCTGGGCATGTCCTTCTAATCTCACCTGAGATTAGGACATCAGTTAAGAGCGGGCCTTGCGCCCGCTCTTTTCTTTTGGGACATGAAGGAAAAGAGTTTGGAGAGATAAATGTCACAGGACGTTGTCGCGCGCATTAAAACAGAGTACCGTAGTGCCCTTGAGAAATTGAACAATGGCTTTCCTGAGGAAGCCCGCCTGGGTTTCACCAAGCTTTTAATGGAACAACCAAACTCTCCAGAAATCCACTATCAGCTTTCACGCGTCGCATATGAAAAGGGCGAACGCACAAAGCAGTTTGAGTACTTAAAGAAAGCACTGGAACTGAAGCCAACTGAACCAGGTCTTGTCGAAACTCTAATCGACTTATTCGATGACCTAGGTGAATATGACCAGGCTCTAGAGGCACACGACCATCTTGCTCTGATTTCCCCCAACAAGAAGAAGGTTGCTACCAAGAAAGCAGCGTACCTTCAGCGACTGGGCCGCTTTGAAGAGGCTCAAGTGCGCTTTCGAAAATTGATAAAAAATAGCCCACTGTCCGGGAATCTTTACAAAACTTTCTATACTGGCATGAAGGTGCCAGAAAATGAGCCAACACTTAAAACTTTAGGAAAACTCCTAAAGAGTAAAAAGGCCGATAAACGTGAGCTCATGCAAGGCCACTACGCGATGGCCAAGGCGTTGGAAGACCAGAAAAAGTTCGATCAGGTATTCGATCACCTAAACGCGGCGAATGCCCTCCAAGCTGAACTGGCTCCGATCAAAGAAGAAAAGCAAAATGTCATCCACGACGTGTTTTACGAAAAACAGCTGAAGGGTGATCTGAAGCCGATCGACTTTGAATCGCCCGTCACCCCTGTTTTTGTCACTGGCATGCCCCGCTCGGGTACAACACTGACAGAACAAATCATCGCGGCTCATTCGAATGCCACAGCGGGTGGCGAACTTGGGATTATTTTCAATCGGACCACAAACCTGCCAATTGCAAATAATGACCCGAAACCGCTGCACCTTTGCACGGAAGAAGAGCTGCGCCTGTATGCCGAAACTTTCATCAAACTGATGCAGCGCGATACAGGTGCGAAGTCGGGTGTCATCACTGACAAATCCATCCGCGCAGATGTGATTTACGGCTACCTCGCAACGGCAATGCCGCAAGCCAAATTCATCGTCGTACAGCGCGATGCGCGCGACATTGCGATCTCGATTTATAAGAACATGTTCAAGCTGGGCTCGCACCGTTATGCGAATAGCTTGCCCGAAATCGCGAAAGCCATCAAAGCCTTCCGCAAAAATGTCGAGCATTGGAAAGAACGTATGCCCGAGCGGATTTATGAGGTTTATTACGACCAGCTCGTGGCTGACCCCGAAAATCAGGCGCGCGCGTTGATTGATGCGGCGGGGCTTGAATGGGAAGACGCTTGTCTTGAGTTCCACAAAGCTAAGAACCGTGTGAAAACGCTGTCTGTCGCGCAGGTGCGTCAGCCGATCAACAAGGGTTCGTCGCAGGCGTGGAAGCGGTACGAGAAAGACCTTCAGCCGTTCATCGAAGAGTGGGGGGATGATCCGTGGGTCTAAGCGACATCAAGGATCGTATTGCCAAGGCCGAAGCCGAGGCTGGCCGTGCGGCCGGTTCGGTTGAACTGATTGCCGTGTCCAAGATACAGCCGCTGGAACGGGTCGAGGCGGTTCTGGACGAAGGGCACCGTGTCTTCGGTGAAAACCGCGTGCAGGAGGCGCAGGGCAAATGGCCTGCGTTCAAGGAACGCTATGACGGAGTGTCTTTGCATCTGCTGGGCCCGCTTCAGACCAACAAGGCACGCGTCGCGATGGAACTGTTTGATGCGATCCATTCCGTGGACCGCCCGAAGCTGGCCCATGCCATCGCCCGTCTAGCACAGGAACTGGGCCACTGCCCCGAGCTGTTCCTGCAGGTCAACACTGGCGAGGAAGAGCAAAAGGCTGGCGTCATGCCCGCCGACGCGGATGCGTTCATCAAGGAATGCCGGGATCTGGATTTGTCGATCCGCGGCCTGATGTGCATCCCGCCGGTGGATGAAACGCCGTCCCTGCATTTCTCGCTGTTGGCCAAGATCGCCGAACGCAACGGCATCACCGGCCTGAGCATGGGAATGTCTGGCGATTTCGAGCAGGCGATTGCCTTTGGCGCTACCCATGTGCGTGTCGGTTCTGCCATCTTTGGCGAACGTGTCTACGACTAACCGCCTGTGCTGCTTTGCAGCAGGTGACAGGCCGTAAAAGCAGGCCTATAAGGCCCGCGAAACCGTATTGATTGACAAGGAAACCTCCCATGACGATTCAGGTCTTCGGCCACAAATCGCCCGACACAGACTCTACTGGTAGCCCGATCATCTGGGCTTGGTATCTGAACCAGATCAAAGGCACAGCGGCCAAGCCGGTCCTGCTGGGCGAGCCGAACACAGAAGCGGCGTTCATGCTGGAGCGTTGGGGTCTGGACAAGCCCGAAATCATTGCAGACGTCGAAGATGGCGCGCCGGTAGTCATCGTGGACACGAACAACCCTGCCGAACTGCCTGCGAACGTCAACAACGCCGACATCCAGGGCATCATCGACCACCACAAGCTGGTCGGCGGTCTGGAAACCAAAGGCCCGATCGAAATCCGCGTTGAGCCGCTGGCATGTACAGCAACCATCATGTGGAAAATGATCGGCAAGGATCTGGCGCAAGCCCCCGAGGGTGTCAAAGGCGCGATGCTGACATGTATCCTGTCCGACACGCTGGAATTCCGTTCGCCCACAACAACACAGGAAGACAAGGCAGTTGCCCACGCGCTGGCCGACGATCTGGGTGTGAACATCGGTGAACTGGCGGCAGAAATGTTTGCTGCGAAATCCGACGTTTCCGCGTTCTCGGATGCCGAACTGATCCGCATGGACAGCAAGGAATACGAAGTCGACGGCACAAAGTTCCGCGTGTCGGTTCTGGAAACCACGGCCCCTGACATCCCGCTGAACCGCAAGGACAGCCTGATGGAAACCATGAAAACCGTTCAGTCCGAAGACGGCGTTGATCAGGTTTTGCTGTTCGTGGTCGACATTCTGAAAGAAGAGGCCACCCTGCTGGTGCCGAACGATCTGGTGAAGTCCGTGGCCGAGAAGAGCTTTGCCGCATCGGTCAGCGGCGACACGGTTGTGCTGCCGGGCATCATGAGCCGGAAGAAACAGATCATTCCGAACCTGAAGGTTTGATCGAACAAGGCGTCCTTCGGGGCGCCTTTTTCATATGCGGGGGGCATTATGGCGATTGTTGTATTTGATCTAGATGGCACGCTGATCGACAGCGCGCCGGATATTCGGGCGACCGCCAATGACGTTCTGTCCGCGATGGACGCAGCGCCCTTGGATCTGGCCGAAACGATTTCCTTTATCGGCAATGGCGCGGGTGTGTTTGTCCGCAAGATGCGCGAAGCCCGCCATCTGCCCGAGGCACGCGAAGCAGAGATGCTGCGTTTGTTTCTGGAAGGGTACGAGAACGCCAAGGACCTGACGCAGCTGTATTCCGGTGTGCTTGATGCGCTGAAAGTGCTTCAGGGTCAGGGCCACGCGCTTGGCCTGTGCACCAACAAGCCCGAGGTCCCTGCGCGGGCCATTCTAAAGCACATGGGGCTAGAGCCGTTCTTTCCCGCTGTCACCGGCGGTGACAGCTTGCCTTTGCGCAAACCCGATCCTGCGCCGCTGCTGGCAACCTGCGATGCGCTTGGCGACGGGCCACGCATCTATGTGGGCGACAGCGAAGTGGATGCAGAAACGGCTGACCGCGCCGGCATTCCGTTTCTGCTGTTTGAAGGCGGCTATCGCAAAAGGCCGGTGGCTGATCTGCCCCATGCGGCTAGCTTCACCGATTTCGCCGCCCTGCCTGATCTGGTCGCGGCACACGCGTGATGGAACCTGTTCTGACGGCCCTAGGCTTTCTGGTTCTGATCAATATCGCGGCCTTCGCCGCCTTTGCCGAAGACAAACGACGGGCAGCCAAAGGGCTGTGGCGGATATCGGAAAGCAGCCTTTTGACACTCGCGCTGTTGGGCGGCTGGGGTGGCGCAAAACTGGCGCAGCGCAGGTTCCGGCATAAGACGCGCAAGGAACCTTTTCGCACCGCATTGAATTCTATTCCTGCCGTGTGGGTCATCCTGCTGGGCGTGATTTGGTTCACCGGCGTTCGCCCGTGACTGGATTTTTCGCCTGCCACGCGTCATATCGAAGATAACAGAACTCAGAGGCCCATTATGACCCAGATCATCCAGTCCCTTTCCGAGGTATCCGACCGCTATGACGCGCTGTTCGTCGATCTGTGGGGCTGTGTGCATAACGGGATCGAGGCCTATCCCGACGCCGTCGCGGCACTTCAGGCGTTTCGGGCCAAGGGTGGTAAAGTCGTGCTGCTGACGAACGCGCCGCGCCCCCGTGACAGCGTGGAACGCCAGATCACCAAAATGGGCGTTCCGGATGATGCATGGGACACCATCGCGACATCGGGTGATTCTGCGCGGGCTGCGATGTTCACCGGCGCTGTGGGTCAGAAAATCTGGTTCATGGGTGAAGATCACGACAAGTCGTTCTTCAAACCTCTGGCGATCATCGACAACCCTGTCGATATCCAGCAGGTGCCGCTGGAAGAGGCTGAAGGCATCGTCTGCTGCGGCCCGTTTGATCCGCACGCGGACCCCGATGTGAACCGCCCGCAGTTCCTGTATGCCAAGCAAAAGGGTCTGAAGCTGCTTTGCGCGAACCCCGATATCGTAGTGGACCGTGGCGAGCGCCGTGAATGGTGCGCGGGTGCCCTGGCGCGGCTTTATACCGAGATGGGCGGCGAGAGCCTGTACTTTGGCAAACCCCACCCGCCGATCTACGATCTGGCGCGCCGTCGCTTGACCGAACTGGGTGTCGATGCCTCGGATGCCGCGATTCTGGCTATCGGCGATGGGCCCCACACAGACGTCGATGGGGCCATGGGCGAAG
Organism: Thalassococcus halodurans; assembly: GCF_900108225.1. Classification (GTDB taxonomy): domain Bacteria; phylum Pseudomonadota; class Alphaproteobacteria; order Rhodobacterales; family Rhodobacteraceae; genus Thalassococcus; species Thalassococcus halodurans. The sequence goes on from NZ_FNUZ01000003.1 coordinate 137,485, forward strand.
ACATCGACTCGCTTTTCATTACCGGCGGCTTAGCGTCGCAGGAGACGAAAACCGTCGATCAACCGGATGCGGACGCGCTAAGCGATTATATCCAAAAGGAAAAAATCGCTCCAACCTTCTCAATCGGATTTTTGCGGTAATCATCTTTTCTCTTGATTTTCTGCGCCTGCAAAGTAATAAAGTTGCGCGAATAGCAAACATGTGCGACTTTTATTACCGGACCGCTGAATATGGAGAGACCAATGCTCGATAATATGCCTCGCGGCACGATCTGCATTGAAGACATCGAGATGGGCATGACCCGTCATCTTCGTAAAGAGGTCACCGATAAAGACATCGAGATGTTTGCCGAGGTCTCGACAGACCACAATCCGGTGCATCTGGACGAAGACTATGCGCAGGACACGATCTTTGAAGGTCGGATTGCCCACGGCATGCTGACTGCTGGCCTGATCTCGGCTGTGATCGGTGAACAGCTTCCGGGTCATGGCACGATTTATATGGGTCAGACGCTGAAGTTCCTGGGCCCTGTGCGCCCCGGTGATGTTGTCTATGCCGAAGTAAAGGTCATCGACATCGATCTGGCCAAGCGCCGCGTCAAGCTGGATTGCCATTGCTCGGTCAACGACAAGAAAGTGCTGATTGGCGAAGCGACTGTTCTGGCACCCAGCCGGAAGTTCGACTGATCCCATCCTCCGCCGCGTTATTTCGGCCCAACAGGCGCAGGCTTCTTGCGCCTGCCTAAGGGGAAAGATAACCCTCGGTCCATGAGGATCATCCGCGACTATCAATTCGTAACCCCCGAAGACCGAGGCGCAAGCGCCGCTATCGGTAACTTTGACGGTGTACATATCGGCCACCAATCCGTGATCGAGATCGCGCGCAAGGCTGATCCGTCTGCCCCGCTGGGCGTGGTGACGTTTGAACCGCACCCCCGCGAATATTTCGCCCCCGATGCCCCGCCCTTCCGCCTGATGAGCCCAAAGGCCCGCGCCACGCGGTTGGAAAAGCTGGGTGTTGAACGGCTGTACGAGCTGAACTTCAACGCCGCCTTGGCCGCGTTGACCCCACGCGAATTCGCTGAAAACGTGATCACCCGTGGACTGGGGCTAAAACACGTCGTGGTTGGTGCCGATTTCTGTTTCGGCAAGGGCCGGTCCGGCACCGTTCAGGATTTACAGACCTTTGGCAAGGAAATGGGGTTTGGGGTGACGATTGCAGAACTGCTGGAAGGCACAGAAGGTCAGGTATCATCCACCGCGATCCGCACAGCGCTTAGCGAAGGACGCCCACGGGATGCGGCGGCACAATTGGGCCACTGGCACCGGATCGAAGGCAAGGTGATCGGCGGCGAACAGCGCGGTCGAGAACTTGGCTATCCCACAGCAAACATGTCCATCGACGGGCTGCACCCACCCAAGTTCGGCGTCTATGCCGTTCTGGTCGATGTGTTGGACGGCCCCCACAAGGGCACCTACCACGGCGCGGCATCGTTGGGCGTGCGTCCGATGTTTGGCGAGAACCGTGCGAACCTTGAAACCTTCCTGTTCGATTTCTCGGGCGATCTGTATGGCTCGACCTTGTCCATCGGGCTGGTCGATTTCCTGCGCCCCGAAGAAAAATTCGACGGGCTTCAGGCGCTGATTGACCAGATGGATGCAGACTGCCGTCAGGCGCGGGATATTCTGGGTGCGCTATGAGCGATGACCCGATCAAACGCGACGGTCTTTCCCCCCGTTTTTGGGAGAAGAAACACTATTCCAAGCTGAACAAAGCGGAATGGGAAGCGCTGTGCGACGGCTGCGGCAAATGCTGTCTGAACAAGCTGGAAGACCCCGACACAGGCGAAGTGGCCCTGACCCGCGTGGCCTGTCGCCTGTTTGACGATAGCACCTGCCGCTGTTCGCAATACGACATCCGCCACCAGTTCGTACCGGAATGCATCGTGATGACCCCGCAGAACATCGAAGAGCACGCCTATTGGCTGCCGAAGACCTGCGCCTATTATCTGCTGTGGTCGGGACAGAACCTTTATGATTGGCATCCGCTGATTTCTGGTACGCCTGAAAGCGTGCATGACGCCGGCGTTAGTATGCGCGATGCCACCGTTGCAGAATTTGAAGTTGATGATGACGACTGGGAAAATCACATTATCGACGAACCCATCTAAGACCTAAGGAACGCGCAATGTACTTTGCATCGGACAACGCCGGCCCCCTCCACCCCAAAGCGCTTGAGGCGCTGACACGTGCGAACGAAGGCTATGTTCCGGGCTATGGCGGCGATGATCTGACAGCCCGCGTCCAAGACCGCATCCGCGACCTGTTCGAAGCGCCCGACGCCGCCGTTTATCTGGTGGCAACAGGCACAGCCGCAAACAGCATTGCCTTGGCCAATTACTGCCAACCGTTCCAGACAGTGTTCTGCACACCACTTGCCCATATCAACGTCGATGAATGCAACGCGCCCGAGTTTTACATGGGCGGCGGCAAGCTGACGCTGGTTCCGGGCAGCGACCGGATGACCCCCGATGCCTTGCGTGCGACCATTGAAGGCGAAGAGGTACGCGGCGTTCACGGCCCGCAGCGCGGCCCCGTGTCGATCACCCAGATCACCGAATACGGCAACCTATATAGCCTTGAGGATCTGCACGCGCTGACGGCGGTGGCCAAGGACTATAACCTGCCCGTCCATCTGGACGGCGCCCGCTTTGCCAACGCCTGCATGGCGCTTGGCTGCACGCCAGCCGAAATGTCGTGGAAGGCCGGCGTCGATGTCGCTGTCTTTGGCGGCACCAAGAACGGCCTGATGGGCGTTGAAGCGGTGGTGATGTTCGATCCTGACAAAGCGTGGGAATTCGAGTTGCGCCGCAAACGCGGGGGCCATCTGTTTTCGAAACATCGCTACCTGGCGGCACAGATGGACGCCTATCTGGACGACAATCTGTGGATGACATTGGCGCAGCAATCCAACGCCAACGCCGCCCATCTGGTCGAAGGTCTGACAGGCGCAGCAACGATCCGCAATGAACCCAAGGGCAACATGGTGTTCTTTGATGTGCCCCGTCACCTGCATCAGAAACTGCAGGCCGCTGGCGCGATGTATTACCTGTGGGAAGGCACGTTCGAAGGGGACGATCCGAACGAAATGCTGACAGGCCGGTTGGTCTGTGACTGGTCCATCAGCCAAGACAACATCGACAAATTCATCAGTCTGGTGAAAGCGGGCTAAGGCTCGATCAGTTCAGCTGGAAATGCAGCTCGTAGGTGCCTTCGTTGAAGGCACCGAACATGTCCGCCACATCGGGATGTTCGACCGGTTCGTTGGAATAGTCGGCAATCAGGTTCTGCTCGGACACGTAGGCCACGTAAAAGCTCTGATCGTTTTCCGCCAGAAGATGGTAGAACGGCTGCTCCTTGGTGGGGCGGCTGTCCTCGGGGATCGCCTCGTACCATTCTTCGGTATTCGCAAACTCCGGGTCCACGTCAAAAACCACCCCGCGGAAGGGGTGTTTTTTGTGTCGGACCACTTGGCCGAGGTTATATTTGGCGCGTTGCGAGTGCATAGACGATATCCCTAACGGGCTAATAATAACCTTTCAATCGCATTTTGTTCAACTTTTGGCCACATTTTGGTTGGAAACACTGTGTGGACGATAGTCCTACAGTTAACATTTTGTATCTTTTGCGGATTTTTTCGCACTTTGGATACAAAGGTATTTTGCCGCTGTTTCAATCCGCCACAATCCCGCTGATGCAACGAAATGTGTTTTCACCTTCGGGCGAATTCCGGTATATTGAATGCAATCAAAAAGCTGAAAGCAGCAAAAAATAGCGAGAGGCAAATGAGCAGAACTCTTCGCGCATTGGTGATTGTCCTTCTCGTCGCATCCTGCGGCGGGGGTGGTGGCTCTACATCCGCGCCCAAAAACCTTGATGATGCCTGCGCAATCCTTGCGCAACGCCCGCATTATGTTCGCGCCTTCCGGGCCGCCGAACGCAAATGGGGCGTGCCGATGCACGTGCAGATGGCCACGATCTATCAAGAGTCGAAATTCATCGGCAACGCGCGCACCCCGTTCCAATACAAACTGGGTGTGATCCCGACAGGGCGCCAAAGTTCGGCCTTTGGCTACAGCCAAGCGCTGGATGGCACGTGGAGAGAATACCAACAGTCCGAAGGCGGGTCGCGGTCACGTCGCGACAACATCCGCGACGCCACGGACTTCATGGGTTGGTACATGGCACAAAGCCGCGACAGCCTTGGCATTTCGCTGCGTGACGCCCGCAACCAGTACCTTGCCTATCACGAAGGCCGCACCGGCTTTAAACGCGGCAGCTACAACAATAAGTCTTGGCTATTGCGCGTGGCAAATGAAGTGGGACAACGGTCCTTGATCTATGAGATCCAGTTGGCGGAATGCCGTCACGCCAGATAATCCAATGGCGCGGCTACGCCGCACAGGTTAGCTCGTCCTTCGGCCTATGGCCTGCGTCCTCGGTTTTGGCGCGCAGTCCTTAGGTATTTTCTTTCTTCAAATACCTTGGGGGAATTGGCCGAAGGCCAAGGGGGCAAAGCCCCCCTTATTCCTAGCCAGCGTTGTCGTCGTCGCTGACATGCTCCAGCCACGTCACCGCAGCACATGCCGCGCGGGTGATTATCATTATGGCCTCCGTCTGACTGTTTGTTCTGGATATTATTTGGGGCTGGGTGATCTGCGGATTAGAGATATGTCAGCGCTAGACCCTATCGACCCCCATCATAAATGGGCTCGCTGCGCTGCCAACTTATTTCAGACGAAAAGCATGTACTAAAAACGCAAAAGGCGGAGTTGCCCCCGCCTTTGCCGTGATAACATTTTCCTGCAACCGGTCAGTTCAGCTTGTCGATCTCATCGCGGATATTGAAAAGGGATCTGGGCAGTGATTTCTTTTCTAAACCACCCAAGATTACCGTTGTCTGGCTGCCGCCGGAATCGGTGATGATCCATTGACGCAGTTCTGTCGGGCTGTCGGTGAATTTCAGCTGGATCGAGCCGTATTCAGGATTGCGCGGATCCTGCGCAGTGACAATCGTCGCAGTGCCGTCGTAGCCATGCGCGGTCACCATGTTGGCCTGCGCAAGGTTCACGTTTGCCGCCAGAATGATCGACAGCGGCGTCTGGTTCAGCGGATAGGTTTCCGCCGTGCCGTTGATTTTACGGTCAAGGATCACAACGGTGCCGTTGTTCGCCATCACCAGCGCCTTTTCAGGCGGGTTATAGTCGAACCGTGCACGACCCGGGCGCGACAGGGAAATCGTACCTGTCGAAATGGTGCCATCAGCGTTGATCTGCGTGAACGGGCTATCTGCCGTTTTGATACCGTTTAAATAGTTGGAAATCGCATTCAGCGACAGCTTGTCGGCCATGGCCGAGCTTGCTGAGAAGACGACCAGTGATGCTGTCAGAGCCGCTGTAAGCAGGTGTTTAGGCATAGGTGGTTCGGTCCTTGGTTGTGTTCCTGTTCTTCATATAAGACCGACTTTGCACGTTGTCGCGGTGCTAAGCGATAACCAGCCGATTGTTGCCGGATAACACCGTGGGTCCAAATGAAAACGGGCCGCAAGACTGCGACCCGCTTGGGTATTCAACCGTTACGGTGGCTTATTGTTCCGGCACCAGAATTTCGCGTTTGCCGACGTGGTTGGCCGAAGACACAACGCCTTCGTCTTCCATCTGCTCGACCAGTCGGGCAGCTTTGTTGTAGCCGATCGCTAGTTTGCGCTGGATGTAGGAGGTCGAACATTTGCGGTCGCGGATCACGATGGCGACGGCCTGATCGTACAGCGCATCTTCGCCATCGGTGTTGCCACCTGTGTTCAGGCCAAGAACCGCGTCGATGTTATCGGCTTTGTCGTCATCCGGACCCTGCACAACACCCGAGATATATTCCGGCGGGCCAAAGGCCTTGAGGTGATTCACGACCTCTTCGACCTCTTCGTCGGATACGAACGGGCCGTGGCAGCGGGTGATTTTCGCACCGCCCGCCATGTACAGCATATCGCCCATCCCCAAGAGCTGTTCCGCGCCCATTTCGCCAAGGATCGTACGGCTGTCGATTTTCGACGTGACCTGGAAGGAAATACGGGTTGGGAAGTTCGCCTTGATCGTACCTGTGATAACGTCAACGGACGGACGCTGGGTCGCCATGATCAGGTGGATACCGGACGCACGGGCCATCTGCGCCAGGCGTTGGATGCAGGCCTCGATCTCTTTGCCGGCGACCATCATCAGGTCGGCCATCTCGTCGACGATGACGACGATGTACGGCATTTTCTTGGGTTCGAATTCTTCGGTCTCGAAGATCGGATCGCCGGTTTCATCGTCAAAACCGGTCTGGACGGTGCGTTCGAACATCTGGTTCTTGCGCAGCGCTTCTTCGACGCGGCCGTTGTAGCCGTCGATGTTGCGCACGCCCATTTTGGACATCTTGCGATAGCGGTCTTCCATTTCGCCGACGACCCACTTCAGCGCGACAACCGCCTTTTTCGGGTCGGTCACAACCGGCGACAGAAGGTGCGGGATGCCGTCGTAAACGGACAGTTCCAGCATTTTCGGGTCGATCATGATCATCCGGCATTCATCCGGCGACAGCTTGTAGAGCAGCGACAGGATCATGGTGTTGATCGCAACGGACTTACCCGACCCCGTGGTACCCGCGATCAGCAGGTGGGGCATCTTGGCAAGGTTGGCAACAACCGGATCACCGCCGATGTCCTTGCCCAAAGCAAGCGGCAGTTTCTGGTTGCCATCGCCGTAATCACGTGACGACAGGATTTCGCGGAACGACACCATTTCGCGATTATCATTCGGCAGTTCGATACCGATAACTGAACGACCCGGAACAGTGGACACACGTGCGGACAGCGCCGACATGGAACGGGCGATATCGTCGGCAAGGCCGATCACGCGCGATGCTTTCAGGCCCGGCGCGGGCTCCAGTTCGTACATGGTGACAACGGGGCCCGGACGGACCGACACGATCTCACCTTTGACGCCGTAGTCATCCAGAACGGATTCCAGCATGCGCGCGTTTTCTTCCAACGCCTCATCCGACAGATGGTGACGTTCGACGTTTTCAGGGTTCGACAACAGCGACAGCGGCGGCAGTTCGTATTCGACCGAATTGTCTTCGAACTTCAGCTGAGGAGCGGACTCTTCGATCGCGCGCTTGGACGGTTGCAGCGGTTTGCGGTTCAGCGGCTGAACCACTTTTTTCGGCTGTTGAACGGGGGCGGCGCTGGGTTCTGCTGTGTAGGACGTGATCGGTGTGACGTCTTCTTCGTCATCGATATCTTCGAAGATATTGGCGTCATCTTCGTAGTCCGCCATCGGGGCATAGTCATCGACCCGCGTGTCCTGCGTCAGTTGCGCAGGCTCATGTGCGATGTCCTGTTCGATGCGCTGCTTTTGCGCGGCCAAACGGTTGGTCGCGGCCTGAACAGCAGCGGACAAGGCGCTCATGCCGCCGGTCGCAACGGGTGCTGCGGCCTCGACGGGCATATCGGTGACCATCGGTGCTTCCATCTCAACCGGCGCATGGCCTGCCGTCAGGGGCGGTTCGGCGCGCAGCGTTGCGCTGCGTGGTGTTGTGTTGGCGATCAGCGGATCAGGACGACGGCCACGGCCCTTGGTCAGCGGCGCTTCGGTTTCGATCCGCGCCTGCGGTGTGGTGCGCAGGCGGGCTTTGACGGCGTCGGAAATCTTGGCGCTGATGCGGTCGCTGGCCGGTGCTTCGACGTCGTCCACCATGACCTGTTCAACCAGTTCCGGTTCAGGCAGCGGTTCCTGACGTTTGATCAGGGACGGCATGCGCGACAGGAAGCTTTGTTTTTCTTCAACAACAGGTTCCGGCGCATACTGTTGACCGGCGTAATCGGCGTACATGTCCGGCTCGATCAGCGTGTCTTCGGGTGCAGCAGGCATTTCGGCACGGCGCACGCGGGACACGGCGGGCTGGGCAACAGCCTCTTGCGCAGCGGCCCAAGCGGCGGCTTCTTCTGCCTCGACACGGCGCTGTTCACGGCGGGTACGATGGGCTTCTTGCATGGACATGGCCCCATGCATCGCACCCGAAGCACCACGGCCCAGAAGCTTGAGGATCGTGGCGTAGGTCATGATGACACCCACCACAAGGAAACGACCGATGCGGGACAGTTCTTCGCGCGTAAAGCCCAATACGAATGCGCCCATGGCAAGAAGCGCAAGTCCCATCAGAACCATCGCGATTTTCAGCGAAATGGCGGCGCCAAAAGGCAGAAGGCCCATAAACGTGCCCATCATCATGTCACCGAACAGACCACCCAGACCGAAACTGTGGCTCCATTCGGCACCGGCATTCTGACCCGAGGCATAGATCGCAGCCAGCGCCACCCAGATGGGGGCAAAGATCACACGGCCAGCAGCGCGCTCATCGCCTTTATGCAGGACAAGGCGCACGCCCCAGACAATCAGGACCAGCGAAATGGCCCAGCTGCCAGCGCCGACGATCATGAACAAAGGCGCGGCAATCGAGGCACCCAGACGGCCCATCCAGTTTTGAACGGGCGCATCGGTGGCAGAGATCCAGGACGGGTCGTCAGGGGAATAGGACGCAATCATCGCTGCGGCCATCAGCCCCAGCAGGATCAGCGCCAAGCCAATCAATTCCTTCCCGCGTTTTTCGATAGCGGCCTGTACGTCGCTGTCGAAAAGGGGGTCTCTTCCCCGTGCCTGATATGCCATGTTTCGCCTCTTTTATCGGTCTTTATTTTTTATGGTTCAGTCGTACAGGCAGTCGCGCAAACGCGTCAGCCCGTCTTCTGTTTCTTGTGCGGACGCAACCAACGCCACGCGGATGTATTCCTTACCCGGATTGCCCGCAGCCGTGTCGCGGGACAGATATGCGCCGGGCAGCACCCGAACGCCTGTTTCTGTCCACAGCTTCAGCGCGGCCTCTTCGCCGTCGTTGACCGGCAACCACAGGAAAAAGCCTGCTTCGGGCGATTGATAGCCCGGCACGTTGCCAAGAATGCGGTCCGCCAAGGCGAACTTTTCCTGATAAAGTGCTCGGTTTTCGATCACATGGGCTTCGTCCGCCCAGACCTTTTCCGACACGCGCTGAATAGGCAACGGCAGCGGCGCGCCCGAGTAATTGCGCAGCTGTTGCATGCGGCTGATGCACTCCGGTCCACCTGCGACAAAGCCCGAACGCAGGCCCGGCAGGTTCGACCGTTTGGACAGCGAATGGAAGATCACTACGCGTTCAGGATCGGCTCCCATGTCGCGCGCCACCTGAAGCGCGCCTGTGGGGGCTTCGTTGCGGTAAATCTCGGAATAGCATTCATCGGCCAGAATGCGGAAATCGTGTTTTTCGGCCAGCGCGATCAGGCGTTCCCAATAGTCACGGCTGGCAACGGCGCCCTGCGGGTTGGCGGGCGAACAGATGTAGGCCAGCGTCGTGCGGTCCAGCACCTCGGCGGGCAGGCCTTCGTAATCCGGCAGATGTCCGGTTTCGGCGGTGGCGGGCACAAAGACGGCCTCGGCCCCGACAGACGCGGCTGCAACCGCATAGACCTGATAGAACGGGTTCGGTGTCAGAATGACAGGCTGTTTGCCGCGCTTGGTTTCGGGGCACAGCGCCATGGCCGCGTTGTACAGACCTTCGCGCGTGCCGTTCAGCGGCATGATATCTGTTTCGGCATCGACCGTGACGCCATAGCGCCGCTTGATCCAGTCGCGGATCGCGGCGCGCAGTTCATCTGTTCCGTTGTTCGGGGGATAGCGGCCGAATTCGGCAACCGATTGCGCAAGAACATCACCCACCCAGTCAGGGAAGGCGTGTTTGGGCTCACCAATGGTCATATGCTGAACAGGGCCACCCGCAGGATGGGTGTCCAATAGCGCACGAAGGCGCGGAAACGCGTATGCCGGAAGGTTCGAAAACCGCTCGGGGAACATGATTTACTGCCTCTGAATGCGGGAATTCTTTGTCCCGCTTTTGTTCAGAATACGAAATGACCTGCCCTTCGTCCAGAAAAAGCCTTTCGAATCCGGCACCTGTGGCAGGAAAATCGCAGCGTCAAATTTCTGTCGCGTGACGGCGGTTTATTCGCCCAGCGCACGCTCAGCCGCGACAGCCACAGCCAGCAGGCTTTCTTCGCCATCCGCGCGGCCCATCAGCGATATACCGCACGACGCTGTACCGGTCGGCAGAGTGACAACGGCCAGCCCCATCAGGTTGCCCACGCGGGTATTGCGTAGGGTCAGCAGGTTTTCAGTGACGTAATAGTCATTGTCCGACATCAAACGGTCTACGTTCGGCGGCATGTTCGGCACCGTGGGGCACAGAACCGCGTCGAAACCGGCCATTTTCTGGGCCCAGACCTGACGGACCTGATCTAGCTGCAACCACGCAGCGACATAGTCAGATGCCTTATGCCCTGCCCCGCCTTCGAACCGTTCGCGGATCGGCGGGAACATCACATCACCTTTGGCCGTAATCTGATCGCCCCACGTTCCCCAAGCCTCGGACGTATAGAGAATACCGGCGTTATCCATCGGGCCTTGGATTTCGGGGCATGTGACATCGACGATCTCGGCCCCGGCCTTGCGCAGACGGTCCAGCGCGTCGGCATAGGCCTTGGCCGGCGTGTCGCGCAGGTCGTCCATCACGATGGTTTGCAGCGCGCCAAAGCGGCGGCCCTTCAGCGACCCGCGCGGCAGGCCCATAGCCCCCTGCCCTTCTATCGCGGCCAGCATCAGCGCGGCGTCTTCCACCGATTGGCAAAGCGGGCCGATGGTGTCGAACTTCGCTGCCAAAGGTACAACGCCCGTCAGGGGGATGCGGCCCGACGTGGTTTTCAGCCCCACCAGATCGTTCCAAGCGGACGGCACCCGCACTGACCCACCGGTGTCCGACCCGACAGCCGCAGCCGCCAAACCGTAAGCAACCGAGGCCGCTGCGCCAGAGGAGGAGCCGCCAGACACCGCGTCTTCGTCATTCACGCAAGGTGACGTGGCGGTCACAGGGTTCAGGCCTAGACCGGAGAAGGCAAGCTCGGACATGTGCGTTTTGCCAAGGCACACCAGCCCCAGAGCCGTCGCGTTGCGCAGCACCCACGCGTCGCGGTCCGGCACGCGGCCTTCCAGCAGTTTCGATCCCGCCTCGGTCGCGGTGCCTGCCGTGTCGAACAGATCTTTCCAGCTAACCGGCACGCCGTCCAAAGGCGACAGGCGCGCACCACGGGCGGCGCGATCGGATGCCGCCGCAGCCTCGGCCCGTGCGCGTTCCGGCGTGACACGGGCATAGATACGGTCGCGCATCGGGTGGTTGGCGATCTTGTCCAGATAGGTTTCGCACAGTGCTGCGGGGTCGATTTCCCCCTTGGCAATGCCGCGTCCAAGATCGGCTGCTGTCATCTCTGTCCAATCGGCCATCGCCCTACCCTTTCGCCAAGTCCGGTCGCAAATCACTTGCGCACGGTAGCGGCGTGGAACCGCATGGACAATGCCGCCAAAGCGCCCATATTGCAGACCATGAATTACGACTCGGATATTGCCATCGTCGGCGGTGGTTTGAACGGGACAGCCATGGCGCTGGCCCTTGTGCGGTCGGGCCTGAGCGTCACGCTGATCGACGCCGCCAGCCTGCCCACCCGCGCGGCCCCTGATTTCGACGGACGGTCCTATGCTTTGGCGCTGACATCGAAACGGATGCTGGCGGCTTTGGGCCTGTGGGATGGTCTGTCGGAAAATGCCCAGCCGATGAACCAGATCAAGGTGACGGACGGGCGGATCAACGACGGTCACGCGTTTCTTGGCCTGCATTTCGACGCCGCCGAGCTGGAAGAAGGCCCGATGGGCTATATGGTCGAAGATCGCCACCTGCGTCACGCCCTGCTGGACGCGGTCGAGGCCGAGCCGAACATCACGCATATGTCTGCGGCCCGTGTTGTCGCGCAGGAAGTGACGACAACTGCGGCCACCCTGACGCTGGAAGACGGCAAAACCGTCACCGCGCGTGTGATCATCGGCGCCGATGGCCGCCAGAGCGGGACAGCCGAACGCGCTGGCATCAGCCGAACGGGGTGGAGCTATGACCAGACCGCGCTGGTCTGCGCGATTGCGCATGAAAAGCCGCACCAAGGCATCGCGCATCAGTTCTTTATGCCGTCCGGCCCCTTGGCGATCCTGCCGCTGAAAGGCAACCGATCGTCTATTGTCTGGAGCGAAAAGTCCGATCTGGCGCAGCAGATCAACGGGCTATCGGACGAAAAATACCTGCAAATCCTGCGCCCGCGTTTCGGCGATTTTCTGGGCGAGATTTCATTGGCAGGCGCGCGGTTCACCTATCCGCTGAACCTGACTCTGGCGAATTCTGTTATTAGTGATCGTCTGGTTCTGGTCGGTGATGCCGCCCACGGGATGCACCCCATCGCGGGTCAGGGTCTGAATGCGGGTCTGAAAGACATCGCTGTTCTGGCGCAAGTCATGGACGAGGCGAAACGCCGTGGCGAAGACATTGCCAGCCCGCTGGTTCTCGAACGCTATGCCGAATGGCGCAGCTTTGATGTGGCCACGCTGGCCGCCGCGACGGATGTGTTCAATCGCCTATTCTCGAACGACAGCAGCCTTTTGCGGCTGGGCCGTGATCTGGGGATGAAAGCGGTGAACGCCATGCCGAACCTCCGGCGCGGTTTTATGCGCGAAGCGGCGGGTCTGACGGGCGAACTGCCCGCGCTGATGCGTTAACTGCGCAGGCCGGTTTCCACCAACATGCCCCTGCGCTTGGCTTCATAGTAGTAGCCACGGGCGTACCAGCTGACGGCGGTGTCATAATCGCCGTCCGACAAAAGCCACGCACCGCGCAGGTATTTCACCGCGTATTTCAGGTTGGTTTCCGCATCCAGCAGGTCGTTCGGCTGACCACGGAACCCCATCGTGTGGGCCGTGGCGGGCAGGATCTGCATCAGGCCGTAATAGGGACCGTTCCGCGCCTCGGGGCGATGGGTGCTTTCGCGGATGATGACCTTATGCACCAACGGACGCGGCACCTCGTATTCATCGGCATATTGGTTGATCAGCGCCCGCAGTTCCGGCGTTTCGTTCGCATGCAGCGGAAGAACCGGAGCCGCCTGAACCGGCTCGGCCTCGGGTCGCAGAAACGCGCATCCCGCGGCAGGGATCAGCGCAATGCACAGTGTCAGCGTTCGGATCAGCCCCATGGTCCCGCCCTGTTGTTTTGCCCTTAGACAGCACAAATGCACGCGACACGCGAGGACGCTTTTGGATATATGTCGGCATAGGCGCTGGTTTGCCTTGAAATCCCCCACCATGCGCAGCAGTTTGCCGATTATGACTGACACACCTGTTCTTTTGTCCCTTGGACACGGCTTTTCCGCCCGCGCCCTGACCCGCCGCCTGTTGCCGCAAGGCTGGGAGGTGATCGGCACGACCCGTAGCACCGATAAACTGGACGCGCTGCGCGACACCGGCGTGACGCCAATTCTATGGGACAAGGATGCGATCGAGGCCGTCCTGCCAAAGGCCACGCATCTGTTGATCTCGGCCGGTCCGAATGACGACGGCGATCCGTCACTTGCGCTGGTAGGCGATGCCATTCGCGCGCGCGCCAAGAATCTGGACTGGTGCGGTTATCTGTCGACCACCGGTGTTTACGGCAACCATGACGGCGCATGGGTCGATGAAACCGCTGGTATGACGCCCACAGGCAAACGCGGGCGACTGCGGGTCGAGGCCGAGGCCGAATGGCTGGCCATCCCCGATCTGCCGCTGCATATTTTCCGCCTTGCAGGCATCTACGGGCCCGGTCGCGGACCTTTTGAAAAGGTGCGCGCTGGACGGGCGCAGCAGGTGGTCAAGAAGGGTCAGGTGTTTTCGCGCATCCACGTCGACGATATCGCGCAGGTGCTTGAGGCCTCGATCAACCGCCCGAACCCCGGATCGGCCTATAACGTCTGCGACGACGACCCCGCCCCGCCGCAGGATGTAATCGCCTATGCGGCTGAATTGCTGGGCGTCCCTGCCCCGCCCGAAGTGCCCTTTGAAGAGGCCGAAATGACGCCGATGGCACGTAGTTTCTATGCCGACAACAAGCGTATTTCGAACGACAAGATCAAAGACGAACTGGGTGTGAAGCTGGAATACCCTGATTATCGGGTCGGCCTGCGGGCGCTGTTTAAGACGCTATAAATCATGTCGTCCTTTTGCGCCGCGTCCAATCTAGTAAAGATTGAGCTATGATCTGGATCGCGACGCTATACGCGGTGGCCATTGCTGGCGTGATCGCCTTTCAGATCGCATTGATCGCTGGTGCCCCTTGGGGTCATCTGACGCAAGGCGGTCAGGTGCAGGGTGCTTTGCCGAGAAGCGGTCGGGTGATCGCGGTGGTTTCAATTCCGATCAACCTATGCATGGCGCTGGCGATTATCTCAGCGGCAGGTTTCTGGCCCAACTGGCCAGTGTGGACAAGCTGGTTTGCCGTGGTCCTGCACGGGGTGGTGGCGGTTCTGAACTGCATCACGCCCAGCCGCGCGGAACGCAGGCTGTGGGCACCCGTTACCTTGATCATCCTTCTGTGTGCCGTCTTGATCGTGTTGGTGCCCCTGTGAAGCCTGATGCCTCAATAGATGCCCGTGCCAACCTGCGCGGCAGTTTGTGGATGACCGCGGCCATGGCGGCCTTTGCGGTTGAGGATTCGTTGATCAAAGGTGCTGCCAAAACAGTACCGATTGGCGAGGTCCTGATCCTGTTCGGGCTGGGCGGTGTGCTGGTTTTTGCCTGCATTGCGCTTTTGAACGGGGAACGTCTGTATACGTCCGATGTCATCTCGCGCCCCATGCGCATCCGGGTGCTGTTCGAAATCACGGGGCGGCTGTTTTACGGATTGGCGATTGCGCTGACACCTTTGTCGGCAGCGACGGTAATCCTGCAGGCAACGCCGATTGTCGTGGTGGCCAGCGCGGCTGTTGTTTTTGGCGAAAAGGTCGGTTGGCGCAGGTGGACGGCGATCCTGATCGGGCTGGTCGGCGTGGTCGTTATCGTGCAGCCGGGGGGCGACAGTTTCTCTGCACTGTCCATACTGGCCGTGCTGGGCATGATCGGCTTTGCGGGCCGCGATCTGGCAAGCCGTGCCGCACCCAAAACGATTAGCACAACGTTGCTGGGGCTGTACGGGTTTCTGGCGATTGTTGTTGCTGGTGCCATCTATGCCGTCTGGCGGGGCGAGGCATTTGTGATGCCCGATCTGCGCGCAATGGGTTTTGTCGTTGCCGCGTCCCTGACGGGTGCGGGGGCCTATGCATGTCTGATGAAAGCCATGCGCACCGGCGAAGTGTCGGCTGTCACGCCCTTCCGCTATACGCGGCTGATTTTCGGCATTGCTTTGGGCGTGTTTGTATTTGGCGAGGCGCTAAGCCTGCCGATGGTCATCGGATCGGGTCTGATCGTGATCTCGGGGCTGTTCATCCTGTTGCGAGGCAAAGCGCGATAGGGGCTTTGCCCCCTTGGCCTGCGGCCAATTCCCCCAAGGTATTTGGGGAAAGAAAATACCTTGGATGTTCTGGGATCAGGCGCGTTTGTCCAGCGTGGCGATGCCGAGGGTATCCAGCACTTTCGCTTCGATATCGGCCGCATTCAGGCCCGCTGTTGCATACATGTCCGCAGGGCTGGATTGGTCGATGAACGTATCGGGCAGAACCATCGAACGGAATTTCAGACCGGTGTCGAATGCGCCTTCGTCAGACAGAAGCTGAGCTACGTGGCTCCCGAAGCCGCCAACAGCGCCTTCTTCGATGGTGATCAGCACATCATGGTCGGCGGCCAGTTGCAGGATCATGTCGCGATCCAGCGGTTTGGCAAAACGCGCGTCTGCGATGGTCGGCGTGATGCCCTTGGCGCGCAGGGCTTCGGAGGCTTTTCTGACCTCGCCCAGACGGGTGCCGAAGGACAGGATGGCGACTTGCTTACCCGCTTGGACGATGCGGCCTTTGCCGATCTCAAGGATTTCCGGTTGGTCCGGCATGTCCACGCCTTCACCTTCGCCGCGCGGATAGCGGAAGGCGATGGGGCCGTCGTCATAGGCGGCGGCAGTGGCGACCATGTGTTTGAGTTCCGCCTCGTCGGCGGCGGCCATCACGACCATGCCGGGCAGGTTCGCCATATAGGCGATGTCAAAGCTGCCAGCGTGAGTCGCGCCATCTGCGCCCACTAGGCCAGCGCGGTCGATGGCAAAGCGGACGGGCAAACGCTGGATCGCCACATCGTGGACGACCTGATCATAGCCGCGCTGCAGGAAGGTCGAATACATCGCGCAGAAGGGGCGCATGCCACCGGCGGCCAGTGCGGCAGCAAACGTCACGCCATGTTGTTCAGCGATGCCTACGTCAAAAACGCGCGACGGATAGCGTTCGGCCATCAGGTTCAGGCCCGTGCCATCGGGCATCGCGGCGGTGACGGCGCAGATGCGGCTGTCGACGGCGGCCAGATCGGTCAGGGTTTCGCCAAACACCTTGGTGTAGCTGGGCGCGTTGGACGGCGCTTTTTTCTGGGTGCCTGTCAGGACATCGAACTTGGCCGTCGCGTGCCCCTTGTCGCTGCGGGCCTCGGCGGGGGCATAGCCTTTGCCTTTTTTGGTCAGGACGTGCAGCAGGATCGGCCCATGGGCGCGGTCCTTGATGGCGCGCAGCACGGGCAGCAGTTGATCCATGTCGTGGCCATCAATCGGGCCGATGTAGGAAAAGCCCAACGCCTCGAACATGGTACCGCCCATCGCCATGCCTTTCAGCATGTCCTTGGCGCGCTTGGCACCTTCGCGGAAGGGTTCTGGCAGGAAGGACACCGCGCCTTTGGCAGCATCTTTCAGGGTGTGGAACGGCTGTTGGGTGTACAGACCGCTGAGGTAGCTGGACAGCGCGCCGGTGGGCGGGGCGATCGACATTTCGTTATCGTTCAGAATAACGATCATGCGCTTTTTCAGATGACCCGCGTTGTTCATCGCCTCGTAGGCCATGCCCGCAGACATCGATCCGTCGCCGATAATCGCGATGGCGTCACCGTGGCCTGTGTCGCTGGCACCACCCAGATCGCGGGCAACAGCAAAGCCCAGCGCCGCCGAGATCGAGGTCGAACTGTGGGCCGCGCCGAAGGGATCAAAGGGGCTTTCGCTGCGTTTGGTGAAACCGGACAGACCATCCTTCTGGCGGATGGTGCGAATGCGGTCGCGGCGGCCCGTCAGGATTTTATGCGGGTAGGACTGGTGCGAGACGTCCCAGATGATCTTGTCGCGCGGCGCATCGAAAATCGCGTGAAGCGCGACGGTCAGTTCGACCACACCCAGACCCGCGCCAAGGTGACCGCCTGTTTCGGACACAGCCGAAATCGTTTCCGCGCGCAGTTCGTTGGCGACGCGCACCAATTCGGCATCTGACAGACCTTTCAGGTCGGCAGGTGTGTGTACGCGATCCAACAATGGTGTGGCAGGACGATCGGTCATTCGGTCACAGCCCCTTAAACTACAGGCGGGTGGCAGGCTTTAGGTCTGACGCGCGATAACGAAGCGGGCCGCGTCAATCAAGCCTTGGGCCTTATTACCATACGGAGATAGTGCTTCGCACGCCTGTTCCACCAGATTTTCTGCGCGGCTTTTTGCCCCGTCGAGGCCAAGAAGGGAGACAAACGTCGCCTTGCCGCGATCTGCGTCCTTGCCAACAGCCTTGCCCATGGCGGCCTCATCGCCGGTGACATCCAGAATGTCGTCGGCGATCTGAAAAGCCAGACCAAGTGCATCGGCATAGGCTGTCAGCGGCGCTGTGTCGGCCTGCGCAAGGCGTGCGCCGGCCTCGGCCGACCAACGGATCAGGGCACCGGTCTTGCCGTTTTGCAGCGCGATGATTTCATCCAGAGTCAGCGGCTGGTCGGCGGTTTCAGCGGCGATATCCAGCGCCTGGCCAAGAACCATACCCTGTGCGCCAGCGGCCCTGGCCAAGGTCAGCGCCAGATCGGAACGGACAGCAGGATCGGCGTGACATTCCGGCGACAGGACCAGTTCGAACCCAAGCGTTTGCAGGGCATCGCCCACCAGAACCGCCGTGCCTTCGTCCCATTTCTTATGCACTGTGGGCAGGCCACGACGCAGGTCGTCGTCATCCATGGACGGCAGATCGTCATGCACAAGGCTGTAGGCGTGGATTGCTTCAATCGCCAAGGCAGGCATCAGGGCGTTTTCGATGCCATGGATACGCGCGCTTTCCATCACCAGATAAGCGCGCAGGCGTTTTCCGCCATTGGTGGCATAGGCCATGCCTTGGATTACCGGCAGATCAGGGTAACGCGCAAACACCTCGGCAAAGCCCGCGTCAACGCGGGCAGCGGCGTCTTTCAGACCGTCCTTGAACATCGGCTGTTACAGCCCTTCGACAGGTGTTGTCCCTGTAGGCTGACCCGAGGCATCCAGCGTGATCGCAGCCACTTTTTCCTCGGCCTCTTTCAGCTTTTCCTCGCAGCGCTTTTTCAACGCAGCGCCGCGTTCATACAGCTTGATCGAATCTTCAAGAGGAACGTCGCCCCGCTCCAACTGGCCGACCACCTGCTCTAGTTCGCGCATGGCCTGTTCAAAGCTCAGGTCAGTCACAGGGGTTTCAGCAGTCATTGCGCGGCCTCCATCAATTCTTCGACATGTGCGCGGCCCGATGCCGCGAGCGCCTGAAGATCATAGCCGCCTTCCAAAGTCGAGACCACACGCCCATCACAATGTTCTGCCGCGATCTGGCACAATTCGCGGGTGATCCAGCGGAAATCATCCGTGGTCCATTCCAGTTGCGCCAAAGGATCGTCCTGATGCGCGTCAAAACCGGCGGAAATGATGATCAGTTGCGGGTCGTATTCACGCAGACGGGGGAAGACCTTACTTGTGTAAGTCTTACGCATCACCGCGCCGTCCGACGCAGGCGCCAGAGGGACGTTCATGATGTTGTTGTGCGCGCCGCGTTCCTTGGGCTCGCCCGTGCCGGGCCACAGCGGGGATTGATGGCTGGTGATCGCCAAAGCGCGTGCCTCGTTCCACAGCAGGTCTTGCGTGCCGTTGCCGTGGTGCACATCGAAATCTACGACCGCGACACGATCAAGGTTGTGGACATCCAGTGCGTGTTTTGCGGCCAGCGCTGCCGTGCCGAACAGACAGAAGCCCATCGGCGTCGAGGTTTCGGCGTGGTGGCCCGGCGGGCGTGTGGCGCAGAAGGCGTTTTTGACCTCGCCGCCCATGACCATATCCACGGCCTTCAACGCGGCCCCAACCCCACGCATCGCCGCATTAAAGGATCCCGGCGACAGCCATGTGTCGCCGTCCAACTGATCAAAACCTTCGGCAGGGACGCGACTGCGGATCATGTCGATATAATCCTGCGGATGGCAGCGCAGCAGATCATCATCACTCGCCATAGGGGCCGTCACACGGGTCAACTCCAGACCTTCGAGGGCATGCAAAAGATGCTCAAGCCGCGCGACCCGTTCGGGGTGGCCTTCGGGGGTGACGTGGGTCAGGCAATCAGCATGGGTCAAAAGCGCAGTCATGGCAGGTCCGTTCGATCAATCATTCGAACGATAGCAAAGGCCGAAGCAGGGGGATTGGCAACCCCTACCGTCGATCATGTAGACCTAGCGGAGCGTTGTCCGGATCAATCCGGCGCGAGCATGTAGCCTGCGCCACGGACGGTTTGCAGGTAGCGCGGTTGTTTAGGGTCGTCTTCGATCTTGCGGCGAAGGCGGGTGATCTGGACGTCCACGGCGCGTTCTTGGGATTGGCCACGGTCGCGGCCCAGTTCCTCAACCAGTTTGGTGCGGCTGAGCGGTTCGCCCGGCTGGGCCGAGAAGATGCGCATCAGCTGGCTTTCGGTGGCGGTCAGGCGGACAAGGTCTTCGCCGCGCCACATCTCGCCGCGTTCGGTGTCATAGCGGATGGGGCCGAGCGTCATCACCTTGGGTGCGGCCTCGGCCTGCGTGGCCTCGGGCATCCGGCGCAGAATCGCGTTGATGCGCAGCAGCAGTTCCTTGGGTTCGAACGGTTTGGCCAGATAATCGTCTGCGCCCGCCTCAAGCCCCTTGATCCGGTCTTCGGTTTCGGCGCGCGCCGTCAGCAGCATCACAGGGGTCGAACGGGTCTGACGGATGTGGTTGCACAGGGACACGCCGTCTTCACCGGGCATCATCACGTCCAACACGATCAGGTCGAAATCCAGACCGGACAGGATGCGTCGGGCATGGGCGGCGTCGCGTGCAGCGCTAACCAGAAAGCCGTTCCGCATCAGAAATTTCTGCAGCAGCCCGCGAATGCGTTCGTCATCGTCGACGATCAGAAGGTGCGCATCGGGATCGGTCATTAGCGGGTCTCGCGCATTTTGGTGTAGATGCGACGCATTTCAGGATCCATCATCGCCTCAAGCACCCGTTTAAATCCCTGAACAGCCTCGGGCCCTGCCTGACGATAGGCGGCGCGCATGCGAACGCGCTGCGCATTCGACAGCTCTTGTTCAAGCGCCTCTCCTTTTTCGGTCAGGTGCAAGTTCCTCTCCCGTTTATCGGACCGTCCCACGTTGCTCTGCACAAGACCGTCCTCGATCAGGGTTCGCAACACACGATTGAGAGATTGTTTTGTAACACCAAGAATGGCCAACAGATTATTGACCGTGGTGCCGGGATTGGCGTTGATGAAATGTAGCGCGCGGTGATGGGCGCGGCCATAGGAATAGTTTTGCAGGATTCGGTCGGGATCGGCAGTAAAGCCGCGATAGGCAAAGAACATCGCTTCAATGCCCTGACGCAGTTGGTCATCCGTCAAAAACAGCAGCGTTTCGCCACCCTGAGAGCCGGGAAGATCGGACTCGGACATCGGGATATCCCTTGTTTGCTTCGTTTTTCAGCATTTTAAGTCAGCCTTGTTGACATTCCAAGCACTGACTGGTAGCGAATCTCAGTTTTTCTGCAACTTTATGTCCGAAACGGACGTAGATTGCGCAACTTTCGAAAAAATCAGTCCGAGGAGAGATGAAATGGCTGGTGCATATGATGACCGCGACGGCAAAATCTGGATGGACGGCCAGTTTGTAGACTGGCGTTCCGCGAAGGTGCACGTGCTGACGCACGCGATGCATTACGCCAGCTCTGTCTTCGAAGGCGAACGCGCCTACAACGGTAAGATTTTCAAATCGCGCGAACATTCGGAACGTCTGCACTTTTCCGCAAACGCGCTGGATTTCTCGCTGCCCTATAGCGTTGACGAAATCGAAGCCGCCAAGGCCGCAGTTCTGAAAGAAAACGGTCTGACCGACGCCTACGTTCGTGCGTTTGCATGGCGTGGTGCCGGTTCCGATATGGGTGTCGCGTCCAAGAACAACCCCGTCCGCGTTGCAATCGCGGCGTGGGAGTGGGGCAACTACTATGGCGACGCCAAGATGAAAGGCGCCAAGCTGGACATCGCGAAATGGAAGCGCCCGTCGCCCGAAACGATCCCCAGCCACGCGAAGGCCGCCGGTCTTTACATGATCTGCACCATGTCCAAGCACGCGGCCGAGGCCAAAGGCTGTTCCGACGCGATGATGTTCGACTATCGCGGCTATGTGGCCGAAGCGACCGGCGCGAACATCTTCTTTGTCAAAGACGGTGAAGTGCACACGCCCAAGCCGGACTGCTTCCTGAACGGTCTGACACGTCAAACCGTCATCGGCATGCTGAAAGAACGCGGCATCACTGTTCACGAACGCCACATCATGCCGGAAGAGCTGGAAGGCTTTGAGCAGTGCTGGCTGACAGGCACCGCGGCCGAGGTTACTCCGGTTGGTCAGATCGGTGACTACACGTTCGAAGTTGGCGCACTGACGCGTGATATCTCGGACAGCTACGAAAAATTGGTTCGCCTTTAATCGGCGTCTAGCACGGGCCTGAAATCGGGCCCGTGCGCCACCGGAATACCCAGCGACTTGATCGCTTCGATATCCGCCAGATCGCGTTTATCAGCCCCTTTCCCGGGTTCACGGAAAATCACCTGCCTGATACGCCCCGGATGCCGTTTGGCCGCGTCCAGATAGACACGCGGATCGTGCTGGCCGGTATCCCCGATCAGAACAAATTCCAGTTCAGGATGCGCCGCGATCAGCGTGTCGATGGCTGATCCCTTGTGGTTGCCGTGGGTGCCCGAGATGAACTGTTTGTCGCTAAGGCCCAAGTCCCGCAGAAACATCGGCGCGCGTGGCAGGCCCGCGCGGGTAAAGATGCGCTGTAGAAAATGATGCAGGTTCCATGGGCTGGACGACACGAAATAGATGGGCGCCTTTTCATCGGCAAACCGCTGCATCAATTCAACCGCATCGGGGTAGATATGACGGCTCAGCGCGCTGCCGGTCAGCGACGTCCACAGGTTGCGGAAAATGGAATAGGCACCGGTTTCCATCACCGTGTCGTCAATGTCTGACACCACGGCATAAGGTGCATCTTTGGGCGGCAGGAAAACCGCCAGATCGGTGTCATCGCCATTTTCGGCACTGACGTGAACCGTCTGCCAACCCTCCCACGCAGGGTCACGCGGCAGGTGCAGGGTGAAGTATCCCTCTTCATCTGTGATGCCCGTGACCTCGCCCGCTGTGATGGTGACACCCGCGACCTCATCGGTCAGGAACAACGATACCATCTGGCGCAGGTTCGTGATCCAACTGGCGTCCAGCACGGGATTGGTGCGTTTCAGCTTTTTCAGAACCCGCCCGCGCAGAACGATGTGTTCAGGCGTGGCAAAGCCCAGATAGGGATCAATGACCACACTATCGGGGCGCTTTTTACGACGCATCCCGTCGAACAGGCGTTCAACGGGATGGAAGATTTTCGCAAGTATGGCCTTCATGGCGATCAGCTGGGCGACATGCCCCGCAGTCTTTCCGAACGACGGCGCAGCATTTCCACCGTTGCCAGCAAGCAGATCGAGATGCCGACAAGGATCGTCGCAGCCGCCAGAATGGTGGGCGAGATCTGTTCACGCAGACCGGTGAACATCTGCCACGGCAGCGTTTGCAGCTTAGCCGAACCGATGAAGATAACCACGACCACTTCGTCGAACGATGTGATGAAGGCAAACAGACCGCCCGAGATCACACCCGGCAGGATCAGTGGCATCTGCACGCGGAAGAACGTGGTGATCGGGCCTGCGCCCATATTCGCCGCCGCACGCGTCAGCGACCGGTCAAAGCCGACCAGCGTGGCTGTCACGGTGATAATGACGAACGGGATGCCCAGAACCGCGTGGGCCAGAATGACGCCCGGCAATGTACCGACAATGCCGATCTTCGAGTAGAAGAAATACATGCCCGTGGCCGAGATGATCAGCGGAACAATCATCGGTGAAATCAGGATCGCCATGATTGCACGACGGCCCGGAACGTGGCTCTGGCTTAGGCCGATGGCCGCCAGCGTGCCCAGCGACACCGACAGGATCGTCGCGATCGGCGCGATGATCAGCGAGTTCTTGACCGCATTCGTCCATTCGGGATTCGTCAGGAAGTCACGATAGTGCTTCAGCGAATAGCCCTCGGGGTCCAGACGCAGCATTTCCGGCGTGAAGGTAAAGAAGTCTTCAGCGTTGAACGACAGCGGCATGACCACGATGATCGGCGTGATCAGGAACACCAAAATGGCGCCAACGATCACACGGAAGGTGTAGTGCCACAGAACCTGACCACTGGTCAGATAGGGCGGCAGTGGTCCACGATAGCGACCGCGACCGATCCAGTAGATGAACCAGCCAAGGAACCAGCCGAACAGACCGGCAACGATCAAGCCGGACAGGCCCGCCACCAGAAAGCCGCCGACGGCGAACAGGATGATCGACGCCCAGCGCATTTCGCGTTCGCGCTGTTTCGGCATCACGTTCAAGGCCACATAGGCAAGAGCCGCGCAGATCAAGGCAACCAGCGGCACAGCCACGAAAGTCGTGCCTAGGCCTGCGTCGATGAAGAAGCCGAAGATGGCCCCCGCCAAAGCAAGTGTTGGCAGGGTCAGGCTTAGGGGTTTGTCATAGATAGGTGTCATTGGCTTACCCCAGCTTCACGTTATCGATGCCGACGATCTTGTCGTAGACGTAGTAGAGCAACAGAACCACACCCAAGAGGATCGTACCCAGCGCAGCCGCCAAGCCCCAGTTGAGCGAGGACGAGATGTGGTAGGCGATCCGGTTCGAGATGAACGTACCTGTCGTACCACCCACGATTTCCGGCGTGATGTAGTAACCGATGGCCAGAATGAACACGAGGATCGACCCCGCGCCGATGCCCGGCACAGACTGCGGGAAATACACCCGCCAGAAGGCTGTCCAGTTGGTCGCCCCAAGGCTTTTGGCGGCGCGCAGATAGGACGGCGGAATGGTCTGCATCACGGAATAAAGCGGCAGGATCATGAACGGCAGCAGGATGTGCGTCATGGCGATGATCGTACCCAGCTGGTTGTTGATCATCACAAGGCGCGATTCATCGGCGACCAGACCCATCCAGACCAACACATCGTTGATAACACCCTGTTGCTGCAACATGACCTTCCATGCGGATGTCCGCACCAGAAGCGATGTCCAGAAAGGCAGCAGAACAAGGATCATCAAAAGGTTCGCCGTACGCGACGGCAGGTTCGCCAGCAGCCACGCCACCGGATAGCCCAGCAGGATACAGCTGAAGGTGATGACCAGCGACATGAACATGGTGCGCTTGAACAGGGTGAAGTAGATCTGTTCGTCTTCATCACGCATCTGCGGGCCGTCGACGGTTTTCTGCATGTCGACGGCGTTCAGGAAATAGCCGTTGGTGTAGGCGGGCGAATACATCTGGATCGTGGTCCAGACCTCGCGGCTGCCCCAGTCTTCGTCGATTTCGATGAAGCCGTCTTTGAAGCCTACGGTTTCGAAACCCACGACAGCGGCGTCAGCGGTTTTCAGCATTTCGGCCTGCGGGCCTGTGTAGCTCGACACATCCGCCGCCATCAGGTCCTGATAAAGCGCGGTGTGGACAACGCCCCACGGCTCTTCTTTCAGCAGGCTCTTTTCGTCTTCGTTGATGGTGAACTTGGCAAACTCGCCATAGATCTCAGCGGTCTTGGGCAGAAGATCGGCGATACCCGGAGCGAGCTTGAACGCAGGCAGGCGATCACCTTTTTCCCAACCTTCCATCTTGGCCACCCAATCGGGCGCGCCCATCAGCTGGGCCCAAGGCTCGGCCTCGTCCCAGTTTTTGTCCAGATCATCAAACTGGTCGAAATAGACATCAGAAATGTCATCAACCTTGCGGCCAGACTGGCGCATAAGGGACGACATACCGGTCATTTCATAGTTCAGGCGCGTACCCAAACGGGTGTGCAGCTTACGCTCTTGCGCAAGGAAGAAGTCATAAAACAGCGCCTCGAACACCGGTTCATCCGGCGAGTCGCTGGCATCTGCGTCCCAATCGGCCAGCGCGTTGGTTGTGCGCGGCAGCGTTTCGGACACGATCTGGTTTTCGACCGACCGGAACAGCATGTCCGCGATCGGGGCTACGAAGCTGACCAGAACAAAGATCAACAACGGTGCGATCAGCAAGAGCGCGCGCAGTTTCTGACGACGCAGGGCACGAGCCAGTGATTTCTTCAGGGGGGTGCCGTCTGCGGCCAGCATCGGTCCGCTTTGGGCTGTCTCTGTTGGGGCGCTGGTGTCGCTCATCTTGGTCCCACCGTTTCGGTTTTTATTGGTTTGTTAGGTCACAAACTTTGTGTCGGAAGGGCCAGTATGGCCCTTCCGGAAGTCAAACCGGCTTATTGTGCCAGCCACGCCTGGAATTTGGCGTCGATGTCGTCGCGGTAGTCCGCCCAGAACTCGTAGTTATACAGGAATGTGTTCTTCGAGTTTTCGGGGTCTGTCGGCATGTGCGGCGCCATTTCGATGCCGAGTTCCGCGTGTGTGGAAACCAGCGGAGCCGAGGATGCGCGTGCCGGGCCGTACGAGATGTACTTGGCCTGATCCGCCAGACGCTGTGTGTCTGTCGCGAATTTCACGAAGTCTTTCGCACGTGCCAGACGGTCTTCGGGCAGACCTGCCGGAATGATCCAGCCGTCAAGGTCGAACACCTGAGCGTCCCACATCATGCCGATCGGCTGCTTCTGCTCTTCGATCGCTGCGAACAGACGACCGTTGTAGGTCGAACCGATGAAGACTTCGCCGTCAGCCAGAAGCTGCGGTGTGTCCGCGCCGGCGTTCCACCAGATGACGCTGTCTTTGATGGTGTCCAGCTTGGCCAGCGCCTGGTCTTGACCTTCGTCAGTTGCCAGCACGTCGTATACGTCTGCTTTTGCTACGCCGTCACAGAGCAGCGCCCATTCCATGTTGTTGATCGGACGCTTTTCCAGGGCGCGCTTGCCCGGGTATGTTTCCAGATCGAACACGTCACAGATCTGCGAAGGTGCTGCTGCGCCCTCGGGAACCATGTCTGTGCGGTAGCCGAATGTTGTGGAGTAAACGATCTGCGGGATGAAGCAGTCGGAAACCAGCAGGTCGCCGAAGTCGTCTTCTGCAGATGTGCCATCAGGTGCAGCTGCCAGATCTTCGTCCGGATCGATTTCCAGAGCCAGACCTTCGTCGCACAGACGGATCGCGTCTGCCGCAACAACGTCAACAACGTCCCATGTGACGTTGCCCGCTTCGTTCATCGCGCGCAGCTTCGCAACCGCTTCGGCCGAGCTTTCGTCCCAAGTGGATGTGACGCCTTCGTTCATTGCCAGATAGGGCTCGACATAAGCGTTCTGCTGGCTGGACTGGTAGGCACCACCCCAGGACACAAGCGTCATGCTGTCTGCCATGCCGTGGCCTGCCGCGTAGGCAGTTGCGCCAGCGGCAACCAGAGCTGTCGAAGCTAGAAGTGTCTTTGAGAGTTTCATTTCATTCTCCCTAGTACCCGTTTGAGATTTTGAGGGGTCTGCGCCACGGGTTTGACGCCGGACCCTCATCGTGACCCTTCGCGAACCGGTGGAACCGGTCGCGTCGGGATACCTGTTTATCTTAAATCGCGTCCAAGGCGCGGCAATCTTCCGGTAGCCAGCCGATCTCGATCTGCTGTCCGGGTTCCAAACGAACCTGATCCGGTGCGTTCCGCGTCTTGATGATAAAATCTTCGTTGCCAGCGACACGCAGACGCGTGCGGAAGATGTCGCCCATGTAGATGAATTCAAGCACTTCGGCCTTCAGAAGGTGTGCGCCTTCCTGCAGACGATCCTTGTTGAATTCGACACGTTCAGGACGGATCGACACGCGGGTGCGTTCGCCTTCCGCAGATACGTTCACCGGAAGGGCATCGATCAGTTCACCGTTATCCAGACGGACCTCGCAATGGTTGCCCGAGATTTTGGTGACAGTTCCTTCCAGCGTGTTGTTTTCACCGATGAACTGCGCAACAAAGCTGTTCTGCGGTTTTTCATACAACTCGTCCGGCGGGGCCAACTGCTGGATGCGGCCATCGTCAAACACGGCAACGCGGTCCGACATGGTCAGCGCTTCTGTCTGGTCGTGCGTCACGTAGACCACGGTGATGCCCAGTTCATGCGCAAGGTTGGTGATTTCGAACTGCAGTGTTTCGCGCAGCTGTTTGTCCAAAGCGCCCAGCGGTTCGTCCATCAGGACCAGTTCGGGTTCGAACACCAGCGCACGAGCCAGCGCGATCCGCTGCTGCTGACCACCAGACATTTGCGCAGGGCGACGGCCTCCAAAGGCCCCCATCTGCACCATATCCAGCGCGCGTTTGACCTTGGCCTCGCGTTCGGACTTGCCGATCTTGCGCACCTCAAGCGGGAAGCTGAGGTTTTCGGCAACGGTCATGTGCGGGAAAAGCGCGTAGTTCTGGAACACCATCCCGATGCCGCGTTTGTGCGGAGGAATGTTGTTGATCGATACGCCGTCCAGTTTGATTTCGCCGTATGTCGCGGTTTCAAAACCTGCCAGCATCATAAGACATGTCGTCTTACCGGACCCTGACGGCCCAAGCATTGTCAGAAACTCGCCCTTGGGCATCGAAAGGTTAAGATCTTTGACGACCAGATTCTCGCCGTCATAACTCTTTTGCACTCGTTCAAACGCAACGAATGCGTCGGTCTCAGCCGTATCCGCCAATCTCTTGGCTCCCTGTTTTTGTTTCGCGATTTATTCGCTCTATTGCCCAAGACTAAAGCGCGTGCCCGTCAGTGTTGCAACTATTTAGGCAAGAATTGCTGGATCATTGCGCAAACAAGGGAAATTCGAACAGAAAAGCGAAGCATCGCAGGTCAAAAACGACACTCAGCTACCAGAGGCGGCCACTTGTCCCGAGTCGGTTTTGACTGCTTTTTGATCAAAAACCACAAATGTAACCCAACCATGACGCGCATCATTCCGGAATCGAACCCCATAAAAGCGTGACGCCCCGCGAACGGAGCGCCATCTGGAGGAAAAAGATTCGGGGTGGGTTAACCCAGACCGCCCGGATACCAGCCACCGATTTTGACCTCGGCATCGGTGACCATTTCGGCAAACGCCTTGGGGTCCTGTGTGCCGCCATCACGACCACGGAAGTGGTAGGGGTAGACGACCTTGGGCTGGAAGGTGTTCACCGCGTCGGCAGCAGCGGTCGCATCCATCGTAAACGGCAGGTTCATACAGACAAATGCCATGTCGATATTTTTCAGCGCGCGCATTTCGGCCGTGTCTTCGGTATCGCCGGACACGTAGATGCGGAAACCGTCGAACGTCATGACATAGCCATTGTCGCGCCCTTGCGGGTGAAAGTTTTCGCGGCCTTCGGTGATGTTATACGCGGGGATCGCATCAAAAGTGACGCCTTCCCAATCCGTTGTCGCACCATTGGCAACGCTGGTTGCACGCGATTTCAGGTTCTCGGGCAGCATCTCATACACAGCCGGATTCACGATGATCGGCGTCGATTCAGATGAAATCGCCGTTAACGTATCGGGATTATAGTGATCGCCATGTTCATGGGTAATCACAATCAGATCGGGATCCGGCATGTCATCATAGAGCGACGGATCACCAACGGTATCGACGTAGATAACACCCTTGGGCGTTTCCAGAACGATAGACGCATGTTCGACCGGATGCACAACAAACATTCCTGCATCGGTTTCAAAGCTGTCAGCGCCATGCGCGGCAGCACGCACTGCGTGCGGCAAAACGATGGTTCCGGCAACAGCGGCAGTACTTGTAATAACAAAGTGACGACGAGAGAGGTTCATGGATACAATCCTTTGCTATAATTCTTGGACTAGGCACAGTTAGTGCAGGTCAGCGCAGAAGCAATCGCCGCAATTCGTGGTCTTTGTTTCGAAAACCGGTCATAATCTGACCAAAATCTAACTCTAGAGACAAAGAGACTGGTCAAATGGCCAGATAAGGTAGCAGCAGGGCCTAGCATGCTTGAGTTCGAGAACGTCAGTAAGTCCTTTTGGACGGGATCACACCACAAAGTGATCTTGGATCGCGCGACTTTCCGCGTCGATCTGGGCGAGTCTTTGGGCATTCTGGCGCCGAACGGTACGGGCAAAACCACGCTTGTGCGTATGATGTGCGGCCTGGAAAAACCCGACGAGGGCGAAATTCGCCGCAATTGCCGGATTTCCTTTCCTCTGGGATTCATGGGCGGTGTTGTGAACCGACTTTCTGCCCGCGAAAACGCCCGCTACATCGCACGGCTTTATGGTCTGGACCCTGATTACGTCGAAGCCTTCTGTCGCTGGCTTTGCGATCTGGGCGAATACTTTGACCAGCCTTTGGGCGTTTATTCGTCCGGTATGAAGGCGCGTTTCACCTTTGCGCTGCTCCTTGCGCTCGATTTCGACATGTATCTGGTGGATGAGGGCATGCCCAATTCGACAGACGTCGAGTTCAATAAAAAAGCAGGGGATCTGCTGGCGGACCGGTTGGAGAAATCCACACTGATCATCGTGTCACACCAGGCAGAAATCCTTGAAAAGTTTGTTAAAAAGGCAGCGGTCCTATCGGGCGGACACCTGCATATGTTCGATTCTCTAGAAGAGGCGAAGCAGTTATATGACTACGAAACCCAAAGCTAAGAAGTTCCGCATCCGGCGCAGCACGCCCGCGGATGCGGGTGAACCACAAGCTGCTACGCCGACGCCGACCACGGCGCCCCAAACGCCCCGCAGCTCTGCGGCCAGCGCGATTGATCAGGCGAATGTCGCATCGCCCACTCAGGTCGCATCGGAAAGCGCGATCGATGCGATCCGCGCCGAGGGTCTGACAGGCCGCCAGTTGCGCATGGCCCGCCGCGTGGCCCAACGCCACGGGCTGTCGCCCACATCGGATTTCGACGCCGTCCGCCTGCTGCGCGCCCAAGGCATCGATCCGTTCCAACAGGGCAACGCGCTTGAACTGGTGGTGGGTGATCCGAAAAAACCCGCCCAACCGGCCGCCGCCCCCGCCGATCAGCCGCAGGCACCGAAACGTACCAGCGTGGCCGGTGCCGCTGCAGCCGCCGTGGCCGCGAACCTGCAACATCAGCAACAGCAACCCGGCGCACAGCAGGCACAACAACCGCCGCAGGGTGCCGTCCAGTTGCCGCAAAGGATTGCCACTGAAAAGCAGATGCTGCCTTCGACCGATACGATGAGCCCGTCTGAGCGACGCGCCATTGAGATCATGAAGGTACAGAAGGACATCGCGAAACGCCGCCGTACCCGCTTGATGCTGCTGCTGACGCGTCTGGCGTTCTTCGTCATGCTGCCGACGATCATTGCAGGCTACTACTTCTATGCCGTCGCGACCCCGATGTATGCGACCAAGTCCGAATTCCTGATCTTGAAGAACGACTCGGCCGGTGGCGGCATGGGTGGTCTTCTGACAGGCACCCAGTTCGCCACAAACCAGGATGCGATTGCGGTGCAATCCTATCTGACCTCGAAGGACGCGATGCTGCGGCTGGATTCCGATCTTGGCTTCCGCAGCCACTTTGCCGATCCGTCCATCGATCCGATCCAGCGTCTGGAAGAGGATTCGTCGAACGAAGAGGCCTATAAGGTTTATAAAAAGCGCGTTCAGATCGGCTATGATCCGACAGAAGGCGTCGTGAAAATGGAGGTCGCCGCAGCCGACCCAGAAATCGCCGCCGAATTCAGCCGCGTGCTGATCAGCTACGCTGAAGAGCGTGTCGACAACCTGTCGCTGCGCAAACGATCCAACGCTGTGGTCGACGCAGAGGAAGGTCTGATCGAGGCCGAAGCCGCCCGTCGCGAAGCGCAGGAAAAACTGGTTCGCCTGCAAAACGAAGGCACCATCATCGACCCCGAAGCCAAGATCGGCGCGTTGCGTGGCCAGATCAACAACATCGAAATCCAGCTTCAGGAAAAAGAGCTTCAGTTGCAGGCCCTGCTGGACAACCAGCGCCCGAACCAAAGCCGTGTTGACGGTGCCCGCGGCGATATCCGTCGCCTTGAAGCGATGCTTCAGCAGCTGACGACCGAGATGACCACCGCGACTGAGGGCGAGGATTCTCTGGCCGAGATCGCTGTGCGCATCCAACTGGCGCAGGCCGACCTCGCGACCCGCGATATGATGTTGCAGGCGGCTCTGGAACGGCTGGAAACGGCCCGCGCCGATGCGACCAGTCAGGCACGTTACCTGACCACGTCGGTTGTGCCCGTCGCCTCAGAAGACCCCGCCTATCCGCGCAAATTCGAGAATACGATTTTGTCGTTCCTGATTTTCTCGGGTCTGTATCTGCTGTTCTCGCTGACAGCGTCGATCCTGCGGGAACAGGTGTCGTCCTAAGCTTTCGGGACAGGAAAAATACGGGTCGTGGCCTCAGATCGAGGCTGCGACCCGAAAGCTTTCAGGGATGGTGTCACGGCCTTCCAGCAGCAGATCGGCCATGACCTCGGACACTTTCGGTGCCATGCCAAAGCCGATCTTGAACCCGCCGTTCACAATGAAATGCCCGTCCCGATCCGGCCAAGCGCCCAGCATCGGAGCGCGCGACTTGGCGCGAGGCCGCACCCCTGCCCAACGTTCGATCGCGGGGGCATCGGCCAGTTCCGGCAAAGCAGCGATAGCGCGGTCGATCAGCGTATCACACTGATCGTCCGTCGCAGTCGGACTGTCGAATTCCCGTTCGCTGGTTGATCCGATGGCAACCGTTCCATCTGCGTGGGGCACGATGTGCAAGCCATCGACAAACAGCTGTGGCGCGTCCGGCGCGGCGTAGTCGAACAACACCGCCTGCCCTTTGATCCCCGCACCGACGTTTTTGCCGACCCAAGTGTTCAGGTCCAACAACCCCTGCCAGCCTGTCGCCCAGACGACCAGCCCTTCGTCGGGCGCGTCCGTCACGACCTCGCAGCCCTTAGCCTGCAAAGCCGCAACCAAAGCAGCGCAGGCACGGCGTGGGTGCATGCGGGCGGTCAGTGTGTCGTGGATCAATAGGCCGGACGGCGTGGCAGGCCGAAACGCACCTGCGGCGTCTGCTGGCTTTACCCCCCATTCCGCACGGCCTTTCCACAGGCTCTTGGCATTTTCGCCCCGCGCCCGCGCCAGACCTTCGGCGGCGTCATCTGCAACGGGCTGCAACCGTCCTGTCCGGCCATAGCCGGACGACACACCGCCTGCGGCCTCGACCGCGGCCCAAAAACCTTCGGCCATCAGCAGGCTTTCCAGTTGGAATTCCTTTTTGTCGTTCCAGTTTTCCGGCACGTGCGGGGCCAGCGCCCCCACGATCCCGCCGGACGATCCCGCCCCTGCGCCGAACGGATCAACCACGCGCACAGAGGCCCCGCGCATCACGCAGGCCCATGCCACCGACAGGCCGAAAATCCCTGCCCCGCGAACTGTGATGTCGATCCTTGCCATTCCCGTTTTTCCGTCGCAGTGTCCACCTGACCCAACTAAGGCTTTCAGGCATGGACGACCAGACTCCACTTGACTGGCGCGATGGACGCGTGCCGGTTTCGACCCGTTTTGATGACCCGTACTATTCGCTGGATAACGGTCTGGCGGAAACACAGTACGTGTTTCTGGCGGGCAACGGTCTGCCTGATCGGTTCAAGGATGGGTTCCTGATTGCCGAACTGGGGTTCGGCACGGGCCTGAACCTTTTGGCCGCGCTAAAGCTGTGGCGCGACAGCGGGCAAACCGGCCAGATGCGGTTCACGACCTTTGAGCTTTATCCCCTTTCCGCCGGCGACATGATCCGCGCGCAGGCCGAATTCCCCGAGGTCGCGGATATCGCCGCCGAACTGGCCCCGTTCTGGGAACAGGGCGCGACGGACATCGACCTGCCCGACCTGCAATTCCGGATGATCACAGGCGATGCGCGCCAGACGCTGCCGCATTGGACTGATCAGGCCGATGCGTGGTTTCTGGACGGCTTTGCGCCTGCGAAAAACCCCGAGCTGTGGGAACCCGATCTGATGGCCGAGGTTGGACAACACACCGCGCCAGATGGCACCGCTGCAACCTACTCTGCCGCAGGTGCCATCCGCCGCGCGCTTGAGGCGGGTGGATTTACCGTTGACCGCATTCCAGGATTTGGCCGCAAACGCCATATGACCGTCGCCCGAAAGGCCACCGCATGACACGCAACGACACACGCACCGGTATCTGGCTGATGGTCGTCACGACCTTCATTTTCGCCATGCAGGACGGCATCTCGCGCCACTTGGCCGAGGCCTATAACACCTACATGGTCATCATGATCCGTTACTGGTTCTTTGCGGCCTTCGTGATCGCCATCGCGCGACTTCAGGCCGGGTCGATCAAGAAAGCCGCCGCCACGACCCAGCCGCTGGTTCAGGGCTTCCGCGCTGCGATTCTTGCGCTTGAGGTGTTGGTGATGGTGCAGGGCTTTGTCTATCTGGGGCTGGTCGAAAGCCACGCGGTTTTCGCCTGTTACCCGCTGTTGATCGCCGCCCTGTCGGGCCCTGTTCTGGGCGAATATGTGGGCTGGCGCAGATGGGCCGCGATTGGCGTGGGCTTCATCGGGGTGATTATCATTCTGCAGCCCTCGGGCGGTGTGTTTTCACCCTACGCCGCGATTCCCCTGTTGGCGGCTTTCATGTTCGCGCTTTACGGCCTGTTGAACCGCTATGTGGCGCGTAAGGACAGCGCTGCGACCACGTTCTTCTGGACGGGCGTTGTTGGCGCGGTCGTCACCACCGCGATCGGCATCTGGCATTGGGAACCTATGAGCCAGACCGACTGGATGTGGATGGGCGTGTTGTGCCTGACCGCCTCTTTGGCGCATTGGACGCTGATCAAAGCCTATGAGGCCGCCGAGGCCAGCGCTGTTCAGCCCTTTGCGTTCCTCCAACTGGTCTTTGCCTCTGCACTGGGTGTGACTGTGTTTGGCGACACGATCCGCACGAATGTGGTTCTGGGCGCTGTCATCATTGTCAGCGCGGGCCTCTTCACCCTATGGCGAGCGCGGCAAAAGGGTTGATCCGACCAACTCTTTGGAAAACGGGATAGGCAGGGGATCACGGCCCAAGCGTGCTCGGTAGATCGGCAGGCTTTCGGCAACCCGCATCACATAGTTGCGGGTTTCGTCGAACGGGATGGTTTCGATCCAGTCGATCACGTCGATCTGGCCCTTGCGCGGATCGCCATATAGCTCCATCCAGCGTTCTGGCCGCGATGGGCCAGCATTATAGCCCGCCGACATCATCACGACGTTGCCGTTAAAATCCTCGGCCAGTTTTGCCAGATAAGCAGAGCCCAGTTCCGCATTATATTCCGGATCACTGGTCAGTCTGGACAGTTCATAATCCTTGCCCAACCAGCCCGAAACAGCCTCGGCTGTGCGAGGCATCAACTGCATCAATCCACGTGCGCCGGCGTGCGAGATGACCTTTGGGTCAAATTCGGATTCCCGCCGCGCGATGGCCAACACCATTTCGGTCGGGATCGGGAAACTCCGGTCAATCAGCGGATGCAGCGCATAGTACGAGGCATGCATTTCCATCCCCACCTGCGCGGCGCGTTTGCCCAGCATGACCTGGACATGGGGTCGGTCGAAATCCGCCAGCATCCGGCCCATTTGCCCGATCTGAGTGCGATCCAGAGACTCGGCCAGATGCGTCAGAAAGCGTTCGCCAAGGTCCAGTTCGTCCGACGCCAACAGTAGAACCGCCGCCTGATAGACCGAGGACTTCAACCATTCCGCATCTTTCCAATCGGGGAACTCCTCATTTCCCGCCAAACGCGGATCAACATCCATCCCCGCCTTTTCCGCAGCAAGCAGTCCGTAGAACGATGTCTGATACGCGCCACCGAATTCATACGCCTGCTGCGCGGCCTGTACGTTGCCAGCGGCCTCTTCCGCGCGACCGATCCAATACCCCGCTCGGCCCAGTGAAATCGGCGTGTCCACGGCCAACAACTGGTTGCGGAAATGCTCGACCGCCTTTTTCGGCTCTTTCAGGAACCGCAGAGCAATATAGCCCGACAGCCACTCCAATTCAGCGAAATCCGACCCCTCTGTCAGGAAATGGGTCGAGGCGATTTTGTACGCCTCTTGATAGCGCCCGTCGCGCATCGCCTCACGCGTCAGATCGCGGCGCGGGTTGCCCCACGCCCAAGGCTCTTTCAGGCTTTCGGCGGATGTGGACCGTTCCAGCAGCAACTCCACCGCATCCGCTGTACGACGCTTTGCCAAACGCCACGCAAACCGATCACGCGCCAACCCTGCATCATTCTGCAAGGCCGCGGGAACGGCCTCGATAAAACTGTCCACCCCTGCCGCCTCGGATTGCAGGGCAAGCCGCGCCTCGGCCAAGGCCCGTTCACCGTCAGAGACCAAAGGCAACATGGCCCGCGCGTTGGATGACCAGCGTTTCCAAAGCGCCATATCCAGACGCGCCGCGTGGTGCGGTTTCAGCAATGCACCGTGATCCGCCAAAAACGCCGCGTGTTCGTCCGACGACAGCGCCAAAGTCCGCCACGCCAGAACGATCTCGGCCTCAGCCTCGCCCCCACGCCCCGCGGCCTGCAACGCCCGCGCATAGCTGAGCGCGCCTGTTCCTGTCTGCGGGCCTTGTTCGGCAAAAAACGCGCGCACCGCATCATGTGATGCCTCGACAATCGCCGCTTCGCTTTTCTCACGCAGATAAGGCATGCCGGGCCAATCAGGATTACGCGTCACAAAATCGATCAACTGCCGCGCATCGCCGTGACCTGCGCGCAGCCAATGCCATAGAATCAGATCAAGCCCGACCTGCCCGTCGCCCCGCGCGGTGATCATGGCTGCGGTCCAGTTGCCGTCGCGCATTTCGTCCATTGCGGTCGCAAGCGGCCTGTCCTGAGCTGCAGTCCCGAATGGCAAGGCAAACAGCACACAGCAGAGGGCGATCTTGGCAAAGACGCGATACATGATCTTGCATTTTCCCGTTTGAAACACGATAGACACGCGTTGGAACATATCCTTTGCGCCAGCCGATACAAATCAACTCGGCGGGATTATGCAAAGAGCCACCACGAACGTGTGAAAATGAAAGGAGCGTGTCATGTTCAAAGGGTCAATGCCTGCACTGGTCACGCCGTTTAAAGACGGCGCAGTGGATTTTGACACGCTTAAACGTCTGGTTGACTGGCACGTCGATCAGGGCTCGCACGGTCTGGTGCCGGTGGGGACAACGGGCGAAAGCCCCACGCTGACCCACTCCGAACACGAAGCCGTCGTAGATACCGTGGTCAAAGCCGCCGCTGGGCGCATCCCTGTCATCGCAGGCGCGGGCTCGAACAACACAGCCGAAGCGCTGCGTTTTGTGCACCACGCGCAGAACGTCGGTGCAGACGGCGCGCTGGTCGTGACACCCTACTACAACAAGCCGACGCAAGCGGGCCTGTACGAACACTTCCGCATGCTTCATGACGAAAGCAATATTCCGATCATCATCTACAACATTCCGGGTCGCTCGGCTGTGGATATGACACCGGAAACCATGGGCAAACTGGCCCAGCTGCCGCGTATCGCAGGCGTCAAGGATGCCACCGGCGATCTGGCCCGTGTCTGCGCCCAGCGCATCACCTGCGGACTGGACTTCATTCAGGTCTCTGGCGAAGACGCCACGGCACACGGCTTCAACGCCCAAGGCGGCACAGGCTGCATCTCGGTCACCGCAAACGTGGCCCCTGCGCTCTGCTCGCAGATGCAAGAGGCCTGCCTTGCGGGCGACTACGCCACAGCGCTCAAACTGCAAGACCGTCTGATGCCGCTGCATCAGGCCATCTTCACCGAACCGGGTGTCAGCGGCGCGAAATACGCCATGAGCCTCTTGGATCTTTGCGAAGACAGCGTGCGCCTGCCACTGATGCCGCTGACCGATCCGACAAAGGACAAAATCCAAGCCGCCCTGCGCCACGCAGGCCTGCTGAACTAAAACAAAACGGCCCGCGGATCACCCCGGGCCATTTTTCGTTTAAAGCTTTCATCTGTCCTTAAATACTCCGGGGGTCTGGGGGCTTGCCCCCAGCCTGTTGTCTCGCGAAGCGAGGCGAAATCATTCCCTGTGATAGGGGGAGCCCGCCAGAATGGAGGCCGCACGGTACAGCTGTTCGCTGAGCATCACGCGGGCCAGCATGTGCGGCCAGACCATTTTGCCAAAGCTGAGTGACATGCGTGCCTCGGCCCTGAGCGACGGATCAATCCCGTCTGCCCCGCCGATGACAAAGGCCATGTCTTGCGTGCCCTGATCGCGGAACTGGCCAAGGCGTTGGGCAAACTCGGGCGAGGTCATCACTTCGCCCCTCTCGTCCATACAGCAGAGCGTGGCGCCCTTGGGGATCGCGCGGCGCAGCAGATCGGCTTCGGCAGACATGCCGCCGCCTTTCTTATCCTCGACCTCAATAATCTTTGCCGGACCAAGGCCAAGCGCCCGTCCGGTTTTGTCAAAGCGTGTCAAGTAGTCGTCGATCAGGGTGCGTTCCGGACCGGCCCGTAGCCGGCCCACGACGCATAGGCTTACGCGCATATCACTGCCTCGTTCAGCCTGTCAGGCTTATTGTTCTGTCGGCTTGCCGGTTGCGCCTGCGGGCAGCCACATCTTCTCAAGCTGATAGAATTCGCGCACTTCGGGGCGGAACACGTGAACAATCACGTCGCCAGTGTCGATCAGAACCCAGTCGCCTGTTTCCTTGCCTTCCATCTTGGACAGAACGCCAAAGTCGGCTTTCAGGTCTTCTGTGACCTTTTCCGCCAAGGCAGCTACCTGACGGGACGAGCGGCCCGAGCAGATTACCATGTAATCGCCCATGGCTGTTTTGCCGCGCAGGTCAATCTGCACGATCTCTTCCGCCTTGTTGTCATTCAGGGACTCAAGAACCGAGGCAAGGATTGCTTCGCTTGTCAGTTCAGGATGGGTGGCGCCCGTCATCGGGTGACCCGCGTCTGCGGCATTGGCCGCATTTGTGTCGAGTGACAGGACATTGTCCTCCTATAGTCAACACGCCGACCAGTATGGCCCCGGCGCTGGGCCTTACTGCAAAGATAACATCGG
Source organism: Thalassococcus halodurans (assembly GCF_900108225.1). Classification (GTDB taxonomy): domain Bacteria; phylum Pseudomonadota; class Alphaproteobacteria; order Rhodobacterales; family Rhodobacteraceae; genus Thalassococcus; species Thalassococcus halodurans. Next base: position 176,057 of record NZ_FNUZ01000003.1, read on the forward strand.
ATTCGCAAAATCTCAATGACCGGAGGTGTTGGCGCGGCGTTACGCGCCATAGGGAACCCAAACGGTTTTGACCTCGGTCGCTTCTTCAAGGAAGTTGCGGCTTTGGCCATCGGGTCCGAACCAGTCGCGGCCGTGGCCGTGGTTGACCCATGTGCGCTTCAGGTTGCCAGCGGCGCGGCGTTCGATATCGCCCGCCAGGGCCGCAGCACCAAAGGACCAGAGCGCATCGACATCGGCGTGATCCGCCAGTGTCGCAGCCAGTTCTGCATGGGGCCCTGTGATCAGGTTCACGGCGCCTGCGGGCACGTCAGAGGTTTCAAGGATCTGCGTCAGGTCCTGCGTGATCAGCGGGTAAGCTTCGGACGCGACGATGACCGTGCGGTTGCCCATGGCGATGGCGGGGGCCATGACAGACACAAGACCCAGCAGCGGGAATTCGTTGGGGGCAATCGCACCGATCACGCCCACCGGTTCGCGCAGGGCCATAGCTAGGCCGCGCATCGGAACGGCGCGGGCGTCGCCTGCGAATTTGTCGGACCATGCGGCGTAGTGGAACAGGCGGTTTACGGCGACTTCGACCTCATCCGCGCCGGTATCCTGTCCGGTCATGCGGTCAATCGTTTTGGCCAGTTCGCCTGCGCGGGCAGATAGGTTTTCAGCAAGGAAATAGATCACCTGCGCGCGGTTGTGCGCGGTGGCCGCTGACCAGCCCTTGGCACCGCGTGCCGCCTCGACCGCGTTGCGGATGTCTTTGCGGTTGCCGATGGGCGATTGGCCGATCAGCGCGCCGGACGCGTCATAGATATTGCGGGCATAGCCCCCGTCGGGCCGCGCCTGTTTGCCGCCGATATAATGCTTGGCGGTACGGTCCACCGGCTGCGGTTCGGCGCTGTCGCCTTCGAAGGCTGCGATTTCCGTGACCAGCGGGCCTTTTTCGGCGGGCTTGGAGTAGGCCCGGAGCCCCTCGGGCCCACCTTCGCGGCCAAAGCCGGATTCGCGGATGCCGCCAAAGGGCGCTGCTGCGTCGAACATATTGGTGCCGTTCACCCAGACCACCCCTGCGGCCAGTCTCGGCGCAACGTCCAGCGCGACGTTGATGTTTTCAGACCAGACCGTCGCGGCAAGGCCATAGCGCGTGTTGTTCGCGATCTCGATCGCCTCGGACGGGGTGCGGAAGGTCGTGGCGACCAGAACGGGGCCAAAGATTTCTTCCTGCATCAGCGGATCGGCATTCGACAGATCGGTGATCAGCGTGGGGGCATAGTAGCAGCCCTCGGGCACGCCAGCGGTCTGGTGCATATCGCCGCCGCTGGCCTCGACCATCGCGCGGATGCGGGCCAGTTGTTCGGGGTGCACGATGGCACCCACATCGATGGATTTGTCCAGCGGGTTGCCCACGCGCAGCTTGTCCATGCGGGCGCGCAGTTTGGCGTAAAACCGATCCGCGATGCCTTCCTGCACCAACAGGCGCGACCCTGCGCAACAAACCTGACCGCCGTTGAACCAGATCGCATCGACCAGCCCTTCGACGGCGCTGTCCAGATCGGCGTCTTCGAACACGATGTAGGGGGATTTCCCACCCAGTTCGAGCGTCAGGGATTTGCCGCTGCCTGCGGTGGCCTGACGGATTTTACGCCCCACTTCGGTCGAGCCGGTAAAGGCGATTTTGTCGACGTCGGCGGTGACAATCATCTCGCCCACAGCACCGTCACCAGTGACGATGTTTACAACACCCTTGGGCAGACCCGCCTGACGGCAGATATCAGCAAACAGCAGCGCTGTCAGCGATGTCCACTCGGCAGGTTTCAGAACCACTGTGTTGCCCATCGCCAGCGCAGGCGCGACCTTCCACGCCAGCATCAGCAGGGGGAAGTTCCACGGGATGATCTGGCCGCAGACGCCTTGTGCCACGCGGCCTTGCGCCTGTGTTTCTTCCAGCTGGGCGCAGCCCGCGTGATAATAGAAATGACGATGCGCCAGCGCGATATCCACGTCCCGCGCCTCGCGGATCGGTTTGCCGTTATCCAGCGTCTCCAGCACCGCAAACAGGCGGGAATGCTTTTGCAGCAAACGGGCCAGCGCATAAAGGAACCGCGCGCGGGCAGGGCCGCCGATGGCTTCCCATTCCGGCTGTGCCGCGCGTGCGGCTGCGACGGCAGCGGCCACGTCGTCAGCGGTTGCCTGTGTGATGTCTGCCAGCACCTCGCCCGTGGCGGGGTTGGTGGTTTCGAACGTGTCGCCCGGAGCCGTGAATTCACCGTCGATAAACAGGCCAAACCGCGCACCCTGATCCGTAATCCAAGCCAACGCATCGCCCGCGCTTTCAGGGGCGCTGCCGTAGTCCATGTTTTCGAAAATATCTTTGACGGTCATAGGAACTGCTTTCTCAGGACGAGGAAGATAACAAAAGCCAGCCACAGTCCGGCAAGGCCCCAAAGGCCCTTCTGGATTTGGCCGCTACGGCGATGAAGGCGCAGATAGCCCGCCAGTTCAGGCGGCGCGCTGTCTTGTGATGGTGGCAGGTAATCCGGCTCTGGCCCCAGCAAGCGGCGGCTGGCTGTCGGCAGGTCGCGCACGGCACGGCGTAGACGATTGCGCCGCCACGATTTCGCGCCCAGCCAGATGGCAAAGAAGATGCCGAACAGAAGGATGTAGGGGTTATTCTGCATCCCTTACGCCATCGCGTGCCGCCACGATGCCGAATAGGCACCAGTGACATGATGTTCGATCTGGCGTTCGATATCGCCCAACAGGGACGACGCACCAAAACGGAACAGATCGGGCCGCAACCAGCGATCGCCCAACTCTTCCTTGATCAGCGCCAGATAGGTGATCGCGTCTTTGGCCTTGGAAATTCCGCCCGCGGGTTTGTAGCCGACGCGGTATCCCGTCGCGTCATAGAAATCACGGATCGCGCGGATCATGACCAGACTGACGGGCAAGGTCGCGTTGACGCTTTCCTTGCCGGTCGAGGTTTTGATGAAATCCGCCCCTGCCATCATGCAGATCAGGCTGGCCTTCGCGACGTTCGACAGTGTGCCCAGTTCGCCCGTGGCAAGGATGGCTTTCACATGGGCATCACCGCAGGCGTCACGGAAAGTGCGCATTTCATCATAAAGCGCCTGCCAGTTGCCGGTCAGCACATGGCGGCGCGAAATCACGATGTCGATCTCGGCGGCACCGGCAGCGACGCTTTCCTTGATCTCTTGCACACGCAGGTGAAACGGCGACAGACCGGCAGGGAAACCTGTGGATACCGCCGCAACCGGAATACCGGAGCCGTCTAGTGCTTCAACCGCAGGGGCGATCATGTCGTGATAGACGCAGACGGCACCGACCGTCAGATCGGGCAGGCCAATCGCTTCTAGCAGATCGGCGCGGACCGGCTGTTTTGCCTTGGCGCACAGACGACGGACGCGGCCAACAGTGTCATCGCCCGCCAGCGTCGTCAGATCGATGCAGGACACAGCACGCGCCAGCCAAGCCGCCTGATGATCCTTTTTGACCGACCGGCGTGCAGGCAGGGTTGCCGCGCGGCGTTCAATCGCGGACCGGTTGGCCGTGGCGCGCATGACCCAATCAAGATCAAGCGCAGTTCCGGGGTTACGGGGCTCGACCGTTTGGGGAAGGGTGCCGGTTGCGCTGATGGTCTGCATGGGCGATACCTTTTTATCAATTGGTCAAGAAATGCCATGTCGCCCCCGCCAAGACAAGCAGCGACGCCACGTCTAACGTATCAGATTCGACAGCCACCGTTTGATCGGGTTCTTCTGGGGCCGCAAAATCTCAAGATGCAGGATACGCGGGCGCGGCTGATCCGACCAGATCAGTTCTGAGGCCTCGAACACCCGTTTGTTGAACTGTGTCGGCAGCACATAAAACGCGATGTCGGACCGCCACAGCACTTCACGGAAGCTGGGTTGGTCGATTTTCAAACCAGACGCGAGAAAGGTATCAGTCCAGTCCTTCAAAAATGCCAAGACGCGATCCGTCTTACGATAGAGTAGCACACCTGCATTGATCTCTGGAAATGACTCGGGCAGGTCGAGATTGACCTTTTTCTGATGTCGCGGTCGATGCCACAGGATGACTTGTGCACCGCACATTTCGTACTTTTGTAAAAGGTCGAACATGGACCCAAGATCGTCACGCACAATTGTGTCGTTGTCCAAATAAAGCGTTTCATCGTATGGGCTGTCCGCCAAGGCCTCCACCTTGGGACGTTTCATTTGTTTTGGGATGATAAACGCCTGATCAAAGCCGCTGGTATCATCGCCCTCCTTGCACCATATTGCTGTGCCCAGATCGGGGTTGGTTCGCTTTACACTGGCAGCAGAGCGGCGTGCCACATCCACGTGGTCATGGCCCCAAGCGGTATAAATGACACCGCGTGTTGGTTTGGCGGATGTTTCGGCCATGATTATTCCTCTTCTTGCACGCGCTTTGGTCTATCCGCTCTGAGGGCAATGGAAAACCCATGGGCTGTGTCGGGGTGGCAGTTTCCTGCACAGGCGCGGCAAAGCCCCTCTTCGAAAAAGAACAAAAGTAGAACACAATGGGCGTACTGTATCCCGATTCGTCTTTTGGTCCTGATCTGATCCCATGTTTGCCGAACTCAGTATCACGTCGAATTTCACTTTCCTCACAGGGGCCTCCCACCCCGAGGAATATATGGAGCGTGCGGCCCTGACCGGCCTGTCCGCCATCGCGATCGCCGATGAGAACTCGGTCGCGGGGATCGTACGGGCATGGACCAAGGCCCGCGATATCGCGCGGCAAGTCAAAGAACGCACCGAGGCCGAGGCGGTGGATGGCCCCATCGGCCCGCCCGCGCCGGACGGGCATATCCCGCAGGGCATCGATATCACCAACGTCCCCCGCCTGATCCCCGCGGCACGGCTGGTGTTCCGCGAAGGGATTGAGATTACCGCTCTGGCGGCCAGCCGGACAGGCTGGGCGCATCTCTGCCGGTTGATCACGAAAGGGCGGCTGAGAACGGAAAAAGGCAGCTGCGATCTGCGTCTGGACGACCTGACGAACATGGCGGGCGGGCTGCAACTGATCCTGCATCCCTCAACACAAGCGACTACGTCACCGCGCGGCGCGGGGGCTTGGCTGACACAGGCGGAACGGCTGTCGCGCCGCTTTGCCGGACAAATCCACCTTGCGCTTGGCCCTGTCTATGACGGGCAGGATGCCCAACGTCTGACTGCCCACACAGAACTCGCCCAACACCTTAATATCCCCACCATCGCCACAGCCCGCCCGCTGATGCACCACGGCGCACGGCGCAGGCTGGCGGATGTACTGACCGCTGTGCGTCTGGGGTGCCGCGTTGATCAACTGGGGCGCAACGCGCTGGCCAATGGCGAACAACGCCTGCGCAGCGAAGGCGAAATGCGCCGCATCCTTGGCCCCCACGCCGATGCCATTGCGCGCACCCAAGCGCTGGCCGACACATGCCAGTTCGATCTGGGTAGCCTGCGCTACGAATACCCGTCCGAGGTGGCCCAAGGCGAAAGCGCCAGCGACAGGCTGGCGCGCCTCGCCCGTGCGGGGCTGAAGTGGCGCTACCCCTACGGCGCGCCGGAACGGGTCCGCGCCATGCTGGAACACGAACTGACCCTGATCGCCAAGCTGAAGTACGAACCCTATTTCCTGACCGTGCGTGACATCGTGGCCTTTGCCCGTGATCGCGGTATCCTCTGTCAGGGCCGCGGCTCGGCGGCCAATTCCGTGGTCTGCTACTGCCTTGGCGTCACCAGCGTCAGCCCCGAAATCGGCACCATGGTGTTCGAACGCTTCGTGTCCGAGGCTCGCGACGAGCCGCCCGATATCGACGTGGATTTCGAACATGAACGCCGAGAAGAGGTGATCCAGCACATCTATGACCGCTACGGCCGCCACCGCGCGGGTCTTTGCGCAACCGTCATCCACTACCGTGGCAAACGCGCCATTCGCGAGGTCGGGGCAGCCATGGGCTTGAGCCAAGATACCATCGGTGCGCTCAGTTCCCAGCTTTGGGGGTTTTTCTCGACCAAGGGGCTGGAACCCCAGCGGATGCGCGAAATCGGGCTGGACCCGACCGACCGGCGGCTGATCCAGACGATGGATCTGATTTATCAGATCATCGGCTTTCCCCGCCACCTGTCGCAACACGTGGGCGGGTTCATCGTGACCGAAGGCAGGCTCGATGAACTTGTGCCCATCGAAAACGCCGCGATGGAGGACCGGACCGTTATCTGTTGGGACAAAGACGATATCGACAGCCTTGGCATCCTGAAGGTCGATGTGCTGTCTCTGGGGATGCTGACCTGTATCCGCAAGGCCTTTGATCTGCTGCGCCAGCACCATGGCGACACCCACACGCTTGCCACGCTGCCGCCCGAGGATCCGGCAGTCTACGACATGCTGTGCAAGGCCGACAGCATCGGGGTGTTTCAGGTGGAAAGCCGCGCGCAGATGAACTTTCTGCCGCGCATGCGCCCGCGCTGTTTCTATGATCTGGTGATCGAGGTCGCGATCATCCGGCCCGGTCCCATTCAGGGCGACATGGTCCACCCCTACATCCGCCGCCGCAACGGCGAGGAAGAGGTGTCGTTCCCGTCAGATGCGTTGGGGCAGGTGCTGGGCAAAACGCTGGGCGTGCCGCTGTTTCAGGAACAGGCCATGCAGATCGCCATCATCGGCGCGGGCTTTACCCCGTCCGAGGCTGACCGCCTGCGCCGGTCACTGGCCACGTTCAAAAAACACGGATCGGTCAGCGAATTCCGCGACCGGTTTCTGCGCGGCATGCGCAAGAACGGCTATGATCAGGACTTTGCCGAACGCTGCTTTTCCCAGATCGAAGGGTTCGGGTCCTACGGCTTTCCCGAAAGCCACGCAGCCAGTTTTGCGCTGCTGGTCTATGCCAGCGCGTGGATCAAATGCCATCACCCCGGCATCTTTGCCTGCGCGCTTCTGAACGCCCAGCCCATGGGGTTCTACGCCCCCGCCCAGATCGTGCGGGATGCGCGCGAACATGGCGTGACGGTGCTGCCCGTGTCGATCAACGCCAGTTTCTGGGACAATGTGATGGAACCCGACGGCAGGGGCGGTCTGGCGCTTCGGCTGGGGTTCCGGCAGATCAAGGGGTTGCGCGAAGAAGACGCCGCATGGCTGACGGCGGCGCGGGGCAACGGTTATCAGGCGCTGCGCGATGTCTGGCGCCGCGCGGGCCTGCCGCCCAAGGTGCTGGTCCGTCTGGCCGAAGCGGATGTGTTCGCCGATATTGGCCTGAACCGGCGCGAGGCGTTGTGGGAGGCCAAGGCGCTGGATGCGGACAAACCCCTGCCGCTGTTCGCCGGTGATCTGGAGGGCGACGGCATCATCGAGCCTGCCGCCCATCTGCCCGAGATGACGGAAGGAGAACAGGTGGTCGAGGATTACGTCGCCCTGCGCCTGACCCTGCGCCGTCATCCTGTGGCTTTGCTGCGCCCGATATTGACGCCGGAACAAGGCCGCGCGCCCGGGTTTTCAGGGCTGCCGTGAAAACAGCGTCGCGACCCCTGCACCAATGATCGTCACACCCGCCGTCCGGTTCACGCCGGTCTGAACCCGAGGCGACCGGATCAAACGGCCCAACCTGTCGGCCAGAAGGGCATAGCAGGTGTCAACCACCATGCCGGTCAGGACGAAGACCATAACGAACACGGTGGCTTGGGTCGTGTAGGCCAGTTCGGCTGTTATGAACTGCGGAACGAAGGCTGCGAAAAACAGGATGCCTTTGGGATTGAAGACCATGACCAGAAACCCGTCACGGAAGGTGGTGAACGGCGTCTCGTCCGGTGTGATGGAGATGTCGAAATCCTGAGGTTTCGCGGTCAGCAGTTTGAAGCCAAGGTAGAAAAGATAAAGCGCGCCGACCAGTTTGAGCGCGTTGAACGCCGTAGCCGATCCCATCAGGATGGCCGACACCCCGGCAAGCGCCAATGTCGCCGTGACTGTGCCACCCGCTGCGATCCCGAGAACCATCGGAACAGCATTGCGTTTTCCATGCGACATGGATTTCGAGATGATCAGGGCGATTGTCGGGCCAGGCACGACCAACAGGATCAAGCTGGCAGTGATGAAGGTCAGGAGGGTCGGGAAATCAGGCATATAAAATTCCACAGAAGTGATTTTGAGATAGCCTGACTTGCCGCGACCCGCATGTCCAGTTCTGAGGATCGGTTTCGCTTTGGCTTACCCAAAGCGACCGGAGCGGGGGCAAGCCCCCAGACCGCCAAGCTCACTGACCAGGCGTTGCTGCTGACCCTGCCAGTATCCCGCCATCAATCGACAGCTCGGCCCCCGTCATATACGCCGCTTCATCTGACGCCAGCATCGCTGCCACCGCCGCCACTTCGCTCGCCTCTCCGAACCGCCGCATGGGCGTGTCGGCAACCATGGCGGCCTCTTTCTCGGCCCGATCAGGGCCATCGCCCAACATCGGCTCCCACATGGGTGTCATGATCCCGGCGGGATGGATCGAGTTGCAGCGGATCCGAAGGCCCTGCCCCGCACAGTACAAAGCCACGGATTTGGTGTGATTGCGCACCGCCGCCTTGGACGCAGCATAGGCCACCGCCATGGGGATACCGACGATGCCCGAACGGGACGAGATGTTGATGATACTGCCCTGCCCTTTCGTGCGCATGGCGCGAATCCCATAACGACAGCCAAGGAACGTCCCATCGTTATTCACCGCATGAACCGCCCGCCAATCCGCAAGCGTTGCATGCTCGGGATCATGCGCAGGCGGCGCTCCGTCAAACGGCCCCTCGAACCCTGTGATACCGGCGTTGTTCACCAGCACGTCGATCTGGGGAAACTGCGCCTCAATCCGCGCCCAGTCGTCCTCTGATGACACATCAAGACGGGCAAATACGGCCCCGATGCGATCGGCCAACGCCTGACCAGCGACCGCATCGACGTCCGTCACAATGACATGCGCGCCTTCTTGTTGAAATCTTTCCGCAATAGCGGCGCCAATGCCCCGCGCAGCCCCTGTCACAAGGGCAATTTTATGTTCCAGTCTTTGCATGGAAACTCCGAATAATGAACGTGATGGAAACCGGGCAGAAGGTGCCCGAAGCGCAGGTCATCCCTCAACAGGAAACCCTATTCAAAAACCGCGCTGATCCATCGTCGTTCACTCCTCTTCGGATGCCCAAAGGCTACGCCCCTCAGACCCGATGGTCAATAAACGCAAAAAGGCCCGCCACACGGGCGAGCCCCAATTCTTTATCCCAACCCTCCCCAAAGGCACCCGCCCGAGGAAAAATCCAAAGGGTTTTGACGAGATAAAACAGCGCGCGGCGACAGCCGCGCACCGCCAGATCACGCTTAGCAGCCGACGTCGATGATCGCCTTGGCCAGCTTCGGGATCGTCATATCGTTCAGACCCGCAATGTTCATACGGCTGTCGCCCACCATGTAGATGCCATGCTTTTCACGCATCGCTTCCACCTTGTCGGGACCAACACCCAGACGCGAGAACATGCCGCGGTGCTGTGCCAGGAACCCGAAACGGTCAGAACCGGACAACGTGCGCAGCTCATCCGCCAAAGCCTGACGCAGGCGCAGCATACCCAGACGCACCTCTTCCAGTTCCGCCTCCCAATCCGCGCGCAGGGCCGGATCGTTCAGAACCATCGTCACAAGGCGTGCACCGTGATCCGGCGGGAACGAAAAGTTCTGGCGGTTCAGATAGGACAGTGTACCCTGGTTCACCTTGAACTTCGCCGGATCGCTGGACACAGCCATCAACAGACCTGTGCGCTCGCGATAGATGCCAAAGTTCTTGGAACAGGACGCCGCAATCAACACCTCGGGGCAGCTGGATGCCACCAGACGGGTTGCTGCAGCATCCGCTTCAAGACCGTCACCAAAGCCCTGATAGGCAATGTCGATCATCGGAACCGCGCCGGTTTTGTTCAGCAGGTCCACAACCTCTTGCCACTGGGGCAGTGTCAGGTTTGCGCCTGTCGGGTTGTGGCAGCAACCGTGCAGCAGAACCACATCGCCAGCTTTCACATTCGCCAGATCAGCCATCATGCCATCAAAGTTCACGCCACCTGTTTCCGCGTCGAAATAGCGGTAGGGCACGTGTTCGATGTTCATGTGCTTCAGGATCGACAGGTGGTTCGGCCATGTGGGATCGGACACGAAAACACGCGCATTCGGGTTCGCCATCTTGATCAGGTCGAACGCCTGACGCACAGCACCCGTACCGCCCGGCGTCGCCGCAGCAGCAACAGAGCCACGCGCAACCGCGTCACCCAGAACCAGCGACACCATCGCATCCGCGAAACCCGGATCGCCCGCCAGACCTGTGTAGGACTTCGTCTCTTCCGCTTCCCAAAGCTGCTTTTCCGCCGCTTTGATCGCACGCATGATCGGCGTCTTGCCTTCTGCGTCCTTGTAAACGCCTACGCCCAGATCGATCTTGTCGTCCCGCGGATCTTCACGGTACGCCGCCATCAGGGCGAGGATTTTGTCAGCCGGTTGTTCCTTGAGCTGTTCGAACATCATTGGTCTCCAGTGGCGACGGGCAAGGTGGGGAACTGCCCCCATTCAGACCAAGACCCGTCATAAAGCGAATGATCAGTTTTCCCGAAGCGTTCCATCGCCAGCGACAGGATCGCAGCGGTCACGCCAGAGCCGCAGGTCATGATTGCCGGTTTCGAAAGATCAACACCCGCTTTTTCAAAAATCTCGCGCGTGGCTTCGGGGGATTTCATAGTGCCGTCTGCATTCAGCAGCTCACCAAAGGGCACGTTGCGTGACCCGGGTATATGACCGGACCGCAGGCCTTCGCGTGGTTCCGGCACTTCGCCGCGGAACCGTTCGGCCGCGCGGGCGTCGATGATTTCGTGATCGACCAGTTTCGACGCGGCAGACACCTGCGTGACGTCCTTGACCATGTGGTTCTGGCGGCGGACGGTCATGTGACGGTCACGGATGATCGGCGGCAGGTCCTCTGTCGGGCGGTCTTCTGCCAGCCATTTCGGCAGGCCACCATCCAGAACAGCAATGTCCATCTGCCCCATCAACCGGAACAGCCACCACACACGCGCCGCCGAAAAGATACCGACCGAGTCGTAGACCACGACCTGATGGCCGTCACCCACGCCCATGGCGCGCATACGGCTCATGAATTTTTCCACCGGCGGCACCATGTGCGGCAGCGGCGAACGCAAATCGCTGATTTCATCAATGTCGAAGAAGCGTGCGCCGGGGATGTGGCCTGCGTCATATTCCGCGCGGGCGTCACGATCTGAACCGGGCATATGCCAGCTTGCGTCAAGCAATCTCAGGTCTGGATCCTTGAGATGCGTGGCCAGCCAGTCAGTAGAAACAAGTGTCTTCGGGTCGTCAGCAGCCATGGCAGCCTCCTTGCGTCACGTCGGTGTGTTAGGCAAGCAAGCCGTGGCATGCAAGCGGGACTCGGCCCCGCTTGCACCATTTTGTCGGGTTATTTACTCAAAACATTGCGCAGAAGGCCAACAACGGCCAGACCTGCGCCACCACCAACACCACCCGATAGCACCTGACCGATGATTGCCCCGATATCGAGGCCACCCGCTGCACCTGCAGCACCGGCCAGATCAGGAGCACCCAGTGCGCTCAGGATTGTACCACCCAAACCTCCACCAAGGATGCCCGCGATCGAGTTGATCAGCGTCCCTTGATCGATACCTTTCACAGCGGCACCTGCCGCGTTTCCGCCGACAGCACCGGCGATGAGCGAGATAATCAATTCCATTGTGACAGTCCCCTTCCAATGGCCACTCGGTAACCAACAAGGACTGTATACGCGGCCACAACAGACACGCGCGACGGGAGAATGCAAACGCAATTCCCCCCAAATATTCCGATAGTCAAATGAAAGGCTTTAGCTACCCTGTTTCAGCAAGCGCTGCTTCTGGCGGTTCCAGTCGCGCTTGGCGTCGGTGGCGCGTTTGTCGACGTTCTTCTTACCCTTGGCGATGCCGATCTTCAGCTTGGCCACGCCTTTGTGGTTGAAGTACAGAACCAGCGGAACAAGGGTCATACCCTTGCGCTGCGTATCGCTCCAAAGCCTTGCGAGTTCACGCTTGGACACCAGCAGTTTACGACGGCGGCGGTCTTCGTGGCCGAACATCGCCTGCTCGTAGGGCGCGATGTAGCTGTTGACCAACCACAGTTCGCCGTTATCGACGGTGGCATAGCTTTCAGCGATATTGGCGGAATTCACCCGTAGGGATTTGACCTCGGAGCCTTGCAGGATGATCCCGCATTCGATGTCGTCCTCGATGGCATAGTCGAACCGTGCCCGCCGGTTTTCGGCGATCACTTTGTAGTTCGGGTTTTCTTTCTGCTTAGCCATGGGGCGCTTGGGTATCCGATAGGGTCAGTGCTGTCCATCGCAGATAGGCATCAATCCCTGCCGTATCAATCCGATTCCGCGGGCTTTTCTGCTTTGCCCCGCTTTCGTTGCTTTGCCGCAAGCTCATCCAGATAGGGCACCGAGATGCCGCGTTTTTCTGCGCTTTCGCGAACAGCCTGCTGCACTTTGACCGACCGGCGCAGCAACCGTCGGAAGCGGCGTTCTTCCAGTGTCAGAAGCGTGGACGGCGCAATCGCCCGCACCTCGGTGCGCGGGGTGGATTTGTTCAGCATGGATAGCTGGCCAAACAATTCGCCCCGACCCAGTCTATGCGATGTGGCCGCAGCAGTACGCAAATCGACCGCGCCAGAGGCGATGAAATACACACGATCCGGCTGACGCCCGCGCGCAAGGATCAGATCGCCTTCGTTGACATAGCGGGTGGTCAAGGCACGGCTCAGGCGTTTCAGCGTCGCCTCGTCCAGTTCGCCGAACAGCGGGAACTGGCGGGCCAGATCGGCCTTGCGTACCGCGATGTCCAACTTGGGGCGTTTGGCGACGGCATTGAAACGGGTATCAAGCTGGTCTTCGAGATCGGCAAACACCTCATCCCCGATCAGGCCTTCTTCGTGCAGCTGGGCGTATTCCTGACGTTCCAACCGCAGGGCGGTACGGCGGATAAAGCGGCGTTCCAGTTCTTCGGCATAGCCGGGGTACTGAAGGCGCAGACCATCCAGAGCCTGTTCGATCATTTCGCGGCGGCGGTTCAGCAGTTCATGTAGCAGATCCGCCACACGCCGCCCGTGGATGCGCCGGATACGCGTGTCGATAAAGCTGTCCAGATCGCGCATCACCAGACCCTGCAGCAGCAGAATTTCGAACCTGTCCGCCGTTTGCTGCGCCAATGGCGCGGAAATGCGCAGACGGTTATAGGCCCACAGGGCCAGACGCAGACCACCGCCCAAGCCCACGCTCTGGCGCGCGGCCTTGCGATAGCCCGTCCGCCCCGACTGACGCGCGGCTTCGGCCAGACGGTCCACATCCGTGACAACGCGGTCTTTCAGACGCGAGGATAGACCACGCTCCGACAGCCTCTCTAACACCAGGTCACGTTCGGCCCCTGCCAACGCGATCAGTCCCAGCGTGATGCGGTCACGGTCTTGGATATCGTCGGTATTCTCAGCCCGCCGCACGGCCTTTTCCAGACGTTCGCCAAAGGCCTTGGCCTCGGATCGGGTGGTTTCGCGGCTGAGGTTATAGTTCTCGGTGATCTCGGCCACCTGTTCGCGCACGCTTTGAAGCGCGACCGCGATAACCTGTTTTGAAAGCGCCGCATCAATCGGCTGAAGCTTATCCAGCCCCAAGCGCCGGATCACATAGCGCAGGCTGGTGCCCTGCACGACCAAAGTAAACAGCGTGTAGCCGGTGGCCAGCACACCCACCATGCGGCGGGTTTCCGGCGGCACGCGCAGGCTTTCTGTCACGGCCAGCGCCAGCGCCAGCGTAACGGCCCCGCGCAAACCGCCCCACAGGATCGCGCCGCGATAAGCGGGTTCCACATGTGGCGACATCCGCAAAAGGGTGAGCGCAGGCAAAACGCCAAACAGGATCAATGCCCGCGCCAAAAGCGCGGCGGCTGCCACGACAAGGATCAGGCCGAAGTCCACCAACGTCACGTCCTCTAGCAATCGCGGGATCAACAGCGCGGCCAGCACAAAGATCATTGCCCCCGCCCAGTGGGCCAGCAAATCCCACGTGTCGCGCATGTTGCGCCATGCGCTGGTGGTCAGAACCGCAGGGGCCGTGACGTTCACGGTCAGGCCCACGGCTACAACGGCAATCACACCCGATGCGCCAAAGACCTGTTCCGCCAGAATATAGGCAAAGTACGGCAATGCGACCGAGGCCGAGATTTGCGCCAGTTCATAGCGCTGCATGAACGCCATACAGATGACCGCCAGACGCCCCAGAACAATACCGACCGCTGCGCCACCAAGGATCAGGAACGGGAACCGCGCAAGGGCCGAGCCCAGATCAGGGTCCGGCACGCCCCGCATGACAAAGCCCATGAACAGACCGAAAATCGCGATGGCGGCGGCGTCATTCATCAGGCTTTCGCCTTCGATGATACGGGCCAGACGGCGCGGGGCTGCGATCGAGCGAAAGATCGTCACAACCGCCGACGGATCGGTGGTCGAGATGATCGAGCCAAGCAACAAACAAGGGATCAGGGCGATGCCGCTGATCCACGACAGCGAATAGCCCACAACGATGGTCGATACGAACACCGCCACAACAGCCAGCGTCAGGATCGGCACCCAGTCATCCGCCATCCGGCGCAGGTTCATGCCCAAAGTGACCTGAAACAACAGCGTCGGCAGAAAGACATACAAGAAGACGTTCGACCGGATCGGCAGGTTCAGAATGCCGGTGGCAACAGGGTTCAGGACATCGGTCAGATCGGTGCGCAGGAAAAACGCAGCTGCAAGACCGATGATAATCCCCAGCCCCGCAAGCATGACGCTGTAGGGCAGGCGCAGACGCGCTGCCAATGGTTCGGCCAGACCAAGCACAAGGAAAAGGGATGCGATGATCCCTGTAATAACGACGACGTCCATGCGTCTGAATTATCCAACCTGCCCGATAAGCGGAATAGACATTCAGTCGCTACTGCCGCTTTTCCGCCGATCAGCTGCCGCGATAGGTGGAATATCCGTAAGGCGACAGCAAAAGCGGCACGTGATAGTGCGTGTCGGCATCCGACATGCCAAAGCGGATCGGCACCTGATCCAGAAACAGCGGATCATCCCCTGCCTGATCGCTCGCGCGCAGATAGTCGCCCGCATGGAACACAAGTTCGTACTGACCCGTGGCAAAGTCACCCTCAGGCAGGATTGGCGCGTCAGTGCGACCGTCGCCATTGGTCACCATCTCCGCCATTTTTTTGCGCGTCTCACCGTCCAAATAGAACAGTTCGATCCGCAAACCGGCGGCGGGTGTGCCCTTGGCCGTATCCAAAACATGGGTCGTCAGATATCCTTGGGCCATGAAGTGCTCCTTTTTGCGGCGTTTCACAGGTAGTTTGCCCGACAACGCACCGGTTTGAAGCCCAAATCAAGCTGCCGAAAGACCTTTCGGATTTTCTTGAAAATGCTTCGGTGATTTTCTTGTCTATTGTGCACAGAGTTTCATCCAGAAGGGAACAGAATGAACAGATACCCCCGTGACATGATCGGATATGGCCCCACCCCGCCGGACCCGCAGTGGCCCGACGGCGCGAAGGTCGCGGTACAGTTTGTCCTGAATTACGAAGAAGGCGGCGAAAATTGTGTCCTGCATGGCGATGCAGGGTCCGAGGCGTTTTTGTCCGACATCGCAGGTGCCGCCCCGTGGCCCGGTCAGCGGCACTGGAACATGGAATCGATCTACGAATACGGCGCAAGGGCCGGTTTCTGGCGCCTGCACCGCATGTTCACCGGCGCGGATATTCCCGTGACGATCTATGGCGTGGCAACGGCGCTGGCCCGTTCCCCCGAACAGGTCGAAGCGATGCAGGACGCCGGTTGGGAAATTGCATCGCATGGTCTGAAGTGGGTCGAACACAAGGACATGCCCGAGGAAGAGGAACGCGCCGCCATTGCCGAGGCCGTGCGCCTGCACACCGAAGTCACCGGCGAACGCCCGCGTGGCTGGTACACGGGCCGCTGTTCGGTCAACACCGTGCGGTTGGTCGCAGAAGAAGGCGGGTTCGACTACATCTCGGACACCTATGACGATGACCTGCCCTATTGGGCGCAGTTCAGCGGGCGCGATCAGTTGATCATCCCCTATACGCTGGAAGCCAACGACATGCGCTTTGCAACAGCACCGGGGTACATCACGGGCGAACAGTTTTTTAGCTATCTCAAAGATGCGTTCGACACGCTTTATGCCGAAGGTCAGGCGGGCCATCCCGCGATGATGTCGATCGGCCTGCACTGCCGTCTGATCGGGCGTCCGGGCAAGTTTGCGGGACTGCAAAGGTTCATCGAGTACATCAAGGGCTTTGACGATGTCTGGTGCCCGCGCCGGATCGACATTGCGAAACATTGGGCAAAGGTGAACCCGCCCAAGGCTGGCCTGAAGCCATCACAAATGTCGCAAAGCGATTTCGTGGCGGCCTTTGGCGGGATTTACGAACATTCCCACTGGGTCGCCGAACGTGCCTTTGATCTGGAACTCGGGCCGGCCCATGACCGCCCCGCCGGTCTGGCCAACGCCATGGCCCGCGCCTTCCGGTCGGCCAGCGACGACGAACGCCTGTCGGTCCTACGCGCGCACCCTGATCTGGCCGGTAAGCTGGCGGCTGCCAAACGGTTGACCGAGGCCTCGACCTCGGAACAGGCCAGCGCGGGGCTGGATGCGCTGACCGATGACGAACGCGCGCGGTTTACCGAATTGAACAACGCCTACACCGACAAACACGGATTTCCGTTCATCATCGCCGTCAGGGACCACGACAAAGCGTCGATCCTTGCGGCGTTTGAACGGCGCATCAACAACGACACGCAGACAGAAATGGCCGAGGCCTGCAAACAGGTCGAACGCATCGCACGCCTGCGCCTGAACGAGGTTCTTTTATGACCGACTACGCCTTTCCCATGGGCGGCTTGCCCGGGCAAAACCAATCGCCCGAAGGCAAAGCGATTTTCACCACGGCCTACGCCGTTATCCCCGCGGACACGATGCGCGATATCGTGACGTCCTTCCTGCCCGGCTGGGTCCACACGCGGGCTTGGGTTCTGGCGCGCCCGCTGTCAGGCTTTGCCGAAACATTCGCACAACTGGCCGTCGAACTGGCGCCGGGTGGTGGCAGCAACGATCCAGAGCCTGACAAAGGCGCCGAGGGCGTTTTGTTCATGGCCTTTGGCGAAGCACGCCTGACCCTTGGTCGTGACAGTTATGAGCTGAAGGCAGGCAGCTATGTCTATCTGCCACCCGCTGCAGTTTGGACGATCTTCAATACCTCTGACGAACCCTGCGGCTTTCATTGGGTGCGGAAGAAATACAAAGAGGTCAAAGGCATCACGGTGCCCGAGGCCGTTGTCACACACGAAACCGATGTCGAGATCGCCCTGATGCCCGGCACCGAAAAATGGGGCACGCAACGCTTTGCGGATCCGCTGGATCTGGGCCACGACATGCATGTGAACATCGTGACGTTCCAACCGGGCGGGCGCATTCCGTTTGCCGAAACCCACGTGATGGAGCACGGGCTGTATGTGCTGGAAGGCACCGCAGAATACCTGCTGAACGACACATGGGTCTCGGTCGGCCCCGGTGATTTCATGTGGCTGCGCGCCTTCTGCCCGCAGGCCTGCATTGCAACTGGCGACAGGCCGTTCCGGTATCTTCTATACAAAGACGTCAACCGCCATCCGGAGCTGACGCTGTGAAACAGATCATCGCACAGCCCCTGACGGCCAAGGCCTTTGCCCCCTTCGGCGATGTGCTGGATGCCACTGGAACGGCAGACAAGCTGATCAATCAGGGTCTGTGCGAACGTCACCATGACCGCGCTGCGCTGGATTTCGGGCCGGACGGTCAGGCGGGCATTAGCATTTTCAACGCCAAGGCCCGCAGCCTGCCCTATCAGCTTGATCTGGTAGAACGTCACCCCGAAGGATCACAGGCCTTTCTGCCGATGCACGGCAATCCTTGGCTGGTTATCGTGGCAGAAGGCGGCGATCAGCCCGGCGACATCCACGCCTTTCTGGCCTCGCCCTATCAAGGCATCAATTTTCACCGTGGCACATGGCATGGCGTTCTGACGCCCCTTGCTGACCCCGGACTGTTTGCTGTGGTCGACCGCATCGGCGCCACGCCCAACCTTGAAGAACACTGGCTGGATCAGCCCGTGCTCATCACCGCGCCCGAAGGCGCCCAATCCTGCACGTAGAAGGCAGACCATCTGAAACCAACAAGGGAACAGTAACATGACAGACGCTACATCATCGGGGCTGGGCACACCTGCGCAGTTGTCCGATCCGAACTATACGCCACCACTTGGCAAAGCCGTGCCGCTGGGCATCCAGCACGTTCTGGCGATGTTTGCCTCGAACGTGACGCCCGCGATCATCGTTGCCGGTGCGGCGGGCTTCGGCTTTGGGTCGAACAGCCCTGATTTTCCGAACATGATCTACATGATCCAGATGTCGATGCTGTTTGCCGGCATCGCCACGCTGTTCCAGACCATCGGCATGGGCCCTGTGGGCGCACGCCTGCCGATTGTTCAGGGCACATCCTTTGCCTTCCTGCCTGTTATGATCCCCGCCGTCGCGGGTCAGGGCGTGGCCGGATTGGCAGGCCTGATGACCGGTGTCGCCATTGGCGGTATCTTCCATTTCATCATCGGTACCTTTGTGGGGCGCATCCGCTTTGCCCTGCCGCCGCTGGTCACCGGCCTGATCGTTTTGATGATCGGTCTGTCGCTGATCAAAGTCGGCATCCAGTATGCTGCCGGTGGTGTGCCGCTGATTGGCAAGCCCGAGTACGGTTCGCTTGCGATGTGGACCCCTGCCTTGGCGGTGATCATCGTCACTTTGGCGCTGAAGTTCTTCACCAAGGGCCTGATGTCTGTCGCCGCCGTACTGGTTGGCCTGATCGCAGGCTACGTGGTTGCGCTGATGATGGGTCAGGTGAACTTTGGCAACGTTGGCCGCGCGGCGATGTTCGCCCCGCCGATGCCGTTCAAATGGGGCTTTGAGTTCAACAGCGCGATCATCATCGGCATGTGCTTTATGGCGGTCATCTCGGCCATCGAAACTGTCGGTGACGTGTCCGGTATCTGCAAAGGCGGCGCGGGTCGTGAAGCAACTGACAAAGAGATCGCAGGCGCGACCTATGCGGACGGTCTGGGCACAGCGGTGGCCGGTGTCTTTGGCGGTCTGCCGAACACATCTTTCAGCCAGAACGTCGGCCTGATTTCGATGACAGGCGTCATGAGCCGCCACGTCGTCACCATCGGCGCGATCTTCCTGATCGTCTGCGGTCTGATCCCGAAAATCGGCGCGATTGTTTCGACTGTTCCGATCAACGTGCTGGGTGGCGGTGTGATCGTCATGTTCGGCATGGTCGCGGCTGCCGGTGTGAACATGCTGTCCGGCGTGAACTGGAACCGCCGCAACATGGTGATCTTTGCAGTATCGCTGTCCATCGGCCTGGGCCTGCAACTGGAACCCGGCGCGCTTCAGCACCTGCCCAAGACAGCGCAGATCCTGCTGACCTCGGGCCTGTTGCCTGCCGCGTTCCTGTCCATCGTTCTGAACCTGATCCTGCCGGAAGAACTGGACTGAACCGAGCCCGACTGAACAACAAAGGGCCCCGTGCATTGCGGGGCCTTTTTTGTATCTGATGCCGTCGGGACGAAGACCTAAAGATCAATCGGCAAAGGGTCTGGCCGCGCCATACGGTCCAGCACATCGCTGATCAACTGCCAGCGGATCAGGACCTGTTCGGCTGACGCCTCTGCGTCGCCCTTTTCAATGGCGTTAATCAGGCGATTCTGTGTCTGGATCGCTTTGCGCAGTGCCTTGCGATCCTTCTTTTTGTCCGGCGCATAGAAATCGACGCTGAAACGGGTCACGTCGATCATCAATCGGGTCAAACACAGATCAAGGTAAGGGTTCCGAGACGCAGCACCCAAGGCCGCGTGAAAGTCATGCGCCGCCAGTGCGGCCGCTTGGGCGTCGTCCTGTTCAATGGCCTCGGCCATACGCGTCTGCTGGGCATGCAGCGGATCAATGTCGGTCGGGCCGCGAAATTGGGCCGCCTGACGGACAACCGCGTTCAGCAGCATCGGGCCGGTCTGCACAAGGCTTCGGAAGCCGTGCAAATCCAGCGCGGCAACCCGCGGGCGACTGTTGTGATCGTTGGTCACATAGCCAACACCGGACAGACGTTGAAAAATCTCGCGCAGCGGGGTGCGGGAAAGTCCATATTCCGCGCAGAAACGGGACTCTTCCAGAATTTCATCGGGTTTCAGAGTGCCCAGCAGGATGCGACGTCGCAGATCGTCCTGAGCTTCGATTTTCGACATTGCTACCATGGATTCAGCATAGGGCCGGAACTTCGATTCGCACTACTCTCTTTTGATTTCCTCAGGCGACAAAAAAACCCGCACGGGCGGACCGTGCGGGTTCTGCGTAAAGGGGATTTACGCAGCTTGCGGATGTTCAGGGGGTTCCTGCGCACCCGTCATAAAGGCCACTGCATCTGACATGCTGTGTTCTTTCGGATCAATGACACACAACCGGCGACCCAGACGATGAACGTGGATGCGGTCGGCGACCTCGAACACGTGCGGCATGTTGTGCGAGATCAGGATGATCGGAATGCCACGCGATTTCACGTCCTGGATCAGCTCCAGAACACGGCGGCTTTCCTTGACCCCAAGTGCGGCGGTCGGTTCGTCCAGAATGATCACCTTGGACCCGAAGGCCGCTGCGCGGGCCACGGCAACACCCTGACGCTGACCGCCAGACAGGGTTTCCACCGCCTGATTGATGTTCTGGATCGTCATCAGACCCAGTTCATTCAGCTTTTCGCGGGCGATTTCCTGCATCTTGGCTTTGTCCAGACGACGGAACAGTTTGCCCATGACGCCGGACTGGATGATCTCACGGCCCATGAACATGTTGTCGGCAATCGACAAAGCAGGCGACATAGCGAGCGTCTGGTAAACGGTTTCGATCCCTGCCTCGCGCGCATCGATGGGCGAATGGAAATCGACCTTCTTGCCGTCCAGCTCGACCGAGCCCTCGTCCGGCACAACCGCGCCGGACAGCGCCTTGATCAGGGTGGATTTACCGGCACCGTTGTCGCCGATCACGGCAAGGATTTCACCGGGCATCAGGTCAAAGTCACACCGGTCCAGCGCTGTCACTTTGCCATAGCGTTTGGTCAGGCCGCGGGCCTTGAGGATGGGCTGTGTCATGCTGTCACCTTTCTGATCCACTGGTCCACACTGACGGCGGCAATGATCAGCACACCGATAAGAAGATAGGTCCACTGCGGGTCGGCACCTGCCATGCGCAGGCCAAGTTCAAACACGCCCACGATCAGCGCACCAAAGAACGCACCCATGATCGAACCGCGCCCGCCGAACAGCGAGATGCCCCCGATCACAACCGCAGTAATCGCCTGAATGTTGCCGATCACACCGGTCGTGGCAGACGGCGAAACCGAGCCATAGCGACCGATCATCACCCAAGCGGCCAGGCCGCAGATAAAGCCAACCAGCATGTAGACGGACATCAGCGTTTTGTGGACGTTCACGCCCGCCAGTTCCGCTGCCTCGGGATCATCACCCACGGCATAGACGTGACGGCCCCATGCGGTAGAGCGCAGCATATAGGCCAGCACCAGAACCAGCGCGATCATCAGGATCACACCCAGTGGGAACACCGCGCCGCCGAACTTCAGCTTGTAACCAAGGAACTGCAGGAACGCCGCGTCATTGGCGATATCCTGACTGCGGATCGTCTCATTGTCCGAATACAGGTAGTTGGCCGCCAGAACGATCTGCCACATGCCCAGCGTTACGATGAACGGCGGCAGCTTCACGCGGCTGACCAGCCAGCCGTTCACCGCGCCGATCGCTGTGCCCATGGCCAAACCACAGGCCACAGCCGCCGCAGGAGGCATGCCATAGCGGAAAGAAAACTGGCCCATGATCACGGTGCAGAAGACAGCAATCGCGCCAACCGACAGGTCAATACCTGCCGTCAGAATAATCAAGGCTTGCGCCGCAGCCAGAACACCAACGATCTGCACCTGCTGCAGGATCAACGTCAAAGCAAAGGGCGAAAAGAATTTCGACCCTAACACCAATCCGAAAATACAAATGGCTGCGACCAGAACGATCAGCGGAACCAAAGCGGGATTGACGTGCAGCGTGTGCTGGATTTGACCAACCAGCCCTTTGTGCGTGTCTTCGAAGGATGCAACGTCGGTTGCTGCACCACTCGCGGCTGCTTCAAAATTGTCCGATTGGGACATCAAGCCTCTCCATGTTTTTGAGGTTTAAAACGAGAGAACTAGCAAAAAGTCAGGGGCGGGCCGAACCCGCCCCCGCGCTTTACACTGTTCTGTGCCGGGGGTTTTGGTCAAGGGCGCGGTCCAAACCGCACCCTCACCCCCAAGGAGCGATTAGCCCCAGCAGAGTTCGGTGCCTTCGGCGGTATCGATGCTTTCAACACCTTCCGCAGGTTTGTCTGTGACCAGAGCAACGCCTGTGTCAAAGAAGTCTTTTCCTTCGGTCGCAGCCGGCTTCACGCCGTCCTTGGCCCATGCGGCAATCGCTTCGATGCCTTTGGATGCCATCAGCAGCGGGTACTGCTGGGATGTCGCGCCGATCACACCGTCTTTGACGTTCTGAACGCCCGGGCAACCGCCGTCGACAGACACGATCAGCACGTCGTTTTCACGACCGATGTCTTTCAGCGCTTCGTATGCACCGGCAGCGGCAGGTTCGTTGATGGTGTAGACCACGTTGATTTCAGGGTCTTTCGCCAGCAGGCTTTCCATCGCCTTACGGCCACCTTCTTCGTTACCGGCGGTTACGTCGTTGCCAACGATACGCGGATCTGTTTCATCGCCCCATTTGTTCGGGTCGCCCAGATCGATGCCAAAGCCCTGAAGGAAGCCCTGATCGCGCAGAACGCCAACGGTCGGCTGGCTGATCGCAAGGTCCAGCATGCCGATTTTCGCGTTTGCCGCGTCGTCACCCAGTGTGGCTGCGGCCCACTGACCGATCAGTTCGCCAGCAAGGAAGTTGTCTGTCGCGAATGTCATGTCAGCCGCGTCGATCGGGTCCAGCGGTGTGTCCAGCGCGATGACCAGCAGGCCTGCGTCGCGCGCTTGCTGTACGGACGGCACGATGCCGGATGTGTCAGACGCTGTCAGCAGGATGCCTTTCGCGCCGTTCGCGATGCATGTCTCGATGGCCTGAACCTGAGTTTCGTTGTCGCCGTCGACTTTGCCCGCGTACGAGTTCAGCTCGATGCCCAGCTCAGCCGCTTTTGCTTCCGCACCTTCACGCATTTTTACAAAAAACGGATTTGTGTCCGTTTTAGTAATCAGGCACGCGCTGACAGAGTGACCGGCTGCAAACGCAGGGGCCGCCATAGCTGTTGTGATCGCTGCCGCACCCAAGAGTGTCGCAATGCGAGTTGTTTTGAATGTCATGTTCTTCCTCCCATGCAGGCGGATGGTCCGCCCAAATCAATCAAAGGCGAAGAAGGCGCTGATCCGCCCGCTTCGTCGGGATGCAGAAAACACAGAATCACCGGCGACTGTCAATAAATAAATCACTCTTATTTATTATTGACAGCGACCAGCCGCTTGCCCAATGTCACGGCCACTGTGAAGACGTTCGAGGTAAGCCGTGACACCATCCCACAATTCCGAAAAAGACGATCGCGCGGATGGCGTTCTTATCTCGTCGGCACGCGGCACCAACCAAAGCGGGATGCGCGCACGCAATGAACGGCTGGTTCTGACACTGGTCCGCCGCCATACCGCGCTTGCCAAAGCTGAAATCGCCCGCGCCACAGGGTTGTCCGCGCAAACCGTGTCCGTGATCATGCGCGAATTGGAGGCGGACGGCCTGCTGGTCAAAGGCGAACCTATTCGCGGGAAAGTCGGGCAGCCTTCTGTGCCTATGCGCCTGTGCCCGGAGGGTGCGTTTTTCTTCGGTCTCAAGATCGGCCGCCGAAGCGCCGAACTGGTTCTGACCAACTTTCTTGGGGAAGAAATAGAAAGCCGCCAGTCGACGCACCGTTTCCCGAAGTTCGAAGATATTTTGTCCTTTACCATGAAAGGCATAAACGAACTGACCCGCAAAATCCCACCCGAGCATCGCAACCGGATTGCGGGACTTGGCATCGCGATGCCCTTCCAGATCTGGGACTGGGCGCGCATGATGAACCTTGAACCCAGCGTAGCCAACGCATGGCGCACCCGAAGCATGCGCGAGGAAATCGCGGCCAGCCTGCCTTATCCCGTATTCATGCAGAACGACGCCAGCGCCGCTTGCGGAGCCGAGCTTGTTTTCGGCACGCAGGAAGATCTGCCTTCGACGTTTCTGTACTTCTACATCGGCTATTTCATCGGCGGTGGCGTGGTTCTGAACGGGGCGCTTTATACGGGCGAATCCGGCAATGCCGGCGCCATCGGTTCGATGCCCGTGCCCACCGGTTCGGGCAGCGCGCAGCTTATCGATCTGGCGTCGCTTTCTGGCATTGAAGCGATGATCGAAAAGCGCGGCGAAAACGCCGATTCACTCTGGAAACAACCCGAAAGCTGGGAGGTCGATTCGACAATTCTGGACGAATGGCTGGCGCAGGCGAGCATGGGAATCGCCCATGCGATCGCGGCATCCGTGTCGGTGATTGACTTTGAACTGGTGATGATCGACGGCTGGATGCCCGAACATCTGCGCACACGACTGGTCGAAGAAACACAAACAGCCATCGCCAAAGTGAACATCGCAGGCCTGTCCACGCCCCAGATTGTCAGCGGCACCGTCGGACCCAAGGCCCGCGCCATGGGCGCCGCCAGCCTGCCGCTGTCGGAACGGTTTCTGCTGGAAGGCGCGGCCTTCTACTAAACCCCGCCAGATCCGCACCAAACAAAACCGCCCACATCTGTCGGGCGGTTTTTCTTTTGGCCAACAAAAAACCCGGGCGCGAACGCCCGGGTCAGTAAGAAACGCTGATTGGAAGGAGTTATCAGCCTTTCGAGAACTCAGGGTACGCTTCCATACCCAGCTCAGCCATGTCGAGACCGTTGATCTCGTCCTCTTCGCTGACACGGATACCTGTGACGGCTTTGAGGATGAACCAAACAACGGCGGAGACGACGAAGGTGAAGACACCGATGGCGATGATGCCAGTGATCTGAGCACCCCAGTTACCTGTGTAGAAGGCAACCGCCAGAGTACCCCAGATACCTGCAATCAGGTGAACCGGGATCGCACCAACAACGTCGTCGATCTTCATTTTGTCCAGCATCGGGACGGCGAAGACAACGATCACACCACCGATACCACCAGTGATCAGCGAGCCGAACAGGGACGGTGCCAGCGGTTCCGCTGTGATGGATACCAGACCGGCCAGAGCGCCGTTCAGGGTCATTGTGAGGTCAGGCTTTTTGTACAGAACCTGTGTCAGCAGCAGAGCAACTACAGCACCGGCGGCCGCCGCCATGTTTGTGTTGGCGAAGATGCGGGATACGTCTGTTACGTCACCTACTGTGCCCATTGCCAGCTGCGAACCGCCGTTGAAGCCGAACCAACCCAGCCACAGGATGAATGTACCCAGTGTTGCCAGTGCAAGGTTCGAACCCGGCATCGGAACTGTGCGGCCGTCTTTGTACTTGCCGATACGCGGGCCAAGGATCAGAGCACCTGCCAGAGCTGCCCAGCCACCTGCTGCGTGTACCAGTGTGGAACCGGCGAAGTCAGAGAAGCCCAGTTCGGACAACCAGCCGCCACCCCACTGCCAGGACGCTTCGATCGGGTAGATAAAGCCTGTCAGTACGACAACGAAGATCAGGAAGGGCCACAGTTTGATACGCTCGGCCAGAGTACCGGAAACGATCGATGCTGTTGTGGCACAGAACATCAGCTGGAAGAAGAAGTCGGAACCAACGGATGCATAATCCAGAGCAGCTGCGTCAGCCGCCAGACCTACGGGCTCAAGCACTGTCGGCGAGAACAGCGTGCCAAGGTAGCCGGAAACGATCCAGCCGTCGCCCGGGTACATCAGGTTGAAACCAACCAGCCAGTACATGATTGCCGCGATCGAGAAGAGCGCGATGTTTTTTGTCAGCTGCATGGTCACGTTCTTGGAACGCACCAGGCCTGCTTCAAGCATTGCGAAACCGGCTGCCATCCAGAAGACGAGGAAACCGCCCATGAGGAACAGCAGGGTCGTAAAAATATAGGGGTTGATGTCAGGCGTTGCGGCCGCTTCGGCCTCCTGCGCCATACCGAGCGTCGGAAGTGCGGCAAGCGCGACGACCGGGGCCAGTGTTTTCAAAAGCTTCATTGTCCGTTTTCCCTTAGTTTTTTGTGTGCTGGCAGAAATCAGATCGCGTCTGCGTCTGTTTCACCGGTCCGCACACGAACCGCTTGCTGAACGTCCAGCACAAAGATTTTGCCGTCGCCGATTTTGCCGGTCTGAGCTGTCTTGGTGATGGTTTCGACCACTTGGTCGGCCATCGAACCCGCAACTACGATTTCCAGCTTGATTTTCGGCACAAAGTTCACGGCGTATTCCGCGCCACGATAAATCTCTGTGTGTCCCGACTGAGAGCCGAAGCCCTTGATTTCTGTCACCATCATGCCGCGAACGCCGATGGCGGTCAGTGCTTCGCGGACCTCCTCCAGCTTGAACGGCTTGATCGTCGCAATGATCAGTTTCACCTTGTTCCCTTTCCGGTCTTTGGCAGGACGGACCTGCACTTCGCCCTTGCAGCAAAAGAGCGTGAGGGACTGTTTTGAAAGGTGAACTGCCCATTTTCTGGGCCTCTGGACTCGAATAGTTGCACAATTTTTGCACAATTTAAGTTTAATGATGAAAATTTAAGCACAAATAAAACCCAAACCGGCACTTGCAATGGTGCACATTGCTGCCGTCAGCCACTATCTTAGGTGCAAACTAAGACTGGCTGGGCAGAGCAAAATGGCTGATTCACCCCGTGGCAAAGGCAAGCTTGTTGCCGACCGCCGCTATCCGAAAAGAAAATCGGCACCTGCCAGTAAGGCAAAGGCGGCGCCCAAGAAACGCAAAGCGGCCAAAAAGCCCGTCAAAGGTGGAAACGTTGTGACGCGTGGCATTCGTGGACTGTTCCGCTGGATATTCCGCGTGATCTGGCTTGTTACCTCGCGGGTTACCGCCGTTGGCCTGATCATCCTCGGGCTTGCTGTGGCGTATTTTTATGCACAACTGCCCGAAGCAAAGGCATTTGTAGACGGTCGCGCACAAGGGTCGGTCACGATGTACGACCGCAATGGGCAGGTTTTCGCATGGCGCGGCGACCAGTTCGGCGGTGCGGTCACCGCAGACTCGGTCTCGCCCCACCTGAAAAACGCGGTCATCGCGACCGAAGACAAACGTTTCTACTGGCATCTGGGAATCAGCCCGCGGGGTATTGCCTCGGCGGTGCGCATCAACCTGCGCGAAGGACGTGGACCGCTTCAGGGGCACGGCGGCTCGACCATCACCCAGCAGACCGCGAAACTTCTGTGCCTTGGCGTCGAATATGATCCCGCGATTTGGGAAACCGAAGCGGAATATGTTGCTGACTGTCGCCGTTCGTCGCTGGCCCGCAAGGCCAAAGAGGCGATCTATTCCATGGCGATGGAAGTCAAATACACCAAGGATGAAATCCTTTCGATCTACCTGAACCGCGCCTACATGGGCGCAGGTGCCTACGGCGCAGAAGCAGCATCCCAGCGCTATTTCTCGAAACCTGCGTCGGCGCTGAATGCATCCGAGGCCGCGATCCTTGCAGGCCTTCTGACTGCTCCCAGCACACTGGCACCCACATCAAACCTGGAACGCAGCCGCAACCGTGCCGAAGTCGTCCTTGGGCTGATGGAAGATCAGGGATACCTGACTGCGACCGAAGCCGATGCTGCCCGCGCCAATCCTGCGGTTCTGTCGGATGCCGCCGAACGTTTGCGTGGCGGCTACTTTGCTGACTGGGTGATGGACACCCTTCCGCCTTTTGCAGACGTGTCGTCCCGTCAGGACATCGCGATCCAGACAACACTCGATCCGCGCCTGCAACGCGCAGCCGAACAGGCGATGACCGAGATTTTCAGCACCAAGGTCCGCGAAGGATCAAAGGCGCAGGCCGCAATTGTGGTCATGAGTGCCGACGGCGCTGTCCGCGCCATGGTCGGTGGCCGCCAGATTAACGTATCGGGCGTCTTCAACCGCGCGACACAGGCGAAACGGCAGACCGGTTCGGCGTTCAAGCCATTTGTTTATGCGACTGCGCTGGAGCTGGGGTACTCGCCCTATGACACTGTGATTGATGAGTCATACTGCTTGTTCGCCAACGGAAGAAATGAATGGTGTCCTAAAAACTATACAAACCGGTACGAAGGCAAAGTGACTCTGGTTTACGCACTTAAACACTCACTGAACATTCCTGCCGTGAAGATTTCCGAAAGCGTCGGTCGCGACTTGGTACGCCGTGTCGCGGGGGACTTCGGCATCAACAGCGACCTGATCGATACACCGTCTTTGGCACTTGGCGCGTCCGAGGCTTCGCTTCTGGAAATGACCGGTGCCTACGCGGGTATTTTGAATGGTGGCTCGTCCGTACGCCCCTATGGCGTCCGCGAGCTACGCATCAAGGGGGATGACGAAGCGATGATCGGCCAGCGTGGCGGGATCGGTGAACGGGTCATTAACGAAACAGCCGCCAAGCAGCTTGTCTTCATGATGGAAAAGGTCGTGTCCGAAGGCACAGGTCAACGCGCCAAACTGCCTGACCGTCAGGCGGCGGGCAAAACGGGCACAACACAGGCCGCTCGGGATGCGTGGTTTGTGGGCTTTACCGCTGATTACGTCGCCGGTGTCTGGATGGGC
Source organism: Thalassococcus halodurans (assembly GCF_900108225.1). GTDB lineage: Bacteria > Pseudomonadota > Alphaproteobacteria > Rhodobacterales > Rhodobacteraceae > Thalassococcus > Thalassococcus halodurans. The sequence goes on from NZ_FNUZ01000003.1 coordinate 205,094, forward strand.
TATGACGACAACACACCACTGACCGGCGTCACAGGTGGCGGTCTGCCAGCAGAAATCTGGCGCGAAACCATGGTGCGTGTGCATGAGGGCGTCCCGCCCAAGCCGCTGCCGATGATCGTACCGGAACCGCCGCGCGTTGTTGAAACCCAGCCCGCGCCGCAGCCTGCCCCGCGTCAGCAACAACAGCCGCGCCGTCAGGATCCGGTCGAGGGTTTCGTCGAACAGCTGCTGCGCGATATTTTCGGCAACTAAGGCAGAGTATCAGGCCAGTGCGGAGAACACATTGATCCGCGCTGGCACCGAAATGCCTGTGTCGGTCGCAAATTCGCTGAACGCCTTATCCAGATCATCGAACAACGCGGCGCGCTGTTCCTGCGTGACCTCGCAGTCGCGCAAGAAGCGCCCCACAGGCCCGATATGCGGCACCAGTTGGCGCAACGCGGGCCACCCGTCGGGGTGATCCAATGTCAGATCGACCGCCTCGCCCACCGGATCGGCAAAACCGCCCGCCTTCAGAAAGCTTACCCCGCGATCGATATCGCGCAGCGACATCGGGCCGGGCGCATCCGGATCGCCATCGGGCAAATCGCCGAAATGCTGCACCGCGATTTTTCGGGCCAGCGAGAACCACGGGTTAAATTCGGACGCGGCCCAAGTAATGAACACGATACGGCCACCGGGACGCAGGGCGCTGTGCAGGTTGGCAAAGGCCGCCTCGGGATCGTCAAAGAACATCACCCCGAATCGCGACACGATCAGGTCGGCAGACCCGTCAAAACCCGCCGTTTGCGCATCCGCCAGATGAAAACTGACGTTCGACACGCCTTTCTCGGCACGGCGTTCTTCGGCTTTGGTCAAAAGAGGCTCGGAAATATCATAGCCCGACACGGACCCTGACGACCCGACCAGTTCCGCCAGCGCAAACGAAGACGTGCCCGCCCCGCAGCCGATATCGATCACCGTTTCACCGGCCTCGGGCGCGGCGCAATCCAGAAGCTTTTCCAGAACCGAGTGATGCATGATGTCCAGATCGCGGTAGAACCGCACCCAGTTCGCACCGGGTTTGTCGTTCCAGAACTGGCGTTGGCTTTCGTTCGCTTCGGTCACTGTGATCCCCCGAATATGCCCGAACCTCTGAAAGTTGTTCTTGGGCATTCTGCATTCATCCTTTAACGAATGTGTCTATAAAGAATTTCAGTATGTAAACATGTCCCGATTTTTGGGCGGAGCCTTTTATGACCAAACTCAGCGAAACCACAGGGGCCGAGGAACTGCGCCAGGCGCGCCGTGAAAGTCGTGGGCTGTATTGGGCGGTGGGTATTTTCAGCGTCTTTGTGAACCTGCTGATGCTGACGGGCCCGCTTTATATGTTGCAGGTCTATGACCGCGTTCTGGGGTCACGGTCGGTCGAAACGCTGGTGGCTTTGTCGGCGGTGGTTCTGTTCCTCTATGCGATGATGGGCCTTCTGGACTATGTGCGCGGTCGGATCATGGCGCGGGTGGCCGCGCGATTCCAGTCGCGCCTGGACACGCGCGTGTTTGACGCCGTGATGCGCCGTTCTGCTGTGCGCCCTGATGCGTTGGCCGCAACCGGCCTGCGTGATCTGGAATCGGTGCAGCGCCTGATGTCATCCCCCGTGATCGGTGCCCTGTTCGATCTGCCATGGACGCCCGTATTCCTGTTCGGAATTATGCTGTTCCACCCGTGGCTGGGATACCTTGCCATGTCCGGTGGTGCCGTTCTGATCGCGATCACGCTGTTCAACCAGTGGCTAAGCCGGAAACCTACGTTGGCGTCCCAACGCGCGGGCCACGCGGCAGATAAAACCGCAGAAGATATTCGAGCAGAGGCCGAGATGGTACAGGCCTTGGGCATGCGCGATCAGGCCTTTGGCCGGTGGCAAACCGCCCGCGACACATCGCTTGAGGCGCATATCGCAACCACCGATGTGACCGGCGGCTTTACCGTCATGACCAAGACTTTCCGCATGATCCTGCAATCGGCGATGCTGGGTCTGGGGGCCTATCTGGTTCTGCAAAACGAACTGACTGCTGGCGCGATGATCGCGGGGTCAATCCTGTTGGGTCGTGCGCTGGCCCCGATCGAACTGATCGTCGGGCAATGGCCCATGGTCGAACGGGCACGCAAAGGGTGGGACAACCTCGCCACCTTGCTGACCGAACATCCCGTTGAACAGTTGAAGACACAGCTGCCCGACCCGCGCGCGATTCTGAACGTTCAACAACTGACCATCGTGCCGCCGGGCGACCAGCAGGCAGCGCTGCGCATGGTCAGCTTTCAACTGAACCAAGGTCAGGCCCTAGGCGTGATCGGGCCGTCTGGTGCGGGGAAATCCACACTGGCTCGGGCCCTGACGGGCATCTGGCATCCGGCGGGCGGCAAAATCCGTCTCGATGGCGCGACGCTGGATCAGTATGGGGTCGAACGGCTGGGCCGCCACATCGGGTACTTGCCCCAGCGCGTGACGCTATTCGAAGGCACAGTCGCCGAAAACATCGCCCGACTGCAGCCTGATGCCGACCCCGCCAAGATTGTCGAGGCCGCAAAGAAAGCCGCCGCGCACGACATGATCCTCAAGCTGCCCGAAGGCTATGACACCCGCATCAGCGCCACAGGCGGTCGCCTGTCCGGCGGGCAGATGCAGCGGATCGGTCTGGCCCGCGCGCTTTATGGTGATCCTGTCCTGCTGGTTCTGGACGAGCCGAACTCGAACCTCGACAACGAAGGATCCGAGGCCGTGAACGCCGCAATCCGCGATTTCAAAAACACCGGCCGCGCCGTGCTGGTCATGGCCCACCGCCCCGCCGCCATTCAGGAATGCGATCTGCTGTTGATGCTGGAAGGCGGGCAGCGCACCGCCTTTGGTCCGCGCGATGAGGTGTTGAAATCGGTGGTGTCGAATTACCAGCAACTCACAGGCGCTAAGAAAGCGCCGGGGGGCGTACGATGACCGACAAGAAACGCTATTCCGTCCGTGGATTTACGATGCTGGGTCTATTGGGTCTGGCCATTTTGGTCGGCGGCTTTGGCACATGGGCCGCGATCACCAACATCTCGGGCGCGATCATTGCGCCGGGCCAGATCGTGGTCGACCGCAACCGTCAGGTCGTTCAGCACCCTGATGGCGGCGTTGTGTCGGAAATTCTGATCGATGAGGGCGACACAGTTGTGGCCGATCAGGTTCTGCTGCGGCTGGACCCGACGCTGTTGCAATCGCGCCTGTCGATTGTCGAAAGCCAGTACTTTGAAATCATCGCACGGCGCGCACGGCTTCAGGCGGAACGGGATGGACTGGAACAGATTTCCTTTCCTGAAGAATTGCTGACCGAGGCCGAAACCTCGGCCGAGGTGGCTGAACAGATCGAAGGTCAGCGTAGCCTTTTCGTGGCCCGCAAGGCGTCGGACGCGCGCGAGTTGGAGCAGCTTCAGAAACGGGCCGATCAGATTGCCGACCAGATCGTCGGCATCGACGCCCAGCAAGATGCGCTGAACGAACAACTGGAATTGATCGAAAGCGAATTGGTCGATCAGCAATCGCTGTTGGACAAAGGATTGGCGCAGGCCAGCCGCGTTCTGGCGCTGAAGCGCGAGAAATCGAACCTGATGGGCACCGTCGGTGAACTGACCGCACAAAAGGCCCAATCCGAAGGCCGGATCACCGAACTGGACCTTGAGGCGATCAAGCTGGAAACCCAGCGCCGTGAAGAAGCGATTAGCGAAATCCGCGACCTTCAAGTGAACGAACGGGAAATGGCCGAAGAACGCCGCGCGCTTCGCGAACAGCTTGACCGTCTGGACATCCGCGCGCCGGTGTCGGGCGTGATCTATGGCCTGACGGTCTTTACCCCGCGCTCGGTCATTCGCGCGGCTGATCCGGTGCTGTTTCTTGTGCCTCAGGATCGCCCCCTGATCATCGAGGCCCGCGTCGACCCGATCCACATCGACCAGATCCGACTGGGTCAAGAGGTGCTGTTGCGCTTCTCGGCTTTGGATCAACGCAGCACGCCGGAACTGGTGGGGCAGGTCACACAGGTGTCCGCCGACGCGTTTCAGGATGATAACACCGGTCTGAGCTTCTACATGGCTGAAGTGACCCTGTCCGAGGGCGAAATCGACCGCCTGCCAGAGGGTGTGACCCTGATCCCCGGCATGCCTGTCGAAAGCTTCCTGCGGACAGAAGATCGCACGCCCTTGGCCTATTTTGTCAAACCGCTGTCAGATTACTTTGCTAAGGCGTTCCGCGAAAGCTGACCCGCTGTCGTGATTGCGCCGAAAAGCGATCTTTCGCTGCGCGCGACAACGGCGTAGCGTGGCCGCAAAGCAAACACCTAAGGACACGACATGACACAAGATGCCCTGACAAAACTGGCCGAACTTGGCCTAACCCTGCCCGCTGCCCCCGCACCTGCGGCGAACTACGTGCCGTTCGTCAAATCGGGCAACCAGCTGTTCGTTTCCGGCCAGATTTCCAATGGCCCCGACGGGCTGATCACAGGCAAACTGGGCGCGGACATGTCGGTCGAAGAGGGTGCTGCCGCCGCACAGTCCTGCGCACTTAGCCTGATCGCCCAGCTGAACGCCGCCGTTGATGGCGATCTGAGCCGTCTGGTCCGCGTCGTCAAACTGGTAGGCTTTGTGAACTCGACCGCCGATTTCACGGACCAGCCCAAGGTCATCAACGGCGCGTCCGATCTGATGGTTGCGGTCTTCGGCGATGCTGGCCGCCACGCGCGCTCGGCCGTTTCTGCCGCATCCCTGCCCCTTGGCGTCGCGGTCGAGATCGAAGCGATTTTCGAGATCAACTGATGAAAACCCTGCCCGCCTCGTTTCTGGCCGCTCCGATTGCCCATCGCGCCTATCATGACATCCATGACGGACGTCCTGAAAACAGCCGCTCCGCAATCCGCGCGGCCATCGCGGCGGGCTTCGGGATCGAGATTGATCTGCAACTGTCCAAAGACGGGCAGGCCATGGTTTTTCACGACTATGACCTGCGCCGTCTGACACCCGAACAAGGTGCCCTGCGCCAGCGGACAGCGGCAGAATTGCAGGCCATTCCCCTGCTGCACGGTGACGAAGGCATTCCGACCCTGATCGAGGTGTTGGACATCGTCGCGGGCAAGGTACCGCTGCTGATCGAAATCAAGGATCAGGATGGCGGCATGGGCACCAACGTAGGACCTTTGGAACAGGCTACCGCCGACGCGCTTAAGGGCTATACCGGCCCTGTGGCGGTCATGTCCTTCAACCCGCACAGCATCGCGGAAATGGCCCGCCTTGCGCCCGATGTCGCGCGCGGCCTTACCACCAGCGCCTATGATCCGGACGATTGGAAAACGCTGAAACAGTCCACCTGCGACACGCTGCGCGATATCCCCGATCTGGAGCGCACCAGATCGTGCTTTATCAGCCACGAAGCCGCCGACCTGCCCCGCCCGCGCGTGGCCGAGATCAAGGCGCAAGGCCTGCCGATCCTGTGCTGGACAATCAGATCGCCGGAACAAGAGGCAGAGGCGCGGAAAATCGCGGATAATGTCACCTTCGAGGGCTACGCCGCTTGAAGCGCCGCCGCGGAACACCAGATACTCTGGTGCACGAGGGCCCATGACTGACATCACCGAAGATACCACTTTCACCATCAACGCGCTGTCGTCACTGGACCAGATCGACGCCGCCACATGGGATGCCTGCGCCTGCCCCGAGGCCGCGGATGGTGGCCGCCCAATTGACCCGTTCACGACCTACCGCTTTCTGAAAGCGCTGGAAGACAGCGGATCCGTGGGGGCCGGAACGGGCTGGGATCCGCGCTATCTGACGGCTGAAATCGACGGTCAGGTGATCGCGGTCGCGCCGCTTTACGGCAAATCCCATTCACAGGGCGAATACATCTTCGATCACAACTGGGCCCATGCCTATGAACAGGCGGGCGGGCGGTATTATCCGAAACTGCAAATGGCGGTGCCCTTCACACCTGCCACAGGCCGCCGGTTCCTGACCCGTCCGGGCTATGACACCGTCGGCATGTCGGCCTTGGTTCAGGGGGCTGTTGAGCTGGCCACACAGAACCACGTCTCGTCGCTGCACATCACCTTCTGCACCGAGGCCGAGGCGATCGCAGGCGGCAAAATGGGCCTGATGCGCCGCATCACCCAGCAGTTCCACTGGCTGAACGACAACTACGCCAGTTTCGACGATTTCCTGACCAGCCTTTCGTCGCGCAAACGCAAAACCATCCGCAAGGAACGGCGCACCGCGCAGGACTTCGGAGGAGAGATCGTCACCCTGATCGGCGACGATATCCAACCCGAGGATTGGGACAGCTTCTGGCAGTTCTATCAGGACACCGGCGCGCGCAAATGGGGCTCGCCCTATCTGACGCGGGCGTTTTTTGATATCATGCACGACACAATGCGCGACGACATCGCCTTGGTCATGGCGCGGCGCGACGGGCAGAACGTGGCAGGCGCCATGAACCTGATCGGGCGCGATACGCTCTACGGACGATACTGGGGATGTATCGAAGATCATCCCTGCCTGCATTTTGAGGCATGCTATTATCGGGCAATTGATCTGGCGATTCAGCTGGGCCTGAAACGGGTCGAGGCCGGCGCGCAGGGCGAACACAAACTGGCCCGCGGCTATCTGCCTGCCGAAACCCATTCGCTGCACTGGGTCGCCGATGCCGGATTTGCCAACGCAATCGACCGCTATCTGGCCGAAGAACGCCGCGCGGTCAGCCACGACATAGAAGTCCTGACAAGCTACGGCCCGTTCCGGAAAACCGAAATCGAGGAACAACAATGATCGAAAAACTGAGCGAGACCGCCCGAAAGACGATGCTGGAACCCCTGTTCGACACAGGCTGGGCCATGGTCGATGGTCGCGACGCGATCAGCAAGACCTATACGTTCGAAACCTTCGTCGACGCGTTCGGCTGGATGACCCGTGCCGCGATGTGGGCGGAAAAATGGAACCATCATCCCGAATGGTTCAACGTCTACAACAAGGTCACTGTCACCCTGTCGACCCATGACGTAGACGGCCTGTCATCGCTTGATGCGAAACTCGCCCGCAAAATGGACAGCCTGTAGTTTGGGTATTTTCTGTCCCCAAATACCTTGGGGGAATTGGCCGCAGGCCAAGGGGGCAAAGCCCCCTCGCCCCTAGCCAGAATCACATCGCTTCCAGCAATGTCTCACCAGCAGAAATGCTGCACTCGCCCGCCGCTTCTTCTTCGTTCAGGATGGTCACAACGCCGTCCTCGACCAGCATCGAAAACCGCTTGCAGCGGTCATAGAAACCAACCGGCGGTGCGGTAAATTCCATGCCGATCGCTTTGGTGAACGATGCATCGCCATCCGCCAGCATTGTCAGGCCCGCGTCTTCTGCGCCTGTGTTTTCCGCCCATGCCTTCATGACAAACGGGTCGTTCACGGCCACACAGATGATTTCATCCACGCCTTTTTCGGCAAACGCATCTTTGGTGCGGATAAAGCTGGGAACATGCGCCGCCGAACAGGTGCGGGTGAACGCGCCCGGAAGACCGAACAGAACAACCTTCCGTCCTTTCAGCTTCTCGGCCAGATCGACCGTCGCCGGACCCTCGTCGCCCATGACCAGAAATGTTGCATTCGGCAGTGTATCGCCTTTTTTGATAGCCATTACGCTCTTCCCAAATTTGCGTTTCGTTCTCTGCCAGATATAGGGTGCCCCAAGCAAAAACCAGTAAGGGTTCGAAAAGATGACAAAGGTCGTTGTTGTAGGTGCCGGACAAGCCGGCGCTTCGGTGGTTGCAAAGCTTCGCAACAAGGGGTTCGAAGGGGCGATCACCATGATCGGCGAAGAACCCGCAGTGCCGTATCAGCGCCCGCCGTTGTCCAAAGCCTACCTGCTGGGCGAGATGGAACTGGACCGCCTGTATCTGCGTCCCGAAAGCTTTTATGCGGAAAACAACATCGACCTGATCCTGTCCAATAAGGTCGAGTCCATCGATCCCGCGGCAAAGACCGTCACCGTGGATGGCAAGACCGTGGATTATGACGAGCTGGTGCTGACTACAGGCTCCTATCCCCGTCGCTTGCCCGCTTCGATTGGCGGCGATCTGGACGGTGTGTTCACTGTTCGCGGTCTGGCCGATGTAGATGCCATGCAGCCGCGTTTTACCGAAGGCGCCAAGGTGCTGATCGTCGGCGGTGGTTATATCGGGCTTGAGGCCGCAGCCGTCGCTGCCAAGCTGGGTTTGGATGTGACGCTGGTCGAAATGTCCGACCGTATCCTGCAGCGCGTTGCGGCCAAGGAAACCTCGGACTATTTCCGCAAACTTCACACAGATCACGGCGTAAAAATTCTGGAAAGCACCGGCCTGAACCGCCTAACAGGTGAAGGTCATGTATCCGGTGCGGAACTTAGTGACGGCACCACGCTGGATGTGGATTTCGTGATTGTTGGTGTGGGGATCGTGCCAGCCACCGAACTGGCCGAGGCCGCGGGCCTTGAGATCGACAACGGCATCAAGACCGACAACTTTGGCCGCACATCCGATCCGCACATCTGGTCGGCAGGCGACTGCGCGTCCTTCCCCTACAAAGGCGACCGCCTGCGTCTTGAAAGCGTGGGCAACGCGATTGACCAGGGCGAAATCGTTGCTGAAAACATTATGGGCGCGGAAACACCCTATACCGCCAAGCCGTGGTTCTGGTCGGACCAGTATGACTGCAAACTGCAGATCGCGGGCCTGAACGCGGGCTATGACCGTATCGTGACGCGCCAAGGGGCCGATGGATCGGTGTCCTACTGGTACTACAAGGGCGAAACGCTGCTGGCGTTGGACGCGATGAATGACCCGCGCGCCTACATGGTCGGCAAGCGCCTGATCGAAAACGGCAAGTCGCCCAACCCGACGCTGATCGCCGACCCTGCCCAAGATCTCAAACCGCTGCTCAAAGCGTGAGGATCATCGCAGGCACCCATCGCGGTCGCGCCTTGACCCCTGTGGGCAAGGGCGATCCGGGCGCACATCTGCGCCCGACCACCGACCGTGTCCGCGAAAGCCTGTTCAACACGTTGGCGGGGGGCCGTTTCGGTGACCCGTTCGACAGCGCGCAGGTGCTGGACCTGTTCGCGGGAACCGGCGCTTTGGGGCTCGAGGCGCTGTCGCGCGGGGCCGAACACGTGACCTTTGTCGACGACGGGCGCAAAGCCGGTCAGCTGGTGCGTGCGAATATCAAGCTGTTGGGCGTGGGCGGGCAAACCACTGTTCTAGGCACCAACGCCACCCGCCTGCCCGCCGCGACCACCCCCGCCACGCTGGTTTTTCTGGACCCGCCCTACGGCAAATCGCTGGGGGAAAAGGCGCTGGCATCGGCGCGTGACGCTGGCTGGATCGCACCCGAGGCCCTGATCGTCTGGGAAGAATCCGCCCCAATGGACGCGCCCGAGGGCTTCGAGTTTCTGGAACACCGCAAATACGGCGACACGCATGTGACGCTGCTGGAAGTCGTTTAGGTCTCGCGCCCTGCCAGCTTAGCCGCGCGGTGGGTCCAAAGCACGTGGCCCAAAGCCCCCAGTGCTCCGATCCCGCCTGCGATGCCCAACGCCAGAAGACCGAATTGTTCAAGCACCAGCCCGCCCACAGCCGCGCCAGTCGCCGTGCCGACGTAGATCGCGGCAGCGTTCAGGGCAAAGACCACGCTGGCCTCTTCAGGCGCCAGGGCCAACAGGCGGATTTGCTGGGATGCCATAAAGGCCCAGCAGGACATGGACCAGAAGAACACCACAGCGAACAGCCCGAGCTTGGCAAAGGGCAGCGCAGAAAACAGCGGCATTAGAAAGACCAGCGCAAGGCATAGGATCACCAGCGTTTTGACTGCGCCCAAGGCATCGGCCATCCGCCCGCCCAACTGGTTGCCCGTTACAGCGGCGATCCCGAAGATCAACAGAACCAGCGCGATCCCGTCGCGGCCAAAGCCCATCGTGTCTGTCAGCAGCGGCGACAGGTAGGTGTAGATGATGTAGATCGGCCCAAGGAATGCGGCGGTGAACAGAACCACCGCGATCAACAGCCCGTCCTTCAACACCCGCCCCAGATCACGCAGCGACACGGGCTGAAGGCTTAGCCCCTTAGGCACACGCAGCCACACGACCACCAAAGCGATCAGAGCCAGCACAAGCACCATGACAAAGGCCATGCGCCAGCCGAATGTATAAGCCACCCAACTGCCCGCAGGCACGCCGAACACCTGCGCCAGTGACAGGCCGAAGACCACATTCGCCAGGGCCCGCCCACGCGCGGCCGCAGGTGATACCGCTGCCGTCACCGCCGCTGCGACGGGCGTGAACATCCCCGCGCCCGCCGCCGCCAAAGCGCGCGAGGCATAAAGCGTCGGCAGGTTCGGGGCAAAGGCACATCCCGCAGCGCCCAGCGCGAACATCCCCATGCCCAGCGCCAGCACACGCCTACGCCCGATGGCACCGGTTGCTGACACCAGAAGCGGGGACAGGATTGCATAGGAAATGGCGTAAAACGTCATCAGCCACCCCGCCGCCGCGCGCGAGATGGTAAAGGCGTCGGCCACCGGATCGATCAAACCGACCACGATGAACGCGCCCATGCCGATAACAAAGTTGCAGGCCGACAGCGCCCAGATCAGATCGGTGGGCGCCGAGGTATCCTTAGCCATAGGTGGGGTGGAACTTGCCTGCCGGTGACAGGGTAAAGATATCCACGCCATCTGCCGTCACGCCGACGGAATGTTCGAACTGCGCCGACAGGGATTTGTCGCGGGTGACCGCTGTCCAGTCGTCTGCCAGAACCTTGGTTTCGGGGCGTCCCAGATTGACCATCGGCTCGATGGTAAAGAACATACCTTCTTCCAGCACAGCGCCTGTGCCAGCGCGGCCATAGTGCAGAACGTTCGGCGGGGCGTGGAACACGCGGCCAAGACCGTGGCCACAGAAATCCCGCACGACGGACATGCGCTGCGCTTCGACATAGGTCTGGATCGCGTTTCCGATGTCGCCGAATGTGTTGCCGGGTTTGACCATCTCGATCCCCAGCATCAGCGCATCATGGGTGACCTGAATAAGCCGTTCGGTTTTGCGCGACAGCTTGCCCGCCACATACATGCGGCTTGTGTCACCGTACCAGCCATCGACAATCACGGTGACGTCGATGTTCAGGATATCGCCATCCTTCAGCTTTTTGTCGCCGGGGATGCCGTGGCAGACCACGTGGTTCACGCTGATACAGGTCGCGTGCTGATAGCCCTTATAGCCGATCGTCGCCGAAATCGCGTTTTCTTCCTCGATCCGGTTGCGGATGAAGTCATCAATCGCGCCAGTGGTCTGGCCCGGAAAGACATGCTCGGCAACTTCGTCCAACAACTGCGCTGCCAGACGACCGGCCTTGTGCATGCCGTCATAGTCGCTTGCGTCGTAAATGCGGATGCCTTCGCGGGTCAGGCGGCCTCTTGCTTCGTTCAAAACGGGACTCCCGTAGCTTCGTTGCCCGTTATGTAATGCCGTTTTCGCCAAGAGGCCAGAGTAACGCCGCGGTGCCGCTAATTTCGAAGGCGTTGGCATCTAAGCGAACGATGCAGGCAGCCACATGAGTATTGACCAATCCAACGGGACGTCCGACTATCTACCCTAGATTGAAAACAAAGGCGTTAGACTGTTGATTTACAAATTACTCGGCGTGATTTTCGGTGCCTCGGTGGCGGCAACTTTCTTCATTTGGAAAAGCCAGCAAGTCGACCAATCGTTAGAGCAAGACTTCGTCGAACTGTTCGAACGCTGCCGGACATCCATCGAAACCGGCCAGCCTTTTGACAGCACCGGATTAGAGGAAACCGAGGTTCGGAAAAATAGTAAGCAAAACTATGGCATGTCGTCAGAGCAAGTCGCGTGGGCCCTGCCCGGCTCTGATTTTCAGGTTCTTTTAACCGCGTGGGTTGGCCGAAATAACGTCACTCGGCATCTCTGCGATATTGAGCTGCAAGACGAACGTCGCTTCCTGAGCCCCGTTGAACAAGGGCTTCTGATGCGCCAATTCGCTATTTTTCAGGGAAAGTACGTCGGCGCCAGAACGCATAAACTCGACCCTCTCTATGTCCTCATACCACCGGTGATAACGAACACGTTTTTGCTTTCTGAACGCAATCCAAGAGGATGTTCGGTGATCAATACGATCAGCATGGGGCCTGATGGCTACTTCTTTTCCGCAGGCAGCGGCGAGCAGGGTACAAAAGAATGCGAGACCGAGAAGGCTTCACTCAACTAGCCCGATCATAAGGCGCGCAGCAAATTCAGGGCCATAGTATCGTGAAGCTGGAAGAGCTTTGGCGTCAGTGGTGACTAAAACCTTTATTGGGCCGCCCACATCGCTACTGTATGCGCATCGTATTTGTTGAAAGCCGTTTTAATCATGTCTTTACACACAGCCTCTGACAACTGGGATTTCTATTCCTGCTCAATTGAAGAAAAGCCACATTCCACGATGGTAAACCTATCTTTGCACGACCTCGCACCAATACGCGGGCTGGATTGGTTTCATTGCTTAGAGGTCCTTCTGAAGTCGCCCAATCCCCAAAACGGGATGACGACAAGTGACGAATTCGAACCCCTTAGTGAAATCGAAGATTTTATTGCGCGGAATGAATCTGAAAGCCTGAGATACGTCGCGCGGCAAACAGGGGACGGCCGACGCAAATTTTATTTTTACGCAACACCCGACTTCAAGTTCTCGGATATCGTCGATGAAATAAACCAAGCGTTTCCGACCTACGAGAAAAGCACATTCAATTTTGAAGACGCGGAATGGGAGACATATTTTGGCAATTTGTATCCCAACGCCATGGCGATGAATGAAATTGCCAATCGAAGTGTTTTCCTGCTGCTCGAAGAACACGGTGACAATTTAGAAGTTCTGCGGGAAATCGATCACAACTTTATCTTCAAAAACCGCGAACACGCAGAGCAACTTACTAAGACGCTGGAGGAAAAAGGCTTCAAGGTAAGCACCAGCACCCGCGGCCTCTTTAAAAAATCCTACGATCTTCTTGCTCAACGGGTTGATGCACCACGCCAACTCGACCCGATCACATTCGAATTAAAGCAACTCGCCGACGAACTTGGAGGGGAATACGATGGCTGGGGATGCTCGGTGCAATCCGATAGCGAATAGCGCCATTTGTTCTCACTTAGAGCCCTTCAGTCACGAAAGGTACTCAGAGAGCGACGCATAAAACCGCACAAGCTAAATTTTTCCCAATTTATCCCTCTGCCACAAACGGCAGCTTCCGACCCAGTGTGATCTGCTCTGGCGTGATCTGGCAATCGTAGGCGATGACTTCGATGCCCTGTTTGGAGGCCTCTGCAAAGGCCTTTGCGTAGGCAGGGTCGATGTCAGCGGCCAGTCCAACGCGGTCGGCATCTGTGCGTTGCACCAAATAGAGCATCACCGCCCGCGCGCCTGCCTGAGACATCTGCGCCAGTTCGGCCAGATGTTTCGCCCCGCGTTTGGTCACGCTGTCAGGAAACTCGGCCAGACCGGACTGGCGCATCAGCGTAACGGATTTGACCTCGACATAGGTGTCCGGCTGATCCGCGCCTTGCAGCAGGAAATCGATCCGGCTGCTTTCGCCGTATTTCTGTTCGGGCTTGACCGTGTCGAACTGCGTCAGCCCCTCGACCAGACGGTCCTGAATGGCTGCTTTCAGCATCCGGTTCGGCACGGCTGTGTCCACCCCCGTGAACGCGCCGCTGTCGTGCTCCACCAGCTTCCACGCCCATTTCAGTTTGCGCTTGGGATCGTCGTTCGGCTCCAGCCAGACGCGCAGCCCTTCGTCTGCCAGTCCCATCATCGATCCGGGGTTGGCGCAATGGGCCGTGACCTCGCGCCCGTCTTCAAGACGGACATCTGCCAGAAAGCGTTTATAGCGACGTATCAGCCGGGCGGGGACGAGAGGGGTTTGAAAGCGCATGGTGCCGCCCTATAGCTTGTCCCGAAGACAACGCCAAGGAGTGCCGCCATGTCCAACCCTACAGCCGCCATGCTGGTGATCGGTGACGAAATCCTGTCCGGCCGGACCCGCGATGCGAACATGCACTATCTGGCAGGAGAAATGACCAAGATGGGCATCGACCTGAAAGAGGTGCGCGTGGTCAGCGATGATCGCGATGCGATCATCCGTGCCGTGAATGATCTGCGCAGTGGGTATGACTCGGTCTTTACCAGCGGCGGCATTGGCCCGACGCACGACGACATCACCGCCGATTGCGTGGCCGCAGCTTTTGGTGTGCACATCGACGTGCGCGATGATGCCAGTGCGCTTTTGGCAGCATTCTATGAACAAACGGGCCGCGAGTTGAACGAAGCGCGGCTGCGCATGGCGCGCATCCCGGACGGCGCGACGCTGATCGACAATCCTGTTTCTGTAGCACCGGGTTTCAAGCTGGAAAACGTCTATGTCATGGCCGGTGTGCCGTCGGTGTTTCAGGCCATGTTGGCCAGCATCACCCCCACACTGACCGGCGGCGCACCGCTCTTGACCCAATCCATCCGCATTGAACGGGGCGAAGGCGATATCGCCGCGCCTTTGGGCAAACTGGCTGACGAGTTCTCGGACCTCAGCTTTGGCTCCTACCCCTTCCAACACAATGGTGTGCATGGTGCGAATATCGTGATCCGTGGTACCGATGGCGCACGCGTTGAGGCGGCGGCGATCCGAGTGGCAGGACTTTTTGACGAATGACCAAACCCGATATCCAGAAACTGTACGATGTGACCGAGGCCACATGGCCGCCCGCTGCGCGTTTCGACCTTGGGCCTGTCACGCTCCGCGATGGAGCGGGTGGTGGCAAACGTGTGTCGGCGGCGACGGCACAAGATGGCTGGACGCCCGTCGATCTGGACGCCGCAGAGGCGCGGATGAATGAGATGGGGCAGCAGCCGCTGTTCATGATCCGCGAAGGTCAGGATGATCTGGACGCCACGCTAGATGCCAAGGGCTATAAGGTCATTGATCCCGTCTATGCCCGCATGTGTCCTGTGTCGAACCTGACCGATCTGCCGATCCCGCGTGTCACGGCCTTTGCCATTTGGGAACCGCTGGCCATCATGCGGGATATCTGGGCCGAAGGCGGCATCGGGGCGGAACGGCTGGCCGTGATGGACCGTGCCTGCGATCCGAAGACAGGCATTCTGGGCCGCGTCGATGACAAACCCGCCGCCACCGCCTTTGCGGCGATCCACGATGGTGTGGCCATGGTCCATGCAGTGGAAACCCGCGTCGCGCATCGCCGCAAGGGCATGGGCAAATGGGTCATGCGTCAGGCCGCGCATTGGGCGGCGGCCAACGGGGCCGACTGGATCGCGATCCTTGTGACCACTGGCAACGAAAGTGCAAATGCGCTGTATGAATCCTTGGGTATGGAGATCGTCGGCAAGTATCACTACCGTATCAAAGCCTAATAGGAGGATCGGCAGCATGACCAAATCAGATCAAGTCACCGCACTGGACCTGCCAATGGTCGATCCGCTACCACCCGAAACCCAACGCTATTTCGACATCTGCCAGGAAAAGCTGGGGATGATCCCGAATGTTCTGAAGGCTCACGCCTTTGACATCGACAAGCTGAACGCCTTTACCGCTTTGTACAACGATCTGATGTTGGGCAACTCTGGCCTGAGCAAGCTTGAACGCGAAATGATCGCGGTCTGTGTCAGCAGCATCAACAAATGCTTTTACTGCCTGACGGCGCATGGGGCGGCTGTGCGTCAACTGTCCGGCGATCCTAAACTGGGCGAAGCGCTGGTGATGAACTGGCGGGCGGCTGATCTGTCTGATCGGCAGGTCGCGATGCTGACATTCGCCGAAAAGGTCACCAAAGCATCCCATGAAGTGGTCGAAGCCGACCGTCAGGCGCTGCGCGATGCTGGTTTCAGTGATCGCGACATTTGGGATATCGCCAACGTGACCGGTTTTTACAACATGTCGAACCGTGCGGCCTCTGCCGTCGATATGCGGCCTAATGACGAATACCATGCGCAGTTCCGTTAAATCGGCGCTCACTGCATTTTTGCTGCTGGCGGGTCTGCCTGCCGCAGCGCTGGATCTGGAGCTGCCGATCAGCGCACAGTTGTCCGTCGCGACATCAGATCCGCTTTCCAGCTATCGCCTGCCCGTCGGCAAATGGACCGAAGAAACAGGCGTGCCCGTGAAGGTCTATGAAGGGGCGATCGAACGTCAGGCATGGCGATTGGCGGGTAACAGCGCGACCACGCTGCAAATGATGGATCCTCTGCGCGACGATCTGACGGACGCCGGATACGAGATCGTGTTTCAATGCGCCAATCAGGGCTGCGGCGGGTTCGATTTCCGCTTTGATATCGAGGTGCTGCCCGCGCCTTCGATGCATGTGAACCTGATCGACTACCGGTTCCTGTCTGCCGAACACCCGACCGAAGGCGCGATCAGCATCCTGACCAGCCGCAACCAAGCCGCAGGCTTCATCCAGATCATCCGCGCGGGCGGCAAGCAAAAGCAATCTGTGAATGTCGAAACCACGGCCCTGCCCGCCGAGGTGGCGACAGGCGACATTATCGGATCGCTCGAAACGCTGGGCCACGTCGTTCTAAGCGATATGCGGTTCAAAGCGGGCTCATCCGAGCTGGCCGATCAGGTTCCGTCACTGGATCAACTGGCCGCCTATCTGAAGGCTCGGCCTGACCGTGTAATCGTCTTTGTCGGGCACACGGATGCCACCGGATCGCTTGCCGCCAATCAGGCGCTTTCCCTGCGCCGCGCGACGTCGGCGGTGGATTATCTACAAGATCGCCATGGCATCACCAGCGCCCAGATTTCGGCGGACGGGGTCGGGTATCTCTCGCCCATCGCGACCAATCTGACCGAAGAAGGCCGCATCAAAAATCGACGTGTCGAGGCTGTTCTGATCTCGACCGAATGATTTCTCTTTTGTCGTCGCGGCGACTCTGGCAAAGTGCGGTCCAAATTTGATCAAATTATGGATCGAGATCGCCATGAAAGACGAAAACTTCCTGAAGGAAAACAATGCGCGCCATCTTTGGCACCCCATGGGTCACCCCGGCGATGCGCAACAAAACCCGCCCAAGATCATCACGGACGCGGAAGGTGTGAAGATCACTGATATCGACGGCCATTCCGTTGTGGATGCCGTGGGCGGCCTGTGGTGCGTGAACCTTGGCTACTCCAACGATGTGGTGAAAGAGGCGATCTCGAAACAACTGTACGATCTGCCTTACTATTCGGCCTTTGCGGGGTCGACGAACCCACCGGCGATCGAGGCCAGCCATGCTGTGCGCGAATTCTTTGAAGAAGACGGCATGGCGCGGGTGTTCTTTACTTCGGGCGGATCGGATTCGGTCGAAACCTGCCTGCGTCTGGCGCGGCAGTATCACCGCCTGCGCGGCGAACCGACACGAACCAAATTCCTGTCGCTGAAAAAGGGCTATCACGGAACGCACTTTGGCGGCGCGTCAGTGAACGGCAACAACCGCTTCCGCCTGAACTATGAACCTTTGCTGCCGGGCTGCCACCACCTGCCCGCGCCCTATCCCTATCGCAACCCGTTCAACGAAACGGACCCTGCGAAACTGGCGCAGAACATCGCCGCCGTGCTTGAGGATGAAATTGCTTTCCAAGGCGCGGAAAACATCGCAGCGCTGATCATGGAGCCGATCCTTGGTGCAGGCGGCGTGATCGTGCCCGACGCGACCTTTATGCCGCTGATGCGCGAGATCTGTGATCGCCACGGCATCCTGCTGATCTCGGACGAGGTCATCACCGGTTTTGGTCGTACAGGCGACTGGTCCGGCGCGCGTCACTGGGGTGTGAAACCGGATATGATGAGCACGGCCAAGGGCATCACATCGGGCTACTTCCCTGTGGGTGCTGCGCTGTTCAGCGACAAGGTGGCAGAGGTGTTTGAGACCGCCGGTGCCGATGGCGCGATCTTTACCGGCTACACCTATTCCGCCCATCCTGTTGGTGCCGCAGCGGTAATTGCGACGCTGTCCGAAACCAAACGCCTGAACACCGCCGCCAACGCAGGCCCGCGTGGCACGCAGCTGTTCGAAGGCGTTCAGAAACTGGCCGAGAAATACGACATTATCGGCGATGTGCGCGGTGGCCACGGGCTGATGACCGGGATCGAGATCGTGTCGGACAAAGCGGCAAAAACGCCGATGAATGCCGCGACGATGAAGCGTATCCACGAAACCACCTATCAGGCAGGCGCGATGGTGCGTCTGGGGATGCACAACATTCTGATGTCGCCGCCGCTGACCATCACAGAGGACGAAGTGAACGTCATCCTGTCGGCGCTTGATGCAGGCTTTGCTGCCGCCTGATCCGGCAGTTCAGACAAAAGAAAAGGGCATCGCGAACCTGTCGCGATGCCCTTTCTGATTTCTGGCGTTGCCCGCGATTAGGCGACGTCGAATGCCAGCGGCTTGACCTGGTTGAACAGGCCGGTTGCTTCCAGCTTGCCCAGAACTTCGCCCGGGACCGGTGCGTCAACGTACAGCAGAGCAATCGCTTCGCCCTTCACAGCCGCACGGCCAAGGGTGAAGTTCGCGATGTTGACGTCGTTTGTGCCCAGCGTCTGGCCCAGCGTACCGATGATGCCCGGAACGTCTTCGTTTGTGGTGTACAGCATGTGCGCGCCGACCTCGGCATCGATGTTGATGCCTTTGATCTGGATAAAGCGCGGCTTACCATCCGAGAAGACAGTACCAGCAATCGAACGTTCGCGTGTATCTGTCACAACCGTCACTTTGATATAGCCGTCAAACGCGCCCGACTTTGCCTGATTGGTGGTCGAGATTTTGATGCCACGCTCTTTCGCGATGACCGGCGCGGAAACCATGTTCACGTCAGGGTTCGCGCGCTTCATGATGCCCGCCACAACCGAGCAGTTCAGCGCAGCAAGGTTCATCTCGGACACGGAACCGTCGTACAGGATGTTGATCGCCTTGACCGGCTCGTCTGTCATCTGGCCGATGAAGCTGCCCAGATGGTCAGACAGTTTGATCCACGGGCCCATGACCTTGGCTTCTTCCGCTGTCACGGACGGCATGTTCAGAGCGTTCTCAACAGCGCCTGTCAGCAGGTAGTTGGACATCTGGTCAGCAACCTGAAGCGCCACGTTTTCCTGTGCTTCTGTTGTTGCGGCACCAAGGTGCGGTGTGCAGACAACGTTCGGCAGGTTGAACAGCGGGTTTTCTTTTGCAGGCTCGACCGAGAACACGTCGAACGCCGCACCAGCCACGTGGCCGGATTTCAGCAGTTCTGCCAGTGCTTCTTCGTCTACCAGACCGCCGCGGGCACAGTTGATGATGCGCACGCCTTTTTTGGTCTTGGCCAGGTTTTCCTTGGACAGGATGTTACGTGTCGTGTCTGTCAGCGGAACGTGCAGCGTGATGAAGTCAGCGCGCGCCAGCAGGTCTTCCAGTTCGACCTTCTCGACACCCATTTTCTGGGCTTTCTCTTCGCTCAGGAAGGGGTCGTAGGCCGCAACTTTCATCTTCAGGCCACGGGCACGGTCGCACACGATACCACCGATGTTACCGGCACCGATGACGCCCAGTGTCTTGCCTGTCAGTTCGACACCCATGAACTTGGACTTTTCCCATTTGCCTGCGTGTGTAGATGCGGACGCTTCGGGGATCTGACGCGCAACTGCGAACATCATCGCGATGGCGTGTTCGGCTGTTGTGATCATGTTGCCGAACGGCGTATTCATGACGATCACGCCTTTTTTCGACGCGGCTTCACGGTCGACGTTGTCGACACCGATACCGGCGCGGCCGATGACTTTCAGGTTTGTCGCCGCTTCAAGGATCTTGTCGGTAACTTTGGTGGCGGAACGGATCGCCAGACCGTCGTACTGACCGATCACTTCGGCCAGCTTGTCCTTGTCTTTGCCAAGGTCGGGCTGGAAATCAACGTCGATGCCACGATCGCGGAAGATCTGAACGGCGGCTTCGGACAGCTTGTCGGAAATAAGAACTTTGGGGGCCATGTATCTTGGTCCTTTGGATGTATCTCTGGGTCACGGGCGCGCGTCAGGCGCACCCGCTGATATGTCAGGAAAGTAGTCGGATCAGGCCGCTTCGGTCTGAGCTTCGATCTCGGCGTGGAAGGCCCATTCAAGCCACGGCAGCATGGCCGCAACGTCGGACTGTTCCACAGTACCACCGCACCAGATGCGCAGACCGGCAGGCGCGTCACGGTAGGCGCCGATGTCCAGTGCAACACCTTCCGCTTCCAGACGCTTGGCCACGGCCTTGGCAAAGGCTGCGCCGTCCTGAATGCGGTCGTCGGTGAACTTCAGGCAGACCGAAGTGTTCGAACGTGTCGCCGGATCTTCGGCAAGGTTCGCGATCCAGTCGTTCGCATCGCAGAAATCCCAAACGGTTTTCGCGTTTGCATCTGCGCGGGCCATCAGACCTTTCAGGCCGCCTTCGGCGCGTGCCCAGTCCAGAGCGACAAGGTAATCTTCAACCGCCAGCATGGAGGGCGTGTTGATTGTCGCGCCTTCAAAGATACCGTCGATCAGCTTGCCGCCTTTGGTCAGGCGGAAGATTTTCGGCAGGGGCCATGCGGGTGTGTAGCTTTCCAGACGTTCAACAGCGCGGGGGCTGAGAACCAGAATGCCGTGCGCCGCTTCGCCGCCCAGAACCTTCTGCCAAGAGAAGGTGGTCACATCCAGCTTGTCCCACGGCAGGTCCTGCGCGAAGGCGGCGGATGTTGCGTCACAGATCGTCAGACCTTCGCGGTCAGCGGGGATCACGTCGCCGTTTGCAACGCGGACGCCCGATGTTGTGCCGTTCCATGTGAACACAACGTCTGTGTTGTAATCGATAGACGCCATATCGACGATCTTGCCATAGTCGGCTTCCAGAACGTCAGCGTCGATTTTCAGCTGCTTGACCACGTCGCTGACCCAGCCAGAGCCGAAGCTTTCCCATGCGACCATGGTTGCTTTGCGTGCACCCAGAAGCGACCACATAGCCATTTCAACCGCGCCAGTGTCGGACGCAGGAACGATGCCAATTTTGTAGTCTGCAGGGATGCCCAGAATTTCGCGCGTGCCTTCGATGGCCGCTTTCAGCTTGTCCTTGCCGACTTTCGCACGGTGCGAACGGCCAAGTGCTGCGTCCTGCAGCAATTCAAGCTTGAATGTGGGGATTTTGGCGCAGGGGCCAGAGGAGAAACGCGGATTAGCCGGCCGCGTTGCCGGAGTGGTCAGTGCCATGTTGTGATACCCTCACAGATATATGCCCTTCGTTGGGGAAGGGTGTCCCACCGCCGGACCTATTGCGTTGCTTGAAATCGCGCAATGGGGATTCTGCACCTTGTGACCGCCTGTCGCATTTTTTTTATGAATGGTCGGTTCCGATAGGAAACTTCGGATTTTGGCGGGGCTCGACGCTTTCATGTCAGGCAGGCCCATAGTCCCAGTGAACCCTTCCGTTCCGCCCGCGCATTGCGTATGTCCCCCGTCGAAACCCCTGTTCGACTGCGTGAAAGAGACGCCATGTATACCGTCACCCTTTTGACCAACCCCGAAACCCCTGCCCTGCAACCCGCTGCCGCAGATGCGCTGCGCAACGCGTGGGGCGGTGGCGATATCCAGTGGTTGGCCGCGGATGAGGCCTGCGCCTTTAACATCGCAGAAATCCCCGAAAACCGCTGGCAGGTGTGGGAAGACATGCAGGCGCTGAAAACCGATATGGTGATCCAGCCCACAGCCACTCGACGCAAAAAGATGCTGCTGGCGGATATGGATTCGACCATGATCCAGCAGGAATGCATCGACGAGCTGGCAGAAGAGGCCGGCGTCGGCGCGCATGTCAAAGACATCACCGCCCGCGCCATGAACGGCGAGTTGGATTTTGAAGGTGCGCTGACGGAACGCGTGGCGCTGCTCAAAGGTCTACCGGAAAGCGTCATTGATCAGGTCCTGCAAACACGCATCACCCTTATGCCGGGCGGCAAGACACTTCTGGCGACCATGAAAGCAAACGGCGGCTATGCGGCGCTGGTGTCTGGCGGCTTCACCGCGTTCACAGCCAAGGTCGCGGCGGAACTGGGCTTTGACGAAAACCGCGCGAACACGCTTATCGCCGAAAACGGCACCCTGACAGGCGAGGTTGGTCGCCCGATCCTTGGCCGCGAAGCCAAAGTGTCGGCGCTGGAAGAGATCAGCAAACGTCTGGGCATATCCGAAGCAGACGTGCTCGCCGTGGGTGACGGTGCCAACGATCTGGGCATGCTGGGCCGCGCAGGCACAGGCGTTGCCCTGCACGCGAAACCCTCGGTGCAGGCGCAATGCGATGTTCGGGTGAATTTCGGTGATCTGACCGCCCTGCTGTACCTGCAGGGCTATGCCAAATCTGAATTCGTCTAAGACTTAGGCCATCAAACCCGGCGCGGGGCGAATCTGTCCCGTGACCAAACCGGCGCGGTTCTTGATATCGGGGTTCAGGAAGCGTTTTACGTCGGGATGATCCGCATCCAGAACGCCCATGCGCACCAGAACCGCCGCAATCGCGCACTCTGCACCGCGCGTCGCACCATCCACACATTTCACCGCCACACCAATCCCGCGCTGCGGCAGGATCGCGATGAAGTAACCCTCGGCCCCTGTTTTCAGCGCAACCGGTTCTTTGGCCGCTTGCATCAGAAGGGTACAAGCACGGCCTTGGCCCGCGACCAGCATCGGATGCGCGATCATCGCCTCGGTCAACTGCGCAGCAGCACGGCTTAGCGAATCGTCACGCGACGCGGCAGTCGCAAAGAACGCCATCGCACGGGCCATTCCAGCCATCGACGTGCCGAAATTCGGCGCAGAACAGCCATCGATCCCGTATCCCGGGCTTGGCATACCAGTGACCGACTCAAACATCTCTTTCGCCATCTGCTGAACTGGGTGATCCGGTTCGACGTACTCGGACCCGCCACCCACATGCTTGTTCAGCGTCAGAAAGCCCGAGTGTTTGCCGGAACAGTTGTTGTGGCACTGATTGGGGTGCTCACCGTCGCGGATCATCTGGAGCTTCAGCTCTTTGTCTCGCGACACCTCGGGCCCACAGCGCAGATCGCTTTCGGACAGGCCGATATGATCCAGCCAAGTCATCACAGCATCAGCGTGCAACGGCGCACCTTGATGACTGGCACAAGCCAAAGCCAGATGTTCGCTGTTCAGCCCGAATTCCCGCGCAGCCCCTGTCGCCACCAAAGGCAACGCCTGCATCATCTTGGCCGAGGACCGAGGCAGAATGATTGCTTCGGGATCGCCCCAGGCTTCGATGATTCCCGACTGGTCTGAAACCACGATATGGCCGTTGTGCAGGGACTCGGCGATGGGTCCACGCCAGACTTCTGCGATAGGTGCGGGCACAGGCATACTGTTAATCCTTGGACAGTGGCGAATATCTGCCAACAGGGGTTTTCGCTACGTGAAAAAACGCGCTACACTCGCGCGCATCACATCGGGTTGACGTGGCAACATAAGCTTGGACAAAACAAACGCAACCCGCCTTCATTGGGGCATGAGGATCGCTGGAGAGTGGATAAATGAATTCTTGGACGACACGCGTCATCAGCAGCGCAGTACTTCTTGCGGCCGCGAATATGGCCGCCGCTCAGCAGGAAAGCACAAACCGGGTTAACGCGATCACCGCATGGTCGGTGTTTGAAGAAAAAGACCCGCGCGAATGCTGGGCCGTTTCGACCTACAAGGAAAGCGTCAACACCAAGAACGGCAACGTCGTTGCGGTGACACGCGGCGATATTCAGTTGATGGTGTTCTACCGTCCTGACGCTGGCGTAAACGGTCAGGTTGCCTTCACAGGTGGCTATCCCTTTGCCGAAGGGTCGACCGTGAACGTGAATGTAGGCGGGACCGAGTTTGAACTCTTTACCGAAGGTCAGTGGGCATGGCCCGCGACCCCGCAGGACGACGTAAAACTGGTCACTGCCATGAAACGCGGTGCGGATGCGATTCTGACGGCACGGTCTTCGCGCGGCACCCAGACCAAAGATACGTTTTCTCTGATCGGCTTTACCGCTGCCGTCGAGGACGCCGCGAAACGCTGCCAGTAAGCGAAGCTGTCGCACTGGAAACACGCAAGGCCAGAGGCAACTCTGGCCTTTTGCCGTCGAAACCGGACCGGAACGCTTTTCTTTTGGATTCCGTTTCGCTTTCCTATATGAGGCAGGACTTCTGAACAGGAGCCGACCATGAGCGCATCTGCACCGATCACACAGGACCTCGTGACAATCCCCCGCAAAATGCCGGAGGGACCGACCAATATCGTCGGTCTGACACGTGACACCCTGCGCACCGCTTTGATCGAAGCGGGCACAGCGGAAAAGCAGGTCAAGATGCGCGTCAATCAGATCTGGCAGTGGATCTACCACTGGGGTGTCCGTGACTTCATGGACATGACCAACCTTGCCAAAGACTACCGCCAACTGCTGGCCGATAACTTTGTGATCGAGCTGCCCGAGATCGTGTCGAAACAGGTCTCGGCTGACGGCACACGCAAATATCTGGTCAAAATCGCGGGCGGCCACGAGGTTGAAGTCGTCTACATCCCCGAAGCCGATCGCGGCACGCTTTGCATTTCGTCTCAGGTCGGCTGCACACTGACCTGTTCGTTCTGCCACACAGGCACCCAGAAACTGGTGCGCAACCTGACCGCTGGTGAAATCGTCGGTCAGATCATGCTGGCCCGTGACGATCTGGGCGAATGGCCCAAACCCGGCGAAAAGAAAGACGAAACACGCCTGCTGTCCAACATCGTTCTGATGGGCATGGGCGAACCGCTTTATAACTTCGAAAACGTACGCGACGCGATGAAGATCGCCATGGACCCCGAAGGCATTTCCCTGTCCCGCCGCCGCATCACCCTGTCGACCAGCGGCGTGGTCCCCGAAATCGCCCGCTGCGCCGAAGAAATCGGCTGCCTGATGGCGGTCAGCTTCCACGCCACCACAGATGAGGTCCGCAACAAGCTGGTCCCCATCAACAAGCGTTGGAACATCGAAGAACTGCTGAACGCCCTGCGCGAATACCCGCGTCTGTCGAACTCGGAACGGATCACCTTTGAATACGTGATGCTGAAAGACGTGAACGACACGGACGCCGATGCACGCCGTCTGGTCAAACTGATCCAAGGCATCCCTGCCAAGATCAACCTGATCCCGTTCAACGAATGGCCCGGCGCCCCCTATGAACGCTCGGACTGGAGCCGGATCGAGGCCTTTGCCGACATCATCTACAAAGCCGGCTACGCCTCGCCCATCCGTACCCCGCGCGGCGAAGACATCATGGCCGCCTGCGGTCAGTTGAAATCCGCCACCGAACGCGCCCGCAAATCTCGCCGTGAAATCGAGGCCGAAACAGCGCAACGCTAATCCAGCGCGCCCGCCCGAGGACGAAGGCCAAAGGCCTGAGGACGAGACAGGCCTGCGCGCGCGACAGCGCGCTCAATCAAATAAAAAACCCCGCCACGGATACCGCGGCGGGGGCAGTCAGCCCAGGAACGGGCAGGGAATGTTTACCAGTCTTTCGGGCCTTTATCGGCGAACTGGTGGACAAGAAAATCAATGAAAGCGCGCACTTTGGGCTGGGTAAAACGACCCGGCGGGTAGACCGCGTAGATGCCCTGCGTGTCGATCGGCAGATCGGGGATCGCATCCTCGACCAGACCCTGCTCCATCGCATCCGCATAAAGGAACGACGGCAGGTAAGCGATGCCAAGACCAGCGATACATGCGTTCAACAGCGACTGACCGTCATTCACCGACAACCAGCCAGCGGTGCGCACCTGACGCTTTTCACCGGACGGGGCCGTGACCTTCCAGACGTTGCCGGACGACTGGTTCGAATAATGCAGAAGCTTGTGTTCATTCAGATCGTCGATCCGCGTCGGACGGCCGAATTTCTCGAAATACGACGGGGCCGCGATCATCCGCTTGGTGGTTTCCGTCAGCTTACGAGCCCGTAGCGTGGAATCCTCCAGCTCACCGATCCGCACGGCCATATCAAAGCCTTCCGAGATCAGTTCGACATAGCGGTTGTTCAGAACCATGTTCACCGTGATGTCTGGGAACTCGGCCAGGAAATCGCCCAGCACAGGGCTTAGGTGGTTTACCCCGAAATCCGTCGCCACGCTGATGCGCAGCAGGCCGGATGGCGCGGATTGCATTGATGTGACCAGCGCATCCGCCTCGCCCGCATCATTCAGAACGCGGCGGGCGCGGTCATAGTAGGCCAAGCCGATTTCGGTCGGCGATACGCGGCGTGTGGTCCGGTTCAGCAAACGCGCGCCCAACCGTGCCTCAAGCGATGAGACATGTTTCGAGACGGCGGATTTCGAAATCCCCATCTTCTTGGCTGCGTCCGTGAAGCCACCCTGATCCACCACCGTGGCAAAGGCCTCCATCTCAGTCAGGCGATCCATGCACTGGCTCCTTGAAAACTCTCGTGTCCATGGTTGTATGCCCCCCAATCTGGGCACAAACTTGGCGTCACGCAGACAATTCGTAGGTTTTTGGCCGAGTGTCCCAAAGCTGGAAACAGCGTTAACGACGCAAAAAGGCCCCCGCCAAAAGGGGCGAAGGCCTTGTTTTACCGGCTTTTAATAGCCTGCGCGTTACGCGGCGACGCGGTAATGCGTGCCTTCTTCGATCTCTTCGATAATTTTCGCGACGAAATCCGGCAGGTCGTCGGGGTTCCGGCTGGTCACGATACCGCGGTCTGCCACAGCGGATTGATCGACAACCTTCGCACCCGCATTGGCAATGTCGGTTCGCAGCGACGGATAGGACGTCGCCTCAAGCCCGCGCAGCACGTCGGCCTCGGCCAACAGCCACGGCGCATGACAGATCGCGGCAATCACCTTGCCCTGATCGAAAAACCCTTTGATCAGGGTGATCGCATCCTTGTCGCGGCGCAGGATATCTGGATTGATCAGACCACCGGGCAGCACCAGCGCGTCATAATCCATCGCGGACACTTTGTTCAGCGCGGTATCGACGTTGACAGTGTCGGACCAGTCGCTGCCTTTCCAGCCACGAATGGCTTTGCCATCGGTCGAGGCGACATGCACCTCTGCGCCCGCTTTGGCCAGTTCGTCACGGGGGACTTCCAATTCGGATTGTTCAAAGCCGTTAGTGGCAATGATAAGAATTTTTGCATCTTGAATACGGGGCATTGTGGCCTCCTTTGCGTTTCGCGTTGCGTTCACAAACCAAACGAAGGCCCCCGTGGGGATGTTCCATAAAAAAAGGCCGCCAGCGGGAATGCGCCGGCGGCCTTTTGCTGTCTGTTCCCGATTAAAGCGTTGCCGCCAATCGCGTGCCCTGATCAATCGCGCGTTTCGCGTCCAGTTCAGCCGCCACATCCGCACCGCCGATCACATGAGGGGTCACACCCTTTTCGATCAGCGCGTCGGCAAGGCTGCGTTCGCTCAGCTGGCCCGCGCACAGAACAACGGTGTCACAGGCGATCACCTCGGGACGTTGGCGCGCTTCGCCATAGCTGATGTGCAGCCCTTCAGCGTCGATCTTTTCATAGTTCACACCGGCCTTCATCTGTACCGCTTTCATCTGAAGCCCTGCGCGGTGAATCCAGCCCGTGGTCTTACCCAGACGCTTGCCCGGTTTTTCCGCCTTGCGCTGCAACAGCGTGACCTCGCGCACCGGCGCGTCGGGTTGCGGGCCTTCAGGGGCCAGACCGGAACGCGCCTCGGACGGGTCGGTGACGCCCCATTCCTTCATCCACTCGGGCAAGTTCGTGGTCGGGCTGTCGTCGGTCACAAGGTATTCAGAGATATCAAAGCCGATGCCGCCCGCGCCGATCACAGCGACGCGTTTGCCCACCTCGGCCCCGTCGCGCAGCACATCAATATAAGACAGAACGTTCGGCCCATCCTGACCCGGAATTTGCGGATCGCGGGGGATGACACCGGTGGCGATGACCACCTCATCAAAGCCCGCCAGATCGTCAGAGCCAACCTCTTGACCCAGTTTCAACTCCACGCCCGACTGGTCCACCATCGTGCCGAACCAGTCGACCAGACCGTAGAATTCTTCCTTGCCCGGAACGCGTTTGGCCAAGTTCAACTGGCCGCCCAGCTTGTCGGCCTTATCAAACAGCGTCACCTTGTGACCGCGCTGAGCCGCGGCGATGGCCGTCGACAAACCAGCAGGACCAGCACCAACAACAGCCACAGTTTTGGGCGTGTCGGTCGGTTTCAGAACCAGTTCCGTTTCATAGCCCGCACGCGGGTTCACAAGACAGGACGACACCTTGCCCATGAAGGTGTGATCAAGGCAGGCTTGGTTACAGGCGATACAGGGGGCGATTTCCGCCGCACGACCCTCGGCCGCTTTGGCCACGAAATCAGGATCGGCAAGGAACGGACGCGCCATCGACACCATATCGGCGCAGCCGGTGGACAGCACCTCTTCTGCGACATCAGGGCTGTTTATGCGGTTGGATGTGATGATCGGGATACCGACCTTGCCCATCAGCTTTTTCGTGACCCACGCAAAGGCCGCGCGCGGGACCGATGTGGCGATCGTCGGAATGCGCGCCTCGTGCCAACCGATGCCTGTGTTCAGGATCGTGGCGCCGGCCTTTTCGATTTCCTGCGCCAGTTGCACGACCTCATCATGGGTCGAGCCATTGGGCACCAGATCGATCATCGAAATCCGGTAGATCACGATAAAGTCCGGGCCAACTGCTTCGCGGACGCGGCGGACGATTTCGATGGGCAGGCGCATCCGGTTTTCATAGCTACCGCCCCAGCGATCAGTCCGCTTGTTGGTATGTTCCACCAGAAACTGGTTGATGAAGTAGCCTTCCGACCCCATCACCTCGACCCCGTCATAGCCTGCCTCGCGGGCACGGGCGGCAGCGGTGACGATGTCGGCGATCTGCTTTTCGATGCCTTCTTCGTCCAGTTCAATCGGCGGGAAGGGCGAGATCGGAGATTTGATGGCAGATGGCGCCACGCATTTCGGACCGTAAGCATAACGCCCCGCATGCAGGATTTGCATTGCGATTTTGCCGCCTGCGTCATGCACGCGGTCTGTCACCATCTTGTGGTTGGCAATGTCTTCATCCGTAAAGAGACCCGCCGCACCAGGAAATACGCCACCCTCAACGTTCGGCGCCATGCCGCCCGTCACCATCAGCGACACGCCACCACGGGCGCGTTCCGCATAGAATTCGGCAACGCGGTTCCAGTCGCCGGTTTCTTCCAGATTGGTGTGCATCGATCCCATCAACACGCGGTTTTTCAGCGTGGTGAATCCCAGATCGAGCGGTGCAAACATATGCGGATATTGGGTCATGAAAGGCCTCCCTTAATTGAGATCAGAGTTTCCACGCCCTGCCCCGATTGTCGATCTCAACGTGACGTCATGGGCGGTTGCGTCAAGCAAATGAAAAGGCCCCGCAGTTTCCTGCGAGGCCTTTATAAGGTGTCGATGTCGGGCTGATCAGCCCTTCATGCTGTCCCAAAACCCCTTCACCGATTTGAAGAAGCTTTTGGATTCGGGGTTGTTGTCTTCGCTCAGGTCTTCGAACTCGCGCAGAAGTTCCTTCTGGCGCGATGTCAGATTGACCGGCGTTTCAACGGCCAGTTCGATCAGCATATCGCCAACGGATGCACCGCGCAGACCGGGCATACCTTTGCCACGCAGACGCATCTGACGGCCTGATTGGCTGCCTGCCGGAATCTTCACGCGGCTGCGGCCACCGTCGATCGTCGGGACTTCGATATCACCGCCCAGCGCAGCAGATGCCATGGACACCGGCACACGACAGAACAGCGTTTCGCCTTCGCGTTCGAACAACTTGTGACGCTCAACCTCGATAAAGATGTACAGATCACCCGGAGGACCGCCGCGCATACCCGCCTCGCCTTCGCCAGCCAGACGGATACGCGTGCCTGTTTCCACACCTTTCGGAATGTTCACAGACAGAGTGCGTTCCTTTTCGACCCGACCGGCACCGCTACAGGTTTTGCAGGGATTCTTGATGATCTGGCCAAGGCCGGAACAGGTCGGACAGGTGCGTTCAACAGTAAAGAAGCCTTGGGTCGCGCGGACCTTGCCCATGCCCGAACAGGTCGGACAGGTCTGGGGTTCAGCACCACCTTCGGAGCCCGAGCCATCACAGGACCCACACTGAACCGACGCCGGAACAGTGATGGATTTCTGCATCCCCGAGAACGCATCTTCCAAAGAGATGCGCAGGTTATACCGCAGATCGGCACCGCGTGTTGCGCGGTTGCGACCGCCGCCGCCACGTCCGCCACCCATGAAATCGCCGAACAGGTCGTCGAAGACATCGGAAAAGGCCGAGGCAAAGTCACCGTTGCCGCCCATACCGCCACCGGGACGCGGGCCGCCGCCCATGCCGCCTTCGAATGCGGCATGACCATAACGGTCGTAGGCCGCCTTTTTATCGGCGTCCTTCAGAACCTCGTAGGCTTCGTTCGCCTCTTTGAACTGGGACTCAGCGTCGGGGTTGTCAGCGTTGCGGTCGGGGTGAAGTTCTTTCGCTTTGGTGCGATAGGCCTTCTTGATCTCGTCCGCGGAAGCGCCCTTGGAGATGCCCAGTACATCGTAATAGTCACGTTTGGACATTGTGCCCTCCTTTCGTGCGGAACGCTAAGGGGCCGGTCCGGTGCCCGGACCGGCCCCTTGTGTTAGGTTCCGCCTTGATCTCAGCCGCGATTACGGTCGTCGCCAAGATCTTCGAAGTCGGCATCAACGATGGTGTCGTCATCGCCTTGCGCTGCGTCTGCTGCTGCAGGCTCGGGTTCGCCGTCTTCCTGCGATGACTTGTAGATCGCTTCGCCCAACTTCACGGCTGATTCAGACACGTTCTGGATGCCGCTGCGGATTTTGTCCGCGTTGTCTGTTTCCAGTTCGTCTTTCAGAGCCGCGATAGCCAGTTCGATCGCTTCGACGGTTGTCGGATCGACCTTGTCGGAATGCTCTTCAATCGCCTTTTCGGTCGAGTGAATGAGGCTCTCCGCCTGGTTTTTCGCCTCGACCAGATCGCGACGTGCCTTGTCGGCATCCGCGTTGGCTTCGGCGTCCTTAACCATCTGTTCGATGTCAGCGTCGGACAGACCGCCCGAAGCCTGGATCGTGATCTGCTGTTCCTTGCCGGTGCCTTTGTCTTTCGCACCAACCGACACGATGCCGTTGGCATCGATGTCGAAGGTCACTTCGATCTGCGGAATGCCGCGCGGTGCCGGCGGGATGTTTTCAAGGTTGAACTGGCCCAACATCTTGTTGTCGGCGGCCATTTCACGCTCACCTTGGAACACGCGGATCGTCACAGCGTTCTGGTTGTCTTCCGCAGTCGAGAAGATCTGCGATTTCTTCGTCGGGATTGTTGTGTTGCGGTCGATCAGACGTGTGAACACACCACCCAGCGTTTCGATACCCAGCGACAGCGGTGTAACGTCCAGAAGAACAACGTCTTTCACGTCGCCCTGCAGAACGCCGGCCTGAATGGCCGCACCCATGGCAACAACCTCATCAGGGTTCACACCCTTATGCGGTTCTTTACCGAAGAACTTGGTCACTTCGTCGATAACCTTGGGCATACGTGTCTGACCACCAACAAGAACGATCTCGTCGATGTCGGATGTGGACAGGCCCGCATCTTTCAGGGCTGCCTGACACGGCTTCAAGGATGCCTTGATCAGATCGCCAACCAGGCTTTCCAACTTGGCACGGGTCAGTTTCATAACCATGTGCAGCGGCTGGCCGTTCGAACCCATCGAGATGAACGGCTGGTTGATTTCTGTCTGGCTGGAAGAAGACAGTTCGATCTTCGCTTTTTCTGCCGCTTCCTTCAGACGCTGAAGCGCCATCTTGTCTTGCGTCAGGTCGACCGAGTGCTCTTTCTTGAACTCGTCTGCCAGGTAGTTAACGATGCGCATGTCAAAGTCTTCACCACCAAGGAACGTGTCACCGTTGGTGGATTTCACTTCGAACAGACCGTCGTCGATTTCCAGAATGGTGACGTCGAATGTACCACCACCAAGGTCATAAACGGCGATTGTGCGCGTTTCTTTTTTGTCCAGACCGTAGGCCAGAGCAGCAGCTGTCGGTTCGTTGATGATCCGCAGCACTTCCAGACCGGCAATCTTGCCAGCGTCTTTGGTGGCCTGACGCTGTGCGTCGTTAAAGTACGCAGGAACGGTGATAACCGCCTGTGTCACTTCTTCACCCAGATAGCTTTCTGCGGTCTCTTTCATCTTTTGCAGGATGAAGGCCGAGATTTGCGACGGGGAATATGTTTCGCCGCGGGCGCGTACCCACGCGTCACCGTTGCCGCCGTCGACAACTTCGAACGGCATGTTCTTTTTGTCTTTGGCCAGATCAGCGTCGTCGAACCGGCGGCCGATCAGACGCTTGACGCCAAATACTGTGTTTTCGGGGTTTGTAACCGCCTGGCGTTTCGCCGGCTGGCCGACAAGGCGTTCATCTTCTGCGAACGCAACGATGGACGGGGTTGTCCGTGCGCCTTCTGCGTTTTCGATAACGCGCGGCTGCGAACCATCCATGATGGCGACGCAGCTGTTCGTGGTGCCGAGGTCGATACCAATCACTTTGCCCATTTTTGATCCCTTTCTTCAGGCGATGCATTGGCCCTGACCCGCTGCTGCGGCACCAAGGCCCATGGTTATTTAAGGAATAACGTCCTCCTGACGTGCTCAGGATTCCGTGATCGAGAAGTATATAGGAGCCGACAAATACGCCTGCAACCGCGTTGGGTAGGCAGAATTGGCAAAAAATCTAAACTAATCCCAAAGAAATGCATTTTGTGGGCTCGAACCGTGGAAAAACCGCCAAAACCGCACCTCATTCGCGATTTCGCGCTGTATCCCGCCTATCTGAATCGCTCGGAACAAGAGGATTTGGTGGCGGATTTACGCGACATCCTGAAGGCTGCACCTTTGTTTCAGCCGATCACACCACGTGGACAGAAGATGTCGGTGCGCATGTCGGCTGCCGGACGGTTCGGATGGATATCGGACAGGTCCGGCTATCGCTATAGCCCGACACATCCCGATGGCACGCCTTGGCCGGACATTCCAGACAGCATTCTAAAAATCTGGAACACGGTTTCCGGATGCGACCGGATGCCGGAATGCTGTCTGATCAACTGGTACGGTGAAGGCGCGCGCATGGGGATGCATCAGGATCGCGATGAAGCGGACTTCGGCGCGCCGGTCCTGTCGATTTCGCTGGGCGATGACGGGCTGTTTCGAATGGGCAACGACACCCGCGGCGGCAAGACTGAATCCTACTGGCTGAAGTCGGGCGACGTTGTGGTCATGGGCGGGGCCGCGCGCCTGCGTTATCACGGCGTGGATCGCATTCGTTTCGGCTCATCCACATTGCTGCCCAAAGGCGGGCGCATCAACCTGACTTTGCGGGTGGTCAGTTAGGCCGTTAGCGGCGTGCGAACCAGGATGCGGACACGTGCTTACGTGTAAAAAACTCGCCCATCAACCCGATCATCATAAATATAAGCGTGAACCACAGCGCATATTCCCAGCTCGAATTGCGCGGAAAGTAATTGATGAACGCATAGCCGCGCGCCTGATCGATGGTGTGGAACAACGGGTTCCAATCGAACAAAGCCAGCATTTGAGGGGTCAGCGAGTTCGCGACAAACATTTTACCGGACGCAATCATATTTGCCCGCTGATAGATCGTGCGCAGAACGCCCACAGGCGTCGGATACCACGGGGATGCCGCCAGAAAGACCAAACCAACCGCACCGCCCGACAACCACGCCAAAAGCAGCATACCAAAGGCCTGAATTGGGTTGTGGATTTGCCCGATCACACCGGGTGCGAACAGCATGTCGTAGAAGAACAGGATCAGCAGCAAGCTGGAAACCTGAATATAAAGCGTCGACAACATCCGCGACATGATCGAAATCGCCGTGTTCATCGGCGCGTGCAGCATCATACCGCCAGTTGGCCCTTCGGCACCTGATACCGCAGCAACTGCCTTGGTGTGGGTCATGAACAGGAAGATGCCTGACATGATATACACCATGAAATCACCGCGAATGGCGGCCGCGCGCATGCCCAGAAGCTGGAAGAACATGAAGAACGCCAGCGTAAAGATCACCGACTGCAGGATGTTCGTGAACAGCGCCATAAAGGCGTTGCCGTGCTTGGACCGCACGGACTGCACCGCGTTCAGATATGTCAGCTCTAAAATATTAAGAGCCGAACCGAACTTGGTCGTCGGGACATTCTTTTCAAACATCAGCGCCTGCTCCGATTTAGCGGGTTAAGTTTTCTTGCTGTTCCCGCTATGCCCGATCATAAGTGACCAAACACTTCTAAGCAATGAACGCACCAAATGTGCCAAGGGAAGGGCAAGAGTTTGAATTATTCTGACCTAACCACGATTTTTCGCCGTCTCGCGTTGGAAGCGGGCGATAAAATCATGGAAATTTACGAGTCCGACGATTTCGAGGTTAAATCGAAGTCTGATGAAAGCCCCGTCACCGTCGCTGACGAAGCCGCTGATGCTTTGATCTCGGCCGGTCTGCGCGAGGCGTTTCCCGATGTTGCATTGGTCACAGAAGAACAAGCCGACAGCCATGATCAGGACGTATCCACCTTCCTGATCGTCGACCCGCTGGACGGCACCAAGGAATTCATCAACCGCCGTGGCGATTTCACCGTCAACATCGCGCTGGTTGAAAACGGTGTGCCCACGCGCGGCGTCGTCTATGCCCCTGCCCGCAACCGCATGTTCTTTACCGACAGCGTTGGCAACGCGGTCGAGGAAATGGGCCCGTTTGACAGAGACACCGTGGGTGAGACGAAAAAGATCAGCGTCACCACCCCCAACAATGACGAACTGATGGTTGTCGCGTCGAAATCGCATCGCGATCAGGCGACCGATGACTACATCAACAAATACAACGTCAAAGACATGAAAAGCGCGGGTTCCTCGCTGAAGTTCTGTCTGGTTGCGACGGGCGAGGCGGACATCTATCCGCGCGTTGGTCGCACGATGGAGTGGGACACCGCCGCAGGCCACGCCATTCTGGCGGGTGCCGGTGGCCGCGTTGTGCGCTTTGACGACCACACACCGCTGGTCTACGGCAAAGCGGGTTTCGCGAACCCGTTCTTTATCGCCTACGCGCCGGGCGTTGATCTGAAAGACGCTTAAACCATGACATGCCTCCCGGTCAGCGTTGTCATCGTGAGCCGGGAGCGCCCAGACGCGCTTGATCGTTGCCTGACGGGCATTTCCCAACTTGATTACCCTGACCTTGAGGTCGTCGTTGTCGCCTGCCCCGCAGGCATGACACGCATTCGCTCGCGCTTTGACGCCCGACGCATCAAGACGGTTCCCTTCGACACGCCCAATATCTCAGAGGCGCGCAACTTGGGCATCGCCGCCGCCGCAGGCGAGGTCATCGCCTTTATCGACGACGATGCAGTGCCCGAACCCCTGTGGCTTCGATATCTGATGCCTGCCTTCAATGACGCCGAGGTGATGGCGGCAGGCGGCTATGTTGTCGGGCGCAACGGGATTTCGTTGCAATGGGGTGCGCGCAGCGTGGATCACGGCGGGCACACCGCCCCCATCAAAGTGGCTGATAATGCCATCACCGTACTGCACCCGACGGCCCAGCGCGCAATCAAGACCGAAGGCACCAACATGGCAGTGCGCCGCGATGTTCTGGCGTCCTTCGGCGGGTTCGATCCGGCCTTCCGCTTTTACATGGATGAAACCGACCTGAACCTGCGACTGGCCCGCGAAGGGCTGGCCACGGCCATCGTCCCACAGGCGCGCGTGCACCACGGTTTCGCCCCCAGCATCCGGCGGCGGGCCGACCGCACGCCAAAGGATCTGACGGAAATCGGGGCCTCTTATGCGGTTTTTCTGCGCAAACATTGCCCAAAAAATCAGCATGATGCTCAAATTGCCACTTTTATCAGCAACCAAGGGCAGCGTTTACTAAGGCTGATGCAGTCAGGCCAACTGGATCCTTTAGACGTCCAACATCTGCTCAAAGGGCTGAAATCGGGGATCGCACAAGGCAGCGAACGACCGCTAACCAATCAGCCCTCGCTACCGAAACCAAGTACAGGTTTTTTGCCCTACCCGACCAAAACCGGCACGCGGCATATCCTGATCTCGGGGCGGCGTCACCAGCGCGCGGCCCTTCTGGACAAGGCCAGAGCTGTTTTGAAGACGGGTGACATCCCTGTCGTCCTGTGCCTGTCGCACACCGCACTGTACCATCATCTGCGCTATCTGCCCGAGGGCATCTGGCTGCAAACAGGTGGCTTGTTCGGCCGCTCGGACCGCGCCGCTCCGCTTGTGCAAATGACAAGACTGCAACCGCGCGCCAAGGCCGAGAGGAGAAGAATGAACCAATCGTGGAATCTTTCCCCTGCCCTGTGATGCAGAACTTGCACTACACGACACAAATAAGG
This sequence comes from Thalassococcus halodurans, assembly GCF_900108225.1. Classification (GTDB taxonomy): domain Bacteria; phylum Pseudomonadota; class Alphaproteobacteria; order Rhodobacterales; family Rhodobacteraceae; genus Thalassococcus; species Thalassococcus halodurans. The sequence continues at coordinate 241,690 of NZ_FNUZ01000003.1, forward strand.
CCCATTGTGCAGACAAGGTTGCACGGAGTGTGTTAAACCGAGTGCAAAAGGCGATGTAGGCCTAAGCCATCGCCTGTAACGAGGAGCAGACTATGAAGCATAAGGTGTCCAAGGCAATTTTTCCGGTGGCGGGTATGGGGACACGTTTCCTGCCAGCGACCAAATCTGTGCCTAAGGAGATCATGACACTGGTGGACCGCCCGCTGGTGCAATACGCCATCGACGAAGCCCGCGCCGCTGGTATCAAGGAATTCATCTTTGTGACCTCGCGCGGCAAAGGCGCGCTTGAGGATTACTTCGACCACGCCCCGCAGCTGGAACAAGAGCTGAAGAAAAAGGGCAAGACCGAGCTTCTGGAAACGTTGAAGTCCACCAACATGGACTCCGGTGCCATCGCCTACATTCGTCAGCACAAGGCGCTTGGCCTTGGTCACGCCGTCTGGTGCGCGCGCCGTCTGATCGGGAACGAACCCTTTGCGGTTATGCTGCCCGACGACGTTATCGCAGCGGAAAAGCCCTGCTTGCAGCAGATGGTCGAAGCATACGAGGAAACCGGCGGCAACATGGTCGCCGCGATGGAAGTGCCGCGCGATAAAACATCGGCCTACGGTATTCTGGACGTTAACGAAGACATGGGGTCTTTGGTCAGCGTCAAAGGCATGGTTGAGAAGCCCAAGGTCGAAGATGCACCTTCCAACCTTGCGGTTATCGGTCGTTACATCCTATCGCCCACCATTTTGAAAAACCTAAACAAAATGAAGTCCGGCGCCGGCGGAGAAATCCAGCTGACCGACGCGATTGCGCAGGAGATCGGTGGTAAAGAAGGCGTTCACGGCCTGCGCTTCCGCGGTCAGCGTTTTGACTGTGGTTCCAAGGCTGGCTTCCTGCAAGCAACCGTGGCCTTCGGTCTGGCCCGCGACGATCTGAAAGACGATCTGCGCCGCTACATCAACGAGATTGCTGCGGTCGACAAAGCGGCGGAGTAAACCAGTGACAAAGATTCTGGTGACAGGCGGAGCGGGCTATATCGGCTCGCACGCCTGTAAGCTTTTGCGGGCGGCGGGTTTCATCCCTGTGACCTTCGACAACTTTTCGACCGGCTGGAAACAGGCGGTCAAATTCGGACCTGTGTTCGAAGGCAACCTGTTGGATCCCGACGCGCTGAAGCGGTGTTTCGAAGAACACAAGCCAGTCGCCGTCATGCACTTTGCCGCGCTCAGCCAAGTGGGCGAGGCGATGTCAAAGCCCGGCCTGTACTGGCGCAACAATGTCTCGGGTTCGCTGAACCTGATCGAAGCCGCCGTCGAAGCAGGCTGCATGAATTTCGTCTTCTCATCGACCTGTGCGACCTATGGCGATCAGGACAACGTTGTGCTGGACGAAAACTCGGCCCAGATGCCGCTGAACGCGTATGGCGCGTCCAAGCGCGCGATCGAAGACATCCTGCGCGATTTCGAGGCCGCCCACGGGCTGCGCCACATCATCTTCCGCTATTTCAACGTCGCAGGCGCCGACCCCGAGGCCGAAGTGGGCGAATTCCACCGCCCCGAAACGCACCTGATCCCCGTCATGCTGGAAGCCATCGAAGGCAAGCGTGACGCGCTTACGATCTACGGCACCGACTATGACACGCCCGACGGCACCTGCATCCGCGACTATGTCCATGTCTGCGATCTGGTCGAGGCGCATATTCTGGGTCTGAAGTGGCTGCTGGATGATAAAGAAAGTCGCGTGTTCAACCTTGGAACGGGCGACGGTTTTTCCGTCCGCGAAGTCATCGATGCCTCGCGCAGCGTGACCAACCGCGACGTGCCGCACACCACAGGCCCGCGCCGTGCAGGTGATGCGGTGAAACTGGTGTCGGGGTCCGAACGCGCGATCAAGGAACTGGGCTGGTCGCCGAAACGGTCGAACATGCGGGACATGATCGAAGATGCGTGGCGCTGGCAACAGCACGGCGAATACACGGAATAACACTGTGACACCCCCTGCCCGCCTTCTTGACCTGACCCGCCTGACCAGCCGCGCAGGCCGTCCGATGACGGGTGTCGACAGGGTCGAGTTTGCCTATCTGACTTACGGGCTGACGGACGACGTGCCGCTCCATGGTCTGATCCGCACATCGGTGGGCTATATCCTGCTGGATCAGGAAGGCTGCCGTGAATTCCGCATCCGGCTGATGACCAATGATTGGGACCAGCCCGGCTTTCTGTCACGACTAGCAAGGCGCGGTGATCCAGCCCGCGCAGGGGTCGAGGCGACACTGCGCAAAATGGCGCGCGGGCGCACGGTAAGATCCCGTCTGGGCAAACTTCTGCAACGCCACCTGATGCCCGGAACGCACTACATCAACACCGGTCACACCATGCTGGATGCGCACACGGTTAAAGGGCTCCGGCAGGTTCTGGACCTGAAAATCGCCTTTCTGGTGCACGACACGATCCCGCTTGATTACCCGCAGTATCAACGTGCCTGCACGGTCGAGACTTTCCGCGTTTTGCTATCGCGCGCCGCGGATAACGCCGATCTGCTGATCGCGAATTCCCAACAGACCGCCCGCGATATTGCCCGCCACTGCCCCAGCGCGCCGCCGGTCGTTATGGCCCACCTTGGCGTGCAAATCCCGCGTTGCGGCACCCCACCTGAGGGGCCTTGGAACAAAGACAACTACTTTGTCACCCTCGGCACGATCGAGCCGCGAAAGAACCACGCGCTGTTGCTGGATGTCTGGGAAGATTTAGGCGACGACGCCCCTGACCTGCTGATCATCGGATCACGCGGCTGGGAAAACCGCGAAACACTGGCGCGACTGGATGCAAAGCCGCCGCACATCCACGTGCTCAGCGGTTTAAACGACGATCAGGTCTTTGGACTTATGAAAAACGCCCGCGCGCTGCTGTTTCCAAGCCACGCAGAAGGCTTTGGACTACCACCTGTAGAAGCAGCGGCACTGGACCTACCCGTAATAGTACACGAACTGCCGATCTATCACGAAGTCCTTGGCGACAAAGCCATTTACGCTGACATCGGCGACCGTTATCTTTGGCGGCAATATATAGAACGGCTTGCCCAGTCGGGCGACGCGCAGATTGACGGCCTTATAGATCGCACCATCCAATTTGTTCCGCCAAATTGGGAAGATCATTTCAAGGTCGTCTTTACGCATATCTGATAGGGCCGTTGTAAAGGGCATGGTCATTCGACTATGCAGGAGGTTGGTAGTTGGGCGTCTGGCGGTCCTACAGATTACGATTGCAAAGACGGCGCTGGTTGATCCGCGCCTTCCGCAAGCGTCGTGACCTGCGGGCCATTGCAAACCGCACCGACCAGATCCGAAAATCCGATCTGCTGCTGTTTTCGACCATGCGGAACGAAGGCATCCGCCTGCCTTACTTCCTGAATTACTACCGTGACATGGGGATCAACCACTTTCTGTTCGTCGACAATGACTCGACCGACGGATCGCTGGATTACCTTGCGCGGCAGCCGGATGTGTCTGTCTGGCATTCCAAGGCCAGCTATAAACGGTCCCGTTTCGGCGTGGACTGGCTGAACTGGCTTCAGATGAAATACGGGCACGAACATTGGTGCCTGACCGTCGATCCCGACGAATTCTTTCTGTACCCGTTCTGCGATACGCGCCCCTTGCGCGCGCTGACCGACTGGTTGGATGCGTCCTCGATCAAATCCTTTGGCGCGATGCTGTTGGATATGTACCCCAAGGGGCGTATCGACGCGCAACCCTATGAGGCTGGCCAGAACCCGCTGGAAATCGCGTCATGGTTTGATCCCGGCAACTACATGATCCAGAAGAACCCGCAGTACGGGAACCTGTGGATTCAGGGTGGCCCGCGCACGCGCATGTTCTTTCCCGATGAACCGGAACGGTCGCCTGCGCTGAACAAGATTCCGCTGGTCAAATGGAACCGGCGCTATGCATTTGTCAGTTCGACCCACACGCTTTTGCCGCGCGGCCTGAACCTTGTGTATGACGAATGGGGTGGTGAAAAGGCATCCGGCGTTCTGCTGCACACCAAATTCCTTGATACGTTTTCGACCAAGGCGCAGGAAGAACTGGAACGCCGCCAGCACTATGCGGGGTCCAAGGAATACATCGCCTACGCCGACGGGCTTCAGGACAATCCTGACCTGTGGTGCAAGTGGTCTGAGAAATACATCAACTGGCGCCAGCTTGAGATTCTGGGACTGATGTCCAAGGGGAACTGGGCATGAGCGTCGGGATCATCATGCTGGTGCACACCGCGCTGGGACGCGCGGAACAGGTCGCCCGCCACTGGGCCAAGGCCGGTTGCCCCGTTGTGATCCATGTCGACGCCAAAGTGCCGCGCAAGGCTTACACGGATTTCGTTGAACGGCTGTCTGACATTGACGATCTGGCCTTTTCCCTGCGCCACCGCTGCGAATGGGGATCGTGGGGGCTGGTCGCCGCCAGTCAGGACGCGTCCGAGCTGATGCTGTCCAAATTCCCTGACGTACGCCACGTCTATCTGTCGTCAGGGTCGTGCCTGCCACTGCGTCCGGTTGAGGAACTGATCGACTATCTGGCCGAACGCCCGCGCGTGGATTTCATCGAAAGCGCCACAACCGCTGATGTGCCTTGGACCGTGGGCGGTCTGGACGAAGAGCGCTTTACCATGCGGTTCCCGTTTTCGTGGCGCAACAACCGCTATCTGTTCGACAAATTCGTCGACCTGCAACGCGCCGTCGGCTACCGCCGCCGCGTGCCGCGCGGCATCGTTCCCCACATGGGAAGCCAGTGGTGGTGCCTGACCCGTCAGACCCTGTCGGCGATCCTTCAGGACCCGCGCCGTCATGTCTATGACCGGTATTTCCGCCATGTGTGGATTCCGGATGAAAGCTATTTCCAGACACTTTCGCGGCTGTATTCGACCACGATCGAAAGCCGGTCGCTGACCCTGTCCAAGTTCGACTTCCAAGGCAAACCGCACATCTTCTATGACGACCACCTTCAGCTTTTGCGGCGGTCGGACTGTTTCGTTGCGCGGAAAATCTGGCCACATGCGGAACGGCTTTATAATGCGTTCCTTGGTGATGCCGAGGCACAAGCCAGCCGGACTGAACCGAACCCAGGCAAGATCGACCGCATCTTTGCCAAAGCGGTGGACCGCCGGACGCGCGGCCGCCCGGGCCTCTATATGCAAAGCCGTTTTCCGAACTGGGGTTGGGAAAACGGGCTGACGGCGGGCAAGTATTCGGTTTTCCAAGGGTTCAGCGAACTTTTCACCGATTTCGAACCTTGGTTGGCGCGCGCGACTGGCACTCAGGTTCATGGCCATCTTTTCGGGCCTGACGCCACCAACTTTGCCAACGGACAAAGCGTGATCAACGGTGCTTTGTCGGATAGTGCCGCCATTCGTGACTATAACCCGCGGTCCTTCCTGACGAACCTGATCTGGAACACCCGTGGCGAACGGCAGTGTTTCCAATACGGGCCGACGGACACGCCCGAAATCAACGAACACTTCGCCCGCGACCCGAACGCACAGATTTCCGTGATTTCTGGCGCGTGGGCTGTTCCGTTGTTCAAATCCAACCGCAACTTCGGCGAAATCCGCGCCGAGGCCGCGCAGCTTCAGAAAATCGAAGCCAAGATGCTGGATGAGCTGCGCTCGCCCGACGCCAAGGCGCGCATCCGTATCTGGACCATGGCCGAATTTATCGAGGCCCCGATGGAACCCCTACAGGTCATCATCGACGAGATCGGGCAGAAATCCGTTCGCCGCCTGTCCGAGGCACCGAGAATGGAAAACCTTGCGGGCTTTGGTCAGTTTTTGCAGAATTTGAAGAACCAGGGGATGCACCCCTATCTGATGGGGGATTTCCCCGTGGATCCGCCACAACGCCATGGCGCAAGCCGTGCGCGCAGACCGTATCTAGTTAAGAAATAACGTTTTATGACGCAGCGCTTCGACTATTTCGTGGTCTTCGCCGAAATGCGGACCGGCTCGAATTTTTTGGAAACGAACATCAACGCCTTTCCGACCCTGACGTGTTACGGCGAGGCGTTCAACCCGCATTTCATCGGCTATCCGAACAGCACCGAAATCCTTGGCATCACTCAGGAAGACCGTGAAAAAGACCCGCTGCGCCTGTTGGCCCAGATCGCCAAGGCCAGTCATGGCTTGGGGGGCTTCCGCTATTTCCACGATCATGATCCGCGCATTCTGGATGCGATGCTGGCGGACCACCGCTGCGCCAAGATCGTCCTGACACGCAATCCGATCGACAGCTATGTCAGCTGGAAAATCGCGCAGGCCACCGGCCAGTGGAAACTGACCAACCTGAAAAAGCGCCGCGAAGAAAAGGCCGTATTCGACCGCCGCGAATTCGAAGAACATCTGACCGCGCTGCAGGAATTCCAGATCACGCTTCAGAACCGGCTTCAGGTGACCGGACAGACGGCGTTTTACGTGGCCTACGAAGACCTGCAAAGCGTTGAGGTCATGAACGGCATGGCCGCATGGCTGGGCATTCCGGACCGGCTGGAAGAACTGGACAAGTCCCTGAAACGCCAGAACCCGCAGCCCATCGCGGACAAGGTGGAAAACTTTGACGATATGGAACGCGCACTGGTGCGTCTGGACCGGTTCAACCTGACCCGCACCCCGAATTTCGAACCCCGTCGTGGACCGGTTGTGCCCAGTTACATTGCGGGTGCCAAAACACCTTTGCTGTACATGCCGCTACGTTCAGGGCCCGAGGATGCGGTCAAGAGGTGGCTGGCTGCGCTGGATGGCGTCAGCGAGGCGGAACTTGTCGGCGACTTCAGCCAGAAAACCCTACGACAGTGGAAAAACGCCAACCCGCAGAACCGCAGCTTTACAGTGGTGCGCCACCCACTCGCCCGCGCCCATGCCGCCTTTTGCGAGAAGATCGTATCAACAGGCAAAGGCAGCTTTGCGCAAATCCGCCGCAACCTGAACAAGCACTATAACCTTGGCTTGCCCGACGACGTATCGCCCGAAACCTATGGGGCCGAAGATCACCGCAAGGCATTCCACGGCTTTTTGCGGTTCATCAAGGCCAACCTGTCCGGCCAGACCAGCATCCGGACCGATGGCCATTGGGCCACGCAAAGCCTGACGCTGACAAACATGGGTGAATTTGCGCTGCCTGATCTGATCGTTCGCGAACACGAAATGGAAACCTATCTGCCCGCACTGGCGATGCAGGCAGGCAACCCTGCGCCCGCTGATCCGGTGCCCGCCGCGAAAGACGTGCCTTTCACGCTGTCCGACATCTATGACGACACGATGGAACAGCTGTGCCGCGACGCCTACGGGCGCGACTACATGATGTTCGGCTACCAGGACTGGTCGGAATAACCTACGCTTTGGCCAAAGAAAAACCCCGCCGGAAACCGACGGGGCTTTTTGATTTTTCAGGTCAGCTTAAGCCGCTTGAACAGACTGGGCTTCGGTCAGGATGGTGAACAGCTTGTTCGCATCCGGATTTGACCGCAGCTTGGTGCAGAAGTTCGCATCCCGCAGCGTCCGCGACACAAGCGCCAAGGCCTTCAGGTGTTCAACACCCGCATCTTCGGGCGCGAACAGAGCAAAGACCAGATCAACCGGTTGGCGGTCGACCGCCTCAAAGTCGATTGGCTTTTCCAACAGAATGAACAGACCTTTGACCTCGTCCAGGTCCGGAACCCGCGCGTGCGGTAGAGCGACGCCGTGGCCCACACCAGTGGGACCAAGGCTTTCGCGTTCCATCAACGCCTCGACTGTCATCGAAGCGTTAAACCCATAGGCCGAGGCCGCAAGATCGGCGATGTCATGCATCAGCCGTTTCTTACTTGATACCGCACCGACGATTTTGACAGCGTCAGGCGTTAAAAGATCCATGAAATTCATTTGCAGATTGCTCTTGCTTATCCGATCAGGCCGGCCAGTTCATGGCGTGACTTATGGGTCAATCCAACCGATGTTCCCGTCTTCACGGCGATAGACAACGTTCACGCCGTCTTTCTTTTCGTTCCGGAAGACAAGTACCGGCGCGCCGGCAAGCTCCATTTGCATGACCGCCTCACCTACAGAAAGGGAAGGGATCTTGGTTTCCATTTCAGCCACGATGATCGGTTGAAGCGTATCCGGTTCAACGGCCTCATCGGCCTCTGTCGTTCCGGCGAGGATATACGAGGAGGCTCCGAAAAGTTCAACCGGAGTCGTCCGTTCCTTATGATGATCTTTCAATCTGCGCTTATAGCGGCGCAGTTGTTTGTCCATTTTCTCAACACATGCCTCGAATGCAGCATAAATTTCATTCTCATGTGCCTTGGCTGTACAGGTTAGGCCAGTGGACAGGTGAACAGTGGTTTCGCAGACGTACTCATGCCCGCTTTTTGAAAAAATGACGGTTCCGTCAGTGGGACGGCCAGCGTACTTTTCGATGACAGAGCCCAGTTCGGTTTTGACGTGCGTCTGAAGAGCTTCGCCAACATCGATCTGCTTTCCCGTAATCTGATAGCGCATGGAAGTGTCCTTCTTATTATGTCTGCACAGGCGAACAGGACGGACCAAACCGGTCCGGTTTTTTACGCCAGGCAGAGGTGGTAAGGGCGGGCGGATTTTGGTTGATCGACTTGGCCCCTTGAACAAGGGGGAGCCGATTTCCAACCTGGATCGTGCATCGCCATACTTAATATGAAAGCATGCCGCGCCCGACTGTCAATCGAATCCTATAGAAAACTATCTAATGCTCGCGGAAACGGGCAATTCAGCCGAAGCGGAAGCTGTCACCCAGATACACACGGCGCACGTTTTCGTTCTGAACCACTTCGTCCGGCGCGCCGGACATCAGAACCTTGCCGTCGTGCAGGATGTAGGCGCGATCGACCAATTCCAGTGTTTCGCGCACGTTGTGGTCGGTGATCAGAACACCGATGCCACGGTTTTTCAGATCAGACACCAGATGACGGATATCCCCGACCGAAATCGGGTCGACACCGGCAAAAGGTTCATCCAGCAGCAGGTACTTTGGATCAGCCGCCAGACAGCGCGCGATCTCCACACGGCGCCGCTCACCACCCGACAGCGCAAGCGCGGGCGCGCGGCGCAGGTGTTCGATGGAAAATTCGCTTAACAGTTCTTCCAGACGTTCGCGACGCTTGCGCGCATCTTTCTGCGAGATGTCCAGAATGGCAGCGATGTTCGCCTCGACCGTCAGGCCGCGAAAGATCGACATTTCCTGCGGCAGATAGCCGATCCCAAGACGCGCACGGCGATACATGGGAAGGAAGGTGACATCCTTGCCATCAATGTTGACCTGCCCGCCTTCGGGATTCACCAGACCGGCAATGGCATAAAAGCTGGTCGTTTTACCGGATCCGTTAGGGCCAAGCAGTGCCACAACCTCGCCAGGCTGTACTTCCATGCTGACGTCACGGATCACGACACGCTTGCGATAGCTTTTGCGCAAGTGCGAAATGACCAATCCACCTTGGCCTTTGGTGACTGTCAGCTTGGGTGCCGTCATTACTGGCCTTCGCCCTCTTCGGTGTTCGAACTGGGCTGGATGATCGACCGGACACGCCCGTCCATCTGGGCCGTGCCATCCTTGAGGTAAACGGTCATACGATCCGACGACAGCGCGTTGCCCCCTTGGGTCAAAAGCACGTTGCCGATCATGACCACGACATTGTCTTGCAGGTTATAGTCGGCGCGATCCGCCTCTGCGGCTTCCTCGCCGCTGACCAGCGTGACGCCGCCCGTGGCCTCAAGCCGGTCGATCTGACCTGCGCCCTCGGCGTAAACCACCAACACGCGGGGGGCGGCCAGACGCATCTCGCCCTGACCGATCACAACGTTGCCTGTATATAAAGCCGTGCCGTCGCTTTGGTTGACCGACAGGTTATCAGCGCTGACTTCGATCGGCAGAGACGAGTCCTGCTGCACTGACCCAAAGGCCACGTTTGCCCCTTGGGCAAAAGCCGCACCACCTGTCAGGCAAAGTGCGGAAATCAATAGAAGTCTTTTCAACATACGGCAGCACTCAATCGCTTTGGGGTTCGTATATCATCTTGACGCCGTCAGTGAAAAGCAATTGCACGTCATCCCCGCCACTTTCCGCCTGATCTGTGATCACCATGCGACCGGCGGTCAGAGTGCCCTCGGGCGCCGTAGCGGTGACAGTGCCTTCACTTTCGGCAGAGATCCGGTTTGTGGCTGCCTTCAGCGTGTCGGTTTCGATGGTGTAGCCCGTAGAACTGATAATCCGCACGCCCCCGCGCAAGGTTGCAGTGCTGGCTTCATTATCCAACGCAGCATCCGGCGAAGACAGATTGATGCGTGACCCGTCGGTCATATCCATCTGGGCCGCGAAATCGCTGGCGACCAACCCATCTGTCGCATCCGGATCAGGGCGCGTTGTCGCCGCACGCAATGTCAGCAAAGCACCATCGTCCATCGTGGCGGAGTAGGTCGCGTTGCTGGCTTGCTCGGATTCTTTTTCCTCTAGGATCGCGCGCGTGCGAACGGGAAGATCTTCGGTCGGGTCGCTTTTCTTGGAGAACAGAAAGATCGTCGATAACAGTCCCAGCGCCACAAGTGGCAACAGGATTTTCATCCACGCGACAACCCGCGAATATGTGCCCTCTGCCCGTGCCATCAGGAATGAGCAAAGATATCCGTGTCCGGCCAACCCGCCAGATCAAGCTTGGCGCGGGTGGGCAGAAACTCAAAACAGGCATCGGCCAGTTCTTTGCGACCTTCGCGGATCAGCATCTCATCCATCTTTTCGCGCAAGCGATGAAGATGCAGAACATCCGATGCCGCGTAATCCAGTTGCGCGTTGGTCAGTTCGTCCGCGCCCCAATCGCTGGACTGTTGTTGCTTCGAGATGTCGACGCCCAGCTGTTCCTGCAAAAGGTTCTTCAGACCGTGGCGGTCAGTATAGGTGCGCACCAACCGGCTGGCGATTTTGGTGCAATAAACCGGCGCGGCCAACGCACCAAAGGCATTATACATAGCTGCGATATCGAAACGGCCATAATGGAACAGCTTCAATACGTTCGAATCTTCCAGAAGCCGCGCAAGGTTTGGCGCGCTGGTCTGACCTTTGGCGATCTGAACCATATGGGCGTTTCCGTCACCGCCCGACAGCTGCACAACGCACAGCCGGTCGCGATGCGGATGCAATCCCATCGTTTCGCAATCAATGGCAACGGTGTCGCCCAAGTCCAGATCATCGGGCAGGTCGCCTTGATATAGAAAATTGGCCATGCGTTCGCCCTTAAGTGCTCAGTTCGATGTATCGGACATAGACAGCCCGCCCGCGCGAGGCAACTCACCTAGGAAAACCTTCGCCGATATCGGGGGATTCAGCGGATGATTCGGGCGAATCCCGCCTTAATTCGGTCCAATTTCAGGGGTGGTATCGAAAGACACACCACATTATCGCCCGATTTGTAACATTTCGTGAGCACTTTCCTACAGCTTTCGCGTGTCGGCTTTTTTACCCGAAACACGAAACCGGCAGGTATTGGGTCAAGTAGAATCAATGACCAACTAAAGTCACTTTGATTATACAAGAACTTTCAAAAATATCACTCACGTTGAATATAAATTCGGTCAAAAAAGACAAAAGAATGACCGCCTTTGATAAAAAATAGCCCAAATGAGAAACAATCGAGATTTATTTCAAAATTGTTCTCAAATGCAGCCCAATAGCGCCGCCCTGAACAGGTGAAAAATCGCACTTTTTAGGGGGAATTCTCTGACTTTTTCCCCCATTTTATTACCCGACTGCATCCCCACATACAAAACGCACCAGTGGCCAGACAACCGTCCGCGCGGAATTAAGGGGTTAATATGAGAACCGCGCGCGGGTTTTGCATGAAAATGCGATACAACTCAAAAGTGCATGCAAAACTGCCCCGTTGACTAAAATCTGCCACAAATGCATATCGAAAGAGTATCCAATGTCTTTCGGACGGCGGATGCAAACAAAAGCGCCTGGGGGCTGGTGCTGAAATTACGGGGTTAAGTTCGGTCTGCGCGTCGCTGCCTGCTTTGTGTAACGATCATCCCAGCATTCGCCTTGGCGAAAGCACTCAAAAGCCTCGGTTTCAGGTTTTTGGGCACGGGACATGTTTGTGTACAGTTAGCGATTGATCGTTCGGAACTCCACTAGTGGGTTTTCGGAGGGTCTTCATGACCATGCACTTGTACCAGTCGGTTAAGTCTAACGAGTTCGAAAGTTTAGTGGTTGGCGCCCTTGATGGTGCCCGTACGAGTTCTGTTTATCGTGGCGTCGCGAAACGCGCCCTGGACATTATGCTTGTCTTGCTCGCAACCCTCCCTGCTTTGATGATTGCTCTGCCGTTTGTACTTCTCGTCGCTCTGGATGGGCGGTCTCCGTTTTATCGTCAGCGCCGTGTCGGCAGAAACGGCGCTGTCTTCAACATGTGGAAACTGCGCAGCATGGTCCCGAACGCGGACCAGATGCTGGAAGGGTATCTTGCGGCCAACCCCGCAGCCCGTTCCGAATGGGACCTGACACAGAAACTGCGTCACGACCCGCGCATCACCAAAGTTGGCCACCTCATTCGCAAAACGTCCATCGACGAACTGCCGCAGCTCTGGAACGTCCTGAAGGGCGATATGTCCATCGTTGGCCCGCGTCCGATGATGGTTGATCAGCAGAAAATCTATCCCGGCACGGCGTATTACGCGCTGCGTCCCGGCATCACCGGTTTTTGGCAAACCTCGGTTCGTAACGAATCCAGCTTTGCCGACCGCGCGCAGTTTGATACCGATTACCTGCGCCAGATGTCCTTCCTGACCGATTTCCGGGTCATGCTGCGTACTGTGCGCGTCGTGGTTAACGGAACAGGCTGCTAAAAACGCATGACATCACCGCAGATCAAGTCACTTGATCATCTGGTTCTGACGGTCGCGGATATCTCCGCGACCATTGCGTTTTATTGCGATGCTTTGGGCATGACCCATCAGGAATTTCGCGGCGCAGACGACGTCCTGCGCCACGCGCTGGTGTTCGGGTCGCAAAAGATCAACTTGCATCAGGCCGGGGCCGAGTTTGAACCCAAGGCCAACCACCCGACACCCGGAAGCGCTGACCTGTGCCTGTTGTCAGATACGGCTCTGGACGACTGGATCGTCCATCTGTCGGCTTGCGGTGTAGGGATAGAAGAGGGCCCAGTGGGTCGCACAGGCGCTGTGGGGCCGCTCAGGTCCATTTACCTGCGCGACCCCGATGCAAACCTGATCGAGATATCAAATCAGCTCTGACGCGCTTCTGCGAGTTCGCGAAGCTGGCCCATCAGTTCACCAAGGAACTTGTGCGTGCCGTCGTTGGTCAGCTTGCCGTTTTCATCAAACTGCTGACCGGATTGACCAAGCATGATCTCGGGACCCGGAATGACATGAGGACGAAACGGGTTCAGGCACAGACGCAGCATGGATTGTGCGCGGGCCCCACCCTGCACACCAGCCGCCGCCGACATCACAGCCACCGGACGACCTGACCAAGGCTGCGTTTTGGTCCGGCTCAGCCAGTCCAGCGCGTTCTTCAGCGATCCGGAAATGCCTTTGTTGTATTCAGGCGTGGTCACGATCACCGCATCAGCGGATCGCAGCAATTCGTCCGCTTTCAGGACGGCCTCGGGGATGCCTTCGGCTTCGACATCACCATTATAAACCGGCCAGTCGATATCCATTTCCTCGAAATCCGCAGGTCCGAAGTGTTCCACTGCCGCCATCATCAACATACGGTTCGTCGATGCCTTGCGCAGCGATCCGCAAATTCCAACCAGTTTCAATTCAGCCATGTGATCGTTCCGTCCTTCTTGCCGTCCTGCCGAAAAAGAAGGCGCCACAGCAAGCTGCAGCGCCTTTGCTTGCACTAAAATTGTGTCAGATCAGGTTGTTGGCAAGATCACAATTTCAACACGACGATTCTGTGCGCGACCTTCCGGTGTCAGGTTCGACGCGATCGGTGCGTCTTCACCACGACCGATGGTCTGGATACGGCCAGAAGACACGCCATTCGAAATCAGGATACCGGCAACGGCCTGCGCGCGGCGCTGCGACAGATCAAAGTTGTAACCTGCGTCACCTACGTTGTCGGTGTGACCGACGACCTGAACGGTGCTGTTCGGGTATTGCAGAAGGTTGTTGGACAGCGCAGCCAGATCACCTTGCAGCACGGGGCTGACGGATGTGGAATCTGTGGCAAACAGGATGTCCTGCGGCAGGGTCACGATCAGACGGTCACCTGTGTTGCGGATAATGACGTCGTCGTTTGCCATCTGCTGGCGCAGCGCGGCTTCTTGCTTGTCTAGTTCATTGCCGATCAACGCGCCTGCGCCTGCACCGATTGCGGCACCTACGATAGCGTTGTTGCGGCGTTCTTCAGCGTCGTTGCCGGCGATCACGCCAGCCAGTGCACCCACGCCAGCGCCAATCAGGGCACCTTGCTGCGTGTTACGACGTGTGTTGTCGGGGCTGTTCATCACGGCCGGATCACAGGCGGTCAACGCCATAAGCGCGGCTGTGGACAACAGGATATTTCTGCTCGTACGGATCATTTGGGTCCCTCGTGTGTTGGTCATCCCAGAGTGAGTTCAACGCAGCTTATACGAGGTTCGTTCCATCCATCCCAAGAAAACATCCTGTGAATAGGCAGCATTTTGCCAATAAGTTGATTTACTCACGCATCCTCTCGCGCACCTTCCCATGCCAGAATCGCGCGTTTCACAGGAAGCCCCCAATGATAGCCACCCAAACCACCTGATTTGCGCAGGGCACGGTGGCACGGGATCAGATAACTGATCGGGTTCCGACCGACGGCTGTTCCCACGGCCCGCACCGCTTTGGGGTTACCAATCGCCTCGGCAATCTCGGAGTAGGTGGTCACATATCCCGACGGGACTTGCATCAGCGCCTCCCACACCTTGATCTGGAACGGCGCACCGATCAGCACCAAAGGCACCTCGCCCGGACCGGTGCCAAAGGCGGTCTGCGTCCATTGCGCCAGCTTCTCGGGCGCTTCAACAAACCGTGCTGCTGGCCAACGCGATGTCATATCGCGCATCGCTTCTTCTTCGCCGCTTTCAGCCGAAAACGCGATGCCGCAGATGCCTTTATCTGTACCCATCACCAATGCGGGGCCAAAGGGGCTATCGAACCAGCCCCAGTAAATCTCGCGCCCCTCTGCACCTGTGGCGTATTCACCGGGGCTCATAGCCTCCCACCGCAGGAACATGTCATGCAGGCGGCCCGTGCCGGACAGCCCTGTCGCATGGGCCGTTTCCAGCGTGGTGAACCGATCCCGCAGCAGCGCCTTGGCGTGTCCAAGCGTCAGATACTGGCTGAACCGTTTCGGGCTGACACCAGCCCACTGGGTGAACACACGCTGGAAATGCGCAGGACTCATGTCCATCGCAGCGGCCAGTTCCTCAAGCGTGGCGGTTGGTCCCACCTGATCCACAAGTTCGATGGCGCGGCGCATGATCTGGAAATGGTAGCCTTCGGTCTGCACGTTCATCGGGGGCCTCGGTCAAATCAGGGTAGCTTGGCCACACCTTAGCGTCAGGACGCCGCGTCCCGCGACCCGAATGTTGCGCAATGTGCCCGCAGCCGTCATTAACGCGCCATGGCAAAGCAGCTTGATTATCATACGATCCGCGAAATCTTTACCCGCTTCCAAGCGGCCGAGGCGGAACCGAAAGGCGAATTGAACCACGTCAACGCCTACACGCTTGTCGTGGCGGTCGCGCTGTCTGCGCAGGCCACCGATGCGGGCGTGAACAAAGCGACCGAAAAACTGTTCCAGATCGCGGACACGCCGGAAAAGATGCTGGCACTTGGCGAAGAGGGCGTGATCGAACACATCAAGACGATCGGGCTTTATCGCAACAAGGCCAAGAACGTCATCAAGCTGTCCAAAATTCTGGTCGAAGAATACGGCAGCGAGGTTCCCAATTCCCGCGCCGCGCTTGAAAGCCTGCCGGGTGTGGGCCGCAAGACTGCGAACGTCGTGCTGAACATGTGGTGGCATTATCCGGCGCAGGCGGTGGATACCCACATCTTCCGCGTCGGCAACCGGACAGGCATCTGCCCCGGCAAAGATGTGGTCGCCGTAGAACGCGCCATCGAAGACCACATCCCCGTCGATTTCCAACAACACGCACACCACTGGTTGATCCTGCACGGACGCTATATCTGCGTGGCCCGAAAACCCAAATGCGCGGCCTGCCATATCCGCGACCTCTGTCAGTTCGAGGACAAAACCGAATGAAAAAGTACCAAGTCGTCGGCATCGGCAACGCCGTTGTAGACGTGATCACCCGCGCCGAAGACAGCTTTCTGGATCACATGGGGATCGAAAAAGGCATCATGCAACTGGTCGAACGCGAACGCGCCGAAGTGCTGTACGGCGCGATGGATGACCGCGTTCAGGCACCCGGTGGATCGGTTGCGAACACGCTGGCGGGCCTGGGCAATCTGGGTCTGCGCACCGCGTTTATCGGCCGTGTCAAAGATGACGCGCTGGGCCGCTTTTATGCGCAGGCCATGGCCGATGACGGCACCGATTTCGTGAACGCGCCTGTGGCGGGTGACGAACTGCCTACATCGCGATCCATGATCTTTGTATCGCCCGACGGCGAGCGCTCGATGAACACATACCTTGGCATCTCGTCCGAGGTCGGCCCCGATGACGTATCCGAGGACGTCGCAGGCGAGGCCGAGATCGTGTTTCTGGAAGGCTACCTGTTCGACAAGGACAAGGGCAAAGAAGCGTTTGTCAAAACCGCCCGCACCTGCCGCGCTGCGGGTGGTAAGGCTGGCATTTCTCTGTCCGATCCGTTTTGCGTCGACCGCCACCGCGATGACTTTCTGACGCTGATCGAAAACGAACTGGATTTCGTGATAGGGAATGAGGCCGAGATTCGCGGCCTCTACGGCAACGACGATCTGGAATCCGATCTGGCCGCTGTCGCCGCGATCTGCCCGATTGTGGTCTGCACACGTTCCGGTGACGGCGTCAGCATCATCCGCGACGGCCAGCGCACCGACGTGCCGGTTCAGAAAACCGTGCCTGTGGATGCCACAGGCGCAGGTGACCAGTTTGCTGCCGGCTTCCTGTACGGCTTGGTGACAGGCGCGGATATGGACGCTGCGGGCCGCATGGGCTGCGCCGCTGCCGCCGAAGTTATCAGCCACATGGGCCCCCGCCCCGAGGTCAGCCTGCCCGAGTTGTTCAAGACCAACGGCCTGATCTGAAACCTGAAGACTTGACTAGAAACCGGCGCGATCCAGCGCCGGTTTTTTTGTGCCTTACTGCCGCTCGGTCCGGACGATGATTTCGGCGATACGGCGGGCGATTTCCTGACTGGTTTTCGTCGCCGGATGCACCAGATCATTCGCGAAATAACTGGCATCGCCTTCTGGCACCAAGCCCTGCAAAGACAGATAGTTCAGCCGTCCGGATTGCTGCGAAAACAGATCAATCCGCGCTTCCAGCGCATCGCCCCACGGTTTGCAGGCCTCGATCGGGGTGTCGATACCGGGGCTGCGCAGGTAGCCCACATAGATCACGCGCGATCCGTTATTGTGTATAGCGCTCAGTAACTTGGGGATTTCGCCACGCTTGCCGTCGGCCGAAATCAGGCGATCCAGCTTGCCCTTGCATGACTTGCTGCACCCACAGCCCAGCCACAGATCGTTGCCGCCACCGTTCAGTACCACCCAGTCCCAGTGACCGGGTTTGTACTGGCGCGGAATAGAAAAGCCCAAAGCCCCCGTCAGCGGCAGGCGATAGATCATCCATGCGCCAAGCTTGGAGTTATCTTCGACCTCGGTTTTCAGGTAGCGTTCAAGGTATTGCCCGACCGAGCGGCCCTTGATCTTGTGCACCGCCATCAGGGAATCGCCCATCACCAACACTTTGCGCTCTTGCGCCAGCGAACTGGTCGCTGACAGCAAAACGCTTATGCAAAGTGCCAATAAAAAACGGGCCATGTATCCTGCCTTGTTTAACGTGGTCAGCCGATCAATGCGCCTCGGCCCAGTTCGCCCCCTGACCGGCATCAACAACCAGCGGCACATCCAGTTTTACAACGGGATCAGCGGCGTTTTCCATGACGTCGCGGGCCGCAGCGATCAATTCGTCGACAGCGCCTTCTTCCACTTCGAACAACAGTTCGTCGTGCACCTGAAGCAGCATCGTCGCGGGCAATTTCGCAATCGCATCCGGCATACGGATCATCGCGCGGCGGATGATGTCGGCGGCGGTGCCTTGAATGGGCGCGTTGATCGCGGCACGTTTAGCAAAGCCTGCGCGCGGGCCTTTGGCGGCGATCTCGGGCGTGTGGATCACGCGACCGAACAGGGTTTCCACACGGCTGTGTTTCTTGGCGAATTCGGTGGTTTCGTCCATGTAGGTCCGGATACCGGGGAAGCGTTCAAAATACCGATCGATAAAGCCCTGCGCCTCGGCCCGCGGAATGCGCAGGTTCCGCGCAAGTCCAAAGCCCGAGATACCGTAAATCACACCGAAGTTGATCGCCTTGGCCTGACGGCGCACGTCCGGCGTCATTTCGTCCAAGGGCACGTTGAACATTTCAGACGCGGTAGCTGCGTGAATGTCCTGCCCTTCGCGGAACGCCTGTTTCAGCGCATCAATGCCCGCGATATGCGCCAGAATGCGCAGTTCGATCTGGCTGTAGTCCAACGACACCAGCACCTTGCCCTGTTCGGCAATGAACGCCTCGCGGATGCGGCGGCCTTCTTCGGTCCGGACGGGAATGTTTTGCAGGTTCGGATCGGTCGAGGCCAAGCGCCCCGTGTTCGCGCCCGCGATGGAATAGGACGTGTGCACGCGGCCCGTTTCGGCGTTGATGTGTTCCTGCAGCGCGTCGGTGTAGGTCGATTTAAGCTTGGACAACTGACGCCAGTCCAGAACGCGGCGCGGCAGTTCGTGTTCGGTTGCCAGATCCTCAAGCACATCAGCGCCGGTTGCATAGGCGCCGGTCTTGCCCTTTTTGCCACCCTCGAAACCCATCTTGTCGAACAGAATCTCACCCAGCTGTTTGGGCGATCCGACGTTAAAGGGCTGGCCCGCCATTTCGTGGATTTCGGCCTCAAGCCCCGCCATTTTCTGCGAAAACGCGTTGGACATGCGCGACAGCGTATCGCGATCCACCTTGATGCCCGCACGTTCCATATCCGCCAGAACCGGCACCAAGGGGCGCTCCATGCCTTCATAGACACGGGTCACCTTGGCCTGATGCAGTTGCGGCTTGAAAATCTGCCAAAGGCGCAGGGTGATATCCGCATCCTCGGCCGCGTATTTCGTGGCCTCATCAATCGGGACCAGATCAAATGTAATCTGACTTTTGCCCGAACCGATGACCTCTTTGATCGGGATCGGCGAATGGGACAGATAGCGTTCGGACAGTGCGTCCATGCCATGGCTGTGCAGACCTGCATTCATCGCATAAGACAACAACATCGTGTCATCAATCGGTGCGATATCAATGCCATAGCGCGCCAGTACCTTGGCGTCGTATTTCATGTTCTGGCCGATTTTCATCACAGCCGGATCTTCCAGCAGCGGTTTCAGCAGCGCCAGCGCCTCGTCCAGTTTGATCTGCCCTTCGGCCAATTCGGCCCCACCGAACAGATCATCGCCCCCTTGGCTGCGATGCCCCAAGGGGATGTAAGCCGCCTTTCCCGCCTCGACCGACAAAGACACACCGACCAGTTCCGCCGTCATTTCGTTCAGGCTGGTGGTTTCGGTATCGACCGCCACGTAACCAAGCTCATGCGCCTGCGCGATCCACGTCTTCAACGCCTCGACATCGCGCACACAATCGTAGCTGGCCGGTTCAAACGGGATGTCCGCCACCGACGGGCCGTTGTCGGCGGGCGGGTTCGCACCCTGCGGTGTGGTGTCAGGAATGACCGGAGCCTCGACCCCGAACGCATCCGCAATCCGCTTGGTCAGCGTGCGGAATTCCATCTCTTTCAAAAAACCTAGCAACGTGCCGGGATCAGGATCGGTGTGTTCCAGATCATCCAGCGTGAAATCCAGCGGCGTTTCACAATCCAGCTGCACCAGCTTTTTCGACAGTTCGATCTGATCGCGCTTTTCGATCAGGGTCTGACGGCGCTTGGGCTGTTTGATCTCTTCCGCGCGGTCCAACAGTTCTTCCAGCGTGCCGAATTCACCCAGCAACTGAGCCGCCGTTTTCACACCGATCCCCGGCGCGCCCGGCACGTTATCGACGGAATCGCCTGCCAGCGCCTGAACATCCACCACGCTTTCGGGATAAACGCCGAACTTTTCAAACACGCCATCGCGGTCGATCACACGGTTCTTCATGGCGTCGTACATGACAACACCATCGCCTACCAACTGCATCAGGTCCTTGTCCGAACTGACGATCGTGACCGACCCGCCCGCCTCACGCGCCTGACAGGCCAGCGTGGCGATGATGTCGTCAGCCTCGTAGCCTTCAAGCTCTTTGCAGGCGATATTGAACGCCTCGGTCGCGCGACGGGTCAACGGGATCTGCGGGCGCAGATCTTCGGGCATCGCCTCTCGGTTGGCTTTGTACTGATCGTACAGATCGTTGCGGAAGGTATGACTGCCTTTGTCGAAGATCACCGCAATATGCGTCGGCGCATCCTTGCCCGAGTTATTTTCGACATAGCGCTGCAACATGTTGCAGAACCCGGACACGGCCCCAATCGGCAAACCGTCAGATTTGCGGCTCAGCGGCGGCAGGGCGTGATAGGCGCGAAAGATGAAAGCCGATCCATCAATCAGATGCAGATGCGATCCCTTGCCAAATCCCGTGCTCATGCCGTCGTCTCCATAATCAGCGTCATCAGGTTTCTGACATGTTCCGAAGGATGCCGCCAGCAAGTCTTTTGCCGACAACAGTCACAAACAGCCGAAACAGCAAAAGCCGCCAAACCGCAGGTCTGGCAGCGATCGGGTCAATCTACAGAAAGAATGGATCAGGCTTTGTCGGCGTGATCTTTGTGAATAAAGCGGGCATCGCAATAGCCGCACTCGACCCAGCCCTGATCTTGGGGGATCTGCAGCCACACACGGGGATGACCCAAAGCACCTTCGCCGCCATCACAGGCAACACGATAGGTATCGACGATTTTAGTTTCAGGCGCGTCCTGGCTCATTGCGTGGATTCCCCTCGGGTCTTCTTTGCACTAGATGCCTTATGAGCAAATCTTACGAAGGGGGCAAGTCAGAGCATGAGCAATGATGCAATCCGTATCCAAGGGTTACGCAAAACCTACAAAGCCCAAGGCAACGCCCCAGCCAAAGACGCGCTAAAGGGGATCGACCTGACAATCCCCGAAGGCAGCGTATTCGGCCTGCTTGGGCCAAACGGTGCGGGCAAGTCCACATTGATCAACATTCTGGCGGGCCTTGTGAAGAAAACAGCCGGTCAGGTGGAAATCTGGGGCTTCGATCAGGACAAGAACCCGCGCCAGTCCCGCGCGTCGATCGGTGTGATGCCGCAGGAACTGAACCTCGACCCGTTTTTCACCCCACGCGGCGCGCTGGAAGTGCAGGCAGGCCTCTACGGCGTGCCGAAATCCCAACGCCGGTCAGATGAAATCCTGAAAATGGTCGGGCTAGAGGATAAGGCCCACGCCTACGCCCGCACCCTGTCCGGCGGTATGCGCCGCAGGTTGCTGCTTGGGAAGGCGCTGGTTCATCACCCCCATATCCTTGTTCTGGATGAACCCACCGCAGGCGTGGATATCGAACTTCGCCAGATGCTGTGGGAAAACGTGCGCAAACTGAACCGCGAACGGGGTATGACGATCATCCTGACCACCCACTACCTCGAAGAAGCCGAGGAAATGTGCGACGAGATCGCGATCATCAACAAAGGCAGCCTGATCGCCCGCGACAGCACGAAGAACCTTCTGGGCCAACTGGACAGCCGCACCATCGTGATCGACCCGTCTGAGCGACCAGACACACTACCAGACGTCGACCACGTCCGGATCGAAACCCGCGAAGACGGCACTCTGGCCTTCCACTACCGTGCCAGCGACATCAGCGCCGACGACGTTCTGGATGCCGTGCGCGATGCAGGCATCCGCATCCGCGATGTGCGAACAGAACAACCCGATCTGGAAGATGTGTTCCTGAAACTCACGCGCGCAGCATAAACCAAGCCGACCAAACCCGAGCCCCTGCCAAAGCAGGGGTGAGATAAACCTGCGCGTGGCCCACAGGGCCGCGCACAATGGGATCAGGACTTAGCTGGCAGGCGTCAACATACGGCCAAGGTTGCGACCCGCCAGAATATGCACATGCAAATGCGGCACTTCCTGCACACCGTTCTTGCCAGCGTTGGCGATCAGACGGAAACCATCCGCCTCGACACCTTCCATCTTGCAAACCTCACCGACCGCACGCACGTAATCGACGATTTCCACATCCGAGGCTGTCTGCGCAAAGTGATCGAAGCACACGTAAGGCCCCTTTGGGATCACCAGAACATGGGTCGGCGCCTGCGGGTACAGATCGCGGAACGCAAGGCTGTGTTCGGTTTCAAGAACCGTGGTGTTCGGAATTTCCCCGCGCAGGATTTTCGCAAAGATATTCTGATCGTCGTAGCTATAGGCCATGTCTGTCCTCAGTCGGCAAATAAGTAAGGGCTGCGCGCAATTTCGATCGCCTGATCATGCGGCACCGTCAAAAACGCCTCAAGCGTTTCTGCATTGACCTCGGGCGTCTCGGTTTCACGGATACGCATGTAGTGTTCGAACTCGGCATCCCTGATCCGGTCGGATTCGTGAAGGATGTCGTTGCGGATTGTCGGCAACAAACGGTTCAGCGTTTCCTGCGGCGTCTGATCGCCCGCAAGCCCCACACGCATCGCATGCCCGATCATGTATTCGTCACTGAACTGGCATTCGATTTCCAGCACCCGAGTCGTCGCACGGTCGCGGCAGAAATCTTCCAGCAGGTCGAGGTTGCCGGGATCGATACAAACCACCAGCTTGTCCGTGTCATAGTAGTCAAACAACATCCGCATCAACGCGCGCCTATGACGGTGTCGTTTGCCCAATGTTGTCTGAATACCCCCCAGATCAGGCAGGGCCGTCTGTTCTTCGTTGAACAGGTATTCGATGCACGGGATGTTGGTCATCTGCCGGATGCGATCCAGCAGACGTTTGGCGACATGCCACTTCTTGCAAACCACGATAAGCAATTCACGCTCACGCCCGAGCGAGCTTTCGGTTTCCCAGAACCGCGGCGCAAACCGGCGTCCGATCCGGCCCTTACCAGACAGGAACTTGAACAGCGACCGGCCTTCGTTCGAAATCTGGAAGTTGACGCCTTCAGTCGAATAAAGAACCCCCAATCGCCGCTTCATATCCCGCGCGGCGGGGCTGATTTTACGGGCGAACAGGAAATCCTGACTGAGCAGCATGTCGTAGTGGTCATTGTAGAACACCACCGGCATCCCGTAGTCGGTAAACATCAGGAATGTCAGCGTCCGACACTCGATTTCCTTTTCCGGCACAAGATGGCGCACCAGCGTTTGGAAAAATGTCTCATCCGGAATCCACGTTGTACGGAAGAACCGCATCACATCGGGGCGCTTCTTGGTGAAATCCAGAATCCATTCAACTGTGCGGCGGCGCAGGCACCACCACTGACTGCCGATCATGATCTCAAGATCATCGGGCACTTTGCGCGTCAGACCCAGACGTTTCTGGAACTCGAACATCCCGTAGAATAGTTTTTTCTGGGTCCGTTCGTTAAAGATATGACGATAGATCAGACGTTCTTCTTTCCAGCCGGTCTTGATCCAGTCGGATTTGAAGTAATCGTAGCTTTCGATGTAATCGACTTCGCGCTTGTCCAGAAACTCGTGCGCATATTCCGCCGATTTGATCGCCATGCAATCGCCGGACAGCATGTAGAAATGTGTGGCCCGCGGGAATGCGTCTACTGCCGCTTCGACCGCGTACAAAGTCGCCTGAACAAGGCTCCATTCCCCCCACCCGCAGCGGATGCGTTTTTTCGAGAATGTGACATTTGGGTTATCTTTCAGCGCACTACGGATTTTATCGTAGGCCGCTTTCGGCGCGCTGGCATCAAAGTGGATCGACATATAATCGCCCACAGCCGTAAGGCTGAGCGCCTGTCGAATGATGGCGTCAGGGTCTTTGTGACACAGCAGAATGAACGCGATTTTTGCCATTCCAGATACTGACTGCCCTATTTTCGCCCGATTTTGTAACTTGATACGCGCAAACTAAGATTGAATGAACCTCGGTTCTTTGCTTTTTTGGCCTAATAATGCCAGTTGTTGCAAGCAGCAGGCCAAAAAGAGCAGTTTCTGGAGTGATGATATGGGCTTCCCCGGTACATGGATGACCGAGAGCGAAAGCGTGGTCTACCGCGTGGTCCCCAAATGTGCGTGTTCGACCATCGGTCAGATCATGTATTATTCGGACCACGGCGAATTCTTTGACGGTGACATCCACGACGCCCAGACCGGTCTGCACAAATGGGCCCGCGAAGAAAGTCAGGCGGCGATCCGCGCCAATGTCAAAACCCGTTCGTCCTATGCCTTTACCTGCGTTCGGAACCCCTACACGCGCATCCTGTCGTCGTTTTTCGACAAAATCTGCGGCATCCAGCGGAACGGCAAACGCTATCGCGGCAACCTTGTGCCGCTGCTGATCCAGAAATACGGGATCGAGGTTGGCGGCGATGACGGCAAGCAGGACTTCGACCAGATTCAGTCCTTCCGCCGCTTCCTGCTGTTCGCGCGCGACACCATCCGCTGGCGTCGTCCGATGGACCCCGACATTCACTGGTCCGCCATGTCCGGCCATGTATCGACGTTCATCGTGAACGGCGGCCGCTATAACAAGATTTTCTGGACAGAAGCATTCAACGACGGGATGCAAGAGGTGCTGGACAACATCGAAACCAAACACCCGGTCGTTCTGGCCGATATCCCGCGCTTTAACGAAAGCGAAGGTCACGGCCCCAAACGCGCCCATCCGGTCGAGGATTACTTCGACGATCTGTCGATGCATCTGGTCTATGAAATCTACAAACGGGATTTCGACCTGTTCAAATACGATTTCGAAAATCCGGGCAACAAGATGCCCATCGCCGAGATCGATCTGGACGAGGTGCACGCCAAGCTTGGCGACTGACCCTAACCTGTGATCTGCCGTGCCTTGGCCAGCCAGTCGGGATCATCCGCTGGCGCAGGCATGTATTCCGCGCTGACCCAGCCGTCATATCCGTGATCCGCAATCGCCTCTAGCAGCGCCACTTCGTCTGCGTTCGTCAGATCAGGGGCGTTGCGGGCGGCTAGCCCTGCGATTTGAACGTGGGTGACATAGGTTTTGCAATCCTTCCACACATCCAGAGCCGAGCCGTGAATGCGCTGAGCGTGCCATGCATCGTATTGCAGGCCGACATTGGGCCGATCCACCTGCGCAAGAATATCAATCGCCAGATGGTAATCATTCAGGAAATAACCCGGCATATCGATCGGATTCAGCGGTTCAATCGTGTGTATCAGATCAGGCGCGCTGTCCGCCGCCCATTGCAGATTTTTCACCAGTGCCGACTGCGCATCTGCGCCCGCTGCATTTCCCGACAACAGATGCAGCCGATCCGCGCCCAGCGCCTTGGCATACGTCTGCGCTTTCTCAACGCGTTCACGAAACGTCTCTTCCCAGCCAACCAGCGCCCCGCACCCACGGGCCCCTGCCGCCCAATCCGGTTCCGGCGAATTGATCAACGCGACAGGCAGACCGGACAAAGCGGTATCCCATTCGTCCAACGAATGGTCATAGGGAAACAGACACTCGATCCCGTCGAACCCAAGCGCCTTGGCCCGCGACGGCCGGTCCAAAACCGGACAGTCGAAATCCAGCAAGGTGATGTTCGCCGCGAACTTCACCTTTTACAGGTCCAGTTCGTCCGCAGGGATCATCGGAAAGAACTGCCCCTGCGACCAAACCCCGAACCACCCGTCATTTTCGACGCCCAGTTCCACCAGCCGATAAAAACTTTTGCGGTCGATCAACGCCTCAAGGCCCGCACGGACATGGACATAAGGCGCAGGCTCTCCGCTTTCGTCATCACGCTCCACTCGGATCGGATTGTCAGGACCTGCATCGGTGAAATCGCCCACATGGGTTTCGAACCGGATCACCTGATCGTTCCCCTCGCCTGTCACCGTGAAATCCGTTGCCACAAAGGGCGCGTCATCGACGGTGATTCCGACTTTTTCTACAGGCGTCACAAGAAAGTAACGTCCGTCTTCCATCTTCAGAATCGATGAGAACAGCTTCACCAAACCGATGCGCCCAATCGGCGATCCTTCGTAGAACCACGTGCCATCCCGCGCGATGCGCATGTCCAGATCGCCGCAGAACGGTGGGTTCCATTTGTGCACCGGCGGTAATCCGCGTGTTTTTGATGCACGAACCGATGCTGCAATCCCTTCTGCGGACGGGATAACGGGATTTTGTGTACTCATTGCTTTTGCCATTTCCTGTTCGCGCGATACACTCATCTACATTAGTTTAGCCTGCAAGGGAGTTATGTCATGGCCGACACGGAAAATCTGGTCGCCGAGATCGAGGCGCTGGAAAGCAAACTGGCCGAGGCCAAGCAGGCAATCACCAAACGCTTTATCGGTCAGGAACAGGTCGTCGATCTGACGCTGTCCGCGTTGTTGTGTGGCGGTCATGCCCTGTTGATCGGTCTGCCGGGTCTGGGCAAGACGCGACTGGTCGACACGCTTTCAACGGTTATGGGGCTGGACGGCAACCGCGTTCAGTTCACGCCAGACCTGATGCCCGCGGATATCCTTGGCTCCGAGGTTCTGGAAACAGGCCCTGA
Source organism: Thalassococcus halodurans (assembly GCF_900108225.1). Classification (GTDB taxonomy): domain Bacteria; phylum Pseudomonadota; class Alphaproteobacteria; order Rhodobacterales; family Rhodobacteraceae; genus Thalassococcus; species Thalassococcus halodurans. Next base: position 268,633 of record NZ_FNUZ01000003.1, read on the forward strand.
CGGATCGCGGGCCTTCAAATTCATTCAAGGCCCGATTTTCTGCCAGCTTCTGATGGCCGACGAAATCAACCGCGCCTCGCCGCGCACCCAGTCGGCGCTGTTGCAGGCAATGCAGGAAAAGGTCGTGACCGTTGCGGGCGAAACCCGCGCATTGGCCGCGCCGTTCCATGTGTTGGCAACGCAAAACCCCATCGAACAGGAAGGCACCTATCCCCTGCCCGAGGCGCAGTTGGACCGTTTCCTTGTCCAGATCGATGTGGCCTATCCCGACCGCGACACAGAACGCGACATTCTGCTGGCCACAACGGGCACCGAAGATGCGCAGGCCCATCAGGTGTTCGATCCCGCATCCCTGATCGCGGCCCAGCACCTGCTGCGCCGTATGCCCGTGGGTGAAGGCGTTGTGGAAATGATCCTTGATCTGGTCCGCACCTTCCGCCCCGATGATCCCTCTGCACCCGATCTGGTGCGCGACACCGTGGCATGGGGCCCCGGCCCGCGTGCTGCACAGGCGCTGATGCTGACGGTTCGGGCCCGTGCGCTGCTGCAAGGCCGCCTTGCCCCGTCGCCCGAAGACGTGCTGGCGATGGCGAAACCCGTTCTGATCCATCGCATGGCGCTGACCTTCTCGGCCCGTGCGCGGGGTGAAGACCTTGGCAAAATCATCGACACAATCGCCGCTGGCCTGCAAACGTCCGAGGCCGCTGCGTGACACAACCGCTCACCCTAAGACGCGACGCGGAAATCGCCGCCAGCACGCTGCCTGCGTTGCTGGCCAAGGCCGATCATCTTGCCAGTGGCGTTCTTTTGGGTGAACACGGCCGCCGCCGCGCGGGTCAGGGCGACGATTTCTGGCAATACCGCCCGATGATGCAGGGCGACAGCCTGCGGTCCATCGACTGGCGCAGATCGGCCAAGGGCGACGCGCAGTTTGTCCGAGACCGCGAATGGCAGATCGCCCAAAGCGTGATCCTGTGGCTGGACCAAGGCGCATCCATGCAGTTCGCTGGTACCAAAGACACTGAAAGCAAAGCGTCCCGCGCCAGGGTTCTAATGCTGGCGATGGCGATCCTGCTGATCCGTGGGGGCGAACGTGTGGGCCTGACCGGCTTCACCCTGCCGCCCCGTCGTGGTGAACAGCAAATCCTCAGACTGGCCGAGGCGTTTTCGACCGACGATGCACAGGATTATGCCCCGCCAGAAGCACGCGGAATGATCCCCCACGCAAAGGCCGTGTTCGCCTCGGATTTCCTAGGCGATATCGACGCGGTTGAGGCCGCCTTGGCCAAAGCGGCGGATCGCGGTGTGCGTGGCGTTCTGCTCCAAGTGCTGGACCCGATGGAAGAGGCGTTTCCGTTCGAAGGGCGCACGATATTCGAATCCGTTGGCCGCACCATCAGCTTTGAAACCCTGAAGGCCAAAGATCTGCGCGACCGCTATCTGGACCGCCTGAACGAACGCCGCGACCGGCTGCAACAGTTGTGTCGCGCGACAGGCTGGCAGTTCAATTGCCACCACACCAACGAAAGCGCACAGTCCGCGCTACTCTGGATGTGGCGCGCCTTTGACGGGGGTGCTGCACGATGATCGGCGCGTTGGGCTTTACCGCACCTTGGTTGCTGTTGGGTCTGCTGGCCCTGCCGATCTTGTGGATCATCCTGCGGGCCGTGCCGCCCGCACCTGTACGCCGCATGTTCCCCGGCGTGGTCCTGCTGCTGGGCCTGAAAGACGAAGAACAGATCAGCGACCGCACCCCTTGGTGGCTGTTGCTTTTGCGAATGCTGGCTGTGGCCGCCGTGATCATCGCCATGGCAGGCCCGATCCTGAACCCCGAAGCCCGCGACCAGACAGCCAGCGACTCGCCGTTGCTGGTGGTGATGGACGCAAGCTGGGCCTCGGCCCCTGACTGGCGGGCAAAGATTTCCAGCCTCGAAGACCGTCTGTCGCAGGCGGGCCGCGACGACCGTCCAGTCGCCTTGCTGCGTCTGACTGATCCCGAGGCACCTGTGTTTCAGGCGGCAGGCACCCTGATTTCCCGCCTGACCGGCATTCTGCCGGAACCGTGGGAACCGACGAATGCGATGATCGCCGAGGCCACGAATATTCTGCCCGAGGGCGACTTTGACACGCTCTGGTTTTCCGACGGCATCGCCCGCGAAAACCGCGCGCCCCTGCTGACCGCGCTAGAAGCCAAGGGCAGTGTCACCGTGTTCGAAAGCCCGCGCAGCCTGTACGGGCTGGAACCCGCCACGTTCGAAGATGGCGCTGTGCAATTGACCGCCCGCCGCCTGCGTTCAGGGCCGGAACAGACCATCACCGTTCAGGCCATCGGCCCCGATCCATCCGGCAATGAAACCACGCTTGCCACCCAGGACCTGTCCTTTGCTGCCGACGTTCTGGATGCCCGTGGCAGTGTCGAAATCCCTGCCGAACTACGCGCCCGTATCCAGCGCTTTACCATCGCAGGAAGCCGCGGCGCCGGTGCTGTCAGCCTGCCGGACGACACGCTGCGCCGTCGCGAAGTTGCGCTGATCGCCAGTTCGCAAAACCGCGAGGGGTTGGAGCTACTGTCGCCCACCCACTACCTTGAACGCGCGTTAGAACCGACAGCCGACCTGATTGAAGGCGGCCTGACGGATGTGTTGCCAGCCAATCCCGACGTTGTCGTCTTTGCCGACGTCGCGACCGTCAGCGAAGGCGAGGAGGCGCTGCTTCTAGAGTGGCTGGAAAAGGGCGGCATGCTGCTGCGCTTTGCCGGTCCGCGCCTTGCGGCCAGTGACGTATCCCGCAGCGAAGAAGATGCGCTCATGCCAGTCCGCCTGCGCGCCGGTGGCCGCACCGTCGGCGGCGCGATGAGCTGGGGACAGCCCAAAGCCCTTGCACCTTTCGACGCCGAAAGCCCCTTCTTCGGCCTCGATATCCCCTCAGACGTCTCGGTCACGTCTCAGGTGATGGCCCAACCTGACCCGACGCTGGCATCCCGCGTGATTGCGCAACTGACCGATGGCACACCGCTGGTCACCCGCAAGCGCGTCGGCCAAGGTCAAATCGTGCTGATCCACGTCACCGCGAACGCCGAATGGTCCAACCTGCCGCTGTCGGGCCTGTTCGTGGAAATGTTGGAACGCCTTGCCGTGTCATCGATCACCGCCACACCGGAAGCCGCCGATCTGGCAGGCACCACATGGCAGCCTGCCAAAGTGCTGGACGGGTTCGGCACGCTACGCGACGCGCAAAACCTGCCCGGTATCGCGGGCGAAGAACTGGTGACAGCCGCGCTCGGCCCCGATCTGCGCCCCGGCCTGTATCAAGGCGAAGACCGCAGCCTTGCGCGCAACGTGGTAACCTCGGCCACCGAACTGACGCCGACCCAATGGCCAGACCGCATTCCCGTCGAAGGGCTGAGTACATCCCGCGAAACACCGCTTGCTGGATGGCTTTTGGCGCTGTCGATGGTGCTGCTGTTTGCCGATGTGCTGGCGTCGCTGGCGCTGTCAGGCAAGCTGCGTGGCGCGCGTGTCGCGTCGCTGATCACGGCTGCGGCAATGACAATGGGCATGCCCGATATCAGCCACGCCCAAACCGATGACCGCGCCGCGATTGACGCCACATCCGAACTGCGTCTGGCGCATGTTCTGACAGGTGACGACAATTTGGACGGTCTGGCGGCAGCGGGCCTGAAGGGGCTGTCTGACGTTCTCTATTTCCGCACATCCATCGAGCCGTCCGATCCCATCGGTGTGAACCTTGAAACCGACGAACTGGCGTTCTTCCCGTTGCTTTACTGGCCGATCACCCCTGATCAGCCAACCCCGTCGGCTGAGGCCTATGCCAAGCTGAACACCTACCTGCGCACCGGCGGGATGATCCTGTTCGACACGCGCGACGCTGACATCGCATCGTTCGGCACCTCCAGCCCGAATGGCCGCAAGCTTCAGGCACTGGCCGCACCGCTGGATATTCCGCCGCTTGAACCGCTGCCGCAGGATCACGTTCTGACCCGCACCTTTTATCTGCTGCAGGACTTTCCCGGTCGTTACACCGGTCGCGATATCTGGGTCGAGGCCGCACCAGCCGATGCGGAACTGATCGAAGGTATGCCGTTCAGAAACCTGAACGATAACGTCACGCCTGTGATCATCGGCGGCAATGACTGGATTGGCGCGTGGGCAACCAACGCCAGCGGCATGCCGTTGAACCGTCTGGGCACCGGATTTTCCGGCGAACGCCAGCGCGAGATTGCGTATCGCTTTGGCGTAAACCTTGTGATGCATGTGCTGACAGGCAACTACAAATCCGATCAGGTCCACGTGCCTGCGTTGCTCGACAGGTTGGGCCAATGACCGGAACCATCGTCTTTGATCCCCTTCTGCCATGGCTTGCCATCGGCGCTTTGGCCGCTTTAGGCCTGTTCGGCGTGACCCTTGCGCTGTGGCGTGGGTTGCGGGGCTGGGCATGGCGGTTGCTGGCGGTCACCGTGCTGGCGGCGGCCTTGGCGCAGCCGTCTTTCCAACAGGAAAACCGTGCGCCTTTGTCGGACATTGTTCTGATGGTCGTCGATCAAAGCGCCAGCCAGAAACTGGCAGATCGCGCAGGCCTGACCGAAGACACCGCCACAACGCTTGAGGCACGGCTGGCCGACCGCCCCAACACCGAAGTACGCCGCATCAACGTGGGCGACAGCGCCGACGATGCGGGCACGCAGTTGATGTCGGCACTATCCGAGGCACTGGCCGAGGAACCCCGCGGCCGTGTTGCCGGTATCCTGCTGCTGTCCGACGGTCGCCTGCATGATCTGGAACGCGCCCCTGACCTGCCCGCACCACTTCATTTGCTGCTGACCGGTAAGGAGTCCGATTGGGACCGCCGCCTGATCGTGAAAAACGCACCGGCCTTTGCCATCCTTGGCGAACCTGTGACCCTGACCTTAAGTGTTCAAGATGACGGTGCCGCGCCCAACGAGCGTGAAACCACCATCGATATTTCCGTCGACGGCGCACCGGCACAGACCTTTGCCATGCCCATCGGGCGTGACGTGGAACTGCCCATCACCCTGCCCCATGGCGGTATGAACGTGATCCAGTTCTCGGTCCCTGAAGCCGATGGCGAACTGACCGACCGCAACAACACCTCGCTGGTGCAGATCAATGGTGTCCGCGACCGCCTGCGCGTTCTGCTGGTGTCCGGCGAACCCCATGCGGGCGGACGCACATGGCGGAACCTGCTGAAATCCGACAGCTCGGTCGATCTGGTGCACTTCACCATTCTGCGCCCACCGGAAAAGCAGGACGGCGTGCCCGTCAACGAACTGTCCCTGATCGCCTTCCCGACCCGCGAACTGTTTCTGGACAAGATCGAAGACTTCGACCTGATCATCTTCGACCGCTACAAACGCCGTGGCATTCTGCCTGCGATCTATCTGGATAACGTGCGCAACTATGTCGAACAGGGCGGTGCCGTTCTGATCAACGCAGGCCCCGATTTCGCAACAGCACAAAGCCTGTACCGTTCACCCTTGGGCGAGGTCATTCCCGGTGCCCCCACCGCCCGCGTGGTGGAAGAGGCCTATCGCCCGACCATCACCGATCTGGGCGACAAACACCCTGTGACCGCGGGCATGCTGAACCAAGACACATGGGGCCGCTGGCTACGTCAGATCGACATCGCGGCGTCAGACGATGCCGAAGTGCTGATGACAGGCGTGGATGAACGCCCACTTCTGATGCTGGATCGCGTGGGCGAAGGCCGTGTGGCGCTAATTGCCTCTGATCAGGCGTGGCTCTGGTCGCGTGGGTACGAAGGGGGCGGTCCTCAGTTGGAACTGCTGCGTCGTCTAGCCCATTGGATGATGAAAGAGCCCGAGCTTGAGGAAGAAACCCTGTTTGCCGAAGCGACCGGCCAAACCATGCGCATCATCCGCCGCACGCTGGAGGACAGCGTTGGCGCGGTGACCATCACCCACCCCGATGGCACGACCGAGGAAATCGAACTGGAAGAAACCGCACCCGGCCGGTTTGAGGCCACGTTTACCGGCCCGGAAATCGGTCTGTATCGTCTGGCGGAAGGCGACAAAGAGGCTGTCATCGGCCTTGGCCCCGCCGCGCCGAAAGAGTTCGAGGAAACCATCGCCACATCGGAAATACTGGACCCCGTGATCGCATCCATGCGCGGTGGCGCGCCCCGTCTGGAAGACGGCATTCCCGCCCTGCGCAACGTCGGCGAAGGCCGCCCCGCCGCTGGCCGCGGCTGGATCGGCATCACGCCAAGGAACGCGTTTGAAACGGTGGATGTGACGCAGACGCCGCTGCTTCCTGCGTGGCTGGTTCTGCTGCTGGCGTCGGTTGTGATCTTGGCAGGCTGGCTGCGCGAAGGTCGGAACTAGCGTTTAACGCGCGATCTTCACCTTGGTGGTCTCATCGTGCCAACCACCCTTGGAGCAATGCGCGCGCACGAAAATTTCACGCGTGCCGTCGGGCAACACCACAGATGACAAAGACCGCGTGAATGGTTGCTCATCGACGTGCGGATGCATCAGTTTGCGAACGGCAATCACCTTGCCCTCGGCATCCTCGATCCGCCAGCTATCGGCGAAATGATCCCACCCCGTATCATCATGGCTGAGCGTCACAGACACCCGCCAACCCATACCGGTTTTCTCCATTTGGACATCTTCGACCACGGGTCCGTCCGCCATGGCAGGCAGGGCCATACCAGTGATGGCGGCTGCGGTTAGACATGCTTGGCGTAGGGAATGAATCATAGATGTTCGCATGCTGTCACCTTAGCATCCACGTTCATCTGCTGCCCGTCAACTTTGTGTGTCATCCACGCGAGCGTTGCCTGAAAGCAGCACGGCCCGCGACTCGGACGCGAATTCGCGCCGCAGGATCACCGCAACGGTGAACACAGTGGCCATCAACAAGGGCACCGCGCCCAACAACCACGCGACACTGGCGATCCCAAAATAGACAGACCGTAGACCACGATTATACCCGCGCGCGGCGGTGATGTTGATCTCGCCTGCTTGCGACGCGCGCACGTAGACATTCGGGTCATCCAGATCGTTTGGAACCGCCGCCATCAGGACCGAGCAATAGCCGAACAGCCTGTGCGACCAGACGAATTTCAGAAAGGCATTCACGGCGAACAGCAGCATGAAGAAAATCTTCACTTCCCACACCAGAACCGGATCAGCGCCTAGTGTCAGGTCTTGAGCGACACCGCGCAAACGGTCTGCATTGCCTAAAAGCGCCAAGCCGCCACCGATCGAGATCATCGAGGCCGAGGCAAAGAACGCTGTTCCCTGACGCAGGCTGGACACGATCTGGGAATCGAATATTCGCGGCTGGCGGGTCACGAACTGGCGCATCCATTCACGGCGATACCCCGCCATGATCTGCGACGTCGACGGATACCGCTTGGGCGCGTTTTCGATCAGCAGGGACAATAGGCTCCAGACCACCAGCAAGGTGCCAACAGCGACAAAGTCCATCAATGAGAACAGGGAAAGGTCGGGCAACGTAATCATGATCAGAACGGCTTTACCACAACAACCCAAAGCACCGCGATGACGGCGAACACCGACACCTCGTTAAAGATGCGCAGGAACATGTCGCTTTCTTTAAACTCGCCGCGCTTGGCCCGCAGCACCATGCGTCCGGTCCAGATGTAATGAACGACCAGCCCTGAGACCAAAGCCAGCTTCAGCCAGACCCAGTTCGGCATGCCCCAAAGACCGCCCAACCAAAGACCGGTGATCAGGGCAATCACGCCAAGGCCTGCGGAAAAACGATAAAGCCGGATCGTAAGATCGCCCAAGGGTCCGAATTCACCCAGTCGGGCGTATTCCCGTTTCCAGTAAATCAGCGCACGAGGAACGGCGAAAATCGACGTCATCCAACCCATGACGCAAAGAAGGTGTATGATCTTGATCCAGTCCATGTCCTATGCCTGCGGCAAACTGGACGCCGCTGCAAGAGGCTACGTAGTTTCACGGATTTGATCTGGCGTCATGTCCCGCTATTGTAAAAGCCAGCGCCTTAAGGCGTAGGGAGGAACATCATGGAAATGCCGGTACCCAACGCGGGGCTTCTCGCGCGGAAACCCAATATCGTGGCGCGTCTGTCTGCTGTGCTGCCGCCCGACGCCCTGATCTCGGACCCTGCGGAAACGCGGGCCTACGAATGCGACGCGCTGACGGCCTATCGCTGCCCGCCCTTGGCTGTGGCCCTGCCGTCCACGACTGAAGAAGTCTCGGCCGTTCTGAAGATCTGCCACGAAGAGGGTGTGCCTGTTGTACCACGCGGGTCCGGCACATCGCTGGCCGGTGGCGCGATGCCCACGGCGGATTCCCTGATCCTTGGTGTGTCCCGCATGAATGACGTGCTTGAGACCGACTATGAAAACCGGATCATCCGCGTCCAGACCGGCCGCACGAACCTGAGTGTCACCGGCGCGGTCGAGGAAAACGATTTCTTCTATGCCCCCGATCCGTCATCGCAGCTGGCCTGCGCGATTGCAGGCAATATCGCGATGAATTCCGGCGGTGCGCATTGCCTGAAATACGGTGTGACAACGAACAACCTGATGGGCGTGACCATGGTTTTGATGGACGGCACCATCGTGGAACTGGGCGGCGCGCATCTGGATGCGGCAGGTCTGGACCTGCTGGGCGTGATCTGCGGCTCGGAAGGTCAGCTTGGCGTCGTGACCGAAGCTACCCTGCGCATCCTGCACAAACCCGAAGGCGCGCGGCCTGTTCTGATCGCCTACGATTCGAACGAAGTCGCCGGCGAATGCGTGTCCGACATCATCAAAGCGGGCGTTCTGCCCGTGGCCATCGAATTCATGGACCGCCCCTGTATCGAGGCCTGCGAAGCATTCGCCAAAGCGGGCTACCCGATGTGCGAAGCGCTGCTGATCGTCGAGGTCGAAGGCAGCCCCGCCGAGATCAACGAACAACTGGCGCTGATCAAAGACATCGCCCAGCGCCACAACCCGGTTGAGCTGCGCGAAGCACGGGATGCGGACGAAGCAGGCCGCATCTGGCTGGGCCGTAAATCGGCCTTCGGCGCGATGGGACAGATCAACGATTATATGTGCCTTGATGGCACGATCCCTGTGTCGTCACTGCCCTACGTACTGCGCCGGATTGGCGAGATGTCAAAGGAATACGGGCTGGGCGTGGCAAACGTCTTCCACGCAGGTGACGGCAACATGCACCCGCTGATCCTGTTCAACGCCAACAAAGAAGGCGATCTGGAACTGTGCGAGGCATTTGGCGCGGACATCCTGCGCCTCTGCGTCGAGGTCGGCGGATGCCTGACTGGTGAACACGGCGTCGGTATCGAAAAACGCGATCTGATGGTCGACCAATACGCACCCGAAGACCTTGAAGCGCAGATGGCGATCAAGGACGTGTTCGACGCCCAGTGGCTTTTGAACCCTGCCAAGGTGTTCCCGCTGGCCGCGTCCGAGACGCGTCGCAACATGGCAATCGCTGCGGAATAGGATTGATCCGATGACATCACTGAAACCGCAAAGCGAAGCCGAGCTGGCAGAGGCGATCAAATCGGCCAAAGGCCCGCTGCACATTCGCGGCGGCGGCACCCGTCGCACGGGCGCTGAACTGGGTCAGGTTCTGGAAACCAGCGGATTGTCCGGCATTTCCCTGTACGAACCCGGTGCTTTGACCGTTGTCGCAGGCGCTGGCACCCCGCTGGCCGAGATCGAGGCCGCGCTGGACGCCGAAAACCAGCGTCTTGCTTTTGAACCCATGGATCATCGCGGTCTACTTGGCACCACGGGCGAGCCCACTTTGGGTGGCGTCGCGGCGGCCAATGTATCCGGCCCCCGCCGTATCCAATGCGGCGCGGCACGGGATTTCATGTTGGGCGTCCGCTTTGTCGATGGCCAAGGCAGCATCGTGAAAAACGGTGGACGCGTGATGAAGAACGTGACCGGCTATGATCTGGTCAAGCTGATGGCAGGCAGTCAGGGCACCATGGGCGTGCTGACCGAGGTGTCGCTGAAAGTTCTGCCGAAACCCGAAACCATGGCCTGCCTTTTGATCGACGGGCTGAATGACCGCGACGCGATTAACGCCATGACCCGCGCCATGGGGTCGCCCTATGACGTGACAGGCACCGCGCACCTGCCCAAAGGCCTGGACGGCACGCCCGTCACCATGATCCGCATCGAGGGCTTTAACGATTCCGTCGCCTACCGGCTTGAGCAACTGGCGGGACTGTTCCCGAACCACGCGCTGCGCCGTGAAACCGATCCCGAGGCCGTAGCCAAAGGTTGGGCCTACATCCGCGACGCCCAGCCGTTCCACGGAACCACAGGCGATGTCTGGCGGATTTCAACCAAACCCACCGACGCCCCCGATCTGGCAGCAAAGCTGGACGCCAAAGAGGTCTTCTATGACTGGAGCGGCGGCTTGATCTGGGCGCTGACACCAGCAGGCAGCGATATCCGCGCTAAGCTGGGGGCCTTTGACGGTCACGCCACATTGGTCCGCGCATCTGGCACGACGCTGCCGCTGTTCCACCCGCAGCCCGCGCCTGTCGCGATGCTGTCGGAAGGCGTGCGTCGCAAGTTCGACCCGCGCGGCATCCTGAACCCCGGATTGATGACCGCATGACACCGGCGCTGATCACAGCCTTTGTCCTTTGCTTTGTGGTCGGCCCGATGATCTACGCGATTATCTTTCGCCGTCCACTGACCAAGGCATTGATCGCCGCGCTGGCGATTTCTGTGGTTGCGCTTTTGCTGTTTTCCAACCTGTTCAAATCAACAACGCCAAGTGCGGCGCTGTTGTGCATGTGGGTGTCGTGGGTGCTGGCGATCACTTTGGTGGTCCGCGCGCTGTACACCCGCCTTCGCACACAAACGACCCGCCGCTGGACCTATATCGCAGGCATGATCGCAACCACAGCCCCGTGGTTCGGCCTGGCCACTGCCAAGATGATGAGCCCCTGATGCAGACCAACTTTACCGACAGCCAGCTACAAAAGCCCGAATTGCAGCGCTCCAACGAAATTCTGCGCGCCTGTGTGCACTGCGGGTTTTGTACCGCGACCTGCCCGACCTATCAGGTTCTGGGCGACGAATTGGACAGCCCGCGGGGCCGCATCTACCTGATCAAGGACATGCTGGAAAACAGCCGCGAGCCGGACGAAAAGACGGTCCAGCATATCGACCGCTGCCTGTCCTGTCTGGCCTGCATGACGACCTGCCCGTCCGGCGTGCATTACATGCATCTGGTTGATCACGCCCGCGCCTATATCGAGGAAAACTACGACCGTCCGGTCAAGGACCGTGCCCTGCGCTGGGTTCTGTCCCAGATCCTGCCTTACCCCACCCGCTTCCGCGTGGCGCTTTTGCTGGCCAAAATCGCCCGTCCCTTCCGTGGTCTGGTGCCCGATGCGCGTCTGCGGGCCATGCTGGATATGGCGCCCAAGGTGATTCCGCCGGTCAGCCGCAATGACGACCCACAAAGCTTTGCACCTGAAACTGCGCCGAAAATGCGCGTGGCGCTGATGACGGGCTGTGCGCAAAAGGCGCTGAACACAGACATCAACGACGCCACCATTCGCCTGCTGACCCGTCTGGGGTGCGAAGTGGTCGTGGCCGAAGGCGCGGGTTGCTGCGGGGCGTTGACCCACCACATGGGCAAGATCGACCAAAGCCATAACAGCGCCGCCGCCAATATCCGCGCATGGACGCAGGAAATGGACAATGGCGGGCTGGATGCCATCGTGATCAACACCTCTGGCTGCGGCACGACGGTCAAGGATTACGGCCACATGTTCCGCACCGATGACACGCTGGCCACTGACGCCGCGCGTGTATCTGCCATCGCGATGGATGTCAGCGAAGTGCTGGCAAAACTGGTCGAACAGACCGGGCCTGAGGTGTTCAATGCAGGCGTTGCCAAACAGCGCGTGGCCTATCACGCGGCCTGTTCCCTGCAGCATGGTCAAAAGATCAAAACGCACCCCAAGAACCTGCTGAAAGCCGCTGGTTTCGAGGTGGTCGAACCCGCCGACAGTCATCTGTGCTGTGGATCGGCGGGCACCTACAACCTGATGCAGCCTGAAATTTCCGGTCAGTTGAAGGAACGCAAGGTTCGCACGCTAGAGGCCAAGCAGCCCGAGATCATCGCTGCAGGCAACATCGGCTGCATGATGCAGATCGGTTCAGGCACAGACATTCCCGTTGTCCACACGGTCGAACTGCTGGATTGGGCCAGCGGCGGGCCTGTGCCACCCAAGCTGGCTCCTCAAACTTAACATTGCGGAAACCGTATAAATCGCCCTAATTTCGCCCTAACGCGCCAATAAAAAGACGCGAAAGGCAGGAGTTGTTCGTGCGGCGAGTGGTTGTTTTTATCGTCGGAATGTTTTGTCTCATGGGTCAGGTGGCCTATGGGCAGGGGCTTCTGTCGCTTGGATCCAGCCAACAGGGTCGCGGATGGGATGCTGTCGGGCGCCTGGAAATCGGCGGCAAAGCCTTTTGCACCGGTGCGCTGATTGCCCCCAATCTGGTTCTGACGGCCGCGCATTGTCTGTACGATCCTTCGACATCCGAGCTTGTCCCCGCAAGCGACATCCAGTTTCTGGCCGGTTGGCGGAACGGGCGTGCGGCGGCCTACCGGCATGTCCGGCGCGCTGTGCACCATTCGGAATACAACTATCAGGCCAAGGCCAACACCGATCGCGTCAGCAACGATGTGGCCCTGCTTGAGCTTCAGCATCCGATCCGGAACACCACCATCACGCCCTTCGAAACGGCCCGCCGTCCGTCCAGCGGCGATGAGGTCGGCGTTGTGTCCTACACCCATGACAACGCAGAAGCGCCCTCTCTTCAGGAGTTGTGCGAAGTGATTTCACGACAAGACGGGATCATCATCATGTCCTGTCAGGTCGATTTTGGCGCGTCCGGATCGCCGGTGTTTTCGTTTCAGGCCGGCAAGCCCAAGATCGTGTCCATCGTCTCGGCCAAGGCCGAAGCAGACGGCATACCGGTGTCTTTGGGCGTTTCGCTAGAAGGCCCGATTGACGCGCTGCGCCGCGAACTGGAACAGGCCACCGGCCTGTCCGGCACCCCCGGCACCCGTGTGTTGGGCGCAGGCAATCGCACGGACACTGGCGCGAAATTTGTCAAACCCTAAGGGGTTGAACCCGCCTCGGGGTATTCCCACATAATTCTGCACAGGGCCGCCAATGACGGGGTTCTGTTCCATGCGTGCCTGTCCATGAGGAAGGCACGTCAACACAGTTGTCGCTCAATGGAGGATGACCATGCGAAGCTATGATTTTGCACCCCTTTACCGTGCAACCGTTGGTTTTGACCAACTCGCCGATATGATGGACCGCGTTCTGTCCAACGACGTGTCCCAACCGGCTTACCCACCTTACAACATCGAAAAAACCGCAGATGACGCGTACCGGATTTCCATCGCTGTCGCCGGTTTTGCCGAAAACGACCTGTCGGTCGAGGTCAAGGAAAACGCGCTGGTCGTATCCGCGCGGAAATCCGAAGATGACCAGTCCCGCACCTACCTGCATCGCGGTATCGCCACCCGTGCGTTCGAACGCCGGTTCCACCTGGCCGATCATGTCCGCGTAGAAGGCGCATCGCACGCCGACGGCATGCTACATATCGATCTGGTGCGCGAAATTCCCGAAGCGCTAAAGCCACGCCGCATCGCGATCAGCAAGTCTGACAGCGCGAAGATCGAAAAAGACGTGGTTGACGCCAAAGCGGTCAACTAACAGGTCTCTCACATCCCGAATATCCAAAGAAAAACGCCCCGGTTTTGCCGGGGCGTTTTGCGTTGCTGTGGTCTGATCAGACCGACAGGCAGACGTATTTCATTTCGAGGTATTCCTCGATGCCGTGATGGCTGCCTTCGCGGCCAAGGCCGGATTGCTTGACGCCACCGAACGGCGCGACCTCGGTCGAGATGATGCCGGTGTTTACACCAACGATCCCGTATTCCAGCGCCTCGGCGACCTTGTACACGCGACTCAGGTCTTTGGCGTAGAAATAGGATGCCAGACCAAAGATCGTGTCATTGGCCATTTCGATCACATCGTCTTCGGTTTCGAACTTAAAGAGCGGCGCAAGCGGGCCAAAGGTTTCTTCGGTCGAGAACTTCATATCCTGCGTCGCGCCCTTCACGATGGTCGGGTGCAGGAAGTTGCCGCCCAATTCATGATCTTCGCCACCCAAGATCACCTCGGCGCCCTTATCCTTGGCGTCGGCGATGTGTTCCTGAACCTTGTCGATGGCCTTGCGCGTAATCAGCGGGCCAAGATCGACCTCACCGGCCAGACCGTCACCGACCTTCATCTCGGCCACTTTGGCACGAAGCTTTTCAGCGAATTCGTCGTAGACACCCGCCTGCACATAAATGCGGTTCGCACAGACGCAGGTTTGGCCGTTATTGCGGAACTTGCACATGATCGCGCCTTCGACAGCCGCGTCGATATCGGCGTCGTCAAACACGATGAACGGCGCGTTGCCGCCAAGCTCCATCGAACATTTCATGACCTGATCCGCGGCCTGTGCCAACAGGATGCGGCCAACGCCGGTCGATCCGGTAAAGGTCAGCTTGCGCACGATCGGGTTTTCGCAGAATTCCTTGCCCACCTCGGACGCGGAATTCGACGGCACAACGTTGAAGACGCCCGCTGGGATTCCTGCGCGTTCCGCCAGAACTGCCAGCGCCAAGGCCGAAAGTGGCGTTTCCGACGCAGGGCGCGCGACGAAGGCACAGCCAGCCGCCAGTGCAGGGCCCGCCTTGCGCGTGATCATCGCGTTGGGGAAATTCCACGGCGTGATGGATGCCGCAACGCCGATGGGCTGCTTCATCACCATGATCCGCTTATCGCGCTGATGGCCGGGAATGGTTTCGCCGTAAATCCGTTTCGCCTGTTCACCAAAGAATTCGACAAAGCTGGCGCCATAAGCAATCTCACCTTTGGATTCAGCCAGCGGCTTGCCCTGTTCGGCGGTCATGATCGTGGCAAGGTCATCCTGGTTCGCCATCATCAGGTCGAACCATTTGCGCATCACATTTGCACGCTCCTTACCCGTCCATTTCGCCCATTCCTTTTGCGCGATTTGCGCCTGCGCGATGGCATCTGCCACCTGCAGGCGCGACACATCCGCAACCTTGGCGATCACGTCGCCGCGCGCGGGGTTGTCGACGTCAAAGGTTCCGTCATCACCATCAACCCACTGGCCACCGATGTAGGCCTGAGTTTGTAGCAGGCTGGGGTCTTTCAGAAGCGAAGTTAGGTTTGTGGTCTCGTCAAGCATGAAGGTCTCCAGCATAGTAGGTCCGCAGGGCGCACCGATTTTTGATCACAGATAAAGCCGCCCGCCAAGGAGGAAAGCGATGGATTGGGACGACGCCTATTCAAATCACACACACATTCCCGATGCAGACAGCTATCCACCCCGTTGGGCGGCCAAAGCACAGGCATTGCGTGACATGCTGTCGATCGAAGGCCGCGCCGAACTGGGTATTTCGTATGGGGACACAACGCGACAGGCCTACGATCTGTTCCTGCCAGAAGCGGACACAAAGGAATTGGTGATCTTTGTCCACGGCGGGTACTGGCGGCGGTTCGGGCGCGAAGACTGGTCGCATCTGGCACAAGGCGCATTGGATCGCGGCTGCGCCGTGGCGATGCCGTCTTATGACCTGTGTCCGACGGTGCACGTCGCAGACATCACGCGCCAGATTTCCGTGGCCATTACAGCCATCGCCGACCGCATCCCCGCGATCCCTATCCGCCTGATGGGCCATTCTGCGGGCGGTCATCTTGTGTCGCGTATGCTGGCACCGGGCGTGTTGCCGGACGCTGTCATGGCGCGCATCCGAATTGTCATGCCAATCTCGCCGGTCAGCGATCTGCGCCCGCTTTTGCTGACGCAGATGAACGCAGACTTCCGGCTGAGTGAAACAGAAGCCCATGACGAAAGCCCGATCTTTCAAGCCAAACCAGATATCCCCGTGACCGTCTGGGTCGGCGCGGATGAACGCCCTGTTTTTCTGGATCAGGCGCGCTGGCTGGCCGAGGCATGGGGCGCGGCCCACATTATCGACAGTGGCAAACACCATTTTGATGTTGTTGACGGACTGGAACAGGCCGACAGCCCGATCACAGAGGCGCTGTTTTCGGACTGATCTGCGCAAAACCCTGCCCAATGCTGCGGCACAACCGCAATGACGGAACGCCACACGCATTGGGCGCTTTGCCTTTATGCGCCAATCCATTATGTGATCAGACAACGTCAGGTGGGATGCACAAATGTCTTATGTAAAGTGGATTGCGATTATCTTGTTCTGGGGCTTTGTGGCCCTGTTTCTGCTTTACACGCTACCGCAGAACGACATCGCGCGCGTCACCGACACCTATGAAAAGCGCATGGATCTGGGGAATAATTCGATGTTCTGGGCCCGTCCCGAGGCCGGGTCGTCCAGTTCAACCAGCCGCGATGTGTTCTTTATCCAGACGCGGCTCGCCAATGGCGATGTGATGGTCTACCGCAACGAAGACACCGGCTGGGGCTGGCCGCCGTATTTCAAGTTCGACAGTTCGAACCTGCAGGCCGAAGCGGTTGATTTCAAATCCACCGCCGCCGAACCGCAGTGGGTGGCGATCACCCACTATGGCGCACGGTTCGAATTTCTGACGATCTTCCCCAATGCCCTGTCGATCCGCCCTGTCGAAGGGCCCGATGTCCGCATCATCCCGTGGAAAGCGATCATCATTCTGATCATTCTGGCCGCGATTTTTTGGGCGCTTTACGTGCGCTGGCGTCGGTTCCGCCACAACCGCATCGATCCCGTGATTGACGAAATCGCAGACGGTATTGACGACGCGGGCCATTCGCTTGCTGAAAAACGCCGCAGTCTGAAGGACTGGTTCCGCGGGTCAAAGTAAGAAAGCCGCATTTTCTTCCTAATTTGCGCATTTTCCGTGGCTATACTGCGGAGAATGAGCAATCGGCACGAAATGACAGGCCCCAAAGCGTAACGGAACCCAGACCAGAGGATGCCCAATCCACTCGCCTACCTGATGTTGGCCGCATGGCCTTTCATCACCGTCGTGTTGTTCCGACGGTATGAGCCGTCGCGCGCCCTGATCATTTCGCTTTTGGGCGGTTATCTGTTCCTGCCAGAACCACCCGCCGCCTTTGACCTTCCGCTGTTTCCGCCTTTCACCAAACATTCTCTGCCTGCGATGACGGCGTTCTTTATCCTGCTGTTCAGTAAGGATCAGGAATTCCGCATTCTGCCAGAGAACCGCATCGCCAAAGGCCTGGTGCTGGTGTTCATCTTCTCGCCGATCTTAACCGTTCTGAACAATGGTGAATCGATCACTTGGGGGCTGACGTATATTCCCGCGCTCGGCATCAAAGACGCTATAGCACTGCCCATGCAACAGTTTCTGTTTCTGCTGCCGTTCCTTCTTGCGCGGCAGCTTCTGTCGACGCGCGACACGCAGCAAGAGCTTCTGACCGCGATTGTGATCGGCGGGCTGATCTATTCCGTTCTGATGCTGATCGAGGTGCGCCTGTCACCCCAGTTGAACAACTGGATTTACGGCTATTACCAGCACTTCTTTGGCCAATCGATCCGCTTTGGCGGGTTCCGCCCTGTTGTCTTCCTGTACCACGGTTTGTGGGTCGCTTTCTTTGCCATGACAGCCGCCGTGTCCGCCTTTGCCCTATGGCGCATGTCCGAGGGTACGAGCAGGTCAAAATATCTGTTCATCGGTCTTTATTTGTCCGCCGTCGTAGTGCTGGCGAAATCCTTTGGCGCGCTGCTGTTCCTGATGGCATTGGTCCCTTGCGTGGTTCTTCTAAGCCGGATGATGCAAATCAAACTTGCTATCGCTTTGGCGGCATTGGCCTTGGCCTATCCGAACCTGAAAGCTGTCGATCTGGTGCCGCAGGATGCGATCCTTGCCCAGTTCGACAAGATTGACGAAGACCGCGGCAATTCCCTGCGCTTCCGGTTCATGAACGAAGACGCACTGCTGGAACGCGCGATGGATAAGCCTGCCTTCGGTTGGGGCAGTTGGGGCCGCAACCAGATTTACGATCAGGTCACCGGCGAACTGGTGACAGTGTCTGACGGCCGCTGGATCATCGTGTTCGGGGTCTACGGCTGGATCGGGTTTCTAGCCGAGTTCGGCCTGCTGACCTTGCCCATCTTCCTGCTCTGGCAACAGGCGCGGCGACTGTCCGAAACGCAGATCACCCCTCTGATCGCACCTATGTCGCTGATCTTGGCGTTCAACGTGTTCGATATGTTGCCCAACGCTACCCTGACCCCGCTGACGTGGCTGATGGCCGGTGCGCTGACGGGCTATGCGGAACGGCTGCGCCACCGTAAAACCGAACAACGAAAACGTACCTATGAAATGAAGTGGCGACCGATCCTGTGACGTTCCCGAGTGACCGCAAACTGCGCGTACTGGCCATCGCCGAGGCCGCTAACCCCGAATGGGTCAGCGTGCCTTTGGTCGGTTGGTCCTTGGCCAGCGCGCTGCGGGAACACGCCGACGTGCACATCGTCACCCAGATCCGCAATCGCGATGCGTTTCTGCGGGCTGGCCTGAAAGAAGGCACCGATTTCACCGCCATCGATTCCGAGGCATTTGCCAAGCCCGCATGGAAGCTGGCCGAGAAACTGCGCATGGGCGAAGGCAAGGGCTGGACCATGGTGCAGGCGATCAATGCACTCAGCTATCCATGGTTCGAACGGCTGGTCTGGCGGGCGTTCGGTGACAGCATCAAAGCGGGCGATTGGGACATCGTGCACCGCATCACACCCCTGTCGCCCACCATCGCATCGCCCATCGCGGCCAAGGTTGCCAAGACAAACGTTCCCTTTGTGATCGGCCCCCTGAACGGTGGCGTCCCGTGGCCGAAAGGGTTCGAGGCAGAGCGCAGAGGCGAAAAGGAATGGCTCAGCTACGTGCGTTCGGCCTACAAACTGCTGCCGAACAGAACCGCCACTTTGAAACACGCCTCGGTCATCCTTGCGGGGTCACGCCACACGGCGTCAGAGGTGCCGGAACAGTTCCAAAACAAGACACTGTTCCTGCCGGAAAACGGGATCGACCCGTCGCGCTTTAACCTGACGGCCAGCCCCTCCACAGACACGCCATTGCGAGGTGTCTTTGTCGGACGATTGGTGCCGTACAAGGGCGCGAGCATGCTGCTGAATGCAGCGCGTGATCTGCTGATTTCCGGCAAAATGGTTCTGGATATCGTGGGCGACGGCCCGCAACGCGCGGAACTAGAGGCGCTCGCAGCCCCGATGGGCGACGCGGTGACGTTTCACGGCTGGAAGGCCCACCAAGAGGTGCAGGACATCATGGCCAAGGCCGATTGTCTGACCTTCCCGTCCATCCGCGAATTCGGCGGCGGCGTGGTGCTTGAGGCGATGGCCTTGGGCCTGCCGCCCATCGTCGTGGACTACGCCGGTCCGGGCGAGTTGGTCAGCGATGCGTGGGGATACAAAATCCCCTGCGGATCAAAGACCGAGATCGAACGCGATCTAGCCTCCCTGCTGACCGATCTTGTCGCCGATCCTGCGCCTTTGGCCACCAAAGGAAAGGCCGCCAAGGCACGTGTCGACAGCACCTTCACATGGGATCAAAAGGCCCGCCAGATCCTGCGGGCCTACGACTGGGCCTTGGACCCGACCGGCCCAACGCCCAGTTTGATCACCGGCTGATTACGCCGTGGCGTGATGATGGACGAGGGTAAAGCCTTCGTCCTCGCTCGGTTCTTGGAAATAGGCTGACATCGCCTCGTATTGTTCATCCGTCACCGAAAACGGATGATCGCCTTGTGCATTACGGGCGTTGAAACGCGCGCGGCGCGCATCTTCGGGCAAGTTCAGCACATGCAATTGGTTATCTGCCTGCGTCTGCTCCAACAGCCCCCGCATCCACGCGCGGTTGTCGACGCGGTTGGCGGGGAAATCCAGAACCACCGACAGGCCCGCGTTCAACAGATGCACAACATGCGGCCCCATCACCTGCCGCAGCTTTGCCGAACAGCGCAAATAGTCGGGGATGGTCTTCATCTGATCCCCGAACAGCGTCGAAAGCCAGTCATCTTCGGACAGCAAAACAGTATCGGGCTCAGAAGCCAATTCAGCCGCAAGGGTCGATTTGCCCGCAGCTATTTTTCCGCACAGCATGTGCAGAACAGGAGTTTTCAGTGACATAATACGTGCCTTTGAAAGCGCATCACGCGCGTTTGAAATTCAGAACAGAAATAACCCGACCCGACCGCTCAGGCCGGGACGATAATTCGGGCGCAGCGCACGCTCATATTCTGAAGCAAAGACATCATGTCCGGCAATCTGCCTGATTCCGCCGGAAAGTCGAGGCTGGAATTACCGACCCAAGCCCATCCGTTGCATTGCCGCACGCAGCGCATGACCGGGTAGAATGCCAAAACATTTGGCATAGCGCGGCACCATACGAGCGGGTTGCCCCAGTGTGCGCCACAGCCATTCCATCGCGATCTTGCGTACCCAAGCAGGTGCCCGTTCTTGCGCGCCGGAAAAGAAATCCAAACCTGCGCCGATAGATGCAAAGCCGATCTCGGGCGTCACGTCGCGCCCTTTGGCGGCGAACTCTTCCTGCTTGGGTGCACCAAGCGCGATGAAGCACAGGCGAACGCCAGCGCTTTGCAGCTCTTTAAGGATCGCCTCGGCATCCGCGCCTTTGGGATCAAACCCGAACGGCGGTGCGATGGTCGAGACGACCTTCAGCCCCTCGACTTGGCGCTCAAGATACTCTGCCGCGGCCTTCAACGTGTCATCCGTGCTGCCCACCAGTCCGACAGGCGCACCCACCTGCGCGGCAATCCGGCACAGCGGAATGATCGCGTCCGATCCCGGGATCAGTTCGACAGGTTTACCGGCAATCTTGGACAGCCACACAATCGGATTGCCATCGGCCACAACAATATCCTGCGCGGCATAAGCCGCTTGGAATGGCTTCGATGTCCGTAGCTTCACCAGATGATCAAGGTTCAACGTCGCCATAGCAAAGCCCTGACCCGACGACAACCGCGCACGCACCTGATCGTGCAGGTCTTTCACTGTCGGGGTGTTCACCCGAACCTGATATGTGCCGACCTTGAAATCCAAACCACGTCCCCTGCGTTGGGTGCCAATCGTTATCTTCGTTTCATGCAAACTTCAGAAGCCCGCGTCCAGCGCCTGCATCGCATCCGCGCATCACAACAGGTTTTTTCGCAACAAACCCTGATCTTTCACGGTGGAATTGATAGAATTACCAAACTTCGCCGAATTCAGGCCATTTTCTTCTGAGTACAAAGTTTTTTAGCGCGTTACGGACGAAACAAGGCATCCGCAGAATGATCGACAGGATTGGACAGACGATACGCCCCCTGTCTTGGGCAAAGGGGCGGGATGGATCGTGATGCGTGATCAGGATAAATCCGTCGCGATCATCGGATGTGGCTTTGTCGCCGATCTGTACATGCGGTCGCTACAAACCTTTCCCGATATCCGCGTAACCGGCGTCTGGGATCACGACGCCGCGCGTCTGGCTGCGTTCTGCGCCCATTGGGGCCTGTCCGCCGCGCCGGACCAAACAGCGCTTCTGGACATGCTACCGAAAGACGGCGTTGTGCTGAACCTAACGAACCCAGGCGCGCATTTCGAGGTGAACAGCGCCTGCCTGAATGCGGGCCATCATGTGTACTGCGAAAAGCCGCTGGCCATGACGGTGGCCGAGGCAAAAACGCTAACCGATCTGGCGGCGTCCAAGGGCCTGCAACTGGCCAGTGCCCCCTGTTCGGTACTGGGTGAAGCGGCGCAAACACTGGGCCAAGCTATTCGCAATGGCACGGCGGGCACCCCCCGCGCGATCTATGCGGAACTGGATGACGGTTTCGTCCCACAAGCCCCCTTCCGCAAATGGATGACCGAAAGCGGCGCGCCGTGGCCTTTTGAGGATGAATTCCGTGTCGGCTGTACGCTAGAGCACGCGGGCTATTACCTAAGCTGGTTTCTGGCATGGTTTGGCGGCGTCCGGTCTGTCACCGCCGCCTCGGCCGAGGTGATCCCCGACAAGGCGGGCACAGGACCCTTCGCGCCTGATCTGTCCGTCGCCACCCTGTTTTTCGAAAACGGCCCCGTGACACGGCTGACCTGTTCTATTGTGGCCCCCCATGACCACGGCCTGAAAGTGATCGGCGACAATGGCGTTCTGACCTGCAACGCCGCATGGGATAACAGTGCCAAAATCCGCTATGCCCGCCGCATGACCGTGCGCCGGAAACTGCTGGAACACCCGTTCCCGAAACGCCTGCGCATCGCGGGCGAAACCCACCCGAAAACGGGGCGCTGGGGCGCAGCCAGCATGAACTTTGCCCTTGGCCCTGCCGAAATGCTGGACGCCATCGCAGAAGACCGCCCGTCCCGTTTGTCGGGCAACTATGCGTTGCATCTGACCGAGGTGACGCTTGCCATACAGAACGCAGGCGATGACACGGGCGCGCAGAAAATGACCACCACTTGCCAGCCGATGGAGCCGATGCCTTGGGCGACGTAAACCGTATTCTTGTTACCGGCGGCGCAGGGTATCTTGGCCGCGCTATTGTGTCTGAAGCCCGCAAAAACGGTATCGCCGTCACGGCCATCGTGCGCAGCAAATATCCCCTGTCGTGGAAAAATGATGACGGCATCCGCATCGTGAACGCCGATCTGGCGGAATTCGACGTACAGGAAACCTTGGCCGCTGCTGCCTCGGATGCCGACGTGATCGTGCATGCCGCCGGTCACATGGGCAACGAAAAGGCCCCGCACGACCGCGACACGCTGCGCGCCACCGATCATTTGCTGAAGGCCCTGGAAAACGCCCCCGCACGGCGTTTTGTTCTGGTCAGTTCGATGTCGGTCTATGACTATCTGACGGTCAAACCCGGCGGCACCGTGACCGAGGCGACCAAGGTTGAATCCCCCGACAAGGCGCGTGATGTCTACACGGCGTCCAAGTTGCGGCAGGAACATCTGTGTCAGGTGTTTTGCGAACAGGACGGACGCGGGTTGTGGATGCTGCGGATCGGTCTGGTCTATTCCAAGGATCAGTTATCAACCGCCCACACCGGTCAAAAATTCGGGCCTGTAATGGTGCAGGTCGGTAAAAAGGGCGAGGTCCCCGTCGTCCATGTTCACATGGCAGCCAAAGCGATCATTGCAGCGGTTCTGACCGATCCGGACGGCACAAAGGCGCTGAATATCCTTGATGATGACCGCCCCAGCCGCCTGCGCGTTATTGATGCCATCGGTGACAAAGGCGGGCCACGATTTGCGGTGCAGGTGTCCTTCCCCACGGCTTTGGTTCTGGCCAAACTGGCGCGGCCCTTTGCGCGCTACGTACCGGGACTTTTGAAAGAACGCATTCTGCGGGCGCGGATGATGGAGCTGAAGTACCCTAACGACGCCATGCACAAGGCGCTGAACGTCTCAAGCGACACGACCTTTGAAGAGCTGATGCAGATCCCTGCCGAGGATGCCGCATGAGCCTGCGCAAGATCGCATATCTGACGGGCGAATACCCCCGCGCCTCTGACACCTTCATCCAGCGAGAGGTCGCGTCCCTGCGCGATCTGGGGCACGAGGTTCAGACATGTTCGATCCGGCGCACAGGCGTTGAACATCTGGTCGGCCCCGAACAGCGCAGCGACCAGGCCCAGACATTCCACGTTCTGGAAGCCGTGAAATCGACCCTATTCTTGCGCGCATTGGGTCAAAACCTGCGCCAGCCTGCACGGTTTCTGTCCGCGCTAAAGCTTGCATGGTCCACGGCGCCCAAGGGCATCAAGGGCCGCCTGTACCAGATGATCTATCTGGCCGAGGCGATGGTGCTGGCGACCAAGCTGCAGGACGCGGGCGTTACCCATCTGCACAACCATATCGCCAAGGCATCCTGCACCGTGGCGATGCTGGCATCGCATCTGTCGGGCATCCCCTACAGCTTTACGATCCACGGCCCCGACATCTTTTTCGAACCGCATCACTGGCGGATTGATGAAAAGGCGGCGCGCGCCAAGTTTGTGGCCTGCATTTCCAACTTTGCCCGCTCGCAACTGATGTGTTTCGCCAAACCCGCCGATTGGGACCGTTTCCATATCGTCCATTGCGGTATCCAGCCTAACCGCTACACCCCGACTGACGTCACCGAGCCGCACCTTCTGTTCGTCGGTCGTCTGGCCGGTGTCAAAGGCGTACCAATCCTGTTGCAGTCGGTCGCCGATCTGGCCGCAGATATCCCCGCCCTCCGACTAACCCTGATCGGCGATGGACCAGATCGGGCCGAATTAGAGACGAAAGCACGTGATCTGGGCATCGCCGACCGCTGCGATTTCGTTGGGTACAAATCCCAGTCCGAAGTGGCCGAGGCACTGACCAAAGCATCTGTTTTCGTCCTGCCCAGCTTTGCCGAAGGCGTGCCCGTTGTTTTGATGGAGGCGATGGCGGCAGGCGTCCCCGTGTTGACCACCCGCATCGCTGGCATCCCAGAGCTGGTCGAAGATGGCGTATCGGGAAAACTCGTCGCGCCTGGCGATACGGACGCGCTGACAGGGGCACTGAAAGACCTGCTTTCCCCCTCGACAGACCGTCATACCATGGGTCAGGCAGGCCGCGACAAGGTCACACAAGACTTCAACATCGCCACAGAGGCCGCAAAACTGTCGGCCCTGTTCCAAGGGGATCTGCATGAGCGTGGTTGACGCCATTCTGATCGGCCGCAACGAAGGGGCCCGCATCGAAGCGTCGCTTGCCAGCCTGAAGGGCCAAGCGCGGCGGATCATCTTTGTGGACAGTGGATCAACAGATGACAGCGTCGCCAAGGCGCGCGCCGCAGGTGTCGAGGTCGTGGAACTGGACAACTCCATCCCCCACTCTGCCGCTCGCGCCCGTAACGCCGGTTTTGCAGCGGCCATGGCCCATGACACGCCCCCCGATTACGTGCAGTTCATTGATGGCGATTGCCAGACGATCGCCGGCTGGGTCGCCAAGGGCGCTGCCTTTCTGGATGCCAATCCGGGTCATTATCTGGTCACAGGCTGGACCCGCGAAATCAACCGCGATGCGTCGGTCTATAACCAGATGTGCGATGTCGAATGGCTTCGTCCTGCTGGCCCCATTCAGGCATGCAGCGGCAATATGATGGTCCGCGCCAGCGCCTTTGATCAGATCGGCGGCTTCAACATGGCCGTGATCGCGGCAGAGGATGACGACCTTTGCGTGCGGCTGGCCAAAGCTGGCGGCAAGCTGGAACGCATCCCCGAAGACATGACGCGCCACGATGCGGCGACCTACAAGTTCAGCCAGTGGTGGCGACGTGCCGAACGGACCGGCCATGGTTTTGGTCAGGTGGGCCATCTGCACCCCGATTATTTCGTGCGCGAACGGCAACGGATGCTGATCTACGCGCTGGCCGTGCCGCTCGCGACCTTGGTTCTGCTGGCCTTGATTGGCTGGCCTGCCTTGCTGCTGTTGTTGATCTATCCGCTGAACTGGTGGCGCACGGCCAAGGGGCTGATGGCAGAAGGACTGCCTGCATCCGAGGCGCGCCGTCACGCGGTCTTGCTGACCATTTCCAAATTTCCGAACCTGCAGGGATACCTTCGTTTCCATCTTCGCAGGCTCACCGGCGCGGACATGCGCCTGATCGAGTACAAGTAAGGGGCCAGATATGTCCGATCCGATACGCGTAGGTTTGATTGGCGCAGGCTATATCGCCACATGGCATGCCGAGGCGCTGCGCGACACCCGTGGTGTTACAGTCGCCGCCGTTGCCGACACATCCCGCGCCGCCGCCGAGGGGTTGGCCGCAGCGTTCGGCGCGCAGGCGTTCGGGTCGGTGGACGAGCTGATCGAAAGCGGCACATGCGATGCTGTGCACATCCTGACGCCGCCGCATATCCACAAAGACATCGCCATCCAGTGCCTGAACGCAGGCCTGCACGTGACCGTTGAAAAGCCTGTCGCCACAAGCGCCGATGACACCCGCGCCATGACAAAAGCGGCGGAAAAATCCGGCGCGCGGTTTCACCCTGGCCATAACTTCCTTGGCCTGCCGTCCTATGAACGGCTGAAGGACATGGTTACCGATGGCACATTGGGCCGTGTATCATCAGCAGAACTGACATGGGCATTGCCCTTGGCACCCTTGCGGTCCGGTCCCTATAACCTCTGGCTGCTACGCGAACCGCGCAATCTGCTGTTGGAACTAGGCCCGCACCTGATGGCCTTTGCTGTCGATCTGTTCGGGCCTGTCACGGTTGAGCACACGATCCTGTCCAAACCCGTGGACCTGCCCGGCGACGACACACGCCCCCAGATGTTCCGCATTCTGGCAAGGGCGGGCGATGTTGATCTGAACATTACGGTCAGCATGGTAGAAAGCGTCGATGACCGATCTGTCACGCTGCGCGGATCATCCGGCCGTGCCCGTCTGGATTTCGCGGCCGATACGCTTGTCGTGGACCGTGAAAACACATCGGATCTGATCGTGAACCCGCTGCGCCGCCAGCTGGATATGTCGGCCCAGCATCTGCGCGAAGGGATGCGCAATCTGTTTGTGCAGACCAAATCCCTGAACAAACAAAGCGCCTATGGTCAGAGCTTTCGCGGCATGAACCGCGCGATCTATGGCAATCTGGACAAACCCGCCGACCCGCGTTTCAGCGCAGAGGCTGCCGTTCAGGTGATGCAGGCGCTGGATGATGCTTTGGCTTTGGTCCCCGCAGACCAACTGGCCGTCGCAGCCCCCGCCGTCAAAACGCGCGATCCCAAACCGACGGCGATGGTTATCGGCGGCACAGGGTTCATTGGTCGTGCGCTGACCCGCGCATTGGTGGCCCAAGGCCGCGACGTGCGCGTGCTGTCCCGTGGCAAAACCGGCCCCTTCCCCGATCTGCCGGATCAGGTGGAAACCGTCGGTGTATCCCTGAAAGACCGCGAAGGGCTGACCGATGCGATGCGGGGCATGGACGTGGTGTTCAACCTTGCCCGCGCCATGGGGACGTCTTGGGAAGACTGTCTGATCAACGATGTGGGTGTGGCCGAAACGATTGCCGAGGCGGCGATGGGCGCGGGTGTCAAACGGCTGGTCTACACCGGCACCATCGCCAGCTACGACATGTCAGACCCCAACGTGAAAATTACCGAGGATCTGGGCTTCCCCGATGATATGACCGACCGGAACCTGTATGCGCGGTCCAAGGCGGAATGCGAACGCCGCCTGATGGCCATGCACAAGGATCGCGGCCTGCCGCTGACCATCGCACGGCCCGGTATTGTGATCGGCCCCGGCGGCCCGCTGCAACACTGGGGCATCGGCCGCTGGCACGGGGCCGGTGCGGTGCGCATCTGGGGGCATGGCAACAACATCCTGCCGTTTGTTCTGAATGACGACGTAGCAGATGGCCTGATCCGCATGGCCGAAGACGACGCCGCACTGGGCGAAGACTTCAACCTTGTGGGTGAGCCGATGATGTCGGGTCGCGATTACTTTGCCGCGATCCATCAGGTCTATGGCGCCAAGCTCCGCGTTTCGGGATCAAATCTGAACCTGCTGTTCGCGGCAGATGCAGTGAAACACGTGCTGAAAAAACACGCGCTGCGCCGGACCGGCCTGACGCGCCCGTCGTTGGCCGATTGGAAAAGCCGCGCGCATTTTTCGCCGTTTGTGAATGACAAACCCAAAACCATGTTAGGTTGGGCACCAGAAGCGGATCGCAGCGCCTTTGTCGAAAAAGGGATCAAAGAGGCCAACCTGTTTGGCTTCTGATCCAGATTGTTAACAATTCTCCCGATTTCTCCGTATTTTTGACAGATTGTTCTGATGAAAGAGACGCTGTTGAGTGCAGTAAATAATCGGGTACGGGGTAAGGATTGATGACAATCCGGCCAATCATCAGCCAGAAAATGACGCCCCATTTGCGGGCGCTAAAGGTGTTGCCATGACCCAACGCCCCAAATTCACACGCAAAAAACGCGCAGGCGCTCAATCCCTCCCCGAGATCGAGCCAGCCGTTCCTGCGCCGCAAATCGATGATACAGAACGTAAGCAAGCCGAGATCAGGGCACGCCAGGCCGAAGAGGCCGCCGCTGCCGCCAAAGCACGCGCCGCTGAGGAAGAGGCCGAGCGTCAACGTCTTGCCGAACAACTGCGCCGCGTCGAAGAAGAACGAAAAGCCGAGGCTCGGCGTCAGGCCGAAGCTGAACAAGCTGCAGCCGCTCAATCAGCCCAGCCCGAACCCGAATACGTTCCCGACGCCCCTACGCTGAGCGATTGGGACAGTTTGGGAACCGTTTCGCTGGATGCCGCGACGCTGGATCGCCACCGTATCATCACGGGCACGCGCAAAGACGGCGCGCACACGACATTCGACGTGCTGCGCACCCGTTTGCTTCAGGCGCTGTCGGAAAAGGGCTGGAAGCGCGTTGCCATCACCTCGCCCACGCAAGGTTGTGGCAAAACATTCACAGCGGCCAATCTGGCGCTGAGCCTGTCGCGTCAGGAAAATTGCCGAACGCTGCTGTTGGATTTTGACATGCGCCGCCCGTCGCTGGCCAAAGTGCTGGGCGTTCAGAACCCCGGATCCATCGGCGAGATGCTTCGAGGTACCAAAGACCCGCAGGACCACATCAAACGGTTGGGCCCGAACACGCTACATGCGGGTCAGAACATTGCGTTCGGATTGAACGATTCCGCCGAATCCTACGCCTCGGAACTGCTGCTTGATCCCCGCACAGGGGCCGCACTGGACGATCTTGAAGAACGGCTGAATCCGGACGTCATCCTGTTTGATCTGCCGCCCGCCCTGTTTTCAGACGACGTTCTGGCGCTGCAACCGCATCTGGATGGCGTTTTGCTGGTTGTGGGTGGCGGTGTCACCACACAGGCCGAAATCCAAGAGGTCGAAAGCCGTCTGGGCGAAGCGACGCCCCTATTGGGCATCGTCCTGAACAAGGCCGAAGGCGTGCACAGCGCGAATTACGAATACTTCTGACGGATCAGTTGCCCGCCCGCATCGGGAGGATTCGACCCAGCAAGCCTTCCGGCCCGAACACATAGACAATCGCTGCGCCCAACCCGAGCAGTAGCGCAAAGATGCGTCCAACCCATTTCCACCGATTGTTCCGATCATCGCGTTTTGTGGTGATCACCGGAATGGACACCACGGGTTTGACACCCAGTGCGCGTTCAAGTTGGGCCGCAGTGCGGATCGCGGGGTTCAGCAGCTCCAGAACAAAGGCCACACCCAGCGCCAGCATGCCGGACCCCAGAATACCGGCGACCATGATTTTCAGCGCGCTGGTGGAAATGGGTGCCTCGGGTACCATGGCGGCTTCTAGCACATCCATACGTGCGGACTGCTGCTGAGCTTCCAGCATCTGTTCCATCTGCGCATCCGAACGGCGCTGTGTGACGATGGTGTACTGTTCCTGCAATTGGGCAAGATCACGTTCCAATGCATCCAGACGGCGCTCGACCTCGGGGGAACGGGCCATCGCCTCTTCGATCTCGGAAATACGGGTTTCGACAACGTTGCGCTGCTGGATCAACAGTGCGACCTGCTGCTCAACGACACCTTCGCGCTGACGGCCGGTACTGTTTTGCAGCGTCACAATTTCCTGATCAAGTTCCAGCTTGGTGTCTTCCAGCGTCGCCAGTTGATCGCGCAGGGCGGTTTGGGCGGTGGGCAGTGCATCCGTATTGGCGGATTTAAACGCCGAAATTTCGGCTGCGGCCTTGTCGATATCTGTGCTGAGACGATCCTGTTCCGCATCAAAGAAGCTGAGCGCATCACGGGCCTGCGCCAGTCCCTGTTCACGGGCCTGTTCAATCACGGATGTCATCAGATCGTTGGCAACGGCAGCGGCCTTTTCAGGATCACCCAGCTGCACCGTAATGCGAAGACCCGACGGCGGGATATCTGTCTGCCATGGCTGCGCACCTGCGCGGATTTGTTCCACCAGAACGGACTGACGCATTTCGAATACGCGTTCGATCATCGACAGGCTGGGATCCATGAACAGATCATAGCGATCCATGATCTCGATCAGGTTATCGCGGGCCATCATCTGCTGTTCGATCAACCGCACCTGACGGGCGGGATCGCGTTGTTGGCGGACAGGCATGCCGATGCGCACCGGCTCTTCGATCCGTGCATCCTGAATCTGGATGACAGAGATAGCCTGATACAGCTTAGGCTGGGATTTCGCGAACATGGCAGCCGCAAGGCAGCCCAGCACGAAAATGGGAATAATCACCCAAGTACGACGGCGAATTGCCGCGAGGAATTCCCCGAGGCTTTGAAACTGGTTCATCCACTATGCTCCCGCAAAGTCGCCCCCATTGCGTTCGGAAGTTGCGAATCCCTATCTGAAGAGATTTCGCCATCTTCACGCCACAATCTATCGGAACGGCCCCTTAAAAGCCACAATCCAAACGGGCGGAATCGGAAACAGTGCATTTCCAAAACCTTCGTTTTCTCAGGACTTTACGTGTAAAAATGACGCGCTCAGCGCGCACAATGACAGCCACATATCACCGACATTCCACTGCAAGACAGGCAGGCAATCCCCCTTCTTGAAGGGCGGAACGGGGCGCGCGAAACGCAGGCATTTGCCACCATCCGTCAGTTCAAGTGCTCCAAAGCCGAAAACGGTACGGCTAAGGTTATACTGCGCCTTGTAAGCCGCTTCTTTCAATGAAAACAAACGGGTAGCTGCAATTCCGTGATCATCGGAAATCTGGTCCAGCTCTTTCTTGGTCCCGATTTCGCGCCGTAGGCTGATGTCCAGACTGCCCGCATCTTCCAGGTCGATACCCAGCCCTGCGTAATCCTCGGAATCGCCGGTGATCGCGATGCAGGCAGTGCCGGTGTGGCTGATGCTACCAACGGTGCCCGCAGGCCAGACCGGCGCGCGGTCTTCGGCCATCGGGATGGACACACCGGGCAGCCCCATTTGCGCCAAGGCCATACGTGCGGCGACTCGGCCAGCGGCAAATTCGGCGCGGCGACCGGACACGGCACGCAGAACAGCGGCCTCTTCCACAGGGTGCAACGGCGGGTGAACCGCCCCCGGATCAGCAACAGAGACCGTCAATCGACCCGGAAAGTCGATCAAGGACAGGTGCTGTTCCAGATCACAGATGGACATAACTTATACCTTCCGGCGCGCGCGCATTTCACGACGTCGCGCCATTGCATCCCGGCGCGATTGCGCACGATCATTTTCCGCAGGCGCATCCTGTGTAGCGGGCTCTGGCGCAGTTGTTGGCGACAGTTCTGCCACCCGCGCCGCAAGCGCAGACAGGGTGGGCGCGCGGAAGATGTCCGTAATCGCAAGCTTGGGTACCTTCAACCCGTCACGGATCGCGCGATGCGCCTGAACCGCCAGCAGTGAATGCCCGCCAAGGTCAAAGAAACTGTCGCGGGGGTCGATCTGATCCACGCCCAAGATCTCGCTCCAGATCGCGGCGATCTGTGCGGTGATACGGACGGTGTCGCCTTGCCCTTTGGCGGCAACAGGCGCAGGACGCGAGGCCGGTTTCGCCGGTGCCTTCCGCTTCTGTTCTGGTGCAGGCAGCGCACCGCGATCGACCTTTTTGTTAGGCGTCAGCGGAAAGGCCGACAGGTTCACAAACCGGCTGGGCACCATGAAGCTGGGCAGATCCTCGGACAGCTTGGCATTCAGCACGTTTTCCGCCTGTTCAGAGCCTGTGTAGTACCCCACCAGACGCAGATCACCTGGCTGGTCTTCGCGCGCCATGACAACCGCCTGACGCACGCCTTTCACGGCCTCAAGCCGCGCTTCAATCTCACCCAGTTCGATCCGGAAGCCGCGCAGCTTCACTTGGTGATCCACACGGCCGATAAATTCGATCCGGCCATCGCCACGACGGCGCACCAGATCGCCAGTGCGATACATCCGTCCACCGTGGAACGGGTTTTCGACGAACCGCTCGGCTGTCAGTTCCGCATGGTTCCAATAGCCACGCGTGACACCCGTACCGCCGATCCACAATTCGCCCTCGGCGCCGATACCGACAGGGGTCTGCGCGTCGTCCAAAACGTAAAGCTGGGTGTTGGCGATGGGCAGACCGACGTTGACCACGGCCTCGGTCCCGCCTGCCGCTTGGGTAGACGACCAGATCGTTGTTTCGGTCGGGCCGTACATGTTGGTGACTGTCGCATCCGTCGCCTTGGCCAGATCGGCAACCAACGCACCGGGCAGCGCCTCGCCCCCGAGGAACAGATGCTTGACCCGCGACAGGGCAAAGCGCGCCTCGTCGTTCATAGCAATCATCCGCATCATCGACGGCGTGCATTGCAGATGCGTCACGTCATGGCGCACAATCTGCGCCGCGAGCGAGAAGTCGTCTGCCGCAGGCCCACTGACCGTTTTGCTTTGCGCCACCACCTTGGCCAAGGGCCGCAAGCCCGCCAGAACCGTATCGGTCGGAATGCCGTAATCGATCAGGCAGGCGACTTCGGTCACGCCGATCTTTTGCAGGTCACGCACACGGTCCATCGCATCGTCCACCGTGCCGAACAGGCCCGAGTCGTTGAAGTAGCGCTCAAAGGCGAAATCCAGAATGCCCTCCAGCTCGTCCTGTTCCAGCGACCCCAGATCAAGGTCGAACGCATTCTTCGCCCCTTCGGGCTTTTTGAACGCAGGGAAGGCCCAAGCGTATTGCTTGATCAGACCCGCAGCCGAACGCAGGTAATCCTTCATCGGCTCGCGCGCGATCTCCTGCGCCTCTTCCCGCGTGTCGGCAAGGAAGGTGTGCAGCATCAGGGTGACCTTGTGATCCTTGGGATCGTGGCCCGCGTCTTTCAGCGCCTGATGGTAGAGTTTGATCTTGTCCGCGACCTCATCCACGCTTTGGCCCAGCAGGTGGGTCAGAACGTTTGCACCGATGGTGCCCGCTTCGCGCCATGTCTCGGGGTTACCCGCCGTTGTCACCCAAACCGGCAGCTTGGCCGACACAGGGCGCGGCTGAGTGACGACCTCGTGCATCGTGCCGTCCTTGCGCTGGAACGGCACAGGTTCGCCCGCCCAAAGCTTGCGCAATGTGTCGATGGTCTCGAACATCGCAGGCTTGTTGTTCGGCGGCGTGTTTTCGGGGCGCAGTACAAAGTCATCCGGCTGCCAGCCACTGGCAATGGCCAGACCGGCGCGCCCATCGGTCAGGTTGTCGATCACCGCCCATTCTTCGGCAATTCGCGCGGGGTGATGCAACGGCGCGACACAGCTACCAGCACGCACGCCGATATTCTTGGTCACCGCCGCTACAGCCGCCCCTGTGACCGAAGGGTTCGGATAGGGCCCGCCGAAGGCATGGAAATGGCGTTCAGGCGTCCAGACCGCGCAGAAGCCATGTTCATCGCCAAACTTAGCCCCTTCCAGCAACAGGTCGTATTTGTGATGGGTCCGCCCGTCGTCGTTGCCCCAATAGTACAGCGAAAACTCCATCCCGCCGTCATTGCCCAGCGCACCGCCGGAAATCATCGCGCGGTCTTCGTCGGACGCGATCACAACGCGGAAACCTCGGGCGGTCGTGTAGAACAGTTCAAGCACCGAGATGTCGAAGCTGAGCGATGTAACGGCCAGCCACGTGCCGCCGTGATCGGGCACCACCGCATCCATCCCGCAATAGAAGTTCGCGACATTGCGATGTTCGATCATCACGCCTTTGGGCAGGCCGGTCGAACCCGAGGTGTAGATCAGATAGGCCAGATCATCCGGACCGCTGGTGTCACCCAGATTGGTGCCGTCCTGCTGGGCTGCACGCGGATCAGTGTCGATCGCCAGAACCTCGGCATCGTGATCGGGCAGTTGCGCCAGAAGATCGGACTGGGTCAGCACGACCTTGGCACCACTGTCAGACACGAAGTGGCGCAGGCGGTCGGCGGGATAGGTCGGGTCCATCGGTAGATAGGCACCACCAGCCTTCAGGATCGCCAAAGCACCCACCATCAGGTCAAACGACCGGCGGCAACACAGGCCGACAACGGTGTCCGCCTCGACGCCCATATCAACCAGCACACGCGCCAAACGGTTCGCCGCCGCGTTCAGATCAGCGTAGGTCAGGCTCTGATCCTCGAACACCAGCGCGATGGCATCGGGTGTTTTGGCGACCTGTGCTTCAAACAGGCGATGCATCGGTTGATCGGTGAAATCCGTGGTCGTGTCGTTCCAGCCGTTCAGAACCAGATCGCGTTCAATTTCGGTCAGGGCATCATTATCGGCCTGAAGACGTGCGCCAATGGCGTTGGCGTAAAGCTCGGGGATGCGGCCGCTGTCATAGTGAAGAACGGTCTTGTCGCCGGACATTTCGATGGTCAGGGGAATACCCGCGACCGCACCCGCGTTATCCGACACCGCAATATCCGGAAGCCCCATGTCGGCCAGCGCAGGGTCGCGCAGCATCAGGTCCAAGGCAAAGGTTTTGCGCTGTAACAGAGCCTGTTTTCGATCATTGAAGTCGTCAGAGATCTGAACCGGAACCCATGGCGACAACAGGCCCTGACTATCTGGAACGTCACTGTGCTGGAACGCCAACAAACCGCCGCCCAGTGTCGCCACCAATCGACCGACCGCAGCCATTGGATCGTTCACATCATTCAGGATCAGGGTCTGGGTACGGCCTGTATCGGGTAGCAGTCCGGGGACGCGGGCAAAGGGCGCTTTGGCCAGGGCGCGACGCCAAGTGGCATCGTTTTTAGCGATATCCGGCAGGTCAATGTCTTCGAAGGCGTCCAGCATATCGCCAGCCTTGGCGATGCTTTCGGGCTGGATGGTTGCACCATCCAGACAGCGCAGGCCACTGATCCGCAGCGCATCCGTTCCGCAGGCCACGGTCAGCGTATCGGAGCAGGCGGACAGAACCTGACCAGCGTCACCTCTGCCATCAACAACGGCGACCGAACCGACCGCGTAGAACGTGCCGCCCATGCGCAATTTCGGCACACAGAGCGGATTCCAATAGTCGCCGTGATCCAAAGCACGCACCAAACGTTCCAACTCGGCCGCAGGGCGCGACAGGTCCAACCAACCGTTCGACGCCGGACGATCCGCTAACGCGTGATAGCTGCGCAGGGCGAGGTTCTGCTTCACCCGACGCGGCGCGTCCGAGGACAGTTCCTCCATCACCTCGTCAAAGCTTTCCATTGCTGCGGCAAAGCAGCTGGTGTTCAGGCTAAGCGCCGTATCGCTGGCGGACACGGCCACGTTGCGGGCGACGATGATGTCGCCTTCGTCAATACCACCTTCGATAAAATGCCACGTGATCCCGTGCTGCTTTTCGCCCTCGATCAACGCCCAGACAGGGGCGTTCAGACCGGCATGGCGCGGCAGTGGCCCGTCGTGGAAATTGACAGCCCCGCGCTTGGGAAGCGCCAGAAGGTCGTCAGGAATGATATCAAGGTTCGCAACGCTCAGAAGCCAGTCAAACGGCTGCCCCGCCAATTGCTGCGCCGCATCACGTGTGAGGGGTTGCACCGGCAGGCCATTGTCGCGCGCCCAATCCGCGACCCCATCAGCGCGCGTAAAGACGGCCACCACGTTATGCCCCGCCGCCAGCAGCTTGGCCCCGCAATGCTGGGTCAGCGTATCGTTACCGATCAGAATACAGGAAAACATGGTCTAAGACCTCACTGAGTCATTGGGGATGGCCGGCACCTTGGACGGGGGCAGCGGCGCAGCGATGTGCCAAAGGGCATGCCGCAGCAAATCGGACAAGAAACGGGGCGGGTCGATCTGGGATTTGCCCGTCAACATGCGGCGCAGACGCCAGATTAGGCCGCCCATAATATGGGCCACCGTCGCACCGATGGCATAGGCGCGCCCATGATGTTTCACGAAGTAATACCAGCGGCTGTCCAGCCAGTAGTCGGGGATGCGTTTCCAGCTACCCATGCCAGTGGATTGCGACCCGATATGCATCACCTTGCTTTCGGCGACATGGTCCACGCCCCAGCCTGCACCCTGCACACGGGCGCACAAATCGGTTTCTTCGAAATACAGAAAGTACGTCTCGTCAAACAGGCCGACCTGTTGCAAAACCTTGTCACGCATCATCAGGGAACAACCTGCGATCCATTCAACTGGCCCTGTCTTTTCCAACCCGAAAATAGGCACTGTATAGGCGGAAAGCAGACGCGAAATTGGACCGGTCCGCGCCGCACCTTCGAATTCCGAAAAGATGGTCGGAAAGCGGAAAGCGGTCAGTTGCCGATCCATTTCCGACCCGTGAATTTCCGATCCAGCAAATCCCACCTCGGGGTGGTTTTCCAGATGCCGAACAAGCGCACAGATCGCGCCCTTTTCGGGGAAGGCATCGGAATTCAGGATATAGACGTAATCGGGCCGCGACCCGTCACTTAGCCCTGCTTTGATGCCGACGTTGTTGCCAAAGCCGAACCCGCCATTGTGACCGGACTGGATGACGCGCACAGGGCAGATGTCTTTCCAATCGGCCTCGGCGATCCATTGCTTCAACTGCTCTTCGGACCCGTCACCTGAATCGTTGTCGACGATCAGAATCTCGCCCTTCAGATCTTCCATCGCATAGGCAGCCGCCATCGCCGCGCCCAGCGTCATCTGCGCACTGCGCCAGTTCAGGATGATGGTCAGAACAGTCGGCGTCGTCATGGCTGATCACTCCGCCGCCTGCGAGGCAAAGGGCAACACGGTGCCATGGCCTGCATCAGACGCTTCGGCCAGTTTGATCACTCTGCGCATTTCGGCCCCCAGAACGCGCACGTTAGGCTCAAGCACCATCGAGTCGTGATCGCCCGGAACTTCGCAGACCTCGATCTGTGGCGTGTACTGCCCCCAGTCATTGTCATGGAACAGATAAGCCCGTTCATCATCGACAAACCGCCCGTTGGACACAGACCATTTGCCGCGCAGTGGCGGACGGAACAGGACCATACGGCCATCGCGCGGCTTCATCTGGTAAGTCGCGACAGCGGAAAGGAACGATGCCTCGATCTCGGCATCGTGGAATGCGCCGGTTTCTTCGGTCGCCTCGAACTCACGCCGTTTACGGAGTTCCCATGCGATGCGGTTTTTGGCCCAGATAAACGGATAAGCGACGCCCTTTTTGCGCAGCTCTGCGATCTGGATCAGCATCCGGTCTTTCCATTCCAGCGGACGGCGCTGGGGTAGCGGTGTATCCAGCAGAACGACCAGCGCAACCTCGTCGCCCATCGCCTCAAGCTGGTGAGCCATTTCATAGGCGGTGATCCCGCCACCCGAGAAGCCGCCAAGCAAATAGGGCCCTTCTGGCTGTACTTGCTTCAGCTCTGCAATGTAATC
Organism: Thalassococcus halodurans; assembly: GCF_900108225.1. Taxonomy (GTDB): domain Bacteria; phylum Pseudomonadota; class Alphaproteobacteria; order Rhodobacterales; family Rhodobacteraceae; genus Thalassococcus; species Thalassococcus halodurans. The sequence continues at coordinate 306,071 of NZ_FNUZ01000003.1, forward strand.
CCGCGCGGCTTCGGTGATCGTTTTATGTGGCTCTTCATCGCCATAAAGCCCGCGCGCCTGAAGGCCGTAGAAGCGGCGTTCATTGCCAAGCAGGTGCGCCAGATGGCGCAGGTTCAGGACGTTGCCGAACATGCCAGCGACAAGGAAGAATGGCGTCTTTGGACCGCCTTCGCCATCGTGCATCGCCACCAGATGGCGGAAGCGGCGTTCGGGATGTTTGGTTTTCGGCTTATCCGACGCATCGCCCGCCTGCCCCGTGTCACCCACACGTTCGGCAATCAGCGCGGCGCAGGCGCGGATGGTCGGTGCCTCGAACAGGATCGAGATGGGGAATTCGGTGCGATAAGCTTTCTTGACCATCGCGAACAGACGCACCGCGATCAGGGAATGCCCGCCAAGGTCAAAGAACCCGTCGTCGATGCCCACGTTCCGTACGCCCAGCAGTTCCTCCCAGAAACCGGCAAGGGTCCGTTCGATATCCGTTTCCGGCGCGGCATAGTCGCCTTCCAGTTCGGGGCGATCAAAGCTCTGACTCGGGCCGCTGGACTCGACATGATCAGCCTGACGGGTCAGCGCATCCAGATCCATTGACGACACAACGATCTGCGGATCACCCAGCGCCAGAACCCGCGCAAAGGCGCTGACGCCTTCTTCGGGGCGAATGCCTTGGGACAGGTTGTGGTTCAGGCGTTCCTCGGCAGGGGACAGCGGGTGATGGCCCTGCTTCATATCAGTCTCTATTTCGGCCTCAGACAGCTTTTGCGGCGCACCAAGGCGCGTGGTGCTGTCCAGCTTGCGGATGTTGAAATTCTCGATCTCGACCAGCACGGTTCCGTCGGGATCGGTCAGCGTGATGTTAAAGCTCGCGCTTTCCCCACCTGCGCGGTTTTCACCGGCGTTGCGCATCCAACTGACGATCTGCGACGACAACGGCCCATAGACGCGAACACGGCCATAGGACACGGGCACCCACAGATTCTGGGGCGCATAGCCTTCTATCAGCTCCATGGCCCAGCCCGTGGCGATATCCAGCAACGCGGGATGCAGCAGATAGCCCGCATCGTCCTGCGCCGCGATAGGCAGCGACAGATCAGCTATCGCCTCGTCCCTACCAAAGGCCTTGGTGTCCAGCACCTGCCAGCGCGGGCCGAAATCCAGATGTTCGCCCTGCCCTGTGCCCAGCTTGCCCCCGTCTGAGGCCTGCTGAACCGCACCACACTGGGCACGGATCGCTTTCAGGTCCAGCGGTTGAACCGGCGGTAGGGGACGCAAGGCAATCTGACCTTGCGCACACAGCGCATGGCCGGATTTTTTGCCAACCTTGGCGTTGCCCAATACCTCGAACCCATAGCCCGCATCGTCACGCTTCAGGCGCAGTTTCATCTGGCGCGGGTCGCCTTCGGTCACGGTCAATGGCCGCAGGAAAGTCAGGTCACGCAGTTCGAAACTCTGTCCTTCGCCCTGCGCGGCCATCGCGTGGGCGGCAAGTGTCAGGTAGCCCGTACCAGGCAACAGCGCGTCGCCCGCACGGGTGCGGTGTTCATCAATGAACCAGTCATCCAGCGAATATTCCGCGGTGAAAATCCTGTTTCCGTCCTGATCGAATGTCGCCTTGTCCAGCATCGGCTGGGCAACATCCTCGACCGGCACCTCAACATCGGCGCCCAAGCGCGCAGCGACCGCATCGGCGGCCATACCGACCTCGGACCAGATGCCCCAGTTCAGCGCCTGAACCCGCGTCTGGCCCCCTCCGCGGGACTGGGCAAAGGCGTTCAGGTATTCGTTTGCGGCAACATAATCGACCTGACCTACGGGTGCTGTGACCGTCGACGAAGACGAGAACAGCACCATCCAGTCGCACGCCCCGTCAGGAAAGACCTGACCCAGCACGTCGGTGCCGTGCAGCTTGGCGGTGAAGACGTCTTCGATACTAGAGGATGTCTTGGTCACCAGCGGCGCATCCGCAATGACACCAGCGCCATGGATCACGCCTGTGATGCGCCCGAATTGTTTTTCGGCGGCGTCTTTGGCGCGTTGCATCGCGGCCTGATTACAAACGTCCGCCTCGGCCACCATGACGGTCGCGCCCAGACCCTCTAATTCCTCGACCGCACGGATGCGCTGTGCCACGCGGTCTTGCGGGGCGTGGCGGCGCAGGTATTGCGCCCATGTCTGACGGTCCGGCAGGCCTTCACGTGCGACCAGAACCAGATTGGCCCCCTTGGTCGCCAGATCACGCGCAAGGCTAAGACCGATACCGCCGAAGCCACCCGTAATCAGCACTGTTTCGGCAGTAATAGAGCCTGTTTTTGGCAGTTTGCGCGGTAGCATTGCCCGTTCAAAGCGCTTCGCCCCCCGCAACGCGGCGATGCGGTTAGACGGTGCAATCAGCAACTCTTCCAGCACACGTTCGACCAGCGCGCCTTTGGCGGTCTCAACCCGCGTGGCCTCGCCACCCGATTTCCAGAATGGCACATCTTCGGCAACCGGCAGCACGACATCAAAGGTGCTGACAGTCACGCCCTGCAATTCACGTGGAATCACGCGCGCGGGGCCTGCGATGGTGGCCTTCTTGGGATAAGTCAGCGCCTCGTCCCGTACCTTGGCAGCACCGTTGGTGATGACCGTCATATGCATCGCACGCGGCAGGTTTTCATCTGAGATCGCCTGTGCGAGGAACAGCAGCGAATAGAAGCCGTGCTCCTGTTGACGATGCGTGAAACTGGACCCCGGGCGGTGCCCTTCGTCCTGTGTCAGCAGCCAGAAATGCGCGATGCGGTTCGGCACGACACCGTTGGCCAGCAGGTCTTTGATCAGCAGATCATAGCCTTCGCGACCCCGTTCGGGCGCAAGCGAGTAACGATCATCAGATACCCGCGCAAACAGGTCGCCTACGCGCACCTCGACCACCGTGTGACCAGCCCTGCGCAACGATGCCGCCGCTTTTGATGCAATGCCACCGTCATCCATGAACATCAGCCATGTCTGCGGTTCGGACCGGTTCAGATCGGTGGTGACATCGACCTCAACCTCGGCCGCGCGCGGACGCCAGACAGGGGCCCAGCCCCAATCCTGAATATCCTCGATCCGAGACAGGAATTCCGGCGCAGTGGTGGCCTGCGCCTGACCGGGTTCGATGAAATACTGGCTGCGCTGGAAGGCATATGTCGGCAGCGGTACACGCTGACGCGGCACATCGGCCCAGACCTGTTCCCAGTCAACATCAACGCTCAGCGCCCAGAAACGTCCAAGCACCTCAAAAAAGAAACGGTCATCGGCGATATCATCATCAGGATGGCGGAGCGACGACAGGATTTGCTGCGCAGGCATCGCGCCATGCATCCGCGACAGCGATGACAGCGCGCGGCCCGGTCCAACCTCGATCAGTACGCGGTTTTGTTCCTCGGCCAGCGTGGCGACGCAATCAGCGAAATGGACGGTATTGCGCAGGTGTTCGACCCAATAATCAGGCGAGGTCGCCTGTTCATCCGTCATCCAGTCGCCCGTGCGATTAGACGTCAGCGGGATTTGCGGCGGGTGCAGCTCAATGCTTTGCAGATAGGCGCGGAAATCGTCCAGAATAGGCTCTAACATGCGGCTATGTGCGGCAATGTCGATAGCAATGCGCTGGTATTCAACACCATCAGTGGTAAGGCGTTTTTCCAGCGTGTCCAAGGCATGCTGCGGGCCAGAGGCGACGGACAGATCAGGCGCGTTGACGGCCCCCAGATCAAGGTCATCACCCAGATAAGCCCCCAGTTGCGCGGCAGGCAGATTGACTGACAACATGCCCCCAGCGGGCACCGTATCGAACAGTTTGCCACGCAGATGGACAAGGCCGATGCAGTCCTCGAACGACATGACACCAGCCACACAGGCGGCGGTGTTTTCGCCCATCGAATGACCTGCCAGCGCGGCAGGATGCACACCCCAGCTTTCCCAAAGCTTGGCCAGCGCGACCTCGACGATCAAGATCAGGGGAAGCTGTACAGACGGTGTTAGCAGCTTTTCATTCGCGGCCTCTTCGCCACCGTTTTCAGGCAGCCAGACAGCGCGGGGGTCTTCGTCGGTCAGCGTGTCCAACTTGGCAAGACCGCGATCCATCCATTCGGCGAAAACAGGCTCTGTTTCGTACAAATCCCGCGCCATACCCGCGTATTGCGCCCCGCCACCGGGGAACATGAACGCGACGTCAGGATTGGACAGTGCGGTGTGGCTGTGCACACGGCGGGGGTTGTCCTGTTCTAGCAGATCGGCGGCCTCGGCATGGCTGGTCGCCACAACGACACGGCGGCGATCAAAGGCGCGACGGCCCTCTTTCAAGGTAAAGGCAATGTCAGCGAGCGGCTGGTCCGGTTGCGCCCGCAGGTGCGCCGCCAGACGTTGGGTGTTTTCATCCAGCGCGGCCTTGTTCCGCCCCGAGATCGTCAGGATCTGGAACGGGAACACGCTGTCCTCAGACACGGCGCGCGCGGGGGCCTCTTGCAACACCGCATGCGCATTGGTGCCGCCGACGCCCAGCGAATTCACACCCGCCCGACGCGGGTGATCTGCTTCGCGCCATTCGGTCAGCGTGTCATTCACGCGGAAGGGCGAGGTTTCGAAATCGATCGAGGGGTTCGGTGCCTCGTACCCCAAGGACGGCGGCATCTGTTTGTTGTACAGCGCCAAGGCCGTCTTGATCAGACTGGCCGATCCGGCAGCCGTGTCCAGATGACCGATGTTGGTTTTCACCGACCCGATCCGGCAGAAGCCCGCCTGATCGGTGGTTTCACGGAACGCCTGTGTCAGGGCCGCGACCTCAATCGGGTCGCCCAGATAGGTGCCGGTGCCGTGGCATTCGACGTAATCGATGGTGTCCGCCGGCGCATCCGCAATTGCCAACGCCTCGGAAATCGCGGCGGCCTGTCCGTCGACCGATGGCGCCAGATAGCCTGCCTTGGCCGCGCCATCGTTGTTCACCGCCGTGCCGCGAATGACCGCCCAGATATGGTCGCCGTCTGCAATCGCATCATCCAAGCGGCGCAGCACCACCACACCAGTGCCCGAGCCAAAGACAGTGCCCTGCGCGCGGTGATCAAAGGCGTGGCATTGCCCGTCCGGCGACAGGATTTCGTTTTCTTTGTAGAGATAGCCACGGTTCTGGGGCAGCTCGATCGTGACACCGCCCGCAATCGCCATATCGCATTCGCCATTCAACAACGCCTGCGATGCATAATGCGTGGCAACCAAAGACGTGGAACACGCCGTCTGGATGTTGATCGACGGGCCTTTTAGATCCAGTACATGGCTAAGGCGCGTTGTCAGGAAATCTTTGTCGTTCCCTGTGTGCCGCAACAGGAACATGCCCGTGTTTTCCACCAGATCGGGGTTCGAACACAGATTGAAGTACAGATAGCTGCCCATACCGCAGCCCGCAAAGACGCCGACCTGACCGGGGAAGTTTTCGGGTACGTGACCAGCGTTTTCCAACGCCTCCCACGCGGTTTCCAGAAAACGGCGGTGCTGGGGATCAAGGATCGCGGCCTCTTTCGGCGAAAACCCGAAGAACTCCGCATCGAAACGGTCAAACCCGTCCAGAGGTGCTGCAAACGGAACATAGTTGCGATGACGTAGGCGGCCTTTGTCTTCCCCTGCCTCAAGCAGTTCCTGTTCGGTTAACTTCCGGATAGAGGACACGCCATTGCGCAGATTGCGCCAGTAGGCTGCAATCGACTCGGCCCCTGGCAAATGAGAGGCCATACCAACAATGGCAATATCGCTGCCGCTTCTACTCTGCGGCTGATCTTCAAACGTCATACTCACAATGTCCTGCGGCACTCTCGTCGTAACCTATGTGGCAAATTTGGACGAAATGCGGCGACAAGGGGATATATCGTTCATATCCCGTACAATATCGGATGATTTTCGCCCATTATATCGCATTTCCCTAATATTAATTCGGGTCTTACCCGGATTCTTAGGGGGAAAACGCGGCGTGATTCCGCTATTTGGCCATCAATTCAGCGACCGGCGCCCAATTGACCCATAGTGCCAGCGCGGAAATCAGAACAGACAGCACACCGAAGACCGCATCATGCAGCGGGTCCCACGCGCCTGTATGCCGCGACAGCCAGACCACCACGGGATAGATCATGGCATAGGCCACACCCTGTCCGATGATCGCGCCGAACAACCCGCCAAGCTCTAGCCCGACCAACACCGCGCCAAACATGAAAACCGCGCGCGCCAGATACAGGATGAAGAACCGTTTGCTGTCGCCCGCGGCCAAAGCCGCCTGATCGTAGGTTAGCGATATGATCTGCGGCAGTTGCATCAGCGCCAGCACCACCACAACGGCGCCCGCCGCCGCATAGCGGGGATCATACAGCAGGTCGACGGCCCAGACGCCCAACAGCGATGCCACCGCGACCATTGCGACCAACGCCCCCGTCACCACGAACCGCATCTTGCGCAGTTTGGCAAAGTTCGCAGGACTATCTTTGGGCGGGGCTTCCCGATAGATCGGGATAAGCACTTTTCCTACCATCACATTGCCCAGCATCATCGGCACTGTCGCTAGGAAAAAGCCGATGTTGTAAACGCCAAAGTCATCCAACGGCAGCCATTTCCCGATCAGTATTTTGTCGGCTTGGAAAAAGAAAAATCCGCAGACGGTGGACAGGAAAATCCATTTGCCAAAGTTCACCAGCTCATGCCGCGCGGCCTTTTCCCAGCGGATTGTGTTGACCAGTCCGGGAAGGAACCCGAACGCCAGACCCAGCATCACCAATTGGCTAAGCAACCCGCTTATCACCAGCGCCCAGACCGATTTCAGCCACCACGCCAAAGCGATGGCAAAGACCACGCCGATAATTTGAACAGCGACCTCGATCGCGGCGACACGGCCCAACAACAGGTGCCGGTTGGCTGTGTCCAGCCGTGTCGGCTTGAACCCGATGATCAACAGGCCCAACCCCGCAACCGGCATGATCTGGGCCAGCATTGGTTCATCGTAGAACCACGCCAAAGGAAAGCCGATGGCACAGGCCACAAGCCAGAGCGCGACACCGCGAAAAACCTGTATCGTCCACGCAGTGTTCAGAAAATCAGGGTCATCACCCCGTTTGCTTTGCAGGATAGCAGGTGTCACGCCGACGTCGGAAAAGTTCGCCAAACCTTGGATAAAGACCGTGACCAGCGCCATCATCCCGAAGGCCTCTGGGAACAGAAGGCGGGTCAGAACAAGGTTCGACAGAAGCCGGATCACCTGACTGCTGACAAAGCTGCCCGTCGTCCAGAACGACGACCGCATTGCCCGTGCGCCCAGCGAAGCTCCGCCAAATTTCTTGAAAACGCCCGCCATTATCGCCCGCGGCTCCATCCACTGTCGCCTTTGGGTCCAAACTTCACGGCCAAGGCGACGCCTGTGTATGTCGCAAAGCCGATTGGATCGGCCAGTGCCAGTTTCAACTTTTCACCAATGCTGGTGGCAGGCGTGTCTTCGTTTTTGATCAGTTCGGGATAAAGCGCACGCACCTCTTCCACGCCACGGTCCTGCCGCGCGCGCACTTTGATCAGGTTGCGCAGGCCCGAGACGACAGGCCAGTCGTAGCTGCCAGATGTGCTGACGCGTTCATCGGCTGCAAAATGCAAACGCACAAACGTGTCGTCAGAAATGATATTCGGGAACGCCCCCCAACGCGCACGGCCAGCCGTGTTCACCGCAAACAGCCCACACCCCGGAACGCCCTGCGCCATGAACGGCACCTTGCGCCAGATCCGCGCATAGGCGCGGCTGGCGAAATTATCCGGTGCGACGATATTCAAGCGCCCGCTGGCGTATGTCGGTTCATCCACCGCCAGCAACCCGGCCAGTTCGGATAGTACCGTTTTCGATAGCGTCACATCCGCATCCAGATAGACCCGCGCCCCAAACCGCGCAGCCGCATCACCGGCATTCAGCGCGTTAGGCTTGCCGCCTTCTGGAAGGTCTAGAACCGTCAGCCCCCAGCCGTTCTCTGCAAACTGGTCACCAAAGGCTTGCGCGACACGTGCAGTATCATCCGTGCACCCATTCGCCACGACGACAACCTGAAAAGACGGAACAGGATCAGAGGCCAGAACAGAGGCCAAACAGCGCCCGATGACGGCAGCTTCATTATGCGCGGGGATAATAACGCTTATCCCCTTAACATCACTTTCGCCCATTCAATGGTCGCCTTCGATACGCCAAACAGCGGAACACTCACTCACACGGCGAAATCTGCGGGATTTCAGCCACACCTCAAAAGATGCCTTCGCACCCAACTATGGCCAAAGAATGAAAACTATTAAACAGTCATTCCAAGTTCTGCCAACGTTGCCAATTTTTCGATAGGTTGAGTGTGCCCCGTCCCCTTCGGATCGGATATCTCGTGCCCCAGTTCCCGGGGCAGACACATATCTTTTTCTGGCGCGAAGTCATCGCGCTGGAAGCGATGGGCCATTCCGTATCGCTATTGTCGACACGCCACCCGCCGCAGGGCCTGATCGCGCATGACTGGTCCCAAGACGCCATCGCACGCACGACCTATCTGGGGCACATCGATCCGATCCATGCTGTGAATGCTTTGGCCCGTCTGTTGCCCAAGGGCCTGATGGGCTGGATCGCATCGGAAGGTCCGCGGTTTGGCAAAGATGTTCTGATTGTTCTGGCCGCCGCGAGTAAATTGCTGGCCGAGGCCAAGGCGCAGAAGCTGGATCACATCCACGTCCATTCCTGTGGGCGGGCCGCGATCATCGCCGCGCTGTGCCATAAGATGGGCGGGCCTACCTATTCGCTTACGCTGCACGGCCCGCTGCAGGACTATGGATCGGGTCAGCGTTTTAAATGGTCAAACGCGGCCTTTGGCACGATCATCACCCAAAAGCTGATGGATGAGGCGATTGAGGAACTAGGCGATGCCCTGCCCGAGCGCATCGAAATCCGCCCGATGGGTGTCGACACGTCTGTGATGAAACGCAAAACGCCTTATAAGCCTGTGGAACACGGCCAACCCATGCGCCTGTTTTCCTGTGGCCGTCTGAACGTCGTCAAAGGCCATCAGGATCTGATGTCGTCGGTTCGGCAACTGCTGGATATGGGTGTGGACGTCCGGCTTGAAATCGCGGGCGAAGATGATGCAGGCGGCACGGGCTATCGGGCCGAGCTTGAGGCGCATCTGAAACAGCTGCGTTTGCAGGATCACGTCAAACTTCTGGGCGCGATTGATGCGGGCCTCGTGCGGCAGAAACTGCTTGAGGCGCACGCCTTTGTTCTTGCCAGCTGGCACGAACCCCTTGGCGTTGCCTATATGGAGGCGATGGCCTGCGGTGTACCCACATTCGGCACCGATGCGGGCGGCGTGTCCGAACTGATCGACGACGGTAAGAACGGCATTCTGGTGCCGCCCAAGAACCCCAGCGTTCTGGCGCGCGTGCTGCGCGATTTCGCAGGCAACCCCGAACTGGCCATGCGGCTTAGCACGGCAGGACGTGCGCATGTGGTTGAGAACTTCAGCTCGGAACTGGGTGCGCAGACGATCGTGCGCATGATTGATCCGGACAGCGTGACGGATACATCAGCCGAAGAAGAAACGACTCCGGAAACAGCCGAAGCTTAATTGACCGGCACCACCGTTTCGGGATCATCAGCGAAAACCAGTTCCTCGATCATCGTCAGGCGCGATACCTGATAGCCGCGCGAAACAGTCACGACTCCACCGTCTTTTTCGATGCTGTAGTCGGCCTTTTTGCCCGGAAACACAGCGCGGTCCTGACCGGCACCGCCATGCAGCTTGTCCGACCCACCGAAGGAAAACAGAACGTCATCGCCCGGTCCGCCCAACAGAGTGTCTTCCTCGGCGGTGCCGTCCATCACGTCATTGCCGGTGCTTCCTGCACGCAGCACCCCGTCTTCGAAGGCCGCCGGATCGCGGTCTTCCCAATCCACGGGCCCACCGGCGTTGTGCGCCATCAACACATCCCAACGTGGGTTGGCATCGTCCAGATGCCGCAAGCCACCCCAACTGCCCCATTTGGACGGCGCAGCGACGTCAACAAAAGCGTTGAACATACGACCGCCCGCTGCGTTCCAGCCATCAATAAGTTGCATGTACAGCCGCGCCATCTGGAGGCTGTAGTTGAACTGTTCGAAAAAGGTGGTCAGCGCTTCGTCATCAACGCGGTCCATCTGCGCCGCGACGTGGCTACCGCCTTCGTACATGATCAGGTCCAATCCAGCGGCTTCGGCGGCGCGGGCGTGGTGGGGGAAAATTTCCTCAACCAAAGTCCGTACCGACCCGTTCGACAAAAGCGCCGCAACCGGATCGAAGGCATCCTTGTATTGCTCGACCTTCATAAACTCGCGCAGCGCGACACGGCGTAGCCCTTGGGCACGCCCACGTTCTTCGGCCTTATCCGCGGCGTCCTTCAGGATCGCGCGCATTTCGCGGCCTTGTTCATCCCCGCCGATTTCATGGCCGAAATACCCGGTCACCGCATAGGCATCGAAACTGTCACGCGGCAGATGACCCAGTTCAAGGAACCCCAAGGGTGACATCAGGGCGGATTCCTCAAGCCCCGGCCAACCGGTGTGTGTGGCAAAGACGCGAACAAGGCGATCTTCGGTTTCATCCCCGAACACATCGGTCCAGATATCCATTACTTGCGCCGCGCGCATGCCATAGAACTGCATCCAGCCATCACTGCTTTTGCCCCAACGCGCCTCAGCCTGCGCGGCGGCATAGTTGGTCTGGGAAAAGATAAAGTTCCACATCTCGTTCGAATATTCGACATGGGCCTTCAGGCGCGGATCCAGCGTATCCCGCACTTCTTCGGCAAATGCGCGGACGTAATCGTCATCCGCCAGATGGGGCATGTTGAACCATGGATCGGCGCCGATCTGGTTGGCCAGTTCCACCATCACAGGGATCGGCACGCCCCAAGCGGTATAACTGTAGTCCGTCACACGCGGGCGGTCGTCCCACGACACCACGGGCGAGTCATTGGTGAACATCCAGTCCATGAAACGGATCGACCGCACGGTGCTGATCCGCGCCAGCCAGTCGGGATTGAACAGCGCGCCAGCCTCATGCAGCAGCAGGTGGTTTTCATGCACGACCGAGATATTGCGGATCGGATCGTCGGGGTCGGTGGCGGCAATGGCGATGCCGACGAACCCTTCGCCCGGTTCAAAGAAGAAACGGATTTCACCGTCCTCGTACACCGCACGTCGGGCGCGGCCTGTGACCTTGATGTCGCCCTTACCTTCGTAGCGCAGAACATAGCTGCCGCGCAGATGAAGCGCGTCTTCTGGCTGGTCGGTCAGGATCAAAGCCTCAAGTGCCTTGGCATTGTCCGGCAGGCGAAGCGGCCAGCCGTTTTCATCCAGAAAGCCCCCTGCGCGCAGCTCATCAATGTTGATCGCGCCCCATTGGCTGGCTGTATGCCCGACCCACTGGCGGGCGGTTTTCATCACATCAATAAAGGGGTGCTGCGTGGACCAATCAGCGATGCCGTTCAGCCCGATGCCCATGGCAGGCTCTCCAATCGGACGCGCACCTCGCGGGGGCAGTACGTAATCGGCGGCAGGCTGGATATTGTCCAACGCGGCCTTTTTGACCTCAAGATACGGCTGGACCAGTGACCAAATCTGTTCTGCAACGGCCGGATAGGCACCCGCCACAACGGGGTTCACCTTATCCAAGCCCTCAACCGTTTGTGGCAAAGGGCGCTGGTACAGGGTCGCATATGTCACCATCGCGGCCAGCAAATAGGTGTCGGGCGTGCCATGCGGCGCATCGTCGGAATAGAAAGCCGTCGCCGGCAGATCGGACAACGGCGCGGTTGACATGACTTCGGACAAAATCGGCGCGATGGGCAGGCGGCGGATGTCGGCATCGGGGCGTTCTGACTTCAGGTCGGCGATATAGTCGACATACCAGTCCTGATAGGCCCCGCGATTGAAGTCGTGGTACTTTTGCAGGAACCGTTCATTGGGTGGAAAGCGCCGAATGACGCCGTCCATATCGGCCCAGCCTTCGTAAATGTAATAGGTGATATCGGGCGCGCGTTCCGCGACCCAATCCACCACAGACAACGTCGCGCCAAGGGGCGAGGTGTTGTTGGGGTTATAGCCATCAAACGCCTTGGTGTGGCTTTGATACTGGATAAAGTTCGTCGGCGTGATCAGCACCACATCATATTCATCAGGGTTCCCTGACCCGACGCGCTGAACCGTGGGAAACGACCATTCGGGATTGGGTGGCAACTGCGACGGAAATTCCGGCAGAAAGCCCCAGTGCCCTTCGACCGCAACGGTCGAACCATCGGCCTTGGCCAAAGCATCCAGCCAGACCGGAACGTTCGTCAGTTCGCCACCATCAGGATGATTCACAAGGGAATTGCCGAATGCGTAGAGGTTCAGATGACGTGCCTCTTGTGCGGCGGTCATTGTCGCCAGACAGCATGTCAGCAAGCTAAGGCCAGCGGCCAACGCCCTAAGCATAGGTGGTTTCCTCGGTTAAACTGTCACTTATCACAGCGCACCATAGGCCCCCGCCCCAAGGCGCAGCAATGGTGTAGACAGAAAACTCACCGTCTTTTTAGCGGAAACCGGCCAGTGCCCTTTTTGAGCGCATCACGGGGATGGCAGCAACAGGGCATCTGATTTCACCATCATTCCGCCCCCACTTCATCCAACACGGCACGCACCTGCGCCTCGACTGTGGTTCTGTCCCAGTCGCGCGGGTCCACCATGTCGGAATGGATTTCGACGACGCGGACATCCGACGCCTTCAGCGCCTCGCGGGCAAAGTATGATCCGTATCCCGAAAAGCGGTCGTGTTCCGGCACCAGCATCACAGCCACATCGATCCGCCAGCGACGCGCCTCTTTCACCAGCCATTCGTTGACCCACGGCGGTTGGTGAAGCTGTTCGTTCATCGCCGACACCCGCGCCGCCAGCGCGCGCAACGTATCGCCGTGATCCGCGCGGATGTAGCCATCGGCGGCAAAGGGCAGGTACATCGACCACGCGAAAACGGCGCCATGGCTTTCCTCGAACGCGCGGTAGAAAGACGTGTCGAACCAAAGACCCGCGCCGATCCACATCATCCGGATGCGTTCATCAGGACAGACGACATTCCCCGCACCAATCCGATCTTCGACCTCGGCCTTGAATGCGCGAACGTGGTCCAGCGCCCAATCCGATCCGCGATGCCATTGCGGGATCATGACGTTGGGCATCTGTTCCGCGATTCCCACTGGGCATTTGTCAGAACGTGCGATCAGGTCGGCCACGTCATCCAGCAGGCGTTCCTGTTCGTCGATCCGCGCCATGTAGGTGGCAAAACCTTCAGGATCAAAGTCACGGCCAGTCAGCCGTTCCAGTGACGCGATCAACGGCTTCATTTCGGCCACCATCAGATCAAGCCGCGCGCTGCCGTAAAGCCCTTCCCAATCGCTGCGGGCCTGAACCCACCAGTCCGGCGCGGGGTCTGGCGTAGCCGGAGCCGAAAGAAGATGAAGTTCGGCCCCCGAAAGCTCAGCCCATCTTTGGAAAATGCGCGGGTGTTCATCGGAACTGGACCGCGCGCACAGAATGGATGGCGCAGGCAGACCGCCCCATGGCTGGGCTTCAAAATCGCCGACCAACTGCGCGATCAGCGGAAGGCTGGAGTATCGAGGCAGGTGAGGATGAAACCCCATGTCTTCCATCTGGTCGAAGTAATGGGGGGCAAGCTGTTTGGCCGAAATGACCGCCGACCACCATTGGTTGGTGACCATCGGAACATCCATAAAATGGAACAACTCGTGCGGTGTATCCGCGTTGACAAAGGCATAGGGCTTGCCCTCTGTGATCTGGCCCCGAAGCCCCTTCAGCCAATCGCGTTGATAGGCGGTCGCCGTTTGTGCTCCGGTCATGCCAGGGCCTCCGAAATCAGGGCGCTGGCGGCAGTGCACCATGCTGAATCTGGCCGGAACGGGCGAAACCCGAGGTTTACAAAACGCGCACCGCGGTCTTCGGTCGCGCGCTTTAATGCAGGTACCTCCCACCCGAATGCGTCATCGTTTTCGTCAACGCTGACGACTACCAGATCTGCATCTTCCGTCGCCTTTTGAAGCGCGCGGGTAAACCGATCAGGCGGGGCCGCGCGCATGGACAACGCGTCACCGGCTAGATCGGTCAGCATTCTTTCTGCGTTATGGATGAAGGGCGCGCTGCGACCGTAGTCCTGTACGTCCGCGATAATCTGACCATGCGCCTCGCAAACCGCGTGAAGCACAGGCGTATCGCAAGCGGTGCCTGTCAGTGCGATTTTCGGGCCTTGGGCTGCGTGAAGCGAAAGATCGGCAAGCAAGGCATTATGGACTTCCGCCGTTAACCAACGCCCCGCGTTCCGGGCGACGAATGCCTGTTGCCCGCCGGATGGCAGTTTGCCCACGATTTTATGCCGGGCAGCCTCTGAAATGATGGCGGCGTTCAAGGCGTTGGAATCGCACCGTGCGCCCAGCGATTGCTCCAACTCCTTTACCAAGCGGACCTGTTCTGCCTGATTGAAAACTTCGGATGCGGTGCTTTTGGTGTGAAGCATGTTCCAAAGATGAAGGCTCGGCCCCTTTGTCGTCAGTTGTCCCTGCCGACGCAATTCGGACGCGTATTGATAGGCCGCAAGACCGGCAACGTCGTCACGGACAAAGATCAGAGCGGCGAAGCTGTCAAAGGCACCCGCAGCAAATCGATGCAGAAAGCGCGCTGCGAACGGATCCAGAAAGGGTTCGGTCACTTTTGAAACAACAGATTCAATCGGTCCGTCCACCGCATCTGCCAGTGGCGGCGCTTTCACGTCGACAACCACGCCGCCCATTGCAGTGATCAAAGGCACTGGCACGCCTTCACCGAACACGCCAACCAACGGCTTGCCATTCGCAACAACGCCATCGGCGCGCTCTTCAAAGGCCTTCAATAAACTGGCGTATGACGACAACGTCCCCTCCCCGGTCGATGCCTGTTCAATTTAGTTCATTTTGGAAACCTTTTATTTAATCTGTCAATAGCCATGTTTGACAAAATTACGCCCTCCCCCTAGCGATGATCTATCCGGTCAGCTTGGAATGCACATGGAACGCCACAACGACACGCCTTCGGACACGACACTTGGACACCTCTCTGAGGACATCTCATTTGTGACGCGCATCCTGCGGACCAAAATTCTGGAAGCGAACGAATCCTTCTTTGCCAAGCACAACGTGCTAGGGGGCGAGGTCGCAGTTCTGAACCTGATCGACCTAAACCCCGGATTGACCCAGAAAGAACTGGCCCACATGGTCGTTCTGCGCAAATCCGCGCTGACAAAGCTGGTAAATGAACTGGAACAGGCCGGTGTGATCGAGCGACGCAAGGAAGGGTCCGACAAGCGGCTGAATGCGCTTTATCTGACCGATGAGGGACAGACGCGACTGGCGAATATCAAGCCGGATATTGCCAAGTTGCAGGAAGAACTACTTGGCCCCCTATCCCCCGGCGAACGTGCGATGTTGTTCGAACTTTTGTGGCGGGTCATCCAACCGCAGGAAAAGTAAAACAGGCGGCATCACGTCCCTGACGCTTGACAGGCCTCCTAAATTTGTTTCTTTTTGAAACTAATTTGTAGTCACCTTAGTCAGGAGAACCCCATGGCTCAGCCCCTAGAAGGCATCCGCATTGCGGATTTCAGCCACGTCATTGCGGGCCCCTTGGCGACGCAATTCCTGAACCTTCTGGGTGCCGAGGTGATCAAGGTCGAACCGCCCGCTGGCGACCCAATGCGCTATTATACCCGCGATGCCGACAGACGCGGCATGGCCGAACCCTTTGTCGGGGCAAATGCGGGCAAACGATCGGTGGTGCTGGACCTGAAAACCGACGAAGGCCGCCGCGCTGCACAGGATATCGTGGCGTCTTGCGACGTGTTTGTCGAAAACTTCCGGCCCGGCGTTGCCGAACGTCTGGGACTTGGATCAGAAAGTCTGACGCAAAAGCACCCCTCGCTGATCTATTGTTCGATCTCGGGGTTTGGGCAGGACGGCCCGATGCGCGACTTTCCCGCGATTGATCAGGTGATCCAGAGTGTGTCGGGCCTTATGCTGCTGTCCGGCCATGAAGGGGAACCGGCCGAGCGTATTGGATTTCCCATCGTCGATACCTATTCCGCGCTTCTGTCCGCGTTTGCGATCCTGTCCGCCGTGCTTCAGCGTGAACGCGACCCAAAGCGCAAGGGGCAGGTGATTGACGTGTCCATGCTGGACGCAACCATGGTGATGATGAGCGCGGTTGTGGGCCCGATGATGCTATCCGGCCAGACACCCACGCGGGCAGGCAACCGCGGGTTTTCTGGCGCACCGACAGCTGACACGTTCCCAACAGCCGACGGAGAGATTACAATCGGTGCGGTACAGCAGGTGCAGGTCGAACGTCTTTTCCGTACGCTGGATTGCATGGACCTGTTGGCGGACGAACGCTTTGCAACACCAGACGCCCGACTCGAGAACGACATGGCGTTGCGAGAGCTTCTACTGGCCCGCTTCGCGACACGAACAGCCATTGAATGGGAAACCGACTTGGCCGCGGCGGGCGTGCCAGCAGGCAAGGTAAGGCCGCTCAAAGAGGCGATGGACATGCCACAAGTCGAATCGCGCGACCTGTTTTTGGATCTGCCAGACGGATCCAAAATCCTGAACGCGGGCTTTCGTTTTGAACACGATGGCCCGTCGTTGAATACCAATGCCCCTGACCTTGGTGCAGATACTGACAGCGTTCTTGCAGAACTGCGCCAAACTGCGCGCTGACCAAACCATCTTTCAGTTCAGAAAATAAAAAAGGGCCGCGAAAGCGACCCTGTTTTAATGGTCGGAGTGAGAGGATTCGAACCTCCGACCCCCTGCTCCCGAAGCAGGTGCGCTACCAGGCTGCGCTACACTCCGACTGTGGCGGGCGGGATAGCCGAGCCGCAGGCGTTTGGCAAGGCCTGTTTACGGCCTTCTTTGCCATCCCAGCAAACGGCGCAAAACACCGATCCGCAACTGCGTGCCCGTTTCGAACCGCGACCGGCTGCGCAGAACAGGTGTATTCTCGGATGCGTTCTGCTGACCTTCGCGAAGAACGATGTAAATGCCGCTGGCGATGATGACACCGGCGCCCAGAAGCGTGACCAAATCCGGGGTTTCGTTGAACAGAAGGGTGCCAAAGAAAATCGCCCAAAGAATCTGGGAATACTGCATCGGGGCCACGATCACGGCCTCGCCTGCGCGGTAGGCCAGAATGATCACAATAGACGCCGTGAACCCCAAAAGCGCCATGCCCAGAAGCAGCGCAAGATGTTCGACCGGCATCGGCACATAGACGAACGGCATTGCCGCGCCCATGATCACGAAGTTCGCCAGCATCGGGTACAGCACCAGAACCTCGGCCCGTTCGGCGCTGCCTACTTTGCGCACGATGATCGAGGCCAGAGCACTACCAACAGACGCCACCATCGCCGCAAGATGCCCAAGGGACAGTTCGGTCGTCCCGGGCCGCAGCACGATCAGAACACCACCCAGACCGACGATAACCGCCATCCAACGGCGCAAGCGTACCTTTTCACCCAATATCGGGATCGACAGGATCGTGATCAGCAAGGGCGAAGCAAACAGAATGGCGTAGGTTTGCGCCAAGGGAAGCACCGTAAAGGCGTAAAAAGCCGACAGGCCAGTGACGACCACGGCGGCAGTGCGTGTCAACGTCCACCACGGATGCGCGGCGCGCAACGTGCCCGGCTGTGGATCACGGATCAACATGACGGTGGCCAGCGGAAAGCTGAACAGAACCGAAAAGAACACGATCTGGAATGGGGTGTAATTGACGCCCAGCTCTTTCACGATCACGTCGTGCGTGGCGTATAGCGCAAAAGAGAGCAGCGCTAGCAGCGCGCCTTTGGCGTTCTGTCCCATGGTCTTGATCCGGTTATGTTAACGCTAACCCGATCATGCTTTTCAGGGAAAGAAAGGAATGGCAAGCGTTCGGCCCGCCATTCCTGTGAAATTTCGCGTTTGCGTTTACAGCGACGCGTCCAGTGCGGCGACGATCGCGTCACCCATGGCGGATGTGGAAACCGGATCACGGCCCTCTTCGCCCAGCAGGTCCGCTGTGCGGTAACCGTCGGCCAGAACCGCTTCGATTGCTTTTTCCAGACGTGTGGCTTCGTCGCCTTGGTCAAAGCTGTAGCGCAGTGCCATCGCAAAGCTGAGGATACATGCGATCGGGTTTGCTTTGCCCTGACCTGCAATGTCCGGTGCGGAACCGTGTACCGGTTCGTACATCGCTTTCGGGCGACCGTTGGCCATCGGTGCACCCAAGGAGGCGGACGGCAACATACCCAGCGAACCTGTAAGCATCGCCGCCAGATCGGACAGCAGATCGCCGAACAGGTTGTCTGTAACGATCACGTCGAACTGTTTGGGCCAGCGTGTCAGCTGCATCGCACCTGCGTCTGCGTACATGTGGCTCAGTTCGACCTCGGGGTAGTCTGCGCCAACACGTGTGACAACTTCGCGCCACAGGATGCCGGATTCCATCACGTTCGCTTTTTCCATCGAGCACAGTTTCTTGTCGCGCTTCATGGCCAGTTCGAACGACGCGCGTGCAACGCGTTCGATTTCGGATTCTGTGTAACGCTGGGTGTTGATGCCCACGCGTTCGTTGCCTTCTTCGAAGATACCACGCGGTTCGCCAAAATAGACGCCCGACGTCAGTTCGCGAACGATCATGATGTCGAGGCCGGACACAACTTCGGTCTTCAGGGACGAGAAATCTGCCAGCGCGTCAAAGCACTGCGCGGGGCGCAGGTTGGCGAACAGGTCCATTTCCTTACGCAGGCGCAGCAGGCCGCGCTCGGGCTTCACGCTGAAGTCCAGAACGTCGTACTTGGGGCCGCCAACGGCGCCCAGCAGAACGGCGTCAACCTCTTGGGCTTTTGCCATTGTGTCGTCGTGCAGCGGTGTGCCGTGGGCGTCATATGCCGCGCCACCAACCAGATCTTCGCTTACGTCAAAAACCAGATCGCGCTTGGCACCGAACCAGTCGATGATCTTGCGAACTTCGGCCATGACCTCGGGGCCGATACCGTCACCAGGAAGAATAAGAAGCGAAGGGTTGCTCATTGCGTGAATCCTTTGTTCATTGTCGCGTTTCGCCTAATGGTTGGACGCGGAAGGGTCAAGAAATCACGGCGGTCAATTCTTCTGCCAGTATGTCCCAAACCCTGCGAATACGCGGGGTGTTTCGCAGCGATTCATGCACGGCCAGCCATAACGGTAGGGTTGGTAAGGGAATTTCCGGAAAGAGCCGCGTCACACCCGGCGTTTTGTCGGCAATCGTTGTTTGTGCAAACCCGATCCCGCACCCCGCGCGGATCAGTTCCCAATAGACAGGATGATGATCGCAGCGCGTGGCAAACCAATCGCGTTGCGCGGCGATTCCCATGTTCCGCATGCCGCGCACAATCAGATCCGACCGGTCATAGCCGACCAAATCCATCTTCCACATGCCATCAAGAGATGCCGGCTGCCCCGTGCGCTGCAGGTAACTGTCAGAAGCATAAACACCCAATTCCAGATCGCCCAGATGACGGGTCACGATGTCCAGTTGGCGGGGCTGGTGCATCCTGACGGCGATGTCCGCCTCTCGGTACAATAGGTTTTCGGTGCGGTCGGTCGCCACAACATCAACGCTGATTTCGGGTTCTTCATGGCGGATGCGGGCGATGATGGCGGGCAGATGATGATAGGCTGTAAACTCGCTGGCCGTGATCCGGACAGGGCCCGATACGCTATCCGACCTGCCAATCGCTGCACGGCCCAGCGCGTGAAACCCGTCTGACATGGCCTGCGCATGGGGCAACAGGGCCTGACCTGCTTCGGACAGTTCAAGGCCGCGGGGGCGGCGTTCAAACAGGGTCAGGTTCAGCGTGTCTTCGATCTGTCTGATTTGCCGCCCGATGGTGGGCTGGCTTGACCCAATCTCGCGCGCGGCGGCGGACAAAGACCCGGTTTCGGCCACAGCCAGAAAGCTGCGAACCAGCGCCCAGTCCAGATTAGAAATCGAATAATCCATTCACATATGAATAAACGATATGCGAAATCTCTCAATTCCCAAATTATTTTGAACAGCGCATGGTCCAGTCATTCGTTTCAAGCAGGAGCATTTCGATGGTTGGCAGCGCATTGATTTTGGGGGCGACAGGGCGATTTGGCCGCAATGTTGCCGAAGCATTCTGGAACGCAGGCTGGACGGTACGCCTGTTTGATCGCACATCCGAAGACCTGAACACTGCAGCAGCAGGCGTGGACGTGATCGTAAACGGCTGGAACCCTGCCTACCCCGATTGGGAAAAGCAGGCGATGGGCCTGACACATCAGGTGATCGCGGCGGCAAGGCTGCATAATGCGACGGTGATTTTTCCGGGCAATGTCTATGTGTACGGCGCCGATGCACCACAGATCTTTGCCCCCGAAACCCCGCACAGGGCAACAAACCCGCTGGGCCGCATCCGGATCGATATGGAAGCCGCCTATCGTGCCGCCGATGTCCAGACAATCATTCTGCGGGCGGGCGATTTTCTGGACACAGCGGCGTCTGGCAACTGGTTCGATAAGGTCATGGCCCCGTCGCTGACCAAAGGAAAGCTGACCTACCCCGGCAACCCCGACATCCCGCACGCCTGGGCGTATCTGCCTGACTTCGCCATCGCGATCGAAAAGCTGGCAAGGATGCGCAGCTGGTTGCCCCGTTTCACCGACCTAAGCTTTGAAGGCTACACGTTGACGGGCAATCAAATGGCCACGTTGCTAAGCGAGGGACTTTCCCGCTCTGTCGAGATCAAACAGATGGCATGGTGGCCGGTGAAGATGGCTGCGCCCGTTTTTCCGTTGGCCCGCCACCTGTGCGAAATGCGCTACCTCTGGGACAAGCCCCACCAGTTGGATGGAAGCGCTCTGGCATCCTTCCTTCCCGACTTGCGGCACACCGACCCTGTCGAGGCATTTCGCACGGCGGCCTTGGCGGCCAAGCCGGACCTTATGGAACGGCCACATCCACCCAAACCAAGCCATGGTGGCCTGTCTCGGGTCTGATCGTTTCGGTCCCTGCCGCCTGCACCTGCAACGATATGGATGGCACAGCATAAGACACCCGCATCTGACCCAAACCCAGATGCGACCAGTCGACTGTGGGCACACCCTGCAATGGGTCGGAAAGATCGGGGCGTGCCAAAAGATCGTGGATGGCCGATCTGATGCCCTCACCTTTTGAAGGATCAAGGTTCGCATCGCCCAAAATCACAAAGCGATCCGGCGCAGGCCCATAAGTACCCGCCAACACCTGCGACCAGATCGCGATCTCGTCATGATTACGCCGCCCGTTTCTGTCGTCGGGCCCGTCAAACACCGGCGTTGTTGCGTGGAAGGCCATAACAGAAACCTCGGCATCCGGCAGCATCACAGGCACAATCCAATGCCCATCCGACGACAGGCGCTGAATTTCATAGGCCGGATCGTCCGTAACAATCAGCGCACCGCCCATGTCTTTCCATAGAAGCTGCGACAGATCGGTAGCTTCCCCGAATGGAAACCGCGACAGCACCGCCATACCGCCCTGCCCTGAAAAACGGCCCCATCCTTGGGCATCGCGCCCACGGCCAAGGCGGCCGTCGCGGTCCACATCGACGCCTGTGGGGCGGCCTGCGTTGGATTGCAGGGAAAAAAGATGCGGATATTCCAAGCCCTCTTCTGCGGTCCACACGCGCAGTTCATGTAGCGCCGCAAAACCGTGGTCAAAATCGAAATCGGTCAGCAAAAGAACATCAGGCGCGACGCGCACAATCGTTTCGACCATGGATGCCAGATCATCATCACGGCGGTTCAGATCACGCAACAACACCCCGGGCCCGTCCCGCGTGAAAGGTGCGGCCCACGTGGCAAAGCGGTAGGTTTCAGAGGCAAAAACAGACGTGCCCAGCCAAACGATCAGGCTGCTTGCAAGACATCCGATTGCGCATAAGCGCGGCGGCGCTTTTCTTCGATCAGCTCGGCGACGCGCATCAAAGCAACGCCGCGCATGATTAAGGAAGCTGGCAAGAACGCCCATGCTGTCATCATCCAAACCAAGGTCTGCGGATCAGAAAGCGGCATCGGTTCCAGAACCTGCGCTGTCGCCTCGAAGATCGCCGGAATTAGGAATGGCAGAAGGAAGCCTAACGCGAAGTTAAGATTTGAATCGCGCTTGAGGCGGTAGAGCACATCACCCCCTGTAGTCGGGTCAAACAGCGGAAGGTTGATCCAGACATTGAACGCCCCGTTGCGCAGCGGCCAACGCATGATGCGGATAAAGACGATGAAGAAGGCAATCGAGGCCAGGCTGATCACATAGGCCATGCCAGCGGTGGCTTTTACGACCTCGAACAGCGGCAAAGGCGCGCCTTCCGGTACAGCCAGCAAGGCAAGGCGCACGGGCGAGAACGGGAAATCCATCGCTTCGCCGATCGAACTACCAACGTAGTAAAAGCTGCCTGACATCGCGGTCGGCATCTGGAATTCACGGGTGATCTGCGTCAGGGCGTAGACCATGCAGAACATCGTCAGGAACCGGATACGGTTGAACGGTGCCGCGCTACGGAATTCGACAAAGCTGGGCATCGTGCTGAAGTATTCGAGGAACGTCAGAACGCCGCCGACAAGCGCAAGCAATGCGACCAGCTGGCTGGT
This sequence comes from Thalassococcus halodurans, assembly GCF_900108225.1. GTDB lineage: Bacteria > Pseudomonadota > Alphaproteobacteria > Rhodobacterales > Rhodobacteraceae > Thalassococcus > Thalassococcus halodurans. Next base: position 328,853 of record NZ_FNUZ01000003.1, read on the forward strand.
ATCGGATGAGACGTTAGGCAGCATGAAAGACGGCAGAGCCAACAGCCCTGCGACCAACAATGCACGTACGCCCGCACTGATCGCGCGATTAAACACGTTTCTCTGCCCCTTTGGCCGGGCGTCCATGGTCTTTTGCCATGTCCTTTTCCGACCGCTGATGCCGATTATTCACGGCTTGCCTCGTTATTAACGATAATAAAGCCAGCCGCAGCGAAAGTTCTCAAGTCGAAGATCGGTAATAGTCTGGAAATAGGGCCAAATTGGGTCAGGCTATGGCGCGAATGCATCAGGTACGACTCAAAGTGAATGCTCCTCTAAGGAGAAAAACAACATATAGTATGCGCCATTTAGTGGACCGCAACGAAAGTTGTTAACCCATCTCAATTAACGAATATTAAGACAAAAAAAGGCCGCAGAGTCCCCCCTGCGGCCTTTCCAATACAATCAATAAGAGAATCAGACCCAGGGACGCGCCTGAGAAGCCTTTTCCTCGTAGCTGTCGATCGAGCTGACCTTTTCCAGCGACAGACCGATGTCATCCAGACCGTTCAGCAGGCAATGCTTCTTGAACGGGTCAACCTCGAACGAGAAGCTTTCGCCGTCGGACGTGGTAACCGTCTGCTCTTCCAGATCGACAACCATACGCGCGTTCGACCCCTTTTCGGCGTCTTTCATCAACGTATCGACGGCCTCTTGGGGCAGGACGATCGGCAGGATGCCGTTCTTGAAGCAGTTGTTGAAGAAGATGTCGGCGAAGGATGTCGAAATGACAGCCTTGATGCCGAAATCCTTCAGCGCCCAAGGGGCGTGTTCGCGGGACGACCCACAACCGAAGTTATCGCCGGCTACCAGAATTTCTGTTTCTCGGTACTGCGGCTTGTTCAGGACGAAATCTTCGATCTCGTTGCCCTGACGGTCATAGCGCATTTCGTCGAACAGGTTCACACCAAGGCCGGAACGCTTGATGGTCTTCAGGAACTGCTTGGGGATGATCATATCGGTGTCGATATTAACCAGCGGCAACGGCGCCGCGATCCCGGTGAGTTTTTCGAATTTATCCATTGGGTAATGTCCTCACATCATCTCGCGTACGTCGGTCAGCTTGCCGGTGATGGCAGCAGCGGCGGCCATGGCAGGCGATACAAGGTGCGTCCGGCCCTTATAGCCTTGACGACCTTCAAAGTTACGGTTCGACGTGGACGCGCAACGTTCGTTTTCGGCCAACTGGTCGGGGTTCATGGCAAGGCACATGGAACAACCCGCCAGACGCCATTCGAAACCGGCCTCTTTGAAGATGTCTGCCAGACCTTCTTCTTCGGCTTGTGCACGAACCAGACCCGAGCCCGGAACGACCATGGCACGCATGCCGTCCTTGACCTTTTTGCCTTTCAGAACTGCCGCAGCTGCGCGCAGATCTTCGATACGGCCGTTGGTGCAGGACCCGATGAACACGGTGTCGACTTCGATGTCGGACAGTTTCTGACCCGGTGTCAGACCCATGTAGTCCAGCGAACGACGAACCGCGTCGACCTTACCGCCTTTGAAGTCTTCCGGTGCCGGAACCAGCGCGCTGATCGGCAGCGCGTCTTCGGGCGATGTGCCCCAAGTGACTGTCGGCTCGATGGATTCGCCTTCGATGGTCAGAACCTTGTCGAAGTGCGCATCGTCATCCGAATACAGCGTCTTCCACCAGTTCAGCGCAGCTTCCCACTGGGCACCTTTCGGCGCGTGCGGGCGGCCTTTGACGTATTCGAACGTGGTTTCGTCCGGCGCGATCAGACCCGCGCGGGCACCACCTTCGATGGCCATGTTACAGATGGTCATGCGGCCTTCCATCGACAGATCACGGATCGCTTCACCGCAATATTCGATGACGTAGCCTGTACCACCGGCTGTACCTGTTTCCGCGATGATGCGCAGAACGATGTCCTTGGCGGTCACACCGGGCAGCAGTTTGCCGGTGATTTCGACCTTCATGTTCTTGGACTTCTTCTGGATCAGCGTCTGTGTCGCCAGAACGTGTTCAACTTCGGATGTACCGATGCCGTGCGCCAGCGCGCCGAACGCACCGTGTGTCGCTGTGTGGCTGTCGCCGCAAACAACGGTCATGCCCGGCAGGGTCCAACCCTGTTCGGGGCCGACGATGTGCACGATGCCCTGACGAACGTCCGTCACCGGATAGTAATGAATGCCGAATTCCTTGGCGTTCTTATCCAGCGCAGCCACCTGAATGCGGCTGTCTTCTGTCATGTTGTCGGGGTTTTCACGGCCCGCTGTTGTCGGAACGTTGTGATCCGGAACCGCGATTGTCTTTTCAGGCGCGCGCACCTTGCGGCCTGCCATGCGCAGACCTTCGAACGCCTGCGGGCTGGTCACTTCGTGGACAAGGTGACGGTCGATATACAGAAGGCATGTGCCGTCGGTATCTTCATGGACGACGTGCGCGTCCCAGATTTTATCATAGAGCGTTTTGGGGGACATGGGTCCTCTCCCGTATCAGATATGTAGCAAGGGTCTTGGCTAGGCGCTGTGCGCCGAAAGCAGGTCATCTGCTGACCTGCGGGCATGCTCATAGGCGGGCCAGCACCGTAAAGGTGGCACCGAAGAAACGTTCGCGCAGGCGGGCGCGGTCTCCGATATCGAAAACTATGATCATGAGGGGCAAATACACCTTGCCCCTGAGTCTCGCAACCTGAGTCTGCGAATGGCCCTGTAAATCAATTGTGCTTGCCTTATCGCCAACCCGTGCAAGATTAGAAGGAACAACCAAGGACAGTGGAATGGAACCAGAAACGACCGCCCCGATTGAGAACCTGACACAGGTCGCCACTTCGGCTATCGACCGGTTCGAAGCGCTGGCCAACATGCTGATCCGTCCTTGGAACGCATATCAGATCGCGATTGTGATCGGGGTTTTCGTGGTGGCCCACCTTCTGGCGGCGATGATCCGGCCCAGTTTCCACAATTGGCTTCGGTCGCGGGACAACTGGCCAAAGTGGCGGTTGCGCATTGGTCTGGTGCTGCATCGCCGGATACGGATGATCCTGTTTGTCGCGCTGATCTGGATCACCGTCGCGGTGATGCGCGAAATCACATGGCCTTCGCGGTCCTATCTGCTAGCCATCGTGGCAAACCTTGCGACTGCGTGGCTGCTGATCGCCTTTGCCACGCGGTTGATCAACAACGGCTTCGTGCGCGGTCTGGTGCGCTATGGCGCATGGGCCTGGGTCACGCTGTCGATCCTGAACCTGACAGATGAAACCCGCAGCATTCTGGACAGTCTTGCCATCAACGTGGGCGAAACGCGGTTTTCTGTCTGGCTGATTGTTCAGGCCATCGCGATCCTGACCATTCTGATCGCCGCGGCAAGGTTCATCGCCCACACCAGCACCGCACGCATCAGGGCAAACAACGAAATCTCGCGGTCCATGCAGGAACTGGCGGTCAAATTCCTGCAACTGGTTCTTTACGGATCGGCCTTTTTCATGGGGCTCAAGATCGTCGGCGTCGACCTGACCGGTCTGGCCGTTCTGTCCGGTGCTATCGGCGTCGGACTCGGCTTTGGCCTGCAAAAGGTGGTGTCGAACCTTGTGTCGGGTGTCATCATCCTGCTGGATAAGTCGGTCAAACCCGGTGACGTGATTTCGCTGGGCGATACGTTCGGTTGGATCAATTCGCTTGGCGCGCGTTATGTGTCGATCAACACCCGCGACGGTAAAGAATACCTGATCCCGAACGAAGACCTGATCACAGGTCAGGTGGTGAACTGGTCCCACTCGAACGACTACGTCCGGATCGACCTGTTTTTTGGCACCGCTTATGGCGACGACCCCCATAAGGTACGCGAAATCGCGATAAATGCCGCCGCCAACACGGACCGCGTTCTGAACTGGAAAAAGCCCGTCTGCCACATCGTGGGTTTTGGTGACAGCAGCGTGGACTATATCCTGCGGTTCTGGATCAAAGACCCCGTTGAAGGCCTGACCAATATTCGCGGCAACGTCTATCTGGCGCTATGGGATGCGTTTCAGGAAAACGGCATTTCCATCCCCTTCCCACAGCGCGAAGTGCGTATGCTGGAAGGGTCCCAATTGGACACCCGCACATTGGATTAACTTCTGACGGAACGTTTCGACTGACATCCCCCCTTGCACAGCCCATAGTCAGATCAATTCTTGAGGGAGGGATTCCATGTCTGACGATATCGTCATCCTGTCCGGCGCACGGACAGCTATCGGCACTTTTGGCGGCAGTCTTGCCAACACCACGCCTATCGACACAGCAACCGTTGCATCCAAAGCCGCGATGGAACGCGCGGGCGTCGATCCGGCACAGATCGGCACCGTCGTCTTTGGCCACGTCATCAACACAGAACCGCGCGACATGTACCTGAGCCGCGTTGCGGCAATTCAGGCGGGCATCCCCGACACGACACCTGCGATGAACGTGAACCGCCTTTGCGGATCGGGCGCGCAATCCATCGTGTCTGCGGTTCAGTCGCTGATGCTGGGTGATGCCGATTTCGCACTGTCCGGCGGGGCCGAGGCGATGTCACGCTCGCCCTACATCCTGCCCGACGCCCGCTGGGGCGCGAAAATGGGCGATGTTCGCGCATTGGACATGATGCTGGGCGCATTGAACTGCCCCTTCGGCACGGGCCACATGGGTGTGACCGCCGAAAACGTATCCGGCGAACACGACATCAGCCGCGAAGCACAAGACGCCTTTGCGATGGAAAGCCAGACACGCGCCGCCAAGGCGATTGAGGCTGGTTACTTCAAAGACCAGATCGTTCCGGTCGAAGTAAAGGTCAAACGCGACATGGTCCCCTTCGACACCGATGAACACCCCAAGCAAACATCGCTTGAAAAGCTTGCTGCTCTGCGGGCCGTATTCAAAAAGGACGGCACCGTCACTGCGGGCAACGCATCCGGCATCAACGATGGTGCCGCAGCGCTGGTTCTGGCGCGTGCCGGTGCAGCAGAATCCGCTGGCCTGAAACCACGCGCCCGTGTGATCGGCTACGCCCACGCAGGCGTCCGCCCCGAGGTCATGGGCATCGGCCCCGTTCCTGCCGTTGAAAATCTGTTCGCACGGACCGGCCTATCGGCAGGCGATTTCGACGTGATTGAATCGAACGAAGCCTTTGCCGCGCAGGCGCTGGCCGTGAACAAAGGTCTTGGCCTTGATCCAGCCAAGGTAAACCCGAATGGCGGTGCGATTGCGCTGGGTCACCCTGTGGGTGCGACTGGGTCGATCATCACGGTCAAAGCGCTGTACGAACTGGAACGTATCGGCGGCAAACGCGCGCTGATCACCATGTGCATCGGCGGCGGTCAGGGCATCGCGCTGGCGATCGAACGTATCTGATCTGAAAATCTTTGGGGTCGCGGGCATCTGCGACCCCTTCAAGGTCTTGTTCACCAAGCACTGGTATGCGACTCTGGCTGAAAGAGCAGATGTAGTCACGAACAGGCCCCATGCCCCGCGATCTTACCGGTCACGACGCGTTATTGCGCGAAATCTTCGGATTCGACACGTTTCGACCCGGTCAGGGCGAGATTGTCGAAGCTGTGACCGCTGGCCAGAACGTTCTGGCAATCATGCCCACGGGTGGCGGCAAATCCCTGTGCTACCAGCTTCCTGCCTTGATGCGCTCCGGTCTGACCGTCGTGATTTCCCCACTGATCGCCCTGATGCGCGATCAGGTCCGCGCCCTGCGCGAAGCGGGCGTTGCCGCCGGTGCGCTGACATCCGGCAATACGGATGAGGAAAACAACGCCGTCTGGGATCAGTTGCACGACGGGTCGCTGAAGCTGTTGTACCTCGCACCCGAACGTCTGGCATCGGGTGGATCGCAACGCATGTTGGCCGAGGCGGGCGTGACCCTGATCGCCGTGGATGAGGCACACTGCGTCAGCCAATGGGGCCATGACTTCCGCCCCGACTATCTGCGCATCGGCGAATTGCGCCGCGCTTTGGGTGTGCCGCTGGCCGCCTTCACCGCGACCGCCGATCAGGAAACCCAAGCCGAGATTGTCGAGCGTCTGTTCGGTGGCGAACAACCGCAGACCTTTCTGCGCGGCTTTGACCGCCCGAACATCCACCTTGCGTTTCAGCCCAAGGACGGCCCCCGCCGTCAGATCCTTGATTTCGCAGGCGCGCGGCGCGGCCAGTCGGGCATCGTTTACTGCGGCACCCGCGCCAAGACAGAAACGCTGTCCAAAGCGCTGAACGATGATGGCCACACCGCCTGTTTCTACCACGGCGGGATGGAGCCCACCGACCGACGCCGCGTTGAAGAACGCTTTGCCACCGAGGACGGGCTGGTTGTGGTGGCGACTGTGGCCTTCGGGATGGGTGTCGACAAACCCGATATCCGCTGGGTCGCCCATGCGGATCTGCCCAAAAGCATCGAGGCCTATTATCAGGAAATCGGTCGCGCGGGCCGCGATGGCGCCCCGTCCGAGACGCTGACGCTCTACGGCCCCGACGACATCCGCCTGCGCCGCGCCCAGATTGACGAAGGCCTTGCCCCACCAGAACGCCGTGCAGCCGATCATGGTCGCCTGAACGCGCTTTTGGGTCTGGCCGAGGCCATCTCTTGCCGTCGCGTCCGACTACTGCGCTATTTCGGGGAAGAGGCCGAACCCTGTGGTGCCTGCGATCTGTGCGACACCCCGCCGGAAACCTTCGACGGCACCGAAGCCGTTCGTAAGGCACTATCCGCCGCACTGCGCACCAACGAAAGCTTTGGCAGCGGCCATCTGATCGACATTCTGACAGGCAACATGACCGACAAGGTCAAGGAACGCGGCCATGATGCGCTGCCGACTTTTGCCGTTGGCAAAGACCTGAGCCGGACACAATGGCAGGCCGTGTTCCGTCAGATGATGGGCCACGACTTGATGCGCCCTGATGCGGAACGGCACGGCGCATTGGTGATGACCGACGACGCACTGCCCCTGCTGCGCGGCGAAACGACGATAACGCTCCGCCGTGATATCATCGACCGCGCCCGCAACCGCCGCCCTGCTGTAAAGACTTTGGTCAGCGACGAAGACGCGCCGCTGTTGTCCGCGCTAAAAGCCAAGCGTCGCGCATTGGCCGAGGCTGCCCGCGCACCCGCATACGTTATTTTCCCCGACCGCACGCTGATCGAAATGGCCGAAAACCGCCCCCAAACCATGGACGACATGGCGCGGATTTCCGGTGTCGGCGCGAAGAAACTGGAACGCTACGGCGCGGCCTTTCTTGAGGTCATCGCGGGCGAGGCCGAAAAGCTGCACCCGCAACGGCGCAAGCTGGCCGGACGCGCCGCAGGTAGCCTTTATGATCAACTGCTGGCCACTCAGGCAGATCTGTCGCGCGGCGAATGTGGCACGCTGAAACCGCTGTCCTGTTCTGCCTCGCAACTGGCCAAAATCGCCGACCGCCGTCCGACCGAAGAATACGGGCTGGCGCAGGTTCTGGATGACAAACGCATGGAGCGGTTCGGCGACGCGTTCCTTGACATCCTCCGCGCGGGCTAAACGGTTTTCCTTCGGACGCAGGCGGGCTACATCTGCACCGGAACAAATGGAACGGAGTTTAAGATGCTGGTTGTGATTTCGCCTGCAAAGCGACTGGATTGGGCCGAACGTCAGGTAGACATGACCGAACCCGCCTTTGGCGAAGACGCGATGCGACTGGCGAAAACCATGCGCAATCTGACGCTGGGCGATCTGAAAGGTCTGATGGATCTGTCTGATGATCTGGCCAAGCTGAACCGCGACCGTTTCAAATCCTACGCCGCCGAACCGGACGCCGACGCCGTCCGCCCCGCCGCGCTGGCCTTTGCGGGCGACACCTATCAGGGACTCGAGGCTGCGTCTTTGGACGACGACGAAATGGCTTGGGCGCAGGAACACCTGCGTATTCTGTCCGGCCTATACGGCGTGCTGCGGCCCTTGGATGCGATCCAGCAATATCGTCTGGAAATGGGATCGCGTCTGAAAACCCGTCGCGGCAAATCGCTTTATGACTACTGGGGTGACGATCTCGCAAAGGCGCTGAACGCGCAGGCGGAAGAGATCGGCGCGGATGTCTTGGTGAACTGCGCCAGTCAGGAATATTTCGGTGCGGTGCCGGTCAAAACGCTGAAGATGAAAGTCGTCACGCCGCAATTTTTCGAAGACAAAAACGGCACGCCCAAAATCGTCAGTTTCTACGCCAAAAAGGCACGCGGTGCGATGGCGCGCTACATCATCCAGAACCGGATCACGTCGCCCGAAAGCCTGCTGGACTTCGACACTGGCGGCTATGTCTATTCGCCCGAGCTTTCGACCGAGGACAAACCCGCGTTCTTGCGTTCGCCCGAGTGATCCTGCGCCCATTTGTCGATCATGCCCGCGATGCTGTCCTTGCGCACCGGTTTGGTGATGTGATCATCCAGACCCGCTGACATGATCGCCTCGCGGTCGCCCACTAGCGCGTGGGCCGTCACCGCGATGATTGGTGTGCGCGACCCATCGCCTTCGAGTTCGCGGATCTTCTGCGTCGCTTCCTTGCCGTCCATGCGGGGCATCGAGATATCCATAAAGATCAGGTCCGGTCGCTGCTCTTGGTAAGCGGCGACGGCCTCTTCCCCGTTGTTGGCCACGCGCAATGTGATCGGCATCGCCTTTACCATTTTCGAGAAGACCAGTTGATTTGTTTTGTTGTCCTCGGCCAGCAGAACATCCAGTGTTTTGCTGGGTGCTTCTTCGGCTGGATCAGGCGTGTCCTGAACCTGCTCTGCGCTCGCTAAGGCTTCTGGTTCTGGCGTTTGTTCGATGGGCTGATCGGCTTCAGGCTCTGGCTCTGACCTTTCGCGCAATGGAATTGTGACCGGACCCTGTTCGATCCTTTTTAACGCTTCAAGGACATCACCGCGCGGGGCAGGCACCGGCAGTAGGGCATGGAACAGAGCTGCCCCGTCCTGACTGATCTGATCCGCGTTCTCGGAAAAGGCGATGATCGGATGTGCGAAGCCTTGCGCCCTGATCCGCTTGGCCATCTGCACGGACGATGCGCTGTCCTGCCCGTCGCTCAGAAACAGCACATCCGCATCCACAGTGTTCAGATCCAAAGCATTGATAGTCGCGTAGGACTGGCTTTCAACGCCCCAAATCTGAAGCCGCCGCGACAGGATGCTGCGGGTGTGTGAATTGGAATCAACAATCACCGCGCGGCCGACATCCAGTTCGACCAACCCGACCGTATTCTCGGCCTCAGCTGCGGTTGGCAAAGACACGCGGAAGCCGAAACACGATCCCTTCCCTTCGACACTGTCGACCCAGATATTGCCTTCCATCAACTCGACCAGACGCTTGGTAATAGCCAGCCCCAGTCCGGTACCTTCGAACTGGCGATTGCGTTCCTCTTCCACCTGATTGAATTCGCCAAAGATGTGGTCGATTTTGTCCTTCGGAATGCCGATGCCTGTGTCTTCAACGGTGACGTGAAGCGCGGTTTGTGGCCCAGCCTCGATCCCCACGACGCGGATCGTGACGCTGCCTTCCAGCGTGAACTTGACCGCGTTGCCGATCAGGTTGGTCAGCACCTGACGCAAGCGCGGGCCGTCGCCGACAAAACAGGTGGGCAGGAACAGATCATAATCGACCCGCAGCGCGAAACCCTTATCCTTGGCCGATGGCTGAAGCAGCATGATCACTTCGTTCAGAAGACGTTCGAAATCGAACTCTTCCGGGCGCAGTTCCAGCTTGTCCGCCTCGATCTTGGAGTAATCCAGAACGTCATTGATGATCGCCAACAACGCCTCGCCCGAGTTGCGAATGGTTTCGGTATAAAGCCGCTGTTCCGACGTTAGCCCTGTGTCCATCAACAGCTCGGTCATGCCAACAACGCCGTTCATCGGCGTGCGGATTTCATGGCTCATATTCGCAAGGAACGACGATTTGGCCCTGTTGGCGGCCTCGGCCCGTTCCATCGCGGATTCCAGATCTTTCTGGGTCTCTTTCAGCGCGGTGATATCAACACGCAGCCCCACGCGCCCGCCGTCCGATGTCTGCTTTTCAAACACACGCACCCAGCGACCGCCTTCAAGCCGCTGTTCAAGCACGTTTTCAGGTTTCTGATGGTGCGCCAGTCGTTCGGCAAGCCACGCCTCTTCCCGCCCTATCGCCTCGGGGTATTGGTTGTGATCCAACCCGTAACGGATGATATCTTCGAACTGGGCGCCGGGAACCATCGACTCGGCGCTTCTGTGATAGAATTTACGATAGCGATCGTTGCACATAACCAACCGGTCTTCTGCATCGTACAACACGAACCCGTCGGGCAGTTCAGAAACCGCGGCCCACATGCGCATCAGGTCGGTCATATCGACCACCAGACACACGACCGCGCCATCAGCCGTGCGCTGGTTTTGCAGTTTCAGAAACCGTCCGTTCCACATTTTCAAGGTCTGCGGTTCAAACGGATCGGACATCCACAGATCACCGATGCGACTGATCCATTCATGCGGCGTTTCCTGCCCCAGATCGACCAACCCCTCGGTCGCCATAAGCGTGATCAACGTCCGGTAGCCGACACCGGTGCGCACCATTTCCAGATCGTCGAAAATGTTGCGGAACGCATGGTTCGCGACCTCAAGCCGCCCGTCTTCGCCAAACATGGCAAAGCCGTCGCGCATCGCCTCAAGCGCTTTCCAAAGCTGGCTTTCGACGACCTGCATTTTTTCGACCGCATGGCCGAGACGGTTCAGAACGTCTTTCTTTTCATCCTCGATCGCCGCCACCTTGCGGCGGGTCGCACCAATTTCCAGTGTCAGGTCACGCGAATGCTGACCCAACCGCCGGTTGGCAGCCATAAGTTCGGCCTCTTTCTGTTCCAGCCGCCGTTCCGCAGCCAGACGGGCGCGGCGTTCTTTCGCGAGCAGTTCGTCCAAAGTCGGGTCATCCTTAACTGACCGTACGATCCTGCGCCGCTGGCAATGAACATCCCTTTAATCCGAAAAAACAAAAACCGCGCCGGAACACCCGGCGCGGCAAAAAAGCCCGTAAGATTTTAGGCAATCACATGTCAGTAGCCGTAAAACGCGCCAGCGTTGTTCGCCAGAATGATCCGCAGCGCATAAAGCGCCAGCAGCGCAACCAGCGGCGCCAGATCAAGCCCGCCTGTCTGCGGCATGAACTGACGGATGCGCGAATAGACCGGTTCCAGCAGACGGTTCAGACCGTACCAGATTTGCGCAACGATCGGCTGGCGCAGGTTCAGCACCTGAAAATTGATCAGCCAGCTCATGACCACATGGGCGATGATGAAAAACCAAGCGACGTCCAGCAGAAGCATCAAAATCTGGAAAAGGGATTGCATGTGGTGCCTGTCCTTATTGCAAGTGCGTGTTTGCGCGTCCTTTTAGGTAAGGGGCCTGTGTCAAAAGGACAAGTGCCGCTAGGTCGGGCCTTGACCCTCTGGGCGATCAACGACACGGCTGGGCCGAAGGAGTTTCCATATGTATCCGTTCATTCGACTGGCCAAAGATATCTTCGTCAACGCGCGGGCAACGCCGCTTGATATGGGTGAAACCCATGTGTCGCATCACATCTGCTGGCCATGGGATCTGGATCTGTGGTGGGAACTGAACAACGGGCGCACCCTGACGATTTACGATCTGGGCCGCATCCCGCTTGCGATGCGCGGGGGACTGACAAAGGCGCTGCGCGACAACAAATGGGGGCTGACGGTTGCGGGGTCGTCTGTGCGCTATCGCCGCCGTGTACGGATGTTCGCCAAGATTGAAATGAAGTCGCGTCTGGCCTGCTGGGACGACAAATTTCTGTACGTCGAACAAAGTATGTGGTTGTCGAACGGCGAATGTTCCAGCCATGCGCTGTTCCGCACGGCTGTCACCGATAAAAACGGTATTGTGTCGCCCGAACGCGTGCTGACGGCGATGGGGCTGAACGTGGCATCCCCCGAGATGCCCGACTGGATCAAGGCATGGTCGGACGCCGAGGCAAAGCGCCCTTGGCCCCCGATGCAGGACTGACACAGACAGCGCCCTGTTAGGCTTCCCTTACGGCGCTTTCAAAGGCAGTGCTTGCTAAACCCATGACCTCTCTGTTCTATCGACGAAACGTCGTACCGAACGGGAGGTCGGACCTATGGCCGAGATTTCAGCGAAAAAGCGTATTTGGGGCTGGATGTGGTTCGACTGGGCGCAACAGCCCTATGCGACCCTTGGCCTGACCTTTATCTTCGGCCCTTACTTTGCCGCCGTCGCGGTGGGCTACTTTATTGCCCAAGGCACGGGCGACGATGCCGCACGCGTTCAGGCGCAAGAGCTGTGGACAGGCGCGCAAGCCGTCGCCGGTTTGGTCATCGCCTTTTCGGCCCCCTTCATCGGCGCTTGGGCTGGTGCAACCGGCCGCCGAAAACCGTGGTTCTATGCCTTTATCGCCGTCGCAGTGATCTGCTCGGCCATGCTGTGGAACCTACAGGCAGACGGCACTGGATTGATGATGGCGCTGCTGTTGTTCTGGGTGGGCTTTGTCGCCTCGGAATCCGCCTTTGCGCTTTATAACTCGATCCTGCCATCACTCGGCCAGACCGAAGAGGCCGGCCGCATCAGTGGCGGCGCAACAGCGTTTGGCTATTGGGGTGGTGTTCTGTCGCTGTTCATCATGCTGCTGCTGTTTGCGGAAAACGAGGTGACCGGCAAAACCCTGATCGGGATTGAACCGATCCTCGGGTTGGACCCTGAAACGCGCGAAGGCACCCGTGCCGTTGGCCCGTTCATCGCGATCTGGTTTGTGATCTTTGTGATCCCGTTTTTCCTGTGGACCAAAGACACCCCAACACAGAACCGCGGTGGTGTCGGTGTCGCGCTTAGCCGCCTTTGGGCCAGCATCCGCGCGGCGTTCCGCAAGCGCTCTTATGGCAGCTTCCTTCTGGGTTCGATGTTCTACCGTGACGCCCTGACGATGCTCTATAGCGCGGGCGGCGTATACGCGAACCTTGTGCTGAACTGGACCGTGATCCAGATCGGCGTATTCGGCATCATCGCGGCGATCGCGGCTGCAATCCTTAGCTGGGTGGGTGGCATCGCCGATGCGCGGCTTGGCCCCAAGCCTGTCATCATCTTCTCCATCTGGGTTCTGATCGGCGTTTGTCTTGTCGTCGTCGGCATGTCGCGCGAAAGCCTGTTCGGCATCCCGCTGGCCGAAGGGTCGCTTGTACCGGACATCGTATTCTACTTCTGCGGCGCTGCCATCGGCGGCGCTGGTGGCGCGATGTATTCGGCTTCTCGGTCTATGATGGTGCGCCACTGCACGCCCGAAAACGCGACAGAGGCGTTTGGCCTATTTGCCCTGACCGGCCGCGCCACCGCGTTTCTGGCCCCTGCTCTGGTCGCGGTGTTCACATCTTGGACGCAGAGCAATCAGTTGGGCTATATTCCGGTGATCATCCTTTTCGCGCTGGGGCTTTTTCTGCTACGTTGGGTACATCCCAACGGAGAACGAGCAGAATGATCCGTACCGCATTTTTGATTACCGCATTGGTCGGCTTGACGGCCTGCGGCGGCAGCCAGCCGTCGCGCAACCTAGAAGCCGCAAAGTCCGCGCCCCGCGCGACCGCAATCTCATCCGTCATTTCGTCGAAAAGCGCCAAACAGCTGTTCGGGGCGGAACGCATCGCATCAAACCAGCGATCCGAACCTTTTGGCGGCTATGCCAAGGGCTGTGCCGCTGGCAACGTGATGCTGCCGGAAACAGGCCCCACATGGCAGGCGATGCGCCTGTCCCGCAACCGCAACTGGGGCCAACCCGAGGCCATCGACTTTATCAAAGACCTGAGCGCCAAGGCCGCAAAACAGCCGGGCTGGAGCGGGCTATATATCGGTGACATCAGCCAGCCTCGTGGCGGCCCGATGCTGACGGGTCACGCCAGTCACCAGATCGGTTTGGACGCCGACATCTGGCTACGCCCCGCTGACCGGCTGAACCTGTCTACGACCGAACGCGAAAATATCTCGTCCATCTCGATGCGACGCGCGAACGGGGCCTTCACCAATGATCAATGGACCCGCGCGCATCACAACATCCTGAAAGCCGCCGCAAGCGACCCGCGTGTCGCGCGGATCTTCATCTTCCCCGGTGCCAAAGTGCAGATGTGCAAAGATGAAAAGGGCGACCGGAGCTGGCTGCGCAAAATCCGTCCGTGGTACGGCCACCACTATCATTTCCACGTTCGTCTGGCCTGCCCCAAGGACGCGCGCGGCTGTGTGGATCAGGCACCGCCGCCTGCGGGCGATGGATGCGCGGACGCGCAGGAATGGGTCAACAACATCCTGAACCCACCGCCGCCGGATCCGAACGCGCCCAAGCCCAAGCCCAAACGTGAAATCACACTCGGGGATTTGCCTGCACAATGCGCAAGCGTACTCTCGGCGCGATAAGCGCGGTTGTACTTGGCCTTTTTTCGCTGAACTCGGACGCGGGCGAACCAGCCCGCGCCGTTTTTGTCGGGGCCAAAGTATGGACCGCTGACGGCCCGGATCACACAGACTTTGGCGGCTTTTCCGCGCTTGAACTGGATGACACCGGAACAGGCTTTGTTGCGCTGACCGACAAGGGAAACATCACCAAAGGCCGGTTTGTCCGTGATCCCGCAGGGCGCGTGATCCGCGTTGAACGTGCGGTCCTGTCAAAATTGTCCGGACCAGATGGCCCCTTGGGCGAACGTCAGACAGACTCTGAAGGGCTCGCCCTTGTGGAGGGTGGCGATTTTTACGTCTCGTTTGAAAGCGCGAACCGGATTTTGAAATACCGAGCCGACGGGCATGTCACCGCCGTACGCTCGGCACCGGATTTTGCAGGTCTTCAAAGCAACTCGGGCCTTGAGGCCCTGGCCGTCGATAGCAAAGGGCGCCTTTACACGCTGCCGGAACGGTCCGGCAAACTGACACGCCCCTTTCCTGTCTGGCGCTATGACGGGAAAAACTGGCAGGTCGCGTTTGAAATGTCCCGAAGCGGAAGTTTCCTTCCTGTCGGGGCAGATTTTGGCCCCGATGGATGGCTGTATGTTCTGGAACGTGGCTTTAACGGCTTCGGCTTTCAAAGCCGCATCCGGCGGTTTCCACCAAATCAATCCGGCGTCGCGGATGGCGCGACCCTTTTGGTGACGTCAATCGGCGTTCACGACAATCTGGAAGGCATCTCGGTCTGGCAGGACAATGACGGCGCGATCCGCATCACGATGATTGCCGACGACAACTTCAAATCCTTCCAGCGCACGGAGATCGTCGATTATCGTTTGACGCAATAGCTTGTGTCGCGGCAGCCTAGATTGTATCGGCCCCTGTTCCGCAATCACAAAGGCATAGCCTGACATGACCCGCACATACCTTCCCGGCGTAATCGCCATGGCAGCAATCGTTGTTGCCTCGAACGTCCTTGTCCAGTTCCTGATCCTTGATGGCCTTCTGACTTGGGGCGCTTTCACCTATCCCTTCGCGTTTCTTGTCACCGACCTGATGAACCGCCTGTACGGCGTCGCCGCCGCCCGCCGCGTGGTGTTCGCAGGCTTTATCGTGGGCGTGGTCTGTTCGCTGATCGGTAGCCAGATCATGTTGCAGGGTGACGGCTATACATACGCTGCCGTTCCGCTGCGTATCGCGGTCGGGTCCGGCATCGCGTTTCTGATTGCCCAACTGACCGATGTGGCCGTGTTCGACCGCATTCGAGCCGGAAGCTGGTGGCGCGCGCCGCTTGTGTCCAGTGTGATTGGTTCCGCTTTGGACACAGCCCTTTTCTTTTCCATCGCCTTTTCGCAGTCGATTTCGGCCTTCGGAGAGGCCGCCGACGCCGATATCAACTGGGCTTGGGACAGCGTTCCATTGCTGCTTTCGGGCCCTGAAGCACCACTATGGGTGACTTTGGCGCTTGCGGACTGGTTGGTGAAAATGGCCATCGCCCTGATCGCCCTGATCCCCTTCCGTTTGATCGTTTCTTGGGCAAAGGGAACATCAACTCAAAGCTGAACGTAAAAAAGTATTTTGTGGTTTGGACAATCCATGCCAACATCATCTTGCGTTTATCAACAGCTGAAAGGAGGTGATCCAGTGGTTAGAGATACATTGGAGCGAGGTGTCGGAACAGTTCGGAGGACGCTGACTTAGGGGCAGCCCCCTAGGATAGAAAATCCCGAATTGGTGTGTGCCTAACCGGCCCCACCTCCTGAGTTCTCGAAGGGCTGTTCGCAAAGCGGGCAGCCCTTTTCGATTTCCTGCACTATGTAAACGTCATGCTTCGGATCAACGACGCCATATCGATCGAAGACTGGGAACTGACTGAACAGTTCGTCCGGTCATCCGGCCCCGGTGGCCAGAACGTCAACAAGGTGTCGACGGCCGTAGAACTGCGCTTTGAGGCCGCCCGTTCGCCGAACCTGCCCGAACCCGTCAAAAACCGCCTGCGCCGGATTGCGGGGCGTCGCTGGACCAAGGAAGGCGCGCTGATCCTTCAGGTCGAAGACACGCGGTCCCAAGCGCGCAACCGCGAAATCGCGCGCGAACGGCTGCGCGAACTGATCCTGAAAGCGCTGGAAAAGCCCAAACGCCGGATCGCGACCAAACCCACATACGGCTCCAAGCAACGCCGCCTGAAGGCCAAGAAGGAACGAGGAGAGGTCAAAGCCATGCGCGGCAAGGTCGATCCGGATTGATGGGCAGCTTTACTGATTGGGATCAGCAGGTGCACCTCTGACCTTGATTACCACCAAGCATCAGAATTACACGGCCCAACCCTGCAAAAGAAAACATCCGCAGCGTTGATCCCGCTGCGGATGTTTAGAAACTCGTTAACCCAAAGACGGTTTATGCGGCGCGGACCAACCCTGCGTAGGCAGGCGCGAAGGCTGCGATCTGGGACAGAGCGTATTCCGCCGTTGCCTTGATCCGGGCGGGATCAGGGTGATTATCGGCAACCTTCAGCATGCGGTGCCACAGGCAGGCCTGAACGGTTTGTGCGGTCAGTTGCATGAAATCATGGGCCAACGGGCTGGCATCGGACTGCGACAGGATCACGTCCCGCGCTTCACGCCATGACCCGACGACCGGGGCCAACGCCGCAGTTTCCGCCAGTTCCTGCTCAAGGAACGCATCAAACGCCTTGCCCGCAGCCGCAGGCAACAGGCGTGTTGCCAGAACGCGGGCGTGAATGCCGTTGGCGCCTTCGTAAATCGCGCAGATGCGGGCATCGCGCCACGTCTGTTCGGCGTGATATTCCTGCAGGTAGCCATAGCCGCCCAGCACCTGCATCGCGGTGGATGCGGCATGGGTCGCGGCTTCGGTACAAGCGACTTTGGCAACAGGCGTCAGGAAGTCCACCAGATCGGGGTTTTCACCACTTTCCAGAGCAACAAACGCCATATGCGCCAGCGCGCGCCCGCCCAAACCGGCGGCATCAATTTCGCGCAGCATGCGGGTAACATCGGCGTGGTCGGTCAGCATGGCGGGGCTGCCATCCGCCTGACGGCCTTGCTTGCGTGTCTCGGCATAAGTCCGGGCGATGTCATAAGCGCGGGACGAATGCGCAACGCCCTGCAGCGCCACGTCAAGACGGGCGTGGTTCATCATAGTAAACATCGCCTTCAGGCCATTGCCCAAACCGCCGATCAGCTCGGCCTCGGCCCCGTCAAACGCCAGTTGGCAGGTCGGCGAGGCATGTAGCCCCATCTTTTCTTCGATCCGCGTGACAGTGACGTCGTTGCGTGTGCCGTCAGTTTTTTCAGAGGTCACAAGGAACAACGACAGGCCCTTGATGCCTTCGGGTGATGTGCGCGCCAGAACCAGATGCAGGATCTTGTCCGACATGTCCTGATCACCGCCCGAAATGAAGATCTTTTCGCCGGTGATCTTCCAGACGTCACCATCCTGTTCGGCGCGGCACCGCACAGCAGACAGGTCAGACCCCGCCGCCGGTTCCGTCAGCGCCATGGTCACCAGATACGTCCCATCCGCCAACAACGGCATGTGACGCGCCTTCTGCTCATCCGTACCGAAATTGATCAGCGTTCGGATCGCGCCAGGCACCAGACCGGTCACCATCTGCAAGGAATGGTTCGCGCCCGAATAAATCTCGGACGTGATGGCAAGCGTCAGTGCATCCATGCCCTGCCCGCCAAATTCCTCGGGCGCGGTTAGCGACGGCCAACCGGCCTCAACAAACGCGCGGTAGCACTCGATATAGCCATCCGGCATCCGCACCCGACCGTTTTCAAGGCGCGCGCCCTGCTGGTCACCAATCAGGTTCAACGGCGCGATCTCGCCCTCTGCGAAGGCGGCGAAATGGCTGGCGACCTCGCCACTCAGTTCGGCGTCGTAGTCATCCAGCTTCCCCGCATCCGCAACGTGGTTCAGGGTGAACAGGATGTCGTCCAAAGGGGCGCGGAACTCGGTCATTCGATCAGCCCCAGCAGACGCGCTGCGTTGTTCTTGATGATGTCTTCGCGCAGTTCGTCCTTGATGGCGATGCTTTCGAAATCCTTCAGCCAGCGCTCGGGCGTGATCATCGGCCAGTCAGAGCCGAACAGAACCTTTTTGCGCAGGATCGAGTTGCAGTAGCGCACAAGGATTTCGGGGAAATACTTGGGCGACCAACCGGACAGGTCGATGTAGACGTTGGGCTTGTGCTGGGCGACGGCCAGCGCCTCTTCCTGCCATGGGAAAGACGGGTGCGCGGCGACGATCTTCATGTCGGGGAAATCGACGGCGACATCATCCAGATACATCGGGTTGGAGAACTTCAGACGCATCCCGTTGCCGCCGGGCATGCCCGAACCGACACCCGTTTGGCCGGTGTGGAACAGGGCAACACAGCCCTCTTCCTGAATGACTTCGTACAGCGGATAGGCAAAGCGTTCGTTAGGGTAGAAGCCCTGGAACGTCGGGTGGAATTTGAAGCCCTTGATGCCGTATTCACGGATGATCCGACGCGCTTCGCGGACAGCCATCTTGCCTTTGTGCGGGTCGATAGATGCGAAGGGGATCAGGATGTCGTCGTTCTGTTTGACCAGTTCAGCGACTTCGTCATTCGAATAGCGGCGGTAGCCGGTTTCGCGTTCCGCATCGACGGGGAAGATCACAGCCGCGATATTCTGTTCACGGAAATGCGCAGCCGTTTCTGGGATCGTCGGCGGATGGCTCCATGGCGCGCGGAAATACTTGGCCATTGTAGACTGCAGATCATCATAACCGTCGTCCGAATGGCACCCGCAGGGTTCTTCGGCATGGGTGTGAATGTCGATCGCACGGACCTTGTTTACATCAATCATAATCGGCTCCTGATCCTGATGGCCTAGCGGCCGGATTCAAATGTTCTGAATTGGCGCAGAATGCGGTCAAGCTGCGCGCGGTCTTCGGCCGACAATTGGCCAAAAAGCTTTTCTTCATGGGCCTGACAGGCTTTCACAGCCTGATCCGCAAGGGCGAGACCTTCGCTTGTCGCGTTCAGGCAATAGGCACGGCGGTCATCCAGATCACGTGTGCGGGTGATCAGACCACGGCGTTCCAGCTCTTCTACGATGGCCACGAAATTCGGGCGTTCGATGCCCAGCGTGTCTGCCAGCGTCGACTGCCGCTGATCCGGCGTTTCAGCGATCAGTAGCAAGGTCGAATAGGTCGCCAGACGCAAATCCAGCGACTTGAGAACGTGCATCAGATCTGCCTGCACGACCTGCCATGCACAGCGCAGGTGATAGCCCGTGAACCCGTGCAAAACATTTGCACGGGTATTAAGCGCCACCTTACAATCGTGTTCGTCAGACGCTGACATAGGCTTACCGGAACGTTGGCGTACGCTTTTCAAGGAAGGCAGCAAGGCCTTCTCGCGCGTCGGGGCTTGTTTGGGTCAGGGCGGCGCACAGGCTTTCTGTGAACAGACCGTCGGCTTTGGACATGTCTTCGATCCGCGCGAGCGCCTGGATCATCACATAGTTCGACAGCGGCGCGTTCTTGGCGATCTTGCGGGCCAGTTCCAGCGCCAGTTCAAGCGCCTTGCCTTCTTCGACCACGTAGTGGGTCAGACCCAGCGCCTTGCCTTCTTCCGCGCCGTATTTGCGGCCTGTCAGCATCATTTCGATCATGCGGTCCGCACCAAGAATGCGACCGACACGAACGCTGGCACCACCACCAACAAAGATACCGCGACGGCCTTCGGGCAATTGGAAGATGGTCGAAGGTTCGGCGATACGCACATGCGTCGATGTCGCCAGTTCCAGACCCCCACCAATCACCGCACCGAACATTGCGGACACGACCGGCAGACCGCCGAACTGGATACGGTCCATGACCGCGTGCCAGCCACGGGAATGGCGCACGATGCCTTCGGCGTCGCGCTGCTTGGCTTCGGCCAGATCCAGACCCGAACAATAATGGCCCGCGGTGCCTGTCAGGACAGCAACCTTCACGCCTTCCGGCACGTTGCTGAAGAACGCATCGATTTCTTCCAGAAGCGCGTCGGACATGGCGTTGCGCTTGTCCGGGCGATTCATGGTCAGAATGGCGATTTCACCATCGATATCAATTTTTACAAGAGGTTCGGTCATAAGTGCCTCGGATCAGCGTTGGGGAAGACGAACAGCAGCGTCCAGACGAATGGTCGAACCGTTCAGATAAGCGTTTTCAACAATGTGGGTCGCCAGTTGGGCATATTCCGCCGGCATGCCCAGACGGTGCGGGAACGGAATGTTCGCCGTGATCGCAGCTGTGGTTTCTTCGGGCAGGCCTTCCATCATCGGGGTTTCAAAGAGGCCGGGCGCGATTGCCATCACACGGATACCGCTGCGGGCGAATTCGCGAGCGGCGGGCAGACACATCGCTGCGATCGCACCCTTGGAGGCCGAGTATGCAGACTGGCCGATCTGGCCGTCTTGGTACGCAACCGAAGCCGTGTTGATCACAACACCGCGCTGACCGTCTTCTTCCGGCTCCAGATCCATCATGGCGCGCGTTGCAAAGCTCATGACGTTGTAGGTGCCCATCAGGTTCACGCGGATGGTGCGTTCAAACATGTCGATAGACAGTCTGTTTTCACGGCCCACAATACGCGCAGCAAGACCGATGCCCGCACAGTTCACTGCCACACGGGCCGGACCGCCCAGCCAATCGGTTGCCGCATTCACCGCTGCTTCGACCGCATCGGCAGAGCCCACGTCGGCCTGCACAGCGAAACCGCCGATTTCGTCTGCAACCGCCTTTGCCGCGTCCAGATTATAGTCCAGCACGACAACCTTTGCGCCTTCGGCTGCAAATTTGCGCGCAGTTGCCGCGCCAAGGCCGCTTGCGCCGCCGCTGACCAATGCTGTGTTTCCAGTAAGCTTCATCTTTGGCCCTCCGAAATTTGATTATGCGTTATATCCATGTTCGCCAAAGGAAGCCCCGCAGACGGGGCTTCCGAAACAGGTGTTATGGTATCAGGAACAGTGTGATCGACGGGAACAGCACCAGAATGATGACCCGCACAATGTCAGACGTCACAAAGTACATGACGGCCTTGTAGGTCTCCATCATCGGGGTTTCCCGATCCATAGAGTTGATGATGAACAGGTTCATCCCCACCGGTGGCGTGATCAATCCGACCTCGACCACGATCAGCACAAGGATACCGAACCAGATCGCCATGTGTTCCGTGCTCATACCGAAATCCAGCGCCGAGATGACGGGGAAGAAGATCGGAATGGTCAGCAGGATCATCGACAGAGAATCCATCAGGCAACCGAACACCAGATAGAAGATCAGGATGATCGTCAGGATCGTCCATGGGCTATAACCCAATCCGCCCACCCACGAAGACAGTTCCTGCGGTACCTGACTAAGCGCGAGGAACGAGTTGTAGAAACCCGCACCGAACACGATGAAGAAGATCATCGCAGTCGCCGTTGCCGTGGCAATGATCGACTCCATGAAAATCTTCCATGTCAGGTTGCCCGAAAGAAGTGCAGCAAGACCCGTACCAGCGGCACCAACAGCCGCGCCTTCGGTCGGCGTGAACCAACCCAGATAGATACCACCCACAACCAGCAGGAACACGGTCATCACAGGCCAGACTTTGATCAGCGCTGCAAAGCGTTCTGCATAGGGAATAGGTTCCCGCGTGCCAGCACTACCGGGGTTCAGACGCACGTAGATCGAGATCGTGATGATATAGCCGATCGCCGCCAGAATGCCCGGAATGAACGCCGCCAAGAACAGCTTGGCAATGTTCTGTTCGGTCAGGATCGCATAGATCACAAGGATCACAGACGGCGGGATCAGGATGCCCAGTGTACCACCAGCCGCCAATGTCGCGGTCGAGAAACCGCCCGAGTATCCGTAGCGCTTGAGTTCAGGCAGCGCCACGCGGCTCATGGTGGCGGCGGTTGCCAGCGACGATCCGCAGATCGCACCGAAACCCGCACAGGCGCCAACAGCCGCCATCGCCACGCCACCCTTACGGTGACCCAGCCACGATTCCGCGGCTTTGAACAGCGATGTGGACATGCCCGAAAGGGTCGCAAACTGGCCCATCAGCAAGAACATCGGAATGATGGTCAGCGAGTAACTCGAAAACGTTGTGTAGGTTTCTGTCTTCAGCTTGGCCAGGAACATGTTCGGCGTGCCGATAACCATCCACAGGCCACCGATGCCGCACATCAGCATCGCCAAACCAATCGGCGCACGCAGGAAAATAAGCAGCAGAAGGACGGGGAACGACATGTACCCCAATTCAAGATTGGTCAATGGACTGCCCCCTCAGAGTTAGGCAACGGGGTATGGCCTGTGACAAAGCCGATGATACGCGCATACGAACAGTAGACGCCGACAAGCGAAGCGATGATTGCGGGCACAAGGCTGGCCGCATAGCTTTGCCAGATCGGGAACTGCAGCAAGAACGTCGTCTCGCCGTATTTCATCTTGTCCTGCATACCTTCGAACAGACGCCATGTGATCAGAATGACGATAGCGGTCAGGGCGATTTCCCAAACGATCATCAGCACTTCGTTCACGCGCTTGGACAGCATGGACGTAAAGATATCGACCGTCGCATGCGCTCCGTACAGTTGGCAGATCGGCAGAAAGCTGAAGATCGCAAAGGCGACGCCTGCTTCAACCAGCTCAAAATCGCCTGTGATTGGCGCGACGCCGGTCGCCAGAAGCATGTCACCAAACGCAGGGGCATAGGCCTCGAGAAAGTCAGAATGTCCAAAGGTGTTCAGACCCCGACCGATGACGCTGATACATGTCAGCACGACCAGCACCGTCAGGATCAAGCCACCAAGAATTGCGGTAAAGCGGGCGATTTTCTCAACCAGCGTCAGCATAGACACCGCCCATCGGCACACAGCTCGATTGTAATGATACGTTTTTTCACGAAGGCCTCCCTACCCCACCTGGAAAAAAGTGCCGCAGCTTTTGCCACGGCACATATCATGAGAAAATAGTTATATGATACAATCATTCCTGTCCAGCGCAAAGGCGCAGGCCAGTAGATCTTAGAACCTGTCTAGCAGACGCTCCAGATATTCCCGTTCAATTTCAGGACGTTCCGTGTCGCCAGTCCGGCGACGGATTTCATCCAGAAGCTCTTGGGCACGGCGGTAGACATCCTCACCTTGCAGCAAGGATTCCTCTGTTCCGATCTCGCCGTTCGATCCGGAATCACGCCCCAACGGATCGCGCTGGTTACCAGGTTCTGTGCCTTGGGCCGTTCCCTGTTCGCCGGGTTGGCCCTGCTGGCCCTGCTCTTGTGCCATGGCTTCGCCAAGGTTGCGCATCCCTTCGCGCAATGCCTCCATCGCGTCGGATTGCTGATCGATCGCTTCGGCTAGATCGTTTTCGCGCAGCGCGTCTTCTGCGCCTTCCATCGACCGCTCGGCACGTTCCAGCGCATCGCGCGCGGCCTCGCCTGCCTCGGTGCCTTCACCGGGCAGGTTGCGCTGCTGGCGGCCTAATTCGTTGCGAAGGGCGCGTTGGCGTTCGGCAAGGGTTTCTTCCATGGACTGCTGGCCGCCTTGGCCTTCCTGCCCCTCTTCATCGCCTTCGCCTTGGCCCTGGCCTTGTTGATCCTGACCACGCCCGTCGTTTTGCTGCCCTGATTGGCCCTGACCCTGCTGTTGGCCCTGCTGACCTTGCTGGCCTTGGTTCTGCTGACCCGGATTGAACTGTTCCTGAAGATCGCGGAACGCCTGATCCGACAGGTCCTGCTGTTCGCGCAGGGTTTCCGCCAGATCGTCCATCGCCTGTTCACCGGGCGACTGCTGGCCTTGGCCTTGACCTTCGGTGACCTGCATGTTTTCCATCATCTGGCGCAGTTCTTCCAAGGCCTGCTGGGCTTCGGCCATGCGGCCCTCTTCCATCAGTTCCTGAATGCGGTCCATCATCGCCTGAAGATCGTTCTGGGACATTTCCATGCCCTCTTGGTTCTGGCTTTGTTGGCTATCGGGATTTTGTTCACGCTCTTGCTGATTGCGGCGGGCAAGCTGGCGCATGTAGTCATCCGTCGCTTCGCGCAGTTCCTGCATCAGTTCCGCGATTTCCTGTTCGCTGGCGCCGTTCTTCATGGCCTCAGCCAGACGATCCTGCGCGCGTTCAAGCCGTTCGCGGGCATCCTCAAGATCGCCCTCTTCAAGAATAAGCGCGAGGTTCCACATGTCTTCGGCCAGTTCCGTGACCATTTCATCGCTTAGCGACGCGGTGCGGTAGCCTTCGACACGGTCCAGAATGGTTTTCAGAATGTCGAACTGAGCGTCGTCGCGGAAAACGTCCTTGGGGTCATTCGATACGGCCCGCAAAATCTGCGCGATCATCTTGGCATTGTCGCGGTTCCACAGCAGCGCCTGACGTTGTTCGATGATGGCCCCAGCCAAGGGATCAAAAAACCGACGACCGGGAAGTTTCAGAACCTCTGGTTCGGCAAAACTGACCTGACGCGCGGCGTCTTCGACGCGCAGCGACACGGTGACGGGCAAATTGGCCCAAGGATGTTTAGAATAGTTTTCGATCAGCGTTTCAGTGAACTCGGCCCGCGTTCCGGCGATTGGCATCGGCAACGGGATTTCCAGCGCCTCTTGCGGTTCGGGACCAATCCGCAGGCCATAGCGACGATCAACATCACCCAACGCCAGCTCGATCCGCGCGACTCCGGCCACAACACCGTAATCGTCAGCTGCGGTGAACGGCAGGGATGCCTCGCCCTCATAGGTCGCCTCGAAGTCACCTGCACGCGCCACCGTCGGCTTGGCGTCGCCTTGCATGACCACGTCCCAGATGCGTCCGTTATCCCCGCCCACAGCCACCTGACCGGATTGCTTTACGGTCAAATCAAACGCGGTTGCAGGATTTTCGGAATCATCCGGCAAGGGATTGCCGCTAACCGTTTCGTTCAACCCCAACGCACCGGGTTCGCCGTAGAACCGCATGGTCAGCTTGGACCCATAAGGCGCGGCCAGCATCGGGCCGTCGATATCGTTCAGGTAAACTGTCGGCAGGCCCGTGTAGGATGGCGGCTCCATCCAGCCTTCCCATGTGGGGCCGGTGGCCTGACTGATGCCTGTGCCGCCAAGGGCTGTGACCGACTGAACCCGCAAAACGGACCCGAACAGAAGTGCGGTCAACAGAACCAGCAGGGCGAAATAGCGAAGGGCGAAGGGGTCGGACTTGGACACACGAAGATCGGGTTCAACCGCCCGCGCCTCGGCCAGTTTTTTGCGCATACGTTCCTGATGCGCACGCCACAAAGCGGAAGACGCCGCATCCTGAGACCCGATAGCCTGATCATCCAGAACTGCCTGAATGGGCGATCCCGCCATCGTCGCATCCAAACGCAACAGCGCGCCCGCTTCGCTTGGCCAGCGAAAGGCCCTGATGCCCCGTTCCAACGACCACAGCGCGACAAAGGCAGCCAAACCAAGAAAACCGGCAGCCAGCCAGAACGGCACCAGATCGTGCACACCCAGCATCAGCAAACCGAGCGTCAGGATCAGCACAGACCACAGCGGCCAGAAACCACGGACGACCCGTTCGCAGACCATGCCCGCACGGGTCAGCAAAAGCGGCACCCGAATGGACGCTAGAATGTCTTTCTGCTCTGACTTCGGATCGGTCATGATCTCTCCCTTATGGGGCGTGACCGACGACGAAAGCCGTTACAGCCACTCGGGAATGGTATCGCGCGAAATTATTTCGTCAAAGGTTGGTCTTTGACGAATGACAGCATGTTGATCGTCTTTCACCAAAACCTCGGGCACAAGGGGGCGTGTGTTGTATTCGCTGGACATCACGGCGCCATATGCACCGGCCGAGCGGAAAGCCACCAAGTCACCTGCCTTAAGTTTGGGCATTTCACGGCCCTTGGCAAAGGTATCCCCCGATTCGCAGACGGGGCCGACGATGTCATAGGTCACGCGTTCATGGCCCGGTTCGGGTTCAATCACGGGGATGATGTCGTGGTGCGCCTCGTACATGGCGGGGCGGATCAGGTCGTTCATCGCCGCATCAAGGATCAGGAAATTCCGGCCTTCACCCTCTTTCACATAGATCACACGGCTGAGCAGGATGCCTGCGTTGCCCGCGATCAGACGACCGGGCTCAATCTCGACCTCGCAGCCCAGATGACCCACGGTTTTCTGGATCAGCGCACCGTAATCGGTGGGCAGCGGGGGGGCCTCGTTCGACTGGGTGTAAGGGATGCCCAGACCGCCCCCCAGATCGAGACGGCGGATATCGTGGCCATCGGCGCGCAGGGCCTCGGTCAGTTCGGCGACCTTGTTGTACGCGGCCTCGAACGGGGCCAGTTCGGTCAGCTGAGAACCGATGTGCACGTCGATGCCCACAACCTCGATCCCCGGCAGTGCGGCTGCATCGGCATAGGCCTGACGCGCCTTGGCAATCGGAATGCCGAATTTGTTTTCGGACTTGCCCGTGGCGATTTTCGCGTGGGTTTTCGCATCAACATCGGGGTTCACACGGATGGTGACGGGCGCTGTGACGCCCAGCGATGTGGCGACCTTGGAAATCGCCTCAAGCTCGGGTTCGCTTTCGACGTTGAACTGGCGAATGCCACCTTCCAGCGCCTGACGGATTTCGAACTCGGTCTTGCCGACACCCGAAAAGACGATCTTGTCACCGGCGACACCTGCGGCCTTGGCGCGGGCGTATTCACCACCCGACACCACGTCCATGCCAGCACCCAATTCGGCCAGTGTTTTCAGAATCGCCTGATTGGATGCCGCCTTCATCGCGTAGCAAACCATGTGCGGACCCCATGACAGGGCCTCGTCAAACAGCGTGAAGTGACGCGTCAGGGTCGCTGTGGAATAGACATAGGCCGGTGTGCCGACGGTTGCGGCAATCTCGGTCAGAGGCACGTCTTCGGCAAACAACTGGCCGTCGCGGTAAAGAAAATGATCCATGGCGCATCCTTTGGTGTTGATGCGTGATTAGACCGGATTTTACGCGGAAACCAGACCCGTCTCAGGCCAATGTCTCAGGCCAACGCCTCAGGTAACAGGACGCGAACGCAGGAACAGATAGAGCGGCAGGCCACAGCTGACGCCGATGCAATAGATCGCGGGGATCGCCAAAAGCGCGATCCAGTTCCGCCGCACGGCAACCTCGGCAATGATCCAGATGGTCAGCGTGATCGCCGCAATCGTCAGATCCCAGACAAGGCCGGTGGTTGATGCATTGACGTACCACGCATCAATCAGCGCACCTAATCCGCCGCCGTTCGTCATCATGTAGGTGACGAAATAGTACATCGGATGGATGGCGCCCCAAATGGCCAGCGCCAGCCAGATATAACGCAGCGCGTTCATCAGAGCCCGACACCGACAGTGACGGGCCCTTTGCTGACAGACACACCGACGTTCGTTTTGACGCCGCCCGTACCGACAGAAACATTTGCGTTGTAATTAGGCCGGATCGGATCGCCATCCGCGCCGCAAGACGCGAGCGTCAAAAGTGCCAAGAACAACGCAATCTGTTTCATCCCAATACCTCTTTCCAGCGCGCGACTTGCGCCCGAACCTGAACCGGTGCTGTGCCGCCATAGCTGGTGCGGCTGGACACCGAGTTGTGCACGCCCAACACGTCGAACACGGCCTGAGTGATGCCCGCGTGGACCGACTGCATGTCAGCCAGCGTCAGATCGGGCAGGTCACAATCCTTGCCCTCGGCCATCGCCACAAGCGCACCTGTCACGTGGTGTGCGTCTCGGAATGGTAGATCAAGTTCGCGTACCAGCCAATCGGCAAGGTCGGTCGCGGTCGAAAATCCGCTTGCTGCGGCGGCTTCAAGCGACGGACGGTTCGCTGTCATGTCGCGCACCATGCCTTCCATCGCAGCCAGCGCCAGCATCCAGTTGTCGGCTGCGTCAAAGACCTGCTCTTTGTCTTCCTGCATGTCCTTGGAATAGGCCAGCGGCAGACCCTTCATCACCATCATCAGGGCGACGTTGGCGCCAAAGATGCGCCCGATCTTGGCGCGGATCAGTTCCGCCGCATCGGGGTTTTTCTTTTGCGGCATGATCGACGAACCGGTCGAGAACCGGTCGGACAGCGTGACAAAGCGGAACTGGGCCGAGGACCAGATCACCAGCTCTTCCGCAAAGCGCGAGAGGTGCATGGCGCTGATCGACGCGACCGACAGGAATTCCAGCGCAAAGTCGCGTGCCGATACCGCATCAAGCGAGTTTGCCATCGGACGATCAAAGCCCAGCGCCTCGGCTGTCATGTGACGGTCGATCGGGAAAGACGTGCCTGCCAGCGCCGCAGCACCCAAGGGCGATTCGTTCATCCGCTTGCGCGCGTCACGCACGCGGCTCAGATCACGGCCAAACATTTCGACGTAGGCCATCATGTGGTGGCCCCATGTCACCGGCTGCGCGGTTTGCAGGTGGGTGAAGCCGGGCATAACCCAATCCGCACCAGCCTCTGCCTGACCCAGAAGCGCTTGCATCAGTGCCTCAAGGCCCTTTTCAGCGGCGTCCAACTGGTCGCGCACCCACAGGCGGAAATCGGTGGCCACCTGATCGTTCCGGCTGCGGCCTGTGTGCAAACGGCCTGCTGCGGGGCCGACGATTTCCTTCAGGCGCGCTTCGACGTTCATGTGAATGTCTTCCAGCGCAGTGGAAAATTCGAAGGTTCCGCCTTCAATCTCTGACAAGACTGTGAGCAACCCTTCCCGCATCGCCTCTGCATCGCTACTCTTAACGATGCCTGTCGCTGCCAGCATGGCGGCATGGGCCCTTGAACCGGCGATATCTTGTTCCGCCATTCGCTTGTCGAATCCGATCGAGGCATTAATTGCCTCCATGATCGCGTCCGGTCCAGCGGCAAAGCGGCCGCCCCACATCTGGTTCGAGGTCTTGTCCGTCATATCGTGCAGCCCTTTAGGAGGGAAAATGAAACAGGTTCTTATCGCGCTCCTCTATACTGCGGGTGTGTGGCTTGCAAATCCGGCGTTGGCAGATGTGTCCGCAGCCGCCGCTTTGCGGGACGGCGATATGAAGAAACTGAACTTTCATTCAGAGCCTAAAGACGCCGGATCGGCTACATTTACGGACTTTGAAGGCACTGCCGAACTGGCCCTCTCGGACTACGAAGGCAAATGGGTTCTGGTGAATTTCTGGGCCACATGGTGCGCCCCGTGCCGCAAGGAAATGCCGCATCTGGCCGAATTGCAGGACGAACTGGGCGGCGATGATTTCGAAGTGGTCACCATTGCCACTGGTCGCAATCCGCCCGCTGGCATGAAAAAATTCTTTGCGGAAATCGGTGTGGATAACCTTCCTATGCACCGCGATCCCAAGTCCGCCTTGGCGCGTGAAATGGGCGTTCTGGGCCTGCCGATCACTGTCATTCTGAACCCAGAAGGTCAGGAAATCGCGCGCCTGCAGGGCGATGCGGACTGGGCGTCGGACAATGCCAAGGCGATTCTGACCACGCTGATCGGCACGGACGGCGCCTCCTGACGCTACGATATCTTTGACAAGATCGCAGGCAATGCACGACCCTTCCCGTTAGGGAGAGGATCAAATCATGCCTATCACGGTTCTGGCCGCGTTGGTTGCGTTCGGCATTGCGGGGATCGCAGTGCTGACGGTTCTCTTCGGCTTCAACAAACGCCGCAGTTTTATCGACGCCGACGACGCAGGCCGCGCGTGGCTGCGCGAATTTCCTGATCTTGAACCCCGCGATATCACCCTGTCCCAAGATGGCTGCCACGCGTTGGTCCAGACAGACCAAGGCGCTGGGATCGTGTGGTCTATGGGCGCGGACAGTGCTGCGCGGCTTTTGACCGGCGCACGCGTAAAACAGTCGACCGAGGGTCTGGACATTCGCCTGCGGGATTACACCGCCCCGCGTATCCGTGCCGCACTTACACCGGATCAACAAACCATCTGGCTTAACCGGATCAAGGACACCCCATGACCGACATGCTGACCTACCCCGACGTTGTCCAACTGGCCGTGCCGTTCTTTATCGCGGCGATCCTGATCGAACTGTTGTGGATCGTGATCAAGAAACGCGGTGGTCGCTATGAAACGCGGGACGCTGTGACGTCGCTGATCATGGGCGCGGGCAACGTTGTGTCGGGGATTCTGCTAGGCTTTATTGCGTGGGGCTTTTTCATGGTCCTGTGGGGCATCACGCCCCTTGATCTGGGCACAAGCTGGTGGGTGGTGGCGCTGTGCTTTGTGCTGGATGACCTGCGCTATTACTGGGTGCACCGATTTGGTCATCGCATCCGCTGGGTTTGGGCCAGCCATGTGAACCATCACTCCAGCCAGCACTATAACCTGACAACGGCGCTACGGCAGACGTGGACGGGCACATTTACGTTCATGATGATCATCCGTGCTCCCCTGATCCTGCTGGGCTTTCATCCTGCGATGGTTCTGTTCTGCGGTGGTCTGAACCTGATCTACCAGTTCTGGATTCATACCGAAGCCATCGGTCGTATGCCCCGCTGGTTCGAGGCTGTGATGAACACCCCATCGCACCACCGCGTCCATCACGGACGCAACCCGCGCTATCTGGATGCGAACTACGCAGGTGTGTTCATCATCTGGGATAAGATGTTCGGCACCTTTGTGCCCGAGGATGACAAGGAGAAGGTCGATTTTGGATTGGTGCACAACCTTGGCACGTTCAATCCGCTGCGCGTGGCCTTTCACGAATGGATCGGCATTTTCAAAGATGTGACCCAGCCGGGGATCAGTTGGAAGGACCGCTTTTCTTATGCTTTTGCCCCACCAGGCTGGAGCCATGATGGATCGCGGCAAACATCCGAGATGATCAAGGAACGCCATAATCGGGCCAATAAATCCGCGTCAGGCAGCTGACAAATAACCGCGAATTTACCTCTATTTCGTCGCACCGTTACAACTTTCGGGATAGTAAAAGCTTGTAACGGGAACGTGAGCTCCCCATATATTTATTGTATACTACTGCATACTTTTGGAGAGCTATGTTCGAATATCTATTGTCTGACCAATATCTGCCGTTCTCGATTGCGCTTGGGATTCTCTTTGGCCTTCTCGCGCTGGAACTGTTTTTCGCCTTGATTGGCGGCACCATTTTGGGGCTTGGCGCAGATGGTCTGGACGCACCGGATATCGACGGCCCCGATGTTGATCTGCCGGACCTTGCAGAGCTGGATATCGATCTGACCCCTGCCGATCTGGCCGAGGCCGATCTGGAACTGACCAGCTTTGACGAACTGGAGTCCGTCCCTCAGACCCCGTCAGGCAGTATCACGTCTTGGCTGGGAATGGGCAAAACACCTGCCATGATCTGGCTGGCCAGCGTGCTGGTGGGCTTCGGCCTGACCGGTCTGGCCCTGCAATCGCTGATCGAAGCCGTGTTCGGCGGCCCTGCCCCGGCGTTTTTGGTGGGCATTCCCGCAGCCGTTGCAGGCATCGCTTTTGCCCGCAGCTTCGGATCGCTGTTTGCGCGGTTACTGCCTAAGACTGAAACGCAATCGCTGTCCGAACGCCATCTTGGCCGCCGGATGGGCACCGTGACCCAAGGCGTCGCAGCCCGCGGTCGCCCTGCCGAGGTCCGCGTGTCGGACCGCTACGGCAACACCCATTACCTACGCGCAGAACCCCTGCGTGACACCGACGAAATAAAGCAAGGAACCGAGGTTCTGGTGCTGCGCCATCGATACGAGGGCGGTTACCGGATCGTCGCGGTTTCCGAATAACATTTAACAATTGGAGGAATTTATGGACCCATTAAACTTTATCATCATGATCGCCACGGTCATCGCATTCCTTGTGTTGATCGGCCTTGTCTTGGGGCGTCTTTACCGCCGCTCGACCCGCGAAGTCAGCCTTGTGAAAACCGGTGCTGGCGGCAAGCGGATCATCATGGACGGCGGCACAATCGTCATTCCGCTGCTGCACGAAATCAGCCCCGTAAACATGAAAACCCTGCGTCTTGAGGTTCAGCGGAACGGCGAAGCCGCGCTGATCACCAAAGACCGGATGCGCGTCGACGTGGGCGTCGAATTCTACGTCTCGGTCAGCCCGACCGAAGAAGGCATCGCGCGCGCCGCCCAGACGCTGGGTGACCGCACCTTCTATGTGGATCAGCTGCGCGAAATGATCGAAGGTAAACTGATCGACGGTCTGCGTGCTGTTGCGGCCCAGATGTCGATGGACGAGCTGCATGAAAACCGCTCGATCTTTGTTCAGGAAGTGCAGAACGCTGTATCCGAGGATTTGTTGAAAAACGGTCTATCGCTTGAATCCGTCTCGCTGACCGCGCTGGACCAAACACCCTTCGAGGCTCTGGACGAAAACAACGCCTTTAACGCCGTTGGTATGCGCAAACTGGCCGAGGTGATTGCCCTGTCCAAAAAGGAACGCGCGACCATTGACGCCGAAGCCGACGTTGCCGTGCGCCGCGCCGCGATGGAGGCCGAGCGCCAGAAACTGATCATCGAACAGGACGAAGAACAGGCACGCATCGAACAGTCGCAAAAGGTGGAAACGCTGCGCGCCGCGCAAGAGGCCGAAATTGCCGCACGCCGCGAAGATTCCCGTCGCGAAACCGAACGGTCGCGGATTGCCCTGATCGAAGCCCAGCGGGAAGCCGAGCGGGAAGCAACGCGCATTCGTCTGGCCGCGCAGGCCGAAAAGGACGCCGCACAGGACCGCGCCGATGCCCGCCGCGAAGAGGCGCAGGCTGATGCCGACGCGATCACAATCCGCGCGGAAGCCAAGAAGAAGGACATGCTGGCCGAAGCGGAAGGTACCCGCGCGATCACCGAAGCCGAAAACGCACTGTCCGCACAGATCGTGGCGATGAAGGTCGATCTGGCCCGTCTGCAAGCCATGCCGGGTATTCTAGCCGAGGTCGTGAAGCCGGTCGAAAAGATCGACACGATCAAAATCCATCAGGTCACAGGCATGGGCGGCGGCAACTTTGGCGCGCCGATGTCCGCTGGTGGCGAAAAGCCTGTCGTCAATCAGGCGCTGGATTCCATCATGGGAATGGCCGTTCAGATGCCCGCGCTGAAAAAGCTGGGTGATGAACTGGGCATGAGCATGGAAGACGGTCTGGCCGGTATGGTGAACGGCGCGTTGGGCGGCGACACCCCGAAAAAGCCGGTGGTGGAAGAAGCCCCAGAGCCGACTGCCGCTGAATAAGCCAGCTAAGGCGCGCCCCTGACCTTCGGGGGCGCGTTATTTACAGTAAGAACCGCTGCGGTACTTGGCCGTATCAAAATGGAAATGGTCCTGATGGAACCGGTCCGAATTCGGGCCCAACACAGTGCCAAACGGACCGCAGGCCGATTTGTGCATCTTCTTCAGGATCGGCCCCTGATGCTGGGTCCGCCACCCCCCGAGCACCGTGATCAATGACCCGTCGTTCAAACGGAAGGCCGAAATGTCGATTGCGTTGCCTTTGCCATGCTCGGAAATCTTTGCGCCAGGCTGGTTGTTGCGCGTCCGGCAGGCGTAGTGGGCTGCAACGCGAATTTCCTTAACACCACCGCCTGCTTTGCCAACCGCGGGCTTCATGCCCTTGTTGACCCATTTCTTCAGCGCCTTTGCCGTGCGACAGTTCATCAGCGCTTGTTGGCTCAGACCGACACCACTGATCGAGCGGACTTTGACGGCATCCTGAATACCGCAGGCCTTAAACCGGCCCGGCACAAACCCCACGAATTCACCCTGAATATCGACGTCCCCACAAACCGCGCCTTTCTTGCGCGCCTGCTTTTTCGCCATGGCCTTCTTCACCAAGGATTTCGTGCGCTGATTGGGGCGCAATGCACGGGCCACAGCCTGTTCCGTAACCTCGGGCGCCATCACTGCAGGTGCGGTCACGGCTGTGATTGCGGTCAGGACCGGCGTGTTGGACGGGCGCATTTCAGGACGCAGAACGTAGGCTTTTTGGGGGGCTTCACCCAACATGCGTGAAACAGGGCGCAGGGAACGATCCGGAGCAGCGAAAGCCGCGTTTGCTACCAGAAGACCAACAATCACCCCACCCAGAAATTTCATGCCTACTTTTCCAATTTGCTCCGGCCAAAATCGGGGGCGTCTGTATCCTGCCCCGCTTCGATAATGCCACGCCGGATCGATCGTGTCCGGGTGAAATAATCGTGCAACATGTCACCATCGCCGGTCCGGATGGCGCGTTGAAGGGCGAACAGCTCTTCTGTGAAGCGACCAAGGATTTCCAGCGTGGCTTCCTTGTTGTTCAGAAACACATCGCGCCACATCGTCGGGTCCGAGGCTGCGATACGTGTGAAATCGCGGAAACCAGCGGCAGAGTATTTGATGACCTCACTATCGGTCACGCGGCGCAGATCGTCTGCCACACCCACCATCGTGTAGGCAATCAGGTGCGGTGTGTGGCTGGTCACAGCCAGTACCAGATCGTGGTGATCGGCGTCCATTTCTTCGACATTGGCGCCCAGACCTTCCCAATAGACGCGTAGTTGCGCGACGCTTTCGGCCGTGCTGCTTTCGTGCGGCACCAACAGGCACCAACGGTTGTCGAACAGCGTCGCAAAGCCAGACTCAGGCCCCGAATGTTCGGTCCCTGCCAGCGGGTGCGCCGGAACGAAATGCACGCCTTCGGGCAAATGCGGGGCAACGGCGTCAATCACAGTGCGCTTGACCGACCCCACATCGGTGACGGTCGCGCCCGGTTTCAGATGCGGTCCGATTTCAGCCGCAACAGCGCCCATTGCGCCGACGGGAACGGCCAGAACGATCAGGTCAGCATCCTTAACCGCGTCGATCAAGTTGTCGCAAACTTCGTCACACAGTCCGATCCGGCGGGCCGTATCGCGGGTGTCTTGCGACCGCGCATAGCCCGTTACGTGACCAGCCAGCCCACCGCGTTTGGTCGCCCAGAACATGGACGACGCGATCAGGCCCAGACCGATCAGGGCAACGCGGTTATAAATCACACTCATCGTTCGCCTGCCTTGAACAGACCGACGGTATGCGCCACGCGGCGGCATGATGCTTCGTCGCCCACGGTGATCCGCAACGCGGCCGGTAGGTTATAGCCCGCCACACGACGCACAATGATGCCGTTCTTTTGCAGGAACAGATCGCATGCCTCGGCCTCTTCCTGATCGGCGAAACGCGCCAGAATGAAGTTCGCGGTGGATGTGTCCGAGGGAACGCCGTGCTCCATCAGCGCCTCGGCCAACCACGTGCGCATGCGGGTGTTTTCTGCACGGCACTTTTCGACATAAGCCGCGTCTTTCACTGCCGCCTCGGCGGCGGCCAAAGCAACGTTGGACAGGTTGAACGGGCCGCGAATGCGGTTCAGGACATCGATGATGTCCTTGGGCGCATAGCCCCAACCCACGCGAACACCACCCAGCCCGTAAAGCTTAGAGAACGTGCGCGTCATCACGACGTTGTCGCGCGCTTCAACCAGCTTTGCGCCGCCATCGTAGCCTTCGACGTATTCGGCATAGGCGCCATCGAGAACCAGAATGGCCTGCGGCGGGATGCCTTCTGCCAGACGTTCGATCTCGGCCATGCCGATCATCGTGCCGGTGGGGTTGTTCGGGTTGGCGATGAACACCAGTTTGGTTTTCTTGGTGCAGCCCGCAAGGATCGCGTCCACATCGGTGACTCGCTCGGTTTCCTTTACCTCGACTGGCGTCGCACCTGCGGCCTTGGCGCTGATCTTGTACATCGCGAACCCGTGTTCGGTGTGCACAACTTCGTCGCCCGGACCGGCATAGGCCTGACACAGGAAATGAATGATTTCGTCCGAGCCGACGCCACAGATGATGTTGTCAGCATTCAGTCCATGCACTTCGGCAATGGCGGTGCGCAGGGGGGTATGATCAGTCGACGGATAGCGATGCATTTCGTGCACTGCACGACGGACTGCCTCTTGCGCAGCTTCGCTGGGGCCAAACGGGTTCTCGTTCGAACTCAGTTTGACGATATTGGACACGCCATCGACCTTGGACTTGCCGCCTTCATAAAGCGCAATGTCCATAATGCCGGGTTGCGGAACAATCTTGGCCATTCTTCTGATCTCCTTGCAGGACGGCTATATCCGTCCGAACCGCCATAGAAAAGCGCCAAGACAACGCAGGTCACAAAGACTTTGGGCTTGGTGACGAAATAGCCATCCCCCTAGTCAAAAACGACCAGATCACTCCCTTAATCACCCAAGAGTTGTCCCCGAAAAGGCCCAGCGCAGTCTTATTGCTGCCCAAAACCACCAGCATCTTTGTGGACAGTCATAATGGTACAGATGCGTTTCATCGCGGGGCAGAGACAATGGACAGCGCGTATTCCTTTTTCGAGGCAGTGGTCGGCGGCATGTCGGCACGTATCTGGCCGTTGTACCTTCCTGGAATGATCCTCTTGGCGTACTGGGCTTACCGCACGCAGAAGCAAGGTGGCGGGTTCTGGCGTTGGTTGTTCCCCAAGGAAATTTATCTGCACAAATCGCACTGGGTTGATATCCAACTGTTCATCGTCGGTCGCTTGCTCAGCCTGCTGGGGGCTTTCCAGATTGTCGGCATTGCGACCGTTTTTGCGGCGACGATCATTGGCGTGCTGGGCGGCACAATGGCACAGACCGACAGCATGTCACCGGTGCTGGTAACCTTCCTGCTCGTTCTCGCCAGCGACTTTGCCGTGTACTGGGTTCACCGCGTTCATCACGAACAGCGCGTTCTATGGCCGTTCCATTCGGTGCACCACAGCGCCGAGGTGATGACGCCGATCACGGTCTATCGCAAACACCCGATCTACGACCTGATTTCCAGCAGCGTCAAAGGCGCACTTCTGGGGATCGCGCAGGGCGTGTTGCTGTCCTTTTTCGTCAGCGAAATCAGCCTGACGTTGATCCTTGGCGCGAATGCCTTCTACTTCATCTTCAATTCGATCACAGCAAACCTGCGTCACAGCCACGTCTGGATCAGCTTTGGACGTGTGGCCGAGCATATCTTCATCTCGCCCGCGCAACACCAGATCCACCATTCGTCCGAGCTGAAGCACTACAACAAGAACTATGGCGAGGTCTTCGCCATCTGGGACTGGATGTTCGGTACGCTCTACATCCCCGAAGAACAGGAAATCCTGGAGTTTGGCATCGGTGACGAACACGGCCACAAGATTGACCAACCGCACCCCTCCTTGGTTGCGGCCCTGATCGAGCCGCTGAAGGAATCCTACAACGAACTGCGCGGTATTCGTAAAACCGCCGAACAGGTGACACCGGCAGAATGACACGCGGATTTTCCATATACCTTGATGCGCTGCGCTTCGGTGCAGCCTTCATCGTTCTCTTGTCCCACTGGGCCTATCCGCGCTTCACGGACGGCGTTTACCTGTGGATCAGGGAGTTGAACCTTGGATCAGACGCCGTGGTGGTGTTCTTTGTACTGTCCGGTTTGGTCGTGGCTTATGCCGCCGATCAACGGGACAAGACCGCTGGACGCTTTGCGTTCGCACGCATCACGCGCCTATTGTCTGTCGCATTCCCTGCACTGATGCTTTGTTACGGTCTGGATCGGATCGGTGCCACGCTTTGGCCGGATGCATATGCGGGCTGGTGGTACAACCCCATCGGCCTTGGTCAGACGCTTTGGGAAGGGCTTAGCTTTACCAGTCAGTGGGGCAATGACCTGACGCGCATCGGCACGAACGGACCTTACTGGTCGCTGTCGTATGAGGCCGCATTCTATGTTCTGTTCGGAATCGCACTCTGGACCAAAGGCGCAACACGCGTTGTGGCGCTGACGGCAGGTGCGCTTCTGATTGGCCCACGCATTCTGATCCTGATGCCCGCATGGCTGATGGGCGTTGCGGCGTGGCATATGATCAAGTCCGGTACTTTGCCGACACGCAAACAATCCACTGCAGCAATCTGCTTACCGCCCATCGCCTACGGGATCGCGCTAACGCTCCAAGTGCCTGATCAATTGACGGCCCTATCGGCGCAAGTTCTGGGTTTAGAACACACAGGCTCCTTCGGATTTTCCGACGAATTTCTATGGAACGCCGTATTGGGCGTGTTGATCACCGTTCACCTGTTGGGCGTGTCAGCAGTTGCGCGTGACGACGTGCGGAACCTGCCGTTCATCCGCTGGTTGGCCGGCGGTAGCTTTTCGCTTTATCTTGTCCACTATCCGCTGCTGCAGTTCCTGTCCCCCGCGATGGGAGACTTCGGTCGCACAGCGCTTGGATACATGGTCCTGCTACTGACCACGTTTATCGCCTGCTACCTGTTTGCAGAAGTTTTCGAACGCACGCTGAAAATGCAGCGCGCGGGTCTGAAAATGGCCGTCGCTTGGGTCAGACAGCCGCGCGTGGCGTGATCAGACGATCACCTTTTGCGCGGTCTGTTCACCGACGCCGAACACACGTTTGTAGCGTTCGATCTCGTCCTTGGGGCCCATCGCCTTGTTAGGGTTATCCGACAGCTTGACCGTCGGGTTTCCGTTGGCCGCGACCGCTTTACACACCAGAGAAAATGGTGCGAGCCGGTCGTCGGGCGTCAGCCCACGGAAATCGTTGGTCAGCAACGTGCCCCAACCGAACGACGTACGCACGCGCCCGCGGAACTGTTTGCTCAACTCGATGATCTTTTCTTCGTCCAGACCATCCGAGAAAATCACCAGCTTTTGGCGCGGGTCTTCGCCGCGCGACTTCCACCAATTTATGGCGGCCTCGGCACCCTCGGCCGGATCGCCGGAATCGATGCGGATGCCTGTCCAGCCCGCCAACCAATCAGGCGCCTTATCCAGAAACCCTTTGCTGCCGTACGTGTCGGGCAGGATGATCCGCAGGTTGCCGTCGTGCTCTTCATGCCAGTCGGCCAGAACATCATAGGGTGCTTGCGCCAGCGCGGCGTCATCTTCGGCCAGCGCGGAATAGACCATGGGCAATTCGTGTGCGTTGGTGCCGATCGCCTCAAGATCGCGGTTCTTGGCGATCAGGCAGTTGGATGTACCGACAAAACCATCACCCAACCCCTCGGTCATCGCCTGCACACACCAATCCTGCCAAAGGAAGGAATGGCGGCGGCGCGTGCCGAAATCAGCGATGCGCAGGCCATCAACCTGACGCAGACGTTCGACCTTTTCCCAAAGCTTTGTCATTGCGCGGGCGTACAACACCTGAAGCTCGAAACGACCCATTTCGTTCAAAACAGCACGGCCTCGCATTTCCATCAACACCGCCAGCGCCGGAATTTCCCACAGCATGACCTCGGGCCAGTTGCCTTCGAACGTCAGTTCATACTGATCGCCGACACGTTCCAAGTGATACGCAGGTAAACGCAGGTTTTCGAACCAGTCCATGAAATCGGGGCGGAACATCTGGCGCTTTCCGTAAAACGTGTTGCCGCGCATCCACGTGCTTTCGCCGCGCGTCAGGCTAAGCGTGCGAATGTGATCCAGCTGTTCGCGCAACTCGCCTTCGTCGATCAACTTGGCCAATGGCACATGCGACGACCGGTTGATCAGGCTGAAAGTAACCTGCGTGTCAGGTTTGTTGCGAAACACCGACTGGCACATCAGAAGTTTGTAGAAATCCGTGTCGATCAGCGACCGCACAATCGGGTCGATCTTCCACTTATGGTTCCAGACGCGGGTGGCGATATCGACCAACTGACTTCTCCTATAGACCGGCCTGTCCGCTTAGGCGGCGGGGCCATCCTGAATGGATATACCGGCCTTGGCCCAACTATCCAGAGCGGCCTCTAAAGAACCGCCCATATCAATCGCACGACACAGATCACGGCGGACGGTCACATCAAACCCCAGACGCGCCGCATCAAGGGCCGAGAAGTTGACGCAGAAATCTGTGGCAAGGCCAACCAGCGTCAGCGCCGTGATGCCACGGGTGCGCAGGTAACCTTCAAGCCCCGTGGGCGTCGTCTGGTCATTTTCGAAAAAGGCCGAGTAGCTGTCGATCCCTTTGCGAAAGCCTTTTCGGATGATCAGATCGGCGCGGTCTGCGTTCAGATCGGGATGAAACGCGGCCCCGTCTGATCCCTGCACACAGTGATCGGGCCAAACCACCTGCGTGCCATAAGGCATTTCCGTGGTTTCAAACGGCGCTTTGCCTTCATGCTGGGAGGCAAACGACGAATGATCGGCGGGATGCCAGTCTTGGGTCAGGATCACGGCATCGAACTGCGCCATCAGATCATTCACGGATGCGACGATCTGATCGCCTTCTGGCACGGCCAGCGCACCGCCGGGGCAGAAATCATTCTGGATGTCGATGACCAGCAATGCGTGCATATCACTTGCTCCTGTAGCGTTGGGAACAGTCATAAACCGTAGATTTCCCGATTGCCACGGGGTGTTGTGCGGGATAATCCACGCCCTTTCTGAAAAGGGGTGCCGCGATGACCACGCTGGGATTGGACTTTGGAACTTCGAACACCGCAGCAGGTGTGTTTGACGGCAACCGCCCTGTGTCGATCCCGCTGGAACCCGGCAAAGACACGATCCCGACCGCTGTGTTCGTCGATTTCGCAGATCGCCAGTATATCTACGGTTCCGCCGCCGCGACGGCGATGCAAGAAGGTCTGGAAGGTCGCTTCATGCGCGCGTTGAAGTCTATCCTCGGCACGCCCATTGCGCAAGAACCGCGTATGTTCCTGAACGAACGCCTGACACTGATCGAAATCATCGCCCGCTTTCTGGCCGAGGTGAAATCGCGC
Organism: Thalassococcus halodurans; assembly: GCF_900108225.1. GTDB lineage: Bacteria > Pseudomonadota > Alphaproteobacteria > Rhodobacterales > Rhodobacteraceae > Thalassococcus > Thalassococcus halodurans. The sequence continues at coordinate 370,064 of NZ_FNUZ01000003.1, forward strand.
TCTGAAAAGGCCACAGGCCAAAAGTTTGAAACCGCACTGTCGGGCCGTCCGGTCAAATTCCATTCCCAATCACCCGAAAAGGATGCGCAGGCGGAACTGGATTTGCGGAAGGCCTACGAATTTGCGGGTTTTAAAGACGTATCTTTCCTTCCCGAACCCGAAGCTGCTGCTTTGGCGGTCGAAGGGGACGGCACAATGCTGATCGTCGATATTGGCGGCGGTACGTCTGACTTTACGCTCTGCACGCGCAAGGGCGACCAGACGGACGTGATTACCAGCCGTGGCTTGCGTTTGGGCGGAACCGATTTCGACCGCACGCTCAGCCTTGCCCACGCGATGCCTCTGTTCGGCATGGGCGCGGATATCAACGCCGAAATCGGATCGCGTAAACACCCCGCGCCGCGTGCGTTGTTCCATGATCTGGCAAGCTGGGAAAAGATTGCGTTCGTTTACGACCCCGCCTTGCTGCGCGATGTGCAGAAATGGATCCGTCTGGCGGATCATCCGGTTCTGTTCGAACGGCTGGCGACCATCCTTGACCTGCATCTGGGACACGATGTGGCTTATGCGGTTGAGGCCGGTAAGATTGCCGCGAATGAACGGGGCGAAGCGCAGATTGAATTGGGCGTGGTTGAACGCGGGCTGACCTCAGCGCTGCGCGACCAGATTCTATCGCAGGAATTTGCGGCTTACGCCGATATGATCGGGGAAGAGGCGCTGCTGACAGTGCAGGATGCTGGCCTGACGCCGGACAGAGTGGATCAGGTCGTGTTCGTGGGCGGCAGTAGTTTGCTGTCCGTCGTCAAACAGGGTCTGGCCAGCCGATTTACCGACAGTCGCCTTGTCTACTCCGAGGTCTTCACAGCCGTCGTTCACGGGCTGGCGATTGCGGCGAAATAGCCCGCCCTCTTGCCCAAAAAGGCCGACAGGCGTATCGGAACGGCATGTTTACAGTCGCAGCCCTATACCACTTCACCCGATTCGCCTCGCCTGCCAGCCTGCAAGAGCCGCTGAAGCAGCTTTGCACCGAGCAGAAAATCACGGGCACCCTTTTGCTTGCGAACGAAGGGATCAACGGCACCATCGCAGGCCCCAAAGCGGGCATTGAAGCGGTGCTTGCGCACATCCGCGCGCTGCCGGGTTGCGATGATCTTGAGGTCAAATTCTCGACCGCCAGCGAACGGCCTTTCGCGCGCATGAAAGTGCGTCTGAAGAAAGAGATCGTGACCATGGGCCAGCCCGACGTAGACCCCAAGGCACGCGTCGGCAACTACGTCGATCCGCAGGACTGGAACGAACTGATCCTAAGCCCTGACGTGGCGGTAATTGATACGCGCAATGACTATGAGGTCGCCATCGGCACCTTTGAGGGCGCGGTCGATCCCGAAACGGCAAGCTTCCGCGAATTTCCGGCATGGTGGGAAGCGAACAAAGACCGCTTCCACAACAAGAAAATCGCGATGTTCTGCACCGGCGGTATCCGCTGCGAAAAGTCGACGAACTACCTGCTGGGTCAGGGCGTGCCCGAGGTGTATCACCTGAAAGGCGGCATCCTGAAATACCTTGAGGAAGTGCCGGAAGAAAACAGCACGTGGAACGGCGAATGTTTCGTTTTTGACGGGCGTGTCTCTGTGGGTCACGGCCTGAAAGAAGGCCCGCACGAGCTGTGCCATGCGTGCCGCCGCCCGATCCTGCCCGAAGACAGAAACCGCGCTGAATTCGAAGAAGGCGTGTCCTGTCATCAGTGTATTTCCGAGACCTCGGATGAAGACAAGGAACGCTTCCGCGAACGGCAGAAACAGATCGCTTTGGCAAAGGCCCGTGGCGAACGGCACATGCATGCGGATGTGACCGACGAAAGTTAGGTGGATCCCGCGTCGAAACATGAATTTTCGGCGTGATGCATAATTAAATTTGACATTCGAATTAATACCGCCGACTATCCCCCCAATGGGAGGATAGTAAGGATGCAGGTATGGTCCTGTGCCGCGCGTTTGCGTGGCCACTAGGGGTTCCGCCACCAAAGGCGACACCCTGATAGGCCATCAACCGACATCACCGAACATCCCCAACCAGAGTCTAATTCAGCGGAAAACGCAGGCTTCAGCCTGCGCGCCGCGTCGCAAAGTTAAAGGAACCGCCATGAGCACCGGATTTTTCGAAGGCCTGTCCAAAGTCACCTACAAAGGCGCTGATGGCGACGGTGATCTAAGCTTCCGTCACTACAATCCCGACGAAGTTGTGATGGGCAAACGCATGGAAGATCACCTGCGCTTTGCCGTCGCCTATTGGCACAGCTTTGCATGGGAAGGCGGCGACCCGTTCGGCGGTCAGACCTTTGAACGCCCGTGGCACCCCCAAGACGACATGGGCCGCGCCAAGATGAAGGCCGATGTCGCGTTCGAGATGTTCGAAATCCTCGGCCAGCCCTACTATTGCTGGCACGACGCCGACATCCGCCCCGAACAGGGCAGCTACGCTGAAAACCTGTCGACCCTGAACGAAATCACCGACTACATGGGTGAAAAACAGGAAGCCACAGGCACCAAGCTGCTGTGGGGCACGGCCAACATGTTCAGCCACCGCCGCTGGATGTCTGGCGCATCCACAAACCCCGATCCGGATGTCTTTGCCTATGCGGCAGCCACGGTGAAAGGCTGCATGGACGCGACGCACAAACTGAGCGGGGAAAACTATGTGCTGTGGGGCGGTCGTGAAGGCTATGAAACACTGTTGAACACCGACCTGAATCAGGAATTGGACCACATGGGTCGCTTCCTGAACATGGTGGTCGATTACAAACACAAGATCGGTTTCAAAGGCACCATTCTGGTTGAACCCAAACCGCAGGAACCGTCCAAGCACCAGTATGACTATGACGCGGCAACCTGCATCGGATTCCTGCGCAAATACGGGCTGGAAAACGAGGTAAAGCTGAACCTTGAACAGGGTCACGCCATCCTTGCCGGTCATTCGTTCGAACATGAACTGGCAGTTGCGGGTGCCGAGGGCATGCTGGGATCAATCGACATGAACCGGAACGACTATCAGTCCGGCTGGGACACCGACCAATTCCCGAACAACGTGCCCGAAGTGGCGCTGGCCTATTATCAGGTTCTGAAGGCAGGCGGCTTCACCACAGGCGGCACGAACTTTGACGCCAAACTGCGCCGTCAGTCGCTGGATCCCGTCGATCTGATCGCCGGTCATGTTGGTGGCATGGATGTCTGTGCGCGCGGCCTGAAAGCGGCTGCGGCCATGCTTGAAGACGGCGGTATGGAAGATGCGCTGAAGGATCGCTACGCGGGTTGGGAAACACCTGAGGCACAGGCGATGCTGAACAGCGATCTGGAAACCATTTCGAACCGCGTTCTGTCCGACAACCTGAATCCCGAACCGCGTTCGGGCCGTCAGGAACGTCTGGAAAACTACATCAACAAGTTCGTCTGATGACCAGCGCCGTCTCTGAAATCCGCAGCCACACCCTGTCTGATGGCGATGTGTCCGTAACCATCCTGTCGATGGGCGCGGCCACGCAAGACTGGCGTGTGCCTGACGGCACGGGGCGGCGTGTTCCCGTTGTTCTCGGCTATTCCGACCCTGCCGCTTATGCCACGCAAGGCGGGTTTCTGGGTGTGATCGTCGGGCGGGTTGCCAACCGCATCGCCGGATCAAGCTTTACCTTGGACGGCGTCACACATCATGTGACGCCGAACGAAGGGCCGAACCAGCTGCATGGTGGCCCCAAAGGGTGGTGGGCCAAGAACTGGACACTGGAAGCCGACGGCGATCGGGCTGTGCAGTTGACGCTGTCCTCGCCCGACGGTGACATGGGGTTTCCAGGCTCTGTTCAGGCCCAAATCACCATTTCTTTGGATGGTCATCGCCTGACTTACGACATGTCCGCCACCTGCGAACGGCCGACGCCGATCAATCTGGCGAACCATAACTACTACAACCTGATGGGCAACGGGCCGATCTGGGACCACCAGATGAAAGTGAACGCGGATCGCTTTACGCCTACGGGCGGCGATCTGCTGCCAACCGGTGACATCGCCCCTGTTGAAGGCACGAAATACGACTACAGGCAGATGCGGCGCATTGCCGATGCCGATCCTGCACGCAGTGTCAGCGACATCAACTTTGCCCTGAATGGCGAAAGGGACGAAGCAGTCTCTGTTCTTGCCCAAAACGGCCTTCAGTTGCGCATGTGGACCGATCAGCCGGGGCTGCAGTTTTATACCGGTCAAGGCATCACCGCCGGTGCAAAACCACTAGACGGTCAAACACACGCGCCGTGCCATGGCATCGCACTTGAACCGCAGGGTTTTCCGGACGCGGTCAACCAACCCAATTTTCCATCAGTGATTTGCACGCCAGAAAAACCGTATAAACAAGTCACCACAGCCGAGATCGCGCCGAGGATGAAATGACACGTTGGACCGCTGCCCTGTTCGCATTGGCAACACCGCTTGCCGCTGGCCCTTTGCCATCGGCTGATGCAGTTTTTCCGGAACAGGACCAGCGATTGGTCAAACTTGGCTGGCACCTGTTTTACGACCCGATCCTAAGCGGCAACAAAGAGGTTGCCTGCGCGACCTGCCATCACCCGAAGCATGGCACCAGTGATGGCCTGTCTTTGGGTTTGGGCGATGGCGGACGCGGTTTGGGCCCCGACCGTGTAGCCAGCGTTAAAAACCCGCCTGAACAACGCATTCCCCGCAATGCGCCGGCCCTGTTCAACCTTGGCGCGGAAGAATTCGGCGTGATGTTCCACGACGGGCGACTGGAACGAAACCCTGATCACCCCGACGGCATCCGCACACCGCTTGGCGCTGAAATGGTGCACGGGTTCAGCGGCGTACTGTCCGCGCAATCCATGTTTCCTGTGTTGTCGGGCCACGAGATGGCCGGGCACTATTCGGAAAGCGACGTGTCACAGGCCGTAAGGCAGGGTTTTCTGACCGGTGAAGGCGGGGCATGGCAGATTATTTCGGACCGCGTGGCCGCGATCCCCGCCTACCGCGACGGATTTGCCGAGGTTTTGGGAAAAGACCAACGGATCGGGTTTACCCACATTTCTGACGCGCTGGCCGCGTTTATGGCTTGGGAATGGCGTGCGGATAACAGCCCGTTTGATCAGTACCTGAAAGGCGAAGCTGAGCTGGGTGACGCTGCCATGCGGGGCATGGAATTGTTCTACGGCGATGCCGGTTGCGGCACATGTCATTCGGGCCAGTTCCAGACTGATCACGATTTCCACGCAATCGCCATGCCCCAGATCGGGCCGGGCAAAGCCGCGCCTTACGAACGCCATGCGCGTGATGAAGGCCGGATGCGCGTCACAGGCCGCGTGGACGATGCCTACGCATTCCGCACGCCGTCGCTGCGCAACATCACAGAAACCGGGCCATATGGCCACACAGGGGCCTATTCATCGCTAGAGGCCACTGTGCGCCACCACCTGAACCCTGTCGGATCGTTGATGTCCTACGACAGAACACAGGCCGTTCTGCCGACACTAGAACGCGTAAATGACTGGCGTGTAATGGATGACACAGACGAGGTTCTGGCCATTGCCGAGGCAAACGAATTGCACTCTCTGACGCTGTCCGATGGTCAGGTTGCAGATATTCTGGCCTTTCTGGAGACTTTGACCGACGAGGCATCCATCGCGGGCAAACTGGGCGTTCCGGACAGCGTTCCAAGCGGCCTTGCGGTACCGAACTAGGCTCTATTCCGGCCTAATCCGAAGCAGCTTGCCGTTCCGCACGACTTTGATGTTCTGATTGGTCGCAGCGTAGGCCCAATCGCTGGCGACGCCGTCCGGCCAGATCACGCGAAGCTTCACGCCCTGCGATTTACCCAGGCCGAAATGCTCGGGCACAAGGCTGCCGCCTGCATGGCCGCCACCAACGGTGATTTCCCGCGCGATCACTCGGGTGCCTGTATCAAGCTCGATCCACGCGCCAACCGCGTCGCGGTTGGTGCCAGACTGTTGCAGGTCAACAGTCAGGTAAGCCCCCGTTCCAGCGGTCACGTTTTGCCAAACCTCAACCGGCGCGCGGCGATTTACGACGGCCAGATCCAGCAGACCGTCCATGTTCAGATCAACCAGCGCAGCACCGCGTCCGCGATGCGTCGACGCAATGCCAGCGGTGTCGCCGGCTTCTGTCCAATTGCGCTGGCCTTCAGCGATCAGCAGAGAATTCGGATCCAACATCGCGTTTCCGGGCATCTGTTCGACGTTGCCCTTGGCAATAAAGATGTCGTCCAGCCCGTCGTTTTGGACGTCACCAAACGCCGTGTGCCATCCGGTCGAGGGGCGGCCATCTTCGCCCGTGTAGGGCCGCTGCGCCGTCGTGCCCCAACCATAGGGCGCATCAACCCAAGACGGCGATCCAGCGCGTTCCATCACCTGAAGCCGCTGGTCGCCCATCGACGACAACATGACATCCGGCAACCCATCACCCGTCACATCGCGGCTGGCAATGCCCATGCCCCACAGCTCGTATTCGTGCCAGCCATCCTCTTCGGTCAACAGGCGGGGCGTTTCATCCAGACGCCAAAGCTGTTCTGATCCACCGCGGACATAGTAGTGCCGATCATTGCTGACACGCAGGTCCGCTTGACCACTACGCGACCAATCCGAAAACAACATCGACAGCGCACAAAAGCCTGGCGAAAGTGTCACTGATTCAGCGTAACTTGCGCCTTTGGGCCGATAGAGGGTGTTGTCATCACAGGCCTCGAACGGACCGTTTGGATCGTCACGATCCACGTAGTTTCCAAAGGCCAAAGTCGGCAGTGTCTGGCCGTTTCCCCATGTGGCGGAAAACGCCGTTGTCCAGCGGTCGTCTGATATAAACCCAAGGTCTACAAAGTCGGAAAACGCGCAGTCGGGACCACCCTTCATCAAGCGGTTCTTTCCCGTGCCGATCAGCACAAGGTCGGTGACACCGTCGCTATCCACATCGATGGGATACGCCCCGCTAAGACCGGTCAACGCGATGGATGCGGGCGTATCCAGTTCGAAAGAGATAACTTCGCTGCTTGAGGTGTTCCGGAACAAACCTGCCGGTGCCTCACCCCCTGCTGCGAACAGCTCGGGCAGGCCGTCGCCGCTGCAATCAAAAACGGCAAGACCGCCGCCAACAAAGTGATCCCACCCGCCGACATACTGATGTTCGGGAATAGCGACAGGTTCGAATTTCGGTCCGGCAATGGCGGGCGAGGCGGCCAGCAGAAGAACGTAAAGCTTAGCCTGCATTTTCGCCGATCTCGCGCAGGGACCGTTCGGCAACCTGATCAATTGCATAGGCTGCCGCCCCTTTTGCCCACATCAAATCGCCCCACTTATGGGTGACGATTTCCGGCGGTGGCAAGTCGACGTGAACGACCTGACGGCGCACGTCTTCGAAAACAGACTCTTCGAACAGATGGTCGAACTGCATCCGTTCGCCTGCAAGAATGATCAACTGCGGATCAAACACGTTCACAAGGTTCGCAAGCCCCATGGCAAACATACGGCCCGCGCGGTTCACGATCTTCAGTGCAGCTTCGTCGCCATCTTTGGCCGCCTGTAAAACCGTTGCGACGCGCCTGTCATTTTCTTCGATATGAGGCGCTGAAATCGCCGCCTCACGCTCGATCGCGTAGTCGGCGACATAGGCCTCAAGGCAACCGCGCTGACCGCAGCGGCACATCGCGCCATCCAGCTGCACCTTTGTATGACCGAATTCAGCGCCGCACCCGCGGTCGCCTCGGTACAGCTGACCGTTCAGAACGATGCCCATACCAACACCGGATTCAATGGTCACAACGATGAAATCGGTATGCTCTGTTCCGCGGCCGAAATACTGCTCGGCCACAGCGACAAGGTTGGCATCGTTGTCAATAAAAACAGGGACTTCGATCTTTTCCGAGATGATGTCCTGAAGCGGGATATTGCGTTCGGTCAACGACGGCGACCAATGCACAAATCCGCGCGATGCATCAATAAAACCGGCAAGCCCGATCCCGACCCCGGACAGCCGCGAATAGGGCATCGCGTATTTGTCCAACGCCGCCTTTAGGGCGGTGCGCAATTCCCCTGCCATATCCGCCGAAGACAGCACTGACGCGCTAAGTGGCGTCTCATATTCGCCGATCAATTCGCCTGCAAAATCCATAAGCGCAATCGACAGCGTATCGTGGGCAACTTTGACCCCTGCAACCAGATGCGCCTGACCTCGAATCGCCAGATCGACCCTTGGCCGACCCCGCTTTGTTCCACGGTCGGATGCAGGGGCTGCGATCTCTTCGATCAGACCGTCGCGCAGCATTTCGGCAGTGACGGTTGTAACCGTCGCCTGAGAGATTCCCGTCGCCTGAGCCACGTCGATACGGGCGATTCGTCCGGCTGAACGAATCGCGTCTAATATGGCTTTTCTGCTTAGGCCACGCTGGTCCTGGATCATTTTTTGTCTCTCTCCCGACGAGAAGACGTAATTTATTTTTTCCACTAAATCAATTTTCATGACGCCAGCGGAATCGAGTGATTTTCGCCTGTCGAAAGATTTAATTTGATTTTCAAATTTAAACGCGGCATCATTCAGGAACACGCACCTCAAACCGCAAAAAGGAATCGGGGTGTTGTTACTGTTGGGAGGAAATTATGAAAAAGTTTATCGCCGCTGCAGCGGCTACGTTCACTATGGCGGCATCCACAATGGCGATGGCAGAAAGCCACGGCGTCACTGTTGGTGTGAGCTGGTCGAACTTCCAGGAAGAACGCTGGAAAACCGACGAAGCCGCGATCAAGGCAGCTCTGGAAGCCGCTGGCGCATCCTACATTTCGGCTGACGCGCAGGCATCTGCTGCCAAACAGCTGACAGACATCGAAGCCTTGATCACACAAGGCGCAGACGCGCTGATCATCCTTGCGATGGACAAGGACGCGATCGGCCCGGCAATTGACCAGGCAGACGCAGAAGGCATTCCGGTTGTTGGTTATGACCGTCTGATCGAAGACGACCGCACCTTCTACCTGACCTTCGACAACAAAGGCGTTGGCCGCATCATCGCGGAAACAGTTACAGCGGCTCAGCCCGAAGGTAACTTCGCAATCATCAAAGGCGACAAGGGTGACCCGAACGCGCTGTTCCTGCTGGAAGGCATGATGGAAGTCATCGGTGACGACGTTGAGTCCGGCAAAATCAAGATCGTTGGCGAAGCATTCACCGACGGTTGGAAGCCTGACAACGCTCAGAAAAACATGGAACAGATCCTGACAGCCAACAACAACAACGTTGACGCCGTTCTGGCCGAAAACGACGGTATGGCTGGTGGCGTTATCGCCGCTCTGGAAGCACAGGGCCTGAACGTTCCGGTTGGTGGTCAGGACGGCGACCATGCTGCTCTGAACCGCGTTGCACGCGGCACCCAGACTGTATCCGTCTGGAAAGACTCGCGTCAGCTGGGCGCAGCTGCTGCTGATATTGCCGTTGCTCTGGCAGGCGGCACAGCGATGTCCGACATCGAAGGTGCTGTAAAATGGTCCGGCGGCGAGAAGGGCGTTGAAATGAACGCGATCTTCCTGGCACCGACACCGGTTACAAAAGACAACATCAACGTGGTTATCGATGCTGGCCACATTGCAAAAGACAAGGTCTGCGCAGGCGCCATGGACGGCGTAGCTGGCTGCTGATCTGATTTCGCGACCCGGCGGATGCGTCTGCCGGGTCGCCCCCTAATCCTTCTCCCGAAAATCACTGCTCCCTCCACGTGCCTTGTGCGCGTATGATCAGGGTATGAAAGAGGACGTGATGAGCGATTCCACAACCACACCGACATCCACCGATACGAGGCAACCGGCCAAAAGCGCCGTGTCCCGTTTCCTTCAAGCAACTGAACTGGACACACGCCTGATCGGTATGATCGGTGCATTGGCCCTGATCTGGATCGGATTTCACCTATACGGCCAACTTGTGAATGGCTTCGGTGCCTTCCTGACGCCGCGCAACCTGTGGAACCTGTCGGTTCAGACCGCATCTGTAGGCATCATGGCCTGCGGTATGGTTTTGGTCATCATCACGCGCCACATCGACCTGTCGGTTGGTTCGCTGTTGGGTTTCTGTGCGGTGACAATGGGCGTCACGCAGGTTTGGATTCTTCCCGGCCTTCTTGGCATCGGTCATCCGCTGATCTGGATTATCGCGGTCATCGTTGGCCTGATCACCGGCACGCTGGTTGGCGCATTGCACGGTTGGCTGGTGGCCTACCGCAACATCCCCGCGTTCATCGTGACATTGGGCGGCCTTCTGGTCTGGCGCGGTGCTGCCTTCCTGATCGCCCGCGGTGAAACGATTTCCCCTGTTGATGAGACATTCAAGCTTTTGGGCGGTGGCCCTTTTGGTGCGATTGGCGCGACAGGCAGCTGGATTGTTGGTCTGATTGGCTGTGCCGCTGCAATTGCGATGGTTTTCTTCGGTCGCCGTCAACGCCTGCGCTTTGGCTTTGCCCTGCGCCCTGTCTGGGCCGACGTGTTCATTGCGGGCCTCAGCTGCTCGGCCATTATCGGTGCAGTTCTGCTGGTAAACTCTTACCCATGGCCCAAAGGCATCGTGAAGCGCTATGCCGCTGAAAACAACATCACCATCCCTGAAGGTGGCCTGTTCATCAGCCACGGCTTTGCGATCCCCGTTCTGATCCTGATCGCCGTCGCGATCGTTATGACCATCGTCATGAGCCGCACACGCTTTGGCCGCTATGTCTATGCCATCGGCGGCAACCCCGAAGCCGCCGCTCTGGCAGGTATCAACACCAAGCTGATGACCGTGAAAATCTTTGCCTTGATGGGCTTCTTGGCCGGTCTGTCTGCTGCCGTGGCATCCGCCCGACTGGGGTCGGCCACAAACGCTCTGGGTACGCTGGACGAACTCTATGTCATCGCGGCGGCTGTTATTGGCGGCACGTCACTGGCAGGGGGTGTCGGCACGATCTATGGCGCGGTTCTGGGGGCCTTGGTCATGCAGTCGCTGCAAACCGGCATGGTTCTGATCGGCTTTGACGCTGCTATCCAGCAAATCGTTGTGGGTTCGGTCCTCGTTCTCGCTGTGTACCTTGATAACCTGTACCGCCGCGCGGCCAAGTGAGGAGCCAGACAATGACAAACTCTCAGACACCCTTGGTCGACATGCGCAACATCCGGATCTCGTTCGGCGGGGTTCATGCGGTCGATGACGTCAGCGTTGATCTGTATCCGGGCGAAGTTGTGGGCCTGTTGGGCCACAACGGTGCCGGCAAATCCACGCTGATCAAAATCCTGTCCGGCGCGTACCAGATGGACTCGGGCGAAATTTACGTGGACGGCAAGCAGGCGGTTATCCGTAATCCCCGCGATGCCCGCGCCCACAACATCGAGACGATCTATCAGACCCTTGCGCTGGCGGATAACCTTGATGCGGCGTCCAACCTGTTCTTGGGTCGTGAACTTACCACGCCGCTGGGGATGGTGGATGACGACGCGATGGAGGCCGAGACGCGCAAGATCATGGCGCGCCTGAACCCGAACTTTAAAAAGTTCAAGGATCCGGTATCGGCCCTGTCCGGTGGTCAGCGCCAGTCCGTCGCAATTGCCCGCGCGGTCTATTTCAACGCGCGCATCCTGATCATGGACGAACCGACTGCGGCCCTTGGCCCCCATGAAACACAGATGGTGTCGGAACTGATCCAGCAGCTGAAAGCCGAAGGCATCGGCATCTTCCTGATCAGCCACGACATCCACGACGTCATGGAACTGTGTGATCGTGCGTCGGTCATGAAGAACGGCAAACTTGTCGGCACGGTCGACGTCAAAGACGTCACAGACGACGACCTGCTGAGCATGATCATTCTGGGCAAACGGCCCGGAGAGGACACTCCGGCAGTCTGACAAAAGAAAACGGGCCCAAGCGGGCCCGTTTTTCATTTGGTGTGCAAATCGACGATGTAATCGACTTCGCTTTTTGACCCGAGGATCGTTGCGACCCGTTGATGGGGCTCGCTCGGCAACAAATCCAGGATACGCTCTGTACCCGTGCTGCCCGCGCCGCCAGCGGCCTCGATCACCATGGCCATGGGCGCCACTTCATAAAGCAACCGCAAACGTCCGCCTTTGGCGCGGTTCGCATCATCCAGCGGATACAGAAACACGCCGCCGCGCATCAGGATGCGGTGCACTTCGGCCACCATCGACGCCACCCAACGCATATTAAAATCCTTTCCGCGGGGGCCCTCTTTGCCCTGCAGACATTCATCAACATACTGCTGGATAGGCGCATCCCAGAACCGCTGGCGCGATGCGTTGATCGCAAATTCCGGCGTGTCCTGTTTGATCGTCAGGGACGGGTGCGTGAGGCGGAAGATGCCGCTGCCCTGATGCAGAGTAAAGGACTGCACCCCGTGCCCATGCGCCAGAACCAGCATCGTCGCCGGACCATAAAGCGCATAGCCCGCCACGATCTGGTCGCTGCCCTTTTTCAGAACGTTACGATCGCCGTCTTTGGTCACGCGCATGATCGAAAAGATCGTGCCGACAGACAGGTTGGTATCAAGGTTCGACGACCCGTCCAGCGGATCAAAGAACAGCAAGTAGTCGCCTTCTTCCGGCTCTTTCAGCCAGACGACTTCCTCGATCTCTTCGGACACCAGTGCCGCCAGACGGGGCGAGTTCGCGCAGGTTTCGACAAAGATATCGTTGGCGATGATATCCAGCGGCTTCTGATCTTCGCCCTGAACGTTGGTCGAATCCGTCAGCCCGAGGTTGCCTTTCAGCGGGCCATTCCGGACTTCATAAGCGGTGGACCGGCAGGCGCTGGCGATATCTTCCAGCAGGAAAATCAGATCGGGGTCGTGCCCTTTATCCGTCAAATGTCTGCGGAGTGTGATGTTCGTCATGCGCGCCCTCGTACCGGTTTTACGTGTCGTGACAGGGCAAAAGGCCAAGCCACACCGCTAGAAGTAACTGCGCACCAAACTGCCAGCAAGCAAAGACCACCCATCCGCCACCACGAAGAAGGCCAGCTTGAACGGAAGTGATACAATCGCGGGCGGCACCATCATCATGCCCATCGACATCAAAATCGCCGCGACTACGAGGTCGATGATCAGAAATGGCAGGAAAACCAGAAAGCCTACCTGAAAGGCGCGGGCGATTTCCGAAAGCATAAAACTGGGTACCAGAACAGAATATGCCGCATCATCGCCTACCGTCGCGCCGACGGTGTCTGGCCGGAGATCGGCGATCGCCGCGAACGTGTCAGGGTCGACACGGCCTGCCATGAAGATGCGAAACGGCTGCAAGCCTGCCTCAATCGCCTCGGACGTAGCCAGCGTATTGTTCATAAGTGGCTCTATTCCTGCAGAATAAGCCTCTTGAAAGACGGGCTCCATCACGAAGTACGTCAGGAAAAGCGCCAGACTGACGATCAACATGTTGGGTGGCGATTGTTGCAGGCCGAGCCCCTGTCGCAAGATCGCCAGAACGGTCACGATGAACGGAAAGCACGTCACCATGATCGCCAGCCCGGGCGCCAGACTGAGCAGGGTGATGACCAGAATTAGCTGAAGGCTGGTGGCCGTCAGCGATCCTTCTTCCCCAAGGTTCAGCGATAGTTCCTGAGCGCTGGCGACATGCGGGAGCAACACGATCACCATCGTGAGCCAGACATACCGCAACGCCAAACCGGCTTTGACCATATCAGGTGGCATCCTTGAGTTCGGCGATATCCACCAACCTTACCGAAAGCTGAGCACGGCCATCCTCTTCGCTGACTTCCAGCACGCCCTGCCCGATCAACCGGTCGCCGACGTAGAGATCGACAGGATCATCCACCTGCTTGTCCAACATCAGCACCGATCCGACACCGAACTGGGTCAGATCCCGCACGGTCGGGCGGGCGCGGCCGACCGAAACCGTGATTTCAATCGGTACGCTCGACAAGGATTGCAGTTCGGGGCGGAACATTCCGTTTTGTGTCGTCTTATCCATTCATTACAGCCCGTCGGTTTTCGCGTGAAAAGCTGACGATCGCCGCGCGGATGCCATCAACAATCTCGGAAAGATCGATGTGCTCCTCGACAGCGCCCAGCCGGATATCTGCCTGCCCTTCTTTCAGCGACCCGTCTTCAGCCACCGTCACCGGAAATCCGAAATCATGCGCCACAAGCGGTTCGACCACAGCAAGCTGTGACGGCGACACCGCGATTTCGGCACTCATCGGCGCAATGCGGCGTCCCTGTCGCGTCAAAACATCCGAGACCTGCATACCAAGGCTTTCATGCAGAATGACCGGCAGAAGGGTTTTTGAAATCTGCTCGAACAGGGGTTCAAGCGACCGCAGTACGTGCGTGTAGGCCTCGTGGTAAGTGAAGGACAAATCCTTCAGGTTCTGGGCAAACTCGGCCGAGATCGCATCGATGCTATTGTCTTGCGACTGAAGCGCATCCTCCCACCCTGCCTTATAGCCCTGTTCGTAGGCAGACAGCTCAAAGGCCTGAATGTCCGCGCCCTTCAACTGGCTGGGCATTTGCCCTTTGGCTCCGTTGCCGTCAGCGAATTCCTCAAGAAAATCCACGAGCTTCATCGTCTTTGCTCCTCTGGCTCATCCAGCCACGATCTGAGTATTTCGACCGCTTCTTCGCGCCTTTCATCCACCAAGCCGCGCAAACGCTGCGCGGGGTCAACAGGGGGCGCGACAGTCGCGATAGCGCCGTCGGTCCCGTTGAACGCACGGACTGAATCAATCTCGCCATCCAAAGCGGGCTGCATCGGACGAAGGGGGGATTCAGCAGGTTCAAGCGCAATCCGATCCGGCAATGCGGGTGCCGTGTTTGTCAGAATCGGACGCAAAACAAAGGCACCAACAGCAACGATGATCAGGCCCAGAACACCAATCCGCGCGATCTTCATGATTTCTGGTGAAAACCGTTCAAAGAACCCCGGAACCGCCGCGACAGAACCCAAGCCTTCGGTCTGCTTAAAGGGCATGGAATGCACAGTGATCACGTCACCGCGCGCTTCGTCAAAACCCACGGCGGAAGAGACGAGCTCTCGAAGCGCGGCCTGATCTTCTGCTGGCATTGGAACAAAGGCCTGCTGCCCGTCGGCGTTCTGCTCGAACGTGCCATTGACCAGAACTGCGACGGTCACCCGCCTGACGGCATCCGGCGTTCTGGTGACCTCGCGCGTGGTTTCGGACACCTCATAGTTCACACGCTCGCGCGTTTCGCTTTCCTGATTGGAAGAGCCCGCCCCGCTGCCGCCCGCGCCATCCGGCAGGTTCGAGGCAACTGTAACACCCGCCCCGCCTTCATCCTGACTTTGACCTGTCCGCTCTTCGGTCTCGGAACTGATGACGAACCGACTGTCCGGATCAAAGCGCCGCTCGAACACGGATTCGCTTTCCTGAACTGCATTTACACTGACCTCGACAACAGCATTGCCTGCCCCAACGCGCGCCTCAACCAGACGCAAAACCCTTTCGCGGAGCGATTTGACCATCGTTTCATGCACGTTCGCCGCGCTGGATGTACCGTCGCCGATCAAACCACCTTCTGCATCGACGACCGACACGTCATCGGGAAGCAACCCCTGAACGGCAGAAGCAACCAGATGACGGATTGCGCGGGCTTCCTTTCCCGAGATCGGTCCATTGGTTCCGGTCACCGAAACGGACGCCGACGGCTTTGATTCGCGCTGAAACGGCTTGGACGACCCGACCGCGATGTGTACGCGGGCCTTGGAAATATGTGCCCCAGCGACCAGCGTTCTGGCCAGTTCGCCCTCTTTTGCGCGCCAATACGCGGCGTCGAACATCTGCGATGTCGTGCCAAAACCCGTTAGGGAATCAAGCAGTTCATAGCCACTATCCCCGACGCTGGGCAGGCCTTCGCTGGCCAATGACAGCCTAAGGCTGTCACGTTCCGTCATCGGCACATAGATCGATGTTCCTTCGACTTCATAGATAATGTTCCGGCTTTCCAGCGCCGAAATAACGTCGCCAGCCGAACGTTCATCCAGACCAGAGTACAAAAGCGAAAGCGACGGTGCAGTCGCAACGCGGGTCATGCCCAGTACGGCGACAAACATCGCCACGGTTGCGCCCACCACAACCAAGCGCCGTCCCGCGCTGAGCGATTTCCAGATTGCCAGTAGTTGCTGCAACCCCGTCTCCTTCGCCAAGTCAATTTCTTCGACAAAGGTGAAAATGGTCCACGCGACTTAACAATCGGTTAGCCCATTCCGCCTAATTTGAATTTCAGGGCAGAAAGGAATGAAAAATGACTGACACCTCCGAACCCAATAAAGCCGCCGGAAAAAAGCGTGGCGGGATGGCCGGTCTGATCGTGGGCATCGTGCTGGCAATTGTTGGCGGCGCGGGCGGTTTTTTTGCGGTCAGCAAAGGCTTGCTGCCAATCGGCGCGGCCACGACCGAACACGTCGAACGCGAACCTGATCCGGTCGGCGAAGACCGCGCCTTTTACGAAAAGCAGCCGCGTCCGCCCGGGCCCGAAGAGGTCGAATTTGTGCGATTGCCACCAATCGCCGTCTCTATCAGCGGCGGCAATAACAGGCTTCTGCGCTTCTCGGCCGCGATCGAGGTCTATAAGCCCCACGTGCAGCACGTCGTCGATTTGGAGCCAAGGGTTCTGGACGCCTTTAATTCGTATCTGCGCGCGTTGGAGCCTTCGGACATCGATAGTCCGGGATCGCTTCACAACATCCGCACCCATTTGGCGCATCGGCTGTATCTGGTGTTGGGGCCTGATGTGGTTCGCGACCTGATGATCATGGAATTTGTACTGACCTGAGGTGGATTTGATGGCACTGATTTCCGACATTTTGTTGATTCTGGCGGCGGCGACCGCTGGTATCTATTGCTTTGTTTTGTCCCGCCGCCTGTCGCGGTTCAGCGACTTGGACAAAGGCGTTGGCGGGGCGATTGCGGTACTCTCTGCTCAGGTCGATGACATGACGCGCAACCTGCAGGCCGCACAGAATTCTGCGGGCGATTCGTCAAAGAAGTTGCTTGAGGTGACTGAAAGGGCCGAAGATGCGTCCCGTCGGTTAGAACTGATGGTTGCGTCGCTGCACGACATTCCCCAACAGCAGGCTCCGGCCCAATCCCCTGCGCCAGCACCACAGTCGCCAAGGGCCCCCGTAAGCACACCTGACGCGGCACCGGCAGCACCCGCAGCGCCTCAAGTGGCCGCTGTCACCCCCGCACCGGTGACGGAGGCGGCGGTCGCGGAAGCGGTCGAACCGGAAGAGCAAGCCCCCGAACCCCCGTCTGATCCGGTGTTCACCCCCAGAATTCGCTTTGGGGTCGCGTGATGAAAAATCTGTTCAAAGGGAAAGGGCGAAGATCGAAACGCAAAGCGCCCAAAAGCACATTGGCGGTGATTGCGTCCCTGTTTTTCATGTCGATCATCGTACGCCTGACAGATGGCGCGGAGGGTTGGATTGCGGCGGCGCAAGCCTCTGCATCCGCCTCCGAGGAGACGAGCTCGGATGAATCCTCAGGCTATGACCGCGAGGCGATCAAACACGTTCTGGATGCGCTTCGCGAGCGCGAGAAAAACATCGCAGCACAAGAGCAGGACATCGAGAAACGACTGGCGTTTCTTCATGATACCGAAGCACGCATCGATGAAAAGGTTGTCCAGTTGAGGGAAGCCGAGGCGATGCTGCGGTCCCGAATGGCGCAGTCGAACACCGCCGCCGAAGAGGATCTGACCCAACTGACGACCGTCTACGCCAAGATGAAACCCAAAGATGCGGCGCTGCTGTTCGAGCAGATGGAACCAAAATTCGCAGCCGGTTTCCTTGGCCGCATGAAACCCGACGCGGCAGCCTCGATTATGGCCGGGCTAAGCCCGCAGGCCGCCTATACGATCAGTGTGGTTCTGGCCGGACGCAACGCAAACGCCATCACTCAGGAGAAGAACTAGGAAACGCTATTTCAGAAGCTGGCTAAGCTTCATCGCAACGGTCATGTCGCCTGCCACTTTCAACTTTCCCGTGGCGAAAGCCATCATCGGGTTCAGCTTGCCCTTGATCAGCTTTTCAAGATTAGCCAGCGACAGGCTGATGGTACAATCGGCGGGGATATCCTGAAGCATCGCCTGATCGCCGGACAGGACCAGTTGGCCGTCTGAACCACAGTCGAACTTGATGCTGTCGGACAGTGGTTTGCGTTCAAGACCTTTGCGCAACAGCCCTGCGATTTCATCCAGCCCCATAACGTTCCTCCAAAAACGATGCGGGGTCCGGCTATCTGGCCGAACCCCTGCAAACAAGTGAAACGTAACGGAAAGCTTTAGCCTTTCAGACGACGCTCCCGCGCGCCCAAGAGCTTCAGGCGCAGCGCGTTCAGCTGGATAAAGCCGGCCGCGTCCTTCTGATCGTAGGCACCTGCGTCGTCTTCGAAGGTAACGTGCGCCTCGGAGTACAGCGAGTGGTCGGACCAGCGACCAACTGTGCGTGCCAGACCTTTGTACAGTTTCAGGCGAACCGTACCGGTTACGTGTTCCTGCGACTTGTCGATCAGCGCCTGCAGCATCTCGCGCTCGGGCGAATACCAGAAGCCGTTGTAGATCAGCTCGGCATATTTCGGCATCAGCTCATCTTTCAGGTGGGCTGCGCCGCGATCCAGTGTGATCTGTTCGATACCGCGGTGTGCCTCAAGCAGGATGGTGCCGCCCGGCGTTTCGTAGATGCCGCGGGACTTCATGCCAACAAAACGGCCTTCGACCAGATCAAGACGGCCGATGCCGTGCTTACGGCCATATTCGTTCAGCTCGGTCAGGATGGTCGCGGGCGACATTGCCTGACCGTTGATCGCAACCGCGTCGCCCTTTTCAAATGTGACTTCGATGAATTCCGGTGTGTCCGGCGCATCTTCGGGGTTCACGGTACGCTGGTAGACGTAATCCGGTGCGTTTTCAGCCGGATCTTCCAGCACCTTACCTTCGGACGATGTGTGCAGCAGGTTCGCATCCACCGAAAATGGTGCTTCGCCGCGCTTGTCCTTGGCGATCGGAATCTGATTTTCCTCGGCGAAGGCCAGCAGTTTGGTTCGCGAAGACAGGTCCCACTCACGCCACGGCGCAATCACCTTGATTTCGGGGTTTAACGCATAGGCTGCCAATTCGAAACGTACCTGATCGTTGCCCTTACCGGTCGCGCCGTGCGCCACCGCATCGGCTCCGGTTTCTTCGGCGATCTCGACCAGACGCTTGGAAATCAGCGGGCGTGCGATGGATGTGCCCAGCAGATACAGGCCTTCGTAAACCGCATTCGCGCGGAACATCGGGAAGACGAAATCACGCACGAATTCCTCACGCACGTCTTCAATGTAGATATTTTCCGGCTTGATCCCCAGCATCTCGGCTTTGGCGCGTGCCGGTTCAAGTTCTTCCCCTTGGCCAAGATCGGCGGTGAAGGTCACAACCTCGCAACCGTATTCCGTCTGGAGCCACTTCAGAATGATCGACGTATCAAGACCACCGGAATAGGCGAGAACAACTTTTTTAGGCGCGGACATCATCAAATCCTCTGTCTGGGTTGGCGGCGCGATTATAGGGTTTTGG
The DNA here is from genome assembly GCF_900108225.1 of Thalassococcus halodurans. Lineage (GTDB taxonomy): Bacteria > Pseudomonadota > Alphaproteobacteria > Rhodobacterales > Rhodobacteraceae > Thalassococcus > Thalassococcus halodurans. Next base: position 389,678 of record NZ_FNUZ01000003.1, read on the forward strand.
CGTCAGGGGCAAGGTTTGCAGCTATCAGAACCGCCGAACCAGTGATAAGCCTTATGAAAGTTTGACCAACTGGGGGAAAATGATGAAGGCTTGGCAGCTTTTCGTGCATTCGGTGCGCCTGATCGTGAACAATTTCGAATCTGCCCTGCGGATATCGGGCGTGCTCTATCTGGTCCAAGCTATCACCCAGATTTACCTGTTCCAGAACATGGACACCGAAGTTCTGCCCGATGGGACTGAAATGCCTGTTATGGCCTTGGAAGACAGCTTTGCCTTCCTGCTGCTAAGCATCTTTTCCGTTGTCGCCAGTCTGTGGATCGCCGTGGCCTGGCACCGGTTTGTGCTGAATGAGGAATACCCGTCGGGCTGGATGCCCAAATGGCATGGGGCGAACATGTTGGGCTATCTCGGGCGTTCGATTCTGATCGGTCTGCTGATCACGGTCGGATGTTTGGTGATTTCGCTGCCCTTGGGCCTGATGGCCGCGCTGCTTCCTTTCCTTCTGCCCGCCATGCCGGTTGTGATCATCCTGTTCGGGGTCTGGGTGTTTTTCCGTCTGTCCCCCGTTCTGCCCGCAGCGGCGCTTGGGCAGACTGTGTCACTAAGGGCGGCTTGGTCCGAAACCGCCCCGTTTGCGAAGGTGATTTTGCAGCTTTCAACGATCGTGGTTGCCGCGTTTCTTCTGATCATGACGCCTTCCCTGCTTGCGGCTGGTACAGAGTCCGTCATTGGGCTGGTGTATGATCTCGCCATTGGCTGGCTTGTCACGATGGTCGGTATTTCCACGCTGACCACGGTGTACGGGCACGTGGTCGAAGGTCGCGGTGTCGAGTGACGGCTTGCCAGAACGGCGCTCTTGCGCCACTCAGATGCCATGAGTGATTTCAAAGACCTTGCCAAAGCCGCCACACGCGAAATGCGTCAGGTGTTTCCCGAAACGCCGTTGCTACGCAATGCGCATCTGTCCGACATGTATGGCGCAGATATCTGGTTGAAGCGCGAAGACCTGTCGCCTGTACGGTCTTACAAACTGCGCGGCGCGTTCAACGCCATGCGCAAGCGCCCGGATGCGGAATTGTTCGTTTGCGCAAGTGCGGGCAATCACGCGCAGGGCGTGGCCTATATGTGCCGCCATTTTGGCAAGTCGGGCGTCATCTTTATGCCCGTGACGACGCCTGCCCAGAAAATCCAGAAAACGCGGATGTTCGGCGGCGATGCTATCGAAATCCGTCTGGTCGGCGACTACTTCGACGACACGCTGCGGTCGGCGCAGGAATACTGCAAAGAGGCCGGCGGCCATTTCCTGTCGCCTTTCGACGACACCGATGTCATCGAAGGTCAGGCCTCGGTCGCGGTCGAAATCGAACAGACACTAGGCAAGGCACCCGAGCATATCGTCGTTCCTGTTGGTGGTGGCGGCCTGTCTTCGGGCATGCTCAGCTACTTCGGAACGGACAGCCAGTGGACATTTGTAGAACCACTTGGCGGCGCCTGCCTGAACGCGGCACTGCGTGCGGGCAAGCCGGTTCCCTTGGAAAAGGTAAACACCTTCGCGGATGGCGCGGCGGTCGCCCAGATCGGCCAGAACACTTTCAACGTTCTGAAAGATGTCGGGCTGGCCTCGTCCCTGACGATCCCCGAGGATCGTTTGTGCACCACCATTCTGGATATGCTGAACGTCGAAGGCATCGTTCTGGAACCTGCCGGCGCATTGTCTATCGACGCGCTCAAGGATCTGGGGCAGGCCATTCGCGGCAAAACCGTTGTGTGTATCGCATCCGGCGGCAACTTTGATTTCGAACGTCTGCCCGAGGTGAAAGAACGCGCCCAGCGCTATTCCGGCATCAAGAAATACTTCATCCTGCGCCTGCCCCAACGTCCCGGCGCATTGAAGGATTTTCTGGGCATTCTTGGCCCCGACGACGACATCGCGCGGTTCGAGTACCTCAAGAAATCCGCGCGCAACTTTGGTTCGGTCCTCATCGGGATCGAAACATCGCACGCGTCGAATTTTGACATCCTCTTTGCCCGCCTGAACGAAAACGGATTCACGTTTCAGGATATCACCGAGGATGAAACACTGGCCCAGTTCCTGATCTGATGCAGGTCGCGGGGCGCATTTGCATCGTCACTGGCGCCGGAAGCGGCATTGGACGCGCGATCGCCCATGCCCTTCGGGAAAAAGGCGCCGAGGTCGTCGTTTCGGACATCAACGAAGCAGCATCCAATCAGGTCGCAGCAGAGGTCGACGGCCTGTCTATTCCCTGCGATGTCACCGATCCAAAGGCGATTTCAGGACTTTTCGAAAAGGCCCGCGACTGGAAAGGTCGCGTTGATCTGGTCTGCTCAAACGCGGGTTTCGCAAAGGGTGAACCCGAGGGCCCAACATCGGCCAGCGACGACCACTGGCAGCAAAGCTTTGATGTCCACGTGATGGCGCATCTGCGGCTGTCCCGTTTGGCGCTGCCTGAGATGCTGGAACGCGGCGAAGGCTGCCTTGTAAATGTCGCCTCTGCAGCCGGTTTGCTAAGCCAGATTGGCGATGCCGCTTATTCAGCGACGAAATATGCCGCTGTTAGTCTGGCGCAATCCTTGGCCATCGAACACGGGTCGCAAGGGATTCACGTGTCTGTCGTCTGCCCCCAATATGTGGCGACGCCCCTGCTGGGCTACGATAACGCTGCTGACGGCGATCAGAGCGGGCGCATCCTTAGCCCCCGAAATGTTGCAGATTGCCTGATCGAAGGCTTGCAGAACGACCGATTTCTGATCCTGCCACATCCGGAAGTCCACGATTACGCCCTGAAACGTGCGACCGACATGGAACGCTGGATCAAGGGCATGCAAAAGCTGAAGGCAAAGGTGGACGCCAGCGGCAGCAGCGACCTGAAAGACTTCCACAAACTTCTTTGAAGCCAGCATTCAGGCACCGGCCAGCAACTGGGCCCGAGATTGCTCAAAAACGTTTCTTACCGATTGCGCCATACCATCAAACCCGCCGCCGTCCTCGATTGATGCGGCCAGCTCTGCCAAATCGCGGAACCCGACGTTTGATGCGCATCCCTTTAAGAAATGCATCTGGTTTTTCACCGCATCATCGGTTCCGGAGACATCCTGCAAACCGGTGATGGCGCCCTCTACTTCTTCCAGAAAAACGCCGACCAATTCGTCGAAATCTTCTTCGCCGAAGTCTTCTTTCAATGCTGCTACGCGGTCCCAATCAATCATATCGCATCCTCTCTCGTGCACCATGAAAGCCGACCGTGAACAAAAACTGAAAGATACAAGTTTAGTTATGAAAATTTGAAGGTTCAGGTGCTGTTAAGGATGCCATCCGCATAAGCTGAGGCATGCTTATGGATCAGGCCACCCACGTTTCTCAGGTCACGCCACCTGACATCGCAATGGACCCGTCGCGGGCATTGCGCCACGTATTGGTTGTGGATGACAGCCGCGCCCAGGTTATGATGCTGTCACGCTTGTTGGGTCGCTGGGGTCTGAACGTATCCGTGGCAACATCCGCAAAGGACGCGCTGGATATCGCAAAAGAAAATCCGCCGGACCTGATCCTGTCCGACTGGGTGATGCCCGAAATGGACGGGCTGGAATTTTGCCGTGCCTTTCGGGAAAACAGCGCATCGCAGTTCGGCTATTTCATCCTTCTGTCCTCAAAAAGTGACAAGGGCGAAATCGCCGAAGGGCTGGATGCGGGGGCGGATGATTTTCTGACGAAACCTGTCCATGCCAATGAATTGCGCGCGCGCATCAATGCCGCCTCGCGGATCGTCTATATGCAGCGCGAACTGACCCGCAAAAACGGTATGGTCAGCGACACGCTCGCTGAACTTCGCAAAGCATATGATGCAATCGACCGCGACCTGAAACAGGCACGCAGAATTCAGGATTCGCTTGTCCCCGAACGCACAAGGCGGGTGGGGAATGTGCAGATCAGCATGCTGCTGCATCCATGCGGCCACGTCGGGGGCGATCTGGTCGGCATGTTCGATACAGGCGCGGGTGTCGGATTGTACGGTATTGATGTCTCGGGCCACGGGATTTGTTCGGCCATGGTTGCCGCCCGTGTTGCGGGGTACCTGAGCGATCAGTTCAAAGAACAAAACATCGCAGTGAACCGGCATGGCGCCTCCTTCACCCTGAAGGAACCGGCCGAGGTGGCAGAGGCACTGAATTCCCGTTTGGTGTCGGACGCAGGCGTCGAAGAATATCTGACAATGGCGTTTTGCACGGTCGATCCCGAAGGGCGCTATCTTAAAATGGTTCAGGCCGGCCATCCGCCACCTTTGCTATTGCGCAAAGGGCAGGCGCCTGAATTCATCGGCAAGGGCGGGCTGCCCATCGGGTTGATCAACGACGCAAGCCAGCATCAGTTGGAATGTTCCCTGAACGCAGGCGATCGGCTTTTGATTTATTCCGACGGTTTTGTTGAGGCCGAAATGCCCGACGGGTCGCTGTTGGACGATCGTGGATTGCTTGGCCTAATCGCGGAAACTCACGGGTCCGGCCCTGCGTATCTCGATGCGCTGTACGACAACTTGCTTAAAATCGTGGGGGACGTGCGCGATGATGACATCTCTGCCGTCTTGCTAGAGGTGCTTTAACCCCGACGAAGCAGGTTGACCAACATCGCCCGGTCCCCGGGATTGCCCAAGGACTGCACCGCATCATAGGGGTCGACCCAATGCGCGGTGTGTCCGGGTTCGGTCGGGGGGCCGACCTGCAGTGTCGGACGGGCAAGGTACACGACGCACATCTTTTCCGCCCACAAATCGTACTCGGGCATGTAGGTAAATCGCCGGAACGCGCCGAGCCGCAACGGATCGGCCATCTTCCAACCCGTTTCCTCCAACACCTCGCGGTGAAGGGCCACGATCGGTGGCTCTCCCGGATCGATTCCACCCCCCGGTAACTGGAATTCAGGCTCTGGATCGAGCTGATGCGTGATCAAAAGCTGGCCATTCCGTTCAAGAATCGCGTAAACGCCGCGCCTGAATGTATAGCGCTGACCGTTTCTAGGAACTTCCCCGTAGCGACGCGTCACGTGACCCCCTTTGGTTCTTTGGCTTCAACCGGTGCTTGGACCCAGCGAACTGATACCTATATGATGGCGAGATGCCAGCGAATGGCAAACAAGGAAACCTCATGACGTCTGCTACAAAACTCGACTGGGACGATACAGTCCTGCCCTTCCAACTTGACGGCGCCGACATCCGCGGCCGCGTTGCGCGTCTGGACGGCGTATTGGACGCAGTGCTGAAACAGCACAACTACCCGCCAGCGGTCGAGGCGTTGGTGGCCGAAATGGCTTTGCTGACCGCTCTGATCGGCCAGACGATCAAGCTGCGTTGGAAACTGTCCCTGCAAATCCAGACCAAAGGTCCGGTCCGGATGATTGCAACGGACTTCTACGCGCCTGAGAAAGAGGGCGAACCCGCGCGCATTCGCGCCTACGCAAGCTTTGACGCAGATCGCATCACCGACGAAGACCCGATGAAACAGGTTGGCGAAGGCTATTTTGCAATCCTGATGGATCAGGGCAAAGGCACGACGCCGTATCAGGGGATCACACCGCTGGTCACAACATCGCTTGCCGCTGCAGCCGAGGCGTATTTTGCACAGTCCGAACAGCTGCCAACACGGTTTAGCCTGCGCTTTGGCCGGTCGACCGAAGCGGGCGGTGCCGAACACTGGCGCGCTGGCGGCATCATGCTGCAACACATGCCCAAGGCATCGCCTTTCTCGCAGTTTGCGGGTTCAGAGGAAGGCGGAAGTGGCGAAGGCGGTCTTTTGTCGGCAAACGATCTGGTGTCGGATGACGATGAAGAAAACTGGAACCGCGTGAACATCCATCTGGACACGGTCGAAGAGCTTGAGCTGATCGGCCCGTCTGTTCCGCCGACCAACCTGTTGCTGCGCCTGTTCCACGAAGAAACGCCGCGCATCTTTGATCCGCTTCCGGTGGCGTTCGGCTGCACCTGTTCGGAAGACCGCGTGCGCCAATCGCTGTCGATCTATTCGGCAAAAGACATCGAAAAGATGACAACGCCGGAAAACACCGTCACCGCAGACTGTCAGTTCTGTGGCGCGCATTACGTGTTGGACCCAAAGACAGTCGGTTTTGAGGCGGAGGCGAATGACGCCGACTAACCAAACATCCGGCGACATTCTGGATCGTGTCAGACATGCCCTGTCGAAACCGGCGGGCATGTCGACCGACTATGATCTGAACCCAGACGTTGTCTTGCCCGAGAACCGTGTTTTGCGGCCTGCGGGCGTGTTGGTGCCGTTGATTGAACATCACGGTGAAATGCGGCTTGTCCTGACCAAGCGCAGCTCGCGCCTGAAACATCATCCCGGCCAGATCGCCTTTCCCGGCGGGAAGGTTGACGAAGGGGACGCCGACGTTGTGGCAACCGCACTGCGCGAAGCACGGGAAGAGATCGGGCTGCCGTCCGACAAAGTCGACATCATCGGAAGGCTGCCGTCGCATGAAACCGTAACCAGCTTTGAAATGACGCCTGTGATCGGCCTGATCACCGAACCTTTCGATCCGATCCCGGAACCGGGCGAGGTAGACGAAGTGTTCACGGTTCCTTTTGAACACGTTCTGTCTGCAACCAGATTTGCGGTGCAGTACCGCCGCTGGCGTGGGCAACGACGGTATTATTACACGGTCCCTTACGGCCCCTATTACATCTGGGGCGCAACTGCGCGTATCTTACGCTCACTTGCAGACCGGATGAGCCCATGAACACAATCACCGCCGATTGGCTGACAGACCCCGCCGCCCAGAGCGTTTTTGCGATGTTCGATGCGGCTGGTCATCAGGCCTTTGCCGTGGGGGGCTGTGTGCGCAACAGCCTTTTGGGCGTTGCGGTTGACGACGTCGACATCTCGACAGACGCGACGCCGGATCAAACCATCGCTTTGGCTGAACGCGCGGGTATCAAGGCGGTTCCGACAGGTATCGATCATGGGACGGTAACTTTGGTGGTGGATCGCGCCACGTTTGAGGTCACGACGTTCCGCGCTGATGTTGAAACCGACGGGCGCCATGCGATCGTTCGGTTTTCCAAGGATGTCGCCGATGATGCAGTGCGTCGTGATTTCACGGTAAACGCGCTTTATTGCGATGCGCAGGGCAAAGTCATTGATCCGCTCGGCGGCCTTCCTGATCTGAAAGCACGCCGTATCCGGTTTATCCAAGACCCCGACAAACGCATCCGCGAAGATTACCTGCGCATCCTGCGGTTCTTCCGGTTCTCGGCCTTTTACGCTGATCCCGACGCAGGCTTCGAGGCAAACACACTTGCCGCTATTGCCGCAAATCTTGACGGGTTAGAGACGCTTTCCCGTGAACGGGTAGGCACAGAAATGAAAAAGCTTCTGTGTGCAGCGGACCCATCCCAAGCTGTCGCCGTGATGGAGCAAACTGGCGTTCTGATGCGGGTGTGCCCGGGTTCCAGCGCCAAGGCTCTGCCCCCGCTGGTTCATCTGGAACAGGGATTGGGCATTGTGCCGGACGCCATCCGGCGTTTGGTGTCTTTGGGCATTTCCGATGCGGCAGATTTGCGCCTGTCCAAAGCGGAACAACGGCGCATTACCACGCTACAGGAAATCGTCGCGCGGCCCGACAGCGCACGGGACCTTGGCTATTGGTATGGTGAGGACATGGCGGTGGATGGTTGCCTGCTGCGCGCCGCGATGCTGGAACAGGCGCTATCGCCCGATGTGATTGCGGAAATCCGAACAGGGGCGGAACAAAAATTCCCGATTTCAGCAAAAGACTTGCAACCTGACTATTCCGGCCCAAGTTTAGGACAACGCCTTAGGTCGCTTGAACGAACTTGGGTCAAATCCAAATTCCAGCTGACCCGCCAAGAATTATTGGACCATCCCGAGATTGAGTAGCGTCGCGTAGTAATCCGGCTTGGCCGAGTAGGAAGCACGACTGATGTTTTTATCCGATTGGATCCCCCACAACGCGCCCGCCGACGGGTCGCCGCCGAACAAACTATTCAAGTTCATTCTGTGGGCGGTCAAAGGCGCATGGCCCGCGCTGTGGGCAGCCGGGATCCTGTCTGTTGTTGCGGGCGTGGCCGAAGTATTTGCGGCCATCCTGCTTGGCATGGTAATCGACAAGGCGCTTGCTCTGGAACCCAGCCAGATTTTTTCAGACGGTATGGGATTGCTGCTGGGTGCGTTTGTCTTTTTCGCCCTGTTCCGCCCCATCCTGTTCGGCATGACGGCCTATTCCCAGACGATCATTGTCCAGCCGAATGTACTGAACCTGATCCTGTCTCGCCTGCACCGTTACACTCTGGGGCAGGCAGTTACGTTTTTTGACAACGATTTCGCCGGTCGCATCGCGCAGAAAGAGATGCAAACCGCCCGTGCGCTGAATGATGTCGTGACCGAGATTATCCATACCGTCCTGTTTGCGCTGGCGTCGGTCGTGGGTGCGGTTTTGATGCTGGGCACCGTCGATATCCGTATTGCTGGTGGTCTGGTTGTCTGGATGGTTGCATATGTGTTCTTACTGCGGTTCTTCATGCCGCGCATTCGGACGCGATCACAGGCGCGGGCTTCGGCGCGTGCGATGGTGACGGGCCAGATCGTGGACACGGTCACCAACATCAAAACGGTCAAGCTGTTCGCCCATGACGACCACGAAGACCGCGCGGCGCTGGATGCGATGGGGTCGTATCGAAGCAAGTTCATCGCCTTTGGCCGCGTTTCGGCCAGCTTCCGATTTACGCTGATGGCGCTGGCGGGGTTCCTGCCTGTGCTGCTGATTGGCGGCGCGCTTTGGTACTGGTCGCGTGGCCTGATTTCTGCGGGCGACATTGCTGCGACCGGCGCTGTTTCCTTGCGATTGGCGCAGATGACAGGATGGGTCAGTTTCACGCTGATGGGCCTTTATGCCAATCTGGGCGAAGTCGAAGACGGCATGCGTACACTTACGCCGCAACACACGCTGATGGACCCGGAAAATCCCAAAGAACTGGTCGTGCCACACGGGCAGATCGACATCACCGACCTGTCCTTTGCTTACGGACAAAAAACTGGTGGGATCGAGAAGATTTCCCTGTCGATCAAGCCGGGAGAAAAGCTGGGTATCGTCGGGGCGTCCGGCGCGGGCAAATCGACGCTCGTTGCATTGCTGCTGCGGCTTTATGATCCTGAAAGCGGCAAGATCGAAATCGACGGCACGGATATTTCCGAGGTGTCCCAAAACAGCCTGCGCAGCAAGATCGGCATGGTCACGCAGGAAACCGCGATGTTCAATCGCTCGGCCTTTGAAAACATCCGCTACGGCAAACCCGACGCAACGCTGGACGAGGTGATTGCCGCTGCCGAAAAGGCCGAAGCGCATGACTTCATCACCGCGATGCAGGATCACAAGGGCCGCACAGGATATGACGCGCATCTGGGTGAACGCGGGGTCAAGCTGTCGGGCGGTCAGCGCCAGCGGATCGCCCTTGCCCGCGCCATCCTGAAAGATGCGCCGATCTTCATTTTGGACGAAGCGACATCGGCGCTGGATTCCGAGGTCGAGGCATCGATCCAGTCTGCTTTGGAACGCGTGATGGAGGGAAAAACCGTTCTGGCAATTGCCCACCGTCTGTCGACCATTTCGCACATGGATCGCATTCTGGTGCTGGATCAGGGTCGCTTGGCCGAAGAAGGCACGCATGACGAACTGCTGGCCAAAGGCGGGCTATATGCGCGCTATTGGGACCGTCAGTCTGGCGGCTTTGTCGCAACGCAGGATGCCGCCGAATAGGCGCTAACCAAATGCCCACTCGACGTGCGGGGCGATTTCGCGCAATAGGCAGGCATGGAACAGTACAAGATCGACCGCTTGGGCCACCAAGGCGATGGCATCGCCGAAGGCCCCGTTTATGTGCCCGGCGCGCTGCCCGGTGAAATCGTTCAGGGCACGCTGGACGGAAGCGTTTTGCGTGACGCGAAAATCATCGAGCCGTCATCGGATCGTGTTCGGCCGCCTTGTTCCCATGCCAAATCCTGCGGCGGCTGTCAGCTACAACACGCCAGCGATGATTTCGTCGCAAAGTGGAAAATGGAAGTGGTCGAACGCGCTTTGGCCGCGCATGGCATCACAACCCAAATGCGCCCGATCCTGACGTCGCCCGCCCAGTCGCGCCGCCGCGCTGCCTTTTCCGCCAAGCGCACCAAGAAGGCAGCGATCGCGGGCTTTCACAAGAAGCAATCCGACATCGTCATCGCAATTCCGAACTGTCAGTTGGTGCACCCCGATGTCATGGCCGCCCTGCCCTTGGTCGAGGAACTGGCCGTCGTGGGTGGCAGCCGCAAAGGCGAAATCAGTGTGTTGGTCACGCTGACGGACAACGGGCTTGATCTGTACGTATCGGGCGGCAAGCCGATCGACGACGCGTTGCGCATCACGCTGTCCGACCTGACCCGAAAATATAACATCGCGCGCATTTCGTGGGACGACGAAATCGCACTCCAGCGGGAAAAGCCAATCTTACGGCTGGGCAATGCACCTGTGTCCCCGCCACCCGGCGCCTTTCTACAGGCGACGAAGGATGGCGAGGCCGCGCTGGTTGCCGCGGTGCGGGAAATTGTAGGCTCTGGCAAACGCGTAGCTGACCTTTTCGCGGGCTGCGGCACCTTTGCCCTGCCCCTTGCCGAAAAGGCCGAAGTTTTGGCCGTCGAAGGCGACAAGGCGATGACCCACGCGTTGGAAGAAGGCTGGCGTCAGGGCAAGAACCTGAAAAAGCTGACCCCCCTTGCGCGCGACCTGTTCCGCAATCCGTTGCTGCCCGACGAGCTGGCCAAAATGGATGCCCTTGTCATCGACCCGCCCCGCGCCGGCGCAGAAGCCCAAGTCGCGCAGATTGCCAAAAGCAATGTGCCCGTGATTGCCCACGTGTCCTGTAACCCGACCACCTTCGCCCGCGACTGCGGCACACTTATTGCAGCCGGTTACCAGCTTGATTGGGTGCAGACGGTCGACCAGTTCCGGTGGTCCACGCATGTGGAAGTTGTCGGGTGTCTTACGAAACGGAAGTGATCCGTTCACTGGTTTGTGAATCCAGCACAGTCGTTCTGTTCCGCATCGGGCAAATCGTGTAAGAACAGAAAAAACATATTGAGCAGCAGCATGCCCGTTTTCAGAATTTTCATGGTCATCGCACTTGCCCTGACGCTGTCAGGCTGCGCGAGCAAATTCAAAACGTATAATGGCCCCGAAGTCACTCAGGTTCTGGTGAAAAAGGGCGAACGCAGAATGTACCTTTTGCACGGAAGCGAAGTGTTGAAATCCTACCGGATCGACCTTGGCTTTGAACCGCAGGGGCACAAGGCGATCGAAGGCGACGGAAAGACACCCGAAGGGCTGTATTTCATCAACCGCCGTAACGCGAATTCAAGGTTCCATTTGTCGCTGGGCATCTCGTACCCCAATCCACAGGACCGCGCTTTGGCGGCCGAATTGGGCAAAAGCGCGGGTGGCGACATCTTTATCCATGGCGGTCCGCCCAAAGGCAGCGGCTACAAGCGTTTCACCGATTGGACATGGGGCTGCATTGCGGTCAGCGACGCGCAAATCGAAGACATCTATGCGATGGTTAAGAACGGCACACCGATCCTGATCCGCCCGTAAATCGGGCGGCCTGATCGGACATACTGCTTAGAACGCGGTCGAGAACGTGTCGGAAATGTCGATCTGCACAGGTGCAGCCGCTGACGTGCCCGTGACCAAAGTCCACCAGATCTTGCCGTTTTCTTCCTGATACCAAGCAAAGCCCATCTCGGTCGCTTCCGGATCAATGATCACCTCTTTGGTGGCCGGATCTTCCATCCACGCAGCCAGCGTTTCCAGTTCTGTTTCGTAGGTTTCCGAGATATTTTCACCCAAGACGCGACCCGAGTACCCAACGCGCTGTGCGCGGATGATTGGCGAAGATCCGTCCGAGCCAAAGTGCCACGGGCGGTTTTGAACGGCCATATCTCGGGAATGCGTTGCAGCGGCCGCTTTCAACTGGGCGCTCAAAGTCAGCGGGGCAACGCCCGCCGCCTGCCGCAGCGAATTGACGGAATCAAACATACGGAATTCGATCCGCGACTCGTCAGCTGCGCGAATTCTGTAAAGCTTCGGCAAAGGTTTGCCATCAGGGCCAAGCGGCTGCTCGACCGGCTCAGTGACTGTGGGCGCACATCCTGCAACGGCTACAGCGACTGAGAGTGCGAGAATGGCGAATAGTTTCATGGTCAATTTTCCACAGTGAGAGAATTCTGCTATTGGAACGCAATAGCGTGACATGCGTTGCTATTCAAACCCACTTGATCGTGAGCACGCCTGATGACAGGGGTTTGAATTGCGACTGAGGCTTTCGGGCCATATGTAAGTCACGAATAAAGTTCATTTGACGGAGTTTTTGCAATGACACAGTCAGCAAAATCACGACTCAGCCGCCGCGCGTTCATGGCAGGCACCGCATCGGTTCTTGCAACGCCAGCGCTTGCGCAGGACGTAAACAGCTCTGCAACAACAGAAATCGAACGCGATATCGGAAACATCGTGCGCCGCAACGCGTCCAGCTTCCGGTCGCTTGATTGGCAGCCGTTTTTCTCGAACACGAAGAACGGGGCGATTCTTGTCGATATCCGCAGCCGCGCCCTGCACTTCTGGTCGGAAGATCAGACGATCTACAAACTGTATCCGACGTCGGTCCCACTGACCGAGGATCTGACACGTCTGGGCCGCACAAAGATCACGCTGAAAGATCCGTCGCCCGATTGGCGCCCGACACCGTCGATGAAGCAGCGTAACCCCGAATGGCCTGACTACGTGGGCCCTGGCCCCGATAACCCGTTGGGCACGCGCGCAATGCACCTGAGCTGGCAGTATTACCGTATTCACGGCACGCACGACACACGCAAAATCGGGCGTCGTTCGTCCAACGGCTGCATTGGCCTGTACAACGAACACATTGAAGAGCTGTACGAATTGGCAAAAGTCGGCACACAGGTGTTGCTAATTTGACGACATATCGGCAGCGCTCTATCCGAAGGGATAAAGTTGGGTTTGCAATCACCTCGGATTGCTGCTTAGTACAAAGTACGAGGTAAGTCTTGGGGCTTGCTTATTCCGCAAAATTGTTTGGAATGGCAGGCAATTATCTGGAGGATAAAATGAAGAAACTCGCTCTCGCAGTCGCACTGACAGCAGCTGGCACATCCGCAATGGCCGGTTCCTACGCAAAAGACGACGTGGTTATGGAACCCGTTGTTGTTGTTGAAGAAACAGCTCAGGCATCGTCCTCTGCTGGCATCCTGGTCCCGCTGATCCTGCTGGCTCTGGTTGCTGCTGCGATCTCCGCTGACTAATCAGCGCGATTAAAGACAAAGAAAGGCGGTGCATTTGCACCGCCTTTTTTCTTTTCCGGATACTGAAATGAAACGCGGCGCCTAAAAATTAAGCGCCAGCGACTCTCATTTTGGATTTAGTCCAGCCAACCCTTCAGGTTTTCTTCGATGACGGCAGACAGCGCTTTGATGTGGGCCGCGTCGTCGTTCAGGCAGGGAATATAGGTGAAATGTTCACCGCCAGCCTCTTCGAAGCTTTCCTTGATCTCTTCGTTGATCTCTTCCAGCGTTTCGATGCAATCGGCCGAGAAGGCAGGCGCACAAACGGCAATATTCTTCTTACCGTCTTCTTCAGCCAGACGCGCGACCTCTTTGACGGTGTAGGGCTTCAGCCACTCCTCGGGGCCGAACTTTGACTGGAAAGTCGTGGTGATCTGCGTGTCATCCCAGCCCAGACGCTCTTTCAGCAATCGAGTCGTTTTCTGGCACTGGCAGTGATAGGGGTCGCCCTCCATCAGATAGCGTTTCGGCACGCCGTGGTAGGAGCAGACCAGAATATCGGGCTTTTTCTCAAGCTTGGCATAGGCCGTCTCGATCGACTGGGCCAACGCCTCGATATATAGCGGATGTTCGAAATACGGATCGACGGTACGCACCGTCGGCTGCCATTTTTCTTCCATCAAGGCACGGAAGAACTGATCATTGGCCGTGGCTGACGTCGCGCCCGCGTAGTGGGGATACAGCGGGAAGAACAGGATGTGGCGGCAGCCCGCATCGATCATCTCGCGCACTTTGGATTTCGTGGACGGATTGCCGTAGCGCATGCAGAAATCGACCATGACCTGATCGCCGTAACGGGCCTGCATCGACTCGGCGATTTTGGATGTCTGATCCTTGGTGATCGTCATCAACGGGCTTTCGCCCTGCTCTTCGTTCCAGATCGATTTATAAGCCTCGCCCGATGAAAACGGGCGTTTGGTCAGGATGATCAACTGCAAAAGCGGCTGCCACAGCCACGGGCTGTAGTCGATGACGCGACGGTCAGACAGGAATTCGTTCAGATAGCGACGCATCGACCAGTAGTCATAATTGTCGGGCGTCCCGAGGTTCGCCAGCAGAATGCCGACTTTACCTGGCATAATCTTGGGGTGGTCGGTGGGTGCGTGTACCGGGCAAACGGCTTTGTTCGATGCATCCAGCATGGGCGGCATGTTCCTTCCTGTCCTTTAACGCCTAAGTATACTGCCTGACGTGTGGGTCAATCTTTCAACGGAATTTCCAAGGTTCCAAGGCTATCAGCGAGCCGTTGTGACGCAGAACCAGGCCGAAGCGGCTTTGGCTGGCTTTCATCAGGGGCCCATCCAGACAGCATAACGATTTCAAAGCTTGCAGGAATCCGGCCATCTTCGGTGGCATAGGAATTTGCGTAAATCTCGGATGCTTTCAGCAGGACGGCCCGCTGCGTGACAGTTTTCAGGCGGGCGTTCAGGGCATTCGTTTCGCCCATCGCCCGCAGATCGCGCATCAGATGCAGGGCACTGTCGTAGTGAACCGTCATCGTCGCTGAGTCGGCCACAGGCATGGCAAAGCCCGCACGTTGCAGCAAAGCACCCAGATCGCGGATATCGCCCATCGGGGCCACACGCGGGCTAAGGCCGCCTGTCACCTCGATTTCCGCCTGCCCGAGCGCAGCCCGCAATTCCGTCAGCGTGTTGCCCCCGAAACAGGGGACAAGGCACAGACCATCAGGTTGAAGCGAACGACGGCATTGGATCAGCTGACCGACCGGATCATTCGCCCAATGCAGCGCCATAGCGTGGATCACCAGATCATGTGCGCCGGGCTCAAGCCTCAGTATGTCATCGTCGGCCACACAAACCGCATCCGGAAACGCCCCTCGCCACACATCGGCAAAAGGAGTGACCACGGCGACCTTGGTAAAGGTTCTGTTAATCATGCTCAGGCGATCCTGAACATCCTCGGCTGCGGCCTGATGCAGGAACAAGGCGGACGGGTCCGTGACACGGGCGCGGTGCATCAGCAAAGCGGCGCGATCAGTGATGTGATTCTGGTCTGACATGGCGAAGGACATAGGATGCAAAGCCCTTGGGTGCAAAGGACACTTGCGATCATTTACCCGCCCCGCTGCCTTGGCTGCGGTGGTTTGGTGGAAAATACCATGGGTCTGTGCGGTGACTGCTGGCGTGATACGTCGTTTATCGCGGGGCTGACCTGCGGGAAGTGTGGAACGCCGCTACCCGGGGAAAGCGACACGGGCGAAACCTGTGATGACTGCCTGCGGATATCCCGCCCTTGGGGTGCTGGCCGCAGCGTTTTTCAGTACCGCGGCACAGGGCGCAAACTGGTTCTGGCGTTGAAGCACGGTGACCAGCACGACATTGTCGGCCCTGCAGCAATCTGGATGGCCCGTGCAGCCCGCGAGTTGATGGAGAACGACACACTGATCATACCTGTGCCGCTACATCCATGGCGGCTGTTGAAACGGCGCTACAACCAGTCGGGACTTCTGGCAAACGCACTGGCCAAACGCACCGGCCATCAATTCTGTGGCGATGCATTGATGCGTGTTCGGCACACCGAAAGCCTTGATGGCAAAAACCGTGATGCACGCTTTGCGACATTGACCAATGCGATCACAGCAAACCCCAAAAGGGCCGCAATGATTGAAGGCCGAAACATCCTGATTGTGGATGACGTGATGACATCCGGCGCGACCCTGGCCGCCGCAACCGAAGCCTGTTTCACAGCAAAAGCAGCCGAAGTGCGCGTTGTCGCACTAGCGCGCGTGGGAAAAGATACCTAAATCAGGGAGAACCGTGACGGAGAACCCAATGCAGCCTGTTGAAATCTACACCTCGCCCCTATGTGGCTTTTGCCACGCCGCCAAAAAGCTTTTGACGGATAAGGGCGTAACATTCACCGAAATCGACGTCTTCGCTAACCCAGATCGCAAACCTGAAATGCTTCAGCGTGCCAACGGTAGCCGCACTGTGCCGCAGATTTTTATCGGCGAAACGCATGTTGGCGGATGTGACGACCTTTATGCGCTGGATCGCGCAGGCAAGCTCGATCCGCTTCTGGCCGCGTGAGCAAGGTCGCCCTTCTACAAATCACGTCTTCGGACGATCCCGTCGCGAACCTGACCATGGTTCGCGACATGATGGCAAACGCCAAAGCCCAAGGTGCCGAGTGGGTGTTGACGCCCGAGGTCACCAACTGCCTATCCGGTTCGCGCACCCACCAGAACGAAGTGCTTAGACCGCAGGCAGATTGCCCTGTTTTGGCAGGCCTTCGCGATGCAGCCAATGACATGGGTCTGTGGGTTCTGGCGGGGTCGCTTGCCGTCAAATCCAACCCACCAGAAACTCGTTTTGCCAACAGGTCTTTCCTGATCAACAACAAAGGCCAGATCGCGGCGCACTACGACAAGATGCACATGTTCGATGTGCAAGTCTCGGAAACCGAAACCTACCGCGAATCTTCGGGCTATGCGCCGGGGGACCGCGCGGTTGTCGCGGACACGCCGTTTGGCAAAGTCGGCATGTCGATTTGCTACGATCTGCGCTTCGCATATCTGTATCGCGCGTTGGCCAAAGCGGGCGCAGACATCCTCACAGTGCCATCTGCGTTCTCGACCGCGACTGGCCCGTCGCACTGGGAACCGCTATTGCGCGCCCGTGCGATTGAAACCGGATGTTTCGTAATCGCCCCAGCCCAAACAGGCACGCACAGCAGCGGCCGCGGCCCGACCCGCAAAACTTATGGGCATTCCATGGTGGTTTCGCCTTGGGGCGACGTTTTGTTGGACGCAGGAACGGACACCGGGGTCTTCGTGGTTGATCTGGACGTTAGCGACGTGCAGAAAGCGCGGAGTAAGATACCCGCATTGACCCACGACAGGACGTTTTCAGGACCTGATGAGTGAACAGAACGCCCTTGCGATTTCGCTGATCAGTGAAATCCTGACTGCCGATCAGCTGTTGCGAAACAGGCTGACGAGGGTTTTGCCGAACAAAATGGAAATCTCGCATTTTTCGGTACTTAACCACTTGGCGGGCATCGGTGATGAACGCACGCCCGCCCAATTGGCCAAAAGCTTTCATGTCACCCGCGGCGCGATGACCAACACGCTGTCCAAACTGGAAATCGCCGGCTACGTGCACATCCGCCCCGATTGGGATGACGCACGCCGCAAACTGGTTGCGATCAGCCCAGCGGGGGCACAGGCCCGGGATGCGGCGTTGGCGGCAATCACGCCGTTGATCAACGAAACTGTGGCTGATCTGGGCGATGATAAGGTGCGGGCCGCGCTGCCCGTGCTGCGCGACCTGCGGGTCAAGCTGGAAACAACGACCTAGGGTTTGACCGAGGCCGTCACGTAGTTGACGCTAAGATCGCGGTCAGACAGCGACCATGACCACGTGATCGGGTTGAACACCATCCCCTTACGATCCACGGGCGTGACACCCGACTTTGACAGCAGATCGAACAGTTCGTCCGGCGTGATGAATTTGGACCATTCATGTGTGCCCTTGGGCAGCCAGCGCATCACATGTTCGGCGCCGACAATCGCCATCATAAAGCTTTTCGGATTGCGGTTCAGGGTCGAACAGATGTGGAGCCCACCAGATTTTAAAAGCTGCGCACAGGCCGTCAGATAGGCCAGCGGATCGGCCACATGTTCGACGACTTCCATGTTCAGAACGATGTCGAACTGTTCACCCGCCGCGGCCAGCGCTTCGGCCGTATTGTGGCGATAGTCGATGTCCAGACCGGACTGCGCCGCATGCGCCTGCGCCACGGGAATATTCCGTTCGGCAGCATCCACGCCCACAACAGTGGCCCCAAGACGTGCCATAGGTTCGGACAGCAAACCGCCCCCACAGCCGATATCCAGCAACCGAAGACCGGCAAAGGGCGATTCCGCCGACAGATCACGATCAAATTCAGCCGCGATCTGCGATGTGATATAATCCAGCCGGCAGGGGTTGAGCATATGAAGCGGCTTGAACTTGCCCTTCGGGTCCCACCATTCGGCGGCCATTGCCTCGAATTTAGCAACTTCTGCCGGGTCAACTGTGGTTTGAGTGTCGGTCATGTCGAGAATCCCATGGTCATCTGCCCTGCTTGTCTCATATAGCTAGGCTATGGACAAAGACTTGGGCCAAAAACGCGCAGTTCAGTATCTTTATTCGCCGATCGATCCGTTCGATCAGCGGATGATGTCCGTTTCTGATGGACACACCATCTATGTCGAACAGTGCGGAAATCCAGAGGGCATCCCCGTGATCGTTCTGCATGGCGGACCGGGCGGGGGCTGTAGCCCTGCGATGCGTCGCTATTTCGATCCGTCTGTCTACCGCGTGATCCTGTTTGACCAGCGCGGCTGCGGGCGATCGCGCCCCCATGCCAGCGTCACGGCGAACACCACATGGGATCTGGTCGCCGACATCGAACACATCCGTGAAGAGCTGGGGATCGAAAAGTTCATTGTCTTTGGCGGGTCTTGGGGTGCGACTTTGGCGCTGATTTACGCCATCAGCCATCCCGAGTCGGTTCGTGCGCTTGTTTTGCGCGGTGTCTTCCTGATGACACAGGCCGAGCTTGATTGGTTCTACGGCGGCGGTGCCGGACAGTTCTGGCCGGAAACTTGGGCGCGCTTTGCCCGCCTGATCCCGCCTGAAGAGCGCGACGACATGATCGGGGCCTATCATCGCCGCCTGTTCAGTGGCGATCTGCGGATCGAAACCCATTTCGCGCGCGCATGGTCGTCGTGGGAAAATGCCTTGGCGTCGGTTGCGTCAAACGGCAATGGCGGCGATGCGCCCGGCGAATATGCCCGCGCCTTTGCGCGGCTTGAAAACCACTACTTCATCAACCGCGGCTTCCTTGAGGAAGACGGTTGGATTCTGAACAACATCGACCGCATCCAGCACATTCCCGGCGTCATTGTGCAAGGCCGGTACGATATGATCTGCCCGCCGCAGCGTGCGTGGGAACTTTCGGAAAGCTGGAAAGCGTCCGAGCTGCGCATGGTCCGCAACGCGGGCCACGCCCTCTCTGAGCCGGGCATCAGCGCCGAACTTGTCCGCGCTATGGATGAATTCGCGCAGACCCTCACCTCTTAGTCTAAAAACGACATTAAAAGTCGCATTTGGTCGTCTTTGCGTTGACGTACCATTCCTGCCGTGTTTCGCTGCGAGTCCACCAGAACCCAATTGGCAAGACCAACGAAGAACACGTGAATTCGGTACCGAAAATCATCGCCCAAAGGTTGCTGTTGGGCCTGCTAACGCTGTTCGTCGTGTCGATCATCATCTTCACTGCTGTGAACATGCTGCCCGGGGATTTTGCGCAAGCCATCCTTGGCCAAAGCGCCACGCCCGAGGCTGTCGCTGCCATCCGCCGCGATCTGGGTTTGGATCAACCACCGATCACACGATACTTCACATGGCTTGCGGGTGTCTTGCAGGGGGATTTGGGCACGTCGTTCGCCCAAGCGAACTTTGCCAGCTTTGTGGGCGAGGATTCAGGCACACGCACCACTGTTGCCGACCAGATCGCCCCGCGCATCAAAAACACCCTGTTCTTGGCTGGCGTCACCGCCGTCATTGCGGTGCCTTTTGCCATAGGGCTTGGCATCTTGGCTGCGCTGTATCGTAACTCGGCCTTTGACAAGGTCAGCAACGTGTTCACGCTGACTTCGATCTCAAGCCCCGAGTTCTTTGTCGCCTACATCCTGATTTTGTTTCTGGCTGTTCTGAACCCGTGGCTACCGTCGTTGTCCAACATTTATGACGGCATGGCGTTCAGCGACCGGTTGGAAAAAACCATGTTGCCGGCTTTGGCCCTGACCCTTGTCGTCACAGCGCACATGATGCGGATGACGCGGGCGGCGATCATCAACCTGCTGGCCAGCCCTTACATCGAAATGGCGCGTCTGAAGGGCATGAAGCCGATGCGCGTGATCGTGCATCACGCCCTGCCCAACGCGCTGGCCCCGATCATCAATGTAGTCGCGCTGAACCTTGCGTACCTTGTCACGGGTGTTGTCGTGGTCGAGGTGGTCTTCGTCTATCCGGGCGTGGGCCAGTTGTTCGTCGATAGCGTCAAGATCAGGGACATTCCCGTGGTTCAGGCCTGCTGCCTGATCTTTGCGGCTGTCTACATCCTGCTGAACCTTCTGGCGGACATCCTGTCGATCCTGTCGAACCCGCGCCTGAGGCATCCGAAATGATCACGTTGCTTTGGATCATAGGCGGGCTCTTGGCCCTTTTGGCGATCAGCTGGGTTTTGCGAAAGCTGGCGCAGGTGGTGTCTGGCAACAAGCCGCTGTTCCGCGATATGCCTTTGGCCGTCGCCTTTGGCTATGTGCTGGGCGTTGTTGTTCTGGCGTTTGGTGTCTGGCTCTGGTTCCAGCCCAACGCAGTGTTCTTCCGCTGGTTTGTGCAGGGTTTGGCCATTTCCGTGGTCGCCGCCTATGCTTTCCGCTTGCTCGGCCGGACGATTGGCACCAAGGCGACTAAGAAAGCTTTCCGCCAGATGCCGCTAACCGCCAGCTTTGGCTTTCTGGTGATCCTGATTTACGCAATCTGCGCCATCTTTGCGGGCGTACTGGCGCCCTACGGTCAGGCCGAGGTGTTCCAGAACGTCAACGTCCTACCAGGCGGCAACCCCGCAACGGGCGGTGACCCTGCGCATCTTCTGGGAACAGACCAGATCGGACGCGATCTGCTGACGCGCCTGATCTATGGCGCGCAGAACACCGTCGGTATCGCCTTTGCGACGGTCTGTCTGGCCTTCCTTGTAGGCGGCAGCCTTGGGTTTCTGGCGGCTGTTTTTGGCGGGTGGCTGGACAATATTCTATCGCGGATCGTTGATGTTCTGATGGCAATCCCGTCGCTGATTTTTGCCTTGCTGTTGATGACAATCGCCAGCGCATGGGCGGGTTCGCAGCAGTGGTTGCTGACCGTTTACATGGTTCTGATTATCGCGCTGATCGATTCCACCCGCGTGTTCCGCCTTGCCCGCGCTGTCGGCCAATCGATTGTTGTGATGGATTACATCGAGGCCGCCAAGCTACGTGGCGAAGGTCTGGGCTATCTGATTTTCCGTGAAATTCTACCCAATGCCACGGCCCCTTTGCTGGCGGAGTTGGGCCTTCGGTTCTGCTTTGTCTTCCTGACGATTTCCGCACTGTCGTTCCTTGGTATCGGCATCCAGCCACCCTTGGCGGACTGGGGCACGATGGTGCGTGATCTGGCGCAGTTCATCAACTTTGCCGCCTTCTCTCCGCTTGCTGCTGCGCTGCCGCTGATGGCCGCTGGCGCGATTGCATTGTTGACCGTTGCGGTGAACTTTGTGGTGGACTGGATGCTGCACAAATCATCCGGGCTGAAGGAGTAAGCGATGTCTGACACCCTTCTGCGCATATCCAACCTGAAGATCGAAGGCCGGTCCGATGAAACGTGGATGCCGATCATCAAGGGCATCGACCTTGAACTGAAAAAGGGCGAGGTGCTGGGCCTGATCGGGGAATCTGGTGCGGGCAAATCCACCGTCGGCCTTGCAGCGATGGGCTACACTCGTGACGGTGTGCGTATCACCGACGGTGAGGTGTTGTTCGACGGTGTCGATCTGGTCAAAGCGTCACTGCCAGACAAACGCGCACTGCTGGGCAAACGGATCGCCTATGTCGCGCAGTCTGCGGCCGCGAGCTTTAATCCAGCGCACAAGCTGATCAACCAGCACGTTGAAGGCCCTGTGCGCCATGGCGTCATGAGCCGTGCCGAAAGCGAAGAAGACGCCATTCGCCTTTATGAACGCCTGCGCCTGCCGAACCCACAGGAAATCGGCTTTCGCTATCCGCATCAGGTATCGGGCGGGCAGTTGCAAAGGGCGATGACCGCGATGGCGATGTCTTGTCGTCCTGACCTGATCATCTTTGATGAACCGACCACTGCGCTGGACGTGACCACACAGATCGAGGTGCTCGCCGCGATCCGCGATATCGTGGATCAGTTCGGAACGGCGGCGATCTACATCACCCACGATCTGGCCGTTGTGGCGCAGATGGCCGACCGCATCAAAGTGCTGCTGCGCGGGGAAGAGGTGGAAGAGGCCAGCACAAAGGAAATGCTGTCCCATCCCAAAGAAGAATACACCAAAAGCCTATGGTCGGTGCGCAGCTTTAAACGCCCCGCCAAGCCCGCCATTCAGACAGACGCCACACCGGTGATCCGCCTGAAAGACGTAAATGCTTCCTATGGCCAGACGCCCGTTCTGCATGACGTAAGCTTTGACATCCATGAAGGTCGGACCGTTGCCGTTGTCGGTGAATCCGGATCGGGCAAATCCACGGCGGCGCGCTGTATCACCGGGCTTTTGCCGCCCACGAACGGTACTGTCGAACTGGATGGAGAGGCGCTGCCTGCCGATTTCCGGAGGCGATCCAAGGACCAGCTACGGCAAATCCAGATGATTTATCAGATGGCGGACACGGCACTGAACCCGCGTAAATCCGTGGGTGAAATTATCGCCCGTCCTGTGGAATTCTACATGGGGCTGAAAGGTCGAGAAAAGCGCAAGCGCGTTGATCAGTTGATGGATCAGATCGAACTGCCGGCCTCTGAATTCTATGATCGTTTGCCCAGTGAATTGTCCGGCGGACAGAAGCAGCGCGTGGGCATTGCCCGTGCTTTGGCAGCCGAACCCAAGTTCATTATTTGCGACGAAGTGACCTCGGCGCTTGATCAACTTGTCGCCGAAGGCATCCTTAAATTGTTGGCACAGCTACAAGATGAGCTAAAACTGTCTTATATGTTTATCACGCACGACCTAGCCACAGTGCGCGCAATCGCGGATGATGTTGTCGTGATGAAGGATGGACGCGTGATCGAACAGGGCCCCAAGGCAGACATGTTCACGCCGCCGCACCATCCGTACACTGACCTGCTGCTGAGTTCGGTTCCGGAAATGGATCCTGACTGGCTGACCAAACTGCTAGAAGAGCGCGGTCGTGACAACGTAGGAGATATGGCCACCGACAAGATGGCCTGAAAGACGCTTCCCAAGAAGTGCACCAAAATTGCGGGAGACCCCCGCCGAGGAAAAACAGGGAGACGATAAATGACACGAATTAGTAGACGCGGATTGTTGAAGTCCGGTGCCGCAGCCGGTGTTCTGGCAGCAACCGGTTTTCCGGTACGCGCCCAAACCGCCAAGCGTGGTGGTCGTCTGGTCGCCGGTCTATCCGGTGCCAACACATCCGACAGCTGGGACGGTCGTACGCATTCCGACCTGTTCATGAACGCCTCGGCGCAAGGTGCGGTGTTCGACAGCCTGACCGAAGTCGCCGCTGACGGCAGCCTGATCGGCGAACTGGCGACGGATTGGGAAGCAACGCCTGACGCGAAGGTCTGGACGTTCAACCTGCGCAAAGGCGTGACCTTCCACAATGGCAAGTCCTTTGGCGCGGACGACGTCATCGAAAGCCTTCAGATGCACGTCGCCGAGGGCGCGAAATCCGGTGCGCAGCCGCTGGTCGCCCCAATCACGGAAATGAAGAAGATCACGGAACATCAGGTGCAGTTCACGCTGGAAGCAGGCAACGCCGACTTCCCCTACCTGATGTCCGATTATCACCTGCTGATCTATCCTGCGGGCCAGATCGAAGAGGCGATTGCCCAAGGCATCGGCACAGGTATCTACCGCGTCAAATCCTTTGACCCTGGCGTGCGCTTTGTCGGTGAACGGGTGGAAAACCACTACAAAGACGGCCGCGCCGGTTGGTTCGACGAAATCGAATACATCGCGATTAACGACAATACAGCACGGATGAATGCCCTGCTGACCGGTCAGGTGGATGCGATCAACCGGATCGATTTCAAAACCGAAGCGCTGCTGAAAGCGAACCCGAATGTCCGCATTCAGGAAGTGACCGGTAACCAGCACTTTACTTTCCCGATGCTGACAGACCTTGAGCCGTTCAATGATGTGAACATACGCAAGGCGCTGAAATTCGGCATCAACCGTCAGGAGATGCTGGATAAGGTTCTTATGGGTCACGGTCGCGTTGCGGCAGACAGCCCGATCGGCCCTGCAAACCAGTACATGGCCGAACTGGACCCGATCCCCTACGATCCCGATCAGGCCAAGTTCTATCTGAAGCAGGCCGGTATGGATTCCATCAACGTCGATCTTTCCGCATCCTCGGCCGCCTTTGAAGGCGCGGTTGATGCGGCGCAGTTGTATCAGGCATCGGCTGCGCGGGGTGGCGTTAACATCAACGTGGTTCAGGAACCCGCAGATGGCTACTGGTCGAACGTCTGGCTGAAAAAGCCGTGGTGTGCATGCTACTGGTCTGGTCGGGCGACCGAGGACTGGATGTTCACATCCGCCTATGCCGCCGGCGCACCGTGGAACGACAGCCACTGGGATCACCCGCGTTTCCAAGAACTGTTGATCACCGCTCGTGCCGAACTCGACAGTGGCAAACGCCGCGATCAATACACCGAAATGCAGATGATCCTGCGTGACGAAGGTGGCGTGATTATCCCGATGTTTGCGAACTGGGTTCAGGCCGTATCGAACAAGATCGCGACACCCGAGAACGTCGGCAACCTTTGGCAGATGGACAACTCGCGTCTGGCAGAACGCTGGTGGAATGCCTGATTTCGCGACCTGATTGCTGAAATGATAGGACGCTCTGCCACACTGGCAGGGCGTTTTTCTTTGTTAGGTCTCGCGCTTGGCCGGATGGGCTGTTAGATTTTGCCTACTTGTATGGAATAGACCTATGACAGAACCCGAAAAAACCTTTAGCCGCATTCAGTTGCGCAACCGCAAACGTATTCTGGATGCCGCGCTTGAGGTTTTTTCCCAGAACGGGTTTCGCGGCTCTACGCTTGATCAAATCGCTTCTGAGGCGGGCCTGTCCAAGCCGAACCTGATCTACTATTTTTCAAGCAAAGAGGACATCCACCGCACGCTTCTGGTGGACTTGCTGGATATCTGGCTGCAACCGCTTCGCGACATCGATGCGACCGGCGAGCCGCGCGAAGAATTGCTGCAATACGTTCAACGCAAGCTGCAGATGAGCAAAGAGATGCCGCGCGAAAGCCGCCTGTTTGCCAACGAAACCCTGCAAGGTGCGCCACGTCTGACGGAAATAATGGAAGGCGGGCTGAAGGATTTGGTCGATGAAAAGGCCGCAATCATCGACGGCTGGATCGCAGAGGGCAAAATTGCCAAGGTCGATCCCGTGCACCTGATCTTTTCGATCTGGGCGCTGACGCAGCACTACGCCGATTTCGAAGTGCAAATCAGGGCAATTCTGGGCAAGAAAGACCCGTTCAAAGGGGCAGAAATTTTCCTGGATATGGTGTTCCGCAAACTGCTTGATCCGAACACCTGAAACGCAAAACGCCCCGAACAAACGGGGCGTTTTTGTTTATCTTGCTTGCTGATTATTCCAGAGCCGCGTCTGTGATATCCAGAGTGTAGGCACCGGTCGGCTCGACCGTGATAACCGGATCGGAACCGCCCGCCAAAAGCGTCTGAACTGTGCGCTCATAATCCGCCGGATCAAGCGCGCCATTCGAACCTGCTGTCAGCTTGGCCACTTCGCCCATCATGCGGATCTGGTGTTCTTCGGTCTGTGCGCCGGCCTCGTCATAATCCAGAACGATCATGGCTGCGTCTTCGGGGTTTTCTTCGGCCCACTTCCAGCCCTTCATCGAGGCCTTCACGAAACGCACCATTTTGTCTTTGAAGGCCGGATCAGCAAGGTTTTCTTCCAGCACGTAAAGGCCGTCTTCCAGTGTGGCGACGCCCTGATCTTCGTACTTGAAGGTGACCAGTTCGTCGGGCGACACGCCCGAGTCGATGACCTGCCAGTATTCGTTATAGGTCATGGTGGAAATGCAGTCCGCCTGACGCTGAAGCAGCGGATCCACGTTGAAGCCCTGCTTCAGAACCTCGACACCGTTTTCGTCTTTACCATCTGTTTCGATGCCAAGTTGCGCCATCCAGCTGAGGAACGGGAATTCGTTGCCAAAGAACCAGACGCCCAGCGTGCGGTCCACCAGCGACTCGGGTCCTTCGATGCCCACATCGCCCCAGCAGGTCAGCATCATGCCAGAGGATTTGAACGGCTGTGCGATGTTCACCAGCGGCAGGCCCTTTTCACGGGCAGCCAGCGCGGCGGGCATCCATTCAACGGTTACATCCGCACCGCCACCTGCGATGACTTGGGTCGGTGCGATATCAGGGCCACCGGGCAGCACGGTGACGTTCAGGCCCTCTTCTTCGTAGAAACCCTGTTCAAGCGCCACATAGTAGCCCGCGAACTGGGCCTGCGTGACCCATTTCAGCTGAAGCGTGACGTCTTCGAGATGACTTGCAGCCATAACTGGGCTTGCCAGCCCCAGTGCAGCCGCTGCAGCGTAGATGTAATTTTTCATGTCGACCTCCTAGTCGGATATGCGTTTTAGCATCGCAGCCTGAACTTATTGTTTTGCCCTCTGACTGGGGTGCCAGAATGTCACCCGTTGTTCGAGGAAAGTCACCGCGCCATAGAAAAGGCTGCCAGCTATTGCGGCGGCGACAATTTCGGCCCAGACCATGTCCAGCGCCAGTTGACCGACCGAAGTCGAGATACGGAACCCCATGCCTCGTGTCGGTGATCCAAAGAACTCGGCCACGATCGCACCGATCAGGGCCAAGGTGGTGGTAATTTTCAGACCGTTGAAGATAAACGGCATCGCGGCGGGCAGGCGCAGTTTGAAGAGCGTCTGGAAATAGCCCGCCCCATAGGTGCGCATCAGATCGCGCTGCATGGCCGTCGTGTCGCGCAAGCCCGCAACGGTGTTCACCAGCATCGGGAAGAAAACCATGATGACAACGACTGCCGCCTTGGACTGCCAGTCGAAACCGAACCACATCACAAGGATGGGTGCAGTCCCAACGATCGGCAGGGCGGCCATGAAGTTGCCAACAGGCAGCAGACCTTCGCGCAGGAACTGGTAACGATCCACAAGGATCGCCAGAAGGAAGCCCGCGCCGCACCCGATCAGATAGCCGGACAGCGCACCCTTGACGAACGTCTGAACGAAATCGCCCCAGACCACGTCCAGATTGGCAACCAGAGTGCTGGCAATCTGTGTAGGCGGCGGCAGGATTACAGCCGGAACCCCCGCACCACGCACGATCAGTTCCCAGCATACAAGAATGGTGACGCCAAAAATTGCAGGCACAGCAATCGACACCCAACGCTGTTTCGCGAAAGGCCCGTTGGCCAGATAGCCATTCAGGCCCCACGCGGCGATCCAGAAGATGAAGGCAAGAACAACAAGGATCATGTCAGCATCCCCATTCTTGTCAGCGTCCGCTTTTCAAGCCAGCCGATCAGCCATACCAGAAGCGCGGCCATACCTGCGGCAACAAACAGCGCTGCCCAGATTTGTTCTGTCTGACCATAGTAAGACCCGCCCAACATGCGTGCGCCAAGGCCGCCGCGTTGAACCGGCAGTTCGCCCACAATGGCACCCACCAAAGACGCCGCGATACCGATTTTCAGCGACGTGAACAGGTAAGGCACTGAGGATGGCAGGCGCAATTTCCAGAAGGTCTGGGACTTTGTGGCGTTGTAGGTTTTCAGCAGGTCCAACTGCATGTGATCCGGTGCGCGCAGGCCTTTGACCATACCCACGACGACAGGAAAGAAACTGAGGTATGCGCTGATGATGGCTTTGGGGATCAGTCCGTTGATGCCGACAGAATACAGCACGACGATAATCATGGGCGCGAGCGCGACGATGGGGATGGTCTGGCTGATGATCGCCCATGGCATCACGCTCATATCCATGACACGGGAATGCACAATGCCGACGGCCAGCAAGACGCCCAGACCGGCACCAATCAGAAAACCGACAAACGTGGCGCTGAGAGTGATCCAGCCGTGATAGATCAAAGACCGCTTCGACAGGCTGCCCGAGCGAACGATGCCGCGACGTCCGTTGACCTCTTCCTCCCACGTGCTTTTCCAAAGCTCGGCGGTGATCTGGTGCGGCGAAGGCAGGCGTGCGCGGTCCTGTGACCAGCTTCCGCTTAAGGCATCGGTATTGCGCAAAACCAGCGCCAGATGCCCCATATCGCGCCGTTCAGCCGCGCTGGGCGGGTCAATGGTGACACCTGCGCGTTCGGCGGTTGTCAGCACCTCTTTCACGTTCATCGGGATACAGGCGATATACCACACCGCCAGAAGCGCGATCACCACGGTCAGGACTGGCAATAGGCGCTTCATCCTAGACCTCCGATCCTGCCTTCAGGCCTTCGCGGACACGGTGAGCGATCTCGATGAATTCCTTTGAATCGCGAATTTCCAAGGGGCGTTCACGGGGCAACGTGCTTTCAATCACATCGGTGATCCGGCCAGGACGCGGCGACATGACGACGATTTTGGTCGAAAGAAACACGGCCTCGGGGATCGAGTGGGTGACAAAGCCCACAGTTTTACCTGTGCGGTCCCACAGCTTAAGCAGTTCTGCGTTCAGGTGGTCGCGCACGATTTCATCCAGTGCGCCAAAGGGTTCGTCCATCAGCAGGATATCGGCATCAAAGGCGAGCGCGCGCGCGATAGACGCGCGTTGCTGCATGCCGCCAGACAACTGCCATGGGAATTTCTTTTCGAAACCCGCAAGGTCGACCAGCTCCAGCGTGCGCTGAACCTGCTCGGCCTGCTTTTGTTTGGAATAGCCCATGATTTCCAGCGGCAAGCGGATGTTGCCGCCGATGGTGCGCCACGGGTACAGACCCGCGGCCTGAAACACATAGCCGTAGGCGCGGGCCTTACGCGCGTTATCGGGCGACATGCCGTTAACGGTCAGTGACCCGCCGGTGGGAGTTTCCAAGCCCGCGATGCAGCGTAGAAACGTGGTCTTGCCGCAGCCAGACGGCCCAATGAAGGAAACAAAATCGCCCTGCTGGATATCAAGGTTCACGCCTTTCAGCGCATGGACAGGTCCGTCATTCGTTTCAAACGTGAGGTTCAGGTCCTTGGCCTGAATCACAGGGGTCTTCATAGGGTCTTCCTTGCTTGGGTGTCTGGCTGGGGATGGGTTTACAGATCAAACACCGGTTGCGGGTATTCCTGTTCGCTCGACCGGACGGGGCGAGGTCAGTTCTTTCCAAGTGCTGAGGGCGCGGTTCACAGGCGTGTTGGGCTCACGTTTGACGAACTCGCCATGGCCTTCCTGCGTCTTGATTTCGCCATCCATCACGGCAACCTGTCCACGGGTCAGCGTGTAGCGCGGCAGGCCTTTAACCTTTTTGCCCTCGAACACGTTGTAATCGATTGCAGACTGCTGGGTGCTGCTGGTGATGGTTTTTTCCTTCTCAGGGTCCCAAACAACAAGGTCTGCATCCGCACCAACCAGAACCGCGCCTTTTTTCGGATAGCAGTTCAGGATTTTCGCGATGTTGGTCGAGGTTACAGCGACGAATTCGTTCGGGGTCAGGCGGCCTGTGCCTACACCGTATGTCCAAAGCATCGGCATTCGGTCCTCAAGCCCGCCGGTTCCGTTCGGGATCTTTGTGAAGTCACCGACGCCATAGCGTTTCTGCTCGGTCGTGAATGCACAGTGGTCGGTTGCCACGACGGAAAGAGAGCCGGACTGAAGACCGGCCCACAGGCTATCCTGATGCTGTTTATTGCGGAACGGGGGCGACATGACGCGGCGCGCGGCATGGTCCCAATCAGTATTGAAGTATTCGCTTTCGTCCAAGGTCAGGTGCTGGATCAGCGGTTCACCCCAAACGCGCTTGCCCTGCTGGCGGGCGCGGCGGATCGCTTCGTGGGATTCCTCGCAAGAGGTGTGGACAACATAGAGCGGCACACCCGCCATATCGGCGATCATGATCGCGCGGTTGGTTGCTTCGCCTTCGACCTGCGGGGGGCGGGAATAGGCGTGGGCTTCGGGGCCTGTGTTGCCCTCTGCCAGAAGCTTGGCGGACAATTCTGCAACCACATCGCCGTTTTCAGCGTGCACCATGGCGATGCCGCCCAGATCGGCGAGACGGTTGAACGATGCGTAAAGTTCATCATCGTTGACCATCAATGCGCCTTTGTAGGCCATGAAATGCTTAAAGGTGTTGATACCGCGATCCTTGATCACGGTTTCCATTTCATCAAAGACCTGTTCGCTCCACCACGTGACGGCCATATGGAAGGAATAGTCACAATTCGCACGGGTCGATTTGTTGTCCCACATCTGGATCGCGTCCAGCAGGCCCTGACCCGGCGACGGCAGCGCGAAGTCGACAACCATAGTGGTGCCACCGGACAGCGCCGCGCGCGTGCCACTTTCGAAATCATCGCTGGAGTATGTGCCCATAAACGGCATCTCGAGATGCGTGTGCGGATCGATACCACCCGGCATTACGTAGCAGCCTGTGGCGTCCAATACCTCATCACCCGAAAGGCCTTGCCCGATTTCAATGATCTGGCCGTTCTCAATCAGAACATCTGCTTTGTAGGTCAGGTCGTGCGTGACGACCGTTCCGTTCTTGATCACAGTGGTCATGGAAATACTCCTCGGATCATTGAATTCGTATAGCTTATCGGTTTGTGCCGTTCTGTCACGATACGATCTCGGCCGTTTCGACCACGGCGTGCAGAAGAACGTCTGCACCTGCGGTGGCCCATTCTTTCGAAATCTCTTCGGCTTCGTTGTGGCTTAGGCCATCGACACAAGGGCACATCACCATCGCGGTCGGTGCCACCTGATTGATCCAGCAGGCATCGTGCCCAGCGCCCGAAATGATGTTCATGTGGGAATACCCCAGACGTTCCGCCGCGCCGCGAATAGCACTAACGCAATCATCGTCAAAAGCTACGGGGTCAAAGCCGCCGACCTTTTCGAATTCAATCGTCAGGCCCATGTCTGCGGCGATTTTTTGGCCCTCTTCATGCAGGCGCTTTTCCATGTCCTGAATGACCGCCAGATCAGGCGAGCGGAAATCGACAGTGAACACGACCTTACCGGGGATCACATTGCGCGAGTTCGGGTAGACATCGATGTGGCCCGCGGCGCCCACAGCGTGGGGTTTGTGGGACCATGCGATTTCATCGACCTTTTCCAGAATGCGCGCCATACCAAGGCCCGCGTTCTTGCGCATCGGCATCGGGGTCGAGCCTGTGTGCGCATCTTTGCCGGTGATCGTGACCTGTATCCACGCCAGGCCCTGGCCATGTGTCACGACGCCGATGTCCTTACCCTCGGCCTCTAGGATCGGGCCCTGTTCGATGTGGAGTTCGAAAAATGCGTGCATCTTGCGGGCACCGACGGGTTCGTCCCCACGCCAGCCGATCCGGTCCAGTTCATCGCCAAACCGTTTTCCCTGAGCATCCGTACGGTCTTCGGCCCAGTCTTGGGTGTGAACACCGGCAAACACACCCGAGGCCAGCATGGCAGGGGCAAAGCGCGTGCCTTCTTCGTTGGTCCAGTTTGTCACGACAATGGGGTGTTTGGTTTTGATGCCCATGTCATTTAGCGACCGGATCACCTCTAGGCCGCCTAAAACGCCCAGAACACCGTCGTATTTGCCGCCGGTGGGCTGTGTATCAAGGTGAGAGCCGACGTAAACAGGCAGCGCGTCCGGATCGGTGCCTTCGCGGCGGGCGAACATGTTGCCCATGGTATCGACGCCCATCGTACAGCCCGCGTCGTCGCACCATTGCTTGAATAGTGCGCGGCCTTCGCCGTCGGCGTCGGTCAGCGTCTGGCGGTTGTTACCACCTGCAACACCTGGGCCGATTTTGGCCATATCCATCAGGCTGTCCCAAAGACGGTCGCCATTGATCCGCAGGTTTTCACCGGGTGCGGGCATAAGCATGTCTCCCTGTTGTCGTGCCCTATGCCTTTTGGCTTGGTCGGGCTTGGATCACTGGATCGCCACTAGGCGAACAGAAACTGACCAGCCGGTCAAGATTTATTCTGTGCGCTCGCGGCCTGAGATTGGTTTGAGTGAGGCACTGCACAAATCTGCATCAAAGCCATGCAGAGCCCTGGTTTTTATTCCGCCGCCTGTGAGGACGGGTTGTTCGGATGCATCGTCCAGTTGGCGTATTCATCCTGAACGGTCTGGCCTGTGCGTGGGTCTGTTGCACCCGCTGGCATCCGTTCCATCGTGATGCAGCCTTCGATCGGGCAAACATCGACACACAGGTTACATGCCACGCATTCGGCATCATTGACCTCGAACACGCGGCCTTCCTTCATCCAGATGGCCTGGTGGCTGGTATCTTCGCACGCGATATAGCAGCGACCGCATTTGATGCAGGCGTCCTGATCGATCTTGGCCTTGGCGATGTAGTTCAGGTTCAGATACTGCCAGTCGGTCACATTGGGCACGGCCTGACCGATGAAGTCAGAGGTCGATGTGTAGCCCTTTTTGTCCATCCATTCAGATAGACCAGTGATCATTTCCTGAACGATCTTGAAGCCATACGTCATCGCCGCCGTGCAGACCTGAACATTGCCTGCACCGAGCGACATGAATTCAGCAGCGTCGCGCCATGTGGTGACCCCGCCGATACCGCTGATGGGCAGACCATGTGTTTCCGGATCGCGGGCAATTTCGGCCACCATATTCATCGCGATAGGCTTCACCGCGGGGCCACAATAGCCACCGTGGCTGCCTTTGCCGTCAATCGACGGTTCAGGGCTGAAGTTATCGAGGTTAACGGACGTGATGGACGAGATCGTGTTGATCAGGCTTACCGCGTCAGCACCGCCATTCTTTGCTGCGCGTGCAGGGTAGCGGACGTCAGTGATGTTCGGCGTCAGCTTCACGATCACGGGACGGTCGTAGTATTTTTTACACCAGCGCGTGACCATCTCTATGTACTCGGGCACCTGACCAACGGCGGCACCCATGCCCCGTTCGCTCATCCCGTGGGGGCAACCAAAGTTCAGTTCGATCCCGTCAGCGTTGGTTTCCTCGACACGCGGCAGGATCGCCTTCCAAGCTTCTTCCTCACACGGGACCATGATCGATGCGATCAGAGCGCGGTCCGGGTAATCGGCTTTGACGCGGGCCATTTCCTCAAGGTTGGTTTCCAAGGGACGGTCTGTGATCAGTTCGATGTTGTTCAGGCCCAGAAGGCGGCGATCAGCGCCATAGATCGCGCCATAGCGGGGGCCGTTCACGTTGACGATTGGGGGGCCTTCCGATCCCAGTGTTTTCCAGACAACACCGCCCCAGCCGGCCTCGAATGCGCGACGGACATTGTATTCTTTGTCCGTGGGAGGGGCAGAGGCCAGCCAGAACGGGTTCGGCGAAGTGATGCCCAAGAAATTGGTCGTAAGATCAGCCATGGTTTACGCCTTTCCCATCAGAGTTTGATGAATGTCTTCTGCGGCATCGCGGCCTTCCGCGACGGCGGTCACTGTCAGGTCTTCACCGCCCAGCGCGCAATCGCCACCGGCCCAGACGCCACCCACACTGGTACGCCCAGCGCCGGTGACAGCGATCTTGCCGCGTTCGATTTTCAGCTGTTCCGAAGTTTCGAGCGTTTGGCCAATCGCCTTGAACACCTGGTCTGCCGGAATTCGCATGGTTTCGCCGGTGCCCTGCAATCCGGTTGGCGTGTCGGCGGTGTACTCAAATTCAACCTCGACCACCGATCCGTTTCCGTGGAAGGCAACGGGCTGCAGATTATAGAGGATGCGAACGCCTTTCGAGGTCGCAAGGTCCTGTTCGAACTCGCTCGCTGCCATCCGATCTCGGCCACGGCGGTAGGCGATGGTAACGTTTTCAGCGCCAAGAAGTTTGGACTGAACAGCCGCATCAACAGCCGTCATACCACCCCCGATCACAACGACGTTTCGACCGATTGGCAGTGTTTTCAAATCATCTGTCTGGCGTAGCAGGCTGATGAAATCGACTGCATCGGTTACGCCGATTTTATCGGCGCCGCTTGCTGCCAGATCGTTTACGCCACCCAAGCCAATGGAAAGGAAGACCGCGTCAAATTCCGAAGTCAGGTCGGACAGGTTCAGGCCCTGACCAAGTGCCTTTCCTGTTTCGATGGTGATGCCGCCGATTTTAAGAAGCCAGTCGACCTCTTTCGCGGCGAAATCATCGGTGGATTTGTAAGCGGCAATGCCAAATTCGTTCAGGCCACCGGCCTTTGTGCTGGCCTCGTAGATGACCACGTCGTGGCCGCGCATCGCCAACCGGTGCGCACAGGCAAGTCCTGACGGGCCGGCCCCGACAACAGCCACGCGCTTGCCCGTATTGCCTTCACGCGCAAACGGATGAATGCCTTGCGCCATCAGCGTGTCGGTCGCAAAGCGCTGAAGCTGGCCGATGATGACTGGTTTGCCCTCGGCCTCTTCCCGAACACATGCCTGTTCGCAAAGCGTTTCAGTGGGGCACACACGGGCGCACATGCCGCCAAGGATGTTCTGCGACAAAATCGTCTTTGCGGCGCCTTCGGGCTGGCCTGTTGCGATCTGGCGGATGAACAGCGGGATGTCGATGTCGGTAGGACAGGCCGTGACGCAAGGGGCGTCGTGGCAGAAATAGCATCGGTCTGCGGCAACTGATGCTTCGTGTGGATCAAGGGGGGCATGCAGGTCGGAAAAATTGTCAGCAAGCTGCTGTTCATTTAACCGTCCCGCAACAATTCCGGATGTTGTCGGACTGTTCATTGGCTTTCCCTGCTAATTTTATTTTGGGTGTTTTAGCTGCACTCAGCTTGCTTCAATTCATTTTTTTATCAAACGGTAAATTTTTGAAATCAGGAAAAATCTTCAAAGATGCTCAAAAGATTGGCAAAAATTCCCGCTCTTTGCCTGCAAAAACAACAGAATTCGACGAATCAAGCAAGATTTGAGCGTAATACGTTAAGCCCAAGCGCCAAAGTCGCGTTTGCTGCGTCCTCGTCCTGCGCTTCGACGTAAAGGCGCAATTCGGGGGCATTTCCTGATGGTCTAACGTGCACGACCCGGCCATCCGTCAGATACATTCGCACGCCATCGGTTAGATCGGTTTTCTGTTCGGTCGAACCTAGCGCCGCCAGAAAACACGCGCGCGCCTCCGGATCTTGCGCCAGCTTGCCAACAAAAGCAGAAGAGCGGACCTGCGGAACGTCCTGAAGCCGGTCAGCGACCGTGATAACCCGCGGTTCGTGGGCGACGCGCTGGGAAACGGGGCCTTCACCCGCCGCGACCAATGTCATGATCAAAGGCAAAACGCAGTCGCGCGTGATAAGCGGCGACAAGGTTCCGATAAGGACCGTGGCCTCGAACCCCAAAAGGAAACCGCCGTTCGCCTCGTAGCCGATAACCTTGCCGCCAGCCGCTTGCATACCGGCAATCACAAACGGCGATCCGATACGGGTCAGGTGGACGTTTGCAAAACCTTTGGCAGAAACACCGCTGTTCGAGGAAATGGGCGTGACGACAGTGTCGGCATCCAATGCCTCGGCTGTGATCTGGCCCATGACGTCGCCAGGAACGATCTTGCCGTTTTCGTCAGCAAGCAGCGGCCTGTCGGAATCGCCATCCATCGACATCACGGCATCGAAGCCGTTCAACTGAACCCACGTACGGATGCTGTCGCGCGTTGCGCTATCGACCGCTTCGGTATCAACAGGAATGAACGTTTCGGAGCGTCCGAGTTCGGTCACCTCGGCCCCCAAAAGCCGCAGGATACTGGCCAGTACGTCGCGACCAACGGCAGAATGTGAGTAAAGCCCGATCCTTTTTCCGGCCAAAGCCGCACTTCCAAAAGCCGTCACGTATCGCAATACATAGCGAGAGTTCACTTCCGGATCGCTGACACGCTGCCCTTGGGCAACGGCCTGCACCGGCTTCTCCAAAGCCGCACAGATCGCTGTTTCATCCTTTTTGGCGATCTCGCCCGCGCGGGAATAGAATTTCAGCCCATTTCGATCCGCAGGTATGTGGCTGCCCGTGATCATGATTGCGCTGGCGTCCTGTTGTTGGGCCGTGAGCGCCAATGCAGGCGTCGGCACTTCGCCCGCGTCGATTGCAGTCATTCCCATGTTTTGGGCCGCAGTCATGACAATGTCGGCCAGGTTCGGAGAAGATGGCCGCAAATCACGGCCGACAAAGAGCTTACTTCCGACATCGCAGGATCGCAGGAAGGCCTGAACGTAGGATGTCACCAATTCCGGCGTCAGTTCCGTTACCAATCCACGAAGCCCGCTGGTTCCAAACTTTGGTGACATAAACACCCCACGATTTACTGCATTCAGATCTTATCTAACCTGATGCAAGCCTGACCGGCAAAGGGAAGTCGCAAACGTTTTCGTCAAATCCAATGTTTTTCAGCGCTTTGACAATGCCAGCGTGAAACCGGGCCTCGGTGAATTTACCAGCCTGTGCGGTGAACAAAGACGAGTCCGCCGACGCCAAACCGGATTTTAGGAACCTGTCTATTGCGCCGACCAAACTGTCGACGGTGGGATCATCAAAGAAAATCCCGGTCTGTCCGTCGATGACCGTATCAAGGACACCACCGCGACCATAGGCAATGACGGGACGACCCGCGGCCATAGCCTCGACAGGCACAATGCCGAAGTCTTCCTCGCCGGGAAAAATCAGCGCCCGACAGCGGCTGAGATA
Organism: Thalassococcus halodurans; assembly: GCF_900108225.1. Classification (GTDB taxonomy): domain Bacteria; phylum Pseudomonadota; class Alphaproteobacteria; order Rhodobacterales; family Rhodobacteraceae; genus Thalassococcus; species Thalassococcus halodurans. The sequence continues at coordinate 426,733 of NZ_FNUZ01000003.1, forward strand.
AGCGCGCAAGGTTGGGGCATCGACGTGACCCAGAAATTTCGTGCGTTGCCCTGCCAAAGAGTACAATTGGCGTATCTGCGCCTTGGATCCGCCGATGATGTTCAATGGCAAATCCATCTGTTTAAACGCCCGAAGCATCAGGTCAGGCCGTTTGTACGAGGCGAGATCGCCAACCCATAGATAGCTATCGCTGATTTCTTCTTTCGGGGCGGGCTGAAACGAGGAAACGTCCACCGGTGGCGCGACGACGGTAGCCTCTCGGCGCCAGTATTTCTGGATGCGTTTGGACACATGAGTTGAGTTTGCGACAAAACCATCTACACGCGCGGATGAAGAGACGTCCCACTGACGCAAGCCATGAGCGAAAAGGGGCATCACGGCCCTTTGCAGCGGACTGGCCTGTTCGCGGTACACATGGAACTGATCCCAAATGTAGCGCATCGGTGAATGACAGTAGCACAAGTGCGGCGCATCAGGCGGGGGCAACACACCCTTGGCAGGGCCGGATTCAGACGAAATGACCAAGTCGTATCCCCTGAGATCCAGCGCCTCGAGAGCGCGGGGCATTAAGGGGAGGTAGTTCTGATAGTGGCGCCTCGAGAACGGATATTGGGCAATGTTAGTCTCGATTATTCTATGGCGGCGCAATGTCGGACTAAGCTTTTCTGGAATAGCAACATGCGTGAAGATATCCGCTTGCGGGAACATCCGGCACAGCGATTCCAGAACCTTTTCGCCACCACGCATTCCCACCAGCCAGTAGTGGATCAACGCGACCCGAGGCGCTTTTCTGGACCTGATGTACATCGGTTATCCGTCGAAAAAGCTTAGGTCGTTAAGGCTGATAATCACCGTATCACCTGGCATCAGAGACAGGTTGGTGTCCGCAACCTCCAGCAATTCGCGCCCTGAGCGCGAGCTTTGAACACTGACGGTTTGGGTCGCTTCTTCTGACAGCAGGGCTGCGGCGAATTCCCCGCCGCTGAGCAATGCCAGTTGTTTAGCCAAACGGCGGTAGTTCAGCGTTTCTTGATCCAGCTTGGCCTGTGTCTGCATCAACTCAGTCATCGCTTTTTGACGGCGGTCTTCGACAAAAGAAGACTTCGCCTTCAACACGTCCGACCATGCGCGGTCTGCCAGCAATATTGCCTGTTCGAGTTCCAGCTTTTTCGCCCGCGCATCTGCGTAGCGCTGTTGCGTAATCGCCTGTTGGGTCGAGGTCTGTAGACCCTTGGCAAGCAGCTCTTTCGAACGCGCCATTCCCTGTTCAGCCGTATCCAGAATTTCGTTCTGAACGGCCAGCTTCTGATCGAACAGTTCCTTTTGGCGCCACAGGTCGCCGACCTCTTTTTCCATAAAGGCAAGGGTTTCAGCGTAGTAGGACTGCTCTTGCATAAAGAGTGCTGTGACCTGATCTAACCTGATCTTGAAATTGACCGCAGTCGGTTGAGGAATACGGGAGATATCAGGCTCTAATTTAGCCAAATCCTGCAGTTTTGCGCTCAGCTTAGCTTCTTGCAGAACGAGCGTCGCCAATTCGTAGTTGGACGCCTTTCGTTGGCTTTCCAGCTCGATCTGCGCCCGCTCGAGTTCGATTTTGCTGATACCCCATTCCTGATGGCCTCCAGACATCGCCAAAGCGGTGGCAACGGTCATTCCCGGCGTGAAATCGTAGCGGCCCGGACGTGCGACATCACCGAAGACGGTCACATGCGCATAGTTTGCAATGTCGATGGTGATGTCTGGATTTGAGTATAGGCCACGGTCCGCGAGAGCCGTTTCGATTGTGTGTTCCGCTTGATCCAGACTGAACCCTGAAACGGCGACCCCGCCCAAACCGGACAACCGGATTTCGCCATCCAGATCGACCTTCATAACTGACGGCTCGGTGTCGCCTGGCAAAAGCAACTGCACCTCGTCGCCGACGATCAGCTGATAGTCGCCGGCCACCACCATGCTTGGCAGTGCAAGGGTAAGAGCCGCTAAGAGTGCTGGTTTCAGAGTGACCATAAAAGAACCGGAGCCAGGTTAAGAACTGGCCTCATTAATTCTTGAGCAAGGTTAACAGCCCCTTAAGCAGCGCATACAATCCGTTGCATCCGATGCGGTAGCGCACGGCGGCCTAAAGGCTTTTTAGCCAAACGCCCCAAAATTCGCGGTCAGCTTTTTCATAAGGGGTGCGATATGACCGAGAACGTGGTGGTGCAATTCGGAAACGAAGTCGCACGTAAGGATGTCCGATTTTTCACCGGCGAAGCGCTGGCGTTTCACTTTGACAGCGTTCCGACGGGCGCAAGCGTGGCCATCACGATCGCCGAGCATTCCCACCAATCGCCGCTTCTTCAACACGTGACGCAAGACAGCCAAGCGGTGCTTAGTACAGACGATCTTGCTGCGCTGCCCGAAGGTCAAAGCTGTGTCTACAACATCTGGCTGCTTGCGAACGGAGAGCAGGAACTGGTCCAGTACGGAAGCTTGACGTCCCGTTCGACCATTCTTCCGGAAAACCTTTTGGGCATGACAACGGAAATCTTCTCGGCTGACACGCCGCCTACGCTTTTGATCGATGGAGACAGCGTCATGGCGCATACCGGATTTCGCGATCTTCTGGTGTCGACTACGGGGGATGTCGCGCTGGTTCCGCCGGAATATAATCAGGCGGTCGGCGGTCATACGATCATCGACATGCTGGATAGCGCAGGCAGCGTGATTGAGCGGATTGTCCCAGACAATACGATTGTTGTGGTCGGGCCGATTGGCGCAAATCGTGAACTGAACGCGACTGTTGAAGATCATCGAGCGCAGATTCAGGATCTGTTTGACCGCTATGTCGCGGCTGGCGCGACGGTCGTTGCCGTGCCGACGTTACCGGATGGTCGGACCAGTGCCGAAGACGTCGACCCCAATGGCAATGACGCATATTACGCCGAACTGGCGCAAATCATTCGCGATATCGCAGCGCTCAATCCGTCCGTGATTGCTGTCGATGTCTCTGGCTTTGATCCCGTGACCATGAAGGATGACCGGACACACCCCAATGTGTCCCATGGCGCCGCTTATCTAGCGGGGCAGACTGCCAGCACCATTCGCAGCCTTGTGGCGGGCAACCGGATGGACAATGCGGCGAACCGTTTGGGTGCGCTTGCCACATTTGACGGGGATACACCTGCCGCTGCAACGGGTGTCTCGGGCATCGTTCCGACAGGTTGGCAGGCTACACGCGCAGTGGGTACTGGAAGTTGGACGATTTCACGCGCCGTCAACAACGACCTCATCGTATCGATCACCGATGCGCCGGACAAAGGCCAGCTACAGCTTAGAGTCGACGTCACAATGGAGGCCGCGACAGGCGAAATATTCGACAGCATTTTTGAGGTGTCTGTCGATGCGGCCAGCACCGGTTTCAATGGCATCCAGACGCTGACAGTCGACGGCTCGATCCTGGGCGGGTATTTCGACGTCGCAGTCGCAAATCCACCCACTGAAACTTTGTATCCGCACGCAAAACTGGTCGCCTTGACCGCGGATAGAACCACCGTCCCTGCAATTCTTAGACTGTCTGTCGCAGCGGGTGGTTCGGTCACATATCGTGTGACGAAAGCCGGGCTTTTCAAAGTTGATTATGACCTTGGAACAACGCCTGTCATCTTGGTGCCCCCGACAAACACAAGCCTGCCAACAATCGACAATCTGACACCGGTTGTAGGTGATACGTTGACGGCCTCGAACGGAGCGTGGAGCGGGTCACCAACCGCATATGCGACCCAATGGCTGGCCGATGGTGTGGCGATATCCGGCGCAACCGAGAACATTTTGACGGTTGGGGCAGAACTGGAGGGGACTGCATTATCAGTCTCTGTTATTGCAACAAATGCCGATGGCCAAAGCGCGCCTACGGTTTCTGCCGCAACCTCGGCGGTGACCGCGCCGGTGGCGAGCGCAATCGTCGCTTGGGACAGCCAGATCAACAGCCCTGCGCCCGAGCAGCTGGCTTACAGCGATAGCGACAGGACAGTGTCGGCTACTGCCGCGATCAATGGTATGCGCCATACGCGGGGTGCGACCGCGATTAGCGGAACGGTCTACTTTGAGATTGGCGCAACTGTCGGCGTAAACGGGTTGGGTATTTCCGGCGATACTATCGACTACGCAACCGGCGGCCAAAACGGTGTGTCCCGTTGCTATTGGTCGGGTGCATATGTTTTTCACACCGGCGGCGCGTCCTTTATGGGCAGCGGGAACACCATCGCGGACGGCGACATCATCCAGATCGCCATCGACACGACGACAAGCCAGTTCTGGCTGCGAAAGGCCGGAGACACTGTCTGGAACAACAACGCTGCGGCAGATCCCGCAACATCGACAAGTGGTTTCAGTTGCTCGGGCATGACCGGAGCGATCTATCCCTACGTGAATCTTAAAAATGATGCGGCAGCGCAGGTGGTATTGCACGGGTCCTCTGACAGGATTGCGGGAACTGCGCCTGCTGGGTACGGGCCTATCGGCTAATCCCGCTGACTTCGGACAAATGGTGCCGGATCAGGTCTGCTGATCCGGCCCATGTGTAACTGGCTGCGTGTTCAGTTCCCATGGCTGACAGTTCATCCCAAAGCTGGCTGGAGCCATTCAGCCTTTGGACGCACGTGGTCCATTCGTTGGCATCCGAGGGGTTTGCGAACATGGCCGCGTGACCGCACGTGTCCGGCAATGCCCCGCCGGTCGATGAAATAACCGGCGTGCCCAGCGCCATCGCCTCAAGCGGGGGCAGCCCGAAACCTTCGATGAACGACGGAAACAAAAGGGCCTGAGCAGACGCATAAAGTGCCCTTAGCTCGCCTTCTGAAACGCGCCCGATTGAGACCAGATTTCCCTTGTCAGCGCGCTGTGCGCCGCCTGCGAGAACGATTGGACGGTCTGTTTGAATGGCTTCCAGAAGGTCGATATTCTTATGTTTATGATTGCTGGCAATCGCCAGAAAATAGCCCCTAGATGTCAACCCGTGCCGCGTCAAAACGGTCGTGTCAGGTTGGACACGCAGAATATGATCCGCGCCGTTCGGAATGACATGTGCCTTTCCCCTAGGAACGATGCCGAAGTGTTCCAACATCTTGCGGGAATAATCCGACACCGTGAAAACCACATCGGCGCGGCGGGCGAGTGTTGGCAACAACAGGCGGTACCAATTCCGGAAGGACGCGCTGTAGCTTTCGGGTGCGGACCAGACTTGTGCGTCATGGATCATCACCGCCTGATGCCTGCGCAGCATAGGCCCCGTGTTGCAAAAATTGAGAAGCATCTGATTTTTGGAAAGGGCCGCGAGACTGCTCTGTTCCCAAAACGCGCCACCCCAGTGCTGAACCTTTCCAAACGCCTCTACTGGCATCTCATCGGGTAGCGGAATGATCGTCTGGGCATCCGTTGGCACCACAATCTTTGGCGGCGGCACGCCATTTTGCGCAGACACATCCGCCAACGCGCAGGTTAATTCATAAGCCGTCCGATCAACACCTGTGGGCCTCCGCGTCAGGAAGCGGCCGTTGATTGCCAAATTGTCCAAGGCGTTTTGCACAACGCACCCACTCTGATCTAGACCCGGATGCTGTACTCAGGGTTTAGAGAGGTTTCCAAACCGTTAAATTTTTGATGCGCATTGGCAACGCCTTGGAAGAGAACTGGTTTTTGACCCGTATTTCCTTAATGTGGCCTCTGTTCTCAGAAATGTTCACCACTTGGTAACCATTACAGTCAAAGGCTTGTGCATCATGCAGAGCATCACACCTGTCATTCTTGCCGGCGGATCGGGCACACGGCTTTGGCCTTTGTCCCGCAAAAGCTATCCGAAGCAGTTTTCGCCCCTGATTGGCGACACATCGCTGTTTCAGGCAACGGCCCGCCGTTTGCACGGTACTGCAGGTAAAATCAGGTTCGAAAAGCCTGTCGTGGTCGCCAATTCGGACTTCCGCTTCATCGTGACCGAGCAACTGACCGAAGTCGGGATTGATCCGGGCACAGTGATGATCGAACCCTCGGGCCGGAACACTGCGCCTGCGGTTCTGGCTGCCGCGCTACATCTGATGGATCGCAATCCCGAAGCCGTCATGCTGGTGGCCCCATCCGACCACCTCATTCAGGACAACGCCGCCTTTCACCAAGCCATCGCCAAAGGCATGAAGGCTGTAAACGATGGGCGCATTGTGTTGTTCGGCATTCAACCTGACCGGCCCGAAACGGGCTACGGCTATCTGGAACTGGACACAGGTGGCGACGATTGTCTGCCGCTGAAGGCATTTGTCGAGAAGCCCGATTTGACCACAGCCGAAGCGATGCTTTCGAAGGGGAACTACCTTTGGAATGCGGGTATCTTCCTGTTCCGCGCATCGGACGTTGTCGACGCGTTCCAGAAACACGCGCCCGAAATTGTTCCGCCCGTTCAGGCCTCTGTCAGCAATGCGCAACCTGATCTGGGTTTCTTGCGCCTCGCACCTGCCGACTGGGACCGCGCGCCAAATATCTCTATCGATTACGCGGTTATGGAAAAGGCGAGCGGCCTGGCCGTTGTGCCCTATAACTCGGACTGGTCCGATTTGGGTGGATGGGATGCCGTCTGGCGTGCGTCTGATCAGGACAATTCGGGCGTTGCCGCAATCGGCAATGTGACAGCGATTGAATGCAAAGACAGTATCCTTCGGTCAGAATCCGAACGACTGGAACTGGTCGGAATCGGGGTAGAAAACCTGATTGCCGTTGCCATGAACGACGCCGTCCTGATTGCGTCCAAGGATCGCGCGCAGGATGTAAAGCTGGCCGTTGACCGGCTAAAGGCAAAATCAGCGACACAGGCTGAAGACTTTCCAAAAGAACACCGCCCTTGGGGCTGGTTCGAAAGCCTTGTCATCGGCGGCCGCTTTCAGGTGAAACGTATTCTGGTACACCCCGGCGCGGCGCTATCCCTGCAAAGCCATTACCATAGGTCCGAACACTGGATCGTCGTCGAGGGCACCGCGCGTGTCACTGTGGACGACAAGGTCACTCTGGTGTCGGAAAATGAATCGATCTACGTGCCGCTGGGCGCAAAGCACCGGATGGAAAACCCCGGCAAGGTGCCAATGGTTCTGATCGAGGTTCAGACCGGAAGCTACGTAGGCGAAGACGACATCATTCGCTACGAGGACGTATATGCACGGGGACAAGGCGCAAAGGGCTGAGTTGCTTCCGAACCTGCGCGCAGCACCCCTGACACGGGTCAAAAATCGCGATGCAGGTTTGGACATTGCACGCGGCTTTGCGATGGTCCTTGTCGTCTTTGGCCATGCGCTGGTTGGTGCGCTTGGCGCTGGTCTTATCTCGGACAACGCAGAACGGGTTTTAACCGCGATTTATGCGGTGCACATGCCGCTCTTCTTCATGATCTCGGGCTATCTGGCGCCCAGACTGATCAACCTTCCAACAGATGTTTTTGCAGCAAGGTTCTGGTCCCGATTGGTCTGGCCCTATCTGTTGTGGAGTTTGGTTTTGATGTCGGCCCATTTTCTAATGCGGGCCTATACAAATACCGCGATGACAGGCTTTCATCCTTTCACCATTCTGTGGAAACCGCCCGCAGTGATGTGGTTTCTCTACTATTTGGGCATCGCAATTCTGATTGCCCGCGCGGTGAGAGGGGCGCCAAATACGGTACGTGCAGCACTGGGCATGGCCGTTATCAGCGCGCCATACATCCTACCCGCCTTGCCCGACCAGACCCGTTTCATCGGCTTTTTTATCCTCGGAACGATGATCCCCAACGCGCGGGTTTCCGGAGCCTTCCCGAAATCATCGACAACGGTGGCAGTTATTATCACGGCCCTTAGTTTGCTAATGCTTTGGACCCTGCCAATCGACAATACAGATGCGTATCCTGCGTCACAGATATGGCTATTACCGGCGGCATTTGCAGGGCCGTTTTTACTCTATCGAGCAAGCCAATATGTGGCTCTGAATATGCCGAATGTTCCATTCATGCAGGTGCTTCGACTTATCGGACAGAACACAATGCCGGTTTTCGTTTTGCACATCCTGATAACCGCAGGAACCCGCATCGGATTGCTGAAAATCGGCGTTACAGACTGGGCCGTGATCATCTGCGCAGCGACCCTTCTCGGGCTGATTATTCCACTGTTGGCAGGCCAAATCGCCAATCGTGCAGGTATTGAGAAATGGCTTGGTTGGCGGTGAAGGCACGGTCGATCGTTATCAACGGGCGCTTCCTGAAGGACACAAACAGCGCCGTGAATGCGGTGGCGTTGAACCTGACCAAAGCATTGATCACCTCCGCCGATGAGAACGGATGGAAAGTACATCTTGCCGTGCCGAAACCGCTGGAAAACCGCGCAATGCAACTATCCCGCTCTGTCATCGCTATGGGCCAATCCACGGGTGCAGTGTGGGATCAGGTTTATATGCCCAAACTCCGCGAGGTCGGCGTGCCTGTGGGCCTGTTCAATTCAGTCCCGCTTCGAGGCAGCGGCTATGTCACGATGCTGCACGATGCCCACGTCTTCCGCACGCCGCAGTCTTACCGGTTCCCTGCACGGAAATGGCGGCAGCTGACCTCTCGGCGGGCTGGCGCGAGCGGCAACAGGATTTTAACGGTGTCCGAGCATTCAAAGCAGGCGCTACTTGCGCTCGGGATCGGACATGCGGACACGATAGGGGTGGTCCCAAACGGCCCAAGCACCGTCGTATCCACCAAACCCGACACCGCAGTTCTGAAGCGTTTGGAATTAGCAACCGGCGCACCCTTCTGCCTCGGTTTCAGTTCGCTTCTACCGCATAAAAACGTGGCTTTCCTGATCGATGTATTCAGGGATCAACGGTTGGCCGACATCCCCTTGGTTCTGGTTGGCAACGCAACTTCCAAAGATTTTGAACGTATCGGATTGACCGTTCCTTCGGATGTCATCTTTGCGGGCCGATGCCCCGACGCAGAACTGGCCGCGCTATATCAGGCCGCACAAACCGTTTTGATCCCGTCGCTGGAAGAAGGCTTTGGCCTGCCAGCGCTTGAAGCCATGTACTTTGGAAAGCACCCCATCGTATCGCCCTATGGTGCACTGCCCGAGGTTGTCGGAAAAGCGGGCTATGTCGTGCACGACATGCGCCCATCTGATTGGGCCCGGTACATTGCCAAGATTTGCACAGGCCACGTGACCGCGCGGGATTGCCCACGGCAGCAGGCATCTCGATTTACATGGAACGCTGCCGCACAACGCGTCTGGGAACATCTGGAAGGCTGGGGTTTTTGAAAGATGTACCGCGGGGCAATCCGAAACCCGGCAAAGCCCCGATCAATGCCGCGAAAAGAATAGTGAAAAGCGCAAGGCATATTGCGACGATCCGTTGACCGATAAAGCCCAAGTCAACGCTGTCCAGAATGCCACCCAAGGCAAACGCAAACCCACTAAGTGCAACGACGATTTTGAACAGCGGAACCAGCAAGGGCCGGATCTTCAGGTCAGTGTGCCTTAGGATCAAACCGACCGCGACCACAGCCGAAACAAGCCCGCCGATCGCAAGGGCGACCACCATTGACCCGACACCGTATGGCGCGCTAAGCGTGATCGCCGTCAGCGTTAGAAATGTACTGATCAGGCTGAAATAGACACTTATTTTTGTCTTCTTGAGTGCAGCAAAGACCGGTTCGGTCAGATCCCCGATCGCCATCAAAATGGATCGACAGGCCAGATACCCGACGAGTGTGGCGGCGGGCAGATATTCTGGTCGAAACAAGTCCGCGACGGCGATTTCCGCAAGAAGGGTCACGGTTGCCACTGCGCCGCCACCGAAGAAGGCGAGGTAGATAACAAACACCTCAAACATTCCCTGCAACCCGGCACCCTCACGCGCGGCCTGACCGAAGCGTGACTGAGCAAGCGTTTTGATCGGCAGCGCGACGAAATCGACAGAGGCCGACGCCAGACGATTTGCAAACCTGTAAAGGCCAGACTCTGCCGTCGTAAACATGGCAGCTAGCACAAGGTCAGCGCCGAAATTGCCGAAATACCCAAGAAATCGCGCGGCGTATAAACTGCGTGCGAAAGCAAAGGCCCGTCTGGCCGAGGATCGGTTGAAACCAAGCTTGGGTTTTACGGGCACGGCCCACAAGAAGACTGCCAACCCAATGCAGATACGCACCACACGGTAGGCAAGCAGCGCGAATACAGACGGCCACACCAGTAGACCGAGAACGCCGATAAAAACCGATGCGGCGTTGCTGAATAAAAGACCGGTAAAATAGGTGGTCGTCGCGCCCTTTCGCAACAACACAGCCGAACACCAGCCGATCACCGCGGCAGCGGGCTGCAAAACGGAAAGCACCTGCAACAAAAACGACAACTCGGGGCTTTCGAACCAAACAGCAAGGGATGGAGCCAAACAGAACAGGACAAGGCCGAAAGCCGCGCTGATCCCCACCATCAAACATAAACAGGTTGGCAAAAGAACGGACTCGTCATCGTCTTCAACTGTAATGAAGTGATGAAAGCCGGTGTAGATCAGCAGGATGCCAGCCTCGACAAACACTATGGCCAAGGCGTAGGTCCCGAAATCAGCAACGCTTAAAACCGCAGCAGCGGCCAGAGCGATCAACAGTGATGCGATCTGCTGCGATGCAGGACCCAGCACGGTTAAACCCAGCGATAAGGCCCCCAAGGCCCGAGACTTTGCAGTTGCAATTAAAATGGACATCTAGACGCCGTAAGCCGTGCATTTCGTGGTGAAACCAACCGTCACACACCGGGCTTTAAGCATTCGTTAATCCCGTTTTTAGAAAAGTAAAAACGTGATCCGGAAAGGATTAGGACGGAATACTTAACTCGTTGGGCCCATGGAAAACACGCATCACACCGACACCGGGCAAAGCCCCTACGCTGACCAGCGGAGCACTGACGACCATGGTGAGTTCTTGCGCTTGATTGTCGGTGTTTGGCGTCGGCGGAATCTGGTTCTGGCAATCACACTTGCCGCGACAGTTGCGATGTTTGTTCTGACCGCAATGAAGCCGTCGCAATACACCGCCAGCGCCACTTTGTTACTGGACCCCAGACAACAACAGCTGGCCGCCTCGTCAAATCAGGTCGTGTCTGATCTGGATATTTCCGATCCGGTGATGGCCAACGAAATTGCGATGTTGCGCTCTTCAACTTTGTTGGAACGGGTTGTCCAGCGTATCGGTATTGATGAATTCACCCCCATTGATCCCGGCCTCGCATCGCAGGGACTTAGCACGCGACTGGCCCAGTACATCCGCCGCGCCCTTGGCATCAGTTCTTACGACCAACAGGATTTCGAACTGATTTCGCTCGAAGAACGGCGGCTGAATCGCATCGTTCAGTCGCTGCGAAACGGGTTACGGATCAAACGAATTGATGAGTCTTATGTGATCGAGGTTTCGGTCACGACAGGGCTTGCTCAGTTGTCGGCAGAAGTCGCCAATACGCTTGCCCAGATCTACCTCGAAACCCAGCTTCGCGAACGGCAAAAGGTCATCGAGAAAGCAACGGATTGGCTGTCAGATCAGGTTGCACTGCGCGAAGGCGAACTGACCCAAGCAGAACAGCGGGTTGAGCAGGCGAAAAAGGACAATCTGGACTACGCGGGCGCATCGCCTCAGGTGCTGGAGCAACAGGCCTTGTCGCTAAACCAAGCGCTGTCTTCCGTGCGTGCCGACAAAACACGGATCAAGGAAGAGCTGGAAATATTAGAGTCTATTCCTGCGGAAAACCTGCTTGAGGTCAATCTTCAGCCCAACGCCTATCCGGCCATCGCGGCGCTTCAATCCACGCGCCGCAGCCTTGTTCAGGAAGAAGCACGCCTGTCAATTTTGTACGGACCAAACCACCCGAAACGCAGGCTCTTGGATGCTGAAATCAGCCGTGTTGAATCTGAGTTTGCACGGGAAGTTACCAAACAAAAACGCAATTTGTCGGAAAACATCACGGCCCTCGCCGCGCGCGAGACAAGCCTGTCGGCCGATATTCTGGAAATCGAGCGGGGCATTTCCAATATTTCAGAGCGCTCACTGACCCTGCGCCAGCTTGAAACCGAAGCAAATGCCATCCGGGATGGCTACGAGACGGCGCTGACGCGGCTTGCCGACACCCGTGCACAGCTTCAAATTCAACGGGCCGAGGCCAAGGTCGTCAACGCGGCGGCAATCCCTGCGGGGCCCTCTGCGCCGCGGATCAAACTGATGACAGGATTTGGCGCATCTCTGGGCCTTAGCCTTGGTCTGGTTCTCGCGCTTTTGATGGAGATCCTCGAAAAGGGCTTCCGCCGCGATCCGGACATCGAAAGGGCAACAGGTGTCCGCGTTCTGACACGCCTGCCCATCAAACGTAGCGCCGCATCAGAATGCCTTTACCTTGAACGCATCAGACAGCTTTGGACAGTTCTTTCCAAACGCATGAACGACGAAGCCTCGGTCATTATGATGACGTCCTCGATGCCCGGAGAAGGCAAAACCACAACTGCGATGAACCTTGCTAATGCGGCTGCCAGCATGGGGCGGTCTGTGGTGCTGCTTGATCTGGACACACGCCAGAAAAGCCTGTCACGTCAGGTCGGTTTGTTCTCGGGACCCGACCTACATGCGCACCTGACGCAAGGCTGTGATCTGGATGAGGTTATTCATTCAGCCGATGATCTTAGCTTTGATTTTGCAGGGATCGGGCCGGAAACCGTCGGCGCGCCGATCTACTCGGGTCGCGTTCTGCGCGCTTTGTTCGCCAATCTGAAAAAACGCTACGATATTGTTATCGTCGACGCACCACCCTTGCTTCCTGTGTCTGACAGCCTGAGCATCGCGCCGTTGGTCGATCAGGTTCTTTTCGTCGTTCAATATGGCGCTACGGCACGCGGATCTGTGGCGGATGGATTGGCCACTTTGCGCAATATCGGCGTCGTTCCGGAAGGCATCGTGATGTCATGGACAGACCCGCGCACCGAACCGCGCGGCTACCCGCAACAAGGTGCGATAAAACCTGCATTATCTTCTGGTTTTTAACGCGATAGTAACCACAAGAAACGTCTCCTGAGCGCGCAAACTAGAATTGGAACGCGCGACATCAGGGAACGTCTATGACCGATCTCACTCCCATCCACAGCACCATTGCTTTCCCCGAAAGCCAGACCAGAAACCAGTTTTACAAACGGCACGGCAAACGGTTCCTTGATGTTTGTCTGGCGCTGCTGATGGCGGTGCCAGTGGCATCCGTCGTGGCCCTTTTGTGGGTACTGGCCCGCCTTGATGGCGGCACCGGATTCTACGGTCACAAACGGGTTGGCCGAAACGGCAGGATGTTTACGTGCTGGAAGATCAGAACTATGCGCCCCGATGCCGAGGCGCAGCTTCAAGACCTGTTGAGCCGAAATGCAGCCGCCCGTACCGAATGGACAAAGGGACGGAAGATTACCAACGATCCGCGTGTGACGGTGCTTGGACGCCTGCTCAGGAAAACCAGCCTGGATGAGCTGCCCCAGCTTTGGAATGTCTTGATCGGCGACATGAGCCTTGTCGGCCCACGCCCTGTGCCACTGAACGAACTTCGACTGTATGGAAGCCACAGCAATTTCTACCTCAAACTGCGCCCTGGGATAACCGGCCTTTGGCAGGTTTCGGGCCGCAATGCGGTCGACTACGATACGCGGATCAACATGGATGTACGCTATGCATCCGGCGTCTCGGTCAGCAAAGATCTGGTCATTCTGTTCCGCACGATTGGATGTGTTTTAAAACGGTCCGGTCTGTAAGCCGTGCGCGTTTCCGTTGTCATTTGCACCTGTGGCCGAGCAAGCATACTGCCCGACACACTTGATACTTTGACCGTACAGACGCAGCCCGCACACGAGGTCATCATCGTCGCAACACAGCCCAGCGACATACCCGACCTGACACGATACACGGCCAAAATGCCCCTGCGTGTTGAGTTTGCGGAAAAAGGCCTGCCAAAGCAGCGCAACCATGCTCTGAACATTCTTTCAGACCAATGCGACATCGTCTTTTTCATCGACGATGACTACATGCCCAGCGCCGATGCTCTGGAACAGCTTTCACGCGCGTTCGCCGCCCTGCGCTATGCCGCTGGAATGAATGGTACGCTTTTGGCCGATGGAATCCATTCCCGAGGAATAGACGCTTCTGACGCCCGCAGCATGCTTCGGAACCGCCCGGCAGTCGGGCCGGTGCCAATCGCGATCAAACGCAATCTTGTGGGTTTGTACGGCTGCAACATGGCCTACCGAACAGACGCCATTAGCGACACGCGGTTTGATGAGGCACTGCCGCTTTACGGCTGGCAGGAAGACGTTGATTTTGCCAGTCGCGTCAATGGCGAAATGGTTCAGGTGAATACCGTCAGCGGCGTTCATTGCGGGACAAAGCTGGGTCGTGAAAGCAGTGGCGAAATGCTTGGATACAGTCAGGTCGCCAACCCCATCTACCTGTCCGGTAAGGGGCATATACCGCCGGTGTTTCTGCTGAAACTGACGATGAAAAACATACTCGCAAACCATCTGAAACAGCTTTGTCCCGAAGACTGGATCGATCGCGCCGGGCGGGCGCGCGGTAATCGTGCCGCGCTGAAGGACTGGATACGGGGAAGGGTTAGCCCCGATCGTTTAACGCATGTTCGGCCAAGTCCATCAGGTCCGAAGCCGTAAGATAAGCCTGAACACAGTGCGCGGCCAGTTTTCGATCAACGCCGACAGGCAGAGATAAATCCACATCGACATCTGTCGGCTCGATCCTTGTCAAATCTTGGCTTCGCGTCGGATCACCCGCCCCGTGTCGCGCCTCCCGACCTTCAGCAACATAGCGGTTCTTTAAAGGGTGCGAGACAGGCAAAAACTGCGACAGACGCACCAATGCACCTTCGGGATCGCGCATAAGGTTTTCTGACAGCATCCCGATACGATGCTCTGGCGGGAAGTGGTTCCAATGATGCATCAACCTTGTGATCCGCATCAGATAATACCGCGCTGCCTGTTCAGGGCTTTGCCAATCGGCCAACCCTTGCGCCATGGACAAAGCCTGAATCGACCGGATGGCCGGAGCGGGTGAACGCAACAGGAAGACGGCCCTAGCCCGATAGAACGCAGGCGTGACGGCGCGATCCAGATCGTTATGCAGCACCTTGTCCAAAATTAACCTGCGGCCGATACCCGACCGGTGATGACGAAGCAGATTAAGCCAAAGCCGACCCGGTGCCCGCTCGTCCGTATAAGACACATGTGTTTCACCATATCCCCAGATTTCGGGGTGCGTCGCCAGAACATGGGTCAGCGCGGTGCTGACAGATCGCATATGGGACAGAACAAGGATGCTGTTTTCAAACCGCAGACGCGGCAAAACGGTAACAGCCGTTGCCGCGGCTATGCCCTTGATGTGGTCTGGAACCGACACGTCTTTCCTGCCTTCTTTCGCTCCTATTCAAGAAAATCGAACAACGTAAAGACTTCCTTAATCATGACTAAGGGAGTCTTGCGCGACACTCAGAACACGGACCGCCAAACACTTGCTCACCACCACTCCCATTGCGCTGGTACTATTCGCAGCGATCTTGTTTGCAGGGCCTGTTCGCGGCGTCGTTTTGCTGGCTGCGGTTATGCCGTTTGGAAGCAGCGCCGCTTTTGCACTTGGTCAGGCGGGCACCGTATCGCTGTTGGACTTCGCCATTCTGGCGATGTGGCTGTCGCTGATCGGGCGCACGGGCTTTACCGCCGCCATCGTCCAGTCCGCGCGCCCACATCAGGCGGGCTTCCCGTTATTACTGCTGATCATTCTGGCAGGGCTTGGCGCGTTGTTCCTTCCGCAAATCCTTAGCCACAGAACCGACGTGTTTGTCACCGTTCAGATGCGGGATTATGCAACCATCGCCCTAAGACCTCTTGAACCCACGTCCACGATCACCATCCAGTTTCTGCGTTTCATGGTCGCCTCCTCGATCTTTTTCCTTCTGGCCGGTGTCTTTGCACGCAAACCGCGCGCCGATCTGGCGCTGAAGGCGATGATCACAGCAACGTCTTTACACATTGTGCTGAGCGTGGCTGATATCGCGTCCTATGCGCTGGGATTTCCCGATCTGTTGGACTCGATCCGGACAATGCGGGCGGCCATGCTGGACAACCAGTATCTGGGTGGCATCAAACGGGTCAGCGGCGGGTTTCCAGAACCTTCTGCCTATGCCTATTTCACCATGGCGCTATTCGGTTTCTGGCTTCGGATGACGATGGTCAAATCCCTTGGTGTTTGGCCAAAATTATTTGCCATCGCGATGTTCTTTCTTTTGATCCGCTCCACGTCCAGCGCGGCCTATTTGGGGCTGACTTTGTTCTCGGTTGCCTTTGTGGCCGTGCATCTGAAAACGATTTCGCATCTGAAACCTGCGGCACGGCTGATCCTGCTCTCTGCTGCATTTCTTCCGGTCATGGCAGGCGCGTCTGTGGCGCTTTACAGCCTGAACGCCGAGGTCGCGCATGTGATCGACGCGGTGTTGATCGACAAGGTGTCCAGCGACTCGGCCACTGAGCGTATGTCTTGGAACAATCAGGCTCTGACCAACCTGAAAGATACCATCGGCCTTGGAACAGGCATGGGCGCGGGGCGCGCGTCTGGCTGGTTTTTTGCCTGTCTGGGCGGATTGGGAATTGCGGGAACCGCACTTTATCTTTGGTTCGTGGCCAGGGTCATTTTTGCGCGGCAAGTGACCGACACGTTGAACACCAACGTTTCGGCGGCCCTGAAAACGGGCTGCGCGGCGCTGATCATTCAGGCCGCGCTGACCAAGCCCTATCCGAACCTGGAAGCCGTGTTTTTCATCTTGGCCGGTTTGGCCATGGCACTGGGCCGTGCGGGATCACAGCACGTAGCGGCTGAGGTCCGTCGACCGGCTTAGATCGCCAAGGTGCTTTTCAACAAAGGCGGCATCAACCACCACCGTTTCACCAGCCCGATCAGGCGCGGCAAAAGACAGTTCTTCGAACACGCGCTCCATAATCGTGTAAAGACGACGCGCACCGATGTTTTCTACGGACTGGTTCACCTCGGCCGCAATCTTGGCCAAGGCGGCGATCCCGTCCTGTTCGAACGAAACAGTGACGTCTTCGGTGCCCATCAACGCAGTGTATTGAAGTGTCAGCGCGTTGTCGGTTTCCGTCAGGATGCGCACGAAATCCTCTTCGGTCAGCGCGCGCAGGTTCACACGGATCGGCAGACGGCCCTGCAATTCTGGCAGCAGGTCGGACGGCTTTGCGATGTGGAACGCGCCCGATGCGATGAACAGGACGTGATCGGTTTTAACGGTGCCGTGTTTGGTGCTGACAGTCGTGCCTTCGATCAACGGCAGCAGATCGCGTTGCACGCCTTCACGGCTCACGTCGCCACCGCGAGCATCGGTACGGGCGCAGACTTTGTCGATCTCGTCCAGAAACACGATGCCATTCTGTTCGACCGCTTCGATCGCGGCGTTTTTGACGGTTTCGTCATCCAGAAGCTTATCTGCTTCTTCCGAAATCAGAATGTCGTAGCTTTCGGCAACCGTCATCCGTTTGCGCGTGGTGCGTCCGCCCATCGCCTTGCCGAACAGATCGCCAAGGTTGAACGCCCCCATCCCCATGCCGGGCTGGCCGGGGATATCCATCATCGGGAAGGGCGAGGCCGTATCGGCAACATCCAGTTCGATTTCGGTATTGTCCAATTCGCCTGACTTCAGCTTTTTGCGGAACATCTCGCGCGTGCCTTCACGGGCATCTTCGCCAGCAATGGCAGTGATCACGCGGTCTTCAGCCGACTTCTGGGCCGCAGCCTTCACATCCTCACGCATGTGTTCGCGGGTCATCACGATGGCGGCGTCCACCAGATCACGCACGATCTGTTCCACGTCGCGACCCACGTAACCCACCTCGGTGAACTTGGTTGCCTCAACCTTGATGAACGGCGCGCGGGCAAGTTTCGCCAAGCGGCGGCTGATTTCGGTTTTGCCCACGCCAGTCGGCCCGATCATCAGGATGTTCTTGGGATAAACCTCATCGCGCAGATCATCAGACAGCTGCTTGCGACGCCAGCGATTGCGCAGGGCCACAGCAACGGCGCGCTTGGCGTCCTGCTGGCCGATGATGAAGCGGTCCAGTTCGGAAACGATTTCGCGGGGGGTCAGATCAGTCATGTGTCGTCCTTTTCCGATGTCGCCATTGTCTTAGGCGCCGATCGTTTCAACCGTCAGGTTGCCATTGGTGTAAACGCAGATATCAGCCGCAATCGCCATGGCCTTACGCGCGATTTGTTCTGCGTCACCGTCAGAGTCCATTAGGCCACGTGCAGCCGCCAAAGCGTAGTTGCCACCAGAACCAATGGCTGCCACGTCGTGTTCAGGTTCAAGCACGTCACCTGCGCCCGTGATGACCAGCAACTCTTTGCCGTCTGTCACGATTAGCATCGCTTCCAACTTTTGCAGGTACTTATCGGTGCGCCAATCCTTGGCCAGTTCGACGCTTGCGCGCTGTAGCTGGCCGGGTGTTTGTTCCAGCTTGGATTCCAGACGTTCCAACAGCGTAAAGGCATCTGCGGTCGATCCTGCAAAGCCCGCCACCACATCAAATCCGCCGGGGGAGAGGCGACGCACCTTGCGCGCAGTACCTTTGATTACGGTTTGGCCAAGGCTGACCTGCCCGTCACCGGCAATGACCACCTTACCGCCTTTACGCACACCGATGATTGTGGTGCCGTGCCAGCCCGGAAAATCTGTATCCGCCATGGAAACCTCCTGAATATCCGCCTTGATATGGGTCTTTGCGCCTTTGAACACAAGCGGACGTACCGCCTGCGATGACCACCCTAGTCGCGTCCAAGCCATAAAAAAAACGGCGCCTGCTTGGGCGCCGTTTCTTGGATTGATCACTGTGATCAGATCGACTCGTCGATCCAGCCTTTCAGTGCCGCCTTCGGGGCCGCACCGGCGCGGTTGGACACGACCTGACCATCCTTGAAGATGAACAGTGCCGGAATGCCGCGTACGCCCATGGCCGCAGCCGCATTGGGGTTGCTGTCGACATCGACCTTGGCAATCTTCACCGCGTCGCCGTATTCGGCAGCCAGTTCTTCCAGAGCGGGGCCGATCTGCTTACAGGGGCCACACCATTCAGCCCAGAAATCGACGACAACAGGAACGGACGAGTTTTTGACCTCAGCGTCAAATGTGGCGTCCGTGACAGCTACAGTACCCATGATACATCTCCTCGCATCATATGCGTTGGTTGGTTGACGTGAACGTATGTAGCCACCCGAACGGCGTCAAGATGCGGTCGCACGCCCAAAGGCCGCAGCGGTCTGATCTGTGTCCAGCATCATCAATTGTGACGTCGCCGTCCAAAGGATCGCGGTCTGGATTTTGTGACCGGGATAAATCCGCACCAGCATCGCATGATAGGCTCCCATTTGGCGCAACAGACCTTCAGGGACACGGTCAGACGTATCGGGAACCACACGGTTGGTTTTGAAATCTACCGCAAGGATGCTGTCATCAGTGACAATCAGCCGGTCGATAATCCCATAAAACGGCCCTGCATCGCCTAAATCGGCAGTCAAAGCGACCTCTTCCAACGCGGTATCGTCAAACAGATACGCTAGCTCCGGATCGCTAAGAACAGCTGCGGCTTCTGTCAGGAATGGCTCGGCTTCCTCCACGTCCAGCCCAAGCAATCGTGGCGCGGCGTCGCTCCAATTGTCGCGTGGCACCTCGGGCAGCAATTCCAGCAAGCGGTGAATGAAGGTGCCGCGCTGTTTCGCGACCTCGGTTTCATCGCCTTCCGCACCAGGCAACGCCTTGGGGCCACCAAGGTCGGACGGGCTACGCACCTCGGGAACAGGGGCGGCTTCGGGCGCTGGCTTTGAAAATACATCAGGCAGTTTATGGACGGTCTCTGGTTTGTCCTCGGTCTCTTCAACATCCAGCGCTTCCAGCTGTTCGCCGAACCGCAATCCCAGACCAAAGCCAAAGTTATGCTCTGCCGCGCCCAGCGCAGTCATTCCTTGTTCGACCATGTTGTACCAAGAGGCCTCGGGCGTTTTGCCAACCTCGCCCGCAGCACCGACGATCAACCAGTTTTCGGCCCGCGTCATCCCGACATAAAGCAGCCTGTCACGCTCTTCCGCCTGTGCCTGTTTGATCGCGTTTTCGGCCTGCGCATGGCGTGCGGGTTGTTCGTTTTTCGTGGCTTTCCAGATGACCTCTTCGCCATCAGGGATGATTTTATCCCGCAGGATACCTCTCATCTCGCCACAGTCCGGCATGATCACGACCGGCGCTTCCAAACCCTTCGCGCCGTGGACCGTCATCACGCGAATGCGGTCGCCGGCGCTTTCGGGGCTTCGTTTGATTTCCAGATCGTCGGTGCGCACCCATTCAAGGAAGCCGGTCAGCGAAGGCACCGATGTTTCTTCGTAAATCAGCGCCTGTTGCAGCAATGAATCGATGCCATCCTCGGCCTCATCCCCCAAACGTCCAATCAGTTTCGCACGACCGTCGTGCTGGGTCAGAATGCGTTCGATCAGATCATAGGGGCGCAAGAAATCCACGTTGTCGCGCAGATCGTCGAGAACAGACAATATCGGCTGATATGTGTCTCTGTTATTGCGCAATACTTCCCAAAGCGGCTGACCTGCAGGACGGCCATGAGCCAGAGTGAATAGGTCCTGCTCCGAAATCCCGAACAACGGGGATCGTAGCGTGGTCGCCAGCGACAGATCGTCTTCCGCCGTCGCAAGAAACGACAACAGCGCAACAACATCCCTGACCGCCAGCTCTGCCGTCACTTTAAGCCTATCGGCGCCTGCGATGGGCAAACCACGCACCTTACAGGCACGGATAATTTCGTTGAAAAGCCGTGCGCGCCTGCGGACAAGTATCAG
Organism: Thalassococcus halodurans; assembly: GCF_900108225.1. Taxonomy (GTDB): domain Bacteria; phylum Pseudomonadota; class Alphaproteobacteria; order Rhodobacterales; family Rhodobacteraceae; genus Thalassococcus; species Thalassococcus halodurans. The sequence goes on from NZ_FNUZ01000003.1 coordinate 447,674, forward strand.
CACATCACCCGCCTTCATTGGCCGCGCGGCTTTTCCACCAGGAAGGGGGGTTTTGGCTTTGATCTGATGATGGATGAAATCCGCGATTTGACCGGCAAGAACCACATCAGCATGGGTTTCACTGACCCGATCTACGGGTTCGAACCAAACGTCCTTGTCTTCCTTTTCGGCTTTCGGAATGGCCGGCCAAAGATCGACACGGCCGGGAAGATCCTCAAAAAACGCGATGTGCTTTTCTTCTTGGGTAAAACCCGACGCATCGCGCCCGTCGAACGTGGCATCGACAACCTTCAGAACAGCACCGGCAGACCGGAACGAATGCGACAGGGATCGCGATGCCAATGGCGTTTCCGTCTGCCCCAAACGTTCGGCAAAATCGGCGCGCATGCGGTCGAATTCACGCGGATCGGCACCTTGGAAAGAATAGATCGACTGCTTTTTGTCACCGACGACAAATATGGTGCGCAGAACATCCGCACGGGCACCTTCACCCGAGGTGAATTCACGCGCCAGCCGTTCGATGACGTCCCACTGGATCGGAGATGTATCCTGTGCCTCGTCCACCAGAATGTGGTCGATGCCGCCATCAAGACGATACAGCACCCATTCAGCCACCAGTTCGTCACTTAGCAGGGCGCGGGCCTTTTCGATCAGGTCGTCAAAATCCAGCCAGCCTTTTAGCAACTTGGCCTCTTCGTACATCGGAAGGAACACCTGAGCAAACTGGTGCAGCGCAATATCGCGCCGCGCGGCAAGCAGAGCGAGCCGCGTTTCGCGAGCAGACGCCACGCGTTCCATAAGCTGGTCAAGCTGATCGCAGGCGCTGTCGATGGGTGCTTTTTTCCGCAAACCTTTGGTTGGCACCGACCCCGTTTTGGGTCCGAAAGGATCCTTCGCTGTGCCACCGTAAAGCAGCACGCCTTCCAGCGCAGTCAGCGCCGCCATGTCAGCCTGCTTGACCGTCGAAAAGACGGCGGCGGCCTTCTGGTCCGTCGATCCACTGCTTTGCATATGTGGCACTAATTCAGCCAGAAACGCGGTTTCTGATCCAAGGAAAACCGATTGCAGTACGCTTTCTTCGGACGCCCCCGCATCAAGACCATAAGACGCAAAGATGTCCTCAGGCTGTCGCGGTGGATTAAACGCAGACTTATGCCCCAACAGCGTTTGGATCATCTGATCAAAGCTGTCTTCGGTATCGGTAAAATAGGACGCCACACGCGTCACCAGATCGCTGTGCTCGCCGTCCGCCATCCGGTCCAGCACCTCGGCCCGAAGCAGTTCGGCAGAGCGGTCATCCATTTCGCGAAACTGCGGGCTGACCTTGGCCTCAAGCGGGAAACGGCGCAGCAAGGCCGCGCAGAACGAGTGGATCGTCTGGATACGCAAACCTCCCGGCGCCTCGATCGCGCGGGCGAACAGAGTACGGGCCTTTTGCATGTAGGTTTTGGTGAACTCGGTTTCGTCACCAAGCTTGGCCAGTTCATCGCGCAATTGGCTGTCGCCAAGCATCGCCCATTCACCCAGACGCACGAACAAACGGTTCTGCATCTCGGTCGCGGCGGCCTTGGTGTAGGTCAGACACAGGATGTTTTCCGGCGCAACGCCCTGCAACAACAAGCGCGCCACGCGGTCGATCAACACGCGCGTTTTACCCGAACCCGCATTAGCCGACAGCCAGACAGATTGGTCCGGTTGGGCCGCTGCGATCTGGCGTAGGGTGGCCTCGTCCCGCTTCATTTCAGGATCTCCTGCACGGGTTCATCCGATGGCTGCCATTCACCCAGACGGGCAAGGTGATCGTAATCGCCTTCCTGACCTTCCATCTGCACCGCCCTGCGCGAGGTGAAGCCCTGTGCTTCGTCCAGATAGGCGGCGATCAACGTGGTCAGCTCCTGCCAGACCTGCGCAGGTGGAATTTTGTCGGTCGGGGCCTCTTGCTCACCAGTACCGGCCTTTAGCCCGATGTGAATGGCGCGCTCAAAATGCGCCCCTTCAAAGGCCTCGAACCCGTTTCGTTCGACCAAGGCGGCCTCAAGCAACATCTGTTTGTCAAAATGCTCTTGCTCGGCGACCGAGGGCGGTTTTCCGGTTTTATAGTCATAAATCCACGCACCACCGCGTTCATCGATATCAACGCGGTCGGCTTTGGCTGTCAGAGTGAAACCAAGCTCGTTGATCGTGCTCTTGCCGGTGACTTCAAAGTGCTTAGGCCGCGCGCGGTTCTGGCGGGCGATTTCTTCGGTAACAAAGCTGGTCGCCACATGGTCAAGCCGCGCTTCCCATAGCTTGCGAACCAATGGGAAGGGAATTTCAGCCAACCGCGCCTTGGCCTCGGCCATGAATTGATCGCGCGTCAGGATCGACGGATCAGCCACTGTGCGTTTGATATAGGTTTCCAGAATGTCATGCACCGCGATCCCCCGCATCAACGCGTCGGGGATACGTTGCAGCGGGTTCAAAGGACGCAGTTTCAAAACGCGCTGGGCATAGACCGCGTAGGGGTCGCGGATAAGCGTTTTGATCTGTGTAACGGGCAGCTCGCGCGGGCGGGCAGAAACAGGCGGACGCGGCGAAGGGCGGTGCGCGCGCAACGCGGGGATCGGCGCATCCATCTGGCGGGCATAATCCAGCCAAGGCTTGGCACGGCTTCGCATTTCCTTGACTGCGTCGGGTCCGCCATTCCCCGGAAGACCGTTCATCAGGTTCAGCAAGCGGTTTACCCAACGCGACGGGACGGTTTCCACATCATCGGATTTCGCAGCGCGCGTCAGCCAAACATCTTTACCCGCGATCGCCTGCTGAAAATCGTGTGCGGACAGGCCGATGGACCGTTCAGGCAGTAACAGGCCGGAATCGGCCCTCATCCTGCGGTTTAACCACGGATCAGCAGGCGGAACCTGCGGCCATGTGCCTTCGTTCAGGCTGGATAGGATCAACAGGTCTGCGCCCATAACCCGCGCTTCCATCGTGCCCCAGATACGGATGTGCGGATGGGGTTCATCACGATCCCGAACCTCACCTTTGGCAAGAACAGAGCCGAATAATGAACCATAGTCAGAGGCCGACAGATCTGTGCCATAGGGCGCCTCAGCGATCAGATCATCGACGATCTCGCGCACCTTGCGCCCTGCCTTTTTATCCCAGAGAGCGCTGGAATCTTCACTGTGTGAACCCGCAACAATCTGTTCAGTCAGGCTGATATGATGGTCCAGCCAAACCGACAGCGCCCTTTCGCCGTGCCCGCGTTGGTCCATAAATGACCGCACGATCCACTCGCCCCAGTCAGCGCGTTCTTGGGTCGCGCACCACGCAAGCAATTCTTCTGCCTTGGGATAAGCCCACCCTTCACGCCTGATCTTCAGTTCAAGCTTGTTGGTCATCAGCACATGATCACCACGCTCGGCGCCTGCGTGACACAACGGATGCTTCAGGATCGTCAGCAGGGCTTCGGCGGTCAGATCGCCTTCGAACAGCTTTGCAACATGGCGCAGCAGGCGCCCGGGCGGGGACAGTTGAACCGGAGTACCGGCACTGTCATCGGGGACGATGCCCCAACGCCCCAAGGCCGCCGTGACCTGACGGGTCAACACCCTGTCAGGTGTGATCAGGGCGGCCGTAACGCCGTCTTCCGCTGCCTGACGCAGACGCAGGGCAATGGCCAACGCCTCTTCCCGTTTCGTGGTCGCTTCAAGCAGGGTCAGGCCCTGTGTCGCAACGGCGAGTGACGGCAACGACGGGCCATCCGCTAGCCATTGATCCGTAACTGGCGCGGGCCGCAACGCAAGCGACACCAGCTTGTTCCTCTCAGGACTTGGCGCACGATCATCGGTCCAACGATATACATCCTGAGGCGTCGCATTCACGTCGGCCAGAAGCTTGCCAAAGCGGTACTGCGGATGATCTTCGGCAGGCATAATGCGACCCGGTTCACCCACGCCGTCCATCAACTGATCCCAGACATGACGGGGCATATCGAAATCGAAACCGGGTAAGACCACAGCACCGTTCGGCAGCGCGGCGACCGCCTGCATCAGACGATGTGTGGTGCCCCGCGAACCTGTGGAACCCGCAATAATAATCGGATGCATAGGCGGCTTTTCGGCCCACATTGCAAGGCGAAGATCGATGGCCCGCTTTTGCAAGGCAGCGGCATCAGGCGTCGGGTCTGCCGCATCAAAATACCGGTTCACGATGCGCAAAAATGTCAGGGCGCGTTCCCAATGGCCGGACTGATCCGTGACATCAAGATCCTCAAGGACCGATGTCGGCACGTCTTCGATCTGCATTTCGTCCATCAAAGCAGACAGAGAGTCAGCCAGATCAAACAGAGCGGCACGGGGTGCCAGATCGGGCGAGGTGTCCAACAGCTTTGAAATCAGGCCCGTCAGTTCCAACCGTCGGCGCAGGCCGGACACAGGGCGCGGAAGCGCGGCTTCGACTTCGGGCGGGCCGGGGTGTGTGATCAGCCGGATTTTAGGCAGGAAACTGGCCGAGTCTTTACGGAAAAGCGCTTCGATTCGGCGGGCCATGCGCTGGGTGTTTACGATCAGTTCGACCTTGGCGATGGCATGCGGCGGCTGACCTGCCATACGTGCCCTGAGGCCAGCAACCAAAGCGGCAGGAAAATCGATGCCCGGATCAATCCCGAAAAGATGTGCGCCTTGTTTTTCAAACATCAGGCGCAATCCAACATGGTTTCAGCCAGCGTGATGCCGTCAGGATGGCCAACATCACACCACTTTCCCGGATACCGCGCACCGAAAAGGCGTCCGTTTTCCAGCATCCGGTTCCAAAGCACATTCAGGGAAAAAACATCGTCTGAAATATCTAGAAGTCCGTCAGTTTTGATAATCTGGACCCCAGTATAGACCATATCCCCTTTCCGGATCAGCCTATCGTTGTCATCCAGCGCAAAATCGCCACCACCCTGTCGCCCGATCGCGTTTTCCAGCGGGACACAAAGCAAAAGCGCATCCATATCGTCGGGCCGCCATGCCTGCTTTAACAGCGTCAAAGGGTTGGGGCCCGACCAAACTGCATCGGTGTTACTTGTAAAAACAGGCGCGTTTCCCAACAGGGGCAAAGCGTTCTTCAATCCACCACCTGTATCCAGAACTCGGGGGTGTTCAACGATCACTTTTGCAGCGCTCGGGTCCACATGGGCCGTGATCTGCTCGGCCAGATAATGGGCATTCACGTACTTCCGAAGCGGTCCATAGTTGTCGGCCAACTCAAGCGCATGATCCAGCAAAGGCCGACCTGCAACAGGGATCAGCGGCTTTGGTGTGTCTTTGGTCAGCGCACCCATGCGCGTTCCGAAGCCGGCTGCAAAAAACATGATGGCGTCACACATTGGTTTTGAGCCTTTCCAGAACCGCGTCAGTCGGTGCAGGCAGATGCGCCGAAACAATGCTTGCGATATTGCCCAGCGCGGGATGGGCCAGATCACGCTGAATGTGCGCCCAAACACGCGGCACCAGATCGATGTAACCGGGTTTGCCCCTGACCTTCGCCAGTCGGGCAAACACCCCAAGGATACGCAGATTACGTTGAGCGCCCAGAACGCAAAGCTGGATTCTGAATTCTGCCTCATCCGCGCCGGTCCGCGACAGGTAGTAATCGATGACCTGGTCGCGCGTTTCATCGGACACATCCCGCCGCGCGTCTTCGAGAAGTGAAATAAGATCATAGGCACGATGGCCAAGAAGCGCGTCCTGAAAATCAAGCACGCCTGCCCGCCTCACTCCGTCGCGATCCGGCATCCAAAGAAGATTTTCAGCATGGTAGTCCCGCAAGATCATCACATCAGCCACATCGGCATGCTGGCTGAGTGCATCCTGAAACGCGGCGCGCAGATCGGCTTTTGCTTGGTCGTTTTGTGTGCCGCCAGCGCCTGTCAGATAGCAATCAAAAACAAGGTCCGTTGCCGTCGCAAGATGATCAACACTCGCGACCGGAAGTGTCTCGGGCGGCGTTTGGTCATGCAGGTGCAACAGAACGTCGGTCGCAAGCTGGTAAAGCATCCCCTCTTGGTCGGGTTCATCCTTCAATATGGCCGCAAACAGATCGCTGCCGAGGTCTTCGATCAATAGCAGCCCCTTGGCCGCATCAATTGCCAGAATACGTGGCGCGCTCAGGCCGATGGCTGTCAGATACTCGGCCAGCCGCGCAAAAAGCGCGACATCGCCTTCGGGGTCTTGCATCAGGATGGCTGTGTCTTTGCCCCGACGCAGGCGCGTGTAGCTGCGCGAAGATGCATCGCCCGCCACAGGCTCGTGTCGGGCCTCGGACCAACCAGAAAACAGCAGAAAATCCTTCATGCGGTCACCTGCTGCATCAGGTCATCCCAACGGCTATCCGACCAACTGAAATGCGCAACGCGGGCATCGTCGTTGTCGCCGTCTGTAAATGTCGCTGATAACGCCGATGACGGAGTGAGATCCCCAAGACGATCCGGCCACTCTACCAAGCAAACGGCGGTTTCGAATGCGTCTGCCAGCCCTAGTTCGAACACCTGATCCGGTCCGGAAAGGCGGTAAAGGTCGCTGTGCCATATCTCGACTTCGGGCGCGTCATAGACCTGCACCAAGGTAAAGGTGGGCGACGGCACATCTTCGGGTTCAGCAAGGCGCGACTGGATCAGGCTGCGGGCGAAATGCGTTTTGCCCGCACCAACGTCGCCAGACAAAAGGATAACGTCACCGCCATTCAGATGGGCGCCGATCGCCACGGCAAGGCGCTCCGTTGCATCTGCAGAAGGCAGAAGAATTTCGGCAGTTTTTTCCATGCGCGGAGATTACTCAAGGGGCGGTTCTCCGCAACCGCTATTCCCTGTCAGACGTCAGGCTTGTTCCAGCGAATTATCGTTGGGTCCTGCGATAAGCACCCTTCGGGCGTCCTGCCGAAATCTGACGACCGTCGCGCCAGCAGACAAAGGTGTCACGGTCGCAATCAAACGACCGAACCGCCGTCCGGTCAGTTCGCAGTCCCATTCAGCGCGCGAGTCAAAGCTGGCTGTAAAATCGCGTAGATCAGACCAGAACGGTGTCGGGTCGCACTTCTTACGCAGGGCCTTAACCACGTCCAGCACGGTCAGCGCCTCAAGCCCGCCATCCGGATCAAGGTTCCAAAGCTGGCGATAGGACAGGTTTGAAAACACGGTGCGCCCTGCATTGTCAAAGACGATCAGACCATCTGCATCGGCATCCATGACGGCCTGGGTCATCTCCAGCTCGGCGCGAAATTTGCGGGTCAATGACACCTCGGCGCTGATATCTTCCAGCAGAAAAGCTACCGCGCCATCAGGATGCGGGCGGCCGGTGATGCGGTACGTCAGACCGCCAGGCAACGTCCATGTTTCGCGAAACCTGTCTTTCTGCGCGTCACTGATCAACCGTTCCAGATTTTGCCGCCAATCCACATACCGTTTGGGTTCCGGCATAATCCGGAGTTCACGCAACTGGTCAAAGAAGGTCGTGATGGTGGGCCTGTTTGACAGAAACTCAGCCGAAAGCTCGGTCAGATCCAAAAGCGCCGGATTGAACAGAACCAGTTGGCTTTTCCGGTCAAAGATCGCGATCCCGGTGGGTAGATAGGCAAAGGTTTTTGCCAGCGTTTGCACAAAGTTTCTCTGCGCATCCTCGGCCCGCATCAATGCGCTGATTTCCTGCGCAAAGAATATGTTTCCAGAGTCGAGCTCGCGGCTATGCACCTCGTACCATTCATCTGCCTGCGAGGCGTTGGAAAACAACCGGTATCGGCGCGATGACTGGATGGTGTTCTTGCCCGACGGCACATCAAAGGGTTGTTCGTCGCCCGATCGTTCAACAAGACTTTGGAAATGCTTGTTGCACCAATTCACCGTTCCATCCTGATCCGTCTTCCAGATCGGCATGGAAACCGCATCGGTCACGCGCATCAGAAAGGCCAGTTTGCTTTGGCTAAGCTCAAGCAAAAGACGCTGACCGTTGTCCTTATCAAGGCCGGTCAACGAAATGCGATGCCCCCGCCTGTTCGGAACAATCCGTAGGGCAAGGGCATCGACACGCGTAGATGCGAACGTGCGTGTTTCACTAGGTAAAGTAACGGGCAGATCCGGAATAAGGTTAGCCAGAACCTCTCGGACGTCGGCCCATCCCTTGGCCCCCTGAACGCCACCAAGCTGCAAAAGGCGCGTTCCGATGTCGCTGGAATCGATGACAAAGCCATTGCGGATCAAAAATAACGGCTCGCTCGACCGTTTCCGGTTTGCACTGCGTCGCCTGAACAGGATGCATGCAGCAACGCAGGTGATCAGCACCCCTACAATCAAGGCGAAAAGCACCGGCTGAAGCGCAACAATCTGGACCATCCGCATTTTCCTTTAGACAAGGAAAACACTAATGAACAAATGCTTAAGATTTTGTTAAATACTTGATTACAATCAGCTTCTAAATTGCTGGTTCTCTCCCAAGGGACCGCGGGCGCTGTCAGGATCAACCGTGATTGCGGAAGACGGCCAAACAACCTCGACAATGGCGCCCTGCCCCGATGCCGATTGCATCGCGCTATGCATGTCACCACCGCCATTGGCAAAACTCAGCGATGCGCCTGTTCGTTCAAGCAGGGTCTTGGCGATGAAAAGGCCCAAACCCATGCCTTCATATCCGGGGCGGTCTTTTCTATCGCGCTCGGATCTTCTGCGCCGGACAAACGGGTCACCGATCCGACCAATCAAATGGGGCGGAAACCCGCGACCATCGTCAATAATCCGGATCGAGATCTGATCCGCGCTCCACGACACCTCGACCCAGATAGTGCTGCGCGCAAAGTCGACGGCATTTTGGATAAGGTTACGTAGGCCGTGAATGACCTCGGGTTTTCTACGGATATCTGGTTCGTCTACGTCCACATCTTCGACGGACCCGAGAAGAATAATGTCGATTTCTTTCCCGCGATCCTGATGGGGCTCGGCTGCCTCGCGGATCACTTCTGACAGGGGGGCAAATCGGAGTTGCAAGTCATCCTTACCGGCACGCCCCATGGAACGCAGAATATCGCGACAGCGGTCTGCCTGTTCGCGGATCAGGCGTGCATCATCCTGAAGATCATCACGGCCCTCAAGCTCTTCTATCAGCTCGGAGGAGGTCAGTTTGATCGTGGCCAAAGGCGTGCCCAGTTCATGCGCCGCAGCGGCCACGACACCGCCGAGGTCATTCAGCTTCTGCGTCCGCTCAAGCGCCATTTGGGTGGCAGTCAAAGCATCGGACATATTGTGCATCTCACTGACCGAGCGGTGGGCGTAGACCGAAATGAATACCTGCGCGATTGTGATAGCGACCCATTGGCCGAACACAAACAAATCGGGAATACGCAGTTCGACCCCGTCCTTTGTGACCAGCGGCAAATGGAAAAAAACCAACCCAGTCACCAGCAAAAACGCAAATACGTTCAGGATCACGGTAGACCGCACTGTCAAAACTGCCGCCGAAACCGTGACAGGCGCAACCACCAGCAGCGAGAACGGATTGCTAAGACCGCCCGTCAGGAACAAAAGGAATGCCAGCTGGAAGACATCGAACAAAACCATCAACAGGTTTTCGAACTCGGTCAGGCGCTTGTTTTCCGGAAAGATGAAACTGGCGATCAGGTTGCCCACAACCGACACACCGACGGCCAGAATGCAAAGACCCGTTTCCAGATCCAGATCATAAAGCCATGTGCCAATGACAATTGCAGCCAACTGGCCCGCAATCGCAAACCACCGCAGAATGATCATCGTCCGAAGGCGGATCCAGTTTGACCAACGGCTTTCGTTAAAAATGCCGTTATCGACGTCGTCTGTCGCGATTTGCGCCATTGTGCCCCCTTGTCCAGGCTTCCTAAATTGATAGGTGGCCTATCAATGATGCGCAATTGTTCCCGCACCCTACCAAAGGACCGAGCCATGCAAAAACTTGTCGTTGCCGCTGCCTGCACTGCCATTGCCGGAATGATCGGCGGGCTTTGGTATGTCACAGGGCCCGGTGCCGGGGGCGATCAGTTTGCCGATTGCAGAACGTCGCGCGTGGCCGGAAACGGCGCTTTGGGGGGCGAATTCAACCTAACCGATCATCGCGGCATGACCGTGACTGATAAGGATGTTTTCACAAAGCCCGCCCTTTTGTATTACGGCTATACATTCTGTCCCGACATCTGCCCTTTCGATATGGCCCGAAATGCCGATGCAATCGATGTTCTGGCGGAAATGGGATACGATGTGGCTCCTCTTTTCGTCTCGGTTGACCCGCGCCGCGATACACAAGAGGTGTTGTCCGATTACGTGGACATGATGCACCCCGATCTGATCGCGATGACAGGGACGGAAGAGCAAGTAAAACAAGCCGCTGAGGCCTTTCGCGTCTACTATCGTGTGCCTGAAACCGATGATGACAGCTATCTCGTGGACCACATGACATTCACCTACCTCGTGCTGCCGGAACATGGTTTCGTTGATTTCTTCCGCCGCGACCTAAGTCCTGAACAGATAGCCAAACAGACCGCCTGTTTTATTGACGCAGCTTGAAAGTTTGACCGACTTTAAAAGGCAAGTTAACAATTTAGGCATGGGGATAAGGGAGATCACGGTGAGCGAGCAAACTTTGGAAGCCTTGGGGGATGACCGCTCTTTACTGTTGGTCGACGATGACGAACCTTTTCTGAAACGCCTTGCCAAAGCGATGGAGAAACGCGGTTTCGAGGTCGAGACGGCGGGTTCTGTTGCAGCCGGCACTGCCATCGCTACGGCGCGCCCACCGGCCTATGCCGTGGTTGACCTGCGGCTTACTGACGGCAACGGGTTGGACGTGGTTGAAACACTGCGTGAAAAGCGCCCCGATTGTCGTGTTGTTGTCCTGACAGGTTACGGTGCAATTGCGACGGCGGTGGCCGCCGTGAAAATTGGCGCGACCGACTATCTGTCCAAACCTGCCGATGCGACCGACATCACAAATGCGCTTTTGGCGACTGGTGACGACCTGCCGCCACCGCCAGAAAACCCCATGAGCGCGGATCGCGTGCGCTGGGAACACATTCAACGGGTATATGAGCTGTGTGACCGGAACGTGTCAGAAACGGCGCGGCGTCTGAACATGCACCGCCGCACCCTTCAGCGTATTCTGGCGAAACGCTCGCCGCGTTAAATCAGAACAGCGACACCGCTTCGCGCGCCGAGACCGAGTTTTCGCTCAGGCGCTGCGACGCAAGCAGGTGCCATTCCAGTTTTTCCTGACCAAGCGCCTGCGCTTCTTGCAGCGATGCGTGAACCTGCTTGGCCTGCTTGTCGGTCAGGGTCAAAGCCTCGACCAGTTCCGCGCGCACTTTGCGGATGGCTTCAACGCGGTTTGCGTATTCAGCCTCAGAAATGCGGCCCTCTTTCCGGGCTTCCGCAAGCACCAAAAGCTCCATGCTCTGGCTTTCGATCAGATCATCCAGATCAAGCTGCATGGCTGCCAGATCGGCTTCGGCCTTTTGCAGGCCACGACCAACGCCGTTGTGCGACACGATCTCGACTCGCTTCTTTACTTTGGCTTTTCCCGTCGCATGACCGATCAGCCCGCCAACTGTTGCGCCAACGACTGCCGAGCCTACGCATTTGTTAATACCTGCAGAAGCAATCGCAGCCGCGGCGCAGCCACCAATCGCGCCCATCGTCGCGCCTTGAACGGTTGATTGTCGGACCAGTTGTGCCGTCAGCTCGTTTAGGGCGGTCGCCTGTTGTTGTAGATTTTCTTCGGGCGTCAGCGTGCTTTCTGCCAGACTAAGCTGACCAACATCGTTTTTTGACACTTCGAAGGTTTTGGAAGACTGCGCGCAGCCACTTGTTATCACGAGCGCTGCGATACACGCAGCGACTTTGAATCCTGTACTCACTACCCTGGCCTCATCTGCCTATGTTCAGCCCCTATCGTTTGCGAACAATGGGGCCGTATTTTGTTTTTTGTTTACAATTCTTATGTTTGCACAATGCGATATGACTTGGAATTCTCGTGTGAGACCCCCTAGCACACTGGCTTTCGTGGCGTTGCTTTTTAGACGCAGGTCTGTTGACCCGATTGCGCTTACATCTGGGCGAGCAGCGTTTCGTGCCTTGCGACAAATTCCTCGCGCACCTCAACTGGCGGCCTGAGGGATATTTCCAATCCCGCAATCAGCGCAGGATCAGGGCGCCCGAAGAAGCGGTTCGCCTCGGATTCATCGAAACCCGCGATTTGCGTGGCTTCCATCCATGCGCTGACCTTATCGGCCTTTTTGATCTGCGCCTTCAGCCGTTTCGGCGTTACCGCGGCCAATCCGAACCGTATGTGGATAGCCCCAGCCAGACGATCATCAAGAACGCCGTAGTCTGGGCCAACCGCCGCTTTGACCGGTGAAATCATATCCCCAATTACGTATTCCGGCGCGTCGTGCAAAAGCGCGGTCAGGCGGGCTGCAACGCTAGAACTTGGGTAAAGGCGCTGAAACAGCTTTTCGACAAGGATCGAATGTTCGGCGACCGAATAGGGGAAATCACCCTTGGTTTGGCCATTCCAGCGGGCAACAAAAGCAAGACCATGCGCGATATCTTCGATTTCGATATCGACAGGCGTCGGATCCAAAAGGTCCAATCGGCGGCCCGACAACATTTTTTGCCATGCTCTTGGCTGTTTCGACATTCCCACTGCTCCGGACGTGACATTCTTGCCGACTGGTTCGCACAGAGCCGCGGATCACGCAACGAACCAGATGCTAGAAGTTGCCGAAATAGGGAAACGGTGCTACCTGCCACTCCAAACTCGGATTAATGAATGGAGGCCGTTGTGGCCAACGATTACATCGTAAAAGACATCTCCTTGGCCGAATTCGGCCGTAAGGAACTGGATATCGCTGAAACAGAAATGCCGGGCCTGATGGCGCTGCGCGCAGAATACGGCGAAGCAAAACCCCTGAAAGGCGCGCGCATTGTTGGTTCGTTGCACATGACGATCCAGACAGCGGTTCTGATTGAAACACTGGTTGCGCTGGGCGCGGACGTGCGCTGGGCGTCGTGCAACATCTTCTCGACCCAAGACCACGCAGCGGCGGCAATCGCGGCAGGCGGCACGCCCGTCTTCGCGATCAAGGGCCAGACGCTGGAAGAGCATTGGGACTATCTGGACAAGTCCTTCATGTTCCCTGAGGGCGCGAACATGATCCTCGACGACGGTGGCGACGCGACACTGTACGTTCTGCTCGGCGCACGCGCCGAAGCGGGTGAAGATATCATCCCCGTGCCGCAGTCCGAAGAAGAGGCCGTCATCAAAGCGCAGATCAAAAAGCGCATGGAACAGTCCCCGGGCTGGTTCACCAAAACACGCGACGCGATCAAAGGCGTTTCTGAGGAAACAACCACAGGCGTTCACCGCCTTTACGATCTGCACAAGAAAGGCCAGCTGCCCTTCCCTGCGATCAACGTGAACGACAGCGTCACCAAGTCGAAGTTCGACAACAAATACGGCTGTAAGGAATCGCTGGTTGACGGCATCCGCCGCGCCACAGACACCATGCTGGCCGGTAAGGTCGCGGTTGTGTGTGGTTACGGCGACGTTGGCAAAGGCTCTGCCGCATCGCTGGCAGGTGCAGGTGCCCGCGTGAAGGTGACAGAAGTCGACCCGATCTGCGCGCTTCAGGCCGCAATGGACGGTTTCGAAGTTACCGTTCTGGAAGACGTTGTTTCCACCGCTGACGTGTTCATCACGACAACAGGCAACAAAGACGTCATCCGCATCGAGCATATGCGCGAGATGAAAGATATGGCGATCGTTGGCAACATCGGTCACTTCGACAACGAAATTCAGGTCGCTGCGCTGAAGAACCACAAGTGGACCAACATCAAAGAGCAGGTCGACATGATCGAAATGCCCTCTGGTTCGCGCATCATCCTGTTGTCCGAAGGTCGTCTGCTGAACCTTGGTAACGCCACAGGTCACCCGTCGTTCGTAATGTCTGCGTCCTTCACCAACCAAGTACTGGCGCAGATCGAACTGTGGACCAACGGCGAAAGCTACAACAACGAAGTGTACATCCTGCCCAAGCATCTGGATGAAAAGGTCGCGCGCCTGCACCTGGATCGCATCGGCGTGAAGCTGACCAAGCTGAACAACGATCAGGCAGCTTACATCGGCGTTACGCCGGAAGGCCCCTTCAAGCCGGAACACTACCGTTACTAATCAGCGGAAACGCATTATCAGGAGAAGCCGTCAGTTTCGCACTGGCGGCTTTTTTATGCCTTTCGACGTCAACACTTTTGGAAAACAAAATGTGTTGGGTCGATTTTACCTGTAGAACGGCAGATTTTTGCATGGTGGGAATTGTGATGTGTCTTTTCCCTTGTTTGGAGTGCAAACCGCGCCTTAGGTTCTTTGCAGACACCATTTTGGGGTGATCGCAATAAAAACCAGGGGACTGATTTATGGGTAAAAGAGACGAATTGATCGCGAAATATGCGGACGATCTGCGCGGCAAGTGCGGCATGGAACCGGATATGGACCTTCTGACCAAAGTCACAATCGGCTGCGGCCCGGCAATTTATAACGCCGACGCGTCCACAGTTGCGGGCTCTCAGGCTGCGGAACTGGAAACAGTGAAAACAAACTTCCTGATGAAAAAGCTGGGCCTGAAAGACAGCCCCGAACTGATGGACGCCATCAACTCGGTCATCGAGACATACGGCAAATCCGAGCGCAACAAGTACCGCGCCGTAATCTACTACATGCTGACCAAACATTTCGGCAAAGAAAGCGTCTACAGCTAAGCTGTACGCCTACTGGCTATTGAAAGGCGTCCTTCGGGGCGCCTTTTTTGTTGCGGCGGTTTTTACTTAATTGCCGGATGCTTAGTGCTTCGCGAAACGCGATGTGCATGCTACGTTCTTTTCAGTTCGCCAGAAGGCCGATCTGACTGTTTCACGTGTTGTGTATGGGAGTGCACAGGGTGAGCAGGGGGCCGCCTTCTTGCGCGGTCCCCTGATACTATTTCCCGCCGGAATATCCGCCCATCTGACAGACTTTTGCCCATTCGGCTTCTGTCACAGGCTGCACAGACAAACGGGATTGCTTGACCAATGCCATGTCTGCCAATTCTTCGGTCTCTTTGACCTGATCCAGCGTTACAGGTTTTGGAAAGGCGGCAACCGCTTTGATGTCGACGCATTCCCAGCGCGGATCATCGGCCTTGCTGTCTGGGTGGGCTTCGGCAATCACCTCGACCACACCAACCACGGCCTTTTCAGACTGGGAATGGTAGAAAAAGCCCAGATCACCGACTGACATCTCGCGCATGAAGTTGCGCGCCTGATAATTGCGCACGCCGTCCCACTCTTCGCCTTCGTCGCCTTTGGCAACCTGCTGGTCCCATGACCATGTGGACGGCTCGGATTTGAACAGCCAGTAGCGCATCAGCCGATGACCTTTTTCCATTCAACCAGTTCGACCGACGCGAACAGGCCAGCCTTTGCATAGGGGTCGTTTGCCGCCCATGCCTCGGCCGCAGCCATATCTTCGACGTCCAGAATAACCAGCGATCCGGCCATGTCGCCGTCTACGATCAGCGGGCCCGCCTGCGCGACCACGCCTGTGTCCTTGATGTATCCAAGATGCGCTTCGCGGTTGTCTTTGCGAACCTGAAGTGCGCCGGCTTTGTCTTTGGCAAAAAGTGCAACGAGCATTTATTCCTCCTTCAATGGGCGCGAGAGCAGCTGATTAAGCGCCTCGGGCACCGTGATATGTCCTTCGCAGATGGCATTGACCGTTGTGCAAATCGGCAGGTCGAGCCCCTCTTTCTGCGCAATGTCTGCCATTGCCTTGGCCGTGGCAACACCTTCGACGGTTGTCGTTTTGTCAAACTCCGTGCCTGCGCCCAGCGCCATGCCAAAGCGATAGTTGCGCGACTGATCGGAGCAACAGGTCAGCGCCAGATCGCCCAGACCGGATAGGCCCACCAACGTCGTCGGATTGGCCCCCATGCGCTCAGCCACGCGCTGCATTTCGGCAAAGCCACGGGTCATCAGGGCGGCACGTGCGCTCACGCCAAGCTTTGCACCGATCACGATGCCACAGGCCACGGCAACTACGTTCTTAAGCGCACCACCAAGTTCGGCGCCGATCACATCCTTGCTGCGATAAATGCGCAGAACCGCGCAGGCCAGTTCGTTCTGAAGCTGTTCGCCCAGCGCCTCATCCGCGCAGGCAAGCGTCAGAGCCGTGGGCAGGCCCTGAGCAATATCGCTGGCAAAACTTGGACCGGTCAGAACAGCGGGAACGGCATCAGGCTTTTGGCGGGCGATTAACTGGGATGGGCCCGTGCCCGTCGTCAGGTCAATCCCCTTACAGCAGGCCACCACGCGCTGACCGTTCAGC
Organism: Thalassococcus halodurans; assembly: GCF_900108225.1. Lineage (GTDB taxonomy): Bacteria > Pseudomonadota > Alphaproteobacteria > Rhodobacterales > Rhodobacteraceae > Thalassococcus > Thalassococcus halodurans. The sequence goes on from NZ_FNUZ01000003.1 coordinate 464,068, forward strand.
GAAGCGTCGATGTTATCCAGAAGCCCCGAGACGGTTTGCATAGGCACCGCAACCAAAAGGGTCGGCGACTGCGCAGCCAATTCCAGATCCGGCTGGATCAACAGACCCTCAGGCAGGGTCGCATCGGGCAATTTCGGATTGACCCGAGTGCGCGCCATTTCAGCCAATGCATCCGGGTTCCGTCCCCAAAGCTGCACATCGCGGCCTTCACGCGCCAATGCGATTGCCAGCGCCGTTCCGAACGCGCCTGCCCCAAGTACCGAAATCGTCATGCCTTCGCGCCCTTTTTCCCCGACCCCAACAAGGGCGATGCTGCTTTGTCCAAAGGCCACCGCGGACGTGCCGACAGCGACATGTCATGCGTGACACCCTTGGAGAACAACTCTTGCCCAGCGTAGGCGATCATCGCCGCGTTGTCTGTGCAAAGCGCAAGGGGCGGCGCAATAAACGCGACGCCTTTTTCATCACACAGTGCCTGAAGTTTTTCACGGATCGCGCCATTGGCGGCGACGCCACCGGCAATGGCAAACGCGGGCTTGGCAGGAGCCATTTCAAGATAGACCTCTAGCGCGCGGCGCGTCTTTTCGGCCAACACGTCACGCACGGCCGCCTGAAACCCAGCGCAAAGGTCAAAACGATCCTGTTCGTAAAGCCCGTCTTGTTCCTTAACCAGCTTATCGCGCTGGCGAAGCAAAGCGGTCTTCAGACCGGAAAACGACATATCGCAGCCCTCTTGATCCAGCAGGGGCCGTGGCAGTCTAAAGCGTTTTTCGTCACCTGTACGGGCGTTCTGTTCAACCGAAGGGCCACCCGGTTGCGGTAGCCCAAGAAGACGCGCGGTTTTGTCGAATGCCTCGCCCGGGGCATCGTCGATGGTGCCGCCGAGACGCTGAAACTCTTCCACTGATTTGACGATCAGAAACTGGCAATGGCCGCCGGACACCAGCAGCATGAGGTAAGGAAATTCCAAACCATCGGTCAGACGCGGCGTCAGCGCGTGGCCCGCCAAATGGTTTACCCCGACAAGCGGCTTGCCAGACCCCGCCGACAGCCCTTTTGCCGTCATCACACCCGACAGAACGCCGCCAATCAGACCAGGGCCTGATGTGACTGCGATGGCATCGATTTCAGACAACGACGTATCAGCGGCCTTCAGTGCCTCGGCCACCGCGATATCAAGTTTTTCGGCATGCGCGCGCGCCGCGATTTCGGGAACGACGCCACCAAAAGCTGCATGCAGCTCTGTTTGCCCCAGCACAATGGACGACAGAATATTCCGCCCTCTGACTACCGCTGCTGCGGTGTCATCACAGCTGCTTTCGATCCCGAGCACTGTAAATGAAGGTTGATCCATGGGTCCTTCCCATTGCGCGACGCCAGCCTTGCAGGTAGCACCTGAAGCAACGCCTCACAATCCCGACAGGTTCATGTCCACACCCCGCGCCATAGTTTTGATGACCCGCCCCGAACCCGCTGCGCGCCAGTTCATCGCGGATTTGGGGGATTTGATTGACGGAACCGATGTCATTTATGCACCGCTGATCGACATCACATTTACTGGACCCCTGCCTGACCTCGATGGGATCAACGGCCTGATCTTTTCGTCAAAGAACGGGGTTGCTGCGTGGAAATATCTGGGCGGGCCCGTTTTGGAAACCTGTTATACCGTCGGCGATGCAACGCGTGATGCCGCCGCTGAACTGGGCTTCAATCCCATGTCTGCGTCGGGTGCGGCCAAGAATTTGGTCGATCACATCATCGCCGACCAGCCCAAAGCCCCTTTGCTGCATGTTCACGGCACGCACACGCGCGGCGCGATCGCCCAGACGCTGTCCCAACATGGGATAGAAACGCAGCAAGCCGTGATTTACGACCAGCCGCTTTTGCCTCTGAGTCCCGAGGCCATTCAGGCATTGGCCGGCGATATTCCCGTGATTGTGCCACTTTTTTCACCCAGAACGGCCCAGCAATTTATTGCCCAAGGTCCGTTCAAGGCAAAAATTTACATTGCGGCGATGAGTGAATCTGTCGCTAAACCATTAGAGAACAATGATTTTAGTGGCGTAGTGATTGCGGACAAACCCAATTCCCCTAGCATGACGAAAGCAGTAGCGCGACTATTGGCGCAGGTGCAGATGCTTGAGGGTCGCCCGACGGGGCACTAAGTTATCAACGCGCTCGGCATTCATCTGCCCATGGATTCGAAAGGTACCTACGCGTGGCCAAAGCAACGACCCCCAGAAAAACCACACGAACCACAAAGGCACGTACAACCAAGCCACGCTCAACCGCAGCGAAAACCACCGCAGCGGCTAAAAAGGCGACAGCAGAGGCCGAAGAGGTTGTAAAGGACGCGGTAGAGGCTGTTGAGCAGATGGAAAAGTCTGCCACCGAGGAAACAAAATCCGAGGCCCCTTCCGAGACAGAAGACGCAAGCGCGCCCGAGGACAAAGCCGAAGACGCGGCTGTAAGCGAAGATACCACTGACGCAGTGCCTGCATCTGACGATCAAAACGTTCAGGCGGAAGAAAGCACCGATAGCCCTGCTGACGACAATGCCGCCAAGGACGATTCCGAAACTGGTGAAAGCGCAACCGACACCACGCCAGAGCCTGTAGAGGAAGTTGAACAGCCCTCGGATGAGCTCAAAGACACCACGCCCACACCTGCACCGGTCATCAAAGAAACGATCGTTGAGCGGAAGGCGGGCTTTTTCCCGATGCTTTTGGGCGGCGTCGCCGCTGCGGTCGCTGGCTTTGGACTGTCCCAGTACCTTGGACCAAACGGCTGGCCGTTTAGCGATGGCGCAGGGTTCGAGGCCGAGATCACGGAAAAGCTGTCCGATCAGGAACAGCAAATCAACGCACTCGAAAGCCAACTGGCAGACCTAACGCCCCGTTTTGACGGTGTTGACGGGGGCTTTGCTGAAATTCAGACGTCACTTGGCGATATCGCAAGCCAAGCTGACGCACTCGAGACGACACTCGTCGCTACCGAAGCACAGATTTCGGCCCTATCCGAACGCATGGTCGAACTTGAGAAGCGCCCCATGGAGGATGCAGTTTCTCCTGCAACTATTGCTGCCTATCAAGCCGAACTTGATAAACTCGTTGCGTCCGTTGACGCCGAACGCGCTGAAATGGAAAAACAGCGTCAGGAAGTGGCCGATCTTGCCCAACGTGCTGTCGAAGCCGAACAAAGCGCCCAGCGCGAAGCTTTGGTTTCTGACCTGAAAATCGCCACCGCTACTGTGATCGCCGACGTGAACGCAGGCAAACCTTTCGCAGCATCGCTGGAACCTTTGATCGCGTCGAACATTGTGTCTGTACCCGAGGGCCTGACTTCGGTCGCAGATACCGGAGTACCAACGCAATCCGATCTTTTGAACAGTTTCCCCAAAGCCGCGCGACAGGCGCTGGCAACAGCACGAGCCAGCGAAGACGACGGAACACGGCCCAGCCTGACGTCCTATTTCGCGGCGCAGTTGGGCGCCCGTTCCGTGCAGCCGCGTGAAGGCGATGACGCTGATGCGGTGCTGTCACGCGCAGAAGCCGCAGTCGCGAACGGCGATCTGGAAGCTGCCTTCAAGGAAATCGAAGGTCTTTCGGATGACGCAAAGGCAGACATGGCCGAATGGGTGGCTGCCGCAAAAACCCGCTTTGACGCTGTATCTGCCATTCAGGCAATCAGCGCCGAATTGAATAAGGAATAAGGGTCACCACATGCTTTGGTCTTTGCTTAAAATCGTGATTTTCGTCACCATCGTGGCGGCCCTGACACTTGGCGCAAGCTATCTGATGGACTCGACCGGCGGTATTCAAGTGACCGTCGCCGGCGTCGAATACACCTTTGGCCCGCTGCAGTCGGTGATTGCTGCACTGGTCTTTCTGCTTGCTGCTTGGGTGCTTTTCAAACTCGTCGCATTGCTGGTTGCTGTCCTGCATTTCATTAACGGTGACGAAACGGCAATCTCGCGTTATTTCGATCGCAATCGCGAACGCAAAGGCTATGCCGCGCTGGCCGAGGGCCTGACAGCCCTGGCATCGGGCGAGGGTCGTCAGGCCATGGCCAAAGCCCAAAAAGCCGAGCGCTATTTACACAAGCCCGAGTTAACCAACCTTCTGACGGCACAAGCCGCCGAAATGACGGGCGATCGCAAGAAAGCAGAGGACGTCTACAAACGTCTTCTAGAACATGACTCGACCCGTTTTGTTGGTATTCGCGGCGTGATGAAACAACGTCTTGCCGACGGCGATACCGACACGGCGCTGAAACTGGCAGAACGTGCTTTTGCGATCAAACCCAAGCACGAAGAAATTCAGGACACCCTTCTGACCCTGCAAGCACAGGGTGGTGACTGGGCCGGTGCACGCAACACGCTGAATGCCAAGCTGAAGCACGGCACATTGCCACGCGATGTCCACAAACGCCGCGACGCTGTCCTGGCGCTGTCTCAGGCAAAGGCAATTCTGGAAGACGGCAACTCCATCGAAGCCCGCGAAGCTGCGATTGCCGCGAACAAGAACTCTCCGGATCTTATTCCTGCTGCTGCGATGGCTGCACGTGGCTATATCGAAGACGGTCGCAAGAAACACGCCACGCGTCTTCTGAAAAAGACATGGAGCGTTCAGCCCCACCCCGATCTTGCCGCTGCTTTTGCTGAAATCGAGCCGGAAGAGACCCCGCAAGAGCGCCTTAAAAGGTTCAATCTGCTTCTGAACGTGAACAGCGAACACCGCGAGGCGAAGCTTTTGAATGCTGAACTACATCTTGCAGCCGAGGATTTCCCCGGCGCGCGGAAAGCACTTGGCGATCTGGCAGAAACAGAACCGGATGCACGCGTACTGACTATCATGGCAGCAATCGAACGGGGCGAAGGCGCAAATGATGCGATTGTTCGCGGCTGGTTGGCCAAAGCACTTGCCGCACCGCGTGGCCCGCAGTGGGTCTGCGACAACTGTTCGAATATTCAAGCTGAATGGGCACCGGTCTGCGGCAACTGTGGTGCGTTCGATACGCTAAGCTGGAAAACGCCACCGAAAAACGAGGGCGCGATGCCCGTCGGTGCCGAAATGCTTCCGCTTTTGGTTGGGCAACCGGATATTCAAGAAGCTTCTGAAAATCCGTTGGTAAATCCTGAACAGCAAAAGCTGGATGAAGAAGTGTTGGAAGTTATCGCCACACCGGACGCGGAAGAAGATACCACGTCGGACAAGCTTCACTAAAAATCAATGATAACCAATAAACCGCGCCGAATTACGGCGCGGCTTATTGAGTAATAGCAATGTGAAAAGTGATTCTATCTTTAGTTAAACTGAGTGCAAACTTTAGATATATATTTATCCAAATATGTTCGCTGATTTATTCACAAGTCACTGAAACCCAATTTCTTTTTGCGCTTGGCAAAATCTGTCCTAACCGGAATTTGTGACTTCCTGCATACCACCCAAAATGGTAGGGATGTAGGGACGGGTACGCCTAAACCTGTCTGGGGGAATATTTTAGTGTTTGATCAAACCAACACATTCGAACCACAGATTGTTACCAAGCCTGTAGACTTGGCCGTTAAAAAGAACGCCAGCCCGCATTGGTTCTTTTTGGCGTGCAAACGACCTTTTGACATACTTTTCTGTATTGTTCTTTTTCCGATTTTCTTGGTCGTTGCGCTGGCTTTGCTCATCGCGAACCCGTTCTTAAACCAAGGTCCTCTTTTCTATTTCCAGCCGCGTATGGGCAAAAATTGCCGTGCATTCCGCCTGGTCAAATTCCGCAGCATGCGATGCACGGATAAGCTTAGCCGCAGCTCTAATGATCCACTTGAAACAGACCGCATCACGCCACTGGGTCGTTTTATGCGGAAATCGCGAATTGATGAACTCCCGCAGATCTTGAACGTACTTGCAGGCGACATGAGCCTTATCGGTCCGCGCCCAGATTACTTCCATCATGCCCGCCGTTTTGTGCAATCCGTTCCCGGCTATCGCGAACGTCACACCGTTCGACCCGGCATTAGTGGTCTGGCACAGATCGAACTTGGCTACATTGAGGGCCACGACGCGACTGAACGTAAGGTTAAATCGGACCTGCACTACATCAGAAATGCTGGCTTCCGTATGGAAATGTGGATTTTTTGGAAAACTATTTTAACGGTCCTTTTGCGCCGCGGTAGTTAAACAATAGCCCAGTATTGCCGCTTTCTATGGTTCAAGCTTGGCTGAGTTGCCTGCTATTGCTTTTTATGGCAATGATCGCCGCGAAACTACCTGGCCAGAAGATATGCTCGAAAACGTTCAAACCAATACGAAAATGCTATCAAGGTCACATTCTTCCACATTAGCCGAGAATGATGAGATCGACCTAGTCGAGCTTTTTACAGCCCTATGGCGCGGCAAGTGGCTGATCATAGCTGTCGCTGTTTTGTTCATAGTTGTTGGTGGATTTTATGCATTTCGCTTTGCGGTTCCTAAATACACGTCAACTACAAGCATTGCCCTACAGCTTAACGTTGAGACTTTTGTGGATATCGAAAGTGTTGTTTCTGGAGTCTCAAAAGAAGCGTCCAGCATGAACACAGAGCTGCATGTGATCCGTTCAAGAGGCCTGATTGAGAAGCTGGTTAACAAATTGAATTTGGTTGATGATCCTGAGTTCAATGAAGCCTTGAGACCAGAAGCAAGGTTTTCGCTTGGGCGTCTTTTGGGATTCATAAGCGCTTTAACTAGCGGAAATGAAGACCAGCAACCGTCTAATTCCGAGCTTACTTCTACCGTTACAGCCGCTCGAGAGGCGATCTCAGCGGTGCTCGTAAGGAACACTTATATCTTTGATATCTCTGCGACGACAACTGACCCTGAAAAATCCAAACTTATCGCAAATACGCTGGCTGATTTGTACATTGCGGACCAAGTTGAAACAAAATTTCAGGCCACCGAACAGGCGGTTACCTGGTTATCCGAGAAAGTGACCGAACTTGAAATTGAAATTCGGAAACAAGAAAACGACATTAAGGTTCTACGGTCGAACACAGAACTGATGGGCGAAGAAAGCCTTCAGGCTTTGAACCGTCAGTTGATCGATGTACGGGATCGACTGAATGAGACACGAGCGGACCTTGCCCTAAGCGAAACGCGTCTTGGTAAGATTGATGAATTTCGGCAGTCAGATAATCTGGAAGCCTTGGTAAATTTGTTGGGCGACCCAACCCTTAGACGTATTTACAGCCAACTCGGCACGGCGGACAGCTCGTCAAATAAACTTTTCGATGATCGCCTTTCGCTTTTGGCTGCACGTGAACAGACTGCAGTGGCTCGGCTGGAGCAGCAAATTGTAGCTCTGCAAGACGCAGTAGAGCGCCAGCAAAGATCAATTGAAGTTCAGTCAGCAGATTTTGTTCAGCTTCAAGAGCTTGAGCGCCAGATCGAAGCGACAAAAATCTTGTATGAAACATTTCTGACGCGACTAAAAGAAACAACAGTGCAACGCGGCCTTCAACAAGCAGACAGTCGTGTGTTGTCAGAAGCGCTCCTTGGTCAGTATGTCGAGCCTAAGAAACCACTCATTTTGATGTTGTCGGCTATTCTTGGCGTCATGATTGGCTCGGGCATTGTTCTTCTCAAGCAGTTTGTGCATTCCGGCTTTCGTACTGCTGAAGAGCTGGAGCAATATGCGGAATTGCCTATCTTGGGTCAAATTCCCAAAATGGAGTTCTCAAAGCGCGATCAACTCATCGATTACTTGAACACCAAGTCCACTTCAGCAGCCTCAGAAGCGGTCAGGAACCTACGTACATCCGTTTTGCTTTCAAACATCGACACACCTCCAAAAGTGATTATGTCGACGTCGTCTGTCCCGGGCGAAGGCAAGACCACGCAGGCGATCTCTCTAGCGCACAATTTAGCCGGAATGGACAAGAAGGTACTTTTGATTGAGGGCGACATCCGTCGCCGTACCTTCAATGAGTATTTCGATGGCTCAGGGAAACGAGGCGGTATTCTTTCCGCCATGACCGGCAATGCCCAACTTGAAGATCTTATCATCAGGGATTCACGCATGAATGTGGATATCTTGATGGGTGAGAAATCTTCAGTAAATGCGGCAGATATTTTTGCGTCAGAAAAGTTTAAACATTTTATTGATGATGTGCGAAGCCGCTATGACATCGTTATCATCGATACCCCGCCCGTTTTGGTTGTTCCGGATGCTCGCCTGATCGGTCAATTCGTAGATGCGATCATCTTCACAGTAGCATGGGACCGGACGACCAAAGCGCAAATCGCCGAGTCAATTCGCCAATTTGCGACAGCAAATCTGTCTTTGACCGGGCTTGTTCTGTCACAAATCGATCCGAAGGGTATGCGCCGTTACGGCTATGGCGGGCGTTATGGCGCCTATGCTGCTTATGGAGAGGGTTACTACGACACGTAATTACTTGTCGTAGTATTCGCGGAACCAGCTTACGAACCGATCAATTCCGTCTTTAAACGCGGTTTGAGGACGATATCCTGTCAAATGCTGCAGAAGGCTCGCATCCGCCCAAGTCGCAGGTACATCGCCCATCTGCATCGGCATGTAATTGCGGATCGCCTTTTTATCCAAAGACTCTTCGATCGCATCCACAAAATCGAGAAGTCGTACTTTCTCTGAATTGCCGATGTTCACCACGCGGAAGGGCGCGACCGGTGAAATGCTGTCGAAAGCGGGAACATCCGTGCGTTGGTCTGGCATTTCCGGGGCCGCGTCGATCAGCAATCTGATCGCGCGCACCAGATCGTCGACGTAGGTAAAGTCTCGGTACATGTCACCGTGATTGTAGATATCAATCGGACGATCTTCGAGGATTGCATCCACAAATTTATATAGCGCTAGGTCGGGACGACCCCATGGTCCATAAACTGTGAAGAAACGGAACATGGTTGTCGGCAGATCCCAAAGGTGCGCGTAGGAATGCGCCATCGACTCGTTGGCCTTTTTGGTCGCAGCATAGATCGTTAGCTGTGTGTCGGCCTTTTCGGTTTCCGTGAACGGCATAACCTCGTTCGCACCATAAACCGACGACGTCGAAGCCATCAGCAAATGCTGCACTTTAAGCCTGCGAGCAGCATCCATGATGTTGAACGTGCCGATCACATTCGAATCCAGATAGGCCCGCGGATTTTCAAGACTGTACCGAACGCCGGCCTGAGCCGCCAAATGCACGATCACATCGGGTTGGAAATTATCAATGGTTTTGTCCACCAGTTCCTGATCTTCCAGCATCCCTTCGGTGGCTGAAAAATTGCCATTCTGCAGAAGCATCCCATGACGTCGCTGTTTCAGCGCTACGTCATAGTAATCGGTCATCCCGTCATAGCCATGAACGACGAAGCCCTCTGAAAGCAAAAGCTTTGCGAGATGAAAACCGATAAATCCGGCCGTTCCTGTTATGAAAACTCTGGTCATTATTCCGATTTCCAATGCCGCTGAGATCAAACAAAACGAGGTGCGCTTTGATTTGCCGTCGGGCTAGCAGGTAAGCCCCTTGGACACAAGTTTGACCCAAAATGATTCACCTGACGCAACATGGGTTTTGAATAGCACCGGTCATATTCTTTCGGCATGATTTCAAATGTCCAAAATTATCCCGAAAATAGGAACAATTCCGCCTTTTCAGCTTAGTTTCACAAATTTTTGCTGGCTTGAGTTGTACCGTTCGCCTATGAATATACTAAACCACAAAGCTTTTTTTGGAGTGCTTGAAATGAAACTTGGCAACTACCTGGCGGCAGCCTTGATCGCATCTTCTGCAACATCTGCATTCGCCGGTGGCGAAAGCACAGCAATGGAAGTCGCAATCGCGTCCGACGCATGCAACGGCGGCGTTATCACATCTGCAGAGTTCCTGCCGAACGGTGAAGTTGGCGTAACATGTGCTCAAGAAGTTGCAGCAAAAGGCAGCCTGAGCGGCGGCGGTGCTGGTGTAGTAATCGGCGGTCTTGTTCTGGGTGCTCTTCTCTTGGGCGGCGGCGACTCCAGCTCCAGCAGCGGCACAAACTAATCACTTCTCTAAAAGTGTAGGATTAGAAAGCGCGCCCTTCGGCGCGCTTTTATTTTGCATGATCAACTTTGCACAAACGTTACTGTCCCATCTACCGAGATCAGACCAGCCGTTAATCTGCCTGTCGCAAATGCACCCGTATCAAGGGAGATACGCCCCTTTTCGCAGGATGGTTGATCAAAGATCGTGTGCCCATGCGCAACCCACACCCCATCGGTGCGTTCATTGACGAAGAACTCTCGATGGCCCCAGATCAGATGGCGCTGCTTTTGCTCATCAATTGATTTGGCAGGATCTGCGCCCGCATGGACAACAACGATATTTCCAGACGCATGAATGACAGGAAGCTGTTCGATCCAACCCGCAAGATCTTCGCCCAGCGCGTCGTACATCTTGTTTTGCGCCTCAAAAAGCTTCATGCCGCCAGACATTTCGGTCAGGCCGTTCACACCGATTTCCGCAAGCGTCTGCAGCCCACCATTCCGGACCCAGCGGCGCCCCTTTTCATCAGGGTCTGACAGGAAATCCAGCATCATCGCTTCGTGGTTTCCTTTAAGGCAGATGATGTCGTCACGCTCGGATAAAAAGCGAAGAACCTCGACGCTGCTTGGGCCGCGATCAATGTAATCACCAACGCAAACGACTTGGTAACCGTCAGGAATTTGCGCCAGAAGGTCCCGCAGAAGATCTAGCCTGCCATGAATATCACCGATAACAGCAAGCGGCGTTTCGGGCTTAGGTGGCGTCAAAGACCAGTCCATCGATACCGGCTTGGGTTCCTTGCCGAACAAACGGGACAACAAAGACTTTTTCTTCATATTCTTATGGCTCCGGCCGCCGTTGGGTAACCTGTGTTTTATCTTGAAAGCACCCGTAAATAGGGTCTTTCCACATCCCTTCCTACATACTGTTGTTGCCGTTTGACCACAATTTGGAATCCTGCTTTTGTATGGTATCCGCTAGGGTCAAATCTGGTTCGGTAATGGCCTAAACCGAATCCCAAATAAGCCATGGGGGGCTTTCGATTGAAGCGCGTTTCGTGCATTGCAGGCGTCCTGATGGGCGCGGCGTCAGCCAGTCATGCGACCGAGCTGACCACTGGGTATAACTCTTACGGGTTTCCCGGCCTGATCGAAATGCCCGCAGCCCATAGTCTGCCCGATGCCGAGCTTTCGCTCTCGACAAGTCACTTTGCGGGACAGACAAGAAACACGCTTACGTTTCAGGTCACTCCCCGATTGTCGGCGAGTTTCCGATACTCTCGGATGTCGCAGTACCCGATTTCTGACGGCACCGAGACAACCCGTTTTGACCGTAGTTTCTCGATCCACTACCGATTGATGGACGAAGGCAAATACCGCCCAGCGCTGGCGTTTGGATTGAACGATTTTCTGGGCACCGGCATTTACCGATCCGAGTACCTCGTCGCATCAAAAACACTAACGAACCAACTACGTGCCACAGCGGGAATCGGCTGGGGACGGCTGGGCACAGCAAATAATTTCAAAAACCCGCTAGGCATTCTGGATGAGCGCTTTGAAGACCGCGGTTCACGGGATGGAAATCTGGGTGGTGAAGTCGAATTCGACCAGATTTTCCAAGGTGATGCGGGCCTCTTCGGTGGCATTGAATACCAGCTGAACGACAAGCTTAGCTTTGCTGTTGAACTGTCTTCCGATGGGTACCCCCTGGAAAGTACCACTGCCTTTGATCTGAAGTCTCAGGTGAACTACGGGGTTACCTATACGCCGCGTCCCGGCGTGCATCTAAGCGCGCATTATCTTTACGGGTCACAATTCGGTGCACAGATCACCTTTGCGGTTGATCCCAAGACATCGAAGGCACCCAGCGGCCTCGAGGGCACACCGCCAGCGATTTCGCCCGCATCAGCCGTAGCTTTGGGTTGGGGAACCGAAGTTGCCCGATCAAATGTGCGCCTGCTTACAAAGCGCCGCCTTAGTGCGACCGGCATCACGCTGCACGCGCTTGATATTCGCGGCGCAACAGCCACGGTTGAAATCGAGAACGACACATATCGCGCCCTTCCTCAGGCAATCGGGCGCACAGCGCGTGTCCTGACCGGAACGATACCGAATTCCGTGGACACGTTCGAAATTGTGCCCGTCGTAAACGGCGTTCCCACCACGCGGGTCACCATTCGCAGAGCAGATATGGAAAGCCTTGCGCATGATCTGGATAACGTTTGGCTAAGCTATGCCCGCGCTGACATCGCGCCCGAATCCACGTCGATTGAGTCGCTGGAAGAGTTCTATCCCAAGCTCGACTTAGGCTTTGGACCCTACATCACAACCAGCCTTTTCGATCCGGATGCACCTATCCGTGCCGATCTAGGGGTCGAGGCACGCGCAACCTATCGGCCTGCGCCCGGATTTTTGCTAAAGGGGCGCGTCCGGAAGACGCTTCTGGGCAACAAGAATGAATCAACGCGTGAATCGGATTCGGTTATCCAACGTGTTCGGTCAGACACCAACCTTTATGAAAAGGAAGGCGATCCATCCATTCCGGAACTGACCGCCGCGTATTTCTTTAGGCCATCTGACAACGTCTATGGCCGTGTGACGGTCGGATATCTTGAGCCCCAGTATGCCGGTGTTTCAGGCGAGCTTTTGTGGAAACCCGTCGACAGCAATCTTGCGCTTGGGTTTGAGCTGAACCATGTGAAACAACGCGAGTTCGAACAGCTTTTCGGATTCCGCGAATACGAAGTCACAACCGGTCACGCATCTCTGTACTATGACTTTGACAACGGTTTTTCGACACAGATTGATGCCGGCCGTTATCTTGCCGGCGATTGGGGTGCCACACTGGCAGTCGACCGTACATTTGAAAACGGGTGGAGCGTCGGTGCCTTCGCCACCCTGACCGATATTCCCTTTGAAGACTTCGGCGAAGGCTCTTTTGATAAGGGTATTCGCCTTAGCGTACCGATGTCGTGGATCACCGGCAAACCGACCAAGCAAACATATTCGACCGTCCTACGCCCGCTGACACGGGATGGTGGCGCGCGGTTGAATGTATCGGATCGTTTGTATGAAACGGTTGCGGAAACCCACCGTCCCGACCTTCAGGATAAATGGGGGCGGTTCTGGCGATGAAACCTACCTTCGCAATTGTCATCGCCGCCCTGTCATTGTCTGCTTGCAGTGGCTTGCCCGCGCTACCGACGCGGGCAAAAGCCAGCAACAAGGTCGTTGTGCTGAACACACAGAAGGTAGCCACACCCACGATCAGGGTCTTTCTTGAATCGCGCGGTGCGTCTGCGGTCTTGACCGCCGATAGCACCCTTGGTGCCGTCACAAACTGGACCGATGCCTCGGGTGTGTCTGTTGCGCTGAATCAGGGCCTTGTCGTCGAAACGCGGGGGTTGGGCGACGACATGATGTCATCCGACGTCTCGAATAGCCTGATGGCGCTTAAAGGCGCTTTCGGCGACGCATACTATGAACGATTTCAAACCACACTTGGTGGTGAGTTAGAGACGGAATTCCGGGCATTCCAATGTCAGGTTTCAGACCGATCTGCCACCACGATTAAAATCAGCTCAAACACCGTGCCGGTGACAAGAATTGTTGAAACTTGTTCTTCGATCGGGTTTTCCGTTTCCAATACCTACTGGCAGGGGGCCAACGGCACGCTCTGGCGGTCTCGCCAATGGATCAGCGAAGGTGTCGGGCACATGACAATCGAACGACAGCCGCGATAGGCCGCACGCTTTTAGAAGGAATGACCATGATACGTCTTTGGAAAACACTCGTACTTGGCACGTGCCTTGTGACCGCGGGCTGCGGTGTAACCTACACTTCCCCAACCGTAAAAAGCCAATCTGCAGGCGCAGAGGTTCGCGTTGTCGATCTGGACGCACAAACCGTTCTGGTCGCCAACCGCGCCCCTTATACGCCTAAAGCGCTGCCAGCAGCGTTTTTCCAACAAGCAGGCGGCGGTCAACTGCGTGGCGCTGGCGCCCTGCCCGAAGCGCCGTATGTTCCCAACGAAACACGCAAACCGCTTGAGTTGCGCATTCCGCCGACACCGCCGGTCGAAGCCTACCGTATCGGTGTAAGCGATGTTCTGTTGCTGGCAACGAAGTCCGGCGGCACAACAATCGAAGAACTCAGCGGTCTTTTGACGGCCCAAAACAAGCGGCAGGGGTATACCGTCCGTGACGACGGCTCGATCTCGATCCCTGATCTTGGTCAGGTGATGGTCGCTGGCCTGACACTGGAAGAAGCTGAAGCGCGTGTTTTTCAAGCGCTGGTAGAGAACGGAATTGATCCCGCCTTCTCGCTTGAGGTCGCCGAGTTCAATTCGAAACGTGTCGTTGTAGGCGGCGCCGTCGGAAGTGCAAAAATCCTGCCCTTAACACTGAACCAGATTGACCTGAGTGAAGCGCTGACTGCGTCGGGCGGCGTTCAGGTTAAGAACGAAGAATTTGCCTCAGTCCGTATTTACCGTGACGGCACGCTCTACCAAATTCCGCTGGAAACGTTCTTTGCCCGCCCTGATCTTCAAAAACTGAAGCTGCAGGATGGCGATGCTGTTTACGTCGACACAAACTACGACCTGGATCAGGCGCTTGCCTTCTATAATAGCCAGGTCGAAGTCATCCAGATGCGCCAGCAGGCGCGTAGCAATGCCCTGAACGAACTGCAGGCCGAGATTTCGATCCGCAGTGCAGCCCTGAACGAACAGCGTACGAATTTCCAAAGCCGTCTCGATCTGGGCGCGGAAAAACGTGACTACGTTTATCTGGCAGGCGAGGTTTCAAACCAAAGCCGTGTGGCCCTGCCCTTCGGCCAGCAGGCAACTTTGGCCGATGTACTTTATGAAAAAGGCGGATTTAACGTAACAACGGGCGACCCGTCCGACATCTACGTTCTGCGTCCTTCCAGCAACCCTGCTGAATTCGGCGCGGTGACCGCATGGCATTTGGATGCAGGAAACGCCATCAACCTGACCCTGGCAACACGGTTCGAAATGCGCCCGAACGACATCATCTTTATCGAAGAACAGCCGATTACATCGTGGAACCGCGCAATGCAGCAGTTCTTCCCGGTGCTGATCAACAGCGCACAGCAAGCGGTTCGGTAATCAAAATATCCCCCGCTCATCACGGTGGGCGGGGATTTCTATTCTTCACGACGCTTCATCAACACGTGAAGTCGCGATCTTTCATTTGCAATAATCCCCCGCGAACAGAAAAGTCTGCCCTAAACAGGAGACCGCACATGTTCCGCATTATCAGCGCCCTTTTTATTGCATTGGCCCCCGCTTCAGCCGTTCAGGCCGACCAGATCATCGTAGCGGGTGGATGTTTTTGGTGCGTAGAGGCCGATTTCGAAAAGGTGACCGGAGTGTCGTCTGTCGTGTCAGGCTACACCGGTGGAGCAAAGGCAAACCCGAGCTACAAGGACGTTTCCGCTGATGGCTCTGGCCACTTTGAGGCCGTCAAAATCACCTATGATCCGAAAATCGTGTCACGCCGTACGCTGTACGATATGTTCCTGCGCTCCATCGATCCACTGGATGCCGGAGGCCAGTTTTGTGATCGTGGAGACAGCTATCGCACCGCGATATTTGTCAAAAACGATGCAGAAAAGGCCGATGCGATCGCGGCGTTGAAGGATGGCATGCAAGTCTTGGGACAGCAAATTGTGACACCCGTCCTATCCGCCAAACCGTTTTACAAGGCCGAGAAGTATCATCAGGACTACTACAAGAGTTCCGAAAAAACGCTGACACGGTTCGGGTACATCACCCGTTCTGACGCCTACAAAAAATATCGTAGCGCCTGCGGACGTGATCAGCGGGTTAAACAGGTCTGGGGGTCAAACGCGGCCTTCACAGGCGGTTGAACCGCGCGTCTTCGATGTCTTTCAAGTCAGGGATCACATCCGCCGTGCCTTGACGAGTAACCATGATAGCAGCGGCCTTTGTTGCCAGATCAAGCGATTGCCGCATGGAAAATCCACGGTCCAAACCGGCGACCAGATACCCCGTGAACGTGTCCCCAGCACCCGTCGTGTCCACAGGATCAACCTGAATGGCGGGCACGTCGATCTGTTCGCCCTTGTCGGTTTCGTACCAACGACACCCCTTTGAGCCCAGCGTCACAACGATGTCTTTGACCGGCAGGTTTTCGGGGCTTAGGCCTGTCGCCTCTTCCAACTGTGCTGCCTCGACCTCGTTCAGAACCAGCATGTCGATCAGGGGCATAACATCCTGAACCGCGTCAGCATCAAAGGGCGCTGCGGCATAAATGATGCGCATTCCGCGCAAGGACGCGGCCTCGGCTGCTTCGCGCTGTGCGTTGGTTTCGTTCTGGAACAGAAAGCTGTCTTCTGCAGTGGCCTGGGCCAACGCGCCTGAAATCTCTTCCGGGTCCAGACAGGTGTTTGCACCATGAAAGAGAAGAATGCTGTTCTCACCGTGATCGTCGACTGCAATCACTGCATGGCCGGATTCCCCTGAAACAGTGACAATCTCGCGGGTATCGACGCCATATTCGGTTAGGCGATCAACCATCCAGTCACCACCATGCCCAACGGCGCCGATGTGGACCACCCGCGCAGCGGCGCGCGCAGCCGCGACGGACATATTCGAGCCCTTGCCACCCAGAAAACGGGTGAACGACGTCGATGCCAGCGTTTCACCGGGTTCGGGAAGGTGCGGCACACGGTACACCAGATCGGCGTTGATGGATCCGAGGTTGAAGACAGTCATGGATTTGGTCCCGTAAAATCTACGGGACCAAAGTGCATCACAATGTCAGGCAGTGCCAGCGATTAACCGACTTTGCAGGCGGCCAGAATGGCCATGTTCAGGATGTCGTTCGCTGTTGCGCCTGTCGAACACAGCTGGATCGACTGCCCGACACCAGCAAGGATCGGACCGATCACGGTCGCGCCGGCCATTTCTTGCACCAGCTTAACGCTGATCGATGCGCTGTGGCGTGCGGGTACAACAAGAATGTTCGCCGGGCCAGTCAGACGCTGGAAGGGATAGGCCTCTTGCGCGCGAGAATTTAGCGCCACGTCGACGGTCATTTCCCCTTCGTATTCGAAATCAACGCCGCGACGGTCCAGCACGCTTGGGGCAAGGTGCATCTTTTCGGCGCGTTCAGACACCGGATACCCGAAGGTCGAGAACGATACGAACGCGACACGAGGTTCAAGACCTAGGTGGCGAGCAACGCCTGCAGCACGCTCTGCGATGTTTGCGAGATCTTCCTCGTTCGGCCATTCATGGACCAGCGTATCCGAGATCAGAACGATACGGCCTTTGTGCATCACGGCTGTTACACCTGCGGCACCCGTATCGGCATCCGCGTCAAACACACGGTTGATACGTGACATAACATGTGCGGATTTACGTGTAGCGCCCGTGACCAACGCATCGCCATGGCCGTGGGCCAGCATCAGGGACGAGAAGATGTGGCGATCGCGCGCTGCCATCCGGTGCACGTCGGATTTGTCGATGCCCTTACGCTGAAGGCGCGAATACAGAAGCTCTTTGTAGGAATCGAGGTGCTCAGTATTCGCCGCATTGACGACCTCGATCTCATTCACGGCATCGCCCAGACCAGCTGCCTCAAGCTTTGCTTTCACGTCATCGACACGGCCAACAACCAAGGATTTACCGTAACCGGACCGCTGGTAGGACACGGCCGCCCGCAGAACACGCGGGTCGTCGCCTTCGGCAAAGATCATGCGGGCTTGGGCCGCGCGTGCTCGTGCGCTCAGACCCTGCAGGATCGAGGCCGTCGGATCGAGGCGCGTCTTTAGGTTCAGCTCGTAAGCGTCCATATCGATGATCGGACGACGCGCGGCACCGGTATCCATACCAGCCTTCGCAACTGCGGGTGGAATGCGATAGATCAGACGGGGGTCAAACGGCGTCGGGATGATATAGTCGCGACCGAACTTCAGGGTTTTGCCATAAGCAACCGCAACCTCATCCGGCACGTCTTCGCGTGCCAGTTGGGCCAATGCATGGGCACAGGCAATCTTCATTTCGTCGTTGATGGCGCGCGCATGGATGTCCAGCGCACCGCGGAACAGATAGGGGAAGCCCAGAACGTTGTTTACCTGGTTCGGGTAGTCAGAACGGCCTGTAGCAACGATCGCGTCGGGGCGAACCTCGTGCGCTTCTTCCGGTGTGATTTCCGGATCGGGGTTGGCCATCGCGAAGATAACGGGATTCGGGGCCATCGCCTCGACCATAGCCTGAGTCACCGCACCTTTGACCGAAACACCGAGGAAAACGTCCGCGCCTTTCATGGCCTCTTCTAGGGTACGCAGTTCAGTGGTGATGGCGTGGGCCGATTTCCACTGGTTCATACCTTCGGTACGGCCCTGATAAATCACGCCCTTCGTATCGCAAACGATGCAGTTGTCGTGACGCGCGCCCATGCTTTTCAGCAATTCGATACAGGCAATCCCCGCAGCGCCCGCACCGTTCAGAACGATCTTAACGTCTTCGATCTTTTTGCCCGAGATATGCAGCGCGTTCAGCAGGCCCGCTGCACAGATAACCGCAGTGCCGTGCTGGTCATCGTGGAAGACAGGAATGTCCATCTCTTCCTTTAGGCGCTGTTCGATGATGAAGCATTCCGGCGCTTTGATGTCTTCAAGGTTGATTCCACCAAACGTCGGGCCCATCAGCTTAACCGCTTTGCAGAATTCGTCCGGATCTTCAGTATCCAGTTCGATGTCGATCGAATTCACATCGGCAAAGCGTTTGAACAGAACCGACTTACCTTCCATCACTGGCTTGCCGCCCAGCGCACCCAGATTGCCAAGGCCAAGAACCGCTGTGCCGTTGGAAATGACCGCAACAAGGTTGCCCTTGTTTGTATAATCATAAGCCAATTCAGGGTTTTGCGCGATTTCTTCGCATGGAACAGCCACACCCGGCGAATAGGCCAGCGACAAATCCCGCTGGGTTGTCATGGGTACGGTCGCTTGCACCTCCCACTTGCCGGGGGTCGGCTCTAGGTGGAAATTAAGCGCTTCTTCGCGGGTCAGTTTTGATTTCGACATGGCACTCTGGTTTTTTGCTGGAAATTCGGGTTTTACCCGAAGTTTGGCCGCCTTAATGTCATGCCAAATCCTCTGGGGGAAGGCTCGTGAGCGCTAACACTACTGCTGTCACGCCAATGATGGCGCAATATCTTGAAATAAAACAACAATATCCTGATGCTTTGTTGTTTTATCGCATGGGTGATTTTTACGAGCTGTTCTTCGACGATGCAGCGGCCGCTGCAGAGGCGCTTGATATCGCTCTGACAAAGCGCGGAAAGCACAACGGAGATGACATCCCGATGTGCGGCGTTCCAGTGCATGCCGCCGAAGGATATTTGCTGACGCTGATCCGGAAGGGATTTCGCGTTGCCGTTTGTGAACAAATGGAAAGCCCCGCAGAGGCGAAAAAACGCGGCTCAAAGTCTGTTGTGAAGCGCGATGTGGTGCGTCTGGTCACACCTGGCACATTGACCGAAGAAAGCCTGCTAGAGGCACGGCGCCACAATTATCTAGCGGCCATCAGCAACGTGCGCGGCGCTTGGGCAATTGCGTACACGGATATTTCCACAGGGGCGTTTCATGCGTTGTCACTGCCGCAGGCCCGTGTCGGATCCGAACTCGCTCGGTTAGCGCCTTCTGAAGTTTTGATTTCCGAAAGTATGGATGAAGGCTTCGCCACGGTTCTGGATGATATCGGCGTGGTTCCGACATTCCTTGGTCGGGCGTCATTCGACTCTACTTCGGCGGAAAAGCGGCTTTGTGACGTATTTGGTGTCGCCTCGTCCGATGCATTTGGGAACTTCGAACGTACTGAGCTTTCCGCGCTTGGTGCCGTTGTCGATTACCTTGAGATTACGCAAAAGGGGAACCTTCCCTTGCTGCAACCGCCGCGTCAGGAAAACGTGTCGCGTCTTTTGCAGATCGACAATGCCACACGCAAAAACCTTGAACTGACGCAATCCATGCAAGGGGGTCGCGCGGGTTCTTTGCTGTCTGTCATTGACCGCACGGTCACTGCTGCGGGCGCGCGCTTGCTCGAACGCCGCCTGTCTTCGCCATCCCGCGATTTGGATACGATTCACCAAAGGCAAGACGGCGTTAGTTGGGCGGTTGAGGCCGCTGACCTTTCTGAAAGGCTGATCTCGGCTTTAAAGAAAGTGCCCGACATCGACCGCGCGCTGTCGCGATTGGGTCTGGATCGAGGTGGACCCCGTGACCTGGCCGCCGTGCGCAATTCGCTTGGCCAAGCCGAGGAAATCGCTGCGCTGGTAGAATGTAGCGACCTGCCCGAGTTGTTGCAGAACGCCCGCGCCGCTTTGGTCGGCCATGACGATCTGAGCAGTCTGCTTGATAACGCACTTGTCGCAGAACCGCCGTTGCTAGCCCGTGACGGTGGATTTATTGCCGAAGGCTACGATGCCGAGTTGGACGAAGTTCGCACACTGCGCGACGAGGGTCGTGGCGTGATTGCGCGCCTTCAGTCGGAATATGCAGAAAAAGCCGGCGTATCGTCGCTCAAGATCAAGCACAACAACGTGCTCGGCTACTTCATCGAAACCACCGCGCTCCACGCCGAAAAGATGATGTCTGCACCGCTGTCAGAAACTTTCATTCATCGGCAAACCACAGCCAATCAGGTGCGCTTTACAACCGTTGAACTGTCAGAGCTTGAGACCAAAATTCTGAACGCTGGCGGACGCGCGATCGAGATTGAAAAAGCCCATTTTCAGGCGCTACAGAGCCGAATTACCGAAAACGCACCCGCCCTGACCCAGCTTTCCCTGGCACTGGCCGAGTTCGATGTCGCAACGGCCATGGCCAAACTCGCGAAATCGGAAGACTGGGTGAAACCGACGGTTGATGACAGCCGCGCGTTTCACGTGGAACAGGGGCGCCATCCTGTTGTGGAACATGCCCTGCGAAATGCCGGTGGCGCCCCATTCATTGCTAATGACTGCGAACTGTCGCCCAATGCCGACGGCCCAGCGCTACAATTGCTGACCGGTCCGAACATGGCGGGTAAGTCGACCTACCTCCGACAAAACGCGCTGATCGCCATTCTGGCACAGATGGGGGCTTATATTCCCGCCAAGGCGGCCCATATCGGCCTTGTCGGACAAATCTTTAGCCGCGTTGGTGCGTCAGACGATTTGGCGAAAGGGCGTTCGACCTTCATGGTGGAAATGGTCGAAACTGCCGCCATTCTGAACCAGTCGGATGATCGAGCGTTGGTCATTCTGGATGAAATCGGCCGAGGCACAGCGACCTATGACGGCCTGTCCATTGCGTGGGCAACGCTAGAGCATCTGGCCGAGGTCAATCGCGTGCGCGGGTTGTTCGCAACGCACTATCACGAAATGACCGCCCTTGCCGACAAACTGCCCGGCGTGTCCAACGCCACGGTCACTGTGAAAGAATGGGAAGGTGAGGTCATCTTCCTGCACGAAGTGCGTGCCGGTGCAGCCGACCGGTCCTATGGTGTGCAGGTGGCGCAACTGGCTGGTCTGCCGAAAGCGGTGATTTCCCGCGCGAAGTCTGTGCTAGAGTCGCTTGAGCAAGGCGAACGCGAAAAGACGTCCCCTGCCCGTTTGATCGACGACCTGCCTTTGTTCTCTGTTGTGACTGAGACTGTAAAACAGGAGACTGTTGCCGCCAAACCTTCTGCAGCTGAAGAGCGGTTAAAGGAAATTGTGCCTGACGATCTGACGCCGCGCGAGGCGCTACAAATTTTGTATGAACTTCGCGAACTGGCGAACGGATAAAAAAGGCGGCCAGTGGCCGCCTTTTCCATTTTAGCTTGCTGGCATCGAACTGACGCCGACTTGCGCGGGGCGCAGCAGGCGGTCGTACAGCATAAACCCTTCGGCAGAGACCTGAATGATCTCGCCCGCTTTGGTGCCCGGCACGGGCGCTTCGAACATCGCCTCGTGGTGCGTCGGATCGAATTTGTCGCCAACTTCCGGCGCGATTTTTTCGATGCCGTGCTTTTTGAAGACGTTCAGAAGTTCGCGCAGCGTAAGCTCGATCCCCTCAACCAATGCATCAGACGCAGGCGTCTGTTCTTCTTTTGCAGCCATCAGCGCGCGGCTTAGGTTGTCGTAGACAGACAGAATATCGCGGCTCATGCGTGTCGAGCCGTATTGCTCGGCTTCGCGGCGATCCTTGTCTGCGCGCTTCCGTGCGTTTTCGGCATCGGCCAAAGCACGCATGAAACGGTCTTTGTATTCGTCGCGCTCTGCTTCCAGCTCTTCGATGCGCGCTTCGGGGGAGTCCGCGTATTCTGCGTCTGCCTCTTCCTGCGCTGTCGCTTCAGCTTCGAGATCGTCGATATCATCGAGGAATTCGTCGTTCGTCGAGTTTGCCATGTTCATCCTCTATCTCCGGTCGGAGAGGAGCCTTCCGACCAACTGTGCGGTGTAATCCACGATCGGAACAATCCGGCCGTAGTTCAGGCGTGTCGGACCAATGACCCCGACCGCGCCAATAATCTTTCGGTCAGCGTTCATATAAGGAGACACGACCAGAGAGGAACCCGATAAAGAAAAAAGTTTGTTCTCAGAGCCGATAAAAATGCGCACACCGTCGCCATCTTCGGTCAATTGCAGGAATTCGGCGATGTCCCGCTTACGTTCAAGGTCGTCAAACAGTACGCGGATGCGATCAATCTCTTGTTCTTGGCCGTCCTGCCCCAAAAGATTCGACCTGCCCCGAACGATCAAACGTTCGGCCTGATCGTCATCGTCAGCCCACACTGCCAGCCCGCTTTGAACCAGATCATGGGCAAGCCCGTCGATCTGCCGCCGCTTCGCTTCAATCTGGCCTTTCAGATCGCGCTGGATTTCCGTCAGGGTTTTGCCCTCGGCCAGCGCGTTCAGAAAATTCGCAGCCTCGCGCATAGAGCTTGGCGTCTGCCCCGGAGGCGGAACAAATATGCGGTTTTCGACGTGTCCATCAGAGAAAACCAGAACCACCAAAGCCCTGTCGTGGGCAAGGCTGACGAACTCAATATGCTTGATCGCCGCTTCGTGCTTCGGTGTCAAAACCAGTGACGCGCCCTGCGTAACGCCCGACAAAGCGGAACCCACGCGATCCATGATGTCGCCGACGTCGTTCGCTTCTTTGCCCAACGTCGCGTCGATCTTTTCGCGGTCGTTGTCGTCCAGATGCTGAACCTCAAGCAGGCCATCGACAAACATCCGCAGCCCCGCCTGCGTCGGGATACGCCCCGCGCTGGTGTGGGGGCTGTCCAGTAGGCCCAGAAACTCCAGATCCTGCATGACGTTCCGGATGGTCGCGGCAGAGATTTTCTCGGACAGGGTACGTGTGAGCGTCCGTGAACCTATCGGCTCTCCGGTTTGTAGATACCCCTCAACGACCTGGCGAAATACCTCGCGCGAGCGGTCGTTCATCTGGTTCAGAATGGAAGTTCCGTCATTCATTGCTCAAACGCTCTTTCCTAAGCATTAAAGTCGGTTCCATCGAAAGGTCAATCGGGGTTGCGTGACCTGTGCCTGCGGCTATATCCCCGAACCAACCCCTAAGGAGAATTTCATGCGACCGTCCGGAAGACAACTAAACGAGATGCGCAGCGTTTCAATTGAAACAGATGTGACCAAGCACGCCGAAGGATCCTGCATGATCCGCATGGGCGACACCCACGTTCTGTGCACCGCGACGATCGAAGACCGCGTTCCGCCGTTTATCAAAGGCTCTGGTTTGGGCTGGGTTACCGCCGAATACGGCATGCTGCCCCGTTCGACATCCAGCCGTATGCGCCGTGAGGCCGCGACCGGTAAACAAGGCGGTCGTACCGTTGAAATTCAGCGCCTGATTGGTCGTTCCCTGCGCGCTGGCGTGGACCGCGTTGCCATGGGTGAACGCCAGATCACAATCGACTGTGATGTTATTCAAGCCGATGGCGGGACACGTTGCGCATCTATCACTGGCGGTTGGGTTGCGCTGCGTTTGGCTGTGAATAAACTGATGAAGGCTGGCGATATCGTAACCGATCCGCTGATTTCGCCCGTCGCGGCGGTTAGCTGCGGTATCTACGCCGGCCAGCCGGTGCTTGATCTGGACTACCCAGAAGACAGCGAAGCGGGCGTTGATGGTAACTTCATCCTGCGTGCTGACGGCCAAATGATCGAAGTGCAGATGTCCGCAGAAGGTGCCACATTCTCGCGTGCTCAGATGAACGAACTGCTTGATCTGGCTGACAAGGGCATTGGCGAACTGGTCGAGGCACAACTGAAAGCCGTGGGTGCGTAATGCCTAAGTTTAGCGAAAAGCGTCTTCTTGTTGCGACCCACAATGCTGGCAAGCTTGAAGAGATGAAGGCGCTTTTCGCGCCCTTCGGTGTTGAGGTTGTGGGCGCGAAGGAAATGAACCTTCCCGAACCCGAAGAAACCGGCACCACATTTGTCGAAAACGCCCGCATCAAGGCGCACGCTGCCGCCAAGGCAACAGGCCTCCCTGCCCTGTCTGATGACAGCGGAATCGAGGTTGATGCATTGGACAAAGCGCCGGGCGTATATACGGCTGACTGGTCTGAAACGCCGAATGGCCGCGACTTTGTAATGGCGATGACCAAAACCCATGATCTCTTGGTCGCTAAAGGCGCTCCTGAGCCGTGGACAGCGCGGTTTTGCTGTACTTTGGTCCTTGCTTGGCCCGATGGCCATGACGAGGTTTTCCCCGGTGTGATGGAGGGTAAGGTTGTCTGGCCAATGCGTGGCGATCAGGGTCACGGCTACGACCCGATCTTTGTTCCCGAAGGCTATGACATCACGTTCGGCGAAATGGATCGTTGGGAAAAGAACGAGATCAGCCACCGTGCCGATGCGTTTCGCAAGCTGACAGGTGCCCTGTTTGATTGAAGATTGGCGCAATGGGGGGTTTGGCCTGTACGTGCATTGGCCGTTCTGCGAAGCCAAGTGCCCCTACTGCGATTTCAATTCCCATGTTTCACGTGAAATAGACGAAGATCGCTGGCGCGCGGCGTATTTGTCCGAAATCGACCGGATCGCAGAGCTAACACCGGATCGCGTTCTGAACTCGGTTTTCTTCGGTGGTGGAACGCCCAGCCTGATGTCACCCGAGCTGGTGAATGCGTTGATTGAGCGTATTCGCGAAAAATGGACGTTCGCTAACAACATCGAAATCACGCTTGAGGCCAATCCAAGGTCTGTTGAGGCCGGACGTTTTCGCGGTTTTGCAGATGCCGGTGTCAACCGTGTTTCGATGGGTATTCAGGCTCTGAATAACCCTGATTTGGCCAAATTGGGGCGTTTGCATTCGGTCGAGGAAGCCCGCAAAGCCTTTGATACCGCGCGTTCGGTTTTCAAAAGGATCAGCTTTGATCTGATCTACGCTAGACAGGGCCAAAGCCTGAATGATTGGCGCAAAGAACTGACCGAAGCACTGGCGATGTCAGTGGATCATTTGTCGCTTTACCAGCTGACAATTGAGCAAGGCACCGCGTTCTGGGAACGACAGCGCCGTGGTCAACTGTCCGGCCTACCAGACGAAGACCTGTCCGCAGACATGTACGAACTGACGCAAGAGATTTGCGATCAGCACGGGATGCCGGCCTATGAGGTTTCAAACCACGCCGAACCCGGCGCGGAATCGCAGCACAACCTGATCTATTGGCGATACGGCGATTACGGCGGGATCGGTCCCGGTGCGCATGGCAGACTGTCTTTGAATGGACGGAAACACGCGACTGTGGCTTGGCGCAATCCAGGTGCTTGGCTGGAGAATGCTGAACAAGGTAACGGGGACCGCATCAACGATATCGTTTCCAACATTGATCAGGCTGGAGAATACCTGATGATGGGGCTTCGACTTCAGGAAGGCATAGATGTGGTGCGTGTTCGTGATCTGGATCCCGCCGCACTTTCACCCGAACAAACGAACAAAATGGCCGATCTCGGGTTAATTTGGCAGAACGGAAATCGTCTGGGAGCAACCCCACAGGGGCGGATGGTCCTGAATTCGCTGATTACCGAATTGCTGCCGGACCATCCTGAATAATTAGCGCGACGTGCTCAGCAACATGCAAAGTTCGTCCAACTGCTCAAGCGTATCATAGGAGATGCTGACCGAGCCCGCCTCTTGGCCGGGCTTGTGATCGATCCGAACCTTCATGCGCAGAGCGGCCGATAGATCGCCTTCAAGTGCTTTTGTGTCTGCATCTTTATCATCGCGCGGCTTCGCTTTGATCTTGGCGCTGTCCGGCGCGGCAACTGTTTTGGCCAGACGTTCGGTTTCACGCACAGAAAGCTGCTTTTCCACAACCAGCTTGGCAAGCTCGGAAGGGTTTTCAGCTGTGATCAATGCGCGCGCATGACCCGCGCTAAGCTTTCCCTCAACAAGAAGCGCCTGAACATCTTCGGGCAAGTTCAAAAGACGAAGTAAGTTTGCGATATAGCTCCGGCTTTTACCCAAGGCTTCTGCCAGCTTTTCTTGGGTATGGCCGAATTTCATCATCAGTTGACGATAGCCAGCCGCTTCTTCGATGGCATTCAGGTCAGCGCGCTGAATGTTTTCGATGATCGCGATTTCAAGCACCTCAGTGTCGGTGAATTCGCGAACTAAAACCGGCATTTCGTGCAACTGCGCCAGCTGCGAGGCACGCCACCGGCGTTCACCAGCTACGATTTCAAAACTGCCAGCTTCACCCGGTTTTTCCCGAACAATGATCGGCTGGATAACGCCTTTTTCCTTGATAGACGCCGCCAGTTCTTCCAACTGGTCCTGCGTAAAGGTGCGACGCGGCTGGTCCGGATTAGGGAAAATCCGTTCAATCGGTACCATGCGGTCCGCGCGTGCTGGCGTGGCGGCAGTCTGATCAGCCGGTGCCGACGGGGCCACATCCGACATCAGAGCAGAAAGACCGCGGCCCAACCCCCGACGTGTATCTTTTTTCGTAGTCATGATGCTCTCCTCATGCGGCCAATTTTCTGTTTTTCTTGATTAGTTCACGGGCAAGGGCGCGGTATGCCTGCGCACCCTTGGACATGCCATCATAGGATGTGACGGGCATCGCAAAAGACGGCGCCTCGCTGACCCTGACGTTTCTGGGAATAACTGTCTGGAAAACAAGATCCCCAAGATTGTCACGCGCATCCTCTTCTACCTGCAATGACAAGTTATTCCGCGCATCGTACATGGTCAGAACAATACCTTCGATCCTGAGCGCGGAATTCGCCGTTTCCCTCACCTCTCTGACCGTCAGCATTAGCTGAGACAGGCCCTCAAGCGCGAAGAATTCGCTTTGTAAGGGCACGAGGACGGAATGTGCGGCGACCATCGCATTCACCGTCAGCAAATTGAGCGAAGGCGGACAGTCGATCAGGATGTAATCAAAGCCGAAATCATCCATTGCAGGCTGGCGAAGCGCGTCGTGAAGCAAAAAGCTACGCTTTTCGGTCGAATAGAGCTCAATATCAGCCGAGCTCAGGTCAACGGTGGCTGGTACTACAAAGACACCTTCGGTTTCCGTCTTGCGGATTACCTCCTTCAACGGAACGTCCTCGAGCAGCAGTTCGTAAGAGGTGTATTCGCGCTCTGTGGGTTCAACACCAATGCCAGTGGACGCGTTTCCCTGGGGATCAAGATCAACAAGAAGGATCGACAGCCCCTCTTCCGCTAGCGCCGCGGCCAGATTGATAGAAGTCGTCGTTTTGCCGACCCCGCCCTTTTGGTTGGCGATTGCGATAATCTTCGGACCAACGGGACGCGTCGGATCAGACATGTTTGACCTCACTTATTTCCAGCACAACGGCGTCTGGATGTGTCGTACTGGGGTGCATTTTTGCTTGGAAATCCCAGTGTTCTTTTGCTGCTTCAACTTCTTTTTGCCACGTCGCCCCTTTCGGGAAAAGGGCTATTCCCTGTTCGGCCATATGTTGTTTTGCAAAGCCCAACAAACCATCAAGCGACGTCAATGCGCGGGCAGTTAGGATGTCTGCCCCCTGCCCTGGAACGTTCTCAATCCTGTCGGTAATAACTGTTCCTTCGACACCGATTTCCCGAAGTGCTGTGCGTAGAAAAGCAGATTTTCTGGCGTCACTCTCAACGAGAGTCACATCATGATCTCGATCCGTCTCCATCGCGCAAATCGCAGCAACGATACCGGGGAATCCCCCGCCACTACCTAAATCCACCCATTTACCGGATTTCGGGGCCAACTCGATAACTTGGAGGGAATCGACAATGTGCCGCTCCCAAGTATCAGCCAGCGTGCCCTTGGAAACGAGGTTGATCTTTGGTGACCACTTCAGAACCAGTGCTTCATAGGCGCGCAATCGGTCTAGTGTTTCACGTGAAACATTCATCTTGGGAACCTGTTACGCAGTTTTTTGACGGCTGGCTTGGCGAAGTTTGGACAGTAGCAGCGACAGAGCGGCCGGCGTCATTCCTTCGACCCGAGCAGCCTGAGCAAGGTTATCCGGACGTGCCCGCGTCAGCTTATCCTTCAGCTCGTTCGACAAACCACTCAGCACCCCGAAATCGAAATCGGACGGAATAGCCTGCTTCTCGTCTTTTCGAAGTGCTTCCACGTCTTTCTTCTGACGCTCGATGTAGCTTGCGTACGTCGCGTCTTTTTCAAGCTGGCGGCGAATACCATCAGGTACACTTTCAAGCGAAGAATCCGCTGCAAGCAGCGACTCAAAGGACGTATCCGGGAACGCAAGAATTTCCATACCATTCCGGCGGGCACCGTCCTGATTCACAGTTAAACCAATCTCACTCAGCTCCTTTGGAGTCAGGCTGAGTGCTTCCAGTGACTCTTTCGCAGAATGCAAAGCTTCCATCTTTGATTGGAACGCGGACTTTCTGACATCGCCCACAAGTCGAAAATCCAGACCAATCTGTGTAAGGCGTTGGTCCGCATTATCAGCCCGCAGTGACAGGCGGAACTCTGCGCGGGACGTAAACATCCGGTAAGGTTCGCTAACGCCACGCGTGGTTAGATCATCAATCATCACGCCAATATAGCTGTCAGACCGGCTTAGAATGAATGGGTCTTTCCCCGAAGAACGAAGCGCCGCGTTTGTACCGGCGATCAAACCCTGTGCGGCTGCTTCTTCATAACCGGTTGTGCCGTTGATTTGGCCAGCCAAGAACAGGCCATTCACACCTTTGACCGCCAACTGCAGATCAAGCGCACGGGGATCTACATAGTCATATTCAATCGCGTAACCCGGTTGTAGGATTTCTGTCTTTTCCAAACCCTCGATCGAGTGGACATAATCCTCTTGCACATCAGCCGGTAAGGACGTCGAAATCCCGTTGGGGTAAACGGTGTGATCATCGACGCCCTCAGGTTCAAGAAAAATCTGATGCGATGTTTTATCAGCAAAACGGACGACTTTGTCTTCGATCGAGGGGCAGTATCGCGGCCCGACGCCTTCGATATGGCCACCGTACATCGCTGAGCGTTCTAGGTTAGAGCGGATGATCTCATGCGTTTTTTCATTCGTGTGCGTGATGCCACAAGAAATCTGCTTTGCTGTCGGTGACTTGGATAAGAACGAAAACATTACCGGTTCATCGTCGCCGGGTTGCGTATCCAAGCGATCCCAATCAATTGTACGACCATCAAGTCGCGGAGGCGTGCCAGTTTTCAGTCGACCCAACGGTAAACCAAATTCATCAATACGCTCGGCCAGTCGTACAGAAGCTTGGTCACCCATACGACCCCCGGCATAGGACGTATCCCCAATGTGGATTACGCCACGTAGGAAAGTTCCCGAGGTCAAGACAACGGATTTAGAGCTAATCGTTGTTCCGTCGGCCAGAGCAACGCCCGACACAGTATCGCCATTCAGAAGAAGGTCGATGACCTCACCTTCAATAATCGTCAAGTTCTCTTGGCTTTTAGTCAGCGCAAGCATCTCTCGTCGATAGATCTTTCTATCGGCTTGCGCACGTGGCCCCTGTACTGCCGGCCCTTTCCGGCGGTTCAGAAGCCGAAATTGAATGCCTGCAAGGTCAGCGGCCCGCCCCATCACGCCATCCAACGCATCGATTTCGCGGACAAGGTGACCCTTACCCAAACCACCGATTGCTGGGTTACAAGACATCACGCCGATATCCGCCTCGCGCATGGTTATCAGAGCGGTCTTTGCGCCTGTACGTGCTGATGCGTGGGCCGCTTCTGTCCCGGCGTGGCCACCGCCAACAACGATCACATCAAAGTCCAAATGTTTCACGTGAAACACTCCTTACTTTCCAAGACAGAAACTTGAGAAGATTTCGTCCAACAGGTCTTCAACGCCAACTTTACCAACAAGACTTTCAAGTCCACGTACGGCGGTTCGAATCTCTTCAGCAGCGATATCATAAATTTCGGAGCCTTCCGAAACCAATCTTTCAGCAGTTTCCAGATGTTTAACACCCTGGACAAGTGCGACGCGATGACGTTCTCGGGTGGCAAGACCAGCACCAGCAACTTTCTGCTGCAAAGCATAGGTTATCGATTGAATGACTTTATCCAGCCCCTCACCTGATTTGGCCGAGATAGCGTCGGCCTTTCCGGTTAAATCAGCCTTTGTTTCAAAAACCAAATCTTCTGCTTCGATGAAGTCCGGAACAGCTTCATCACCGGATTTCAGAAACACACGAAGGTCTGCAGCCGAAGCCCTATCTTTTGCTCGCGCGATACCAAGTGCTTCAATTGTATCCTCGGTCTCTCGTAAGCCAGCCGTATCCAACAAGGTTACGGGGATACCGGAGAGGTCCATTCGCACCTCGATCACATCGCGCGTCGTTCCCGCAATTTCAGACGTGATGGCTGCGTCGCGACCAGCAAGCGCGTTGAGCAAAGTGGATTTACCCACATTCGGGGCGCCTATGATTGCAACCTCGAAACCGGACCGAATTCGTTCAGCGCTTTGAAAACCAGTCAGCTCTTTATTTAAAGCGCCGATTACCATTTTCAGAAGCTCGGAAACTTCTGCTGAAACATCCTCTGGTACTTCTTCATCAGCGAAGTCGATAACCGCTTCTAGCAAAGAAGCCGCCCGGATCAGCGATTGCCGCCACGATAGAACGCGTTCACCGAACGCGCCGTCGAACATTCGCAAAGCTTGTTTTCTTTGCAGCTCTGTTTCGGCCTCGATCAGATCAGAAAGAGCTTCGACCTGAACAAGATCAAGGCGCCCACTCTCCATTGCGCGACGTGTAAACTCACCAGGTTCAGCCAATCTACAGTCACTAAACCCGCCCAACTCTTTCAAAATAGAGTTTACGACTGCAATACTTCCGTGGGTCTGAAGCTCGACCGTTTTTTCACCAGTGAAGCTTTCTTTGTCCTCAAAAGTAAGAACCAAAGCTTCATCAAGATAGGTTCCATCAGTCGCTGTAAGACGTCGTAGACCAGCTTTACGCGGCTTAGGCAGGCTACCGGCAAGCGCGGTGCCTACATCCCACGACTGAGGACCTGAAATACGGATTACAGCAACGCCAGCGCGCCCCTGCGCGGTGGCAAGGGCAAAGATCGTATCCATCCGCTAGCGCCCCTGATTTAGGTGTTCATAGAATCGAAGAATTCAGAGTTCGTTTTAGTCTGTTTCAGCTTCGATTGCAGGAATTCGATCGCGTCCGTTGTGCCCATCGGGTTCAGGATACGGCGGAGAACGAATGTTTTCTGCAGATCTGCCTTATCGACCAACAGATCTTCCTTACGCGTACCGGACTTGAGAATATCCATCGCCGGGAAGACGCGTTTATCCGCGACCTTGCGATCCAGAACGATTTCAGAGTTACCCGTACCTTTGAATTCTTCAAAGATGACTTCGTCCATACGGCTGCCTGTGTCGATCAGTGCCGTTGCGATGATGGTCAGAGAGCCGCCCTCTTCGATGTTACGCGCGGCACCGAAGAAGCGCTTGGGGCGCTGCAGGGCGTTTGCGTCAACACCACCAGTCAGAACCTTACCAGAGGAAGGTACGACAGTGTTAAAGGCGCGGCCAAGGCGTGTGATCGAGTCGAGCAGGATCACGACGTCACGCTTATGTTCAACAAGGCGCTTGGCTTTCTCGATAACCATTTCGCTGACGGCCACGTGACGTGTCGCAGGTTCGTCGAAGGTCGAGGAAATAACCTCACCCTTAACAGAACGCTGCATGTCGGTAACTTCTTCCGGACGTTCATCGATCAGAAGAACGATCAGATAGCATTCCGGATGGTTCTTTTCGATGCTGGACGCGATGTTCTGCAGCAGAACGGTTTTACCAGTCCGCGGCGGCGCAACGATCAAAGAACGCTGACCTTTACCGATCGGCGCGACCAGGTCGATGATACGCGCGGATTTGTCTTTGATGGTTGGATCTTCGATTTCCATCTTCAGGCGCTCATCTGGATAGAGCGGTGTCAGGTTATCGAATGCGATCTTGTGACGTGCTTTCTCAGGATCTTCAAAGTTGATCTGCGATACGTCCATCAAAGCAAAGTAACGTTCTTCACCCTCAGGTGCTTTGATCTGACCTTCGATTGTATCGCCTGTTCTCAGAGAAAATTTGCGGATCATGTCGGGCGATACATAAATATCGTCAGGACCCGGCAGGTAGTTCGCTTCCGGAGAACGCAAGAAACCAAAACCGTCCTGAAGAACTTCAAGAACGCCATCACCATAAATGTCCCAGCCTTCATCTGCGCGTTCACGCAGAATTTGGAACATCATTTCGCCTTTTCGCATGGTCGAGGCGTTTTCGATCTCAAGCTCTTCAGCAAGCGCCAAAAGGTTCTTGGGGCTTTGGGCCTTAAGATCGGACAGGTTCAGTTTTTCGAGATTCATCGCACACTCTCTGCACCTGATCGATGCAGTTCAAAGCAGTTATTTTGGAAAACACGTTCCTCAGGACTGAGGCGTTGGAACACAGGTAAGAAAGTTACCGTGTGAAGTCAATCGTCGAGGTCAGGCAGGTAATCTTTATAAAATAAAGAAAATATTTAAGAGATGATTTTGTTTGTTGGGGATTTGTTAAGCTTGGGATTAATGAGTTTCTGGCCGTTTTTCCACACTCAGCACAGATTGTGGAAAACTTGGTGTACCAAAATTCTTGTATACTAGATTAATCAAGGAAAAATGTTATTTAACAAAGTCTTATTGTGATTCTGGATTTCATTATTTCTTGTACATATCTTGGTAGAGATACAAGAAATTTTAGCTTACGCACATCGGTAAAGTTATCCCGTCCCCAAACTGATAATCTTACTGAACGTCGGGAAAAACATGGAAGTTGTCCACGGCTTGCATGATCGTGTTAATTTTCCCATGAACGATCCAACCACATTTACCCGCGGTTATTCGACGAGTTTTCCACATGAAAAATCCGCTCATCCTCGCTTCAGGATCAAAAATCCGCACCGAACTGCTGTCGTCGGCTGGAATCACCCACTCAGTACACGTCGCACGGATTGATGAAGATTCGGTTCGCGGTGCCTTGGAAGCCGAGCAGGCCAAACCCCGTGACGTGGCTGATACGCTGGCCGAATTGAAGGCACGGAAGATTTCACAGAAGAACCCTGGCGCGTTTGTTCTGGGGTGTGACCAGATTTTGCAAATCGATGATCGTATCCTGTCCAAACCGGAAACCATCGAACAGGCGAAGGAACAGCTGACTTTTCTAAGCGGGAAAAAGCACATGCTGCTTTCAGCTGCGGTTCTTTACCAAGATGGCGAGCCGAAATGGCGCCATATAGGGATGGTGCGCCTTTATATGCGCGAACTGTCAGATGGGTTCATTGATGATTATCTCGGGCGGAACTGGCCCTCGGTTGCAGACTCTGTCGGTGCGTACAAATTGGAAGAGGAAGGTGTTCGATTGTTCACGCGGATTGAAGGTGATCATTTCAATGTGCTTGGTCTTCCGCTTATAGAGTTTATCAATCATCTGACGTTGATCGGAGAACTGGCATCATGACCGCAAATCGTATCCCGTTGGCGGGTGTTATCGGGTCCCCTATTGCGCATTCGAAATCGCCTCAGCTTCATGGCTATTGGCTACGGAAATACGGTTTGCCTGGCTATTACATCCCGATGGAGATTGCCGCTGACAAACTGGAAAGCGCCTTGAAAACGCTGCCAGAGCTGGGGTTTGTGGGCGTCAATGTGACCATCCCTTATAAGGAAAAGGTGCTTGAGATTGCTGATCTGATTACAGATCGGGCAGCGGTGATCGGGGCTGCCAACACATTGATTTTCCGCAGTGATGGTAAAATTCACGCCGATAATACAGATGGTTACGGATTTATCGCCAACCTGCGCCAGAAAGCACCGACTTGGGAACCAAAGGCAGGGCCGGCTGTCGTTCTTGGGGCGGGCGGCGCGGCTCGTGCGATTGTTGCGTCATTGATCGAGGCTGGATGCCCAGAGATTTGGATCACCAACAGAACGCGGGCACGGGCCGATAAGCTACGCGAAGATTTCGGCAAAC
Source organism: Thalassococcus halodurans (assembly GCF_900108225.1). Taxonomy (GTDB): domain Bacteria; phylum Pseudomonadota; class Alphaproteobacteria; order Rhodobacterales; family Rhodobacteraceae; genus Thalassococcus; species Thalassococcus halodurans. Next base: position 498,591 of record NZ_FNUZ01000003.1, read on the forward strand.
GCCTGAGCGTTATCGAATGGGTGCAGGCAGGAAATGTGATGGAAGACGCCGCGACTGTTGTGAACACGACGTCGCTTGGCATGGTCGGAAAGCCCGAGTTGCGCGTGCCGCTTGACGGGTTGCGGCCGACAACTTTGGTTACAGACATCGTATACACACCGCTGGAAACCAAGCTTCTCAAAACTGCGCGCGAAATCGGCTGCCCGACTGTCGATGGCTTGGGCATGTTGCTGCATCAGGCGGTTCCGGGGTTTGAACGCTGGTTCAACAAGCGCCCTGAAGTGGATGATGCACTGCGCGCGGCCGTTTTGCGATGACACTTAAAATCGGTCTGACCGGATCTATCGGCATGGGTAAGTCGACAACGTCCAAGATTTTCAAAGATCTTGGATGCGACGTATGGGATGCTGATGCAGCCGTTCACCGCCTCTACGAACAAGGCGGCGCGGCGGTAGCCCCAATTCAGAACCTGTGGCCACAAGCAATCTCTGACGGCGCTGTTTCCAGAGACCGGTTGAAAGATATCATTTCTACGGAAAGTGATGCCTTGTCCAAACTGGAAAAGATCGTGCACCCGTTGGTCAGACAGGATCGGGCGGAATTCGCAGCGCATTCGAAAGCGGACTGCATCGTTTTTGACATCCCCCTGTTGTTCGAAACGAACTCAGAGGGTGAATTTGACGCTGTTGTCTGCGTTGACGTGAATCCAACCATTCAACGGGAACGCGTTATGGCGCGGGGCACGATGACAGAAGCGCAGTTTGAACAAATTCTGTCCAAGCAGATGCCGAACGACGAAAAAGTTCGGAGATCTAATTTCAGGGTTCGGGCAGATACCCTTGAAATGGCGGAAAACGACGTCAAAACTGTGCTTGAAACCCTGAAAAGTGGCTCTGACAATGCGTGAAATCGTTCTGGATACCGAAACCACAGGCTTTGACCCCGAGTCCGGCGATCGGATCGTAGAAATCGGTGCTGTCGAGCTGTGGAACCATGTGGCCACGGGCAATACGTATCACCAATACATCAACCCAGAACGGTCGATGCCGCAGGAAGCGTTTGAAGTTCACGGGCTGGGCGACGATTTTCTGCGTGATAAACCTGTCTTCGCCCAAATTGCGGATGCATTTCTGGAATTCGTTGGGGATTCCAAAATGATCATCCACAACGCCAGCTTCGACATGAAGTTCCTGAATGCCGAGCTGAAGTGGCTGAACAAGCGCCAGCTGCCTTGGGAACAGGCGCTGGATACGCTTGCCATCGCGCGCAAACGTTTCCCGGGGTCGCCTGCGTCGCTTGATGCTCTGTGTCGCCGTTTTAACATCGACAACTCATCGCGGACATTGCACGGCGCTTTGCTCGACTCTGAAATTCTGGCCGAGGTTTATCTTGAGCTGATCGGCGGCAAGCAGCCCGATTTTGCGCTTTCCGTTTCAAAGGAAAAGACGGCTGGTGCATCAGTGGATACCGATTGGCGCCCCACCCGCCGCCCAACACCCTTGCCTTCGCGGATCACAGAAAACGAAAAGGCGGCACATGCCGCCTTTGTCGAAAAGCTCGGGGACAACGCCCTTTGGAATAAGGGCTGATATCTTAGGCTGTGCCTTGGGGCTCGGCCTGAGATGCCGCTGCGCGACGCTGAAGTTCCGCACGGTAAAGTGCAAGGAAATCAATCGTTTCAAGGTTCAGCGGCGGGAAGCCACCGTCACGTGTGACGTCGGCAACGATGCGGCGCACAAACGGGAACAGCATGCGCGGGCATTCGATCAGAAGGAACGGGTGGATCTGTTCCTCGGGTACGTTTTCAACGACGAAGACGCCTGCATATTCGATCTCAAGCAGGAACAGCTGGTCGCCGGATTCCTTGGCCTTGCTGTCGATCTTCAGCTTCATGACAACTTCGTACTGGTTTTCCGGAGCGCGTTTGCGCGCATCCAGATTTACCTGAACCTGAACGTCCGGCTGCGTGTCACCCTGCGCACCCTTTTGTGCGAGGATGTTTTCAAACGACATGTCCCGAATGAATTGGGCCAGTACGTTCATTTTAACCTGAGGTGCTGCTTCCGGTGCACCGTTCGTATTCGCATCACCCATGCGCTAAACTCCCTTAAATGGCTTTTGTTACCGCTTATCAGTGACGCGCGGTATCCTCAATGCTTAGTCCAGCCCGAACCGGGATGGGTGGGTTTGGGCGTTTTTGAAATATCTTCGTAATCGCCTTCGATGATTTCCCCCTGCCCGCGACCGGCGTTTGTGCGCGGATCATGTCGTTTGTGGCTGCTGTGCGAATAGCTGGCTGACTGACCCATAGAAAATTGGGTCACTTTGATGTTCTTGCGCGCCCAGCGCAAAACCGCGATGCGCACCGGCGGCGCCAGAAGTGCGAAACCAACCGCGTCGGTGAAAAAGCCGGGGGTTAGCAGCAGCGCACCAGCGATCAAGATCATCGCACCGTGGGCCAAAGGTTCGGTCGGGTCGCGAAGTTCAGAGAATGACGACTGTAGATTTCGTAGAGCTTGGGACCCCTGCGATCTAACCAGCCACGTGCCCAAAATCGCGGTAATCACCACGATTGCCAGTGTCGGGAAAAGGCCAATTAGGCCGCCAACCTGAATGAAAAGGGCAATCTCGATGATTGGGATGGCTAGAAATGCCAAAAAGAGCCACATTAATCTGATCTCCTAAGTCGTCGCGTACGGTGGACAGCTACGCGTGCACTCCCTACATAAGGTTTCAACACGTCCATTCAAAGAACCCAGCATGAGGTCTTGATGAATTTGCCTATTTTACAGCTGCTCGTACTTGCAGCTATCGCTGTGTTCCTGATCATTCGCCTGAAGAATGTTCTGGGGACACGTGAGGGCTTTGAAAAGCCCCCTGCCCCGCTTGATGCGGCGCCCCGCAAAGATCGTCGCAATTTCGAAGTGATCGATGGCGGTCCGGATCGGGATATCACCGATCACGTTGAAGAAGGCAGCGAAAGCGCCAAAGCTTTGGAGCAGATGAAGCGGGTCGAGCCCGCCTTTTCGGTTTCGGAATTCCTTGGTGGTGCCCGCGGTGCTTACGAAATGATCCTGATGGGTTTCGAAAATGGCCAGATCGAAGATTTGCGCCCCTATCTGGATGAGGATGTTTTTGAAAGCTTCGAAGAGGTGATCAAATCCCGTGAAGAACAGGGTCTGACAATCGAGGCAGAGTTTATCGGCGTGCGCGAAACCAAGCTGACCGAAGCCACCTTCGACGCTGCAACAGGTTTGGCGGAGCTGACCGTTCGTTTCTTTGGCGAACTGACCTTCGCAGTGAGCAATGCTGAGGGCGAGATCGTTGAAGGCGGCCCGACCGAAGTTAAGCGTCAGCGCGATGTCTGGACGTTCGCACGCAACATGGGCAGCGACGATCCGAACTGGCAACTTGTCGCAACGGGCGAATGATCCAAAGGATCGCTGCGGTCATATTAGCGGGGCTCGCTTTGGTAGGGACACAAGCCAGTGCTCAGGGGGACGATGGCGAAGACATCGTCTACTCGATCCTGTCGTTCGATGACCTCGAGGGCTGGGATCAGGATGACCATAGCGCCGCTCTTAAAGTGTTTCTGAACACGTGCAGCGATTTTGACGATCCTGACTGGCGAAATCTGTGTGCGGCTGCGAAAGATCAAAATCCCGCTTCAGCGAAAGAGTTCTTTGAACTGTTTTTCCGACCTGTGATGATCACGATCCCGGATCAGGAGCCACTTTTCACCGGCTATTTCGAACCGGAACTGACTGGCGCGCCCACACGCGGCGGGCCGTATCAGTATCCGATTTACAAAATGCCCCCGGAAGCGCGCCGAAACCAACCGTGGTATTCGCGCAGGGATATTCTGACATCTGGCGTTATGGATGGCCGCGGGCTTGAGATTGCCTGGGTTGATGATCCGGTCGAGCTTTTCTTTTTGCAAGTTCAAGGGTCAGGCCGTGTGCGCTTCCCCGACGGGCGCACGATCCGCGTCGGTTACGGCGGCGCCAATGGTCATGAATACCGGTCAATCGGGGTCGAACTGATCCGGCGTGGTACCTACAAATCGCATCAGGTGTCTGCCGACGTCATCAAGAACTGGGTGCGGCGCAATCCTGCGGACGGGACTGAACTTTTGTACCACAACCCGTCTTACGTGTTCTTTCGCGAAGTAAGTGAAGTGCCCGCCGATAAAGGCCCTTTGGGTGCCATGAACCGGTCTATCACCACGCTGCGCTCGATCGCGGTGGATAAGCGGTACACACCGCTTGGGGCCCCTGTCTGGGTCGAAAAGGATGGTGAGTCTCCGATGCGCAGGCTCATGATCGCGCAGGACACTGGTTCGGCCATCAAGGGTGCTCAGCGCGCTGATATTTTCATGGGTACTGGTGACAAAGCGGGAAAAGCGGCGGGCAAGCTGAAGGATCCGGGCCGGATGGTGGTGTTTCTACCAATCCAGCGGGCCTACGCGATGTTGCCGGATGTTTCCCAGTGAAACGTCGCAAGCTGGATCAGGAAGACGCCGATCTATGGTCGAGGGTCGCCAAAACGACTGAAAAGCTCGATAGGCGGGATTACTTTGCGCCGATATCCGGCGAAGAGGCTCCTGCCAAAAAGCCTGCGCCCAAACCAAAGCCCACACCCTTCAAAAGTTTCCGACTAGGTCAGTCGGCGACGCGGCTTCCCGAAGCTATCAAAGCGCCGGAAACCACTCATAAAAGATTGGCAAAGGATCCGGTGTCGATGGACGCCAAGGCCTTTGGCAAAATGAAGCGCGGTAAGCTGGTGCCCGAGGGGCGGATCGACCTTCATGGAATGACGCTTGATCAGGCGCATCCCGCGCTCAACCGTTTTGTCATGACATCCTTCTCACGGGGTCTTCGGCTGGTTCTGGTGATCACCGGTAAAGGCAGCCGCGAAGACCCGTACGATCCGATGCCACGCCGACGGGGTGTTTTGAAAACGCAGGTTCCGCTCTGGCTAAAGCTACCGCCTTTGGCACAGGTCGTGCTGCAGGTGACGCCCGCGCATATCCGCCACGGGGGCGAAGGTGCCTACTACGTGTATCTAAAGCGCCAACGCTAATCAGGTTTGTGCCTTAGGCGATTGGGACACATACGTCTGCCCGCATACAGTGTCATTTCCGGGCGTTTTGTGGCACAAGTTCATCGAACACTTTTAATTTTATAGATTCGACCTGTGCATTTGCAGAAAATCACATAGGTAGTCAGTTACCGACTACGGACGCCATTATGACACTCAAAGCCCTCATTGCGCTTGTACTTTTCCTTCCTGTTTTAGCGAATGCGCAGGACGCTGATCGTGGGCGCGCAGCGTTTGCAGATTGTGCTGCATGTCATATGGTCAAGGCACCGGATGGTCGTGCCCTGTTTCAGGGTGCCAAGGTTGGGCCGAACCTGTACGGGATTGCCGGTCGCACGGCAGGCAGCAGCAAAGGCTTCAATTATAGCCCTTCGTTGCGTCAGGCAGGCCAGCAAGGGCTGGTGTGGACGCCCGAAACGCTTGAGGCCTACCTGAAGAATCCTACGACGTTCCTGAAGAAGTGGCTTAAGGACGATACCGCGCGCGCACGGATGGCATACCGCCAAAGCCATAGCGCCAGAGACATCTACGCGTTTCTGAAATCCGCGAAGTAACGAAGACCCGAAAATTTCCCTTAAATTAGAGACTTAACCCTTGGTTAGAGTCTCGCCAAATAATCTGGTCCCGGGTGAGTAACGGGAGTGGATGCAATGGCATCTGGAAATGAATCTGCGCCGATTATTATCAAGCGCAAAAAGGTTGTCGCGGGCGATGGCCACCACGGCGGCGCGTGGAAAGTGGCCTACGCGGATTTCGTGACCGCGATGATGGCCTTTTTCATGCTGATGTGGCTGTTGAATGCGACGACGGAAAAGCAGCGGAAAGGTTTGGCTGACTATTTCAGCCCAAATATTTCGATCAGCCGCGTCTCTGGCGGCGGCGAAAAGGACCTTAGGGGGGATTCGGTTTTTGCCGAAGATACCCTGCCGCAGAACGGCACCGGAGCAACCGATCAAAAGCAGTCGAAATTCCAATCTGAATTGATCGAGGATCAAAGACTTCACCTCTCCGGTGCAGGTCCTAAAACGCAAGAAGAGCTGGATAAAATCCTGCGCGCAACGCTTGTCGAAAGTCTGGATGGCAACAGTTTGATGCCGCACGTCTCGGCGCGATTCACCGATGAGGGCTACGCAATCAGGCTGAATGATCTTCCTACGGCCGAACTATTCGACGGAACGACCCCGAGCGATCTTTTGGTAAAACTGTCTGGTGCTTTGACTGAGTTTGCTGAACTGACAAACCAGCAGATCGCATTGAAGGCAGGTGTGGCCAGTTTTCCGGTTGTGTTGGACAAAGATCCCACATGGTCCGTCTCTCAGGCACGCGCGGAGGCATTTTATACCCAACTTCTGGACGCCGGACTTAACGAGGCGCGCATCGCGCGGATGACCGCGCTGGGCGATCGATATCCGTTTCAGGAAAACCCGATGAACATCCGCAACAACCGGTTGGAGTTTGTCCTTTTGAAATAGGGTCGTCGTCGCGGAAAAGGAAAGATTTTTCCTATTAGGCTGCCGTTAAGACAGCGTGCGTAAGGGTAAGAGGAACAGTCGGAAACAGCAGAAAGGCGTTCCATGACCATCTCCTCCTCCCTGAACGCAGGTGTCGCGGGCCTGACGGCGAATGCCAGTAAATTGTCGTCGATTTCCGACAACATCGCGAACTCGGCAACGTATGGATACAAGCGGGTGGAAACAGATTTTCACTCGATGGTTATGTCGAATTCTGGCGGCACCTATACAGCTGGTGGCGTGCGTGCGACGTCGCAGCGCGTTGTCGATCAAAGTGGCTCGCTTGTCAGTACGTCTAATGCGACCGACATGGCAGTCCGCGGACGCGGCTTTCTTCCTGTAGCAGAGACATCTGATATCGAAGCTGGAAATGGCGCACCACAGATGCAGCTTATCACAACGGGGTCATTCCGGACGGATGCCAATGGGTATTTGGTAACGGAAACAGGCTTGGTTCTTCTTGGCTGGCCGGCAAGCACCGATGGCACTGTTCCTGTCTATCCCCGAGACACAAGTGACGGTCTTGAACCCGTCCAGATCAATGTGAACCAGTTTTCCGGTGAACCTACGACACGAGTGTCTTTGGGCCTGAACCTGCCTGCGACAGAGACGTATTCAACGGCTTCAGGCGATCCGCTGAACTTGTCGGTTGAATATTACGATAACCTCGGTGTTTCCGAGACGATCGATATCAACTTTACCCCGGTCCTGCTCGCATCCGGTGCCTCCAACACATGGCGTATGGAAATCACCGATAGTGCGACAGGCGGAACGTTGATCGGCGAATACGAACTGGTGTTCGATGACTCCCGATCAAGCGGTGGTACACTGTTGTCAGTCACTACCTTGTCCGGCGGTGCGTATGATCCTTCGTCCGGCTCTTTCGTGGCCAATGTTGCTAGTGGTCCGATCGAAGTCTCAATCGGTAACATTGGTGAAAACGATGGGATCACCCAGCTTTCCGACAGTTTCGCACCACTGAATATCTCAAAAGACGGCTCGCCAGTGGGCAACATGACATCTGTTGAAATTGACGAAAACGGCTTTGTTCATGCCTATTTCGATACCGGCATCACGCGCACAATCTACCAGGTTCCTTTGGTTGATCTGCCCAACCCCAACGGGCTGATCGCGCTGGATAACCAAGTTTATATCCCATCGCCCGAAAGCGGCAGCTACTTCCTATGGAACGCGGCGGATGGCCCGACGGGCGACATCGTTTCCTATGCACGAGAGGAATCCACAACTGATGTTGCAAGCGAGCTCACCAATCTGATCCAGACCCAGCGGGCGTATTCGTCGAACGCCAAAGTCATTCAGACGGTGGATGAAATGCTTCAGGAAACCACGAATATCAAACGCTGATCTGAAGGGGGCCTGAGATGACCATTTCATCAGCCATGTCCAATGCGCTGGGCGGCATGACCTATAATGTCCGCACGGCAGAGGTCATCGCGTCTAACGTCGCGAACGCAAGCAATGACGCCTACAGCAAGCGGGAGTTTGACAACGGATTGGTCAAACGGATCACCAACCCTGTCCTGCTGTCCGACCGCAGGCTCTCTGACGCCGAAGTGGGGTTGGCATCCGGTGGTCTAAAGGGCGCCCAGAAAATCGAACAGGTCTTCGGCACGATCGAGGATGCTGGTTCGATCAGCAGCTCGTTGGCTGCCTTTGATTCCGCGCTTGTCCTGGCCGCAAGCGATCCATCCTCAACCTTGCGTCTCGAGGCCGTTGTCGACGCGGCGAACGATCTGACAGCCGCGTTTAATGCGAAAGAGGCTGAGCTGCAGGATATCCGACGTCAGTCGGATTCAACAATTGCGTCTCAAGTTGAGCACCTCAACGCCAAGTTGGAAGAGGTGGCAAACCTGAACCACAGCATCTCGGTGGCCAAACATGGCGATGTCGAAGTGTCCGGCCTTATGGATCAAAGGCAAAAGGCCTTGGATGAGATTGCTGAACTCGTTCCGATCCGGACAGTTGCCCGTGATCGTGGCGAACTCACTGTCTACACAGAGGGCGGTGCCATACTGGTGGGTGATCAGGTTGCTGTAGTAGGTTTCGATAAAACGCCGACAATCGCAGCCCACATGACCCAAGCGAATGGATTGCTTGGCGGCTTAACGTTGAACGGCAGGCCAGTTTCTTTAACGGACAAAGGCCCCTTTGCAGGTGGCGCAATCGCTGCGCAGTTCCTTCTCAGGGATGAGACCGTTCCAGAATATCAGCAATCACTGGACGCCGCCGCTCAAGAGCTTGCTCTGCGGTTTGAAAGTGGCGGTCCAGATGGCACCATCGCAGCTAGTGCACCGGGCCTATTCACGGATATGGGCAACGTAACCGCCCCCCCTTCAACCGGACTTGCTGGTAGATTGCAGTTGAATTCGGCCGTCACAGCAGAAGATGCGTGGCGCATCAGGGATGGCATCTACGCGCCTGCAAATGGTGAGGTAGGCGACCCCACGGTCCTGAATTCAATGCTTTCATCGCTCAACGGAACAAGCGGCCCACAAAGTGTTTCGGGGTCTTTGTCCGACATGGTGATGGATCTTGAAAATCGTGCGGTATCGGCTCGGGTCCGCTTTGAAACACAGCAATCCGCAGCCACCGACAGAAATACTTCCCTTCGCGAAATCGAACTTTCTGAAGGGGTGGATACGGATCAAGAGCTTCAGAATTTGATGCTGGTTGAACGGGCTTATGCGGCCAACGCTCAGGTGCTCCAGACCTTGGACGACCTGATTACGCGCCTTCTCGAAATGTGAGGAACGGACAATGATTTCTATTGGTGATTTATCCCAGACTTTGGTCATGAAACGCTGGCAGGCGCAGCTGAAGTCCGACGTTCTGACAAGCGGTGCCGAGGTCACAACCGGAGTTGCAGAGGATACTGGAAAGCACCTGAAAGGCGATCTGACGTCCCTTGGTCGGATTTCCGCAGATCTTTCAAATCGGGAGAGCCGCAGTATCGCGCTGAGTGAACTGGGTATTCGCGCGACGTCTACCCAGCAAAGTCTGACCTCAATCAATTCGGCGTGGTCCGAACTGAAATCAAGCCTTCAGCACGTTGAATTCGCGCAGGCGACTGTGGACAGAAACGCTTTGTCGGAAAGCGCACGAGCTGCCTTTGGTCTGACCATTTCCAACCTGAACACACAGGTCGCGGGCCGTTCGCTTTTCTCGGGTGTTGCAACTGACCGGCAGCCTTTGGCGGGCGAAAATGACATGCTTAATGAGATTTCACAGGTGTTGCAGGGCGCAACGACCGCTGATGAAGTCGAAATGCGTTTGGATGATTGGTTCAGCGACACAGGCGGGTTTGCTGCTTTGGGCTATTTAGGGTCCCAAACGGATGTCCCGCCACTGGATTTGGGAAATGGGCAGCGCATCGGGCTATCTGTTCGCGCCGACGACAATGTGTTCCGCGATGGCTTGAAGGCGATGGCTATGTCGATCTTCGCGACCGACAGTTCTCTGAACCTCGCGCCCTCAGAGCAGATCAAACTTCTTTCGCGGACGGCTGACGCGCTGAACGGCGCGGAATCCAACCTGATCAATTCCATGGCAAAGGTGGGGAACGTCGAAAGCCGCATTGATCGCATGCAGCAGGTTCAAGAAGCTGAGGTTCAAAATCTGGAAGCCGCCAAATTGGCGCTGACCGAAATCGATCAATACGAAGCGGCGACGAAACTCGAACAGGCCCAGACCCAGCTCGAGGCGCTTTATACAATCGTGTCGCGCAGGTCTCAGCTTTCGTTTCTAGAGGTTATGCGCTGATGTTTCGCGTCGTTTTACTCATCGCCTTTTGCGCAGTGTCATCGCTTGCTCATGCCCAATCTGTTCGTATCAAGGACCTGGTCGAGTTCGAGGGCTTTCGCGGGAATGATTTGGTTGGTTACGGCCTGGTTGTTGGCTTGAATGGCACAGGTGATGGCCTGCGCAATGCGCCCTACACCGAAGAAATCATGACAACCCTACTCGAGCGGCTTGGCGTAAACGTAAATGGCGAACAGTTTCGGCCAAAAAACGTAGCAGCAGTTTTCGTAACCGCTGAATTGCCCCCGTTCGCCAGAAACGGATCAAAAATCGATGTGACCGTATCAGCCATTGGCGATGCCAAAAGCCTGCTTGGCGGCACGTTGATCATGACTCCTTTGAACGCAGCGGATGGTGAAATCTATGCGGTCGCACAGGGAACCGTGATCGCGGGGGGTGTGTCCAATGAGGGGCAGGGCGCACGCGTTGTTCAAGGCGTCCCGACGTCTGGGTCAATTCCGTCTGGCGCGCGGGTCGAGCGAGAAGTGCAGTACAACTTTGCAGCGCTGAAATCCCTGCGTTTGGCATTGCGTGAACCGGATTTCACAACCGCGGTTCGCATCGAGACACAAATCAACAAACATCTCGGGCGACCGGCCGCGGTGATGCTGGATGCCGGAACCGTCGATGTTGATGTCGCGGCAGCAGGCAGCAACTCTCCTGCGCATCTGTTGGTGAATATCGAGTCTCTGGCGATCGCTCCGGAGCGCCGGGCAAAGGTTGTGGTCGACCAAAGATCAGGAACAATCGTGATTGGCGAATCCGTTCGTATCTCAAGGGTCGCGGTTTCACAGGGTGGGCTAACCCTGCGTATTCAGGAAGCACCCGTGGTTAGCCAGCCCAACCCGTTCTCAGATGGCGAGACGGTCGAACTTCCAAGAACGAACGCGCAGATTGATCAGGCCGAAGGAACAGGTTTGGCCGAAGTGTCTGGCGGAACGACTCTGTCGCAAATTGTTGAAGGATTGAATGCCTTGGGGGTCGCACCCCACGACATGATTGATGTTCTGAAAACGATACATGCCGCCGGTGCTTTGCACGCCGAACTTGTTGTTATGTAACCAAAAACTGCGGGAAAAACTATGTTTGGTTTGATCGGAATTGTAACCATTTTTGCCATGGTGTTCGGGGGTTACCTTTTGGCCGGCGGCAAGATGGGGATCATCATGAAATCGCTGCCGTTCGAGATGATGATGATTGGCGGCGCTGCAATTGGCGCTTTCTTGATTGCGAACGACAAACACGTTCTGAAGCACACCGGCAAGGACATCAAAAAGGTCTTCAAAGGGCCCAAGTGGGTGTCTGAAGACTATCGTGATCTGCTGTGTTTGCTCTCCGAACTTCTAAAAGTTGCCCGACAGAGCCCTATCGAGTTGGAAGCTCATATAGAAGAGCCTGATACCTCTTCGATTTTCGGGAAATATCCTAAAATTCAGGGCGACACAGAGGCGGTTTCGCTGATCTGCGACACGCTTCGATCCGGTTCCATGAACTACGATGACCCCCATCAAGTTGAAGAAATCCTCGAGAAGCGATTGGAGGCCAAGCTCCACTCAGATCTTCATTCAAGCCATGCATTGCAAACGGTCGCAGATGGTCTGCCGGCTCTGGGGATTGTGGCTGCCGTTCTTGGTGTGATCAAAACGATGGGTTCGATCGACCAGCCGCCGGAAGTTCTCGGTAAACTTATCGGCGGCGCGCTGGTTGGAACATTTCTTGGTGTTTTCTTGGCGTATGGCTTGGTGGCGCCCTTCGCGTCGCGTGTTCGGGCCGTCGTTGAGGAAGATAGCCATTTCTACAAGCTGATCAGAGAGGTGCTCGTTGCCAATCTCTTCAATCACCCAACCAATATGTGCATCGAAGTGGGGCGCCAGAACGCGCCTTCTGCGATCAGGCCGTCATTCGGTGACTTGGCAGAGGCATTGAAGCAGACGAAACAGGATGCAGCATGAAGTGTTTTCTTGCCGCATTCTTCTTGATTTTCGCACGTTCGGTTGCGGCTGAGGGCATCGTGGTCAAATCTGGATCACACGACGGTTTTGTCCGCTTGGTTGTGGAAATGCCGGATGGAAAAAAACCTATAATAATTCATAAAACGCGTAGATTGGTAGAGGTGAGGTTTCCGAAAGAAACCCTTTTCAATGTTGATCACGTTTTCGACTATATAAGTAACGAAAGACTAGATTCTATCTCTCAAGATAATGGGGCGATTAATCTACGCCTTAATTGTGATTGTGAGTTGTCCACTCACATATTTAATAGATCTCATTTTGTAATAGATATCCAAGACGGTGAAAATGACGTTTCGGTTTCAAGTTCTGGAAACTTCCTAAAGACTAAAAATTTTTGGAAATTTGATACAAGCAAAATCCCCGAAATAAATATTTTTAATGAATCAGAAGAACGCCATGAATCGAAAGCCATGCCAGATTCGACATCTACTCCTACCCAAAATGTTTGCCCAAGTACTAGCATTGTAAAGAATATTACAAAGCTTCCAATTGATTTCTCCTATGGAGACCTTCTGATCTCTAGAACCAATTTATCGGAAAAAGTGGGCAACGAACTATCCGACCAGGATGTAACTGAAATCATAGCGAAGTACCTTGCTTTGGGATTGTTCGCAGAGGCGGAGTCTTTGATGATCTCTTTGAATCTGGAGGAAAAGCGCGAAGCGCGCGCAGTTCTGAATGTGTCGGACGATCCAAACAGCTCTGGCTACGACTTCTCCAATTACGAAAAATGCCACGAAGCCTATGTTTTCTGGTCCATCTTCTCAGATCCACCCAGCCAAACCTCTGCAGACTACAAGGCTGCCTTGCGAATGATGGACAGTTTTCCAGAAGTCACGCGGCACTGGATTGAACCGCATTTTAAAGAAAGGTTGCTGCATCTTGGAGAGGCCAGTTTGGTCGACGAATTTTGGCCCGAAGAAGAAATTCCCCAGCTGGAAATGGATGTAAAAATTGCTACCCTAGGCACCATAAATGAGGAATCTTTGGTAGAAGTACCAATATCTCTTTTGGATCAGTTGACTGTTGTCGCTCAGAACATGAATGAGCTCGAAGAGTTGACGAAGATCAAATTATCCAAACGCTTATCCGAGAACGATCTTCTATCGTCGATCAAGATCATAGATGAAGCTGAACTCAGCTACGATACAAAGCTGTCCATGTTTAAATCGATTGTAAGTTATGCTGTCGAGTATGGAAGTGAAGAAGATGTATTATTGCTATCTTCGGCGGCTTTCTGGCAAAAAATTAACGAAGAAGACCAGGGCCAAGATGAGTTCACTCGCCTTAGGGAGGCAATTGACGCCATCGGACTTCCGGAATTTGATCCAAAATTCTCGATACCGAAATCTTATCCGGCAATGAGTGAAACATTAACGGATTCAAAACAATCGAGCTCACCATCAACAACGGAAGCTCCTTTAGGCACAGATTATTCTAAATTTTTAGAGGTAGTTAACGAAGTTGATGATCTTCTGAAGTCCGTAGTGACATCCGAGGGACGCATCGTTCCCTTGGATAATAAGCAGCGGGAACAGACGGCATTAACCCAATGACTACAAACATATCAAAGTTCTTGCTGCCAGGAGCACTTCTGGCCGTCATCATCATCATGGTGATGCCCCTTCCGTCATGGGTGCTTGATATCGGGCTTTCGCTGTCGTTCGCCTTGGCGATTTTGATATTTGCGGTCACTCTTTTCATTGAGCGACCATTGGATTTTTCGATTTTTCCTACCGTACTTCTTGCGACCCTGATGCTCCGGCTGTCGCTGAATGTCAGTTCAACAAAACTGATAATCGGACAGGGCCATGAGGGCATCAGCGCCGCCGGCAAGGTCATCGAAGGCTTTGCCCTTTTTGTGATGGGCGGCAGCATATTTCTGGGGCTGGTTGTCTTTCTTGTTCTGCTGATCGTGAACTTTGTTGTTATCACAAAGGGCGCGACGCGGATGGCCGAGGTCGGGGCGCGTTTTGCTTTGGATGGCATGCCGGGCAAGCAGTTGGCCATCGATAGCGATATGGCGGCCGGAGCCATTGATCACGAAACAGCAAAAGCGCGGCGTGAGACGGAGCTACAGGAAACAACTTTCTACGGGTCTCTGGACGGCGCTTCGAAATTCGTCAAAGGCGATGCCATTGCGGGCCTTTTGATCACGATGCTCAACCTCGTCATGGGGCTTATCATGGGCGTCGGTGTTCATGGAATGGAGTTCGGCGCTGCGGCCGAAACCTATGCCATTCTGACGGTTGGCGACAGTTTGGTGTCGCAAATTCCCGCTGTTATCGTGTCCATTGCTTCCGCTCTTTTGCTGGCGCGCGGCGGGGCAAAAGGCACGACAGACAGCGGTATCGTAGAGCAGCTTGGGCGCTATCCTGACGCACTTGTGCTTGTCTCCGCATTCATGGCGGTCCTCGCGTTTTTCCCGGGAATGCCGTTTCTGCCCTTCCTTTTTGGCAGCGGGGTTGTCGGCGTTTTTGCTTGGCTCAGAAAGGCAGCAATCCGGAAAGAGTCCGAACAAAGTTTGGAGGTAGAAGAGCTGTCGTCCGAACCGCCGACCAAACCGTTGGGTGACATTCTGGATTTGGACGAAATCCATATCGAGTTTGCGCCGGATCTGGTGCCAATGGCTTTGAATGCTGACACGGGCATGGATTCACGGATTACCAACCTCAGACGCCACATCGCTACGGATTTCGGGTTCATTTTGCCCGAGATCAGGTTGACCGACGGCTTGGATTTAGCGCCAGGCACCTATGTCATTTATATTCAAGGAGTAGAGGTCGCCCGCGGCATGCTGCACGCGGATCTGGTTCTGGCCTTGTTGCCCGAAAATCAGGCCTCTCTACCAGATGGCCAAGATGTCAAAGAACCCGTCTATGGCGCGCCAGCCCGCTGGATCAGTCGCGAAAAACAAGATGTGGCGGCCCTTGCCGGTGCCACCATCGTTGTGCCGACCGAAGTTCTGACGACCCATCTGATGGAGACTATCAAGGCGAACTTCTCGCGGTTGTTTACGCTCAAATCGCTGCGTCGCATCCTGGATGAAATGGTGCAGGTGTCCAACCCGTTCCGCGCCGAGGCGAATAAAAGACTGCTCGATGAAATGATCCCCGAAAAGGTTCAAATCGATAATCTTCTGCCGGTTCTCAAGCTCTTGCTGGACGAGCAGGTCTCCATTCGAAATCTTCCACTGATACTTGAGGCTTTGGCTGAAATTAGCCAGTCACGCAGATCGATCGATGAGCAGTGCGAACACGTGCGACAACGGTTGGGCTTTCAGATTGTGTCGGGTCTGAAGCGCCCGGATGGAACTATTCCTCTGATCCAGCTTGCTCCGGAATGGGAAGATCTGTTCCGCGCTCATCAGGTGTCGATGGATGACGCGTCTTTCAATGTCGCGTTGCCAAAGAAAGAGTTTGATGCCCTGACGGGTAATGCCGCATCTATTGTATCCGACAATCAGACGAACGGTATTTCCGCGGCATTTGTGACAAATGGAAAGCGTCGGCGGTTCATTCGGACAGTGTTGTCCTCCAAGGGCATCAACAATCCGGTCCTCTCGTTTGATGAGCTTGGTGTCGCCAATAAGCCATACCTTGTCGGCACGGTCGCAACCTGATGTTTGTGGCCGAGCTTCTTCTTGCGCAGCAGGAATTCCTGACATCGCTTTTTCTGGTTTTCCTTAGGGTAGGGGGCCTGATGACGGTTGTTCCGGGCTTTGCCGACCGATCTGTTCCAGTGCGCTTCCGTCTTGTCCTTGCTGGCGCATTTTCGGTGATATGCCTTGGTTCGATGCCCGATTTTGCGGCCATACACAATTTGACACTTACCAGCTTGCCGCTTTGGGTTCTCGCTGAAGTTTTGATCGGCGTGTTCCTTGGTTTGGGGCTTCGGTTTCTGATTTTTGCCCTTCAAATGGCAGGCACAATAGCCGCCCAATCAATGTCCCTGTCACAGCTTTTCGGTGGGTCCCAAGAAGACCCGATGCCAACGATCGGCCATATCCTGACCTTTGCGGCGCTGGCGCTTTTGATGGCGGGCGGCTTCCATGTGAAGCTCGCCATGTTCATCATCAGCTCCTATGTCTGGTTGCCGTTTGGTGCCGTACCCACTGCGGAAGACGTTGTCGCTTGGGCCCTGGCCAACGCGGGCACCATGATGAACCAAGCCTTTGTACTCGCGGCTCCATTTTTGATTGTGTCGATCCTCTACAATCTGACTTTGGGCGTGATCAACAAAGCGATGCCCCAGTTGATGGTTGCTTTGGTCGGCGCTCCGGCCGTGACATGGGCGGCAATTGCCTTATTGATGATCGCGTCTCCGCTAATGCTGGGCATATGGCTTGTTTCTGTCGATAAATTCCTGGCGTCGCCGGTTGGGGGGCCCTAGATGGCCGAAGATCAGGACAGCGAAAAATCCCACGAGCCATCAGAGAAAAAGCTTCGCGACGCCAGACAGAAAGGGCAGGTCGCACGATCGCCTGATCTGTTGACGGCCACGGCCTACGGCGGGTTTTTGATCGGGGCGATCGCACTTGGATCTGGCGCAATCATGACTGCGGCTAATGGTTTGATGATCTATTGGTCGCAAGCCGCACAGTTCTTTCCGAATAACGGCTCTGGTCTGGACAACACTGATTGGTTCAAACCTTTGCTGAATGTAACGGGCGCGCTCTGGCTGTTCTGGGTGGTACCGGGGCTTTGTGTTCTGGCCGTGCTTCTCGCGACCAGAACGTTGATTTTCTCGCCATCGAAACTGGCGCCAAAATTGTCGCGGATTTCCCTTTTGGAAAACGCAAAGAACAAATTTGGCAAAAGGGGTCTATTCGAGTTTTCGAAAAGCGCAGTGAAGTTATTGATTTACTGCATAATTTTGGGAATTTTCATTCGCTTGAACCTAAATGAAATCTTGGCGTCTCTTGCGCAGGAAGCCCACCAGATTGCCGTGCTTCAGACAAACGTTGTCATACGTTTCTTGACGCTGGTTTTTGTCGTCGCGCTTGTCATCGCCGCTGTAGATTTTCTTTGGCAGCACTTTGAATTTTTGTCCCGGAACCGGATGTCACACAAAGAACTCAGGGATGAAGCAAAAGAGGCCGAGGGGGATCCGCACCAAAAATCCCAAAGGCGAGCGCGCGCCGAAGAGATTGCGAGGCAAAACATCGCGGCAAGTGTTCCCAAGGCCGACGTCATCATCGTTAACCCGACCCACTATGCGGTCGCGCTTCAGTGGGACAGCTCGAAACACTCAGCGCCAATTTGTGTTGCGAAGGGTGTGGATGAGGTTGCGGCAAGAATCCGCGAAATCGCCAATGAGTCAGGTGTCCCGATCCATTCAGATCCGCCAGTCGCGCGCGCGATTCACAAGACAGTTGAAATCGGTGCCGAAATTCAGCCGGAACTCTACAGGGCGGTTGCCGCTGCCCTTAGATTTGCCGAGGCCGCGCGGGTCGCTAAAAAGAGGGGTCTTTGATGAAAAACAAATATTCAGAACTGGCACTTGTCGCGAGGTTTATGGAAGAAAAGGCAGAGGCGGATTGCCGTGCGGTTCAGGCGCAAGGGGATCGTCTGCGCGGTGAAACCGTCAAAGCAAGCGACGCATTTCGCGAGGGAATGAATGTCGATTGGGACGACGCCGCGATGCAGTTGTCCGGTATGAACGAAACATGGCTTGCCTGGCTTGCTGAACGTCAGAAATCTTTGAACATCGCGCTTGCGAAAAACAGAGCGCTCGAGGCACATCGTACAGATCAATTGAGGGTCAAATTTTCCAACCGCCTTGCGGCCGAGGCCTTGGTGGAAATGGAAGCGCTTGCCTTGAAATCGGAAGCCAAGAAAAAGGCACAACGGAAAATGGCCTCGGTCATTCTGATGGCCGAGGCTAAAAACCGGTAGGTCGAAAAATTTACTGCTTGGCGATTTCTACGATAAGCACGTCACGCGTTTTCCCGCGCGTGATGTCCTGGGCCGCAGCACGCAGAGCGTTGCGCAGAATTTCGAGCGATCGATTGCTGGTGTAACCGCTGCCGAAGTGCCCTTTGTTCGCGTGATCGAATAGGATTTGAAGAAACTTGTCGCGGATTTTGGGTTCGAGATGAAACACCTCTGACGTCGTCCCCGGCTCGACCTCAAGACTAAGCGACATGACCACCATGGCATCAACTTCGTCTTGGACCAAAACCGGAACCAAAAACTGGTTGGCAAGCTTCACAAACTCTCCATCGCTTAGCAGAGCTTCCTCGGAACCTGGGGGTGTTTCCGCTACAATCTTTTCCGCAGCTGGCAGGCAGGCGATTTCGGTATCGTGTGATTGCTTGTCCGCGCCCATAACAATTGCTGCGCCCACGCCTGCTCCGGTGCCTAGAAGTGCCAAGATGATTGGAAGTATCAGTTTCAACGTTGGCTCCTTTTAAAACGGCAGTACGACGTCAAGAATCTGCTGACCAATGCGCGGTTGCTGCACATCCGAGATATGCCCACGACCGCCGTATGAGATCTGCGCGCCTGCGATTTTGTCGTACGTGATTTCGTTTGACCTCGAGATATCTTCGGGGCGGACAAACCCGGATACGAACAACTCCCGCATCTCGAAATTCACACGTACCTGTTGCGTTCCCGAAATTTGGAGCACGCCGTTCGGCATTGTCTGGATGACCGTTGCCGCAATTCGCAGCGCGAGTTTTTCTTTGCGTTTCACGGACCCTTCGCCGCCCGACTTCGCCGAACTGTTCAACGAGACTGCATTGGACAGGCTCGCGCCCGCGGGCATGTCTGGGTCGACGCGCTGGGGCAGGCCGAAAAGCTCGGGGATCGCGAGTTGCTCGGACCCGCTACGCGACCGGTTGCTGCTGTTCGAAATTTCGGCAGCATCGTCGATTTCAATCACCACCGTCAGAATATCACCTCGCCGCACCGCGCGTTGATCGCCCAGTAGGGAAGCGGGCCCGGCGTGCCATAGGGATGCACGATCAATTTCATGGATTGAGGGCAGTTCTGTCGGCAGAGCGCCAAAGGTCATCGCCTGCAATTCATGGCTGTCATCAACAGGCGTGAAATCGGGCTCTGTGCCAATATGTTTCACGCGCCCGCACCCGCTTAGCATTAGGCAAATCAGAGACGAATACATCAGAAATTTCATTTTCACTCCGTGACCAAAAGCGTCCCGTTCGGCTGAACGATTGCTGTCAGACTGGTTTTAGATTGCAGGTTCATCGCTCTGATCCGCTCTCCGACAGAGCCACGCCCAAGGGCACGTCCTTCGACTTCAATACTGAGGGCGCCCTGGGTGAAAATCAGAGGAACGATGGCATTTCTTTCAACGACTGCCGGTGGGGCGACCTGGCTCAGCATGATTGTCCGCCCCGAAAAAAGCGCGACGCTGGCCTCCATCCCAAGAAGCTGATCGGCATGCATTGCTGCCCCGTCAACGGAATCGGGAACTGTCAAAAGCATGTCGGCGGTCAGAACCTCGTAGGGGCGAATGTTCCGGGCGGCGACGATGCTGTCGGCGAATGCAGTGGATGCGCTAAGCACCGTGGTCAAAAGGGCGGAAACTAGTTTCATTTGATTTGCGTCGTCGCGCCAAGCATCTGATCTGCCGCGGTCATGACCTTGGCATTCAGTTCATAACCGCGTTGGGCTTCGATCAGTTCGGTGATTTCACGGACGGCATCAACGGAACTGTTCTCAAGGTAACCCTGCCGGACGGTGCCAACGCCATCAGTTCCCGGTGTGGCAACCAGCGCATTGCCCGAGGCAGCTGTTTCAAGAAACAGATTTCCGCCCAGCGCTTCGAGGCCTTTGGGGTTGGAAAAGCCCGAAAGCGTCAGTTGCCCCAACAGCTGGGCTTCGGTGCTTGTGTCAAAATAGGCGTACACCTCGCCCGAGGCATTGATCGACAGCGATCGCGTGTCGGCGGGAATAACGATTTCGGGAACCACGGGATGCCCGTCAGACGTGACGATCATGCCGTCCGCATTCCGCTTTAACGACCCGTCGCGCGTGTAGGCGGACTGGCCCGAAGGCAAAGTGACTTCAAGAAAACCGGACCCATCGATTGCAATATCCAGATCACCACCTGTTTGACTGAGCGAGCCTTGTGAAGGCTGGAACGTGACTGAGGCGGGCCGGACACCAAGCCCAAGCTGGATACCGGTCGGAAGCATTGTACCGTTTGATGCTGTCACAGTCCCAGCCCGGGCGACCTGTTCATATTGCAGGTCGGTGAATTCGGCGCGTCGTGGGTTGTAGCCCGTCGTGCTCATGTTCGACAGGTTCTGCGAGATCACCTCGACCCGCATTTGTTGGGCAGACATACCAGTGGCAGCGATTTGAAGGGCGCGCATGGGAACTCCTACTGTTTATCTAGAAAGGCTTTGGATTGAGGATTTGACGCGGTCGCTTTCTGCATCGAGAAAGCTTTGCCCCATTTCATAAGCGCGTTGGACTTCGATCAACCGGGCCATCTGGCCGATTGGATCCACGTTGGACGCTTCAAGAAACCCCTGCATGACAGTGGTGTTTTCGGATGGCTCAAAGCCCGCATCGGCGCGGAACAGCAAATTGCCTTCCCTCACCAAACCCGCGGGGTCTGTTGGCGCTACAACGCCAATCTGTGCTACCGGCGCCCCGTCTTGCGTGATTGTACCATCTTGCCCGATCCGCGTGTCGCTGGCGTTCGGTAACAGTTGGATAGGTGCCCCGCCGGAGTCCAGCACAGCCATACCTGAAGGCGTCACCAGCTCACCCGCGGCATTCGTGGTAAATGCGCCAGCGCGGCTGAGCCGTGGGCCATCTGCCGATTGAATCAGGAAATAGCCATCGCCCTGAAGCCCGAGATCGAACTGACCCTCGGACAGCTCAAGGCTGCCTTGATGTGTCAGCGTCTCGGAAATGCGGGCGGTTGCCATCGAAACCGAACCCCTGTCGGTATCGGTGATATATTCCGAAAAAAGGACGCCCTGTTGGCGGTACCCCTTGGTTTGTGCATTGGCGATATTGTTCGCGACGACGCGCATTTCCCGCTCAAGCCCCGCCATACGGGTCAGTGTGGTGTAACCTGTGGTTTGCATCTCAGCTTTCCGTGATTAGGGGGATGATCTGGCTATGGAAAAATGACACGAGCGTTTCCGTCATAAAGTTCATCGACATCCAGAAAACGGCGACGATGGCCACGAGTTTGGGCACAAAGGTCAGCGT
Source organism: Thalassococcus halodurans (assembly GCF_900108225.1). GTDB lineage: Bacteria > Pseudomonadota > Alphaproteobacteria > Rhodobacterales > Rhodobacteraceae > Thalassococcus > Thalassococcus halodurans. Next base: position 520,233 of record NZ_FNUZ01000003.1, read on the forward strand.
CATTTCCTGAACGGACGTCAGGGCCTGAAACAGGCCGATGCACAGTCCGGTCACAAGCGCGGCAAGAAGGATCGGGGTCGACGTTATTGTCGCGATCCAAAGCCCCTGACGCAGCACGTCGTATATCTGGGTGTCCTGCACGGGTCAGACCGGCATCCGAAGAATTTCTTGGTAGGCCTCGACCACTTTGTTGCGCAGTGTCACAGCGGTTTCGACAGCCAGTTCAGATTGCGCCAGCGCCGCTACAAGGGCATGGGGATCTGCGTTACCGGACAGGGCAGCTTTGGCTTCGCCCTCGGCATTGGCAAGCGTGGCGGAAAAGCTTTCGAACTTTTCAGCAGCTGCGGCTGCCATTGCATCTGGTTTTGTCGCCGCTTGGATCGAGCTCGTTTGATTTGAAAACAGGGTTTGGATGTCCATTCTGGTCTCCTAAATTTGGGTGGTTATCGTCTGAGAAGGTCGTAAAGGCCGCGCGCCATTTCTTTGGTTTGCTCGAACATTTTCAGGTTCGCTTCGTAGGTGCGCTGGGCTTCGCGGGAATCGGCCATCTCGATCAGCAAATTGACGTTGGAGCCTTCGTAAAAACCGCTCTCGTCGGCCAGCGGATGGCCCGGCTCAAAAATCCGTTCGCCGTCCGTCGGGTCCAATAGCACCGGACCGGTCGAAACAGTGGTGGGCTCGCCTGCGCTTGCGCGCACGGCTTCGAAAACAACGGTTTTCCGCTGGTAGCCGGGGGTGTCTGCGTTTGCGATATTTTCAGACAGGTGGCGCAGGCGCGTCGCTTGTGCGTGCAGCCCGCTTGCGGTGACCTTAATGGCGTTGGAAAAATCATTCATTTGTTCTGACCTCATGATTTTCCAAGGCTAAGGCGCAGGATTTTTAGGCTGGATTGAATGATAGACAGCGCTTTTGTGTGATCGCTTTTGGCCTGAGCGGCCTCCATCATTTCTTCTTCCAGATTCACGGCATTGCCATTCGGGTCCGCGCTCGTGCGATTGATAATCTGATCTTGAAAAGCAAAGGGCGTGGCGCGGCCTGTATGCTGACTGCGCGTGGTCTTGATCTGCTGACCGCTGGCCGAGTCAAAGCTGGCCTGAAACGTGGATACGCGCAGAGCTTTGTATCCCGGCGTATCTGCGTTCGCGAGGTTTTGGGCGCTGGCGGCCTGACGGCGCCCAGCATTTTTCGCAAGTGCGATAGAGGCGTCTAAGACCTGCATATTTTGGAACATCGGGGCTTCTCCCTCGGTGGCTTCAATCAAGCCTTAACCGCGATTCCTTTAGAAACCGTTTGCAAGAGTTGAACGGAGCGCACGATGGATCGATTCGAATTGGCAGGACTGGCATCCGAAATTGGCAAATTGCGGATGTCTCGCGTTGCGGGCCGCGTTCACGCCGTCGACAGCAATATCGTCTGGGTGTCCGGTTTAACCAATCTTCTGTCTGTCTCTGATCGGGTGCAGATCACGCAGAACAGCGGCAAAAAGCTATTTGCCGAGGTTTTGCGGCTGTCCGATCAGGGCGCCGGAGTGATGGTCGAGGGGCCTTTGTCCGGCATCGCGATCGGTGATCGCGTAACGCAGTGGAGCAATGTCAGTCTGCGCCCGAATATGGGGTGGATTGGCCGTGTAATTGATCCGGATGGCCAGCCATTGGACGGTCGTCCCATCCCCATTTCCGAAGATGAGACTTCCACACGAACGGTTTCTCCGATGGCCCGTCGCGGTCTGGGGGAAAGGCTTAAGACCGGACTGTCTGTCTTTGATACGTTTTTGCCGCTGGTACAGGGTCAAAGGATCGGTGTTTTTGCTGGCTCCGGTGTCGGTAAATCCCGTCTGCTGGCGCAGTTGACCCGCGGAATAAACGTCGATGTTGTTGTGGTGGCGATGGTCGGTGAACGCAGTCGCGAAATCCGCGATTTTGTGCAGAACGTTCTGGGGCCGGAAGGCATGGCAAAAAGCATCGTAGTTGCGGCAAGCTCCGAACGACCGGCATTGGAAAGACGGCGTTGCGCCCGCTCTGCTATGGAAATCGCAGAATATTTCCGCGACCAGGGAAAACAGGTTCTTTATTTGGCCGACTCACTGACGCGCATGGCCGAAGCCCACCGCGACATCGCCTTTTCAGCCGGTGAACTGCCCGTCCTGCAGGGGTTTCCCCCCTCGATGCCCGCCGAGCTCATGGGCCTGTGCGAACGCGCAGGGCCAGGTGGTGAAGGGCAGGGCGATATCACCGCGGTTTTCACCGTGCTCGTCGCTGGCTCCGATATGGAAGAACCGGTCGCCGATGTTCTGAGAGGTACGCTGGACGGACATGTTATCTTGGACCGGGAAATCGCAGAGCGCGGCAGATTTCCAGCGATTGATATCTTGCGTTCGGTGTCCAGAAGCCTGCCAGAAGCTGCATCTGAGCCCGAGAATGATTTGCTAACACATGCGCGTCGCTTGTTGGGCCAGTATGAAAAGATCGAGCCGATGATGCGGGCAGGTCTTTATCGAGAGGGCGCAGACCCGAGAATTGACGAAGCTGTGGCGGCATGGCCAGAGCTGGATTCATTTGTCTCGGATCAAAGCGTTTCAGGTCACGAGCAGAGCTTTGCCAAATTGAACCTGATCCTGCGTAGGGCGGCCGCAGGCACTATCAAAGCCGCGTCCTAAAATTCAGACGTAGGAAATTGATTGAAGTAGGGTCAAGGCAATGCTGCCGGAACTCGAAGAGCCGATCTCCTCCGCCTGTTCCCGTAGAAGATAGGTTTTCGTTATCTCTTCCAATATCTCAGGTGTAGCTAGTTCGCGGACATCATTTGTGCCCCAGCGCTGGTTGGCCTTGTCTTGGAAAACTTCAAGCTGCTGGTCGATATCAATTTGGCCAAACGAACTCGGCAATCCCAGCGCAGATTCGAATACCGCGCGCAGCGGCGGTGTTCCCATGATTTGATACCAAAGCGAGTCGTTGGAACTGGACTGTTCGGCAAGTTCCGGCAGTTTCCGTTCCGCATTCAAAGCCAAGCGTAGCGTTTCGTTCTGGTCGCCCACCGCGATTTCGAATGATTGCGAATTGTAGCGGGCAATGATGTCTTCGGCGAAGCCATCAACCAAAGTTTGCGCGCCGTCTGCGTTGCCAAAACCGAAGGCCTTCGAAAATTCAGCATATCTGGAGTCAGACAGTTTGTTCGCCAGAGAACTCGAACTTTCTGTGCCCTCTGACAGGACTTTGGAAATCAACGCTTTGGAATTGATGTCGTCCTGTAAGCCGAATGCTTTCAAAGCGACACGCAGCAAACGCCGGTCATTCACCAGGTCTTCGGCACTTTGAACGTTGGCGATGTTTTCGGCGAAGTATTCAGTATCCCGAAAGATTAACGGACTTTTTTGAAATAGCTCGTTTTGCCGATCGAATGTCGATTGCAAAAAGTTCCAGCCAACAAGACCGGATCCGACGATGACCGGCTGAAAGCTCATTCCTGACACACTCCAAGCAGGCGGTTTTCACGTGGAATCAGATTTCGCAATGTCTTGAGGCAGAGGTAAAAATTCCCATCTAAAACAGCGTCTGTCGCAAGGCTAAGATGGTGGCGACTGTCGTTGTCCAAAAGAACATGGCTCAACTCTTCCAGCCCTTTTAGCAGTGCAGCTTTTCCCTCGGCTGCGGAAAGCTCGCCAATGAGGACAAGTTGCGCGGCATAGCACACCCGTTTTACCGGGGTTTTGGCTTGGGTCGGATGGATCGCATCTTTCAGGCGCAAAATGTTCACATCGGATGTCAGGATCGACAACCGGCTTCGACGATCACCATTTTCAATCACAGCGCCGTTGATCAACAGACGCTCTTTTGGTGCCAGTTTTAGAACAAGTCCGCTCATCTTTTTGCTCCTTGCTGCCCGAGACCGTTAAGAAGGCTTCGATTGACTTCGATCAGTGGCGCCACGTCTCCGCGGTCACGTAGGACCTCGCGTGATTTTTGTTCGACAAATTGGGACAGGTAGAAAATCTGTGCTTTAAGCGGCTTCGGCAGGCGGTTGGACGGGTGAGCCACGTCAGATGCCAAAAGGACCCATAGTCGTCTGTTGTTCGAAAGCGCTTTCACAAAAGCGCTGAAGTCATTGCCTTGTATTTTGCTTGCGGCATCCAATTCGGCCGTAACCCGTGCGATAATGTCGTACTCAATGGATTGTTCAGATCTGGTGGCGTTGGAGAAAGACGAATAGCCATACTTCGCATTTGCGACTGCGTTCACTGAAATCATCCTCGATTTTGAAGTTCTGAATGAGCAGGCTCAATAAGAGCCTGCCCGATGTCCCTTTAGCGGAACAGGGACAACAAGCTCTGCGGTGCCTGGTTGGCAATCGAGAGCGCCTGAACACCCAGCTGCTGCTGAACTTGGAGTGCCTGAAGACGCGCGGACGCCTCTTCCATGTCGGCATCAACCAGTGTCCCGATACCGGACTTCAGGGCATCTGTTAGAGACGAGATGAACTTCTCTTGTGTCTCGATGCGTCCTTCGACCGAACCGAAAGAGGCAGATGCGTCGATTGCCGTATCAATCATGGATTCGATCGCCGTCAGAGCGGCATCCGCGCCTTCATTGGTTGTGACGTCAATATCAGAAAGCTGAGACAACCCGCCACCAATGGTAACGCTGGTCGGCGCTGTGATCGTGTTGATACCAACGGCAATTGTATCGTTTGCGTCAGTGACACCTGATGTCGCGGTCAGGCTATCGCCATCTGCTGTGATGTTCAGGACGTTGGTATCAAGGCCCTGCTCCTCAGCATAGCTGGCAAATGCCGACGCCAGACCGGCGGCCACGTCTGCGGCAGAGTCACCGTCCTTGGCAACGTAGAACATCTTTTTGGCATCTGCGGTTGTTGCGCCAGACGTGTAATCGGCTGCCGTGAACGTACTGTTGTCGGCATCCGTTCCGGTAATTTCGATGCTAAAGACCTGACCCGCCGTCGGTGCCGCGACCGAAAGTGTGCGAGTCTGTGTTGCGTTCAGTGTTTGGTCAGCTGTGGAAACGGCAACTGTCCCGCCGGTAAAGTCCTGCTGGTCCTGACGCAAATCCTGTTTTGCGATCGAGATATCACTTGCCTCGACACCGGAAGCAGAACGATCCAGAGACGATAGAACGTTGACCGTGCCAGAGCCCTCGTCTGTGCTGCCGTTGGACAGCAGATTCAGACCGTTGAACTGAGCCGCGTTCACGACCGACGAAATCTGGTCTTTCAGCGCATCGATATCCGTTTGGATTTTCGCACGATCGACGTTTTCTTCCTGTGCAGAGACGATCTTGCCCTTCATCTCGGTCAGAAGATCTGTGACAGTTTCCGACGCTTGTCGGGCCACAGCAACCGTGGATTCACCAAGGTTGAGGCTGTCGGAAATACCCTGAAAGCCCTGTACGTCAGATTCCATCACCTTGGAAATCGCCCAGACGGCAGAGTTGTCTTTTGCATTGGCAACTGTTTTGCCGGTCGCAATTTGGTTCTGTGTGTCTGCCAGATTTCCGTTGATCGACTTCAGTGTTTGCAGCGCAACCATCGCGCCATTATTTGTAAGAATACTCGACATTGACATGTCCTTTCATAAGCGCCTTTAGCGCCATTTTCGATTTTACTTGATATCAATGCCTTCTGACATGAACGGTCGTACCGTGCCGACTTTTGGTCGCATCGCCAAAATTGTTGGCTACAGACTAACTTTGAGTTAACGAGGACTGGCTTTTCGAGTTTTGCTTTCGTCAATGCATCCAATATTTAAATCAATTTTTTCTGATAACTTTTTGGAAACCTCCTGATAAAAAACGAAAGAGAACTCGGTCTCAGAATTCTGAAACGCTTTGGTTGTTTTTAGGTAGTTCTCCAAAAAGGCTTGCTCCAATAAGTCGCACTTCGAGGTAACCTTTTGCGGCGCGCTACGATACGCCAAAAGTCCATAGTTTGTTGTGTCCATACTTACCTCCTGTGATAGACGTAATTTGTAGGAGGTGAATAATTTGGTAACAAATTCATGTCTTCTGTAGACATTATCAGGAGGCCAACATGTTTATCCCAAACTCAATTATGGCAACGCTCGGTGCGGTTGGCAGAACTGGTTGTCCGGTGGATGAAGGCTTGGAAAACCAAGGGGAAGATTTCCTATTTGTGTTGAACGAGTTGATGGCGGTGCTGCCGGAAGAGGGCTCTGCGCCCGCTGAGCCCGGGCAGGATGATGTGATTCCCGAAGTTGATATTGAAGCGGATCAGAACGTTTCTGACCTGGTCGTGGATTCCGAATTTCAAAGTTTTGAGGATGCTCTCGATGATGGTAGGGTCCATTACGGCCAAGTACAAAAACTGACAGATCAATTTGTCGAATTTGACAAAGCGAAGGAAAGTGATTTATCTATTTTTAATTTCAAAATTTTTCCCAAATACCCTGATACAGAAATAGAACGAATATCGGTGGGATTTAACCCGGGAAATACAGATCAGCTTGAGGTTCGGGATAATATTTCTTATTTCCCGAACAGCGTAGAGAGAGAATCGATTGGATCTGACGATTTAGTTAAGACTGTAGCCATTGGTGAACGCAGTAATCTTCAAAATGCGGCGTCAGTATTTCCTAAAGGAACGTTCCAATTTTCTGAGAATGAAATCAATAAAAGACAACTCGACATCAATCTTGAAAAACTTGAAGCTACAGATAGAAAACAAAACATCCCCACTTTGATAAGCAATAGAGAAAACCAAACAGTATCGCCTGTCATGACTAGTGGGAGCGAGACGCAGAATTTTGGTGTGAAGCCTGCAGAAGACATCGAAAAAGCGACTGATTCCACACCCGAGGCGGCCGAACGGGAGGATCATTATAGCGTGCTTCCCAAACAGCATTCCTCCAGTGCGCACCTTCCGGCCGAGGCACGCGCTGTAGAAATTCAGCCTGCCTCCCTAGAGCAAGATTTCGTACCGCCGGCGATATCAATTGATCCACAGTTGGGCGTGGAACGAACATCGGGAACAGTTTTCAAGCCATCCCCGAGTGTCGCACCACAAATTTCTGCAAGAGTCGTCGAAGCCGTCCCCGCGGCCACGGAAGGACCGGTTGAGATTGTTCTGGATCCGGAAGAACTCGGGAAATTGCGAATGCAGATCACGCGGTCGGAAACTGGCTGGACTTTGCACGTCAATATTGAACGGCCAGAGACGCTGGATTTCATGCGCCGCCATATCGAAACGCTTCAGAAAGACCTTGTTTCGGTTGGCTACGAGTCGCTGAATCTGCAGCTTGGCGGCGGTCAAAATGGGGGTGCTTCAGCCCAGGAACATCTGAAGCGGGCTGAAGGGCCTTCCATCGTTCTGGACGAAGGACAAAGCCAAAATATGACAACAGTTGTCATTAACGACGGTCTGGATATTCGGGTTTAAAAAATGATCACAAACGTTTCCACATCAGCGACGTCCAATCAAACGGTCAGTCAGTCCACCTCTTCTCAATCCGGTGTTTTGAACTCGGATTTTGAGACTTTCTTGAAAATGCTGACCACACAGGCGCAAAATCAGGATCCTTTGAATCCGCTGGATTCGACCGAATATGCGTCTCAACTTGCGTCATTCTCGTCGGTCGAGCAGCAGGTTATGACAAATGACCTTTTGACCGCATTGAACGCGCAGTTCCAATCATCTGGTTTGGGGCAATTGGTGGATTGGGTGGATTCTGAAGTGTTGCAAAGTGGTAGTGCTTACTTTGATGGCCGCCCAATCGCGCTTCAGGTCCCGTCGCAGCCGAATGCGGACAGCGCAACGCTTGTCATCTCTGATGCAAACGGCAACGAAGTCGCGCATCGACAGCTTTCTCTGGGTGACAGTTTTTATGAATGGGACGGCCTCGGCAACAACAGCGAAACACAATCCAGCGCCTTTTACACGTTCCGCATCGACGCGTACGCAAGTGGAGAGCTGATCAATTCGGGTCAAGCAACCACATACCAACGCGTGACCGAGGCGCGCAGCGGCTCGGATGGCGAGATCGTTCTGACCCTGTTGGGCGGGGCCGAGGTCAATGCGTCAGGTGTAGATGGTATTCGGGTGACGGATTAATCAAAAACCGCCAACCAACAGCCCGCCCAGCGCGCCGCCGATAACCAAACCCAAGATACCCCAAACAAATCGACCACCGCTGCTTTTGGGGTGATGGTGATCGTGCGAGCGGCTGTTTTGGGTCAGCACATCCTCGACCATTTCCGGTAGGCGCGGGCCAAATCGCGCAAGCACGCGGGCCGTTTGCGCAAGATCCTTCAGAACGGCGCGGGGGCCAATCGATTGTTTGATGTAATCTTCGACAATCGGCTGAGCGGCTTTCCAGATATTCATGTGCGGATCAAGTGACCGCGCGACGCCTTCGACCACAACCATTGTGCGCTGCAGAAGGATCAGCTCGGTGCGGGTTTCCATGCCGAAGCGCTCTGTTACTTCGAACAGGTAGGCAAGTAAGCGGGCCATGGAGATGCGGGTGGCATCCATGCCGAAGATCGGTTCACCTACAGCGCGCAGGGCCCGGGCGAACTCATCGACGTCACGATCCGCGGGCACGTAACCGGCCTCGAAATGCACCTCGGCGACACGTTTGTAATCACGGCGGATAAAACCGAACAGAATCTCTGCGTAGACCCGACGTGTGTATTCGTCGATGTGCCCCATGATCCCGAAATCAAGCGCGATGATGTCGCCATTTTCGGCGATTTTCAGGTTCCCCTGATGCATGTCGGCATGAAAAAAACCATCACGCAGCGCATGGTTCAGGAACAGTTGTAGCACCCGCTCGCTGAGCTCAGAGCGATCAATGCCAGCCGCATCAATCGCGGTATTGTCGCCCATCGGCAGCCCTTCGGCCCAACCCAATGTCATCACGCGACGACCTGACAGGAACCACTTGACCGGCGGCACCTGAAATCCGGCATCCTGTTCGGTGTTGGCGGCGTATTCGGATGCCGAAGCCGCCTCGAGCCGCAAGTCCAGCTCACCCAAGACCACGCCCTCAAAGTGGGTGATCACATCCATCGGGCGCAGTCGGCGCGACGCGGGTGACAGGAATTCAATAAACCGAGCGGCAAAAAAGAACGCGTCCAGATCTTTGCGGAACGCTTTCTCGATGCCGGGGCGCAGCACTTTGACAGCTACGGTTTCGCCGTTGTCCGCCAAAGTGGCCTTGTGAACCTGCGCGATAGATGCTGCAGCGACGGGTTCGCTGAACGTCGAAAACAGGCTGTCGGCAGGAACCTCCAGTTCTTCCTCGATCGCCTTCTTGGCCATCTCGGTCGAAAACGGCGGCAGTTTGTCCTGCAGGATTCGCAACTGAACGGCCAGATCTTCGCCTACAACGTCAGGGCGGGTCGACAGAACCTGACCGAACTTGATGTAGGCGGGGCCGAGAGCCGTCAGCGCGCGTGTCAGCGGCGGCATCTCGGGATCGCCTTCATACCCAAGCCATTTGAATGGCCAACCCAGCACACGTGCCGCGATGCGCAAAGGCTTGGGGGCCTCGAACGCGTCAAGAACAACGCGCATCGCGCCGGTACGTTCAAACGTTGCGCCGGTGCGGATCAAACGCCAGATATTGTGGGGTCCGCGCATATTAGATTTTCCACCCCGAATGCAGGCAGGCAATGCCCATGCTCAGGTTGCGATACTTAGCGTTTTCAAAACCGGCCTTTTTCACCATCCCAAGGAAGGTTTCCTGATCGGGGAACTGACGGATCGATTCCACCAAGTACTGATAACTGTCTTTGTCGCCAGCGATCAGCTGGCCCATGCGGGGAATGATGTTGAAGGAATACAGGTCGTAGACCTTCTGCATCATCTCATTGGGAATCTGATTGAATTCCAGCACCATCAGTCGGCCACCCGGACGCAGCACGCGATAAGCTTCGTTCAACGCCTGCTGCGGCACGGTCACGTTCCGGATGCCAAAGGAAATCGTGTAAACGTCAAAGGTGTTGTCTTCAAAGGGCAGGGCCATCGCGTCGCCCACGACCCAATCCAGACTGTCGGCCATCGATGCGGCCTCGGCACGTTTGCGGCCTTCAGTCAGCATCGGCTCTGTCAGGTCCAGAACGGTGGCATGGCCGCGGCCCGCGCGTTTCAAAAAGCGAAACGAAATATCACCGGTCCCGCCTGCGACATCCAGCAGCTTCTGGCCAGGGCGCGGCGCAAGCCAATCCATCATCGCATCTTTCCAGATACGGTGGATGCCCATGCTCATGGCGTCGTTCATCACGTCGTACTTGTTGGCGACAGAGTTGAAGACACCCTGAACCTTGCCTGCCTTTTCAGATTCCTGAATTTCGCTGAATCCGAAATGCGTCGTTTTTCCAGAGTTTTCGGTCATGGCACTTGTCGTTTCCTTGGCTTGCCCCTTCTTATAGAGCGCCAGAGCGCCGATACAATGCGCCCCGCTACCCAAGGACCGCGACATCATGCCTGAGTTACCCGAAGTTGAGACTGTCCGACGTGGATTGGCGCCCGCAATGGAGGGCGCCGTGATCGCCAAAGCTTCTGTGAACCGACCGGATTTGCGCTGGCCCTTTCCGGAAAGGATGGCAGAGCGCTTGACCGGAGCCACGGTTTTACAGCTTCGGCGCAGGTCCAAATATATTCTTGCGGACCTCAGCACGGGCGAAACCCTGCTGATTCATTTGGGCATGTCTGGGCGGATGTTAGTGACGGGCGATCCCTTGGGGCAATTCGTCCACGATCATCAGCCTGCGCAAAAGCACGATCACGTGGTTTTTGACATGGAAAATGGCGCGTGGATCACATTCAACGATCCACGCCGGTTTGGTGCGATGGATCTGATGGAAACAGCAAGGCAGGCCGAACATCCCTTGCTGACCGTACTAGGCCCCGAACCGCTAGGAAACACATTTGACGAATCGTATTTGTACGAGCGCCTGAAGGATCGGAAAACGCCGATCAAGTCTGCGCTTCTGGATCAGAAAAACGTCGCAGGATTAGGCAACATTTATGTGTGCGAAGCGCTTTACCGTTGCAGAATTCACCCAGCGCGAAAGGCGGCGAATCTGTCTAAGGCACGGATAACCGGACTGGTGCCGGTCATTCGCGATGTGCTGACGGATGCGATTGCCGCGGGCGGGTCCAGTTTGAAAGATTTCCGCCAAGCCGATGGAGAGCTTGGATATTTTCAGTACAGTTTTGACGTGTATGGCCGCGAAGGCGACCCGTGCCGCCGCGCTGGATGCGACGGAACGATCGCGCGGATCGTTCAATCTGGTCGGTCCAGTTTCTACTGTCCGCAATGTCAAAGATAACTTGATCCAAGTGACCGGCGTGATAATGACTCGGAACCTGACCGAAACAAAAAACGAGTTCTTACATGGCCTTTGAAACGATCATCGTCGAAGTCGAAGACCACGTTGCTACGATCAAGCTGAATCGCCCCGAAGCGCTGAACGCATTGAATTCGCAACTTCTTGGTGAATTGGCAGAGGCGTTGAAAGATGCCGATCAGAACGAAAAGGTCCGCTGCATTATTCTGACCGGTTCGGCCAAGGCTTTTGCTGCAGGCGCAGACATCAAGGAAATGTCCGAAAAGACTTTCGTTGAAATGTTCATGTCCGATTTCTTTGGTGCCGAATCTGAAGCGGTGACCAAGGTGCGTAAGCCGATCATTGCTGCTGTCGCGGGCTACGCGCTGGGCGGTGGTTGCGAGCTGGCGATGATGTGCGACTTCATCATTGCGGCGGATAACGCGAAATTCGGTCAGCCGGAAATCAACCTTGGTGTCGTTGCCGGTATCGGTGGCACACAGCGTCTGACCCGTTTTGTGGGCAAATCCAAATCCATGGATATGCACCTGACAGGTCGCTTCATGGACGCGGAAGAAGCCGAGCGCTCGGGTCTTGTCAGCCGCGTTGTTCCGGCCAAATCCCTGATGGAAGAGGCCCAAGGTGCTGCGGCGAAAATTGCCGAGAAATCCATGATGGCTTCGATGGTGGTAAAAGAGGCGGTGAACCGCGCTTATGAAACCACACTGGCTGAAGGTCTGTTGATCGAACGGCGCATGTTCCATTCACTTTTCGCGACCGAAGACCAGAAAGAAGGCATGGCTGCTTTCCTGGAAAAGCGCACGGCGCAGTTCCGCGACAAATAAGGCCAAAGCTAAGAAAAGAATCGGGTTGGCAGGATAGGTGTTTTCGCCTATACGCCGCCCAACACATGCGCGTGATGCCCGCTTAGGCAAGAATCGATCCGGTGGTTCATATCCGGCGTCGGCGTCAGTTGCGCTTAGACAGAATAGAATACGAACCTAGGAAACGATCACATGGCAAACTCGGTACAGTCCAAGAAACGCGCACGTCAGAACGAAAAGCGTAATGACATCAACACGGCGCGCCGTTCGCGCATCCGTACATTCATCCGCAAGGTTGAAGAAGCAATCGCATCCGGCGACAAAGACGCAGCAGCAGCCGCTCTGAAGGCAGCTCAGCCCGAACTGATGCGCGGCGTCACCAAAGGCGTTTTCCACAAAAACACAGCGTCCCGCAAACTGTCGCGTCTGGCCGCTCGCGTTAAAGCTCTGGCGTAAACCAAGCTTAACGAAAGATTAAAAAGCGTCGCTTTCGAGCGGCGCTTTTTTGTTTTTTTGCCACGAATTTTTTGACCAAGAGATTCTTTTTCCAGAAACTGCGAGTCAACAAGTAGTTTCTGTTGAAGCGCCTCGCAGCAGGTTGCTAACTTGCCGTCAGCGAGTCACTTTTCGCTGGGGGGACAGGGAGCGCAGGGATCCGTTTTTGATCTTTGTTAACGCTGTTCATGTGCAAATTAGTGCATGAAATCAGGAGCTTGCCTCCGCCGGTCCAAAAGAAGCGCATGGCGCAGACAGTAAAATTTGTCCGGAATCGGGAACCGGACGCCTTATTGTTGTGCGTCATCATATGTCACGTGTCCCATCCGGGACGCGCGAGGCTTTTTGTTCCCAAATGAAGGGTGACCGCGCTGGTCGCGTTCTGCGCGTGGCCGGTTAACTGACGACGGGAAAGCGAAGCGGGAAATTTATGACACGGGATCAATGGGGTGCTCTCCAAAATGATATTTGCAAGACGATCGGGCAAAACAATTACAAGGTTTGGATCGAACCCCTGAACTACGAAGGCGCGGAATCCGGCGTAGCAATTTTCCAAGCACCTACGAATTTTTTCGGCACATATGTGTCCCAGAACTACGGCGATATGCTGCTGTCGCAGATCGCTTCGGTAAATCCGTCCGTGCGTCGCATTCACTTCAAAACCGATGTCGATGCGCGCGAAGCTGTCAAAGCACCTCGTGCGCCCCAAATGGCGGCCGAGGTTCCTGAACCCGTCCAACAGCAATCTTCTGCATCCGATCTGCTGCCCGGCGCGCCGCTTGATAAACGCTTTACCTTTGACACCTTCGTTGTCGGCAAACCGAACGAACTGGCGCACGCCGCTGCCCGCCGCGTGGCCGAAGGTGGCCCTGTCACGTTCAACCCGCTGTTCCTGTATGGTGGCGTTGGTCTTGGTAAAACGCACCTGATGCATGCGATTGCGTGGGAACTGCGCACGCGCCAGCCCAACTTGAACGTCCTTTATCTGTCCGCGGAACAGTTCATGTACCGCTTTGTTCAGGCGCTGCGCGACCGCCGCATGATGGATTTCAAATCCATCTTCCGTTCGGTCGACGTTCTGATGGTGGATGACGTGCAGTTCATCGCAGGTAAGGACAGCACACAAGAAGAATTCTTCCACACGTTCAACGCACTTGTGGATCAGAACAAACAGATCATCATTTCGGCCGACCGCGCGCCGGATGAAATCAAGGATCTGGAAAACCGTATCCGCTCGCGTCTGCAGTCCGGTTTGGTCGTTGACCTGCATCCGACCGATTACGAACTGCGTCTTGGCATTCTGCAGTCCAAGGTCGAAGCCCAGCGCGCGATCTATCCGAACTTGGAAATCGACCCCCGTGTTCTGGAATTCCTTGCGCACCGCATTTCGACCAACGTGCGCGTTCTGGAAGGTGCCCTGACCCGTCTGTTCGCTTTCGCGTCGCTTGTCGGTCGCGAAATCAACATCGACCTGACGCAGGAATGTCTGGCCGACGTTCTTCGCGCGTCCGAGCGCAAGGTCTCGATCGAGGAAATCCAGCGTCGCGTTGCTGAACACTACAACATCCGCCTAAGCGAAATGGTCGGCCCCAAACGCGTTCGTACCTTTGCGCGCCCGCGTCAGGTTGCCATGTATTTGTGCAAACAGCTGACCAGCCGGTCGCTTCCGGAAATCGGCCGCAAATTCGGTGGACGTGACCACACGACCGTCATGCACGGTGTCCGCCGCATCGAAGAGCTGAAAATACAGGACGGACAAATCGCAGAAGACCTCGAAATTCTGCGCAGAACGCTCGAAGAGTGATTCCCAACCACCACAATCTTGTCTCGGGCTGCTTCTTAGCGGCCCGCTGGCCTTGACGCCTCCGTCATTCCATTGGACAAAACAGAAACAACTTAGCTGGGGCGCGCCATCCGACTGTTGAATCCTGCGCCATCCAGCCCTTCGGAGGGATAAGCGATGAAATTCAGCATGGAACGCGCGACACTGCTTAAGGCCGTGAGTCAGGCGCAGTCCGTCGTCGAGCGGAGAAACACCATTCCGATCCTCGCTAACGTGCTGATCGAAGCCGAAGGCGACACGGTCATGTTCCGTGCCACCGATCTGGATATCGAAGTTGTTGATAAGGCGCCCGCGCAGGTCGAAAAGGCCGGTGCAACGACCGTGTCTGCGGTCATGCTGCACGAAATCGTGCGCAAGCTGCCCGACGGTGCGCTGGTCACGCTGACAGAAGACGGTGCATCCGGTCGCCTGACTGTCGAAGCGGGCCGTTCCAACTTCTCGCTCGCGACGCTGCCTAAGGAAGACTTCCCTGTCATGGCGTCGTCGGAGTACTCGGCAAACTTCAGTGCCAAGGCATCTGTCCTGCGCCGCCTGTTCGATAAGGCGAAGTTCGCGATTTCTACCGAGGAAACACGTTACTATCTGAACGGCGTCTACATGCACGTCGCCGAGGCAGAAGACGGCCGCATGCTGCGTTGCGTGGCAACCGACGGTCACCGTCTGGCCCGCATCGACGCGACTGTGCCCGCCGGTGCCGAAGATATGCCGGGCGTCATCGTGCCCCGTAAAACCGTGGGCGAACTGCGTAAGCTGCTGGATGACGACGATATGGACATCGCGGTTTCGGTGTCCGAGACCAAAGTTCGCTTCGCAACACCGGACATCACCCTGACGTCCAAGGTGATTGATGGCACGTTCCCCGACTACACACGCGTTATTCCGACAAGCAACACACGCCGTCTGGAAGTGGACGCAGCGGACTTTGCCAAAGCGGTTGACCGTGTGGCGACGGTTAGCTCGGAACGGTCGCGCGCTGTTAAACTGCAATTGGACGAAGACCGTCTGGTTCTGTCGGTGAATGCCCCCGATAGCGGCGCTGCGGAAGAAGAGCTGGCCGTGGCCTATGGCGATGAGCGCCTCGAAATTGGTTTCAACGCCAAATACCTCTTGGAAATCGCAAGTCAGGTTGATCGCGAAAACGCCGTGTTCCTGTTCAACTCGTCTGGCGATCCGACCCTGATGCGCGAAGGCAATGACACATCGGCGGTATACGTCGTCATGCCGATGCGTGTGTGACCCTGTCAGGCCTTCACCTACAATCGTTAAATCTGTCTCATTTCCGTTCGCATAAGCGGGCGGAAATTGACGTTGATAGCCGTCCCATCGCCATCTTCGGGCCAAATGGCGCGGGCAAGACCAACTTGCTCGAAGCAGTGTCGCTGTTTTCCCCCGGTCGCGGGATGCGTCGCGCGTCGGCAGAGACTATGACACGACGGCCCGAGGCGCTGGGCTGGAAGGTGTCAGGCATTCTGACCGCGCCCGATGGTGTCCACGAAATCGCGTTTCAGTCTGAAAACGGCAATCCGCGCACGGTCCGGGTGAATGATAAACCAGCCTCACAGGTCGCGCTGGGCCGGATCGCGCGGGTTTTGTGGCTAGTCCCCAGCATGGACCGCTTGTGGATCGAAGGGGCCGAGGGACGCAGGCGGTTTCTGGATCGCATGACGCTTAGTTTCTTTCCCGAACACGCCGAAGCGACGCTGAACTATGAAAAGGCGATGCGCGACCGGAACAGGCTGTTGAAGGATCAGGTACGTGATCCCGTCTGGTATCGCGCGCTCGAGGCGCAGATGGCGCGCACGGGTGCTGTCATCCATGCCAACCGCGTTGCCGCGCTGAAGGCCCTCGCAGAGGCGCAAGAAAACGCTGAAACCAGCTTCCCAAGCGCGGATCTGACCCTGACCCAAGCCGATGGCGACATGCCTGAAACAGAAGAGGCCTTGGCGCAGGCCTTGGCCGATGGCCGCCCGCGCGACGTCATGGCGGGACGAACGCTGATCGGGCCGCATCGTGCCGATCTGTACGGCGTGTTTCAGGCCAAGGGCGTGCCAGCCTCTGACTGCTCGACCGGCGAACAGAAGGCGTTGCTGATTTCCCTGATCCTTGCCAACGCCCGCGCGATTGCCAAGGATTTCGGCGCAGCGCCCATTCTGTTACTGGATGAGGTCGCGGCCCATCTTGATGCTGGAAGACGTGCAGCGCTTTACGATGAAATAACCGCGCTAGGTGCGCAGGCTTGGATGACAGGCACGGGTGCCGAATTGTTCGAAGAACTGGGCCAGCGCGCGCAGTATATTGAAGTCACCGAACAAGACGGGCAAAGCTGCACCAAGCAGATCGCGCTTTCATCGTAGGCCATCCGACATGACCATCACCGCAACAGAACTCGCGCTTTATGCGGGCGCATTGTTCATCCTGTTCCTGACCCCTGGACCTGTCTGGGTTGCCTTGTTGGCGCGGTCAATGTCCGGCGGGTTTCATGCGGCGTGGCCGTTGGCGTTTGGCGTTGTTGTAGGTGATGTGCTGTGGCCGTTTCTCGCGATCCTTGGCGTCACATGGATTGTCTCGGTCTTCTCCGGCTTTCTGCTGTTCATGAAGTGGGTCGCCTGCCTGACATTCCTGTTGATGGGTTATCTGATCATCAAAAACGCCGACAAACAGATATCAAGCGATAGCCGTTTGACACGACCCGGCATGTGGGCGGGGTTTTTGGCCGGCTTGGCCGTGATCATTGGCAATCCCAAGGCGATCCTGTTCTACATGGGCATGCTTCCGGGTTTCTTCGATCTGCCCAGTTTGCAGTGGCCGGATATGATTGCCATCGCGGCCCTATCCGCGGCGGTGCCCTTGGTTGGAAATCTGATCCTTGCGCTGTTTGTGGACCGCGTGAAACGCTTGATGACATCACCAAAAGCATTGCGCCGCACAAACCTGACAGCCGGTAGTTTGATGATCGCCGTCGGGCTTTTCATTCCCTTCACGTAAGCTCCGCACGGGCAGCGGGACAGGATTTGGCGGAAACTGATTCTAACCCACAGAATATAGTGTCATCTGCGTGACATTCCGGTTTCGGATCGCTATAAATTGCCCGAGAAAAACAAGGAAAAACCGTATGGCTGAGAGCGCGCAGAACCCCGAAGAATATGGCGCAGATTCCATTAAAGTTCTCAAAGGCTTAGAAGCTGTTCGCAAGCGTCCCGGTATGTACATCGGTGACACTGACGATGGCTCGGGCTTGCACCACATGGTCTACGAAGTCGTCGATAACGGAATTGACGAGGCGCTGGCCGGTCACGCCGATGCTGTGACCGTCAAAATCCACGCCGATAACTCGGTTTCGGTCAGCGATAACGGCCGCGGCATTCCCGTCGACATCCACCCGGAAGAGGGCGTTTCCGCGGCCGAGGTTATCATGACCCAGCTGCACGCCGGCGGTAAGTTTGACTCGAACTCCTACAAGGTCTCGGGTGGTCTGCACGGCGTGGGTGTTTCGGTTGTGAACGCCCTGTCCGATTGGCTGGACCTGCGCATCTGGCGAAATGGCAAAGAACACCATGCCCGCTTTGAACGTGGCGATACAGCCAAGCACCTTGAGGTCGTGGGCGACGCCAATGGCCGCAAAGGCACCGAGGTCCGCTTCCTTGCGTCGACCGAAACGTTCTCGAACGTGGATTACGATTTCCATACGCTTGAAAAGCGCCTGCGCGAACTGGCCTTCCTGAACTCGGGCGTGCGTATCATCCTAGAAGATGAACGCCCCGCCGAACCGCTGAAAACAGAACTGTTCTACGAAGGCGGCGTGAAAGAGTTTGTGAAGTTCCTTGATCGTTCAAAGCAGTCCGTCATGCCGGAACCGGTTTACATGACCGGCGAAAAGGATGGCATCGGCGTTGAGATCGCGATGTGGTGGAATGACAGCTACCACGAAAACGTATTGCCCTTTACCAACAACATCCCCCAGCGGGATGGCGGTACACACGTCGCTGGTTTCCGGGGCGCGCTAACGCGGACGATCAACAACTATGCGCAGTCTTCGGGCATCGCGAAAAAGGAAAAGGTCAACTTCACCGGTGACGACGCTCGTGAAGGTCTGACATGCGTTCTGTCCGTGAAGGTCCCTGATCCTAAGTTCAGCAGCCAGACAAAAGACAAGCTGGTGTCCTCCGAGGTGCGCCCCGCAGTCGAAAGTCTGATGAACGAAAAGCTGGCTGAGTGGTTCGAAGAAAACCCGAACGAAGCCAAGATCATTGTCGGTAAAATCGTCGAGGCCGCATTAGCGCGTGAAGCTGCCCGTAAGGCCCGCGAACTGACCCGTCGCAAAACCGCGATGGACGTGAACTTCTTGGCGGGCAAGCTTAAGGACTGTTCCGAAAAAGACCCCGCCAAAACAGAAATCTTCCTGGTCGAGGGTGACTCGGCCGGTGGGTCAGCTCAGACGGGCCGTGACCGTGGTACGCAGGCGATCCTGCCTTTGAAAGGTAAGATCCTGAACGTCGAACGCGCGCGTTTTGACCGCATGTTGGGGTCTCAGGAAATCGGCAACCTTGTGATGGCGCTGGGCACGGGCATTGGCCGTGATGAATTCAACATTGATAAGCTGCGCTACCACAAGATTGTCATCATGACCGACGCGGACGTCGACGGTGCGCACATCCGTACGCTGCTGCTGACGTTCTTCTATCGCCAGATGCCCGAGCTGATTGAGGGCGGCTATCTCTACATCGCGCAGCCGCCACTTTACAAAGTGACCCGCGGTAAATCCGAGGTGTACCTCAAGGATCAGGCGGCGATGGACGACTATCTGATCCAGCAGGGCACCGATGGCGCTCTGCTTCGTCAGGGCAACGGTGAAGAAATCTCCGGTCAGGATCTGATCCGCGTGGTTGAAGAGGCACGTCAGTTGAAGCGCGTTCTGGATGCCTTCCCAACGCACTATCCGCGCAACATTCTGGAACAGGCCGCCATTGCGGGCGCGTTCGTTCCGGGTGCTGTGGATGCTGATCTTCAGGGCGTTGCCGACAAGGTTGCACAACGACTGGACTTGGTTGCGTTGGAATACGAACGCGGCTGGATGGGCCGCATCACACAAGACAAAGGCATGCGTCTGGCGCGTATCCTGCGCGGTGTGGAAGAGGTCCGGACGCTGGATGGACCGATGCTGCGTTCCGGCGAAGCGCGTAAGACAGGCAGCTTCACAGAGTCTCTTCAGGCGGTTTACAACCTGCCCGCAGTCCTTGAACGCAAAGACCGCCGCGAGGTCATCAATGGCCCGCTAGATCTGCTGCGCGCCATTCTGCAGGAAGGTGAAAAGGGCAACCAGCTTCAGCGCTACAAAGGTCTGGGCGAAATGAACCCCGACCAGCTGTGGGAAACCACACTAGACCCCGATGCGCGGACGCTGCTGCAGGTCCGTGTCGATGACATGGCCGAAGCGGATGACCTGTTCACCAAGCTGATGGGCGACGTCGTAGAACCGCGCCGCGAATTCATCCAGCAAAACGCTCTGAACGTCGAAAACCTCGACTTCTAAGGCAGATAGAAAAGGCGGAGGTTCCTTGTGACCTCCGCCTTAAACCATTTCTTCACACAGCGATTTTACCGTCCAGCGCAGCATCGATTGCGTGCTGGCCAAAGTGCAGCCCACATTCATATTTGCCGAAGATGAACTGTGTGTTTGCTCCGGATTTCAGACCCTTCTGAATCCCTTCACCGATCACAAAATCTTCTTCGAACACGATCCGGATCAGATCGTAGTTCTTGGTGTAATAGCGCTCGGCTTTTTCTGTCTTGGGCTCTTCCGGGATCAGCATCATGCACTGGAAAATGCAGGTATCGGGGCCAGTCGGGATCACAAAGTGGATATAGACGTGATCGTTCTGAACCTGCACGAAGTTGGCAGGGAACAGGTAATTCTGCGTCATGAAATACTTGCGGTATTCCCACTCAGATTCCGGCTTATCACGCAGTTCTTCGATGTTCGGCTGCGGTAGGGCGTGGCGGACATGTGGGCCGAAATTCAGATGAACACTTTGATTGTCCAGATAGCCGGAACAGGCCGTATCGCGGTGCGCATGGCAGAAATGATAGCTTTCCTGAAACCCCTCAAGCAGCAGGCGCCAGTTCATATTCTTCTTCAGTTCCCACTTGCGGAACACAAAGTGGTTGCCAAGGTCCAGACCATTCAATTGCTCTTTCATAGGTGCAAGCCACGCATCGATGTCGACCTCGTGTTCTGGAACCGAAGGCATCACCCAGATTAGGCCGAAGCGCTCCCAAGCTGGCAGTTCAACAAGCCCGAGGTCCGAGCGGTCTACGCCCTCAAAACCGGCGGGCTGGGGGATGCCACGCAGTTTGCCGTCCAGTCCATACGTCCAGGAATGGTAGGGGCACGAAAACGTCCGCGCTTTGCCGCAAGGTTCCTTCTCGACGCGCGCGCCGCGGTGGCGGCAGACGTTCAGAAATGCCTTCACCCTGCCTTCCTGCGTTCGCGTTACAAGGATCGGAACGCCCGTCGCATCGTGGGTAAAGAAATCACCCGCTTCGGCCAAATCGGACACATGACCCAAAACCAACGGAAACTTGCGGAACAGTGTGTCGATCTCACTTTGAACCCTGTCCGCGGAATTATACCGCTCGATCGGGTTTAGCATCACTTCGTCAAGCATGTGGGTCGTCTTCTTTTCGACCATGTCAAAGACTTCACGGATGATCTGGCGTTCTTCTGTTGTGATGGTCATGACGTCTCCTCCTCAGCGGCAGACGTTGGACAATACCGATGCGCCGCTCAATATTGCTACAATACCAAAAGGTACTGTTCAATTGGGATTCTTTGTTGTTTGATTATGTCCACACCTTCCATGGCCTTCACGTTGGGTCTGAAAAACAGTACGGTCCCGCGAGGTTTGAACTGGATCAAAAATGACCGAGCCCACCAAAACGATTGTCCGCAGGCGGCCGACACAGCGACGCAAGGAAAGCCCGCTGTCCGAAGAGGATTGGGTGGATGCCGCAATCAAAATTCTGAAAGACGACAACGTTCGCGGGATCAAGATTGATGCATTGTGCAAGATGCTGGGCGTCACGAAGGGCAGCTTTTACTGGCACTTTTCGACACGAAGCGACCTGCTTGTGGCGATGCTGGATCATTGGCGCCGCCGCACAACGCTGAATGTCATCCGGTCCGTATCAG
Organism: Thalassococcus halodurans; assembly: GCF_900108225.1. Classification (GTDB taxonomy): domain Bacteria; phylum Pseudomonadota; class Alphaproteobacteria; order Rhodobacterales; family Rhodobacteraceae; genus Thalassococcus; species Thalassococcus halodurans. Next base: position 541,884 of record NZ_FNUZ01000003.1, read on the forward strand.
GCGCAGGCGTCGATCCAAAAAGCAGAATGAAGCTTTTGTTTGCCCTGCCCCGCCGCAGCAATTCACCCGCATCCGCGCAGGTCGAAGCGTCTATTCGCGATTGGTCGCGTCGGGCGGATTTGCCCCGCAAAGCTGTGAAGGAAGTCGATGAAATCCGCTTCGACTACATCACCGGGCTTTTCACCGACATGGGCTTTGACCATGACGAAGCGCGTAAGCGCGCCTACCTTGCGTATTGCATCCTGATGGGCGACTCGATCCTGAGTGGAACGCTTTCAGAAATGGACGCCGATGAATTCGCGGCCCAAGCTTTGATGATCACGGCAACGCTGGAAAAGATAGACGGCTAACGGAAGCCGCCTAACGAATGCGTTACTCTTTGTCTGGGAATCGCGCCACCATCTCCCTACCCGCTTCGTCATACTCGCGCACGAACCGTTCAACGATGTCCGCTGTGGGTTCAACACGATCACTCGCACCGCACCCTTGGCCCGCGCTCCACACGGTTTTCCACGCCTTCGTGCCCGCGTGCATATCGCCTGAAAAATCAAGTTTGGCTTCGGCTTTCATATCATCCAGGTCCATACCGGCCGCCGCAATCGAGGCTTTCATCCAAACGCCAAGCACGCCCGTGATGGCTTTGGAGGCCACCAGATCCTCGATCCCGCTATCGATCACCATCTGGCGATAGTCATTTCCAATCAGGTTTTCTTCAGCCGTCAAAAACCGCGTACCGACATAGGCGAAATCTGCGCCCAGCGTCTCAACGGCCAGAACCGCCGCACCCGATGAAATCCCGCCGCCGACGGCAATCGGCCCATCGAAAAACTGCCGGACTTCGTCCAGAAACGGCGCCATCGCGTATTGACCAGTGTGACCACCCGCACCGGCACAGACCAAGACCAGACCGTCGGCGCCTTTTTCCAAGGCTTTACGCGCATATGTCGGACTATTCACATCGGCAAAGACCAAGCCGCCATAGGAATGAACAGCCTCTGTCACACGATGGGGGCCACCAAGTGCGGTGATCACGATCTCGGGCTGGAACTCTTTCACCAGCGCTAGCTCTTCTTCAAAGCGACCATAGCTGTTGTGCGTGATCATGTTGAACGCGAATGGCAAATTACCCGGACTCAGTTTGGCACGAATGCGTTCGAACCACGCGCGCAAATCGTCGATGGTTCGGCCATTGGGGCCCGGAAACGCACCAATCACACCTGCCTTGGCTGCGGCGATCACCAGATCGGGGCCCGACACCAGAAACATTGGCGCAGCAATCAACGGCACGCGCAGGCGGGCCTTGAGCGCCGCGATTTTGGCTTTTGCAGTCATAGTCTTATCCATTTCCACGCGCCGAACTTAGGCGCTTTCCCGTGCGCGTTGGCGCAAAGCCATGCGGTCTACCTTACCGGCGGGCGTCAGCGGCAACTTATCTAGAAACTCAATCCGCCCCGGCATTTTGTACCCGACAAGATACTGGCTGCAGGTGTCGCGCAGTGCGTCTTCCGTCAACTCGCTGCCGCCCGCGACGGTGACGTAAGCCACCACCACTTCGCCCGCACGTTCGTCGGGTGCGCCAACAACGCTCACTCCTGTGACTGCCGGATGGGAAAAGACGGCCTCTTCAACCTCGCGGGGGAAGACATTGAACCCTTTGTGCAGGATCATGTCTTTCTTGCGGTCGGTGATCGTCAGGAAGCCGTCTTCGTCCAGCACCCCGATATCCCCCGTGTAAACCCACCCATCCCGCAGAACGAGGGCGGTTTCGGATTCGTTGTTGCAATAGCCACGCATCATATGTGGGCCTTTGATGCGAATTTCACCGGCCTCACCTGTCGGCAAAACGCGATGGCCGCCTTCCAGATCAACAATTTCAACAAAGGTTTCAGGCATGGGTTTGCCCACAGTGCCAGGGCGGTTTCCGCTGATGGCGGTGTTGACGGAAATCGGTGCCATTTCCGTCATTCCGTATCCTTCATAGATCGTCAGACCAGTCAGTTCTTTCCAGCGTCGATGCACCTCTAAGGGGAATGACGCACCCCCACCGGGACAGACCCGAAGCGAACTGATATCGCGCTGATCCAGTTTGGGATCGGCCATAAGTGCTTGGTAAATCGCAGGGGGCCCACCGCCCAGAACAGTGACCTTCTCGCCTTCGATCTGGTCAAGCACTGCAGCGGGATGGAACCCGTCGGGCACAATCGACCCGCCGCCGCACTGAAGGGGCAGACACACACCCGCTAGATAGCCGTAAATATGGCTGAAAGGGGCGATCGGCAGAAAGATTTCGCCCTCATAAAGCGGCCAACCGCACTGCATGCGCGCGCCAGCTGCCAGAATTTGTTGATGCGAATACAGGATCCGCTTCGGGATGCCGGTTGTGCCTCCGGAAAAGAAATATGTGGACGGTCCATCCCCCGACCCGCACTGGTTCTTTGCGGTGGCCTTGGCATCCATCCAGGCTTTGACGTCGCCCGCATCAATGACGGCAGCATCGGGGGCAAATTCCAGCACGTGATCCGCGATGATCAGTGCTGGTTCCAAGTCGGCCATCAACCTTGCGCCGGATTCCTTCGGCATGGCTGCATTAAACAGCGCGGCCCGACCACCCGAGAACAGAACACCCAGATAAGCGGCAAGGCAGGATGCACTGTTGCGCATGAATATTGCGACATCCTTGTCCTGAATGCGGTCTGCATATTTGGCGGAAAACCCGCGCAACGCGGATGCCATGTCGCCCCACGTCATGCGGATCGACGCGTCTGCGATCAGCAGGCGGTCAGGGTGCTGCTCGGCACGCTCTTCAAATAGCGCAACAAGGTTTTCAGCGGTCTCGACGGACCGCCAGTCCAAGAACTCAGTCGATGTCATGCAAGCCTCCTCCGCCGCGGTCCAAAGCTAAGCGAAGGTGGGGGCGCAAAACAATACCCTTCGGTACGTTTAGCGAACAAATCAGACAAAGCCCTAATATGTGCTTCGCCCGACATGCCCCTGCCTCTGACAGCTTGAAAACCACTCGGGTAGGGCGACCTGCCCGAAAGGGTAACGCGATTGTCCGCCTTCGGGCCTTGCTTTCTACACAGACGGTTCTGGCGCGAAATCACTTCTTATTAATGATGAACGTCTGACTATTCGAATTTCGGACGCGCGATATGAACCTGACGATTTCTGCTCAAATCCCTGAAAGCAAAGGGCCAGAGGACACTCTTGTAGTGGACCTTGCCAGCGATCAGAGCACGCGGGACATTTTGCAAGCCATACTGGCCGAGGTCGCAGGCGATTCCGTGTCGGATTTGTCCTTGGTGCTTTCCGGTGAACGAAGCATCTGTGACGTGCCGTTGCGCGAACGCTTTTCGGCCCTCCAAGCGCTGGGCACGTGGCATCAGCTTTTGGCAATTGCCCGCGAATTTGAAACCGTTCGTGTTCGGCGTAGCCTTGAACAAACCGGCGGGTCCCGCACTATTCCGGGGTCGTTCGCGCAGGTCATTTCGCGTGCCGAAACCAACGGGTTGCCGCGCAAGACATTGATCGATGCGCTGGGCGCGCTGGATGTGTGCCCCACAATGACGGCCCATCCGACCGAAACCAAGCGCGTGACGGTTTTGGAAATCCACCGCCGCATCTATCGCCGCCTGACAGATCTATTGGGCCGCTCTTGGGCGCCGCGCGAAAAGCTGTCCTATCTGAATGCCCTTAAGGCCGAAGTCGAATTGTTGTGGCTGACAGGCGAATTGCGTCTGGAAAAGCCGACCGTCGAACAAGAGGTCGAATGGGGTCTCTATTTTTTCCGCGAAGTCCTTTTTAACTGCGTCCCTGAACTCAGCGACACATTGAACAACGCGCTTGCGCATCACTATCCCGATGTGACGCCCGGCCCGTTCCTGCATTTTTCGTCCTGGATTGGTGGCGACCGCGATGGCAACCCCCACGTCACGCCGGTCGTCACCAAACAGACCCTGTCACGTTATCGCGAAACGGCGCTGAAATCCTACCGGCCTGACTTGGTCAGCCTGTGCCGAGACTTGTCGATCAGCCTGAACGTGTCGCAAGTGCCTCAGGCCTTTCTGACCCAAGTTGGCGCCTTGCTGGACACCTGCGGTCCGGCCGCTGACGCTGCGCGCAACCGGAACAGCGAAGAACCCTTCCGTCAGTTTGCGACCGCATTGCTGATGCGCCTCGACGCCACAATTGCGGCTGATAATGGGGACTTCAGCGCAGTCAAACCCTTTAAAACCGCCCGTGAATTCGAAGACTGGCTAAGCGTTATGGATCAGGCGCTTCGCACGTGCGGCGCCAAGGCAAATGCCCGTCGGAAAACCACACCTTTGCTTCAACGTGTACGGACGTTCGGCTTTCACGGCGTCACCATGGACATCCGCCAGAACGCCACAGTGATCAACCGGACCCTGAAACAGGTTTTCGAGGCCCGGCACGTCGCCCCATGCCCTTACCCTGGCACTGCCGAATGGTCGGTCCTGTTGCAAACCGCCCTTGCAGACACCGCCGAGTTTGACCGTTCTGCGCTGACGGGACTGGATGATGAGGCGAACGAAACGCTTGATCTGTTTGCGCTGATCTCGAAAGAGCGGGCCGCCGACAAACGCCGGATTGGCACCTTTATTCTGTCCATGACCACCAGTGCAGAAGATATCCTTGCCGTATATCTGCTGGAGAAATGGATGGGGCAGGGGCAATTGACCAGCGCTTTGGCGGTGGTGCCCCTGCTTGAAACCATTGATGATCTTCGCGCCGCGACAGACATTCTGGATCAGCTGTTCAGCAACCGAACTGTCCGTCGCGCGATCCGTGAAAACGGTGACCGCCAAGAGGTGATGCTGGGCTATTCCGACAGCAACAAAGATGGCGGTTTCTTCACTTCGAACTGGGAGCTGTCCAAGGCCCAAACCGCGCTAAGCCGTGTCGCCAACCGGCATCGTGTGCAGCTATCCTTTTTCCACGGTCGCGGTGGATCAGTCAGCCGTGGTGGCGCGCCCACCGGCAGGGCCATTGCCGCCCAACCCCATGACACGGTCAACGGCAAACTTCGGGTCACGGAACAGGGTGAAATCGTTTCGGCCAAATTCGCCAACCGTGGCACTGCTCTTGCCAATCTGGAATATCTGACGGCTGCTGTGCTTGATCACACCCTGCACGAAAACCAGAAACGCCTGTCTGCGGATGCGCCAGAGTTCCGAGAAGCTCTTGAGGCGCTGTCAGGTCTGGCCCAGCTTAAATACGTTGATCTGATCCACAGCGATGGGTTCCTCGATTATTTCTACGAATCCAGTCCGGTCGAGGAACTGGCCCTACTGAAAATCGGCTCTCGTCCTGCAAAACGCTTTTCCAAAGGTGCGCGCGATCTGGGCGATCTTCGGGCCATCCCATGGGTCTTTGCATGGAGCCAGAACCGCCACATGATCACCGGCTGGTATGGCATCGGGTCTGCGCTTGAAGCCTTCATCGATGTGCGCGGGCGCCATGGTCTGGCCACGCTTCGCAAGATGTATGAACGATCAAACCTGTTCCGCCTGATTATGGATGAAAGCGAAAAACTTTTGCTGCAGTCTGACATGGAAATTGCGGCGCTTTATGCCGGTTTGGTCTCTGATACCCACACGCGCGACGCCGTCTTCGAGAAAATTCAGATCGAACACAAACTGACGCAATCCATGATCACCTCGATCACCGAAGAAACGTCTTTGGCTGAACGGTTTCCCACCTTCCGAGACAAACTGATGGCCGCGCGTCCGCAGATGGTCGGGTTGCACCAGTTGCAAGTCGATCTGCTGGCAAAGGTTCGCGCCGCGGGTGGCGCCGATCAGGCCGCAAAAGAAGACGTCGACGCATTGTTGATGTCCATCCACGTCATTTCTGGCGGGCTTGGATGGACAGGCTGACACAACCGAAAACGCTATGAAAAGGACCACAACATGAACATCGAAGCACCAATCGATACGACAGATTTCTTCACCACCCCGCTATCCGAGAGCGATCCCGAGCTATTTGCGTCGATCACGGGTGAGCTTGGTCGTCAGCGCGACGAGATCGAGCTGATCGCGTCTGAGAACATCGTGTCCCGCGCCGTGATGCAGGCTCAGGGCTCGGTCATGACCAACAAATACGCCGAAGGCTATCCGGGCCGTCGCTACTACGGTGGCTGCCAGTTCGTCGACGTGGCCGAAGATCTGGCCATCGAGCGCGCCAAGCAGCTGTTCAACTGCGGCTTTGCCAACGTCCAGCCGAACTCGGGCTCGCAGGCGAACCAGGGTGTCTTCACCGCACTCTTGCAGCCCGGCGACACCATTCTGGGCATGAGCCTTGATGCCGGTGGTCACCTGACCCACGGCGCGCGTCCGAACCAGTCGGGCAAGTGGTTCAACGCCGTGCAATACGGCGTCCGCAAGCAGGACAACCTCCTAGACTACGATCAGGTTCAGGCGCTGGCCAACGAACACAAGCCCAAGCTGATCATCGCGGGCGGTTCCGCCATTCCGCGCCAGATCGATTTCGCCAAAATGCGCGAGATCGCCGACAGCGTGGGTGCCTACCTGCACGTGGACATGGCGCACTTTGCCGGTCTGGTGGCCGCGGGCGAACACCCCAGCCCCTTCCCGCACGCGCATGTGGCCACGACCACCACGCACAAAACCCTGCGCGGTCCCCGTGGCGGCATGATCCTGACCAATGATGAAGAACTGGCTAAGAAATTCAACTCCGCCATCTTCCCCGGCATTCAGGGCGGCCCGCTGATGCACGTGATCGCGGCCAAGGCGGTTGCGTTTGGCGAAGCGCTGCGCCCGTCGTTCAAAACCTACCAGCAGCAGGTCATCAAGAACGCGCAGGCGCTGTCTGACCAGCTGATCAAGGGCGGTCTGGACACGGTCACACACGGCACCGACACCCACGTCGTGCTGGTAGACCTGCGCCCCAAAGGCGTCAAAGGCAACGCGACCGAAAAGGCTCTGGGCCGCGCGCATATCACCTGCAACAAGAACGGCGTTCCGTTTGATCCGGAAAAACCGATGGTCACCAGCGGCATCCGCCTTGGTTCGCCCGCCGGCACCACCCGCGGCTTCGGCGAGGCCGAGTTCCGCCAGATCGCGGACTGGATCATCGAAGTGGTCGATGGCCTGCGCGAGAACGGCGAAGACGGCAACGG
>NZ_FNUZ01000004.1 GCF_900108225.1 Thalassococcus halodurans
CTGCATCACGGCGCGGGACACGATGTTCTCAGACGCGATCAGCTCGATCTCGTCGCGCTGACGACCAAGCTCACCCGTGATCGACGCAAATAGCTTGGGGTCACTCTCGGATAGCGGGGTGGTGAAGAAGCCGTCTTCAAGGTGAGAGGCGGTCATGTTGCAGGTACTCCTGTCGCGTGGATTCGTTGCGGCGTTTCGTATCGGAAACACAATAAGATGTCCAAGGTGATAAACCGGTCTGATACGACAATGTAAATCCCGTTGGCGGCAAAATATCGGTCTAACCTATCGTCTTGCTGGTCCATCGGGGGAGTTTGTGGTTCTTTCGGAGCCAAAGGGTTCGCACAGGAAACAAAATGGCGCTTCGTATCGCTTTTGCAGCCTCTAACGCGCCGATCGCGCAGGCCGCTTTACAGACTTTGACCCGCCGGTATGGGGACCATTCGGAAAAGGGCGCTGATGTGATCGTCGCTTTGGGCGGCGACGGGTTTATGTTGCAGACGTTGCACCGCACACAGGATCTGGATGCGCCGGTCTACGGGATGAACCGTGGCACAGTTGGCTTCCTGATGAATGAATATTCCGAACACCTGCTGGAAGAACGTCTGGATGCGGCCGAGGAAGAGGTGATCAACCCGCTGTCCATGCGCGCCGTGACCCGCGATGGCGAGGTGCACAATGCGCTGGCCATCAACGAGGTGTCGTTGCTGCGCTCTGGACCGCAAGCGGCGCGGTTGAAGATTTCGGTCGATGGCAAGTTGCGGATGGCCGAACTTGTCTGTGACGGTGCGCTGGTGGCGACACCTGCGGGGTCGACGGCCTATAACTATTCCGCCCACGGGCCGATCTTGCCGATCGGATCGGACGTTCTGGCGCTGACCGCGATGTCGGCGTTCCGCCCCCGTCGCTGGCGCGGTGCCTTGCTGCCGTCAAGCGCACATGTGCGGTTTGATGTTGTCGATCCCGACAAACGCCCCGTGATGGCCGAAGCGGATGCGCGGGCGGTCGAGGATGTGGTGCAGGTCGATATCAAGTCAGAGCCGTCGATTGCACACCGTGTTCTGTTCGATCCGGGCCATGGACTGGAAGAACGGCTGCTGCGCGAGCAATTCGTTTAATCCGCCTGATCCACCCGCCCGATCCAATTGTGCGGCCTGTCGGCCGCGCAGGTTTTCCGCGCCGTCGCTGACGCTTTTGGCGCGCGTGCGGGTGCCCTTTGGCGGACCAAAAGGAACGGGGCCGCGCCTACGGCACGACCCCGAACACCCAGGGACTTAACTTTTGGCTTAGGCTTTGGGGTAGCCCAGTGTTTTCACAGCGTCGCTGATTTCATCGAGGATCGCGGGATCGTCGATGGTCGCGGGCATTTTGAATTCTTGCCCGTCGGCGATGGACGCCATTGTGCGGCGCAGGATTTTGCCCGAGCGGGTTTTGGGCAGGCGGTCGACCACCGTGCAAAGTTTGAACGCCGCCACCGGACCGATCTGGTCGCGGACGCGTTTCACGCATTCCGCAGCGATTTCGCTGTGATCGCGGTTCACGCCTGTGGTCAGGCAGACAAAGCCCATGGGCAGCTGGCCTTTGAAGCTGTCTGCGACGCCAACCACGGCGCATTCCGCCACATCGGGGTGACCAGCCAGAACTTCTTCCATCGCGCCGGTGGACAGGCGGTGGCCTGCGACGTTGATGACGTCATCGGTGCGCGCCATGATGTAGAGATAGCCGTCTTCGTCGATCATGCCTGCATCGCCGGTTTCATAGTAGCCGGGGAATTGCTGGAGATAGCTTTTGCGGAAGCGGTCTTCTGCGTTCCACAGTGTCGGCAAGGTTCCCGGGGGCAGGGGCAGTTTGACCGCGATGGCGCCCAGTTCGCCTGCTTTCATCGGGTGACCGGCTTCGTCCAGAATTTGCACGTCGTAGCCCGGCATCGGAACCGAGGGGGAGCCGATTTTTACGGGCAGTTCTTCGATGCCTGCGGGCATTCCGGCGATGGTCCAGCCGGTTTCTGTCTGCCACCAGTGATCGTAGATCGGCTTGCCTGTGACGCGTTGCGCCCATTCGATGGTGTCCGGATCGGCGCGTTCGCCTGCCAGATAGATCGCACGTAGGCCCGAGATGTCGTGGCCCTTCATCAGTTCAACCTTGGGGTCGTCGCGTTTCACGGCGCGGAAGGCCGTAGGCGCTGTGAAGAAGGATTTCACGTCGTATTCAGAGATGATGCGCCAGAAGGTCGAGGCATCGGGGGTGCCGATAGGCTTGCCTTCGAACAGAACGGTTGTGTTGCCGTGGATGAGCGGACCGTAGACGATATAGCTGTGGCCCACGACCCAGCCCACGTCGGATGCGGCCCAGAACACCTCGCCGGGATTGACGTTGTAGATGTTCTTCATGGTCCAGTTCAGCGCAACCAGATGGCCGCCTGTGTGGCGCACAACGCCCTTGGGCGCGCCTGTGGTGCCAGAGGTGTACAGGATATAGGCGGGGTGGTTGCCTTCGACCGGTGTGCAGCCTGTCGGTTCCGAGCCTTCCTGAACGCTGTCCCAATCGTAATCGCGACCCTCGACCAGAGAGGCCTGCACTTGCGGGCGCTGGTAAGTCACCGTGAACTCGGGCTTGTGTTCGGCCAGGTCAATCGCGCCGTCCAGAAGGGGTTTGTATTCCACGACGCGGCCCGGTTCGATCCCGCAGGAGGCAGCGATGATCGCCTTGGGTTTTGCGTCGTCGATACGGACGGCCAGTTCGTGGGCTGCAAAGCCGCCGAAAACGACCGAATGGATTGCACCCAGACGGGCGCAGGCCAGCATCGCAACAGCGGTCTGCGGGATCATCGGCATGTAGATGATAACGCGGTCGCCCTTTTCGATGCCTTTGGCTTTCAGCGCGCCAGCAAAGGCCGCAACATCGCGCTGCAGTTCGGCGAATGTGATCGTCTGTTTGGTGTCGGTGACAGGGCTGTCATAGATGATCGCCGCCTGATCGCCGCGACCTGCTTCGACGTGGCGGTCCACGCAGTTGTAGCAGGTGTTGGTTTCGCCATCGGCGAACCATTCGAACATATCGTTGCCCAATTCGGACAGGGCTTTGGACGGGGCTTTCGTCCAATCGATGGCCTCGGCAGCTTTCATCCAGAAGGCTTCGGGATTGCTCTTCCATTCGGCATAGACGTCTTTGTAGGTCATCGATCAGCTCCTCCTCGTCACGATAGGGAAGTGTTAGAAAGCCGATGATGGTGGCGCAAGCCCCGTTACCGCAACCAGAAAAAATCCGGTGGGGAAGTTTACAGAATTTGCAGTGGGGGCTGTAAATTACTTAACAATTTTGATATTTCTGCTTGTGATCAAATGCTTAGGGCGCTGACCCGCATGGGGTGCAGCGCCCTGAAATGTCGATAAACGAGTGTTCAGAAACGATCTGTCGGAGTTCAGCCGTATTGCGACACCGGCGTGCCTGCCAAAGCGGCCACGTTCAGCAGCCCGCGGGCGGTGATCGACGGGGTCACGATATGGGCGCGGTTGCCCATGCCCATCAGGATCGGACCGACTTCCAAAGCGCCCGCTTTCATTTTGAGAATGTTCCGCACGCCCGAGGCCGCGTCCGCGTGGGCAAAGATCAGGATGTTGGCATTGCCGGTCATCCGGTTGGTGGGCAGCAGCCGTTCACGCAGTTCTGTGTCCAGCGCGGCCTCGACGTTCATTTCGCCTTCGTAGCAGAAATCACGCGGCTTGCTGTCCAGAATGGCGATGGCGGCGCGCAGGCGTTCTGCGGCTTCGCTGTGCTGGTTGCCGAACTGGCTTTGCGAACACAGCGCGATCTTGGGGTCGATGCCAAAACGGCGGGCATGGCGGGCCGCGCCGATCACGGTTTCGGCGATTTGATCCGGTGTCGGCGTCACATGCACATGGGTGTCGGCGATAAACAGGGGGCCGTCTTCCATGATCATCAGGCTCAGCGCGCCTTGGGGCGACAGGCCTTCGGTGCCCAGCACCTGATTGACGTAGTTCAGGTGCCATTTGAATTCGCCAAAGCTGCCGCAGATCATACTGTCGGCTTCGTCGCGATGGACCATGACGGCGGCAATCGCCGTGGTGTTGGTGCGCATAATCGCACGGGCGATGTCGGGCGTGACACCCTGACGGGCCATCAACTGGTGATAGCTTTGCCAGTAGTCGCGATAACGCGGGTCGTTTTCGGGGTTCACAAGGTTGAAGTCGCGCTCGGGGCGAATTTCAAGGCCCAGACGTTCGCACCGGCGCGAGATGACCTCGGGGCGGCCGATCAGGATGGGCTGTTCGGTGGTTTCCTCCAGAATCGCCTGCGCGGCACGCAGCACGCGTTCATCTTCGCCCTCGGCAAAGACGATGCGGCGCGATGCGGTGGCGGCGGCTTGGAAGACAGGGCGCATCAGCAGCGCGGATTTGTAGACCGAGGCGTCCAGTTTGCGGCGATAGGCGGCAATGTCTTCCAACGGGCGCGTTGCAACACCGCTTTCCATCGCCGCTTTGGCAACGGCGGTTGAGACGACGCCGGACAGGCGCGGATCAAAGGGCTTCGGGATCAGGTAATCGGCCCCGAATGTCAGGCTTTCGCCCTGATAGGCGGCGGCGGCTTCGGCGGATGTGGTGGCGCGGGCCAGGGCGGCGATGCCCTCGACGCAGGCGACCTGCATTTCGTCGTTGATCTCGGTCGCGCCGACGTCCAGCGCGCCACGGAAGATGAACGGGAAACACAGCACGTTGTTGACCTGATTGGGGAAATCCGAACGGCCTGTGGCAATGATCGCATCGGGCGATACGGCGCGCACCTCGTCCGGCATGATTTCAGGGGTCGGGTTGGCCAGCGCGAAAATGATCGGGCGGTTGGCCATTGTTGCGACCATTTCGGGTTTCAGAACCTTCGGGCCGGACAGGCCAAGGAACAGGTCTGCGCCTTCGATCACTTCGGCCAGTGTTTTCGGCTGATCCCCTTGGGCAAAGGCCGCTTTCTGGGGCGTCATATCCTGTTCGCGGCCATTGTAGACAAGACCGTGCAGGTCACAGAGCCACACGTTTTCACGCTTCACGCCCAGCTTCAGCAGCATGTTCAGGCAGGCAATGCCCGCCGCGCCGCCGCCAGTGGACACGATTTTGATATCTTCAAAGGATTTGCCCGCAACGCGCAGCGCATTGGTAGCAGCTGCGCCCACAACGATGGCGGTTCCGTGCTGGTCGTCGTGGAAAACGGGGATGTTCATCCGCTCGCGACAAATTTGTTCAACGATAAAACAATCTGGCGCTTTGATGTCTTCCAGATTGATCGCGCCAAAGGTCGGTTCCAGCGCGCAAACGATATCTGCCAGCTTTTCAGGGTCCGATTCGTTTAATTCGATGTCGAAGCAGTCGATGCCTGCGAACTTTTTGAACAGAACCGCTTTGCCTTCCATCACCGGCTTGGACGCCAGTGCGCCGATGTTGCCAAGGCCAAGAACCGCTGTGCCATTGGTGACAACCGCCACCAGATTGCCGCGTGTGGTGTAACGCGCTGCATTTGCTGGATCTTCTTTGATTTCGATGCAGGCCTCGGCCACGCCCGGAGAATACGCCCATGCCAGATCGCGCCCGTTTGCCATGGGCTTGGTCGCGCGGATTTCCAGTTTCCCGGGGCGCGGTTCTTCGTGGTAGGTCAGGGCCGTTTGGCGAAAACTATCGGTGGGCGAATTGGACATTTCGGGCTCCATTCGAAATTTGGTTCAGCGCTAAACTAATTTTGACGTCAGGGAAACCCGATTTGCGGGAAATGCCCCGGATATTCCGGAAATCTGGTAACTGATTAACGTCATCTTTGCGGAAGATGATATAACTTGTCTGTTTGGTAAAATTTCTTGAGGTTCCGCAACGCCTCCCCCTTGCGCACAATACTACAGGGGCGCAATGTGTCACCCATTCCATATGAGTGAGGTTGCAATGACATTGCGGGATGACGCCAAGCGCGTACGCGAAAACGCCTATGCCCCCTATTCGAATTTCAAGGTCGGCGCGGCGCTGGAAACGCCGTCGGGCACCGTCTTTGTCGGGGTGAACGTGGAAAACGTCGCCTATCCCGAAGGCACCTGCGCCGAAGCAGGCGCGATTGCCGCCATGATCGCAGCAGGCGAGACGAAATTCAGCAAGGCCTATGTGATCGCCGATGCGCCGTCGCCCGTGCCGCCCTGTGGCGGCTGCCGCCAGAAGCTGGCCGAATTCGCAGCCGAAGGCGCGACCGTCACAATGGCCACGCTGGAAGGGACCGAGAAAACCGTCACCATCCCCGAATTGCTGCCCGGCGCGTTTGACCAAGGCCACATGGACCGCACCTGATGGACGCACGCAGCATCATCGCCCAGCTTCGCCGCGGCGAAACGCCTGAGCCCGAAGCAATTGCTTGGTTCGCTCAGGGGCTGGCCGACGGCAATGTCAGCGACGCGCAGGCGGGGGCCTTTGCTATGGCCGTTTGTTTGCGTGGTCTGGGCGATGAAGGGCGTGCGGCGCTGACTTTGGCGATGCGTGATTCCGGTCATGTGATGGGCTGGGATCTGGATGGCCCCGTGATTGACAAACATTCCACCGGTGGTGTGGGCGACTGTGTGTCTTTGGTTCTTGCACCCGCTTTGGCCGCTTGTGGCGTCTATGTCCCGATGATTTCCGGTCGCGGGCTGGGCCATACCGGCGGTACGCTTGATAAGCTTGAGGCGATCCCCGGTGTGCGCACCGATGTGGACGAGGCGAAGTTCCGCGCCATCGTGGCCGAAGCAGGCTGCGCCATCGTCAGCGCCAGCACGGACATCGCCCCTGCTGATAAACGCCTTTATGCAATCCGCGATGTGACGGCGACGGTCGAAAGCATCGACCTGATCTGCGCGTCGATCCTGTCCAAGAAACTGGCAGGCGGGTTAGAGGCGCTGGTTCTGGACGTGAAATTCGGATCGGGCGCATTCATGAAAACGGTGGATGAGGCGCGCGAACTGGCGCAGGCCTTGGTCGATACGGCCAATGCCGCCGGTTGCCCGACCACCGCTTTGCTGACCGATATGAACCAGCCCTTGGCGGACAGCCTTGGCAACGCGGTCGAGGTCGCGTCATCCATGCGGGTTCTGACAGGGACGGATTTCGGGCGCTTGGGCGAACTGACGATCGAACTGGGCGGTGCGCTGCTGGCATTGGCAAAGGTCACGCCGGACGCCAAGGCAGGGGCAGATAAACTGCGTGAGGTTATCTCGTCTGGCGCTGCTGCCGAACGGATGGGGCGGATGATCTACGCGATGGGTGGGCCGAAGACTTTCGTCGAGGATTGGACCCGCTTCCTGCCCGAAGCCACCGTGATCACCGAGGTCACAGCACCCGAGGCCGGTTACATCAGCGCGATTGATGGTGAGGCTTTGGGCCTGACTGTCGTAGGTCTGGGCGGCGGACGTCAGGTGGAAAGCGATGTGGTCGATCCTGCCGTCGGCATCACTGATCTGGTCCCGCTGGGCACCAAGGTCGCCAAGGGCGAGCCCTTGGCCCGCGTCCATTCCAGCCGGTTGACCCAAGCGGAACAGGCGGTGGGCGAAGTGCTGGGCGCAATTACGATCGGCAAAAAGCCGGACGTCGGACCGCTGGTTGGGGAACAGGTCCACGCAAGGGGGGCAAAATGACCCGCGCGTTTCTGGTTGTGATGGACAGTGTTGGCATTGGCGGCGCGCCGGATGCGGATCGTTATTTCAATGGTGATCGGCCGGACACTGGCGCGAACACCGTGGCCCACATCGCGCAGGCCTGCGCCGAGGGGCGGGCGGACGATGGGCGCAGCGGCCCGTTGCATCTGCCCAACCTTGATGCATTGGGTCTGAGCGCGGCGATTGAGCTGGCCTCAGGCGTGACCGCACCGGGTTTGACGGCCACTCCGGTTGGCCTCTGGGGTGCCGCGACCGAGGTGTCAAAGGGCAAGGACACTCCCTCGGGCCACTGGGAACTGGCCGGTCTGCCGGTGCCATGGGACTGGGCCTATTTCCCTGTGTCCGTCCCGAGTTTCCCCGAGGAGTTGACCAAACGCGTCTGCGAACTGGCGGGGACAGAGGGTATTCTGGCCAATTGTCACGGCTCGGGTACGGTCATGCTGGATGAATTCGGCGCGGAACACATCCGGACCGGCTGGCCGATTTGCTATACCTCGGCTGACTCGGTCTTTCAGATCGCGGCGCATGAAGAACACTTTGGCCTGCAACGCCTACTCGACCTGTGCGCGGCCATCGCGCCGACACTGCACGACATGAAAGTGGGCCGTGTCATCGCCCGCCCGTTTGTGGGCGAGCCCGGCAATTTCACCCGTACCACCAACCGCCGGGATTATGCCATTCGCCCGCCTGAGCCGATCCTGACCAACTGGGCGCAGGATGCAGGGCGCAAGGTGTTTGCCGTGGGCAAGATCGGCGACATCTTTTCGATGGAGGGCATCGACGAAGTGCGCAAAGGCGATGATGCCACGCTGATGGGCCATCTGCACGATCTGGTGCGCGACGCGCCCGAGGGCAGCCTGACGTTTGCGAACTTTGTTGAGTTTGACTCGCTCTATGGCCATCGCCGCAATGTCGCGGGCTATGCCGCCGCGCTGGAACGCTTCGATCAGGGGATCGGCCGTGTGTTGGACAGCCTGAAGGACGACGATCTGCTGATCCTGACGGCAGATCACGGCAACGATCCGAGCTGGTCAGGCACCGACCACACCCGCGAACGTGTGCCTGTGTTGATCGCGGGCAAGGGCGCTGGCACGATCGGACATGTGGGTTTTGCAGATGTCGCGGCCTCGGTCGCGGATCATCTGGGACTAGACGCGCGCGGCGCGGGAAAGAGCTTTTTGTGATGTCGGATCGTGATCCTGATGCACCCCTGACAGAAGAAGACCTGTACGAGGTCGCAAACCTGCCCAAGGTCGAACTGCACCTGCACCACGAAGGCGCGGCGCCGCCCCAGTTCATTCGCGGTCTGGCGCGTGAAAAGAACGTCGATATCTCGAAGGTTTTCAGGAAGGACGGCAGTTACGATTTTCAGGGTTTCCTGCATTTCCTGTCGGTTTACGAGGCCGCGACCAGCGTTCTGAAAACGCCTGACGATTACGCCTGCCTGACCACCGCCATTCTGGAAGAAAGCGCCAAGAACGGCGTCGTCTACACCGAAAGCTTTATCAGCCCCGATTTCTGCGGCGGCGGCGATGTCGAAGCATGGCGCGACTACCTGCATGCGATCCGCGAAGCCGCCGATGCGGCCGAACGCGACATGGGCATCACCCTGCGCGGGGTCGTGACCTGCGTGCGCCATTTCGGGCCGGAGCAGGCCAAGGCCTCTGCACTCTGTGCGGCGGAAACGGCGGGCGACTGGATTGTCGGGTTCGGCATGGGCGGGGATGAAAACAAGGGCAAGCAAAGCGACTTTGCCTATTCCTACGACATGGCGCGCGAGGCTGGCCTGAAATTGACCACCCACGCCGGAGAATGGCGTGGCCCATCGGAAGTGCGCGAAGCGGTTGAGGCACTGGGCGTCATCCGCATCGGTCACGGCGTTCGTGCGATCGAAGATCCCGCATTGTGTGAAATGCTGGCCGAACGCGATGTGGTGCTTGAGGTCTGCCCGGGATCAAACGTGGTGCTGGGCGTCTACAAGTCGCTTAGGGATCACCCGATTGCCAAGCTGAAAGATCGCGGGGTCAAGGTGACCGTTTCAACCGATGACCCGCCGTTTTTCCACACCACTATGCGCGACGAATACGTCAATCTTGCCAAAACATTGAACTGGGATGCCTCGGTGTTCCGCGACTTGAACCAAACCGCGCTGGACGCGGCCTTTTGCGACGGTGCCACCCGCGACGCCGTCGCCAAACGATTGGAGATTTCATGACCCAACATCTGACCATCGTCGATCACCCGCTCGTCCAGCACAAACTGACGCTGATGCGCGAACGCGATACCTCGACCGCCGTTTTCCGCCAGCTTCTGCGCGAAATCAGCCAGTTTCTGGCCTATGAGGTCACGCGCGACCTGCCGATGACCAAACGGACAATCGACACACCGCTTCAGGAAATGGAAGCACCGGTGCTGGCGGGCAAGAAACTTGCTCTGATTTCGATCCTGCGGGCTGGGAACGGGTTGCTGGACGGGGTGTTGGAGCTGATCCCGTCGGCCCGTGTCGGGTTTGTTGGCCTGTACCGCGATGAAGAAACGCTGGAGCCGGTGCAATATTATTTTAAAGTGCCGGAAAGCCTTGAGGATCGTCTGGTCATCGCCGTCGATCCGATGCTGGCCACAGGAAATTCGTCGGTTGCGGCGATTGACCTTTTGAAGAAGTCAGGCGCCAAGAACATCCGCTTCCTCTGCCTGCTTGCATCCCCCGAGGGCGTGGCCCGCATGAAAGAGGCCCATCCCGATGTGCCCATCGTGACCGCATCGCTGGATAGTCATCTGAACGAAAAGGGCTATATCGTGCCTGGGCTCGGGGACGCTGGCGACCGGATGTTCGGCACAAAATAGGCATAGTCCCCGCTTTACAGACGCAAGGTGTTGATGCATTCTGCGTCCAATCTGTGGGGTATGACATGAAACTGAAACGCGCGCTCGCTCTTGTTTATCTGGCGTCATCCTGTGCCTTTGCCTTTATGGCTCAGGCCCAGCAAGGAACGGACATTCCTGCAGAATTCCCGCCCGCCAGTTACGAAGGCCGCCAGTATGTGGACAGCCGTGGCTGCGTGTATGTGCGCGCAGGCATCGATGGTGCGGTCGATTGGGTGCCGCGTGTCAGCCGTGCACGGGAACATTTGTGCGGCGCGCAGCCGACTTTTGCTGCTGCCGCCCCTGCGCCAACCGTCGCGCCCATCCCGAAAGACGCAATCAAGATCGTGCCGGCGACCACGGTCGTGCCTGCGGCCAAACCAACGGCGGCTCCGCAGCAACCGGTCCGCGTCGTGCGCACCGCACCTGCGCCCGCGCCGGTGGCCAAGCCCGTCACCAAAACAATCGTAAAAGCACCAGCTTCCAAACCTGTCGCACCAGCGCCCAAGGTGATCAAAACGCTGCCCAAAGTGGCCACGCCGCGTGTCTTGAAGGCTGCGCCGGTACCGCAAAAACGCATGATCGAAGTGCCTGCTGATAACCAGAGCGCCTGTCAGGGCGCGTCGGCGATTTCGAACAAATACATCGGAAACGGTGGCCGTTACCCAGTGCGCTGCGGGTCGCAGGACACAGGTCACGTGACAGAAATCCGCCGCAGCAAAGTCACGCCGTCTGGCGGTTCGTTCCGGTCCTATCAGGACAGCCGCGGCGGCAACCTGCCGGGCAACACCGTGATCGTCCCCAAGCATGTTTATGACGATCACGAAGGCATCAAACCGCAGATCCCGGCAGGCTACCGGTCTGTTTGGGAAGATGATCGCCTGAACCCCTACCGCGCCTATCAGACGGTTCAGGGGTATTACGACACTCAGGCCAAGTGGACGAACACCGTTCCGCGCCGCATGCTGACACCGTCCGAGGCAGCGAAGGCCAAAATCAAAGCGCCGAAAATCGTCAGCCGCTAAGGGGCTTTGCCCCCTTGGCCTGCGGCCAATTCCCCCAAGGTATTTGGGGAAAGAAAATACTTGTAATCAGAGCGCCAAACCCGAGGTCGCAGCCAAAGGCTGAGGCCGAGATGACCTGTGCGGCGCAGCCGCGCATCTGGATCAGTTGCCGCAAATACCCTGAAGGCGGATCCAGTCGCCGTCAGCCAGAACCTGACGGCTGCCTTCCGAGGCGCGGGGATCCGCTTCGATCAGGGCCAGTGTCGTTTCGCCAGTGACGTCTACCGCATAGGCATAGGGCGATGAGCGCAGCTCGGCGGCGTTGAAGGCGGCAATCAATAGCTGTGGGTCAACGGGCGCATTGGGTTGGACCATGACGTGTTCGGCGTAGCTGTCCAGCGCGCTGTCGGGCAAAGAGCCTGTGGTCAGCAGCTTCAGGCTGGCCCAGAGGCCCGCGTGTTGCAGCAGATCCTGAAGCGGATCACTTGCCGCCGCGCGGACCGCTTCGGCTAGGATGTAGCCTGCGGGCACATCTGCATCTTCTGGGTCTTCGACCAGTGCACGGTTCAGAAGGATGCGTCCGCCGGGCAGGTGGGTTGTGGTGGCAACGCCATCGGGCAGGACGACCAGCGCATTTGATCGTTGCGGGCCAAGGATACGGGCCGCCAGTTTGCGCAGTGGCTCTTTCGCCTCGGGCGCGGCACAGGGGCTGCCGCTGACGCGGCTGATCCGGTCCAGAAGCGCGGTGCCGATTTCGGCGCGTTTGACGGGGGGCACGACTTTGCCCGAATAACTCAGCAAAGCGCCGGGCAGCCAGAAGACGGCCAATCCGACGATCGCCACGGCAGATACACCTGCTAGAATGTGGCGCAGCTTGCCGGGTTGGGGGCGGCTGCGGTCGACGGCACGCAGGATCCGGTCCAACGCGTCGATCATCTGATCTTCACCTTCGGCCAGTTCCAGTGTTTCGTTCGGATCGCCGTCGGGGTGATAGATCGCGGGACGGTCGCCTTTGGCGCTGGCCCGTTCAATGGCAGCAAGCGACCAGTGGCCTAGCACGCGGTCTTGCATGTCGGCGATGGTCAGGGTCGCATCGCCCAGGGACACAACCACTTCACGCCGTTGCGCCGCGCCATCCGCGCGCCACAGGCCCGTGGCCTCAAGCCGTTCGTATTCGTGTAGTGCTGTCATACCGCCGGGCTGCCCTGCCTCTTTGCGGCGCACGCTAGCACGGGCAAAGGGACAAGGGCAACGCGCGGCGGCATTCAGAGCGTTTTTGCCGCTTCGCGCAGGGCGAACTTCTGGATTTTTCCGGTCGATGTTTTCGGCAGCTCCTGAAAGACGACCTTCTTGGGCGTTTTGAACCCCGCCAGTGTTTCGCGCGAGAAGGCGATCAGCGTGGCTTCGTCCACCTCGCAGCCTTCTTTCAGTTCCACAAAGGCGCAGGGCACTTCGCCCCACTTCTCGTCGGGTTTCGCGACCACCGCGCAGAGGCTGACGGCGTCGTGGCCCATCAGCACAGATTCAACCTCGACCGACGAGATGTTTTCCCCGCCCGAGATGATGATGTCCTTGGCGCGGTCCGCGATGCGCAGATAGCCGTCTTCTTCCAGAAGCGCGATGTCACCGGAATGGAAGTAGCCGCCTGCAAAGGCCTCGGCCGTGGCTTCGGGGTTTTTGTAGTAGCCCTTCATCACGCCGTTGCCGCGGAACATGATTTCGCCGCGTGTTTCGGCGTCGCGCGGTACACGGTTCATGCTGTCGCCGTCCATGACGGTAACCTCTTCGATGAACGGCATGGCCACACCCTGACGGGCCTTCAGCGATGCGCGTTCGGCGCCTTTGGTGTCGTCCCACTTACTGCGCCATGTGCATTCGGTCGCGGGGCCATAGGTTTCGGTCAGGCCATAGACATGGGTGATGTTAAAACCCAAGGGTTCGATCTTGGCCAGCGTCGCGGGGGCAGGGGGCGCGCCTGCGGTAAAGACCTCGACCACGTGATCGAAATCGCGGCGGTCAGCCTCGGGCGCGTTGATCAGCATGTTCAGAACGATGGGTGCGCCGCCGAAATGCGTGACCTTTTCGTCCGCGATGATGCGGTAGATGTCTTTCGCGACGATATCGCGGCAGCAGGCGATCGTGCCGCCGACCGCAGGCATCAGCCATGTGTGGCACCAGCCATTGCAGTGGAACAGCGGGACAATCGTCAGGTAAACAGGGTTCATCACGATGCGCCACGAAATGACCTGACCCATGGCATTCAGATAGGCCCCGCGGTGGTGATAGACGACACCCTTGGGGCGGCCTGTGGTGCCCGAGGTATAGTTCAGAGCGATGCTTTCCCATTCGTCCTGCGGATAGACCCACGCAAAATCTGTGTCGCCTTCGGCCAGAAGCCCGTCATAGGTCGGGTGGCGGCCTGTGGCCTGCAGGCCCGCGACGGTGTCCACAACCTCGATGATTTCGGGGCCTTCTGTTTCGGCGCGTTCCTTGGCGGCTTCGGCCAGTTCGATGAACTGCGTGTCGACCAGCGCAATCTTTGCGCCGCCGTGATCAAAGATGTAGGCCACCGTGTCCACATCCAGACGGGTGTTGATCGAATTCAGGATGGCGCCGGTTGCGGGCACGCCAAAATGCGCTTCGGCATGGGCGGGGATGTTGGGCAGGATCGTTGCGACCACATCGCCAGAGGCAACGCCGCGTTTGGACAGGGCCGAGGCCAGCTGGGTCACGCGGTCGCGGTATTCGGCGTAGGTGACGCGGTGCGATCCGTAAACGACGGCAAGATGGTCGGCGAAGACATCCGCGGCGCGTGCCAGAAATGACAGCGGTGTCAGTGCAGTGTAGTTCGCGGCATTCTTGTCCAGCCCGGTTTCATCAGCCAACCAGCCCATAGTCCTCTCCCTCAAAAACTCCGGAACAGAGATGAGCAGGTTTTAAAGGCTATGAAAAGGCCAACCAAAGCATGTTAGCGCTATGGGTCTGCGATTTTCCAAAGGCGGGACAACTTGCCACGTCCCGCGCGCATGATCGCGCAGGGGTTGGTGGGGTTTCCATTGCGCAAGAAGCGTGCTGCGCGGTAAAACGGAGGCATGATCATCTCATCCGGCCGTGGCTATATCTTTGTTCATATTCCCAAAACGGGCGGGACATCCTTGGCGATGGCGCTTGAGGATCGGGCACACAAGGATGACATCCTGATTGGCGACACGCCCAAAGCGGTCAAGCGGCGCAACCGGTTGAAGGGCGTCACGACCAAGGGGCGGCTGTGGAAGCACTCCACGCTGGCCGATATCGAAGGCATCCTGCCCGAAGATCAGCTTGCCCCCTTGAAAGTGTTCACCCTGATCCGCAACCCGTGGGACCGTTTGGTCAGCTATTACCATTGGCTGCGCGAACAAAGCTTTCTGCATCCCGCTGTTGCCTTGGCCAAAAGCCTCGATTTTGATCGCTTTCTGGGCCATCCCGTGATCGCGGACAGCATTCGCAGCAATGACTATCCCAGCTATGTGACCACGTCGGACGGGGTTGAACAGCCCTGTAGTTATCTCAAGCTGGAAGACCCCGACGCCGCGCTTGATGCGTTCGAGGCGCATCTGGGGTTTCGCCCTGACCTGGGGCACGAAAACGCATCGGATCGGGCACGGGACTGGCGCGGGTATTACAGTGATCTAACCGCAGGTCTGGTGGCGGACATCTGCGCCAAGGACATCGCACGCTTCGGCTATTCCTTCGATCCTGAAAAGTAAACGACCGTTCATTTTTGCTTGCGCTTCGGCGCGAAAAGCGCAGTCTGTACCCAAGTGAGGGAGGAATAGACATGCCACGCGATCTGACAGCAGAACCGGTAATGATCCTTGGGGCGACGCGTACGCCGTTGGGGGCGTTTCAGGGGGCGTTTTCGCCTTTGTCGGCCACCGAACTGGGGTCGGTCGCGATCCGCGCGGCTGTTGAGCAGGCGGGCATCGCGCCGGAACGCGTGGATGAAGTGTTGATGGGCAACGTGTTGTCCGCCGGTCTGGGCCAGGCACCTGCACGGCAGGCGGCGCTGGGGGCGGGTCTGTCCACAGCGACGCCTTGCACGACGGTGTCCAAGGTCTGCGGATCGGGGATGAAGGCCGTGATGCAGGCCCACGACGCGATCAAGGTTGGCAGTATCGATTTGGCCGTGGCCGGTGGCATGGAAAGCATGACCAACGCGCCGTATCTGTTGCCCAAGGCCCGCGGCGGTGCGCGGATCGGGCACGACCGGATGCTGGATCATATGATGCTGGACGGTCTGGAAGATGCCTATGACATCGCGCCGGACGGCACTCGCCGTTCTATGGGCACCTTTGGCGAGGATTGCGCGCGGAAATACCAGTTCACCCGCGATTTGCAGGATCAATACGCGATTGAAAGCGTGACGCGCGCCCAAAAGGCCGCGTCGGAGGGCAGCTTTGACTGGGAAATCGCGCCAGTGACGTTGCGCACCCGTAAGGGCGAACAGACCGTGACGCAGGATGAAGGCCCGCAGCGCATTGATCCGTCAAAAATCCCGAACCTGCGGCCCGCCTTTGCCAAAGACGGGACCATCACGGCAGCGTCGTCTTCGTCAATCAACGACGGGGCGGCAGCGCTGGTTCTGGGCCGCGCATCCGAGGCCGAGGCTTTGGGCCTGACCCCCATCGCCCGCATCGTCGGCCACGCGGCTTATGCGGGCGAGCCGGGCTGGTTCACCACGGCACCGATCTACGCCAAGCAAAAGCTGGCTGAAAAAATCGGCTGGTCGCTGGACGAGGTCGAACTGTTCGAAATCAACGAAGCCTTCGCCGTGGTTGCCATGGCGTCCATGTCATCCTGCGGGATTGATCGGGACCGGTTGAACGTGCACGGCGGCGCGGTGGCCTTGGGCCATCCTATCGGTGCATCTGGCGCGCGAATCCTTGTGACGCTGCTGGGCGCGATGAAGGCCCGCAAGGCGCGTCGGGGCATCGCCTCGATCTGCATCGGTGGTGGCGAAGCGACAGCAATCGCGTTGGAAATGGAGCATTAAGCTCCATTCCAGAAACATTAATTGCCCCCAAAACTGGCATCACCCCGGGATTACTCAACGTAAGCTTGACTGACTGGTAAAATTGGTTTGCAGTTAAACCGACTTTGGTCATCCATTTGTTACAGCAAGCTGCAAAGCCAATTTAAAGCAGTTTGATTTTAATCCGGGGGGATTACTATGTTTGGACGCGCGTCGTTTAGCGGCAAAGGCCGCTTTGTGTTTAATTTGAATAAAGATTTCGGAACTCAGGGTGATGATACTCTGGCCGGAACGGAAGACACGGATTTCATCTGGGGCCGTCGTGGCGATGATGTCATTCTGGGGTCTAGCGGCTACGATTATATCGACGGCGGTCAGGGCTTTGATGTTGTGTCCTTCGAAGGCTCGGTTCTGGATTACGACATTGGCGACGGTCTGAACCACCTGTCCCGCTTTGCGATGATCGCCGCGCTGGAAGGCGCCCCCACCACCGGAAGTACATCGCTGAAAGACGTGGAAGCGCTTTATTTCGCGGCGGACGACTACACCTACTATCTGGATGGCACGAACAACGCGGTTCTGGCAGGCGATGACACTGCCGCCGCTGTTGAAAATGTCGAACTGACCATCGCGGGTGCCGATCTTCTGGCCAACGATGTGGAATTTGACGGTGACCGGATGGTCATCATCGCGGTCGACGCGACCTCGGCGCTGGGGGCGTCGGTGTCTTTGGTGGACGGCAACGTGGTTTACTTCCCTGACACGGCCTTTGACGCGCTGGCCGAGGGCGATGTGGTCACAGACACGTTTACCTATACCGTTGATGACGGGCTGGGCGGCACCGATGTCGCGACGGTGACCGTGACGGTCACAGGCACCAACGACGATCCGGTTCTGACCATCGCCAGCGCCGTCACAATTGACGAAAACACAACCGACGTGACGACCGCTCAGGTCACGGATGTGGATGGCACGACCGCGACCTACAGCCTGTCCGGCGCGGATGAAGCTCTGTTCACGATTGACCAGACGACCGGCACTTTGTCGTTTATCACAGCCCCCGATTTTGAGGCGCCCGAGGATGACGGCACGGACAACGTTTATAACGTGACGGTCACGGCCACCGACGAATTCGGCGGCACCGACAGTGCAGATGTCGCGGTAACTGTGGCGGATGTTCTGGAACTGCCCGTCATCGACGCGCGCATCAACGAATTCCACTACGACAACGATGGTTCGGACACCGGCGAGTTCATCGAAATCCGCACTGCTGCGGGTGATGATGTGTCTTTCCTGACGGTCGAACTGGTCAACGGGTCCACCGGCTTTGTCTACAACACGATCGCCGTCAACGGCACCGACATGACCAGCGACGGCACCTATGATTACTATGTGATCAACCTGCCCACGAACGGTCTGCAAAACGGAAGCCCCGATGGCATCGTTCTGACCAACGGCCCCGAGGTGATCGAGTTCCTGTCATACGAAGGCTCGCTTGATGCGATAGATGGTGCGGCTGCTGGCATGACCTCGACCGATATCGGTGTTTCTGAGGCTGGTTCGACACCTGTCGGCTTCTCGCTTCAGCGCAACGACGATGGCACATGGCGTGAACCCGAGGAAAACACATCCGGTGCCGAAAACGTGCCGGTGGTCGAACCTGCCCAAATCGTGATCACCGAGATCATGCAGAATCCCTCTGCTGTGGCAGACAGCGCAGGTGAGTATTTCGAAATCTACAACGCTGGCACCGAGCCGGTGGATATCAACGGCTGGACCGTGTCGGACAATGATTTCGACAGTTTTGTCATCGACAATGGTGGTCCGCTGATCGTGCCTGCTGGCGGGTATCTGGTGCTTGGCAACAACGCCGATACCGCGACAAACGGCGGCGTCCCTGTCGATTACGAATACAGCGGCATGTTCCTTGCCAATGGTGCCGACGAGATTGTTCTGACCGATACCAACAGCGTTGAGATCGACCGCGTCGAATACGACGACGGCCCGAACTTCCCCGATCCAACCGGCGCGTCGATGGAGCTGATTGATGTGACGCTGGACAACAATGTCGGGGCCAACTGGACCACAGCCGAAGATGCCTTTGGCGACGGTGATCTGGGCACGCCCGGTGCGTCGAATGACGGGCCAGTGGACCTGACGCCGCGGATCAACGAGCTTCATTATGACAACGTTGATGGAGATACAGGCGAATTCATCGAGGTTCGTGTCGCCGCTGGAACCGATGTTTCGGCCATGAGCGTCGAGCTATATAACGGTAGCACCGGCGCGCTGTATGGTCGCTCGCTGTTGGGGAACAGGACGCCGACCAGTGACGGCACGTATGACTATTACAAGCTGAATTTCCTTGGCATTCAGAACGGATCGCCCGACGGCCTCGCGCTGGTCGACAATGGCGAAGTGATAGAATTCCTGTCCTACGAGGGCACATTCACGGCCACGGACAGCACAGCGATTGGGCTGACGTCCGAAGACATCGGTGTGTTCGAGGACAATAGCACGCCTGTCGGTTTCTCGCTTCAGCGGAACGAAGATGGCACGTGGAGCGCGCCTTCTGAAAACACTGGCGGTGCTGCGAATACCGAAGGCGATCCGGGCCCCGACGCGACGGCGGTCAAAATCTCGGAAATTCAGGGGCAGGGTGGTGACAGCCTGTTGCTCGGCCAATCCGTGTCCGTAACCGCGGTGGTGACGTATGTGACGACCGACGGTTTCTTCCTTCAGGAAGAAGATATCGACGCGGACGGCGATTTGCTGACCTCGGAAGGCATCTTTGTCTTCACTGGCGGCGGTGACCTTGTAAGCCTTGGCGACGTGATGACGGTCACGGGAACGGTTGGCGAATTCTTTGGCCAGACCCAAATCGCGGCGACCAGCACCGAGTTTGTCACCACGACCAACGTCATGCCGACACCAGCCACGATCACCCTGTCGCCGGATATGGCGCAAAATTACGAAGCCTATGAAGGCATGCAGGTGCTGGTCGAAAGCGGCACGGCTGATCCTTTGACGGTCATCACCAATTTCAACCTTGACCGTTTTGGCCAGATCACCGTGTCGTCCGGCAACCAGTACCAGCCGACGCAGCTTTATGATGCCCAGACACAGGCCGCTGAAATCGATGCCCTGCAAGAGGCGAATGAGAACAACAGCTTGCTTCTGGATGATGGCGTCGACTCCCAGAACCCGAGCAGTTTCAACTATCTGCCGGGCGGTCCGGGTGACGATGGCGACGGCGTTCTGAACAGCACAGACGATTTCAGCGACGCAGGCAGCACGATCCGTCTGGGCGCCGAGATCGAGGCACCGATCCAAGGCATCATGTCCTACGGCTTTGGAGAGTACCGTGTCATCGTGACCGAGACGTTGCAGATCGACGAAACCACAAACACAGGCGCGCGGACCGATGCGCCTGCGGATGTGGGCGGTACGCTCCAGATCGCGTCCTATAACGTGCTGAACTACTTCACCACGATTGATGAGCCGGGCGCAGGCACCGGACCGGATGGCACGCTTAATCCGCGCGGTGCGGACACGGCAGAAGAATTCGAACGCCAGTCGTCCAAGATTGTCGATGGCATCATCGGCACCGGCGCCGAGGTCATCGCGCTGCAAGAGATTGAGAACAACGGCACCGTTGCGATCGGGACCTTGGTGGATCAGCTGAACGCCGAAGGCACCGCCGCGAACTATGCCTATGTCGATCCGACGGGCACAGGTGATTTTATCGGCACCGACGCGATTACCACCGGCATCATCTATGACGCCAACGCGGTGACGCTGCTGCATTCGGAATACATCGTTTATGACGAACCTTCGGCAGCGACGACCTTTGCAATTGCGGATGAAATCCAGACGGCGCTGGGCATTTCTGTGGTCGACGATTTCGACCGCAACCGCCCGACGGTCGTGGCCACCTTCATCGACAACGCCACAGGCCAGACGTTTACCGTTGCCTCGTCGCACTTCAAATCCAAAGGTGACAGCGGCTTGCAGGATCTGGCAGATGCGGCGCAGGCCCATCTGGATGCGGGCGGCACGGACATCACGCAGGCGCAGCTTGATGCGCTGCTGGCGGATCCGAACTTTGATCAGGGTGATGGTCAGGGCTTCTGGAACGGTGTCCGTACCGAGGCCGCGCAAGAGCTCGATACGTTCATCAGCACCGTTTACAACGGCGGCGGCGTCGACAATGTCCTGCTTCTGGGTGACATGAACGCCTATGCCGAAGAAGACCCGGTTCAGTTCCTTGATGACGATGCAGGCTATGTCGATCTGATCGATGCCTTTATCGGTCAGGACGTGGCCTATTCCTATGTCTTTGACGGCCAGCGGGGCACGCTGGATCAGGGGCTTGCCGATGCGGCGTTCGCGGGCAGCGTGACGGGCGTCACGGAATGGCACATCAATGCGGATGAACCGGACCTGATCAACTACGATACCAGCTTCAACGATCCGGCCTTCTACAATGACGGGGTCTATGCATCGTCCGATCATGACCCGCTGATCATCGGGGTCGAGTTCGATACGCTGATCTTTACCTAAAGCCGTCATCGCAGGCTTGTTTCTGCGGTGCAGCGTGATACGTTTTTCGGGCAGGCCTTTGCGGGTCTGCCCGATTTACATGAAAGGATGGGCGTATGCTTCGTAGACTGTCATTGGCCTTTGTCGTGCTGGCGGCTCCGCTATCGGCAGAGATGGCGCACCATGGCGACATCATGGTGACCGGTGCCTATGCCTATGAAACACCGAAATCGGCCCCCAGTGGCGCGGGCTATCTGACGGTTAGGAACATGGGCGACACAGATGATGTGTTGCTGGCGGTCAAGTCCGATCCCATGCAGGCGATGATGCACGAAACCGTCGAGGAAAACGGCGTCGCGCGCATGGTGCACAAAATGTCAGTGCCCATCGCGGCAGGTGACACGGTCAATTTCGAACCCGGCGGGCTGCACATCATGTTCATGGGGTTGAATGGCGATCCGTTCGAGGAAGGCGAAGCTGTTCCAGCGACGCTGGTCTTTGAAAAGGCGGGTGAGGTTGCCGTGGACTTCACGGTCATCAACCGCCGCGCCGAACCACCGATGGATCACGGCGCAGGTCACTAATCGTCCGATATTTCAAAAGAGATGTATGCAAAATTGGGCCGCGAGGCACTGGGGGTGTCTCGCGATCGCTCGCCATCCCGCGGCCCAAGTTCTGCATACCATCAGACGCTAACCTGCAGTTGTTTTGACTTCTGTGCGTTTTGATACAGAAGTCAATTTTGTCTCATGATTTCGGGGGCCTGTTCTTGATCTTCATCCGCTCCATGTCGGGTGTGATCGGCACATATTCGTCGTCATCGCCGGGGGGCAGATGGAACGGGCCGTTCGACCAGTCGGCGGTTTTCCATGCCTCTTTCGCGGCGTCGATCTTCTCGGGCGAGGATGAGACGAAATTCCACCATATGTAACGCGGTCCGTTCATCGTTGCTCCACCGAGCGCCATCAGACGCGCGCCTTGCGGGCCTGCCTTGATGCTGATCCGGTCGCCGGGGCGGAACACCATCATCCGGCCCGTGTCAAAGGTCTCGCCCGCCACTTCGATTGCACCTTGGGTGATGTAGATTCCGCGGTCTTCGTGGTTGTCCGGTAGCGGCAGGGTCGCGCCCGGTTCCAGCACCACGTCTGCATAGAAAATCTCGGACTGCATGGTGACGGGCGACGCAGCACCCCATGCATCCCCAAGGATCAGTCGCGCCGTCGCGCCGCGATCTGACAAAAGGGGCAGGGCCTCTTTCTTGTGGTGTTCGAAATCCGGTGCCATGTCTTCGCGGTCTTCCGGCAGGGCAACCCATGTCTGGATGCCGAACAGGCTGTGGCCGGTGCGGCGGGCATCGTCGCCGGTGCGTTCCGAATGGGTCACGCCGCGCCCTGCGAGCATCCAGTTCACTTCACCGGGATAGATCATCTGGTTGGTGCCCAGACTGTCGCGGTGCTGGAATTCGCCTTGGTACAGGTAGGTCACGGTCCCCAAGCCGATATGCGGGTGCGGGCGCACGTCGATACCTTGATCGGTCAGAAACTCGGCCGGTCCCATCTGGTCGAAAAAGATAAAGGGCCCGACCATTTGGCGGCGCGGCGTGGGCAAAGAGCGTCGCACCTCGAACCCGCCGATGTCGCGGGCACGGGGGATGATCACCGTGTCGATGCTGTCGGGGTTGACCGTGTTCGGGTCGATGGTGGGGTTCCAGCTCATGTGACGCTCCTGTGGTTGCGCCTAAGGTAGGGCGCACAGGGTGGTGTGGGTATGGTTGATAATGTGCGTATTTGCACAAGTATTAAGCACCCACATCCGGTCCGTAGCAAAGCATCGGTTTGCTGTCTTGTTGCGCCTCGTACAGCGTCGTGGCCTCGGGGTCGTTTTCAAAAATCGCCCGCAGGCCAGTAGGGGCGTGGAAGAACGTCCAGCACTGCGGGTCAAGGTTGTCTTCATAGACAAAGCAGATCTGGCTGTTTTCTTCGTACCAGAAGCCATCCTTGCAGTCGCCATCAAGGAAAGACCACTGGACACGACGGTCCGGCAGATAGCGTTCTGCCCCATAGGCCATGCCGTCCTGCCCGAAATAGAGCGTTTTGCCCGTGGTGTAGGCCTCGAACTCGGACGCGGACATCGGCGATTGTGCGGCTGCCGGAACTGCGAAAGCCAAACAGGCAGCCACCAAGCGAATTGTTACGCCCATTTCTTTGCCCTCTTGTCCATGATGTTGCGCCAGACCGGCGGAAGCAGCGCAAGCACCGCCATCACCGGCAGGGAATGCGGCAGGATCGGCATCGCCGCACGGTCCAGCGTCAGGTTCGGATAGCTGCGCGTCGGGTTGGCGTGGTGGTCCGAATGGCGGGGCGCGTTCAGCATCAGACCCGACGAAAACCCGTGCGGCGCGTTCCAGCTGTGTTGCGGCCCGACAGGTTCATAGCGCCCATCTTCGCGTTTCTTGCGGCGCAGACCGTAGTGTTGAACGTAATCCGACAGCATCAACTGGAGTTGCGCATAAACAGCCAGCCCGACGTAGACCGCCAATGCAGGGCCACCGCCAGCCAGCGTGATAACCGCCAGACAGACCAACGCCCCTGCGCCGTAAATCTTGTAAGGGTGTATCCCGCCGCCCTTTGACTTGCGCCCGCGAAAGGCGGTTTCGGCGCGATGACCTTCGCGGAAACTGCCCCACCACGCGCGGATCGCAAAGGCATAGAACCCTTCACCCAGCTTGGCCGAATTCGGATCGCGGTCCGTTGCCGCGTGGATATGGTGCACCCGTGGGTGGGCCGAGGCATGATGGCCGAACAGCAGACTGACATAGACCGCCACGCCTAGACGGTGCCCCAACCTGTCGGCGCGGTGGATCAGTTCGTGCGCATTGGAATTGGACACCTGGCCGAAAAACAGCGCCAGCGCGAAGAAGGCAGGCACGCCATAGGCCCAACCCAACGTGCCTGACGACAGCACCAGCGCACCGCCGAACAGAAGCGGGAAATGCACCAACGCCAGAAAGGTCGACAGGCCGTGACCCGCCGGAAATTCCTGATCGGGACGTTCGGGCGCGGCCATAGCGGCAAGCTTGTCCGTAAAGAAGGTGAACACAGTGATGTAGAACAGCGCGGCCCACGCCCAGACCCCGCCAAAGACCAGCGAAAGGGCCAGCAAAGCGACCATTCCAAGTGTGATCAGAACAAAGCGGGTCATCTACATCCTTTTGGCTGTGTTAAGTCCGGTGCAAAGAACATGATACGCCTATCGGAAAATTCCGTCACCCGTAGGATCGAATTTTGGCCGGAATAAGCCGTTTCGTCCCGAACAGGTGTCGCTTTTCAATACACCCCAACGGCTGAGGCGCTGTAAGTTGTCAGTCAATTCGGGAAGGAGAGCTTGATGGCTTTGGACGAACAAAAAGGCGTATGGAAAAAGGCACCCGGCAAAGGCCGTGGGACACCCAAGGGACGCCAGCTGGTTGATACCTCTTGGTCCGAGGTCCGTGATCTTCTGGGCGACCGTCCGCGCCGCCGCGATCTGCTGATCGAATATCTCCACCTGATTCAGGATGAATTCGGCCATCTGTCTGCCGCCCATCTGCGCGCGCTGGCCGAAGAAATGAAACTGGCCATGGCCGAGGTCTATGAGGTCGCGACCTTCTACGCCCATTTCGATGTGGTCAAAGAAGACGAGGCCCCGCCGCCCGCGCTGACGATCCGCGTCTGCGATTCACTGTCTTGCGAACTGGCCGGTGCGGAACAGCTGCGCGAGGCGCTGGAAAGCGGTCTGGACGCGTCCGAGGTTCGCGTGCTGCGCGCGCCCTGCATGGGCCGCTGCGATACCGCGCCGGTTCTGGAACTGGGTCACAACCACATCGACAATGCCACTGTCGAAAAGGTCGAAGCCGCGATCAAAGCAGGCGACACCCACGCCCATGTCCCCGACTATGAAACATACGATGCCTACGCAGCCGAGGGTGGCTATGCCACGCTGAAAGACCTGCGTGAAAACGGCAATTGGGAAGCGGTGCAGGACAAGGTCCTGGCATCCGGCCTGCGTGGCCTTGGTGGCGCGGGTTTCCCGTCTGGCAAGAAGTGGGGCTTTGTGCGCGGCAATGCCGGCCCCCGTTATCTGGCTGTGAACGGTGACGAAGGCGAACCGGGCACGTTCAAAGACCGCTACTATCTGGAGCGCACGCCGCATCTGTTCCTGGAAGGCATGCTGATCGCCGCTTGGGCGGTCGAGGCGGAAAAGGCGTTCATCTACATGCGCGACGAATACCCCGCCGTGCTGGAAATCCTGCGCCGTGAAATCGCGGCACTGGAAGATGCTGGCATCGTCGAGGCAGGCTATATTGATCTGCGCCGTGGCGCTGGCGCCTATATCTGCGGCGAAGAATCCGCGATGATTGAATCGATCGAAGGCAAGCGCGGCATGCCCCGCCACCGCCCGCCTTATGTGGCGCAGGTCGGTATCTTTGATCGTCCCACATTGGTTCATAACGTCGAAACGCTTTACTGGGTCGCCCGCGTTTGCCGCGAAGGGGCCGAGGTCCTGTCGTCGGTTGAAAAGAACGGTCGCAAAGGGCTGCGGTCCTATTCCGTGTCAGGCCGTGTGAAGAACCCCGGCGTGCATCTGTTGCCTGCCGGTTCGACCATTCTGGACGTGATCGAGGCCGCAGGCGGCATGCTGGATGGCCAGACCTTCAAGGCCTATCAGCCGGGCGGTCCGTCCTCGGGTCTGTTGCCCGCATCGATGGATGACATCCCGCTGGACTTCGATACGCTGCAACCGCACGGCAGTTTCATCGGCTCGGCGGCTGTTGTTGTCCTGTCCGATCAGGACAGTGCCCGTGACGCCGCCCTGAACATGCTGCGCTTCTTTGAAGACGAAAGCTGTGGCCAGTGCACGCCCTGTCGTGTCGGCTGTGAAAAAGCGGTCAAGCTGATGCAGGCGGAAACGTGGAACACCGATCTGCTTGAAGAATTGTCACAAGCCATGGTCGATGCCTCGATTTGTGGCCTTGGACAGGCCGCCCCCAACCCAATACGGCTGACAATCAAGCATTTTAGTGGGGAAATCGGATAGGTTCGGCCTTCCGACCTACTAATCAGGATATGTATATGGTTAGCCTCTCCGCGCATTGGGGAGGACTGTATGGCTGTTTGGTGGGGAATCGGTGCGCTTGCCTCTGTGGTTTACCTTGTTCGGTTTTGCCACGCTGAAGAAAGCTATCTGAAATCTGTAATCAAAACGGCATCCATCGCGGCTTTGTCGGTGGGTGCGCTTTTGGCGGGCGGACCATGGGCGCTTGTCGCAGCACTGGCGGTTTCGGCCTTGGGTGACTGGCTGATTTCGCGCGACAGCCAGCTGGCGTTCAAACTGGGCGTTGCATCCTTTGCCGCGGGACATCTTTTATATGTCGGTCTGTTTCTGACGCATCCGCTGGCGGTGCCCGAACGGCTGTATCTGCACCCCGCGCCTTGGGTCATCATGCTGTTGGGCGTTCTGGGCGCTCTGGTCGCCGTTCAGCTTTTTCCGCGCGCAGGCAAACTGCGTTGGCCTGTGATGGCCTATATCCCGATCATTCTGTCGATGGGTGCTGTTGCGCTTGTCCTGCCTGCGACCGGACGGCTGGTCTGGGCCAAGATCGGGGCAGGCGTGTTTATTCTGTCCGATCTGGTACTGGCACAGGAGTTGTTCGTTCTGTCCGACGCATCGCGCCTGCAAAAGGTGGCGCCGTATATCGTCTGGTCGACCTACTGGATCGCGCAGGCCTGTTTAACCTACGCGTTTTTGCCGACCGGCTTTGCTTAATCGTCGTTCAGAATACGGTTCGCATCGCCGTCTGGGTCATCGTACTGATCGGATTGGATCGTCCAAAGAAAACCGGCAAGGGCCAACAGACCCAACAGCAGGGAACAGGGCACAAGGATCACAAGGATGTTCATCAGCTGTCCTTCAGTCTGAGCGCGTTCAGGATCACGGTAACGGAACTAAGCGACATGGCAAGCGCCGCCATCAACGGTGTCGCAAAGCCCATCAGCGCCAGCGGGATCGCCACGGCGTTATAGCTGGCCGCCAGTCCGAAGTTTTCCAGAATGCGTTTGCGGGCCGAACGGGATGTGGCGATGGCTTGGGTCACGCCTGTCAGCGCACCCGAGACGATCACCACATCAGCGGCATTGCGGCTGGCTTCCAACGCGCTTCCCGGCGCGATCGAGGCATGGGCCGCGGCCATGGCGCCTGTGTCATTCAGACCATCGCCCACCATCAGCACCTTGTGACCGGCCTCGGTCAGGTTGGTGACCTGACGCAGCTTGTCTTCCGGTGTCACTCCGGCGGTGACGCCGTCCACGCCCAGTTGCTGGGCGATCGCTTGCGCCTTATCCGACCGGTCACCTGTCAGAAGGTACACAGGCAGGCCCATGGTTTTCAGTTTCCCAACGACTTCGCGTGCGTTCGGCAAAAGCTCTTCGCTGCGGGGCAGGGCATAGCAGGTGTCGTTTACGCAGAACACGGTGTCACCGCTGTTGTCCGCAGGGTCGCGGCCCAACCAGACCTGAGCACCAAACCAATCGGCGCTGACGCCCTCACCGGGCACTTCGCGGATATCGGTCAGCTTTGCCGCAGTTACATCCCCAAGCGCCCGCACAAGGCTTTGGGCCAGCGGGTGATGCGATGCCTGTGCCAGTCCAAGCAGCACAGGGTGCAAGTCATCGGGCAGGGTGTCGGGTGTCAGCAGAACAGCACGGGTCAGCGTGCCTGTTTTGTCGAACACGGCCACGTCCACTTCGGCCAGCCGCTCTAATGCCGTGTCTGATGTCACGAGCATCCCGTTGCGGAACAGACGTCCCGTTGCCGCTGTCGCGACGGCTGGCACCGCCAGCCCGAGCGCACAGGGGCAGGTGATGATCAGGGTCGCAACGGCGATGTTCAGGGCCAGACGGATGTCACTGGTGGCCCAAACCCATCCGACAAACGCACCAAAAGCGATCAGGTGAACCGCAGGCGCATAGATCGCCGCCGCGCGGTCTGCCAGACCGGTGTAGGCCGACTTCGCGCTTTCGGCGATGCCCACAAGGCGTGCCATACGACGCAATGTGGTGTCTTCACCCACTGCCGTCGCGGTGATCTGGATCGGGCCGCCCAGAACGGTTTCCCCCGCCTGAAGCGCCGCCCCACGGTGACGCATCACCGGATCACTCTCGCCGGTCAGCATCGATCGATCCAGCCGCGCCTCGGCCACGTCCAAAGTGCCGTCGACGGGCAGGCGTGAACCCGCAGTCAGCCACAGCTGATCTCCTACCGCAATCTCGGTCAGGGGGCGGCTGACGTGATGGCCCTCCTCGATCCGTGTGACACGTGTCGGCTCCATCGCCGCCAGATCCTTGGCGGCCGAGCGTGCCGCACGGCGCATCCGCTGATCCAGCACACGGCCCGCCAACAGGAAGAACGTCAGCGACAGCGCCGCGTCGAAATAGGCGTGATCCCCGCCCGCCATCACTTCATAAAGTGACATGCCGCAGGCCAGCAGGATCGCCAGCGAAATCGGCACGTCCATATTCAGGCGGCGCACCCGCAACGCGCTCCATGCGTTCACGAAAAACGGTTGGGCGGAAAAGATCGCGGCAGGTAGCGCAATGGATGCGCTGATCCAATGGAACATATCCCGCGTCGCATCCGTCGCGCCCGACCAGACGGCTACGGACAGCAGCATAACGTTCATCATCGCAAAACCCGACACGCCCAGACGCACGATCAGCGCGCGACCAGCATCGTCGGTCAGCGTCTGACCGGTGCTTTCATGCGCTTCGATCCCCGCACGGGACAGCGCATCGATCCATGCCAAAGGATCGGCGGCCTCAACGGCAACGATACGCGCGCGCTTTTGGGTCAGGTTTACACGGGCAGACTGGATGCCGGGCTGGTTGGCCAGCACAGTCTCCACCGTCCGGATACAGCCCGCGCAGTGGATATGCGGCAGCACCAATTCATGCGTCGGCGCAGCATCGCTGCCGCGCTGTGCGGTGCTTTCCGCCATCGGTGCAGCGGTGCAGGCAGGGCAGGCAGAGATAGTCATTCAGTCACCCAAAGCTTCACATCCTTGCGGAAGGCCGTGCCATCTTCGGCCTCTGCCTCAAGGCGCAGCACCCAGCGGCCAGCGCCAAGTTCGGGGATCGGCGCGACATGGCTGCCTCCGACGTAGATCAGGTTCAACGCGATGTCGTCTTCACGTTCGGTCGCGCGGCCCAGAACGGCCTTCAGGTTCTGCGGCTGGATGGGGCCATGGCCATCGTCGAACCGCACCTCGATCTCGCGTGCAGCCAAAGCGACATCCAGATCCCAGTTCAGCGCCTCTTGCGCGGCACGACGTTCGTTGAATGTCTGGCTGTCGATATAGCTGTTCTTGCTTTCGATGCCGGGGAAGGTGCGGACCGCGTTGACCGCCATGGTGACGTTCACACCGATGATGATGGAAAAGGCCAGCGCGAATACGGCAAAGACGTGATAGCCGGTGATTTTACGTGCGGTCATTGTGTGTCCTTTCCATTAAAGACGGTGGCTTCGCCCGAACGGGCATCGGTAATCACATCCTCGATCCACAGGCTCAGGTCCGTGCGGTCTGCCATAGCAGCAGTATCATCCGGACGCGCCGTGACATAGGCCCGAACGCTGCGGGTTTCGTTGGCGGGCACCACCACATGGTTGGGCGAGGACGCACCAGTATCTTCCAGATCGATCCGCAGGATTTCGTCCGACGACAGAAGCACACGGAATTCGCGGTCATCTGCGGCAAGGTTGCGGATGCGCAGGTTATAAACGTTGCGCACCGCGCCATCGGACAGGGTGATATACGTCGGGTTGCGCACCGGTTCGACTGTCAGGTCGATGTCCGAGCGGATGAACAGCGCCCAAACCAGACCCACACCGATCAACGCCCACAGGGCGGTGTAAATGATGGTGCGCAGGCGGAACACGTGCTGCCAGATCGGACGCGGCTTTTCACCGGCCATTTCGCGCGGGGTGTCGGACAGGGCGAGATAGTCGATCAAACCGCGCTCCTGACCGGTGCGCTCCATCACCTCGTCACAGGCGTCGATGCACAGGGCGCAAGTGATACAGGCCATTTGCTGGCCGTCACGAATGTCGATCCCCATGGGGCAGACGTTGACGCAAGCGTTACAGTCGATACAGGCACCAAGGTTCTCGGCACCTTCGGCCTTGCGGTGTTTGCCACGCGGCTCACCGCGCCAGTCGCGATAGGCCACGGTCAGGGTGTCGTTGTCCATCATCGCCGCCTGAATACGCGGCCAGGGGCACATGTAGATGCAGACCTGTTCGCGCATGAAACCACCGAAAATAAAGGTGGTCGCGGTCAGAATGGCGACGGTGGTGTAGGCAACTGGGGCGGCCTGAAGCGTGAACAGATCACGCATCAGGGTCGGCGCGTCGGCGAAATAAAACACCCACGCGCCGCCCGTCGCCACGGCGATCAGCAACCACAGAACCCATTTGGTCAACCGAAGCCGTAGTTTGTGCAGGTCCCACTTGGCGTTCCACAAGCGCACACGCGCGTTGCGGTCGCCTTCGACCCAGCGTTCGACAAGAATGAAAAGATCGGTCCAGACGGTCTGGGGGCAGGTATAGCCACACCACACACGCCCAAGGGCCGAGGTGAACAGAAACAACCCCAAACCCGCCATGATCAAAAGGCCCGCGACGAAATAGAACTCGTGCGGCCAGATCTCGATCCAGAAGAAGTAGAAACGCCGACCGGCCAGATCGACCAGCACCGCCTGATCCGGCAGGTTCGGCCCGCGATCCCAGCGGATCCACGGCGTCAGATAGTAAATCGCAAGGGTGACGGCCATGATCCACCACTTGAGGGTGCGGAACTTGCCCGAGACACGGCGGGGAAAGATGGGCTCTCGCGCAGCATAGAGGCTCGCGGACGGCTGATCGCTCATTTCACAAGGGTCCTGTTTGTGAATTTTCCCCTTCATAGAGCGGGGGAGCGTCAGGCGAATTGACTCAGGTCAAGTTGGGGGGGGAGTTGGAGTGGTTTTACTGCGCGACGATTACTTAAAGAATATGCGCCTTTGCGTTTCTGCATCATCGCGTGCACAGTGCTTATCTACAAAAAAGGTTGGCTTGAATGAACAGCGAAGAAAACGCTTTGACGAACATCGCCGAGCACCTGCCACCAGGGGCTGCAAAAGTACTGTCTGCGGCGGCTGCAGGTATGACACCGGGCATCAAGGATACAGCGTCAGACATATTTGGGGCATTGGTTGGTGATCGCGTCAAGCTTTGGCGAGTTAGAAACTTGATTAATGGGCTTGAGAAGACTGCGGCACATATCGAGAATAAAGGAATAGACCTATCTCAAGCGCACTCCTTGCCGTACGGGGAAATGTTAGCTCTTTTCGATGGGATTTCGAAAGAAGACGACGCTGACCTTTCCGACTTGTGGGCGAGACTTCTAGCGGGGGCCATGTGCGAGAGCGGAGAATCCATCTTATCATCTAGATCAGTCGCCTCTGTTCTGGAACAAATGAGCCCAGACGCCGCACAAGTTTTCTTGTTACTCGCGAAAATGTACCGCTTAGAGCTTCCGCAAGGTCAATCTAGACTAGTACGACATAAAGATTTTCTTGCTCCAAATGAAATCGAACAAAACTTTGATGAAGGCAGCCTTGAAGGTGAAAAAGATCAGTTGAGCTCAGAGATCGACAAGTTGTGGGAGAGCGTAAAGGGAGATGTCCAGCTTGAGATTTCGAAATCAGAGCTTCTGAGGCTTAACCTTATTCAAGGCAAGGAAGTTCACATTTTCTTTGACGAAATGCCATTCAGGCGCGGTATGAATGTCAATGCCGATGGACTTGACAGTGCCTTCAGTGATTTGACGGATAAAATCAGAGAACTCGTTGATAGCAGAACGAAATTTTCTGCACGACCATTCAGAAATCAATTTGTTTCGAATAAAGCCAATTTCGAACTTAGTGTTTCGGGGGTTGAGATTGCGAAGAAGCTAGGAATACTTGACGCTTAACTTGGGTGCATATGAGCATTCAATTTGGTTTCGGATTGTTAAATCACGACCATTTTTCGCTAATGACCGCTAGGTGCGCCGCATTGTTTAGAGTGGCCAAAGCACGTAAATGGTGACTGGCAACATTTTACTGGCTGCTACTATTATCCGTGTTCGTCTCGAACTAAAAAAAAGAGAGAATTGGGGATTCGAGTTTAGGTCAATCGATCCCAACCTACCCCACCGCCTTCTCATACAAATGCCATGTCGTGTGTCCCAGAATGGGCAGGGTAAGGATCAGGCCCATGAAGGCGGGTGCGACGTATGGGGCCATGATGACGGCTCCAGACCACGCACGTTTCGCCGCTTCCTGAACAGTTCGTGTCGGAAAATGCATGGCATTTCGGGGCGAAGGCTCTAAAGGACAAACAGACTTGCCGCCTTGGCCTAAAGGCGGTTCTCTTCTTTGGTGCACAGAGAAAGGTCACGTTCGGTGAAAAAGATCGGCCTCGACGCCACGGATATCCGCATACTCGCCGCGGTTCAGAACCACGGGCAACTGAGCAAAACACGTCTTTCCGAGATTGTGAATATCTCTGCCACGCCATGTTGGGCGCGGTTGGACAGGCTCAAGGCCGCAGGATTCATTCGTGGATATCGGGCCGAGGTCGCTCTCGAAAAGCTGTGTAATTTTACCCAAGTCGTCGTGACGGTGTCCCTGACCCATCACCGCAAGGCCGATTTCGAACGATTCGAGGCATGGGTCGCAGCACAGGACGATATCACCGAATGTATCTCGACCGGTGGGGGGATGGATTACGTGATGAAAGCGATCTGCCCGACGCTTGCCGATTTTCAGGCGCTGATGCAGGACATGCTGGATGCCGACATTTCCGTGGACCGCTACATGACCTATTTCGCGACTCGGGTCGTGAAGGCGAGCCGTCCGAACATCGCCAAACTGGCCGGAAGTGTGCCGCGCGACCGAACGGTCTGAGAGCGGCAGAATTTTTAGCCTGAACGGTCCGCGTTCATCCGATTTTCAGACCACATCACACGAAAATTGCCGCCTAAATAAGCGCCATCATCCACCGTTTCCGGACGACTGATCCGGAGAGTTAGAAGGGCGCTATTCATGCACGCAGACGACTTCGGCTTTGGCACGCAGATCCGCAAATCCCCCTATTTCGACGCCACTGTGCGTTGGGGCGCCAAGGGATTTTCGGTTTACAATCATATGTATATCCCGCGCGACTTCGGTGATCCGGAACAGAACTTCTGGTCTTTGGTCAACGACGCGATCCTGTGCGACGTGGCGGTCGAACGTCAGGTCGAGATCACCGGTCCGGACGCGGCCAAGTTCGTTCAGATGATGACGCCGCGCGATCTGTCCAAGATGGCTGTTGGTCAGTGCAAATATATCCTGATCACAAACGCAGATGGCGGAATCCTGAACGACCCGATCCTGCTGCGCCTGGCGGAAAACCACTTCTGGATTTCGCTGGCAGACAGCGACATCCTTTTGTGGGCGCAGGGTTTGGCGGTGCACTCGGGCATGGACGTGTCGATCTGCGAACCCGACGTCTCGCCGCTGCAATTGCAGGGCCCCAAGTCGGGCGAGATCATGCGCGCATTGTTCGGCGACGACATCATGGACCTGAAGTATTACTGGATGCGTGAAGTCGACCTTGATGGCATCCCGCTGATCGTGTCCCGCACAGGCTGGTCCAGCGAGTTGGGCTATGAACTGTACCTGCGTGACGGATCGAAAGGCGACGCGCTGTGGGAACGTATCATGGCGACCGGTATGGAATTCGGCCTGAAGCCGGGCCACACTTCGTCGATCCGCCGGATCGAGGGCGGTATGCTATCGTACCACGCGGATGCAGACATCAACACCAACCCGTTCGAACTGGGGCTGGATC
This sequence comes from Thalassococcus halodurans, assembly GCF_900108225.1. Classification (GTDB taxonomy): domain Bacteria; phylum Pseudomonadota; class Alphaproteobacteria; order Rhodobacterales; family Rhodobacteraceae; genus Thalassococcus; species Thalassococcus halodurans. The sequence continues at coordinate 34,040 of NZ_FNUZ01000004.1, forward strand.
GCCTTTGCAATCTGGACATGGAGGCGGATTTCGTCGGCAAAGCTGCGCTCAAGCGTATTCGTGAAGAAGGCGTGACGCGCAAGCAGATCGGTTTGATCATCGATGGTGAGCCGCTGAAAGGCCCGAACACCACTTTCTGGCCGGTGTCCCATGGCGGCGAAGAGGTGGGTAAGGTGACCTCTGCGGTCTACTCCCCGCGCCTGGAAAAGAACATCGCGCTGGCGATGGTGTCCGTCGATCATGCGCATCTGGGTATGCAGCTAGAGGTCGTTCTGCCCGCAGGTCCGACAACGGCGACCGTGGTCGAACGCCCGTTCTTCGATCCGAAGAAATCGCTGGCGGCGGCGTGATCCATGTCGCTTGCCATTGATCTGCACTGGCAGCGGGACGGAACCGACCTGCTTCCAGGCAAATACTCTGCCGCGCATCGCGTTTCCTTTGGCGCGCGCTTTGATATCGACGTGGATGCCGCCCCTGATTGGGGCGGGGATCCGGGCAACACAAACCCTGAACAGGCGCTGGCCTCGGCTTTGTCCAGTTGTCACATGATGACCTTCCTTGCGCTTGCGGCCAAGGCAGGCTGGCCGGTGGCGGGCTATTCCGATCACGCTGTGGCGCATCTGGGTAAGAACCCCAAAGGCCAGATGTCGGTCACGCGGATCGATCTGCATCCGGTGGTGCGCTTTGACTCGGGCTTTGCGGTCACGGACGAGGCGCTGTCCCAAATGCAGGACCGTGCACACCGCTATTGCTTTATCGCTAACACGTTGGCGGACAGCGTTGAAATCAACATCTTTTAAGGGACCAGCATGAGCATTCTTCTGCGCGATCTCGACTCTGATGGCGTATTGCGCCTGACCTTGAACGACGCGGCCAAACGCAATGCCCTGTCCGAGGCGATGCTAACCGAACTTGGCACAGCCTTTGACGATGCGGGGCGCGATCCGAAGGTGCGGGTCATCATTCTTGCGGCCAACGGCCCTGCGTTTTGCGCGGGTCACGACCTTAAGGAGATGACGGCAGGGCGCACGGGAGAGGACCGCGGTCGCGCGTATTTCACCCGCATCCTGACGCAGTGTTCGTCGGTCATGCAGGGCATCGTGAACTGCCCCAAGCCTGTCATTGCCGAAGTGACAGGCATCGCAACGGCGGCCGGGTGTCAGTTGGTTGCCAGCTGCGATCTGGCCGTTGCCGCCGATACGGCCAAATTCAGCACGCCTGGCGTTCACATCGGGCTGTTCTGTTCGACGCCGATGGTGGCCTTGTCGCGCAATGTTTCGAACAAACACGCGATGGAAATGCTGCTGACCGGTGACATGACGTCTGCCGAACGGGCGGCAGAAATCGGGTTGGTGAACCGCTGCACAAGCCCCGATGCATTGCGAGACGACGTCATGGCCATGGCGCGCAAGATCGCATCGAAATCGTCCATGACCCTCGCGACAGGCAAGCGTGCCTTCTACGCGCAGGCGCAGATGCCTCTGGCAGACGCTTATGATTACGCGTCGCGTGTGATGGTCGACAACATGTTGGCGCGTGACGCCGAAGAGGGCATCGGCGCCTTCATCGAAAAACGTGCCCCCGAATGGCAGGACGCATGATGGGAAATCCCTATAACACCGATCTTGATCGCAATCCGGCGAACTACCAGCCGCTGACGCCGATTGGTTTTCTGGAACGCGCGGCGCTTGTTTTTCCGAACCATACCGCGATCGTCCACGGGAAGCTGCGGCGAAGCTATGCTGATTTCTACACAAGGTCGCGCCAATTGGCATCGGCGTTGTCAGGGCAGGGCATCGGTCGCGGTCAGACGGTGTCGGCGTTGTTGGCGAATACACCCGCGATGCTGGAATGCCATTACGGTGTCCCTATGTGCGGCGCGGTCTTGCACGCGATCAACACGCGCCTTGATGCAGCGATCATCGCGTTCCAACTGGATCATGCTTTATCGCAGATGGTGATTGTGGACGCAGAGTTTCTGCCGTTGCTGAACGAGGCGTTGAAGCTCTGTTCTGCGACCCCGACGATCATCGTTTATGATGATGCTGAATTCGACGGCCCGCGTGCTTCGCACGATTTGCAAGACTACGAGGCCTTTTTGGCATCCGGCGATCCTGCATTTAAGTGGTTGATGCCAGAGGATGAATGGGATGCCATCGCGATCAGCTACACATCGGGCACGACAGGGGATCCGAAGGGCGTCGTCACACATCATCGCGGTGCCTATTTGCTGGCTCAGGGAAATGCGCTGACCGCGTCGATGGCCAAACATGCTGTGTATCTGTGGACGCTGCCGATGTTTCACTGCAACGGCTGGTGTTTCCCTTGGACCATGTCCGCGATCATCGGCACGCACGTCTGTCTAAGGCAGGTGCGCGCTGAGCCGATCTGGTCGGCACTGGCAGAAGAGGGCGTCACCCATCTATGCGGGGCGCCGATTGTGATGTCGCTGATGATTTCGGCCCCTGACGCGGTCAAGCGCACCTTGGACACTCCTGTCCAGTTCTTCACCGCGGCAGCGCCCCCACCGGAAAAGCTTTTGGCGGATATGAAGGAAGCCGGCTTTGACGTGACCCATCTGTACGGTTTGACCGAAACCTACGGGCCTGCGGTCGTCAACGACTGGCATGCGGAATGGTCCAACCTGCCGCGCGCCGAACAAGCGCGGTTAAAGGCGCGGCAGGGGGTGCGCTACCTTCCCTTGGAAGGGTTGGATGTTCTTGATCCGGAAACCATGCAACCCGTCCCGCGCGACGGCGAAACAATGGGCGAGGTCATGTTTCGCGGCAACGTTGTGATGAAGGGATACTTCCGCAATCCCAAAGCCACAGAAGAGGCATTCAAAGGCGGGTGGTTCCATTCCGGCGACCTCGGGGTTGTGCATCCCGACGGCTACATCCAGCTGAAGGACCGATCCAAGGATGTCATCATTTCGGGCGGCGAGAATATTTCGTCAATCGAGGTAGAAGAGGTGCTGTATCGGCATGATGCTGTGGCGGTTGTTGCCGTCGTCGCAATGCCGCATGAAAAATGGGGTGAAACCCCCTGCGCCTTTGTCGAATTGAATGCGGGTCAGCAGGTGGATGCGGACGAACTGAAGGCATGGTGCCGCGCGCATCTGGCGCATTACAAGGTGCCCGGCCATTTCGTCTTTGCGCCGATCCCGCGCACCTCTACCGGAAAAATTCAGAAGTTTTCCTTGCGTGATCAGCTGCGCGAACCTGCGCCAGCCTGACGCAATTCGTACAGAATGCTTCGTCCACTCTGCAATTTATGGCAGAGTTGGAAAACTGAACACAGAAAGAAAGAGACAGAAGCACGAAAGTTAAAACGATAATAATTCATAGGGAGGAGAAACCATGAATCTAAGACCGGACCCAACGTTCCACGCAACCCCGAAGTTGGCGATGGAGGCGCCGGCGGAAACGCTGGCCTTTACGCTGATGTTGTCCCCCGACGGAAACCAGCCCGATGGTGTGGCGGTGGTCGATGTCGACCCGAATTCCAAGACCTACGGACAGATCGTTCATCAGGTCATCATGCCGAACAAGGGCGATGAATTTCATCACTTCGGCTGGAACGCCTGTTCCTCGTCTCTGTCACCGTTGTCGGGCCATGCCTTTCTTGAACGGCGTTATTTGATTGTTCCCGGCATCCGGTCGTCGCGCATTTACGTGATCGACGTCAAAGAGCCGCTTAAGGCAAAAATTCATAAAATCATTGAACCCGAAGAAGTCTTTTCGAAAACAGGCTATTCCCGCCCCCACACAATCCACTGCGGTCCCGAAGGCATCTACGTCAGCACGCTGGGTGGCGGTGGCGAAGATGGCACTGACGGACCTCCGGGTATTTTCATTATGGACTGCGAAACCTTCGAGGTTTTGGGGCGCTACGAAATGGACCGTGGCGAGCAGGACAAACACTATGATTTCTGGTGGAACCTGCCGCGCGATTACATGGTCTCCTCTGAATGGGGCCTGCCGCCGCAGTTCGAAAACGGCATCGTTGCCGAGGATCTGCTAAGCAACAAATACGGCCACAAAATCCACTTCTGGAAGCTGCGTGAGCGGAAGAATGTGCAAACCATCGATCTGGGTGCAAATCACCAGATGGCTTTGGAAATCCGTCCTGCGCATGATCCGTCCAAGGATTATGGCTTTTGCGGTGTCGTCGTCGACACAACCAACCTGCAAGGCGCGATCTTTACGTGGTGGCAAAAGGACGACGGAACATTCGACGCCAAAAAGGTCATCACCATCGATCCACGCCCCGAAAAGGCAGAAAACCTACCGCCGCTGCTGCAAGGGTTTGAGGCCGTCCCGCCGCTGGTCACGGATATCGACCTGAGTTTGGACGACAAATACCTGTACGTTGCCTGTTGGGGCCTGGGCGAGATGCACCAATACGACGTCAGCGATCCATTCAATCCGAAACTGACCGGCAAGGTCGAACTGGGCGGCATCGCGCGTGGGGCCAAACATCCTAACGGCAAGCCCTTTGCGTACGGTCCGCAGATGGTCGAGATCAGCCGCGACGGCAAACGCGTCTACTGGACGAACTCTTTGTATTCGACGTGGGATGACCAGTTCTACCCCGACGACGAAGGTGGCCAGATGGTTATGGCGCATGTGGGCGAAAACGGCGGTCTGACACTGGCCGAGGATTTCTACGTCGAGTTCCCTGATGGCTATCGCAGCCACCAGATCCGGCTGGAAGGCGGGGACTGTTCCACAGACAGCTTCTGCTACCCCTCCGCCTGAACATGATTGACACATTTACCGCAACGGCCCTCTGGGGGGCCGTTGTTGTCTCTGGCCTGTATCACGGGGTCAATCCGGGCATGGGGTGGCCATTGGCCGTCTCTGCGGCCTTGATGGACCGCCAGCGCAGCAGCCTGTGGCGTGCGCTGGGCGCTTTGGCGCTGGGGCATCTTCTGGCCATGGTGGCTGTTTTGCTACCATTCGGTGCGCTGATGTTTCTGGCCGAATGGCAGGATCCGATCCGGATCGGGGCCGCGCTCTTGGTGATCGCGCTGGGCATCTACCTGTTGTTCAATCGGCGCCATCCGAGGTTTCTTGCGCGTGTACCCCCATCGCGTCTGGCGCTTTGGTCTTTTCTGGCAGCCATGGCGCACGGGGCAGGGCTGATGTTGGTCCCGATCTACCTTGGCATTTGCCAGACGATTGGCGCGGACACGGGTCACACCGCGGCAGCGCGCTTGATGACAGGCAACACTGGTGTTGCGGCACTAGTGGCCCTTGCTCACACGCTGTCGATGGTGATCGCTGGCGGTATATTCGCCTATGTCGTTTATCGCTGGGTCGGACTGAAAGCGCTGTCGCGTAGCTGGTTCAACCTGGACTTGGTCTGGGCCCTGAGTCTTGTGTTCGTTGGGGCGCTGTCGCTGGCGACGATGCACTGACAAACTTGCGATGTGTCGGCCGTTATTTATGACCCGATTTTCGGAGCGACTGCCTTTTCGTACAAATGCCATGTCGTGTGCCCCAGAATGGGCAGTGTAAAGATCAGGCCCATGAAGGCGGGGACGAAGGATAGGGTCATGGTGACGGCGATGATCGCTCCCCAACCCAGCATAACCACGGGGTTGCGTTTGACCACGCGGACGGATGTGATCATCGCGGTGACAAAGTCGATCTCGCGGTCCAGCAGCAGGGGCATGGCAACGACGGTGACGGAAAACAGCACCGTCGCCAGAAAAGCGCTGACAAGGGTTGCGATGATCACGAAGGTCCAACCTTCGGATGTGAACAGCACGACCTCAAAGAACCCCTGAAGGTCCGAGAATGCGGCGTGTTGCAGGGTGATCACCAGCACGGTGCGGAACTGATAGAACCAGACCCACAGGATAAACAGCGTCACGAACGCCATCCAGACCATCTCGCGTTTGCGCTGGTTGGCCATGACGGTCAGGATATCGGCCCAGCCAAAACTGGTGCCCGCCTTGAGCCTGCGAGACATCTCGTAAAGCCCAGCGCAGGCAAAGGGCGCGACTAGGGGGAAGGCGATGGCACCGGGGACGATCATCCAGATCTTACCCATCCACAACAGCGCCCAGACAAAGAAGATCCCGAAAAGCGCATAGAACAGCCCGAAAAAGCCGCTCATGACCGGACGGGCGAGGAAGTCGGAAAATCCGGCTTTCAGCGCTGCGCGGATATCCTCGGCGGTGACCGTTTGGGGCTGTGGCATAGCCGGAGGCTGTTGGTTTTGCGGGGTGGTGCCAGTGGTGCCGGATGTCATGAACGCAATCTCCCTTAACGAAAAAAACCGGAGACAGGTGTGACGTGCCTCCGGTCAGTGGGGAAAAAGGGGCCCGAAGGCCCCTCATGGGACAATTACTCGCCGCCGCCCAACTGGTGGACGTAGAGAGTCACTGCTTTGATTTCCGCTTCGGTCAGGCGCGGGCCCCATGCGGGCATCACGCCAAAGCGGGCATTCGAGATGGTTTCCTGAACAGTTTCGCGATCGCCGCCATAAAGCCAGATCGCATCAGTCAGGTCAGGCGCGCCCAGATCGACGCTGCCTTTGCCATCGTCGCCGTGGCACGCCGCGCAGTTCGAGGCGTAGCTTTCTTCGCCTGCCGCAGCGAGAGCCGAGTCATGCACTGCGCCGGACAGCGACAGAACATATTCGGCGGTGGCCTCGATCACGTCACCTTCGAGAAAGTCGCCAAAGGCGGGCATCTCCGAAAACCGTGTGTCGCCATCGGGTTCATAGCGGATACCGTGACGGACGGTGGCTTCGATCGCTTCAAGGCTGCCGCCCCAAAGCCAGTCATCGTCCAGAAGGTTCGGATAACCCTTGGCACCCGCTGCACCCGAGCCGTGGCACTGCGAACAATTGGCCCGGAAGACCGCCGCGCCACCTGCGACGCCAAATTGGTGGGCGGGGTCTTCGGGCGCCAGCGTTGCCAGATCGGCGTTCGCCAGCGTTGTTGCGACTTCGGCGTTACGGGCATCCACCGCCGCGATTTCTTCGGCCACTTGTGCGCGGGTCGAATAGCCCAGCACACCCGAGGTCGCCGAAGAGATCATCGGCCATGCCGGATAGGCGATGGTATAGGCGATGCCCCAGATGATGGTGATGTAGAAGGTCCACAACCACCACCGCGGCAGCGGGTTGTTCAGCTCTTCGATGCCATCCCAGCTGTGGCCGGTTGTGCCGATGCCGTCATTTGCATCTTGATTGGCATTGTCGGACATCACGCGTCCTCCTTCATTGGTGCCGCGTCAAGATCGGCGGCGATATCGTTACGAAGCGGGATGCCGGCGATCTGCGCATCTGTCTCGCGGCTGCCCGGGCGGAAGGCCCAGACAATCGCGCCGATGTAGAAGGCCGTCATCGCCAGCAGAACCCAGCTATCCGCCAGTTCACGAAGCCAAGAATACGTATCCATATCGTGACCTCCTTAGCGGCTGGCGTCGGCAGTGAAGGTCGAGAAATCGACCAGAGTGCCAAGCATCTGCATGTAGGCGATGATCGCATCCATCTCGGTCAGCTCTGGCTGGCCATCGAAGTTGGACACAACAGCACCGGGATAGCGTTCGACCAGACCGTCCCAATCCGAGTCCGGATCGGCCTGTGCACGGAAGTCCATTCGCGCTTCGGTGATCATTTCATCGGTGTAGGGAACGCCGACCATGCGGTGGGTTTCCATCAGGTCGCCGATGTATTTTCCGTCCAGCTTTGTATCCGCAAGGAAGGCATATTTCGGCATGACGCTTTCAGGTACGACAGACTGCGGGTTTGTGAAGTGATCCACGTGCCACGCGTCCGAGTAACGCCCACCCACACGGGCCAGATCAGGCCCTGTGCGTTTGGATCCCCACTGGAACGGATGGTCGTACATCGACTCCGCCGCAAGGCTGTAGTGGCCATAGCGTTCGACCTCGTCCCGCATGGGGCGGATCATCTGGCTGTGGCACACATAGCAGCCCTCGCGGACATAGATATCGCGACCCGCCAGTTCCAACGGAGAGTAGGGGCGCATGCCGTCTACTTCTTCGATGGTGTTCTCAAGATAGAACAGCGGGGCGATTTCCACGATGCCACCGATGGTCACGACGAGCAGGGAGAACGTGAACAGCAGAGTTGGGCTGCGTTCAAGGATGGCGTGTTTGTTAAGGACAGACATCTTGCTAGCTCCTTATTCTGCAGGTGTCGCGACAGCGGTGCTGTCTGTCTGTGGCTGACGGATTGTCTTCCACATGTTCCAGACCATGATCAGCGCACCGGACAGATAGAGCAGCCCGCCGAAGGTACGCAGGACGTACATTGGGAACTTGGCGCTGACGGTGTCGGCGAAAGAGTTCACAAGGAAACCCTGCGCATCGACTTCACGCCACATCAGGCCTTCCATGATGCCGGTGACCCACATCGACGCTGCGTAGAGAACGATGCCGATGGTCGCCAACCAGAAGTGCCAGTCGATGGCCTTCATGGAATACATCTGGGCACGGCCCCACAGACGCGGTGTCAGGAAGTACAGAGCACCGAAGGTGATCATGCCGTTCCAACCCAGCGCGCCCGAGTGTACGTGGCCGATGGTCCAGTCAGTGTAGTGGCTCAGGCTGTTGACCGCGCGGATCGACATCATCGGACCTTCAAAGGTCGACATGCCGTAGAACGCGAGGCTGATCACGAACATCCGGATGATCGGGTCTGTGCGCAGCTTGTCCCACGCGCCGTCCAGTGTCATCAGGCCGTTGATCATGCCGCCCCAGCTGGGCATCCACAGGATGATCGAGAACACCATGCCAAGGGTCGAAGCCCAGTCAGGCAGCGCGGTGTAATGCAGGTGGTGCGGACCAGCCCAGATATACAGGAAGATCAGCGCCCAGAAGTGGATGATCGACAGTTTATAGCTGTAGACAGGGCGTTCGGCCTGCTTGGGCACGAAGTAGTACATCATGCCCAGGAAGCCCGCTGTCAGGAAGAAGCCCACAGCGTTGTGGCCGTACCACCACTGGGTCATCGCATCTTGAACACCGGCAAACACCTGAACCGATTTGGAACCCCAGATCGACACCGGAATGCTCAGGTTGTTGATCAGGTGCAGCATCGCGACGGTGATGATGAAGGACAGCAGGAACCAGTTGGCCACATAGATGTGCTTTTCCTTGCGTCGGATGACGGTGCCAAGGAAGGCCACAAGGAAGGCGACCCAGACGATGGTCAGCCAGATATCCACGTACCATTCAGGCTCGGCATATTCTTTGGACTGTGTTGCACCCAGCAGATAGCCGGTTGCGGCCAGCACGATGAAAAGCTGGTAGCCCCAGAACACGAACCACGCGAGGTTGCCACCGAACAGACGCACACCGGACGTGCGCTGGACGATGTAGAACGACGACATGATCAATGCGTTGCCGCCAAACGCGAAAATCACCGCAGAGGTGTGCAGTGGGCGCAGGCGACCGAAGTTGGTAAAGGGCTGGGCCCATTCGAAATTCAGGACCGGAAAGGCTAGCTGCGCGGCGATGAACACGCCCACAAGAAAGCCCGTCACGCCCCAAAAGGCGGTGGCGATGGCACCGGCACGGACGACACCGTCCATATAGCCGTTCGCATCGACCAGCGGTTTAGGTTCGTCTACTTTTCTAAGCTCGTAGAAAAACAGACCGGCCGAAACACCCATAATGATCAGCGCATGAACCATGTAGGCAAGGTCATGAGCTTTGTTCGCAGCAATGGCCGCGAGAAGGGCGATCAGGCCGTAAAGGGTGGTTTTAGTAAGTCCCCACATAGCGTTCCCCGATTCGTTATCGCACGAGGGAGGAGCCCCCGCGCAGGCTTGGATGCCTCCGCTTTTGCAGGGATCGGGCTGGGGCCACCTTGATTCAGGTCAAGTTACGGGATTTTGAATCATGCTTAATGGTGATGTGTGTCAAACTGCCCCTTCTCGTCCGCGAGAGGGGGCTTTTTTGTCTGCAGGCTGTTCGTGCCAAGAAACGAGTGTTGTCACCGCATATAAATGTAATAATATCACATTACATTTCGAGTTGAAGGTGATTATGGCAAAGAACCTCGGGGCAACCACACTGAAAAGCCGAAAAAGATCGGGCAACCCGATGCGCGACTATGACAACCTACCGCCAGAACTGCGCCGCTGGCTGTCCGAGGCCGCCCTGCCATGGCGCCCGAAATCTGTTCAGCAGGCCTACCAAAAGGCCGTCGCCCGAACGGGCAACCCGCAGTCAGCCCTCGCCGAATTGAACCGATTGCAAGAGGTCCTCATCTCCAAAGACGCCAGCCGGATTTGGGGCAGGGACCATCCGGATGTGAAACTTAATAGCTTGTGGTGCGGAAGAAGATTTCGATGAGCAGTGGAAGATAATCGGAAAGGAAGTTCAAACCATTGAGTTGGCTGCAGTAAAAATCCCTACAATGAATAGTGAAAGTGAACTGATGGCAAATAGAATGGCAAGTCCATGAAATACAAACCCAGTCCGTGTCCATCCCGCATGCGAAGTGGTCTTTTCAACAAAAGGATAGTCTAAGGAAAGTGTGGTCGAAGATGAGGCTGACGCATGACTGAAATTGGTCAGGTAGCTGCAAAATGAAGTTAAACACGATGCGATCAGCCCATATGCGAAAAATTTGATAGCGAAGATCACTTCATTTAAAATGCCATTTGTCGATAACTCAGCAAATAACGACGAGACAAAAGCCAGCAGGGCGACGATTGCTCCACCATTCAACAGAAAGAGATTTCGAATAGCGAAGTTGGCGCTTTCGACTGCGTCCCTGCTTTGATCCCTGAAATGTGCAATTTGCATGTCGTGAAACATGCGGACGTAGTCTTTTTCGACCTTGTTCGTATTTGTTTCTTTGTCAGTCATACAAGTGCTCGAAAAGTGAATAGCTCTAAAATTCAAATTCTTGATTACAGGAACTATCCCAGTTCAAACAATCATCCCGCCGTCTTCATCATCGCCAGTCTCGGCCAGTAGGGCCCCTAGATCAGGGATGGTGATGGCGCGTTTGCCCTCGATACCGATGATGCCGTCGTTCTTCAGTTTGGTCAGCTGGCGGCTGACGGTCTCAATCGTCAGGCCCAGATAGTTCGCCATCGCTTCACGCGTGATGGGCAGTTCGATGCGGGATGAATTGCCCATGACCTCGCCATCAGGGCGGATCGTGCGTTTGACCATCAGGGTCAGCAGCGATGCAATCCGTTCGCGTGCAGTCTTCCGGCCCAACAGCAGCATCCAATCCCGCGCCGCGTCCAACTCGTCCAGCGCCATTTCCAACAGGCGTTCGCGCACGTGGGGCAGGTCTTCTAGCAGTTTCTCAAACGGCTTGCGCTGGAAGCAGCACAGCGTCACATCCGACACCGCCGTCACATCATATTGCAACGTGTCGCGACCCGGACGGCCGATGAAATCAGAGGGCAGCAAAAGCCCCACCATCTGCGTGCGCCCGTCCTCGATCGACCGTGTCAGCGTCGCTGTGCCCGCCACGATAGAGGCCACGTTCTGCAACGGCTCACCCCTGATCGCGATGGTCTGGCCCGCGGGATAGGATTTGTAGAACTTGATCTTGTTCAGTTGCTCAAGTTCGTCGGTTTCGCAACGGGAGCAAACAGCACGATGCCGGATCGGACAATCACCACACTCGGAAAATTCGATTTTTGCAGTGTTCATGGCGTGCCTTTGATCTGGGTCAAGGAAAGTGGTCGATCAGTTCCCTAGCAAGAACGCTATGGAACATAAAACGCACCTTCGTCGTCTGGGGCTATTTGACGCTAAAGTCCCGAGATTCACAAGCTACCCACCTGCAAATAGGTTTTCGGGTGACATTGATGTCGCGACGACCCAAAGCTGGCTGACCGCCACGCCACATGGGAGCGAGGTGTCGCTTTATATCCACATCCCGTTTTGCCGCAGGTTGTGCTACTTCTGTGCGTGCCGGACGCAAGGCACCAAGACAGACGCACCGTTAGAGCGTTACGTGCGTACCTTGATCGCAGAAATCGACATGGTGCGCGAACAGCTTCCGGTTGATGTCACCGTGCGCCGTCTGCATTTCGGCGGCGGCACGCCCACGTTGTTGTCGCCCGACTATCTGACCGCATTGCTAGATGCCTTGCACGGGTCATTCGGGCTGGACGATCTGGATGAGTTCTCGGTCGAGATTGACCCGACCGAGGTGGACAAGGCCCGCATCGACGTTCTGGCCCGCTACGGCATGAACCGCGCCAGCCTTGGCGTGCAGGACTTCGATCCGCGTGTGCAAAAGGCCATCGGGCGCGAACAGGGGTTCGATACAACCCGCGCCACAGTCGATCTGCTGGCCGAGGCCGGTATCGACGAGGTGAACATCGATCTTCTTTACGGGTTGCCCTTCCAGACCATGGGCAGTCTTGAAAAGACGATTGATCAGGTGCTGCAACTGAACGCATCGCGCCTTGCGCTTTATGGCTATGCCCATGTGCCATGGGTGTCGAAACGTCAGGTCGTTATTCCGTTCGAGGCGCTTCCAGATCCCGAAACCCGCTTTGATCTGTTTGAACGTGCGCAAAAGCTGTTGCTGGGGCAGGGCTATCTGCAAGTGGGCATCGACCATTTTGCCCGTCCACACGACGGTCTGGCCCGAGCGATGATCGACCGGCGACTGGCGCGCTCTTTCCAGGGGTATACCGATGACCGCGTGCCACGCCTGATCGGGCTGGGGGCCTCGTCGATTTCGAAATACCCCGAGGGCTATGTCCAGAACCAGCCCGCAACGGCGATGTATCAGGGCATGATCGAAGCAGGCCGTCTGGCCGCCGCCCGTGGTGTCGTTCTGACGCCCGAGGATTGCGCCCGGGGTGCGCTGATCGAACAGTTGATGTGCTACTTCGATGCGTCGCTGTCTGCCTTGCACGATCCCTATCCGGCTGCAGGCCAATGGTTGGCCCATCTTGCCGATGAATACCCGGAAGCCATCGATTTCGACGGCGACCGTCTGTCACTGCGCCGATGGGCACGTCCCTTGGTTCGGATCATGGCCGCTCAGCTGGGCCAGACCCGCACCACGCCCGATACCTACAGTGCTGCTATCTAATCACTTGTTGGCGTAGACGGCGCAGTGACAGCCTGATTTCCGCAACTCCGCACAGAGCGTCCACGCGCTGTTGCGGTCCGGCCTGCCGATCCGCGCAATGATATAGCGGCCACTGGCCGAGGCGCGGCTTTTCTCGGACAGGTAATCCACTTTTTCCTTGGTCACCTTGACCCGACAGGCCGAGGGAAGGGATTTGATCTTGCTCTGGGCATGGGCTTTGGTCGTCCCGAACCCCACCTGCACGCCCCAGGGCTGGATCGCAGGCTCGGGCCGTTTGAAGGCGGTCAACCGGCGGTTCAACGCCAGATCATGGCAGGCGCGATCAAAGGGCACGTCCTTTTGCAGGCTGAAATCATGCGCCTCGGGTGGTTCATCGCGCCACGTCTCGGCGGTCAGACCGGTGATGATCTGCACATAGTCAATGGTTTCCCGCGCCAGACCGCCTGTGCCGGCAATCAACCCCTCGGCTCGCCGCTCGCCCCCGTTATAGGCCACCGCCGCCAACCCCTCATTGCCGAACCGGCGCACCAACTCGCCCAGATACTGCGCCGAAAACTCGATCGCCATAGCGGGGTTGTAGCTGTCCTTCAGCCCGCGCAACGCTGCGGTGCTGTCGATAAACTGCGCAATCCCACGGGCATTGGCATGGGACAGTGCGTTGGGATCGAACCGGCTTTCCTGCCACAAAAGTCGTGCAAGGAAATGCGGATTCAGCCCATTGCGATCTGAAAATTTGGCAATCGCCTGACAGGTGTCATGCACGAAATGGCTGGGGCGGATGCATTCCTTTTGGCCGAACGTCCCCGAACTGCAAAGCGTCCCCGGCTCGGCCCAAGCGGCCGAGGCAATGAGAAACCAGAACAGAACACCGATAAAATGACGCATAACACCTCAGAAACTGTGCCAGAGGGGCAGTTTGCGTCAACTCACACTTTTCACTCAGCCCGCAAGGGATTAGGTGGGATACAAGGCTTTTCGGCGGGCACATGCCGAAGATGCAGCAGTGAAGGAGTGTGAATGTCCTTTTTCGGTAAGCTCAAGCAGCGTTTGATGCGGTCCTCGTCCAAGCTGGAAGAGGGGCTCGATGCCATTGTCGCCGAAGGCGCAGAGGAAGAAACGCCCCCTCAGCCTGAACCGGCAACAGTACAAACGCCAGACCCCGAAAAAACGCCCGAGCCTGCACCCGCCGCCGATCCCGCACCTGTCGAGGAGACGCCGGAGCCGGTCGCCGACGCCACACCGGAACCCGCCCCAGGGCCGGAGCCTGTTATTGAGGCGGACCCTATGGTCGAACCCGAGCCCACGCCCGAACCGACACCAGAACCCGAGCCGGTCCTCGCGCCGGAAACAGTCGTCGCCGACAGCCCCGAGCCCGCCAAACCCGGTCTCATCGGTCGTCTTCTGGGTCGCAAAGAACCATCCGAGCCGCGTCGCGTCCTTGACGACGACATGCTGGAACAGCTCGAAGAACTGCTCATCGCCTCGGATATGGGCGTCGACACCGCGCTCCGCGTTTCGGCCAACCTTGCAGAAGGCCGCATGGGCAAAAAGGTCTCGACCCGCGAAATCAAAGACCTGCTCGCCGCAGAAGTCGCCCGTATCATGGAGCCCGTGGCCAAACCCCTGCCGCTTTATCCGACCAAACCGCAGGTCGTGCTGGTCGTGGGCGTCAACGGCTCGGGCAAAACCACCACCATCGGCAAACTCGCCTCGCAATTCCGCGCTGCTGGCAAAAAGGTTGTCATCGCCGCTGGCGACACCTTCCGCGCCGCCGCCGTCGAACAACTTCAGGTCTGGGGCGACCGCGCAGGCGTGCCTGTCCTGACAGCGCCCGAAGGCTCCGATCCCGCGAGCCTCGCGTTTGATGCCATGACCCGCGCACAGGCCGACGGCGCCGATCTTCTGATGATCGACACCGCAGGCCGCCTGCAAAACCGCGCCGACCTGATGGAAGAACTGGCCAAAATCGTCCGTGTCATTCGCAAAAAAGATCCCGACGCGCCGCACAACACACTGCTCGTCCTCGACGCCACCACCGGCCAGAACGCAATCAGTCAGGTCGAAACCTTCCAGAAGCTGGCCGATGTCTCGGGGCTTGTTATGACCAAACTCGACGGCACCGCCAAAGGTGGCGTTCTGGTCGCACTGGCCGATAAATTCGGCCTGCCGATCCACGCCATCGGTGTAGGCGAACAAATCGACGACCTCGCCCCCTTTGATCCACAAGACTTCGCCGCTGCCCTGACCGGCAAAGACCTCTGATCTTCATCTGTCCACAAATACTCCGGGGTGAATTGGCCAAAGGCCAAGAGGGGCAGCGCCCCTCCACCCGGCAGACAGGGCGCACAACATGAGCGACTATCTCATCTCTCTCGAAGGCTCCGAGGCGGGGCACAACGTCGCCCTCATACTGGCACTGTTGGCCGCCTTCCTGCATGCGCTCTTCGGTGCGTTGCAAAAGGGCCGACACGACCCGTGGCTCAGCCGCGGGGCGATTGACGCCAGCTATGGCCTGATGGCTGCGCCTTTTGCGCTGTTTGTCGTTCCTTGGCCCGAACAACATATGTGGCCGATCTTCGGGATCGTGTTCTGTATACACCTGATATACAAGATTTTACAGGCATATGCCTACACCAAGGGCGCCTATACCGTGGTCTATCCCGTGGTCCGTGGTACCGGACCGCTCTTCACCGTCATCGGCGCCTATTGGCTGTTTGGCGAAACGTTTTCACTGACCCAATGGGCGGGTGTTGGCGTGTTGATCTCGGGCATCTTCGGGCTGGCGATCTACAACTACATCTTCCTTGTCACCGAACGCGACACGCTGAACATCGCGTTGTTTTTTGCGGTTTGCACAGGGCTTTTTGTAGCGCTCTACACCACCTATGACGCCTACGGCATCCGCGCCACCGCCGACCCGTTCACCTTCCTTGCGTGGTTCTTCATGATCGATGGCATTGCCATGCCGATCTATGCGGCGTGGCGCTATCGCAAGATGGCGGACAAACCCGACCTCGGGCCTTTGGCGCTACGGGGTTTTGTGGGCGGCATCGTCGCGTTCTTCAGTTTTGGCGCAATCATGCTGGCGACCCGTCTGGATAAAGTGGGCGAAGCAGCAGTCTTGCGCGAAACATCAACCGTTTTTGCCGCCCTCATCGGCTGGCTGGTGCTGAAAGAAACCGTGGGTCCCCGACGCATCGCCTTGATGGCGCTGATCGCTTTGGGCGCGGTCATCGTTGAGTTCGGCTGACATCCGGCCCATATAAGCGAAAGCAGGAGGCACCCAATGGCAGAACGTGATGTGAACCCGATGTTGAAAACCGCGCTGGAACTCGGCCCCGTGCTTGGGTTCTTTGTGGCCTATCTCTGGCTCAAGGATCACGTCTTTACTATTGGCGGCACCGAGTATGAGGGATTTATCGTTGTCACAGCGGGCTTTATCCCTGTGCTGCTGGCCTCGATGGGGGTGCTTTGGTACCTGACGGGTCACCTCAGCCGGATGCAAATCATGACGGCGGTTCTGGTGGTTGTCTTTGGCGGGCTGTCTGTCTGGCTGAACGACGAACGGTTTTTCAAGATGAAACCGACGCTGATTTACTTCCTGTTCGGCGGCCTTCTGGCCTTTGGTCTGGCCCGTGGCCAAAGCTATCTGCGGACCGTGATGGAGGGGTTGATGCCCCTTGAACAGGAAGGCTGGATGATCCTGACCAAGCGCGTGATGCTGTTTTTCTTTGCTCTCGGGATCGCCAACGAACTGGTCTGGCGGTTCCTCAGCACGGAAACGTGGGTCTATTTCAAAACCTTCGGCTTGTCCGCCGCACTGTTTGCGTTCTTCATGCTGCAGGGCAAACTGTTCGCGCGCTACAGCATTGACGAAGACGCCTCTTAACCAGAGCGTTCGATTTTCGTCGACAGGTGGATCAGGCTTTCCGAGCTTTTGACCCCGGACGCCTGACCGATCTGGTCCAGCACGAAATCCAGCGCCTCGGTCGAGGGTGAGGATACTTCGACAATCATATCCACGCGGCCCGACACTGTGTGCACCGATTCAATCCCTGCAAGGGTTTTCAGACGCGACAGCACAGATGCACCTGCGTTCGGTTCGACGCAAATCATCACCGTCGCACGGATCGCGGATTTCAGTATCTCGCCTTTGCGAATGGTGAAACCAGCAATCACCTTGTTCGTCACAAGCCGGTCAATCCGCGCCTGAACCGTCGTGCGGGCAATCCCCAGACGCCGCCCCAGTTCGGAAACGGGCGTGCGCGCGTTTTGCGCCAAAAGGACAATCAGCTTTCTGTCTGTGTCGTCTAACTGCATGCCAGTCCCTCTTGTTTCGAAACCTTTGAAAGCCGTAGATCGGCACATCCATCGTCATATTTATTGTTTCTTCCGTCAATACGCTAAAACAAACTGACGAATTCGTCCAACTGCCACATGAAATCGACCGCGAAGCGGCGCACACTTGGGGAAAGACACACAAACGCAAAGGTGCCTATGTCGATGCAGGACAACGATTTTTCCCGGATCATTGCCTATGTGAAATCAGAAAAGCCGGACGATCCGGTGCATTTCTTTCATCCTCGACATCTCGACCACGCGGTTAAAACGTTCCAGACCGGATTTGGCGGCATGCTGACCTATGCGGTCAAGGCAAACCCCGATCCGCTGGTTATCGCGCGGATGGTCGAACTGGGGATGCAAGGCTTTGATGTGGCCTCACCTGCGGAAATGGCGTTGGTACGATCGGTGTCGGATACTGTTGCCTTGCACTACAACAACCCCGTCCGAAGCCTGTCCGAAATCGTGGCGGCGGAACGGCACGGCGTTCGGTCGTGGTCGGTTGACCGCGAAGACGAACTGGCCAAGCTGGCGCATCTGCCGAAGGGGCATGAAATCGCGGTGCGTCTGCGCCTGCCTGTGAAGGGCGCAGCCTATGATTTCGGTGCGAAATACGGCGCCGATCCTGAAACGGCGGTTCTACTGCTGCAAAAGGTGCGTGACTTGGGCCTGATCCCGTCGATGACCTTCCATCCTGGCACGCAATGCGATGCTTCGGGCGTCTGGGCGCAGTACATCCGCGCCTGTGCCGACATTGCTGCCCGCGCGGGTGTCACCCTGCGCCGCCTGAACGTGGGCGGGGGCTTTGCCGCCAACCGCCTGGGCATTTCCCCCGATCTCTATCGCATCTTCCGTGAAATCGATCAGGCGGTGGACCAAGGTTTTGGCGCAAACCGCCCCGAATTGATTTGCGAACCGGGCCGCGCGCTGGCGACCGAGGCGTTCAGCCTGCTGGTGCGGGTCAAAGCGATGGATGAACGATGCATGACGCTGAACGACGGCATCTATGGCGGGCTGGCTGAATGGCGGGATTTGTCGGTCGGCAACCGCATCACCTGTTTCGCGCCGGATGGCACTCTGCGTCGCGCAGACGGCATGGAGCGTATCGTCTTTGGCCCGACCTGCGACAGCCTTGATTGCCTGCCCACGCCTTTGGTCGTCCCCTGCGATCTGAGCCCCGAAGATTACATCCTGATCAGCGGCATGGGGGCCTATTCGCAGGCGACCGCCACGGGCTTTAACGGCTATGGCCACAGCCACGTTGTTTGCCTTCAGGATCACGACACATTCGATAGGGGGGCTGGACACCGCCACGCTGCCGCCTAAAGTCCCTATGACAGCGAAAAGCTAACAGGGACAATCATGGAAAAGTTCGGCAAAAGCCAACCGGTCAAACGGGTGGAAGACATCCGCTTTCTTAAAGGCGAAGGGCGTTACATCGACGACATCGCCGATCAAAACGCACTGCATTGCGTGTTTTTCCGGTCGTCCGTGGCGCATGGGGACATCACGTCGCTGGACGTGTCCGAGGCCCGCGCGGCTGATGGCGTGCATCTGGTTCTGACCGCTGATGATCTGGCTGAGGCCGGTGTGACCAAAGGCTTGGTCACCTCGATGGTGCCCAACCACGACGGCACAACAGGCCCGACACCCCGCCGCCCTGTGCTGGCCGAGGGCCGCGTGCGGTTTGTGGGCGAACCCATCGCGCTGGTGGTGGCCGACAGCATCAACGCCGCCAAAGACGCCATCGAACTGATCGAATGCGATATCGAAGACCGCCCCGTCCATCTGGACCTGCAGGCAGGCGGCGACCCCATCCATGACGAAGTGCCCGACAACCGCGCCTTTGATTACGCCTTGGGCGACAAGGACGGGACCGATGCGGCCTTTGCCAAGGCGGCGCATGTCGTGTCGCTTGAGGTGGGCGATAACCGCATCATCTCGAACCCGATGGAAACCCGCGCCTGTACGGCCATTTGGGATGGGGAACGCCTGCACATGGGGATCAACGGGCAGGGGGTGTGGAACTTCAAAACCCAATTGTCGCGTATCCTGAACCTTGATCCCGAGGCCGTGCATGTGACCACGCCTGACGTGGGCGGCGGGTTCGGCACGAAATCCATGACCTACCCCGAATATTTTGCCATCGGTCAGGCCGCACGCGTGTTGGGCAAACCACTGCGCTGGATGGCGGAGCGCGGCGAAGGCATGCTGACAGACAACGCCGGCCGCGATCTGGTGTCGCTGGCGGAATTGGCCTTTGACGAAGACCTGCGCATTCTGGGCTACCGTGTACACACACGCAGCAATCTGGGGGCCTATCTGTCGCAATTCGGGCCACTGATGCAGACGTTCCTATTCGCCCGCGTACTGACCGGCGTCTATGACTGCAAAAATGCATACCTGCGTAGCGAAGGTATCTTCACCAACACCACACAGGTCGATGCCTATCGCGGCGCGGGCCGCCCCGAGGCGAACTATCTTCTGGAACGGATAATGGACCGCGCCGCGCGCGAGTTGAACGTCGACCCGTGGGAGCTTCGACGCCGTAACTTTATCGCCGTAGACCAGTTCCCCTACGATACGGTGTCGGGCGAAACCTATGACGTGGGCGATTTCAAGCGCGTTCTGGCACGGGTTGAGGAAACCTCGGACCGGACAGGCTTTGCCGCGCGTCGTGCCGCCAGCGAAGCGCAGGGCAAACTGCGCGGGCAGGGGCTGTGTTACTACATTGAATCGATCCTTGGTGCGTCGGATGAAGACGTGAGGATCGAGTTCACGGAAGATGGCGCAATCATCTATGTCGGCACCCAGTCGAACGGGCAGGGGCACGAAACGGTCTTTGCCCAGTTCCTGTCGGATCAGACGGGCATCCCGTTTGAAAAGATCAAAGTGGTGCAGGGCGACAGTGACCTGATTTCCAAAGGCGGCGGCACAGGTGGGTCGCGGTCTGTCACAGTGCAGGCCAACGTCACGCTGAAAGCGGTCGCTGGCATTGTCGAGGCATTCAGCGATTTCCTGTCTGATGAAATGGGTGTGCCTGCGTCCGAGATCTATTTCGACGACGAACGCTTCCGTGCGGACGGATCGAACCTGTCGCCCACCATGCTCGAGGTCGCAGAGCTTGCCCGCGAAAAGGGCCGCGATGATCTGCTGACCCATTCCGCCTATGCCCAGCTAGAGGCGCGGTCTTTCCCGAACGGTGCCCATGTGGCCGAGGTCGAGATTGATCCCGACACAGGCCATGTCACGCTGGATCGGTATTCGATTGTCGATGACTTCGGAAACCTTGTGAACCCGATGCTGGTTGAAGGTCAGGTGCACGGCGGTGTTGTCCAAGGCGTCGGTCAGGCGCTGTGGGAACAAGTGGTTTATGACGAAACCGGCCAGCTACTAAGCGCGAGCTTTATGGACTACGCCATGCCGCGCGCCAAAGACGTACCGATGTTCAGCTTTACGACCGAAGCGGTGCCATCAACAGCGAACGTTCTGGGCATGAAGGGCTGCGGCGAGGCGGGCACAGTGGGATCGATGGCGGCTGTGTCCAACGCGGTGCAGGATGCGCTGTGGGATCGCGGGGTGCGTCAGGCCGATATGCCGTTCACGCCGTTCCGTGTCTGGGACATGCTGAACGGGCAGAAAACCGCCGCCGAATAGGCGGTTTGGTCTCACGCTTTCTTGAGCAGGGTTTAAAAATCCATGGAAAACCCCATCTCTTTGACAGGATCGCAGGGCCGGAACCCCTGTGAAACCTTCACTGTCCCTCGTTCCGAACCTGGCGCCCGACATGGATTCGGGCGCCTTTTTTTGTGAGGAAACCAATGACCTACAGTGACGACTATCTGAAAAAGATCCTCGGCCGCACCAAAACGATTGCCGTTGTGGGGGTATCGACAAACTCTGTCCGCCCGTCTTATTTCGTGGCGCGCTACCTGTCGCTGAAAGGATTTACCGTCATTCCGGTGAACCCCGGTCACGCGGGCAAAATGCTGTTCGGTCAGACCATCCGCGCGTCGCTGTCCGAGATTGATCGCCCCGTCGATATGGTCGATATCTTCCGTAAATCCGAAGCGGTGCCCCCCATCGTAGACGAGGCGCTGGAAAAGTTTCCCGACCTGCAAACCATCTGGATGCAAATCGGCGTGGAAAACCCCGAGGCTGCCGCCGTGGCAGAAGCGCGTGGTGTGGATGTGGTGATGAACCGCTGCCCGAAAATCGAATACCAGCGCCTGTTCGGCGAGTTGCGCATGGGCGGATTCAATACGGGCGTGATTTCATCGAAGCTGTAGGTATTTTCTGTCCCAAAATACCTCTGCCGGAGGCGGCGCAGCCTAGGATGCCGGGCGCGACGCCTTTTCGGCAAGCCCCGATTGCGACTGGCGGCGTTCCAGTTCGGCCAGCACATCGGCCAGCGCCACATCGCGGGATTTCAGCATGACCAGCAGGTGAAACAACACATCTGCTGCCTCGCTTGTCAGGCCCGCCTTGTCGTTCTTGACCGCTTCGATCACGGCCTCAACCGCCTCTTCCCCGAATTTCTCGGCGCATTTCTCAGGGCCTTTGGCCAACAGTTTCGCGGTCCAGCTTTCGTCTGCGCTGGCGGCTGCGCGATCTGCGATGATCGCCTCTAGGTCTGTCAGGGAAAAGCTCATAGCCGCACCGGAATGCCCGCATTGGCCATGTGGGCTTTGGCCTCGGCGATGGTGTGGTCGCCGAAATGGAAAATCGACGCGGCCAGTACCGCGCTTGCGCCGCCTTTGGTGACGCCGTCAACAAGGTGGTCAAGGTTGCCCACACCGCCCGAAGCAATGACAGGCACCGGAACCGCATCGGAAATCGCGCGGGTCAGCGGCAGGTTAAAGCCCGCCCGCGTGCCGTCGCGATCCATCGAGGTCAGCAGGATTTCACCTGCACCTTTTTCCGCCATCAGCTTGGCAAATTCGACCGCATCTATGCCGGTTTCGCGGCGACCGCCGTGGGTGAAAATCTCCCACTTACCAGGCGCCACGGTTTTCGCATCAATCGCCACAACGATGCACTGGCTGCCGAACTGGTCGGCGGCTTCGGCCACCACATCGGGGTTGGCCACCGCGGCAGAGTTGAAGCTGACCTTATCGGCACCGGCCAACAGCAGGTTGCGCACGTCTTTCACGGTGCGCACGCCACCGCCCACGGTCAGCGGGATAAAGCACTGTTCCGCCGTGCGGGTGACCACATCATACATGGTGTCGCGGTTTTCGTGGGTTGCGGTGATGTCGAGAAAACAAATCTCGTCTGCGCCAGCGGCATCATAGGCGCGCGCCGCATCCACAGGATCGCCTGCATCCACCAGATCGACAAAGTTCACGCCTTTGACCACGCGGCCTTCGGCCACATCAAGGCAGGGGATGATCCGGGTTTTCAGCATAGGCTCAGTCCTTTTTTCGTGACCGGATATGCCTGCTGAGATCGGTAAGCGCAAGAACAGCCAGCACCAAGACGCATCCAAAGGCCACGGGCAGTGTCGCCAATGCAAACCATCCCGATACAAAGGCGCTGGATAAGGTGCCGCCCCAGTCGTGGCCGTCAACGATACAAGGGTTCGTCCAGCCTTCGTGCAGGACGCACCCATGACGTGCGGCGAACCAGCTGGACCAATACACAAGAAAGACAGGGATCAGGCAGATCAGAATGACAACGGGAAGAATCCAGTAAATGCGCCTCATGTGGCTGTCTTCCGATTTACGGCGCACGTCGGGCGCCCTGAGAATTCAAAAGTATAAATAAAAAACATGCGAACCAGAGTGATCCGATTCGCATGCAAAATCCAGATTTTGGAGGGCGATCAGCCTTTCAGCAGCGCCAGCGCCTCGGCCAGATCAATCGCACCATCATAAAGCGCACGGCCCGAGATCGCGCCAGCGATCACACCTGTGTCGCGCAGCGCGGTCAGATCGGCGAGGGACGATACACCGCCCGATGCGATGACAGGGATCGACACGGCGCGGGCCAATGCCTCGGTCGCCTCGATGTTCGGGCCACCCATCGCGCCGTCGCGGTTGATGTCGGTGTAGATGATCGCGGAAACGCCAGCGTCTTCAAAGCTTTTTGCCAGATCGGTCACCATCACATCGGTTTCCTCGGCCCAGCCTTTGGTCGCCACTTTGCCGTTGCGGGCGTCGATGCCCACAGCCACGTGACCGGGGAACGCCTTGGCCGCTTCGCGCACCAGATCAGGGTTTTCGACGGCCACGGTGCCAAGAATGACGCGCTGCAGGCCTTTTTCGATCCATGCCTCGATCGTCGCCATGTCCCGGATTCCGCCGCCCAATTGCGCCGGAACACCGGGGCAGGCGGCCAGAATGGCCTCAACCGCGGCGCCATTCACAGGCTCGCCCGCGAAAGCGCCGTTCAGATCGACCAGATGCAGCCATTCACAGCCCGCATCCACAAAGGATTTCGCCTGATCTGCGGGTTTATCGTTAAAAACGGTCGATTTTTCCATGTCGCCACGCAAAAGGCGCACGGCTTGGCCGTCTTTAAGGTCAATAGCAGGATAGAGGATCATAGCGCGGGCCCTTTTAAAACTTGGCCGCTCTTTTGCACGGGACAGCCAGATATGCAACGCGACCTTGCGTCAGAACGGCCATGGGCGACCTAGCGTCAAGCTTGATTTGAAAGCCCTGTTTGGATCAGACTTTTTACAGTTTTGGGAGGAGAACCAACATGAAGA
The DNA here is from genome assembly GCF_900108225.1 of Thalassococcus halodurans. Lineage (GTDB taxonomy): Bacteria > Pseudomonadota > Alphaproteobacteria > Rhodobacterales > Rhodobacteraceae > Thalassococcus > Thalassococcus halodurans. Next base: position 58,161 of record NZ_FNUZ01000004.1, read on the forward strand.
AGTTTCTGGGCATCGTGATGGGCCTTGTGCTTGCGGCGTCTGCGGCAACGGCGGACCCGATCAAAGGCACGTGGAAAACCGAAGTGGATGACGGCTCTTACGCCCACATCGGTCTGAAATCCTGCGGCGACAAAATCTGCGGGACAATCGACAAGACGTTCAATTCGTCGGGTGAATACCAGTCGCCCAACCTTGGCAAGGTTCTGGTGATCAACATGGAACCCCAAGGTGGCGGCAAATACGAAGGCAAAGTCTGGCGTCCTTCGAACAACAAAATCTACATGGGTAAAATGACGCTGAGCGGCAACAAACTGAAGCTTCAGGGCTGTGTGGCTGGTGGCCTGCTGTGTTCCAGCCAGAACTGGACCCGCGTGAACTGATCACGACTGCAAGATTCCCAGGCAAGAACGCGCGTCGAGCAAACGGCGCGCGTTTTTCTTTGGGCTATTAGCGCGGCATTAGCGTCAGTATACTCAAAGTATTTCAAGCTTCAGAATATGTTGCGGGCCAGCTCCACCGTCTTTGTAGACCAGCTCCGTGTCGGTCCATCCGTTCGCGAGATACACATGCTTGGCGCGCGGGTTTTCGAAATTCACCGTCAGGAAAGCACGTTTAGCTTTGTATACTGAAAGTATATATTCCGGCAGCGCCGCCATCAGCGCCTTGCCGTATCCTTTGCCCTGAAACTGCTGTCCGACAATCACCATCCGCAAACCAAGGTCGCCGTCCTCATAGCCGCATTGGGCCAAAGGCGCTGTCGGCACACGCAGGTGATAACCGCGATCCAGCTTGAAGAACCCGACGATTTCGTCACCGGCCACAGCGCAGTGATAATCGCACTCCGGTTCAACCTCGGCCGTGACCTCTTCGATCCGGCCGCCAAAGCGCAACTGATCTTCGGGAAGCTGAAGGTGATAGACCTGCTCCACATCCGCGCGGGGCAGGGGCATCAGCGTGATTACGGCTTCCATGTCAGGAAGTTTGCGATCATCCGCAGGCCGGTTTCCGCGCTTTTTTCCGGGTGGAATTGAAAGCCCACGCGGTTGCCCGTGCCGACAATCGCGGTGATGTCGCCGCCATAGTCCACATGCGCGATGCGCTGCGACAGATCGGTCATATGCATTTGATAGGAATGGACAAAATAGGCGTGTTCGCCGGTTTTGACTCCGTCCAGAACGGGGTGCGCCTGTTCGATCACCAGATCATTCCAGCCCATGTGCGGCACTTTCAGGGTTGGATCAGTGGGGGCGATTTTTTCGACCTCGCCATCGATCCAGCCGAGCCCGTCTGTTTCGCGGTATTCGTGCCCTTTGCGGGCCATTAGCTGCATGCCGACGCAAATGCCCAGAAACGGTACGCCGCGCGTTTCGACCGCCTCAACCATCGCGTCGAACAAACCGCCCGAGCCTTTCAACGCCTCAGCGCAGGCAGGGAAGGCGCCGTCACCCGGCAGGACCAGATGATCGGCCCGAGCCACAACATCGGCGTCCGACGTCACGATCACATCGCCCGCGCCGACCTCATCCGCCATACGGCGAAAGGCTTTGTCGGCGGAGTGCAGGTTGCCGCTTTCGTAGTCGATGATCGCAGTGAGCATGCGGAGCCTCCTTTGGGGGCGGGTGTCTTTTGCCGCTTGGGTCGCGCGAAACGGGGGCGGCGTCAAGCAGGCTCTTGGCCGATATGCCGCAGAAGAGCAAGGATCGCATCATCCGGCGGAGGCGTGTCCCCGAGCCGTCCGTGCAGTTCCAAAAGCGCAAAGCCGTGAACAAGGGACCAGACCTGGGTTTCGATGATCACAGGGTCGGTGCCGGGCGGGACAAAGGGGGCGCAGGTGTCGCGCAGAATGCTGTAAGACGTTGACGCGTCGCGCTTTGACTCCGGGTCCTTGCGCTGAAGGCAAAAGATCATCTCGTAGAGCGCAGGTTCGGCGCGGGCGAAGGCGAGATAGCCGCGACAAATACCCAAAAGCCGCCCATGTGCCGTGTCATCAGCGGCTGCGGCGTGGGTGCGCATAAATTCGGAAAACCGCGCAAAGGCCTCTTCTGCGATGGCCCATTTCAGCCCTTCGAGATTTCCGAAGTGATGGGCGGGGGCCGCGTGAGAGACGCCGGCAAGTGCCGCGCATTTGCGCAGCGAAAGCGCATCAAGACCGCTGCTGCGCAGGATATCGATCCCCGCTTCGACCAGCGCGGCATGCAGGTTTCCGTGATGGTGGCGGGATTTGTCTTTGGTCAATTCCATGGGGGCGGGAATAAATCAGCAAACTTGACGGCGTCAAGTCTTCTCCATTATGACGGTGTCAAGTTTACACTGTAAAGATTCGATTGAAGGAGATTGAGAATGTTAGAGCGGGCGCGAATTTCGATGTTCTGGATCCTGTCGCTGGGCGTGGCGCTGGTGTCGTGGCGGTTTTTGGTGTTCGGGGTCGAGGCCTCGATGCCGGCCATGGCGCATTTCCCTGAGACACAGAAGTTGGCGCTGTACCTACATATCGGCCTCGCGCCTGTGGTGCTGGCGCTTTTGCCGTTTCAGTTCTGGCAGGGGTTACGTGCGCGCAGGCCAGCGCTGCACCGTTGGTTCGGACGGCTGTATGTGCTGCTGATCGTTGTGTCGGGTGTGGCCGCGCTTGTCCTTGCCAGCGGGACCCGCGCCGGACCGGTGGCAGGCGTGGCCTTTGGTATTCTGGCCGTGCTTTGGATTGCGGTCACGGTGCAGGCGGTGCGGCTTGCCATGTTGGGACGGATCGCAGAGCACCGGCGCTGGATGATCCGATCAGCCGCGCTGACGCTGGCGGCGGTGACATTGCGGGTTTATTTGCCGTTTCTTGCGATGGGGTTCGGGTTCGAGACCGGATACCTGATCGTGTCGTGGCTCTGCTGGGTGCCGAATGCGCTGATCGCTGAGTGGATACTCTGGCGGAAAGGGGCGGCCCGACTTCGGACCGCCTGAGGCGTTACAGCGCGCCCTTGGTCGACGGGATCGCGTCGGCCGTGCGCGGGTCGGTTTCAAGTGCCACCCGCAGCGCGCGGGCCACGGCCTTGAACGCGGCCTCGGCGATGTGGTGGCTGTTGAAGCCGTGCAGCTGGTCGATGTGCAGCGTGATGCCGCCATGTGTCGACAATGCTTGGAAAAATTCGCGCACCAGCTCGGTGTCGAAAGTGCCGATTTTTGCGGTCGGCATGTCGACATTCCACACAAGGAAGGGGCGGCCGGACAAGTCCAGCGCGCAACGCACCTGCGCATCATCCATGGGCAGGTGGCATTCGCCGTACCGACGCAAGCCGCGCTTGTCGCCCAATGCCTGTGTCAGGGCCTGACCTAACGCGATGCCGGTGTCCTCCACGGTGTGGTGGTCGTCGATGTGGTAATCACCCTTGGCACGGATGGTCATATCGATCAGCGCGTGGCGCGATAGCTGATCCAGCATGTGGTCGAAAAAGCCGACACCGGTTTGGTTGTCGTACTTGCCCGTCCCGTCGAGATTGATCTCGACCGAAATGTCGGTTTCAGCGGTCTGTCGCGTGATCTTGGCGCTGCGCATGTCAACGATCCTTCGTCTGTCTCGGGGCGCTTATAGGCAGGCAGGGCGATCAGGGAAAGCCATGCCGTTCACGCGGGCCGCCAAGTGATGCGGATTTCAAACGGCGTGTGCGTAGGTGAGGTGCGAACACGTCAGCAAAGCGCACCAATCCCAAGGGCTTTAGCCCGAGATAGGCCTGTGCGCCGAAGGCGCGCCGCTGGATTTGGTAGGAAAGGACTGACTGATGGAGCGGGCGAGGCGATTCGAACGCCCGACCCTAACCTTGGCAAGGTTATGCTCTACCCCTGAGCTACGCCCGCAAACCATCATGTCTGTCCCAATTGGAGCGGGCGAGGCGATTCGAACGCCCGACCCTAACCTTGGCAAGGTTATGCTCTACCCCTGAGCTACGCCCGCTAACCATTGGGTGGAGGCGATTTAGGATGTGTCGCGACGGGCTGCAAGAGAAAAGTGAAGACTTTTGCGCGGAATTTTTATACTTCTGCGGTGCGGCGTAGCGGCGGGCCTGTAATCGTGGGTTTTTACGGGGCTGGACATTGCGCATGTTAACGCTAACAAGGGCGCTTATGGATCTAGATCAGTTCTATCCGGCACTCTCTGACCTGCGCGGCCGTGCAAAACGGCGGCTTCCCCGATTTGTTTGGGATTTTCTTGATTCATCGACCGGCGACGAACAGACCAACGTTCGCAATCGTGCCGATCTGGATGCTTTGTGTTTTCTTCCCTCGATCTTGCATGGCGAACAGACGCCCGATCTGACCACGGATGTTCTAGGCGCTTCCTACAAACTGCCCTTCGGTGTGTCGCCGGTTGGAATGTCGGGCCTCGTCTGGCCGGGGGCCGAGAGAATCCTTGCTCGCGCGGCCACGGCTGCCGGTATTCCTTATTGCCTGTCCACCGTCGCCACCGCCACACCGGAAGAGGTGGGGCCGCTGACGGGGGGCAAGGGCTGGTTCCAGCTTTATCCGCCCCGCGATGAAGCCACGCGTAAGGATTTGCTGGATCGCGCCAAGACGTCGGGCTTTTCGACATTGGTTCTGACAGTGGATGTTCCCGTGGCGTCGCGGCGCGAACGGCAGATTCGCGGTGGGCTGACCCAGCCGCCGAAGCTGAACGCGCGTCTGTTGGCGCAGGTGGCTTGCCGTCCGGCTTGGGCCATGGCGATGGCGCAAAACGGGTTGCCGCATATGAAGACGCTGGATGCCTATGTTCAGGATGTGTCGAGCCGGTCCTCGACGGCGCATGTGGGCTACTTGCTGCGGACATCGCCCGACTGGGACTATTTGCATTGGCTGCGCGACAACTGGGATGGGCCCTTTGTCGTCAAAGGCGTGATGCGCGCAGAGGATGCGCAGCGACTTGACGCCGCAGGTGTGGACGCAATCTGGGTGTCGAACCATGCCGGACGGCAGTTCGACGGGGCGCCTTCGGTGGCGTCTGTCCTACCCAGAATTCGTGATGTTACCAATTTGCCAATCATTGCTGATGGATCGATATCAGGGGGGCTTGATATTCTGCGTCTAATCGCCTTGGGTGCCGACATCTGCATGTTAGGGCGTGGTTTTCACTATGCTCTGGCTGCTTTGGGGGGACGGGGGCCAAAGCATCTGATCGATATTCTCACCAAAGATTTGGTCGCCAATCTGGGGCAGCTTGGCGCCATCCATCCCGCTGAATTGCGGGGTAAAATTCTCAGAACGGGGAGTGGAAACCCACCCGTTTGAGCGCCCGTCACTATCCGGTTCGCCAAGTTGTTGCACCGTGACAATCCGCATAACCTTGCACCAAGTTACTAATCAGGAAGCCAGCCTTATGACCGACTTCAAGAAGATCCTCATTGCCAACCGTGGCGAGATCGCGATCCGCATCATGCGTGCGGCCAACGAGATGGGGAAAAAGACCGTTGCCGTTTTTGCCGAGGAAGACAAACTTGGCCTGCACCGGTTCAAAGCGGACGAAGCGTACCGCATTGGTGAGGGGCTGGGGCCCGTTGCAGCCTATCTGTCGATTGACGAGATCATTCGCGTGGCCAAGGAAAGCGGCGCGGACGCGATCCATCCGGGTTATGGCCTGCTGTCTGAGAACCCCGAATTCGTAGATGCCTGCGAAAAGAACGGCATAACCTTTATTGGTCCCAAGGCGAAAACCATGCGTCAGCTGGGCGATAAGGCCAGCGCCCGCAAGGTTGCGATTGAGGCTGGTGTGCCTGTCATCCCCGCGACCGAGGTTCTGGGCGATGACATGGAAGCCATCAAAAAAGAGGCCGAAGAGATCGGCTTCCCGCTGATGCTTAAGGCGTCGTGGGGTGGTGGTGGCCGCGGTATGCGCCCGATCATGAATGCCAAGGAACTGCCCGAAAAGGTCATGGAAGGCCGCCGCGAGGCCGAGGCCGCCTTTGGTAACGGCGAAGGTTATCTGGAAAAGATGATCATGCGCGCCCGTCACGTCGAGGTTCAGATCCTTGGTGACAGCCATGGCAATATCTATCACCTGTATGAACGAGATTGTTCTGTTCAGCGCCGCAACCAGAAGGTCGTTGAACGCGCGCCCGCACCGTATCTGTCCGAGGCGCAGCGGGAAGAGCTGTGCGAGCTGGGCCGCAAAATCTGTGCCCATGTGAACTATGAATGCGCAGGCACAGTCGAATTCCTGATGGATATGGACACAGGCGCGTTCTACTTCATCGAGGTGAACCCGCGTGTTCAGGTGGAACACACCGTCACCGAAGAAGTCACCGGCATCGACATTGTTCAGGCGCAGATCCTGATCGCCGAGGGCAAGTCGCTGGCCGAGGCCACAGGCAAGGCATCGCAGTATGACATCCGCCTGAACGGCCACGCGCTGCAGACGCGGATCACAACAGAAGACCCGCAGAATAACTTTATCCCCGACTATGGCCGCATCACGGCCTATCGGTCGGCGACCGGTATGGGCATTCGTCTGGACGGCGGCACGGCCTATGCGGGCGGCGTGATCACGCGCTACTACGACTCGCTTCTGGTGAAGGTGACGGCTTGGGCGCAGACGCCGGAAAAGGCGATCTCGCGGATGGACCGTGCGCTGCGCGAATTCCGTATTCGTGGCGTGTCGACCAATATCAACTTTGTTGAGAACCTGCTGAAGCACCCGACGTTCCTGTCGAACCAGTACCACACCAAGTTCATCGACGAGACGCCCGAGCTGTTTGATTTCAAACCGCGCAAGGACCGTGGCACCAAGGTTCTGACCTATATCGCCGACATCACGGTGAACGGGCATCCCGAAACCGAAGGTCGTGCGAAACCGCACCCCGATCTGAAACCGGCGCGCGCGCCCAAAACCTCGACCGATCCGGTGGCCTATGGCACCCGTAATCTGCTTGAGGAAAAAGGCCCGCAAGCGGTTGCTGACTGGATGGCGGCGCAGAAACAGGTTCTGATCACCGACACCACCATGCGCGACGGTCACCAGTCTTTGCTGGCGACGCGGATGCGGTCGATCGACATGATCAAGGTGGCGCCGGCCTATGCCGAAAAGCTGCCGCAGCTGTTCTCGGTCGAATGCTGGGGCGGGGCGACGTTCGATGTGGCCTACCGCTTCTTGCAGGAATGCCCGTGGCAGCGTCTGCGCGATATCCGTGAAAAGATGCCGAACCTGATGACGCAGATGTTGCTGCGTGCATCGAACGGTGTTGGCTACACGAACTATCCCGACAACGTGGTGCAGTTCTTCGTCAAACAGGCGGCTGAGTCCGGTGTCGACGTGTTCCGCGTGTTCGACTCGCTGAACTGGGTGGAAAACATGCGCGTCGCGATGGACGCCGTGATCGACAGCGGCAAGGTCTGTGAAGGCACGATCTGCTATACCGGCGACATCAACGATCCTGACCGCGCGAAGTATAACCTGAAGTACTACGTCGACATGGGTAAAGAACTGCGTGACGCAGGTGCCCATGTTTTGGGTCTGAAGGACATGGCCGGTCTGTTGAAGCCCGCCGCCGCTGGCCCGCTGGTTCGTGCCCTGAAAGAAGAGGTCGGCCTGCCGATCCACTTCCACACGCACGACACGTCCGGTGCAGCGATTGCAACCGTCATGGCCGCAGCCGAGGCTGGTGTGGATGCCGTCGACGCTGCAATGGACGCGCTGTCGGGTAACACATCGCAGCCGACGCTGGGATCGATTGTCGAGGCGCTGCGCTTTACCGAGCGTGACACCGGTCTGGACATCGGTGCGATCCGCGAGATTTCCAACTATTGGGAAGCGGTGCGCGGTCAATACGCGGCGTTCGAATCGTCGCTTCAGGCACCGGCGTCCGAGGTCTATCTGCACGAAATGCCCGGTGGCCAGTTCACCAACCTCAAGGCGCAGGCGCGCTCGATGGGTCTGGAAGAACGCTGGCACGAGGTCGCGCAGACCTATGCGGATGTGAACCAGATGTTCGGTGACATCGTCAAAGTGACCCCGTCGTCCAAGGTTGTGGGTGACATGGCGCTGATGATGGTCAGCCAGAACCTGACGCGCTCTGAGGTGGAAGACCCGAAACGTGATGTGTCCTTCCCGGATTCGGTGATCGACATGATGCGCGGCAACCTTGGTCAGCCTCCGGGTGGTTTCCCGAAGGCGATCCAGAAGAAGATCCTGAAAGGCGAAAAGCCGATGACGGATCGTCCGGGCAAGCACATGAAGGCGCAGGATCTGGAAGCCACGCGCAAGGAACTGTCGGACAAGTTTGATGGTGCCGAGATTGATGACGAGGATCTGAACGGTTACCTGATGTATCCCAAGGTCTTTACCGACTATCTGGAGCGTCACAACACCTATGGTCCGGTGCGCACGCTGCCGACACGGACGTTCTTCTATGGTATGGAGCCGGGTGAAGAGATCACTGCCGAAATCGACCCTGGTAAGACGCTGGAAATCCGCATGATTGCGGCCAGTGAAACCAACGAAGATGGCGAAGTGCGGGTTTTCTTTGAACTGAACGGTCAGCCGCGGTCGATCCGTGTGCCGAACCGTAAGGTCAAGGCAACGACAGCGGCGCGTCCCAAGGCGGAAATGGGCAACCCCAACCACGTCGGCGCGCCGATGCCGGGTGTTGTGGCGTCGGTCGGTGTGTCTGCTGGTCAGTCCGTCAAAGAGGGCGATCTGCTGCTGACGATCGAAGCGATGAAAATGGAAACCGGTCTGCATGCAGAACGTGACGCCGTCATCAAAGCGGTTCACGTCACAGCCGGTGGTCAGATCGACGCGAAAGACCTGCTGGTCGAGTACGAGGCCTAAGCACATGAAACTGCGGATATCCGCCGCGGAATTGGTGGCCGAAGCCCGGTCGCAAATTCCCGAGGTCGACACGCTGGACGCGCTTGAGATGTTCAAACGTGACGACGTCGTGGTGGTGGATATCCGTGATGTACGCGAACGCAACAGAACCGGGTGGATTCCCGGTTCTGTGCACGCCCCGCGCGGGATGCTGGAATTCTGGGTTGACCCAGACAGCCCCTATTTCCGCGATGTCTTTGCCCAAGAGGGGAAAGAATACGTTTTGCACTGTGCTTCTGGTTGGCGTTCGGCGTTGGCTGTGTTTCAGTTGCAGAAGATGGGTTTTGAAGCGTCGCACCTGAAGGACGGGTTTTCCGACTGGGTTCTTGAGGGAGGCGCGGTGGAGGGGCCGTAATGACCTTGGAAATCACGCCGATTTACGCAGCACTGCTGACATTACTGTATCTTTGGTTGTCCTATCGCGTCGTGCAGATGCGTGGTTCGGCCAAGGTGTATTTGGGCGATGGGGGCGACCGCATTCTGGAGCGCCGGATTCGCGCCCACGGGAATTGCGCCGAAAACGCGCCCATCGGCCTGATCCTTATGCTGATGATGGAACTGAGCGGCGCGCCTGCCGTGGCGGTTCATGGCGCGGGAATGATGCTGTTGGTGGGGCGTCTGGCCCATGCGGCGGCACTGTCATCTCCGACGCCGAAGATGCTTTTGCGGGCAGGGGGCATGGGCCTGACCTATCTGATGCAAGGCCTGGTCGCGGTCGGCCTGTTGGCGCATGCTTTGATATGATTGGGACTTTTGGAATAGTGTAGAACATTTGCCGAACGTCTCTTTATCTTCGGACGTGGCAGAGCTATTCTTAGGACCATGAGCAGCTTTGATGAAATGGACGCCTTCGAAGGCGCATCCTTGTCCGCCCGCGCCATGGCGGCGCGTCCGACACCCTATTTGGATGATCTGAACCCGGCACAGCGCGAAGCGGTGGAAACGCTGGACGGTCCGGTGCTGATGCTGGCGGGTGCCGGTACGGGCAAGACAAAGGCGCTGACTTCGCGGATCGTGCATCTGTTGTCGACAGGCAAGGCGCGTCCGAACGAGATTCTGTCGGTCACATTCACCAACAAAGCTGCACGCGAGATGAAAAACCGTGTGGGCGGCATGCTAGGCGGTGCGATCGAGGGGATGCCTTGGTTGGGCACGTTCCACTCGATCTGCGTGAAACTGCTGCGCCGACATGCGGAACTGGTTGGGCTGAAGTCGAACTTCACCATTCTGGACACTGACGATCAGTTGCGTCTGCTCAAGCAGTTGATCGTGGCACGCGGGATTGATGACAAACGCTGGCCTGCGCGGCATTTGGCGGGGGTGATCGACGGTTGGAAAAATCGCGCGTTGACGCCGGACAAGGTGCCGTCGTCTGATGCCAATGCGTTCAACAACGCAGGCCCGTCGCTGTATCTGGAATACCAGAACCGGCTGCGCGAGCTGAACGCTGTGGATTTTGGCGACCTGCTTTTGCACATGGTCACGATTTTCCAGACCCATCAGGACGTGTTGGAGCAATACCAGCGCTGGTTCCGCTATATTCTGGTGGACGAGTATCAGGATACGAACGTTGCCCAGTATCTGTGGCTGCGTCTTTTGGCAGGGTCTCATAAGAACATCTGTTGCGTGGGCGACGACGACCAGTCGATCTATGGCTGGCGCGGGGCCGAAGTGGGCAACATCCTGCGGTTTGAAAAGGATTTTCCGGGTGCCCATGTGGTGCGGCTTGAGCAGAACTATCGCTCGACGCCCCATATCCTTAAGGCCGCGTCCGGTGTGATTTCCGGCAACTCGGACCGGTTGGGCAAAGAGCTGTGGACCGATGTGCAGGACGGCGAAAAGGTTCGTCTGATCGGCCATTGGGATGGCGAGGAAGAGGCACGCTGGATCGGGGAAGAGATCGAGTCTGCGCAGTCTGGTTCGCGTGGTGTGCGGGCGATGTCGCTGGATGAAATGGCCATTCTGGTCCGTGCGTCGCACCAGATGCGGGCGTTCGAAGACCGTTTCCTGACCATCGGACTGCCCTATCGCGTCATCGGCGGCCCGCGCTTTTATGAGCGGATGGAGATACGCGATGCTATGGCCTATTTCCGGCTGGTCGTGTCGCCCGACGATGATCTGGCGTTCGAGCGGATTGTGAACACGCCCAAGCGTGGGTTGGGGGATAAGGCGCAGCAGACAATCCAGCGTGCGGCGCGTGAAAACGGTGTGTCGCTGTTGAACGGTGCGGCGATTGCGGTCGAGCAGGGGCTGATCAAGGGCAAGGGCGCTGCGGCGCTGAAAGAACTGGTCGTAGGTCTGGCCCGCTGGGGGCGCATGTCGCGCAACGTGGTGACGGTAGAAAGCGACGAGGTGGTTGATGACCTGATCGAGCCTTTGGCGTCCGAGCCCGAGGTCAGCCACGTTGAGCTGGCGCAGATCATTCTGGACGAATCCGGCTACACCACCATGTGGCAGAACGACAAAACGCCCGAGGCGCCGGGACGGTTGGAAAACCTGAAAGAACTAGTCAAGGCGCTGGAAAGCTTTGAAAACCTGCAAGGGTTTCTGGAGCATGTCAGCCTGATCATGGACAACGAGACCGACGACGCGGGCGCGAAAGTGTCGATTATGACGCTGCACGCGGCCAAGGGGCTCGAGTTCCCGATGGTGTTCTTGCCCGGTTGGGAAGACGGGCTCTTCCCGTCGCAGCGGTCAATGGATGAAAGCGGGGTTAAGGGGCTCGAGGAAGAGCGGCGTCTGGCCTATGTGGGGATCACGCGGGCCGAGGAGGTTTGCACGATTTCCTTTGCTGCGAACCGCCGTGTGTTCGGCCAGTGGCAAAGCCAGATGCCGTCGCGCTTTATCGATGAGCTGCCCGAGGCGCATGTGGATGTGCTGACGCCGCCGGGGCTTTATGGCGGTGGCTATGGCGCTGCGTCTGGGATGGGCGGTATGTCGTCTGGCGTCGAGACGCGGGCGACCGAGGCAAACGTCTATAACTCGCCCGGTTGGAAGCGGCTGCAGGAGCGGGCGAGCGAGCGGCCCATGAGCCAGCCCAAGGAAACCCGCCATCAGGTGATCGATGCGACGGCGGTGTCATCTTATGTGATGGGCGAGCGGGTGTTTCACCAGAAGTTCGGCTATGGCGAGATTATCGGGATCGAGGGCGACAAGCTAGAGATTGCCTTCGATAAGGCGGGCGTGAAGCGCGTGGTGTCGCGGTTCATTTGCGCCGCAGATGATGTTCCGTTCTAGGTGATCCGGATGTGCGCGCTGGCGCGCGCGCATGTTCATGTCGCAATCCCGCCTTTGGCAGGCTTGCTCCGGTTTGGTCTGCCCCGGGCCCTTTGTTTGATGGCATAGAGCGTCGGCAGAAGGCGGGACCAGCGCGGGGTCATCTTGTCCGGAAGGATTGTGCCCAGTTCGGTCAGTGTGATTTTTCCCGACAGATAGGCGCGATAGAGCCGGAAGACGCCCGGGCGCAGGTAGGGCGACCAATGGCAGATGCGGTTTTTCGGAGGCTCGATCGGGTAGCCTGCGTCTTTGAGGGCGCTCAGGCTGTCGATGTGATCCAGCTGGAGCGTTCGTACGTTGGCGGCGGTGATGCCTTTGTGGCTGATGGTGCGGTCGCCGCGGTAGGCCGGTTTGACGAACACTTCTAGCAGAAGATCGAAGAGATCGTTTTCGCGGCTGGTCACCACGAGCATGTCCGTCTGCCGTCCGGCGGGGGAGTTCAGTGCATCATAGGTGGTTTTGGTGAATTCGGCGGGGGCGAGCAGGATGGCGCGGGTCAGGGGCTGTGCGTCGGGTTGGCGGAGAGCGGAGAGGATGACCCGTGCGCCAAGGGAATGCCCGACAGCGTGGATCGGGCGGTCGGGGCATTTGGCTTTGATCAGGGTGATCAGATGCGCCAGCGCGTGTCCTGCGGTTTCCGCATCGCGGTAGACCTGACTGATGTGGCCCCGCGCGGGCCAGCCGAAAGAGATCGCGTGGCCCGCGTTGCGCCGTGTCATGCGCAGGTGCCGTGGCCAGCTGATGATGCGCGGATTATTTTTGTATTTGCGCGGGTTGGTGGAGAAGATTGTCTTGTGCGGACAGCCATGTTTGCTGCCGGGCTGGTATTTGAAACCGTGCACCATGATGACCACGGGCTTGCCGGTGTCTTCGGGTTTTGTCAGGCTTCGCAGCAGGGTGCACAAATCGCCTTTGGTCCCGTGCGCGCGGGGATATGCGTCTTGGGCTGTGATGAACAGGACAGGCATCGTCGACCTCCTTGGCATCTTACGATGCAGGTAGCGTGCCGACATGATGGTTACGTGAAAGCTGCGTGACAGCGCGATGACAGGGTTGACCTGAAAGGGTTTTGAGCTTAGCCGTCTTTCCCGTGGCGATTTGTTACCGGATTGCGGGCCACGTTAAAAATGCCGCTAAAGAGGTCAGACGAGGGAGCCCCTTTCGCTTTGACCGCGATCGGGGTTTTTTTGTGGGTTGGACAGGCCCGAGGAAGGATATGAGATGACGAAGAAGCGCACACGGACCAATCTTGTTCATGGCGGAACACGCCGTAGCCAGTGGGGCGAACTGAGTGAAGCGATCTATCTGACGCAGGGCTTTGCCTATGACAGTGCGGAACAGGCCGAGGGCCGTTTTGCAAACCCGTCGCCTGACGAGTTTGTCTATGCGCGTTACGGCAATCCGACAGTGCGCATGTTCGAGGAACGTATTGCTTTGTTGGAAGGGGCCGAGGATGCCTTTGCCACAGCATCAGGCATGGCGGCTGTGAACGGCGCGTTGATGTCTGTTCTGAAGGCTGGCGACCGTGTTGTTTCGGCCCGCGCGTTGTTCGGATCCTGTAGCTATATCGTCGAGGAAATCCTGACCCGTTTCGGTGTTGAAATCGAGTTGGTCGATGGGGAAGACCTGAGCCAGTGGGAAAAGGCCGTCACGCCCGGCACGACGGCAGTGTTCTTTGAATCCATGTCGAACCCGACGCTGGATATCGTCGATGTCGCGGCTGTGTCCGCGCTGGCCCGCAAGGTTGGTGCGCTGACCATCGTTGACAACGTCTTTTCGACGCCTGTGTTTTCCAACGCTATCGAGCAGGGTGCCGATCTGGTCGTCTATTCGGCGACCAAGCATATCGACGGTCAGGGCCGTGCGCTGGGTGGCGTGATCCTTGGGTCGAGCGAGTTGATCCGTAAAAAGGTTGAAACCTACATGAAGCACACCGGCGGCGCGATGAGCCCGTTTACGGCGTGGATCATGTTGAAGGGACTTGAGACGATTGATCTGCGCGTTCGTGCGCAGGCTGCGTCGGCAGAAACCATCGCGAAGGCGCTGGAAGGTCACAAGGCGCTGACGAAGGTGATCTATCCGGGTCTGGCGTCGCATCCGCAGAACGACCTGGCGATGCGCCAGTTGGGGGCCGGTGGCACGATGCTGGCGTTCGAGATCGACGGCGGGAAAGAAGCGACCTTCCGTTTCATGAACGCGCTCGAAGTCATTTTGATCTCGAACAACTTGGGTGATGCAAAGTCGATTGCGACCCATCCGGCGACCACAACGCATTCGCGCCTGACACCGGAGGCCCGCGCGCGTCTGAACATTTCCGACGGGCTGATCCGCCTGTCGGTCGGTTTGGAAGATGCCGACGATCTGGTCGAAGATTTGCTGGCCGCTTTGGACGCCGTGTGAAACAAAGTTGTGGATGGGACGTTAAAGTTTCATCCATCAGCCCATCCGCTACGTAGGTAAGGATAGATGGAAATTTCCCAATCCCTGCCTATCTATGGTAGGTGAGTTGCCGAGAGGGCTAATGCATGAACGTGTTCACACCTGAAATCGACCGAAAGCCAAGCCGCGAAGAGGCGGAGCAGGCCTTGGCCGTGTTGCGGCAGTGGGCCGGTAAAGCGCAGGATGAAGAGATCGTTGATCTTGATCCTGCGGTGCATGCGCTTGTGCCTGATGGCAATGGTGTGGCGTATCCGGCGCTTGATCGCGACTATGATGGCGATTTTACTGTCGATGCGGCCTACAAGGCCGGCTTGCCGGACCTGCAAAATGGTCCGTCGTCGCTGATCCGTGGCGCAAAGCGTGCGATCCAGCATGTTGGGATTTCGAACTTCCGCCTGCCGATCCGTTATCACAGCCGCGACAATGGCGACCTGACGCTGGAAACCAGCGTGACAGGGTCGGTCAGTCTTGATGCCGATAAGAAGGGCATCAATATGTCGCGGATCATGCGCAGCTTCTACAAACACTCAGAAGCGACGTTTTCGTTCGAGGTGATCGAAAAGGCGCTTGAGGATTACAAGACCGATCTGGAAAGCTTTGATGCCCGCATCAATATGCGCCTGAGCTTTCCAGTGCGGGTCGATAGCCTGCGTTCCGGTTTGTCCGGTTTCCAGTATTACGACATCGCGCTGGAACTGGTCGAGATGAACGGCGTGCGCCGCAAGATCATGCACCTTGACTATGTCTATTCGTCGACATGCCCCTGTTCTCTGGAATTGTCCGAGCACGCGCGCCGCACACGTGGCCAACTGGCGACGCCGCATTCGCAGCGCTCGGTTGCGCGTATTTCGGTGGAATTGAAGGGTGATGACTGCCTGTGGTTCGAAGACCTGATCGACATGTGCCGTGCGGCTGTGCCGACAGAAACGCAGGTCATGGTGAAGCGCGAAGACGAACAGGCCTTTGCCGAACTGAACGCGGCGAACCCGATCTTTGTAGAGGACGCGGCGCGTCTGTTTGCCGAGCAGCTGCTGCAAGATGACCGGATCGGCGATTTCCGCGTGGTGGCCAGCCATCAGGAAAGCCTGCACAGCCATGACGCTGTGTCTGTGCTAACAGAGGGCGATCTGTTCCATTCGGAAAGTCTTGATCCCAAGCTGTTTTCGACGCTGTTCCACGTCGGCTAAGACCCGCCTGACACGTTGCAGCGCTTGACTTAGGCGCTGCGGCGCGGCAACGCTCCGTTCATGTTTGACTTGCGTCCAGTAGCCTATGTGATCGGCCTTTTGGTGTCCTTTCTTGGGGTCACTATGCTTTTCCCGCTGATCGTGGATATCGCCGAAGGGCGGGGCGCGTGGCCGGTGTTTCTGGAAAGCGCAATCATCAGCATTCTGGCGGGCGGGTTGATTGCGCTGTCGTCGGCCAATGGCGTGAAAGAACGGCTGTCGCTGCAACAAACGTTTTTGCTGACCACGGGCGTCTGGGTGGCTTTGCCGGTCTTCGGCGCGATCCCCTTTGTGATCGGCGCGACCGAAGCAACAATAGTCGACGCATATTTCGAAGCGATGTCAGGCCTAACAACCACCGGTTCTACTGTGTTCTCGGGCTTGGACGACTTGCCCAAGGGCCTGCTTTTGTGGCGCGGGTTGCTGCAGTGGCTGGGCGGTATCGGGATCATTGTGGTCGCGATGGTTTTCTTGCCTGAACTGCGCGTCGGCGGTATGCAGATTTTCCGATCCGAAGCCTTTGATACGATGGGTAAAATACTGCCCCGCGCGACCGAGATTTCGGCCTCGATTTCCACCATCTATGTGACAATCACGCTGATCTGCGGCTTGTGCTATCTGGTGACAGGCATGAACGCCTTTGACGCCACGGTGCATGCGCTGACCACCGTGTCTACGGGCGGATTTTCGAACTACGACGCATCGTTCGGGACGTTCCAGGGGCCTGCGGAATATGTGGCGTCTGTCTTTATGATCCTTGCGGCGCTGCCGTTTGTGCGTTTCGTGCAGATGGCGCGCGGGAACCGCACCGCGATTTTGTATGACAGTCAGGTACGGGCGTTTTTGGCGATTATTGTCATTCTGGTGGTGGTCACGGTCAGCATTCTGGTGACCGTTTTCCCGCACCATCCTGAACAGGCAATCCGTGAGGCGTTGTTCAACATCACATCGATCATGACGGGCACTGGCTATGCGTCGGTCGACTACATGCAGTGGGGGCCGTTCCTGATTGCGATGTTCTTCTTCATCGGTCTGATCGGCGGTTGCGCGGGATCGACGGCCTGTTCGGTCAAGGTGTTCCGCTATCAATTGCTGGTGGCCTCGATCAAGACGCAGCTGCGCAAGATCAGATCGCCCAACGGCATCTTCACGCCGCGCTATGAAGGGCGCCCTGTGTCCGAGGATGTCATGAGCTCGGTCATGAGCTTTTTCATGTTCTTCCTTGTGATCCTGGGGATGTTCGCCATCGCCCTGGGCATGACGGGACTGGATTTCATCACGTCCATTTCCGGCGCGGCGACTGCGCTGGCCAATATCGGGCCGGGTTTGGGCGATGAAATCGGGCCTGCGGGGAACTTTCAGAACATCAACGATACCGCCAAGTGGCTGCTGATTTTCGCGATGCTGATGGGGCGGTTGGAATTGATGGCTGTGTTGATTTTGTTCACTGTCCGCTTCTGGCGGGGCTGAGACCTTGCCAACGACCTGAAAAGGTAGAAAGACTCGTCGCCAATGACAGAGCCTGCCATCTCTCTGACCGAGTTGTCCGCGACCGATACGTTGCTGACCCTGCGTTTGCGCGGGGCCTGTACGGTTGTACGGCTGGAAGCGTTGCAAAAGGCGTTGGACCCGCTGCCCAAAGACCGCGATATCGTGCTTGAGGTGTCGGGTGTCGAACGGCTGGATACCGCTGGTGCATGGGCGCTGATCAATCTGGCCAAACGCTTGGAGAAGGCGGGCAAATCTCTGCGATTTGAGGGCGCGAGCGAGAACTTTCAGAGCCTGATCGAAACCGTTGAAAACGCCTATCCCGAACCGGACGTCGAACCCGAGCATGCCCTGAACATCACCGACCGTCTGGACCTGTTGGGGCGCAAGACGGTGGCCGGCTGGACATTCTTAAGCGAGCTGATGGCCTTTCTGGGCCTGTTTCTGGCGCGGCTGTTCCGGTCGATCCTGCGCCCGTCTGAATTTCGCCTGACCGCGCTGGTGCATCACTGCGAAGCGGTGGGCGTACAGGCGGTGCCGATTGTGTCGCTTATGGCGTTTCTGATTGGCGTTGTTCTGGCCTTTCAGGGATCGACACAGTTGCAGCAATTCGGGGCCGAGGTGTTTGTGGTCGATCTGATCGCGATCTCGATCCTGCGGGAACTGGGCATTTTGCTGACCGCGATTATCGTGGCGGGCCGGACCGCATCGGCCTTCACGGCGGCCATCGGCTCGATGAAGATGCGGGAAGAGATCGACGCGATGGAAACCCTGTCGCTGGACCCAGCGATGATGTTGTTCGTGCCGCGCATTCTGGCGCTTTTGTTGATGCTGCCGATCCTTGGCCTGATTGCCGATGTGATGGGGCTGTTGGGCGGTGCGCTTATGGCCTGGGCTGATTTGGGCATTTCGCCTGCAATGTTCATGACGCGACTGGTTGAAGGCACTGACGTCAAACACGCCATTGTCGGCCTGATCAAAGCGCCTTTCTTTGCGGTGACGATTGGCGTTGTTGGCTGTCACGCTGGGATGAAGGTGAAATCCAACGCGGAATCGCTGGGTCGCCAGACCTCGGCTGCGGTTGTGACGGCGATCTTTGCGGTGATTGTCATTGACGCGATGTTCTCGATCTTCTTTGCCGAGATGGGGTACTAAGCCATGTCGGAACACGCAGAAAAAGCCCCCGTCATCCGCCTGCGTGGCATTCGCAACCAGTTCGGTACGCAGGTCGTTCACGATAATCTGGACCTTGATATCTACCGCGGCGAAATCGTCGGTATCGTCGGCGGTTCAGGCACAGGTAAATCGGTGCTGCTGCGCACCATCGTCGGGCTTCAAACGCCCCGCGCAGGCGATATCGAGGTGCTGGGCGTTGATCTGAACAAGGCCAGCGAAGAAGAGCACAACGATGTTGAACGCCGCTGGGGCGTGATGTTTCAGGACGGGGCGCTGTTTTCATCGCTGACCGTGCGGGAAAACGTCGAAGTTCCGATGAAGCAGATCGAAGGGCTGGATGCGAAAACGCGCGCTGCGCTGGCCGATCTGAAAATCGCGCTGGTGGGTCTGCCGTATCTGGCAGGCGACAAATATCCATCGGAACTGTCGGGGGGGATGCGCAAACGCGCCGGTCTAGCCCGCGCGCTGGCGCTTGATCCCGATATCGTATTTTTGGACGAACCCACCGCTGGTCTGGACCCGATCGGCGCGTCCGAGTTCGACCAATTGATCCGTAAACTGAGCCGGTCACTTGGTTTGACCGTCTTTCTTGTGACGCACGACCTTGATACGTTGCACGCAACCTGTGACAGGATTGCGGTGCTTGCGGAAAAGAAGGTGCTGGTGACAGGCACGATGCAAGAGATGTTGAAGGTCGATCACCCTTGGGTGCACAGTTATTTTCACGGTCCGCGGGCGCGTGCGGCGCTTGAGACGGCTGAAAAGGAATAAGGCAGGGCATGGAAACCAAAGGAAATTACGTTCTGATCGGGGCCTTTACCCTTGCTGGTGTGGTGGCGATTTTGGGCTTTCTGATGTGGTTCGCGCGTGTGAACCTTGACCAGAGCTATGCCTATTACGACGTGAAATTTTCGTCGGTGTCCGGCCTGTCGAATGCCTCTGACGTGCGCTTTGCCGGTCTGCCTGTGGGGCAGGTTGTCAGTGTGAAACTGTCGCCGGATCGTGACGGCACCATCGTTGTCCGCCTTGAGGTCGACAGCGAAACGCCGGTGCGCGCCGACAGTGAAGCAACGATTGAAAGCCAGGGTGTGACGGGCGTGGCCTATGTGGGCATCAGCGCCGGTGATCCGTCGTCTGAGTTACTGGACGGGGTGAACGATATTCCGACCATTCCTGCGGGAAGGTCCATTCTCCAAAGCCTGTCCGAAGATGCGCCGGAACTGGTCGAAACCGCTCTGGACACGATGAAGGAACTGAACGCGCTGCTGAGCGCGGAAAACCGTGCGCGTGTCGACAACATCCTGATTAACGTCGAAGAAGCATCGGAAAGCTTTTCGACCGTTCTGGACAGCTTTTCGTCGGTCACCGATCAGATTTCCGGATTTGCGGATCAGATCGACCGCTTCAACACCACGCTTGAGGGCCTGAGCGAGGATCTGTCTGTGGTTCTGAAAACCGCCGACACGACGCTGGTGACCGTGAATGATCTGGCGAAAGACGGTCAGACGCTGATCCAGAAGGGGCAGGGCACGCTGACGGCAGCGACGGAAAGCATCGACTCAGCCACCGGGTATCTGTCGAACGACCTGCCTGCGCTGACCATCGAACTGCAGGGCGCGATTGCCGATCTGCGGCGCGAGATGCTGGTCGTTGTGGAAGAGGCACGCACCACCATGGCGACGTTTGATAGCGCTGGCTCTGCTGCCCTCGCACGCTTTGACGAAGCCGGACCGCTGATTGGGGAAACCCGTGCGCTGATCGCGTCGCTGGAAACCGCGACTGCCGAAATCGAAGAGGCAGCCACCAATTTCGATGATCTGATGATGATCGATGGTGCGGCGCTGATTGACGAAAGCCGCGTCGCAATTGCCAGCGTGCAAACGGCGGTGGATGAAATCAACAAAGTTGCGCAAACCGATCTGCCCGCCATCGTGGCCGACATCCGCGAGGCGACGGCCACGGCATCCGGTGTCGTGCAGTCTGTCGGCGAAAACCTGAACGCCGCATCGGGCGATGTGGCGGCTTTGACCGACGATGCGCAGGCCGCGCTTGAAATGGTGACCGAGACCTTCTCAAACGCGAATGACACACTGACCGAGGTGAACGTTGCGCTAGAGGTTGGCCAGCGCACCCTGATTGCTGCGGAAAAGACGTTTGAAGGCGCGGATCGTGTTCTGAACGAAGACATCGGCCAGATCACCGCCGATCTGCGCGAGGCGATCAACACGTTCAACGCTGCGGTCGCTGATGTGTCAGCGGACCTGCCCGAGGTGACCGAAGACCTGCGCGGTGCTGCCCGCAGCGCCGAGGCAACCTTCGTCGAATTGCAAACCATCGCCCGCCGCGCAGGCACCCCCATTGCCACGTTCGCCGCCGATGGCCTGCCGCAGTACACTGCGTTGGCCGATGAAACGCGGCGCCTGATCCGGAACTTGGAAAAGCTGACCAAACAGATTTCCCGCGATCCGGCGCGGTTCCTGCTTGACCGCGATACACCTGAATTCAGACGATAGGGATCTGATATGTTTCGACTGCCTTTGATTGCTTTGTTGGTGTCTGCCTCCCTGTCGGGCTGTTCCGCGATTTCCGCCTTTACCGAGGCGACCGAAGTGCTGGACGTCTACGAATTGCGCGCACCCGAGGATATCGGGCCGCTGGGTCGGAGCCTGCCTTATGACGTGACGGTGGAACTGCCGACGACCACGGGGGCCCTGGACACCGACAGGATGATGATCAAACCGGGCGCGCTGTCGGCCCAGTATCTGCCAAGCGCCCGTTGGGGTGAAACGGTGCCCGTCATGGTCCAAAGCCTGATCCTGCGGTCGCTGCAACAGACCGAAGCGCTGCGCTATGTGGGGCGTGAACCGCTGGGGCTGTCGGGTGATGTCGCGGTTGTAACGGATGTGATTGATTTTCAAGCGGAAACTGCCCCTGATACTGATACGGCCGAGGTCAAACTGCGGCTGTCGGTTCAGTTGGTACGGGAACAGGACATCCGCATTCTGGCCAGCCGGACATTCACAGCGACGGCACCATCCGCGAGCTTGGATAATGCAGACGTCGTCGCGGCGTTTGACGCAGCCTCGAACAGCATGATGCGGGATATCACTGATTGGATCGTAGGCGGCCTGCGCTGATCCGGCGCGGGTTCGGAAACAATCGGTGGAGTGTTTCCCAATTGGTCACAATCTTTCCCATTTTAATCAAAATCCTGCCGAATTGAATTTGTACATCTTGCCTAACGAATAACTAAGGCGTTGGGCTTTCGTAGGTTTCCTTTGATCTGTCAAAGGCTTGCGTGGGTGCTTCGCCAACGAGGCACCAGATGTTTTACGAACACAAACCGTCGCTTGAAAATGCCAAACCCGTCGCGCCGCGCCGTCTTCAGGTGACGATGGCGATCACGTTGGACGCATTTGAAAACCTGCGGTCGGGCTGGAAAAATCTGGAAACCATTGATCCTAACGCCACGGTCTTTCTAAGCTGGTCATGGATGCGCCGGATCATGCGGGACAACCCCGATGCGTGGCGTGTGCTTGTCGTCAGCGATCTGGCGCAAAACGGACAGGTCGTTGGTCTGTTGCCTGTTGGCCTGAAAAAGGGCGAAGCCTTTGGTGCCAGCGGTTTGCTGGGGGCTGAATACGGCGCGCTGCTGTGCCATCCGGACTATGAGGCGGCGGTGTTGCCGCTTCTGGCCAAAGCGGTTCAGACGCTGGAGTGGACAACACTGCGCGTTTCCGGAAACGGTGCGCAGGGCCGTATGCGCAAGTTCATGGCAGGCTTTTCGTCGAACGTATTCCGCACCGCCAGCCTTCAGAAAGACAGCGCGCAGATCGTTCTGCCAGATAGCGCCGAGGCCTATTTGAAGGACCTTGAAGACACATCGGTCGCCGAACACCTCGTTGCGATGCGCAAGCGCCGTGCGTGGCGGTCCTATGTGTCCGAGCCCGAAGATGTGGCCACGGATCTGGATTTCTTGATGGACATGATGCTGGCAGAGGGCGCCACGGAACAAGCGCTGGTTGCGATGCGAGCGCTCTTGGTCAACGCACAGCATTCCGACGCCTTGTTTCTCGTTACCCTGCGGGATGCAGACGGTCCGATTGGCGTTCTGGCGCACATTCTGGACCACGATCTGGACCGTGTGCACGTTGTGGGCTTTGCCGCTGCACAGGGTGTCGATCGCACTGATGTCCGCGCCAAGCTGCACCTGGACTGCGTGTCTTGGGCAATCCGCCATGGTTTTGCGGTCTATGATCTTGGGCAGGATGCTGATGCTGCGCGCTATGCCAACAGCATGCTGAACACATCCGGCGCACAAATCGTGCGTCGCGGCTGATCTTTAGCGGTCTGCCATCAGGCGGGCCATGTCGATCATCCGTGCGGAAAAGCCCCATTCGTTGTCATACCAACCGAAGATGCGGATTTGCTGGCCGCCGTTGCTGACGATGGTCTCAGGCACCGCGATCACAAGGCTTTCCGGCCGCGCGCGCAGGTCTGTTGAGACCGTGGCATCTTCGATCAGGCCGATCACTGGGTTTTGTGCAGCCAACTGGCGGACGTAATCCTGTCCGTCGCCTTGAACCGGCGTTTCCAGCTGCAAGACCGCATCAATCGCCGACACCGAGATCACGGGCACACGCACCGCCGATCCGGTTACACGGCCAGCCAGATCGGGCAGAACATCGTCAATCAGTTTTGTCGCACTTGTGGTGGTCGGCACCATAGACACAGCACCTGCACGGCTGCGCGCAAAATCCCCACGGGGGGCGTCTACCATCGGCTGGCTGCCGGTGTAGCAATGGATCGTTGTCATATGCCCGCGGGCGATGCCCAGCGTTTCATGCACAGACCGCAACAAAGGGGCGAGGGCGTTGGTGGTACACGACGCGTTCGAAACGATACGCGCGTCGCCCATGCGGCCTTCGTTCGCCCCCAGAACCAATGTTTCTTCGGCTTCCGTGCAGGGCCCAGAAATCAGTAAATTTTGCGCGCCGGCACTCAGACCTTTCGCGGCATGATCCCGCGTTTTGATGGTGCCTGTGCAATCCATCACCACATCAACGCCCGCCAAATCCAACGCACCAAGGTCGCCTTCGCGGGTCAGCGGGATGGCACGTTCGCCAATCAGTAGGTTGGTGCCGTCGTGGCGGACATCCTCGGGGTAGGGGCCGAACACACTGTCGTATTTGAAGAGATAGGCGCAGCTTTCGATCGTTGCGATATCGTTGATCAGCGCGATTTTGATATCGGTGTGATCCGACAGAAGCTGGCGCAATACCGTGCGGCCGATCCGTCCGAACCCGTTGATTGCAATGCGCATAAAACGATTCCCTTCGCATGTCTTAAGGCGGAGAGTTTCGCAGATATCAGACGGGCGCAACCGGGACCAGTGACGCAGATAGGGGCTTTGCCCCCTTGGCCTGCGGCCAATTCCTCCAAGGTATTTGGGGAAAGAAAATACCAAATGGGTTGGTGCATTTTCTTTCTGGAAATACCTCCGCCGGAGGCAAAATCCGAGGACCCAGCCGTTAGGCTGGGGCCGAGATATCAAGCGCGGGCGCTAGCCCGCACAATCAGGCAACGTTTTCCAGACCGGACTGCGGTGTGACGCTCAGTGCATAGCACACATCACGGGTCAGTTCGGGGCGGTTCAGCGTGTAGAAGTGCAGTTGTTCAACGCCGCCATCCAGCAGGTCCGAGCAGAGTTCGGTGCAGATGGTTGTCGCCAGCAGATCCTGACGGCCATCCCGTTCCGCGGCTTCGAACGCCTCAATCACCCATGCGGGGATTTTTGTGCCGCAGGCTTCCGCAAAGCGACGCGCGCCTTTCCAGTTTTCGATGGGCAGGATGCCCGGCACGATCGGTTTGTCGATGCCTGCTTTTTCACAGGCGTCGCGGAAGCGGAAGAAGGTTTCAGCTTCGAAGAAGAACTGTGTCAGGGCCTCGTCCGCGCCTGCGTCGAACTTGCGTTTCAGGTATTCCACGTCTGCTGTGGCCGAGGATGCCTCGGGGTGTTTGTCGGGGTATGCGCCGACGCGGATGGTGAAGTTGCCTTCGTCTTTCAGGGCTTCGATCAACTCGCATGAATTCTGAAAGCCGCCTTCGGTCGGAACAAAGCCGTTCGCGCCTTTGGGCGGGTCGCCACGCAGGGCGACGATGTCTGTGACGCCTGCTTTGGCGAAGTCGCGGGCGATGGTCAGGGTTTCTTCGCGGGTCGCGTCAACGCATGTCAGGTGCGCTGCGGTGCGCAGGCCGGAGTGCTTGTGAATGGTGGCAACGGCGTCGCGTGTCAGTTCGCGTGTCGTGCCGCCAGCACCATATGTGACGGAAACAAAGCGGGGGCCCAGCGGGGCCAGTGTCTGTACGGTATCCCACAGGCGGAAAGACGCTTCGAGCGACTTGGGTGGGAAGAATTCGAGCGAAATCTCGGGGCGGTTCATTGTTTTATCCTTGCTCAGGTTTGAGCCCTTGTCGCACATTCTGGAATGTGAGACAAACTCATAAATCTCAACAACAACATGAGCTGGATTCCAGAATGCATATCGAGTTTCGTCATCTTCGCACGATCAAAGCGATCCATGAATCCGGCGGTTTGGCCCGTGCTGCCGATCAGTTGAATATCACGCAGTCTGCATTGTCTCATCAGATCAAAGGGTTAGAGGATCAGGCGGGTGTCGAGCTTTTCGTGCGGCGCTCCAAGCCAATGCGGCTGTCGCCAGCTGGCTTGCGTTTATTGAGGTTGGCTCAACAAGTTCTGCCGCAGGTCGAGGCGTTGCAGGCCGAGTTTGACGGGCTTCGGAAGGGATCGTCTGGCCGGATGCATATCGCGATTGAGTGTCACGCCTGTTTCGAATGGCTCTTTCCGGTGTTGGAGGCATTCCGCAAGGATTGGCCGGATGTGGATGTCGATATCCGTCCAGGCCTTGCCTTTGACGCGTTGCCCGCGCTTCTGAAAGAAGAGGTCGATCTGGTGGTGTCGTCGGATCCGGAAACGATCCCCGATGTGACCTTTACCGAGCTGTTCGATTACAACCCGGTTTTTGTCGCTGCTGCCAGCCATCCGCTGGCGCAGAAAGAGTATATCGAGGCGGATGATTTCCGCGGTCAGACGCTGATCACTTATCCGGTCGAACGCACGCGTTTAGATGTGTTTTCCCAGCTTTTGATCCCGGCCAAGGTTGAGCCCGCCGCTGTCCGGCAGGTGGAGCTGACGGCTGTGATCCTGTTGCTGGTTGCCTCCAATCGCGGCGTCGCGGTTCTGCCGGATTGGGTTGTGCGCGAGGTCAAATATAACTCGGATTACGTCACGCGGCCTTTGACCAAAGACGGCATTACACGGCGCCTTTATGCGGCGACGCGGTCGGATGATGTGGATAAGAAATACGTGCAGGATTTAATCAGCTTTGCGAAACGCGAAGCTGTTAAATTGCAATCAGCCTGAGGCACGCCAGAGATGCCTCAAGCTTAATCGATGCTCAGGCGGTCCGCTGGTGTGCGGCCTGTTCAGAGCAGTTGAAGGTCAGATGCCATTTCGCGGCCGTCACGGCCTTCGCGAAGTTCGTAGCTGATCTTCTGGTTATCCGCGAGGCCAGTCAGCCCCGAGCGTTCTACCGCTGAAATATGAACAAATACGTCTTTCCCGCCATCTTCGGGTGCAATAAAGCCGTAGCCTTTTGTAGTGTTGAACCACTTCACGGTGCCATTCGGCATGTCCCGTGTCTCCTTCTGTCTTACGTTCTTCCGGCGAGCCGGTCTTGACGTAACGGTCGGGCCACAGGAAGAAGTCGACGAAGCCAACCTGATCGGGTCTGAGAAACGACAGTTACCTCTCGACTGTCGCACGGGTCTGATAAAAATCAAGAAAAACCGCGAATGCGTTCACGAACGGCGTGATATCGCGATTGGGAATGAAAGATACGACTATGGTCTTATACGGTTTGAAAAACTGCGACACGTGCCGCAAGGCATTGAAAGCGTTGGGGGAAGTTGAATTTGTCGACGTTCGCGCCGATGGCGTGTCCGAGGATGTGTTGAAAGCGGCTTTTGACGAATTTGGTGAAAAACTGATCAATACACGGTCCACAACCTGGCGCGGTTTGGACGAAGAAGAACGCAAAAAAGAGCCGATTTCGCTGTTGAAAGCGAATCCCACCCTGATGAAACGGCCCCTGATCGTTGCTGACGGGGCCATGTATTTGGGCTGGGATAAGGCCGTTCAGACCGCGCTTCTGGACTAGGTTCCAGCGGCCTGTGCGGGGGCGCTTGGCGCGGCCATGGGGCTGCGTTTTGCGATGAATTGATCCACCGACAGCGCACCTGCGCCTTTGACGGCGATGATGACAAAGGTCAGCATCCAGAATGCCCGTTGGTCCAGGATCGCGCTGTCCGGTGCGCGGTCGAACCACGCGCCCAGTGTCTCTGCGTGGGCGATACCGCCGTGGCCGTATAGGTCGGTCAGGCTTTGGACGGTGACAAATCCGATCATGCCCAGGGCAGCGGGACGGGCCAATAGGCCGATGACCAGCAGGGGTGGCAGGATGAATTCGGCGTAGGTGCCCGCCATCACGACCAGCCAGTGAAACACGCTGAGTTGGCTGGCGTCATATCCGGCGGCTTCCAGTTGTTTCGGGAATATCTGGGCGTAGGCCCCGACAGAAGGGCTGAAGAACCCGCCGATCCCTTCACCCAGTTTGGTTTTGGCCGAGGCCCAGAAATATCCCAAGAGCGTGGCGGCAAAGACAAAGCGTGCCAGCAGGGGCAGGATCTGGTCGTTTCGGTCGGTCGGGGCGAACAGCAGTTTGTGCAGCATGGTGCGGCCTCTTTGGGTCAAACGGTGATACGGGCAATTGCGCCTTCGGTGAAAAGCAGGGTCAGGATTGCGCCGACGTCGGTGTCGGGGGCATTTTCGATGGCTTGAGACAGGGTTTTGCCTGCTCCGAGCGCGCGAATGAATTTGGCGGCGTTTGCGGGCAGAAGGTGCGGTTTCGGGTCGAACTCTTTGCGCAGGATCAGGATATCTTGTGCCGCTGCCTGTGGTTGGGGCGCGGTCGGGTCCAGTGCAAAGGTGTAGATGTCGTGGATTGGCCAGACCGATTGCAACAGGATCGCAGAGGGGGCGAGCGACAGTTTTGCGTCGTCAATCTGTTCGGGAGCCAAAGACTGCAGCGCCGAGAACGGTTGCGGATCGTGATTGGCGGCGTGGTACGAGGTGCGCAGCCCGTATTCCAGCGCAGCGATATCCGGCAGATAGGGAAGATTGGCCAGTGCCTGAGTTTGGGCCAGAAACTGCGCAAAATCCGCACCGTAAAGCATCATCAACGGCGATTGCGGCGGGTTTGCACGGGCGTAGTGGGTGGCCAGAGCCCGAAAGTTCTGGTCACCCAACAACGAGTGGATCGCCGGAAAACCGGTTTGGAGTGCGTCCACGAGTGAAACGGTGACGTTGTTGCGATACACGCCATAGCGCTTGGGCGAGGGAACGCCTTGGGCGTTGGTCAGCCCCTGCGGCATGGGCGCATCGGGGTTCAAAAGCCCCGCGCGGAAATCGGTTTGCGTGGTCATACGAACACCCGTGTCAGGGCTTGTGCGGCGCGGTCGGCCTCGGCGGCCAGAACGGGCCAGTCTGGAACATCGGTGTCCCATTCCACCAGCAACGGGCGGGGGCCGGAGTGGGCCAATGTGATATCCAGAAGCGCCCAGACCGGATCAGCGATTTCGCGGCCGTGGCTGTCGATCAACAGCGGTTTGCCGTGATCATCTTCGTCCTCGTCATGGCCGCCAAGGTGGATTTCGCCGACTTCTTCGAGTGCGAAGTTGGCAATGTAGTCTTGGGGTGAGAATTCAAGGTTGGTGGCGGACACGAACACGTTGTTCACGTCCAGCAGAAGGCCACAGCCGGTGCGTTTGGCGACTTCGCGCAGGAAGTCGGGTTCGGACCATGTGCTTTCGGAAAAGGCCAGATAGCTGGAGGGATTTTCCAACAGCATCTTGCGGCCAAGGGTGGCCTGCACCTGATCGATGTGATCGCAGATGCGGGACAGGCTGGCGTTGGTGTATGGCAGCGGCAGCAGATCGTTTAGATATTCGGCGCCGTGGCTGGACCATGCCAGATGTTCGGAAAAGCTGGCGGGGTTGATCCGGTCGCAAAGCGTTTTCAAGCGGGCGAGGTGATCGGCATCCAGCGGGCCTTCGCCGCCGATCGACAGACCCACACCGTGGACCGAAATCGGAAAGCGGCTGGCCAGCGCATCAAGCTGTGCCAAGGGACGGCCACCTTGGCCCATGTAGTTTTCCGCATGGATTTCGAACCAGCGCGTTCTTCCCGCGTCTTGCATGATGTCGGCAAAATGCTGGGGTTTATAGCCAAGGCCGGGGGCCAACGGCAGCGAACACATGGTGGTATCGAACATCGTCTTATCCTGCGGGAAAAGGGTGCGTGGGGCAGGAAGGCCACCCCACGCAAAGTGACTTATGTTGTGGGCAGATCGCGATCGAGCGCTTCGAGCGAACCCATGCGCGCCTTGCCGTCTGCCATCGCAGGCAGTTCGATCGACGTGCATGTGCCTGCGTCAACCAGCGTGAAGGCGTTGCCCTGATAGTCGACTTTGGATGTGCCGGCGCAGGTTGTGCCCGGGCCTGCGGCGCAGTCGTTTTCACCTGCGAGGGAAACGCCGTAGCATTTCTCTTTTTCCATGGCGTGTGCGCTTGTTGTTGCGGCTGTCATGGATGCGGCAACTGCACCAATCAGTGCGACTGTTTTGAGTGTTTTGGACATTTCGGTTTCCCCTGTCTGATGACATGTTTCAAAAAATCCGGAACGGGATCGGTTCCGACGCCATCAGGGTGCCGCGAGAAGCGGGAGCAGGCCATTCACAGGCCCGTGGGTCACGATCTGCTTATCTCGTGTTATGGTTGTGTGATGGATTGCAGGTGCAGCAAGGCTATGTTTTTCGGGCCGAAATAAAAAAGGCCCCGCGTGCTGCAGGGCCTTTTTGTAAGATTTCGCAACCTTCCAGTGGCGGAATGTTACAGAAGATCGGGCGCTTTCGCGGCCTTGGCCAGCTCGTCCGTAATTTCCGTGAGCGATGTTACAGAGGTTTTGTTTTCGCCCAGACGGCGCACGGTGACGGTACGCTCTTCGACTTCGCGGTGACCGACGGCCAGAATGACCGGCACTTTGCCGACCGAATGTTCACGGACCTTATAGTTGATCTTTTCGTTGCGAATGTCGGCCTCGGCGCGGATGCCTGCTTTGCGCAGG
Source organism: Thalassococcus halodurans (assembly GCF_900108225.1). GTDB lineage: Bacteria > Pseudomonadota > Alphaproteobacteria > Rhodobacterales > Rhodobacteraceae > Thalassococcus > Thalassococcus halodurans. The sequence goes on from NZ_FNUZ01000004.1 coordinate 87,868, forward strand.
ATATCGACGACCTCGGTCACGTAGTCATTCGCTTCGCCAGTGATCGAGGCCACGACGACCTGACGCGGGGCCAGCCAGAACGGCAGCTTGCCTGCGTGTTCTTCGATCAGGATGCCGATAAAGCGTTCGAACGATCCCAGAACCGCACGGTGCAGCATAACGGGGCGGTGCTTCGACCCGTCCGCGCCAACATAGGTCGCGTCCAGACGTTCGGGCAGAACAAAGTCCACCTGAAGCGTACCGCACTGCCAGTCACGGCCGATGGCGTCGGTCAGAACGAATTCCAGCTTGGGGCCGTAGAAGGCACCTTCACCTGGGTTCAGCTCGAACTCGCAACCTGCGGCCTGCGTGGCGGCTTTGAGGGCGGATTCGGATTTATCCCAGACTTCGTCGGATCCGGCGCGTGTTTCGGGGCGGTCAGAAAACTTGACCTTGAAGCCTTCAAATCCGAGGTCTTTGTAGATGCCTGACAGGAAGTCGATAAACCGTTTGGTTTCATCTTCGATCTGATCTTCGCTGCAGAAGATGTGCGCGTCATCTTGGGTAAACCCGCGAACGCGCATGATGCCATGCAATGCGCCCGAAGGTTCGTACCGGTTGCACGACCCGAATTCGGCCATGCGCAGCGGAAGATCGCGGTAGGATTTCAGGCCTTGGTTAAAGATCTGGACGTGGCAGGGGCAGTTCATCGGCTTAAGCGCATTGACCGCCTTTTCGCGGGCGTGTTCTTCGTCCACTTCGACGATGAACATGTTTTCCTGATACTTTTCCCAGTGACCCGAAGCTTCCCACAGTTTGCGGTCAACGACCTGCGGTGTGTTCACCTCGACATAGCCGCCCGCGCGCTGGGCGCGGCGCATGTAATCCTGAAGTGTGGTGTAGACGGTCCAGCCGTTCGGGTGCCAGAACACCTGACCGGGGGCCTCTTCCTGCATGTGGAACAGGTCCATTTCGCGGCCCAGTTTACGGTGGTCGCGTTTGGCGGCCTCTTCCAGCATCAGAAGGTAGGCCTTCAGGTCGTTGCGGTTCTGGAAGGCGACGCCGTAGATACGCTGAAGCATCTCGCGGTTGCTGTCGCCCCGCCAGTATGCGCCGGCCACGGACATCAGTTTGAACGCATCACCGGGGACCTGACCTGTGTGCTGCAGGTGCGGGCCGCGGCACAGATCCTGCCAGTCGCCATGCCAGTACATGCGGATCGGCTGACCATCATCAGGGATCGCGTTGACCAGTTCGACCTTATAGTTTTCGCCGGTCTTTTCGTAGTGCGCGATGGCATCGGCACGCGACCAGACCTCGGTCCGGACTTCGTCGCGGGCGTTGATGATGTCTTTCATCTTCTTTTCAATCGCGCCGAGGTCTTCGGGTGTGAAGGGCTCTTTGCGGTCAAAGTCATAGTACCAGCCGTTGTCGATAACGGGGCCGATGGTGACTTTGACGTCGGGCCAGAGTTCCTGCACCGCGCGGGCCATGATGTGCGCCAGATCGTGGCGGATCAGTTCAAGCGCTTGGGGCGCGTCCTGCATGGTGTGGATCGCGATGTCCGCGTCGGCGTCGATCGGCCACTGCAGATCCCAGTGCTGGCCGTTGATGGTGGCCGAGATCGCTTTTTTGGACAGGGATTTGGAAATGGAGGCCGCGACTTCGGCAGGGGTGATACCTGCGTCGAATTCACGTGCGTTGCCATCGGGGAAAGTCAGGGAAATCTGGGCCATCGGCCGTGCTCCTCGTCGGTTTGGCGCCCACAGAACGCCCGGTTGCGGGTGAATGTTTGAGGCACATGTGACGGGCCAAAGCCGATAGGTCAAGATAGGTTGTTGTGCGCGATATGTGTTCGCGTTATGTTCTTTTGGGTAATTTGATGCATTTTTCGACGTAGGGCACATTTCATGAGACGGTTTGACGATATTCTGGCCATCGCGGCTGAACAGAAGGGCAGCTTTGGCGCGGTGCTAGAGGATATTCCGGTTCCCAAAACGCCCGAAGAACTGGCCGCTATTCCAGATGATCGCTGGCTGTCGACCATGGCTTTCGGGATTTTTCCAGCTGGGATGAGTTGGAAAGTAGTCGAACGCAAATGGCCCGATATTGAAGAGGCGTTTCACGGCTTTGACGTGGCGCGTGTCGCGGGCATGTCAGAGGCTTGGTTTGATGAGTTGATCGCCGACACGCGTATCATTCGCAGCCCGCCCAAGGTTCGGGCGATCCGCGACAATGCGGTGATGATCCAGCAGGTTGCGGGGGAATACGGTAGTTTCGGCAAAATGATCGCCGACTGGCCGTCAGATGATTTCGCCGGATTGTTGCAGTGGATCAAGGCGAACGGAGCGCGTCTGGGTGGCGCGACAGGGGCCTATGTGATCCGCCGTATGGGTAAAGACGGTTTCGTGCCCACACAGGATGTGGTCAAGCGGCTGGTGGCGGAGGGCGTGATCGATAAAGCGCCGTCATCGAAAAAGGCATGGGCGGCTGTGCAGGACGCGTTCAATGCTTGGGCGAAAGAGTCCGGTCGGTCCCTGACCGAGATCAGCCGCGTTCTGGCGCAAAGCGTCGATTAAGCGGAACCATGCGCGCCCGTCCGGTGTTTGTCTGCGACAGCAGACGATGCGGGACGGGATATGAGCGATACGACGACCGAAAAACTATACGACACGGTGACCAGCGGCACATCCGAGCCAGACGCGACTGAGGCGCGGAATGGTTTGCGGCATATGGTGTCGCTAAGCATGACCAAAGTCGCCGATGGTGTGCTTAGCCCCAAGCTGGTGCTTGCGTGGATATTGAACAGCCTCGGGTCGCCATCTGCTCTGGTCGGCCTGCTGGTTCCGATCCGTGAGGCGGGTGCGCTGCTGCCGCAGATTTTGATGGCGGGCCGCTTGGCGCGGATGAAGTATCGCAAATGGTTCTGGATTGGCGGATCGTTGGGGCAGGGCCTGTCGGCTGCGGGCATCGCGGCCTCGGCCCTGTTGTTGGAAGGCACCGCTGCCGGTTTGGCGGTCTGTGGATTTCTGGCGGTTCTGGCGCTGTCGCGGGCGGCCTGTTCGGTCAGCTACAAGGATATTCTGGGTAAAACCGTTGCTGAAAGTCGCCGAGGAACAGTGACAGGTGTTGCTGGCACGGTGGCTTCGGGGGCCGTTGTTATCTTTGCGCTGTTGCTGTTGGTCGGCGCGTTGCAGGACGTGACCATTCTCGCGTCGGCGCTGCTGGTGGCCTCGGTCCTTTGGATCATTGCCGCGCTGTTATTTTCGCGAATGGAGGAAGAGGCGTCAGAGCCGAGTGATGCGCCCTCAATTGACCTGTCGCCATTGCGGGATGACGCGCAGTTCCGACGTTTTATCATGGTGCGTGGTGCATTGACGGCGACGGCGCTGGCCCCGCCGTATTTGGTGCTTCTGGGCGGCGACGAGTTCGCACTGGGCGCGTTGGGTGGTTTGCTGTTGGCGTCGTCGGCCGCGTCTTTCGTCAGTTCGTACATTTGGGGTCGTCTGGCCGATGTGTCGTCACGCAAGGTGTTGATGCTGGCGGGTGTGGCGGGGGCTGCTGCGATGCTGGCGGCTGTCGCGGCGTCCTGGGCAGGTGTCACCAGAATTGTTTGGGTTCTGCCCTTGATCCTGTTCGGACTGCAGATCGCCTACAACGGCGTGCGTCAGGGACGGTCCACCTATCTGGTGGATATGGCACCCGAAGACAGCCGGTCGTCGTATGCGGCTGTGGCGAACACGCTGATCGGCACCTTGTTGTTGGTGGCCGGTGCGTTTGGCGGTGCGCTGTCGTTCCTATCTGCGGAAGCGGCTTTGATCGGGTTTGCTGGCCTGTCGGTTCTGGGCTCGCTTCTGGCGGTTGGGCTGGAAGAGGTCGAAGACGCGTAACGCCGCTCTGGTAATCTGCCGCTCGGGCCGTCATTCTGCGCCCAAGTGAAGGAGGCGTTATGAGCGACGTTGCATATCTGGATGGCCCGAAGGGTCGCAAACTGGCCTATGTGAAAACCGAAGGTAAGGGGCCTTGTGTTGTGTTCCTGTCCGGTTTCATGTCGGACATGGAAGGCACAAAGGCCGTGCATCTGGAGGCATGGGCCAAGGCCCAAGGGCGCGCGTTCTTGCGGTTTGATTATTCCGGTCACGGTGTTTCGGGCGAACAGTTTGTCGATGGTTGCATCGGCGATTGGGCGGAAGACGCCTGCGCTGTGATCACCGCGGCGGTTGAAGGGCCGGTTGTATTGGTTGGCTCTTCTATGGGGGGCTGGATTTCCTGTCTGGTGACCAAGGCAATGCCCGATCGCATCGCGGGGTTCGTTGGTATCGCCGCCGCACCTGATTTCACCGAGGACGGTTTCTGGGCGTCGTTCAATGATGCGACACGCGACAAACTGATGACGGAAGGGCAGGTCAGCCTGCCGTCGGATTACGTGGACAGCTACATCATCACCAAGCGTTTGATCGAGGATGGGCGCGACCAGCTGGTTCTGCGTGATCCTCTGCCGATGTCTTGGCCTGTGCGTCTTTTGCAGGGAACTGAAGATGCCAGCGTCAGCCGCGAAACGGCGTTGCGTCTGTTGGATCATATCGACGGAGCGGATGTGCGTCTGACCTTGGTAAAAGGGGCCGATCACCGGTTTTCCGAGCCCGAGTGCCTGAGCATGATCGAAGAGGCGGTGCTGGATATTGTCTGACAGATTTGATCCAGCCGCGCTGGCAGACGGCGTTGATGCCTATCTGGCGACCTCGGAGGCGCAGGTCGCAGGGCTGGACGCCCGCGTGGCCAAGCGCGTGGTTTGGTCGGGCGCGCCCGAGGATCAAACGGATTGGGCGGTTGTCTATCTGCACGGCTTTTCTGCCACGTCCGAGGAAATCCGCCCAGTACCGGATAAAGTGGCCGAGGCGCTTGGCGCCAACCTGTATTTCGCGCGGTTCACGGGTCATGGTCTGGATGGCGAAGCGTTGGGGCAGGCGAGCCTTGATCGCTGGCTGCAGGACATGGATGAAGCGCTGGCCATCGGGCGCGCGATAGGTCGCCGCGTTTTGCTGATCGGCACGTCGACTGGTGCGACATTGGCGACTTTGGCCGCGATGCGTGGGCTGCCCATGGACGGGGTGGCGGGCTTTGCCTTTGTATCCCCGAACTTTGGACTGCGTCCCAAGATCACCAAGCTGCTGGATTGGCCCAAGGTCGATGTCTGGGGGCCTTATGTGGCAGGCAAGGAGCGCGGGTTCCAGCCGCAGAACGCGGACCATGCCGCATTCTGGACGACGCAATACCCGTTCAAGGCGGTGCTTCCTATGGCCGAAGCGGTGCGTGGTGTCTGGGCGGGGGATTTGGGCGCGCTGATGCTGCCTGCGCTGATGGTGTATTCGCCGGACGACAGGATCGTGTCGCCTGCCAAGACCGAAAAGCTGGCTGAAAAATGGGGCGGCGTGGTCGAGTTGTGCCCCATTGCGCAACAGGACGGGATGGAGCCGGACGCCCATGTGATTGCAGGCGATATCCTGTCGCCGGGGATCACCGGTATGGCGGCGGAAAAGATCGTTGCTTGGGTGCGTGCGTTGCCTGCATGAACCGGCGATCTTGGTTAAGCGGGAATTAAGCTTTTGCAGGCAAACTGACGTGGTTTTCGGGGGAACATGCCCCACCGCGACAGGAGGTCGATGTGAAAGATCTGGTCACAGAACAAAGCGGCGACGTGCAAATGCGCGCCCTGATCGACGGTTTGTGGCGGTCGGCCAACTTTGGGGCGGTCTTTGAAAAGGCAGTGCACCGTGACGTCGTCCTGCATGGGGGCGAGGCAGAGTATAAAGGACGGCTGGCGGTTGCGACCTCGGCGCTGGGGCCGATGGTGGCCTGTCCGGACCGCCATGTGATTTGCGAAGACATGGTTTCCCACAAATTGGCAGATGCGCGGGATATCGGCGCGGCACGGCTACGGGTGTCGGGGCGACACGCGGGCGGGGGCGTGTGGGGCGCCCCCACAGGGCGGGACATCAGTTATTCCGTGATGGTGGAAACGACCGTCTCGGACGACAGGATCACTGACATCTGGCGCGTCAGGGATACAGGCGCTGTTTTGTCAGCCTTGGATATCGTGCCCGAGAAATGGGCCGATGACATGCTTGGCGCAACATTGCCCGATGATGTGGTGTTCACGGATGCGGCGGTGACCGACCATGGGGCCGAGGCCGGGAACAACAGCGATTGGGCGCATGTCTGGTCGGATTTGCTAGAGCGCGCGATGGAGGGCGGGTTCCAGCTGTTTGATCAGCAATACGATCCGGGCGCGGCGCTTCACTATGCGGGCGGCGTGACGGCACATGGCCCGAAATCAGCACAGGCGTTCTGGCTGAACCTGCGGTCATGCTTTCCTTCGGCCGAGTTCCGTATCCTGCGCAAACTGGGGGGCGACGCGCCGCTGGCAGCGCCGCGTGCGGCATTGCGCTGGGAAATGCGCGGGCGGCATGACGGTTGGGGATCGTTCGGGGCGCCAACGGGAAAAGAGGTCGTCATTTTGGGCTTGTCGCAGGCCGAATTCGGACCGGATGGCGTGCGGCGGGAATGGTCGATCTTTGACGTCGGATCGGTCTGGATGCAAATCCGGAAGGGTGGCATTTCCTCTCGTTTGGCTGGGACAGCCGGTGCCTTAAAAACCTAAGGGCTGATTGCGGCGAAATGCCGATAGACAGGGGCAATGAAGTGCGATTTGAACGCGGGTAGATTTTAAGCCCTTTGTTCAGGTGTGTTCATTGACAAGAGTATTCTTTTGCCACGGTGTCCCCGGTGGCGACGCCGAACGGCAGTTGTTGGCCAGTGCCAATCCCGATGTCGAGATCGTTGATCTTAACATATTTGAGCACCTGCCCGAGGATGTCGAGCGGGCTTTGTCTGTCGCGGTTCCTGCGTCCGAAACGGCACAAGGCGATATTCATCTGGTGGGATTTTCTATTGGCGCGATGGCTGCGCTTCAAATTGCAGCGCGCTGTCCTGACAAGGTCTCAAAGGTGACACTCATCTCTCCGGCGGCACCGCTGCAGTTGGGGGATTTCCTGCCTGATATGGCGGGTAAGGTGGTTTTTGAACTGGCCGCCCATAAACCAAAAGTGCTGGCGCTTTTGACAGGTGTCCACGCCGCGATCGTGCGTGCGGCACCTGCGCTGCTGATCAAGGCGTTGTTTGCCAAAAGCACGGCGGCAGAACTGGACCTGTTGAAAGACGCGGATTTCCAAAGCGCGATGAAGCGGGTGCTTATACGGGCTTTCGGGGAATACAGGTCGGCCTATCTCGCGTATCTGAAGGCCTATGTTCTGGATTGGCGATCTGTGCTGCCCCAAATCCGCTGTCCGGTTGATATCTGGCACGGCACGGCGGACACATGGTCACCGATCGCGATGGCCTATGCTCTACGTGAAAATATCTCGACTGAATGCACCGTGCGTGAAGTTCCCGACAGCGGACATTATTCTACGCTGTTGCAGGTGCGGCTATAAGCGGGCGGTCTGCGTGGCCTTTCATTTCCGCTAGCTTCGCAAGCAAAATAACGCTAAACTTGGCGTCAGACCCGGACAAACGGGCGATATGAGGCAGTCGAAGGCGGTTTTCCATGACGGAAATGGTTTACGGCACGGTTCCCGTGCGCGACGTAGAACCGATTCTGCCCAAGTGGTGGCGGACGGTAGATACGTGGACGTTGACATGCATCCTGATCCTGTTCGGGATCGGCATGTTGTTGGGGCTTGCGGCCTCTCCGCCCTTGGCAGAACGCAACGGGTTTGACCCGTTCCACTATGTTCAAAGACAGGCGATCTTTGGCGGCGCGGCGCTGGTGGCGCTGTTCCTGACGTCGATGATGTCGCCCACATTGGTGCGGCGCTTGGCGGTAATCGGCTTTGCCGGCGCATTCGTGGCGCTGATGTTCCTACCCGTTCTGGGCACGGATTTCGGCAAAGGCGCGGTGCGGTGGTATTCGCTGGGCTTTGCTTCGGTCCAGCCGTCGGAATTCCTGAAGCCAACCTTTGTGATCGTTGCCGCATGGATGATGGCCGCGAGCCAAGAGATTGGCGGTCCTCCGGGCAAGCTGTGGTCGTTCATGCTGACCATGCTGATCGTGGGCTTTCTGGTGATGCAGCCGGACTTTGGCCAAGCCTGTCTGGTGCTGTTCGGCTGGGGTGTGATGTATTTCGTGGCCGGCGCGCCGATGATCCTGCTGATTGCGATGGCGGGTCTGGTTGTGATCGGCGGGACGGTTGCCTATCAGAATTCAGAACACTTCGCGCGCCGGATTGACGGGTTTCTGAACCCTGACATCGATCCGACGACGCAGCTGGGCTATGCCACCAACGCCATCCAAGAGGGCGGTTTTTTCGGCGTAGGCGTGGGTGAAGGCCAGGTGAAATGGTCGCTGCCCGACGCGCACACGGACTTTATTATTGCGGTTGCCGCCGAGGAATACGGCCTTGTGCTGGTGCTGGTGATCATCGCGCTTTATGCGACGATTGTGGTGCGCAGCCTGATCCGCCTGATGCGGGAACGTGATCCGTTCATTCGTCTGGCGGGCACAGGTCTGGCCTGCATGTTCGGCGTTCAGGCCATGATCAACATGGGTGTCGCGGTGCGGTTGCTGCCCGCGAAAGGCATGACTTTGCCGTTTGTCAGCTATGGCGGGTCGTCGCTTATTGCAGGTGGGATCGCAGTGGGTATGTTGCTGGCGTTCACGCGGACCCGTCCGCAAGGCGAAATCGGAGATATCCTGCGCGGCAGGATGCGTTAAGACAGGCTGCTCTGCGCCTGTTTGGCGCTGGGCAGAGGGCAAGCGATGGCACAGCCGGACCGTAAAAAACTACTGGTGATTGCCGCTGGCGGCACGGGCGGGCACATGTTTCCCGCGCAGGCTTTGGCCGAGATCATGCTGCGCCGTGGTTGGCGGGTGAAGCTGTCGACCGACGCGCGTGGTGCGCGCTACACTGGGGGCTTCCCCCATTCCGTCGAAATCGAACAGGTCAACAGCGCGACATTCGCGCGGGGCGGTTTGTTGGCCAAGGCGCTGGTGCCGTTCCGTGTTGCGTCAGGCATCGTGTCGATGGCGGTGCGGATGCTGCGGGATAAGCCGGATGTTGTCGCGGGCTTTGGCGGTTATCCGTCCATTCCGGCGCTGGGTGCGGCGACGTTGTTGCGCCTGCCGCGGATGATCCACGAACAAAACGGTGTGCTTGGCCGAGTGAATAAGCTGTTTTCCAAGCGCGTTGATGCAGTGGCCTGCGGGACGTGGCCCACGACCTTGCCTGAGGGTGTCGAGGGCGTGCATGTAGGCAACCCCGTGCGTGGTGCGGTGCTGGAACGCCATGGCGCGGGTTATATCGTGCCGGGTGAATACCCGATGTCGATCCTTGTGATCGGCGGATCGCAGGGTGCGCGTATTCTGTCGGACGTGGTTCCGCCTGCGATTGCGGCCTTGCCGATGGCGGCGTTGAAGCATCTACGTATCGCCCATCAGGCGCGGGACGAAGATGGGGAACGTGTCGCGACCTTCTATGCTGAAAACGGCATTGATGCCGATGTGCAGCCGTTCTTTCACGACATTCCGACCCGTATGAGCGAGGCGCAACTGGTTGTGTCGCGGTCCGGTGCGTCGAGTGTCGCCGATATTTCTGTGATCGGCCGCCCGTCGATCCTGATCCCCTTTGCCGCGGCAACGGGTGATCACCAGACTGCCAATGCCAAGGGGTTGGTGGATGCGGGTGCGGCGATCAAGATCCCTGAATCCAAACTGACCGTCGAGGCCATGACCGAGGCGCTGCTGGCTGTGCTGGACCATCCCGATGGGGCCATGCAGATGTCGCTGGCGGCCCTGTCGCAGGCCAAACCTGACGCCGCTGAAACGCTGGCGAATATGGTCGAAGAGCTTTCTGAAAAGGACAAATCGTAATGAGTGCAGCAGCCACCAAGCTTCCCGGTGACGTAGGGCCGATCCATTTTGTGGGGATCGGCGGGATCGGGATGTCGGGTATTGCCGAGGTTTTGTTGAACCTTGGCTACACCGTTCAGGGGTCTGACCTGAAACGGTCCAAGATCACCGACCGTCTTGAGGGGCTGGGCGCGACTGTTTTTGAAGGCCAGCGCGCGGAAAATCTGGAAAACGCGGCTGTTGTCGTGATTTCGTCGGCGATCAAACCGGGCAACCCCGAGCTGGACACCGCACGGATGAAGGGACTGCCGGTGGTGCGCCGCGCGGAAATGCTGGCCGAGCTGATGCGGATGAAGTCCAACATCGCGATTGCGGGCACGCATGGCAAAACGACCACGACCACAATGGTCGCGACACTGCTGGATGCGGGGAAATATGACCCGACCGTTGTGAACGGCGGGATCATTCATGCCTACGGTTCGAACGCGCGTATGGGGCAGGGCGAATGGATGGTGGTCGAGGCGGACGAGTCCGACGGCACGTTCAACCGTCTGCCCGCGACCATCGCGATTGTCACCAATATCGACCCTGAACACATGGAGCATTGGGGCGATTTTGATAATCTGCGTCAGGGCTTCTTGGATTTTGTGTCGAACATTCCGTTCTACGGTCTCGCGGTGTGCTGCACCGACCATGCCGAGGTTCAGACGCTGGTGGGCAAGATCACCGACCGTCGCGTGCTGACTTACGGGTTCAATGCGCAGGCAGACGTGCGGGCTGTGAACCTGCGCTATGAAAAGGGCGTCGCGCATTTCGACATTCTTTTGCAGAACGAAGACGCCAAGATCGAAGGCTGCACATTGCCGATGCCAGGTGATCACAACGTGTCTAATGCGCTGAGCGCTGTTGCTGTGGCCCGTCATCTGGGGATGAAACGTGATGAAATCCGCGATGCGTTGGCGGCCTTTGGTGGCGTGAACCGCCGCTTTACCCGTGTGGGTGAAGTGAATGGTGTGACCATCATCGACGACTATGGCCACCACCCCGTGGAAATCGCCGCTGTGTTGAAAGCTGCGCGTCAGGCCTGTGATGGCCGTGTCGTGGCCGTCCATCAGCCGCATCGCTATTCGCGTCTGTCGTCGCTGTTTGATGATTTCTGTTCCTGCTTCAACGACGCAGATGTCGTGGCCATAGCCGAGGTCTATGCCGCTGGCGAAGATCCGATCCCGGGCGCAAGCCGCGATGATCTGGTTGCGGGGTTGATCCGTCATGGCCACCGCCATGCACGCGCGCTGCAAAGCGAGGACGATCTGGAGCGCCTTGTGCGCGAACAAACGCAACCTGGGGATATGGTTGTCTGCCTTGGTGCCGGTACGATCAGTGCCTGGGCCAATAATTTGCCTGCCCGTCTTAGTGGAAAAAGCTAAGTCGAGATAATCCTTTTGGCGCAAAGACATGTTGCTGGACCTGCGCTTTAATACGGCTGTGACCTGAGGGGGTGCACACCTGAGCCGATGACTTTCGGTTCGCACTTTGGGTAACGCGTAGGAGGTACGCTATGAGCCTGTCTTTGGTACTTGCGCTTGTGTGGGCGCTGGCGGCGAATGTTTTGGCGATGATCCCGTCCAAGGATAATCACTGGACGCGGGCCTATATCCTGATCGGGATCGGCATCCCGCTTTTGGGGTATGTCACCTATGAAAACGGGCCTTGGATCGGCCTGTTGGTTCTGGCGGCAGGTATGAGTGTTCTGCGTTGGCCCGTGCGTTATCTGTTGCGCTGGGTGCGTCGACAGATCGGGCAGGAAAAGGCATAAAGCCGCCTTTTGTCGCCGCGCATATGCGCTGAAATCTTGCGTCCCTGCGCGGTGCGCAGTAGCAGAGCAGGCATGACACAGAAGCTTCCGACACCTCGTGGCCGCTTGACGGCGGACCGTTCCCTGAATGATCTGACATGGTTGCGTGTCGGTGGTCCTGCGGATTGGTTTTTCCAGCCTGCGGATGTCGAGGATTTGCAAGAGTTTCTGCGCGATCTTCCGTCCGAAATTGATGTGTTCCCCATGGGTGTCGGATCGAACCTGATTGTGCGTGATGGCGGTTTGCGTGCCGTTGTGATCCGGCTGGGTCGTTGGTTCAACGGGATTGAGGTCGATGGCACGCGGGTGCGCGTGGGCGCTGCGGCGTTGGATGCCCATGTGGCCAAGAAAGCCGCAGAGGCGGGCGTTGACCTGACCTTCCTGCGCACAATTCCCGGCAGTATCGGTGGCGCGGTCACAATGAACGCAGGGTGCTATGGCTCTTACGTGGCGGATGTGTTTGTCGAGGCGCGTGGTGTGACCCGTAAGGGCGAATTGGTGACACTGACCGCTGATGATCTGAACTTCCGCTACCGCCAGAGCGATCTGCCCGAAGGTATGGTGCTGATCGATGCGGTGCTGGAAGGCGATGCAGGTGATCCGGAGGAACTGCAGGCGCGGATGGAGCATCAGCTGGCAAAACGTGATGCAACGCAGCCCACCAAGGACCGGACAGCGGGGTCGACCTTTCGCAATCCGGCGGGACATTCTTCGACCGGCAAGGCCGACGATGTGCATGATCTAAAGGCCTGGAAGGTCATTGATGATGCTGGCATGCGCGGTGCGACGTTGGGTGGCGCGCAGATGAGCGAGATGCATTCGAACTTCTTAGTGAACACTGGAGAGGCAACTGCCGCTGATCTGGAAGGTTTGGGCGAAGAAGTGCGAAAAAGGGTTTTCCAAAACAGTGGAATAGAGTTACATTGGGAAATCATGCGGGTCGGTGATCCGGAATGACCAACGGGCGCTAGACCCGACACTCAGGTGACCACAGGCAGGTTGCCAAAAATATAAAACAAAAGGGCACGGCAATTTTGGCCGGAACCCTGAACAAGAGGCGATTGGGAATGTCGAGCAGGACATCCCCGAAAGTGGCGGTACTGATGGGCGGACCCTCGGCTGAACGCGAGGTTTCCCTCAGCTCTGGGCGTGAATGCGCCGCTGCTTTGCGGGACGTAGGATTCGAAGTGATTGAGGTCGACGCAGGCCCCGATCTTCCTATGCGCCTTTCCGAAATAGCGCCGGATGTTGTGTTCAACGGTTTGCATGGCCGTTGGGGCGAAGACGGCTGCGTGCAGGGCATTCTGGAATGGATGGGTCTGCCGTACACGCATTCGGGCGTTCTGGCGTCGTCGCTGGCGATGGATAAAGAGCGTACCAAGAATGTATATCGCGCTGCTGGCTTGCCGGTAGCGGAAAGCGTTCTGGCGGACAAAGATGCCGTGATGGCCGATCACGTCATGACGCCGCCCTATGTGGTGAAGCCTTATAATGAAGGGTCTTCTGTTGGTGTCTATCTGGTGGATGCCAACGCGAATACTCCGCCGAAACTGTCGGATGAGATGCCCCAGACTGTGATGGTCGAAGCGTTCCTGCCGGGACGTGAGTTGACCTGCACTGTCATGGGCGACCGCGCGCTGGGCGTGACGGAAATCCTGACAGACGGCTGGTATGACTATGAAGCGAAATACGCCGCTGGCGGATCGCGCCATGTGTGCCCCGCTGAGTTGCCGGACGAGATTACGGCGGCCTGTCTGGATTACGCGTTGCGGGCGCATCAGGCACTGGGCTGCCGTGGTGTGACGCGCACCGACTTTCGTTGGGATGAAGGCAAAGGTCTGGATGGGTTGTTCCTGTTGGAAACAAACACCCAGCCCGGCATGACCCCCACATCGCTGAGCCCCGAGCACGCCGAGTTGATCGGCATGAGCTTTGGCGAGTTCTGCAAATGGATGGTGGAGGACGCGTCGTGCAACAGGTGAACCGCGCCGATCCGGCACCATCGCGTCTGAAGTATCGTCTGCACCGGATGATGTTGACGCCGCTGTATCGCTTGATGCTGCGCGTGGGCATTCCGTTTGTTGTGGCGTTTGGCGCAGGCGCGCTGTGGTTCAGTGATGAAGGTCGTCGCGACAGCTTTGTCGGTGCGGTGGCCGATGTTCGTGACGCGGTGCAGCAGCGTCCCGAGTTCATGGTCAAGCTGATGGCGATTGATGGTGCGTCCGAAGGCGTGGCCCATGCGATCCGTCAGGTTCTGCCTTTGGACTTTCCGATTTCGTCCTTTGATCTGGATTTGGATGCGATGCGCACAACGGTCGTCAAACTGGATGCTGTTAAATCTGCGCGCTTGAAAGTGCGGCAGGGCGGTGTTTTGCAGATCGACGTGACCGAACGGGTGCCTGTTGCGCTGTGGCGGACCGACGAGGGGCTGTTCGTTCTGGACCGCGAAGGCGTGGCCATCGGTATGGCAGCATCGCGTGTTGATTTTCCCGACCTTCCCGTGATCGCGGGCGAAGCCGCAGACGCGGCGGTGGTCGAGGCGCTTGATGTGATTGCGGCCTTGGGGCCGCTTCAAGCGCGGTTTCGGGGTCTTGTCCGTATGGGCGAGCGCCGGTGGGATGTGGTGTTGGACCGTGGGCAGCGCGTTCAACTTCCATCAAAAGGCAGCGTTGCGGCGCTGGAACGGGCCATCGCAATGGATCAGGCGGTTGATCTGATGGGCCGTGAATTGACGACTGTCGATCTGCGTTTGGCAGAAAGACCAACATTAAGAATGTCCGAATACGCCGTCCAGGAGCTCTGGAAGATTAAGGCGATTGAGGCAGGGGTTAAGAATTAAAAATGATCGAGCTTTATGAAACCCAACGGGCAATGAGAAACATGCGTCGTGCAGCTATGCAGCGCGGCGTGATTGCGATCCTTGACGTGGGATCGTCCAAGATTGCCTGTCTTGTCCTTCGGTTTGATGGAAATGATCGCGCGCTGGACAGCGACGGGATCGGATCGCTGGCGGGGCAGTCCGGTTTCCGCGTGATTGGTGCCGCTACGACGCGGTCGCGCGGTGTGAAATTTGGCGAAGTGGATTCCATGGGGGAAACCGAACGCGCCATCCGCACCGCTGTTCAGGCCGCTCAGAAAATGGCGCAGATCCGTGTCGATCACGTGATCGCCTGTTTCTCGGGCGCAGACCCGCGCAGCTATGGTCTGGCGGGTAAGGTTGAACTTGAGGGTACGACGGTCAGTGAACAGGATATCGCGCGGGTGCTGTCATCTTGCGATGTTCCCGACTTTGGCGAGGGCCGCGAGGTGCTGCACGCACAGCCGGTGAACTTTGCTTTGGATCACCGTTCGGGACTGGCTGATCCCCGTGGTCAGATCGGGCAGGAACTGGCGACTGACATGCACATGCTGACAGTGGATGCCTTGGCGATCCAGAACCTTGTCCAGTGTATCAAACGCTGTGATCTGGAACTGGCGGGTCTGGCGTCGTCGGCTTACGTGTCGGGCATTTCGTCGTTGGTTGAGGACGAACAGGAACTGGGCGCGGCGTGTATCGATCTGGGCGGCGGTGCGACCGGCGTTTCGATCTTTATGAAAAAGCACATGATTTATGCCGATACTGTGCGCATGGGCGGCGATCACGTGACCAGCGATATTTCGATGGGCCTTCAGGTGCCCATGGCGACCGCCGAGCGTATCAAGACATTCTACGGCGGTGTTGTGGCCACCGGCATGGACGACCGCGAGATGATCGAGATCGGCGGCGACACAGGTGACTGGCATCACGACCGCCGCACTGTCAGCCGTGCGGAACTGATCGGCATCATGCGTCCGCGGGTCGAGGAAATTCTGGAAGAGGTCCGCGTGCGTCTGGACGCGGCGGGCTTCGAATACCTGCCGTCGCAGCAGATCGTTCTGACCGGTGGCGCAAGCCAAATTCCGGGGCTGGACGGTATCGCTTCCAAGATTTTGGGTCAGCAGGTGCGTCTGGGCCGTCCATTGCGTGTGCACGGGCTTCCTCAGGCGGCAACAGGGCCGGGGTTTGCCAGCGCGGTGGGCCTGTGTCTGTTCGCGGCACACCCGCAAGACGAGTGGTGGGACTTTGAAATTCCCGTGGATCGACTGCCTGCAAGGTCGTTCCAGCGTGCAGTGAAGTGGTTCCGCGACAACTGGTAACCGCTATATCTGCCGAAATCGGCGAAATCCCGCATAACTAGCCAAAAGAATCTCCATATTTTGTGGAATGAACGCGTTTTTCGCGTGACGTTCCCTATGGGGATCGGTATTATTTTGTTAATTCGGCGGAAAAAGGTCGTTTGGCGGCTTAAAAACAACAGGCGGATATAGCAATGACTTTGAACCTTTCGGTGCCAGGGCACGACGAACTTAAGCCGCGTATTACGGTGTTTGGTGTTGGTGGCGCGGGCGGCAATGCCGTCAACAATATGATCGACAAGCAACTGCACGGCGTGGACTTTGTAGTTGCAAACACGGATGCGCAGGCGCTGCAGCAATCGAAATCCGAAGCACGCGTTCAGCTGGGCGTTAAAGTGACCGAGGGTCTGGGTGCGGGAGCCCGGGCTACTGTGGGCGCTGCCGCTGCTGAAGAAAGCATCGAACAAATCGTAGACCATCTGGCTGGCGCACATATGTGCTTTATCACTGCCGGTATGGGCGGTGGCACCGGTACAGGTGCAGCCCCGATCATCGCGCAGGCGGCGCGTGAACTGGGTGTTCTGACCGTTGGTGTTGTCACCAAGCCGTTCCAGTTCGAAGGCGGCAAGCGTATGCGTCAGGCCGAGGAGGGTGTTGAAGCCCTTCAGAAGGTCGTCGACACGCTGATCATCATTCCGAACCAGAACCTGTTCCGTCTGGCTAACGAGAAGACCACGTTCACCGAAGCGTTCTCGATGGCGGATGACGTTCTGTACCAAGGTGTTAAAGGCGTAACTGACCTGATGGTTCGACCGGGCCTGATCAACCTCGACTTTGCTGACGTTCGCGCCGTAATGGACGAAATGGGCAAGGCGATGATGGGCACAGGCGAAGCGGCTGGTGAAGATCGTGCGATCCAGGCTGCCGAGAAGGCCATCGCGAACCCGCTGCTGGACGAAATCAGCCTGCGCGGTGCGAAGGGCGTTCTGATCAACATCACCGGTGGTCACGACCTGACGCTGTTCGAACTGGACGAAGCGGCCAACCGCATTCGCGAAGAAGTCGACGCAGACGCGAACATCATCGTTGGTTCGACGCTGGACGACTCGATGGAAGGCAACATGCGCGTCAGCGTTGTTGCGACAGGTATCGACGCAGCAGAAGACGTTATGGAAACTCCGGTTCCCCGTCGCAGCCTTGCGCAGCCGCTGAAAACACATGTTGAAGCAGAAGCGCCTGTTGAAGAAGCAGCAGCGGCAACTGTTGCAGCCACTCAGGCAGTTTCCCAAGCATATGAAGACGAAGAGCCGTCGCTGTTCGAAGGCATGAGCGCCGAGCAGGTTGCTGCAGAAGACGAGATGGAAGATGTGGCCGAGCATGACGATGGTCTGCCGCCGCCCGCCTACCAGCCCCGTGTTCAGGAATTCCAGCCGCGCGCTGATTTCGATGCAGAGCCGGAAGGTTTCGTCGCGCCGCGTGCAGCAGCACCTGGCACGCCGTCGCCCGAAGCGCTGGCTCGTCTGCAGGCAGCCGCGTCGCGTGCACGCACCGATGCTCCGGCGGCCCGTCCGGCACCCGCTCCGGCACCGCGTCCGGCAGCAGAAGCCGAAAAGCCGCGCTTTGGCATCAACTCGCTGATCAACCGCATGACAGGCAGCGCGCATGAGGGTCAGGCGGCCCGTCGTCAGCAGCCTCCGGTACAGGCACGTCCCGAGCCGATGGTTGATCACGAACCCGACGCCGAGCAGGACAAGATCGAAATTCCGGCATTCCTGCGCCGTCAGGCAAACTAAAAACCGCTCACATTTCAGATATGAGCGCAGAAAACGCCCCTGTCATCAGGGGCGTTTTTCATTTGAAAACATGCGGTTGCGAGGCGTTGTTTCAAAGTAAGCGGGCATTTGCGCAAAATATGACAGACATGTTTCAGAACGTTGCAATACTTGATTTGAGGCTTTGGCCCCCCGTGCGTAACTAATCCCCGACGCCAGATGTGTGCGGAATCGCACGTCTTGCGTAGGTCGATTAGAGGTGACTTTTGCAACATACCGTTCGTGGTCCAATCGTATTTGATGGAGTTGGTTTGCATTCTGGCAAGCCGGCGCGTTTGACGATTCGTCCGGCTGCGGCCGAGCATGGCATCTGGTTCAAACGCACCGACATCCGTTTTGGTGATGCTCTGATCCCTGCGCTTTGGGACGCGGTCGAACGGTCTCCGCTTTGCACACGTCTGGTGAACGCGGCAGGTGCTTCGGTTTCGACCGTTGAGCACGTCATGGCCGCTTTGGCGGGTTGCGGTGTGCACAATGCCCTGATCGAAATTGACGGCCCCGAGGTTCCGATCCTCGACGGGAGTGCCGTTCCTTTCGTCACCGCCATTCTGGACAAAGGTCTGCGCGGTCAGGCAGCGCCGCTGCGCATTCTGGAAATCATCGAAACTGTTCAGGTACACACGGCGTCCGGTTGGGCGCGTCTGTCGCCTGCTGACACGCCGCGCATGACATTCCGTATCGAATTTGCGGATGACGCCATCGGGACGCAGGAAAAGTCGCTGGAAATGTCCAACGGCACATTCGTGCGTGAACTTTCTGACAGCCGTACATTCTGCCGCAACAGCGATGTTGAAGCGATGCGCGAGCAGGGGCTGGCCCTTGGCGGTACGCTGGAAAACGCCGTGGTCGTTGATGGTGACAAAGTTCTGTCGCCGGGTGGTTTGCGCCACGCCGATGAGGCCGTGCGCCACAAAATGCTGGACGCTTTGGGTGACCTGATGCTGGCTGGTGCGCCGATCCTTGGTCATTATGAGGGTCACAAGGCGGGTCATGCGATCACAAATATGTTGCTGCACGCGCTTTTCAGCACGCCAAGTGCATTCCGAATGATTGAGTGCACAGGCGATATTCGTGCAAAAATGCCCGGTGTTGGCGTTCTGCCCGAGGAAATTCCCGAGGTCGCCTGACACAGGTCACGCTTGTGATCGCCAAAATTGTTCAAAGCCGTTTTGCACCGGAATTTTCTGTGCTAGGACCATGAACGAACGGGGCGCTTGTCGCCTTGAAGGAACAGCCGAGGGTGGTCGAGCATGGTGGGCGGTACAACACGGAAAACGGGGATCGCAGCGGTTCTTGTGACGTGTTTTCTGGCAAGCTGTGGGGATGGTGGGCCCGATGGGCGCAGTGCTCCGAACGGCCAGCCGATGGAAAGTTTCACGGCAGAGCAAATCTTTGAACGCGGTGAGTTCGAACTGAACCGCAGCAAAGAAGATGATGCGGCTTTCTTCTTCTCTGAGGTTGAGCGGCTTTATCCCTATTCCGATCTGGCCAAGCGTGCGTTGATCATGCAGGCCTACGCCTACCATAAGGACAAGGATTACGAGAACAGCCGCGCAGCAGCGCAGCGCTATATCGATTTCTATCCTTTGGAAGATGATGCGGCCTATGCGCAGTATCTGTTGGCATTGTCCTACTACGACCAGATCGAAGAGGTCGGTCGTGATCAGGGGCTGACATTCCAGGCGCTGCAATCGCTGCGCGCCGTGATCGAACGCTATCCCGACAGCGAATACGCGCGGTCGTCGATCCTGAAATTCGATCTGGCCTTTGACCACCTTGCAGGCAAGGAAATGGAGATCGGGCGCTATTATCTGAAGCGCGAACACTATGCGGCGGCGATCAACCGGTTCCGTGTTGTGGTTGAGGATTTCCAGACAACCACGCATACCGCCGAGGCGCTGCATCGTCTGGTCGAAAGCTATCTGTCGCTGGGTCTGACCGATGAGGCGCAGACCGCTGGTGCGATCCTTGGCTATAACTACCAGTCCACCGAATGGTACGAAGACAGCTATAAGCTGCTGACGGGCCGTGGGTTGGAGCTTGAGGCTGCGGGTGATAGCTGGTTGCGCCAGATTTACCGTCAGATGATCAAGGGCCAGTGGCTCTGATTTTCGGGGCGGTTTCGTCCTTCTGTCAGAACGTGTGCTGTCATGCTCAGAGCGCTTGAAATCCGCGACATGTTGATCATCGACCGGCTGGACCTTGAGTTCCAGCCGGGTCTGAACGTGCTGACCGGTGAAACGGGCGCGGGTAAATCTATTTTGCTGGATTCCCTGGGCTTTGTTCTGGGCTGGCGCGGGCGTGCCGAACTGGTGCGTCAGGGCGCTGATCAGGGCGAGGTCGTGGCGGTGTTTGATCTGCCGGATGACCATGCTGTGCACGAGGTTCTGGAAGAGGCGGGCATTCCTGCTTCGGACGAACTGATCATGCGCCGCGTAAACACCAAGGACGGGCGCAAAACCGCATGGGTCAATGATCGCCGCTGTTCGGGCGAGGTGCTGCGCCAGTTGTCAGAGCGCTTGGTGGAATTGCACGGTCAGCATGATGATCGCGGTTTGCTGAACCCCAAGGGGCATCGGGTTCTGCTGGATACCTATGCCGGTCTTGAAGGCGATCTGGCAGAGCTGCGTGCGGCATGGCGTGCACGTAGCGATGCGCAGAAGGCCTTGGATAAGGCGCGTGCCGATCTTGAGGCGGTGCAGGCCGAGGAAGAGTTCCTGCGCCATGCCGTAGGCGAGTTGGATGCGCTTTCGCCAGAAGCGGGCGAAGAGGCGACGCTGGACAGTGATCGCCGCCGGATGCAGGCGGCTGAGCGTATCCGTGATGATGTGATGCGGGCAGGACAAGCCCTGTCGGATGGTGCGGAAAACGCCATGGGGGATGCACTGCGCTGGCTCGAGGGCGTGACGGACAAGGCCGAAGGTCTGGTCGATGCGCCGATGGCGGCGCTTGAACGGGCGATGGTGGAATTGGGCGATGCAGTCAGCGGTGTTGAGGCCGCGCTGGACCAGTTGACGTTTAATCCGCACGAGCTTGAACAGACGGAAGAGCGGTTGTTCGCAATCCGCGGGTTGGCGCGCAAGCATCAGATCGCGCCGGACGAATTGGCCGGATTTGCCGACACGCTGCGCGGCAAGCTGGAGGCGCTGGATCAGGGAGCTGAGAATATTGGCTCGCTTGAGGCGGCTCTGAAAGCGGCCGAGGCGCGGTATGCGGATCTGGCGACGGCACTGCATGGCAAGCGCGTTACAGCGGCCAAAGCGTTGGACAAGGCCGTGTCGGAAGAGCTTGCTCCGTTGAAAATGGAGCGTGCGGTTTTCCAGACCTTGATCGAGGACGCGCCGGACGGGCCCGAGGGCCGCGACGCTGTCAGCTTTACCGTGGCAACCAACCCCGGTGCGCCTGCGGGGCCGTTGGCCAAGATCGCGTCGGGCGGGGAACTGAGCCGCTTCTTGTTGGCTTTGAAGGTGTGCCTATCGGAACCGGGTGCAGGTATCACCATGATCTTTGACGAAATCGACCGTGGCGTCGGTGGGGCCACCGCGGATGCTGTGGGCCGTCGTTTGAAGGCGCTGGCAGAAGGACAGCAGGTTCTGGTCGTCACACACTCGCCGCAGGTGGCAGCACTTGGTGCGCATCACTGGCGCGTTGAAAAGCGTGTTCAGGATGACGTGACCACATCCACGGTCACGCCGCTGGACGACGGCGAACGGGAAGACGAAATCGCACGGATGATTTCCGGCGATACCGTCACAGAAGAAGCACGCGGCGCTGCGCGGGCACTGCTGAACGGCTAAAACGCCCCGAACGGTCCCCTACAATTTGCGCATCTCTTAATCACAACGGGATTTCTGCCGTTTTTTTCGGCAGCTTACCTTGGACCGCCGAGTGACTTGGCGTAAGGAACTATAGGACTCATCTATTCAGATTTGGCGACACGCGGAATGGCGGACACATCCTTGATCAAGCAGCAGTGGGGGGAATTTTCCCGAAACTGTGGGCGCGGCTGGGATTTGCTTCGTCATGAAGGCCCCGGACAGATCCAGTTCTGGTTTATCGCTTTGGCCATCGGCATCGCGGCAGGCTTTGCGGCTTTGTGTTTCCGTCTCGGGATCGAGTGGTTGCAGACGCTGGTTTATGGCACGCCCGATGTGAACACGCTGCACAGTTTTGCTGAAACGCTGCCGTGGTATCTGGTGATGCTGATCCCCATCCTTGGTGGCACTGTTGTCGGTTTGATCCTGCATTTTTTCACCCCTGATGCCCGTGTGCGCAGCGTGTCCGACGTGATCGAAGGCGCGGCGCTGAACGATGGGCGGGTCGAGAAGAAGGCAGGTATCGCGTCGGCGTTGTGTTCATGGATCACGCTGTCGACAGGGGGATCATCCGGTCGGGAAGGGCCGGTCGTGCATATCGCGGCGATGATGTCGAGCTGGGTGTCCAACTTGATCCGTGCGGATGGCATCACGGGTCGCGACCTGCTGGGATGCGCTGTGGCGGCGGCTGTTTCTGCGAGCTTCAACGCGCCAATCGCAGGCGCCTTGTTCGCGCTTGAGGTCGTGTTGCGCCACTTTGCTTTGCACGCCTTCGCGCCCATCGTAGTCGCCAGCGCGGCGGGCACCGTGATCAACCGGCTGGCGTTTGGCGACGTGACCGAATTCAGTTTACCCGGCACGACGACGGTCGAATTCTATCTAGAGCTGCCAGCGTTCCTGATCCTTGGTCTGGTCTGCGGGTTGGTTGCGGTTGTCATGATCCGGTCCGTGTTCTGGGCCGATGATCTGGGCACCGCGTGGCAATCAAAGCTGGGCCTGCCCAACTGGCTGCGGCCTGCGGCAGCGGGCGTGTTGCTGGGGGCGATGGCGATCTGGTTCCCGCATATCATTGGTGTTGGCTATGAAACCACCTCGCGTGCGCTGACAGGATCACTGTTGCTGCATGAGGTTGTGGTGTTTGCCATGCTGAAGGTTGTGGCTGTGGCTGTGACCGTCGGTGGCCGGATGGGCGGCGGTGTCTTTTCCCCGTCCTTGATGATCGGCGCGTTGACCGGTTTGGCGTTCGGGATGATTGCGACGGGCTTTTTCCCGAACCAGTCCGGCTCTGCGACGCTGTACGCATTGGCCGGGATGGGGGCAGTGGCGGCGGCTGTTTTGGGTGCCCCGATTTCCACCACTTTGACCGTGTTCGAACTGACAGGGGACTGGCAGACCGGTCTGGCGGTGATGGTGTCGGTGTCAATGTCCACAGCGATTGCATCGCGGCTGGTGGATCGCAGCTATTTCCTGACACAGCTTGAACGTCGCAATGTGCATCTGGCGGCGGGCCCGCAGGCCTATCTTCTGGCGATGTTCAGGATGGCGGGTGTCATGCGCAAACCGACCGAGATCGGCGCTGCCGATGAAGAGGCCTGTCTGCGAATGATCGAACAGAACCTGTTTCTGCAGCCTTCTGCGACATTGGAAACTGCGTTGCCGATGTTTGAGAAGTCCGGCGTGGCGTTTCTGCCGGTCGCCGACATCGACAATGAAACCGGCCAACCCGTTCTTGTTGGCGCTCTGTTTCATGTCGATGCGTTAAAGGCCTATAACCGCGCGCTTGCGGCGACGGCCGAAGAGGAGCACAGCTGATTACAGCTGTTCCACATTGACGCCGTCCTGAACGGTAAACGCCAGATGGTCTTTGATCTCGGCCACGTCTGCCGCCGGATTTTCGTATGTCCAGACCGCGTTATCGTAGGTGCGGCTTTTGGACATGATCGAATAGTAGTTTGCCGTACCCTTTTTCGAGCATTCAGTCGTGTGATCTGTGCGGTCAAGCAGCGCCATGGCGATGTCGTTGCGCGGGAAATAGATCACGAAAGGCAGATCGCCCTCTGTCAGTTCCAGAGCATTGGAAGATTCGCCCAGAACGGCGCCACCTGCACGCACCACCCAAGTGCCATCCGCCGGTCTGATTTTGATATCTGTAGTCATTATAATCTCCCTCTAGTCTGTTGTTGTCCTGCCCGCGTTTTATGACAATGCGGTGTCAAATCGGCTGCGTCGCATTCACGAGCCATTGTGCCGCAGTGTCATCAACCAGCGGCAACAGGGTATTCCGGCACGTTTCATGATAGCTGTTCAGCCACGCGCGTTCCGGCGCTGTAAGCATTTCAGCCACGATTAGGCGGCGGTCAATAGGGACGTACGTCAGTGTTTCAAATTCCAAAAGGTCGCGAATTGTCGCGTCTGGCCGTGGTTCGGCCTGCGTGACGACAATCAGGTTTTCGATACGAATGCCAAACGCGCCTTCGCGGTAGAAGCCGGGTTCGTTAGACAGGATCATTCCGGGTTCAAAAGGGACGGTGCCTGTTCGTGCCAAACGCTGCGGTCCTTCGTGAACGCTCAGAAACGCGCCGACGCCGTGGCCGGTGCCGTGACCGTAATCCAGGCCCGCTTCCCACAGGGGCGCGCGGGCGAAAGCATCCAGATCGCGACCGGCCAGACCTTTGGGAAACTTCAGGCGGCTGATCGCGATCATGCCGCGTAGGACACGGGTGAAGGCCTGCTTTTCTGCGTCGCCCACGGTGCCGATGGCGATGGTGCGGGTGATGTCGGTGGTGCCGTCACGATATTGTCCGCCAGAATCGACCAACAGCATGTGCCCGTCTTCGATCCGCGCATTGGTTTTTTCCGTGACGCGGTAGTGCACGATGGCACCGTTCGGGCCGGTGCCCGAGATGGTTTCAAAGCTGATGTCTTCCAGACAGTTGGTTGCGCGTCTTTCGCCCTCAAGCTGTTTGACCACGTCAATCTCGGTCAGGCTGCCTGCTGGCTGCTGATCCAGCCATGCCAGAAAACGCACCATGGCGACGCCATCACGTGTGTGTGCTGCGCGGGTCGAGGCGATTTCCGTGGGGTTCTTGCAGGCTTTCGGCAGAAGGCACGGGTCGGGGGCTTCCGTAGTTGCGATGCCGGATGTGGCCAGTACGCTGGAAATGGCGACGGGGCAGGTGGCCGGATCAATCTGAACGGGGCCTTCTGTTCCGGCCAAGACCGTGATTAGCGAATCCGGCGCGGCAATTTTAACCTTGGGGCCAAGCGCTGTTGCCAGATCGCCAAGCTTCCGGTCATCGACAAATAGCGTGATATCGCCCGAGTTATTGAGGATCGCAAAGGCGTGCGGAACCGGATTGCGGGGGATGTCCGTGCCGCGAATGTTCAAAAGCCACGCGATGGAATCCGGCAGCGTCAGGACACAGGCTTTGGCCGCTTTCAGGGACGCGCCGATGCGTTTTAGTTTTTCGTCATGCGCCTCGCCCGCGAACTCAACAGGCTGGGCTGTGATCTTGCCGATCGGTGCATCGGGCTGATCCTCCCAGATGCGGTCAATCAGGTTGTCCGTGGCGCGAAACTCATGCTCGGGAAGGTCCTTCATCAGCTTGCGCAGCTGTTCGACAGAAAACAGCCAAGGATCGTAGGCAACTACACCGCCCGATAAATGTTCTGCGATCCAGTCGGACAGGGAAATCTCGGGCCAGTCCACTGGCGTGAAGTCAGACGCGACTTGCACCTTGACCTGAACGCGGTAGCGGCTGTCGACAAAGACGCCCGCACGGTCAGCCAGAATAACGGCAAAGCCCGCAGATCCGGTGAACCCAGTCAGCCACGCCAGCCGGTCGTCGCGGGGGGCAACATATTCGCCCTGATGGGCGTCCGAGCGGGGAACGATGAAAGCATCAAATCCTTCTTTCGACATGACACCGCGCAAATCCGCCAAGCGGCCGGGGCCCGCGGCGGGATTGGATGTCTCTTCAAAACTCTGGAACATGGTCAGCCCCTAAATAGATATTTTCTTTCCCCAAATACCTCGGGGAGCGCGAGGGGCGGCGCCCCTCGTCCAAGCCTGGTGGCCGTCAGGTCATCAGGCGCCGGTCGGATCGGCAGAGCCGATCCGAAACCTTTACGATGCTTTACGCATGCCCATTGCACGAGCGCGTTTGCGCGGATCGCTGTCGAACAGCGATGCAAGCTGCTCGGTCATCGCGCCGGCCAGCTGTTCCACATCGGTGATGGTCACAGCGCGGTCGTAATAGCGGGTCACGTCGTGACCGATCCCGATCGCCAAAAGTTCGACCAGTTTGCGCTTTTCGACCATGGCGATCACATCGCGCAGGTGTTTTTCCAGATAGTTCGCGGGGTTCACCGACAGCGTGGAATCGTCCACCGGTGCACCGTCTGAAATCACCATCAGGATTTTCCGCGCTTCGTGCCGCCCCGCCAGACGACGGTGTGCCCATTCCAGCGCTTCGCCGTCGATGTTTTCCTTCAGCAGGCCTTCTTTCATCATCAAGCCCAGATTGGGCCGCGTCCGGCGCCATGGGGCGTCGGCGGATTTGTAGATGATGTGGCGCAGGTCGTTCAAACGACCGGGTTGCTGTTCGCGGCCGTCGTTCAGCCATTTTTCGCGGGACTGGCCACCTTTCCACGCGCGGGTGGTGAAGCCGAGGATTTCGACCTTCACGTTGCAGCGTTCCAGCGTGCGCGCCAGTACGTCGGCACAGATCGCGGCGATGGAAATCGGGCGACCGCGCATCGAGCCGGAGTTATCCAGCAGAAGCGTCACAACGGTGTCGCGGAACTCGGTGTCTTTTTCGACCTTGAAGGACAGCGGCGTTGTGGGGTTCGACACCACGCGGGCCAAGCGGCCTGCATCCAGAATGCCCTCTTCCAGATCGAATTCCCACGACCGGTTCTGCTGGGCCTGAAGACGACGTTGCAGTTTGTTGGCCAGACGCGATACCGCGCCTTTGAGCGGTTCAAGCTGCTGGTCCAGATAGGCGCGCAGGCGTTCGAGTTCGGCGGGGTCGGCCAAGTCTTCGGCACCGATGATTTCGTCAAACTCGGTGTCGTAGGCTTTGTAATCCGGGTCGGCATCAGAGATCGGCTGAGGGGCAGGCGGCTCCAAAGGCGCTTCGCCTTCGGGCATCTCGACCTCTTCGCCCTGTTCCTGATCGGCCAGATCCTCCATCGAGACCTGCGCCTGAGCGCTGTCTTGCTGTTGTTCCTGACTTTGTTCGGGCGTGGCGTCGGCCTCGTCTTCGCCTTGATCGTCCTGACCGGTGGAATCGGGTTCCTGTTCCTGATCCGCGCCTTCTTCGGCCTGATCCTGAGCTTCGTCGTCCAGTTCGTCGGGGTCTTCGCCCAGCTGGTCGCCATAGCCCAGATCGGAAATGATCTTGCGGGTCATTTTGGCGAACTCGCCCTGATCGGACAGGCTTTCTTGCAGCTCTTCCAGCGTCACGCCTGCTTTGGATTCGATCTGGTCGCGCCACAGGTCCATGACGTTTTGCGCCGCATCGGGCAGGTCGCGACCGGTGGCGAGATGGCGGACAAGGTAGCCTGCGGCAACGGAGAGCGGAACGTCGGTGGCATCCTTAACCTGATCATAGCCCTTGCGCAGGGCGTCATGGCTGATCTTGGCGTCAATGTTGCCAGCGGTGCCGGGCATGTCGCGCGCACCCATCGCTTCACAGCGGGCGGTTTCAAGGGATTCATAAATCTCGCGGGCGAGATCGCCTGCGGGGGCGTAGCGCGCGTGGGTCTGGGCGTTGTGATAGCGACGGTGCATTGCCAAAGCGTCGGCAGTACCACGGGCCAGCATGACCTCTTCTCGGGACATGCGGCGGGACACTTGGGGCAGGCGCATGGCTTCGCCGGACAGGCCAGAGGGATCGACCGTATAACTGACGGACAGCTCGGGATCGTTGGCCATGACCTTGGTTGCTTCGGCAAGCGCCTTTTTGAACGGGTCGGCGGGGTTATCAGAACGCGTGGACATGGGGCATGTTGTCCACCCTGTCACAGCGATTGGCAAGAGGCAAAGACGCCGCGCTTGGGGTGTGGGTGGGGTTTAGCCGAGCAAAAGTGAGGAACAGCTTTGTGAAAGCATAAACGCGCGGCTTTTGGCCTGTGTGCGGCGCGCATCGTCAAGGTGGAATGTTGCGATGGATAACAGGCGGGATTGATCCTGTTTCGCGCGGATGCGCCAATCCAGTACTGTGCGCCCGGGAACGTCGTGGGGGATTGCGGCCAGCAAATCGACAAAGCTTTCGCGAAGCACCTGAGCCTCTTCGTCATTTCCGCCCATGAGCCAGCTGTGTTCGACCTTTGCGGACAGCCGCCCAGCGCATTCTGCAAAGGCCCGTACCGGATCAAATCCGGCACTGGGTGACGCCGCGCAGGGGCCTCCTGCTATCACGGCGAGAACGAGAAAAGTTTTCAAACCGCATTTCATTTAGACATGGTTGCAGATTTTTCGCCTAAAAGAAGGGCAAAATGAAAACTTAATACGAATGTGACCTGTAATATACTTTTGGGATCAGTCAGCTTGCGCCAATTCCCCGCTTTGCTTTTTGCCTGTGCGGCGATAGTCAGCGGTGCATGAGAACGTTATTCCTTGGTGATGTGATGGGCCGCGCCGGACGGCAGGCCATTCAGGAACATCTGCCGCGCCTGCGGACAGAGTGGAAATTGGATTTCGTCGTTGTGAACGGCGAAAATGCCTCGAACGGTGCGGGTCTGACGAAGGCGCATGCGCAGGGCATTCTGGCTGCCGGTGCGGATTGCGTGACTTTGGGCGATCATGCGTTCGACCAAAAGGAAATGCTGCAGGCCATAGAAGACGACAGCCGCATCATTCGCCCGCTGAACTACGCGAAAAGTGCGCCGGGGATCGGGCATCGGCTGTTTTCTGATGCGCGGGGTCGCAAAATTCTGGTGCTTCAGGTCTTGGGGCAGGTGTTTATGAAACGCCCCTTTGATGATCCTTTTTCTGCCGTGGATCAGGTTTTGCGTGCACATCCCTTGGGTGGGCAGGCGCAGATGATCCTTGTGGATGTGCACTGCGAAGCGACGTCCGAGAAGATGGCGATGGGTCATTTCTGTGACGGGCGCGCCAGTCTGGTGGTTGGTACACATACCCATGTGCCAACAGGTGACGCGCAGATCCTGCCCAAGGGAACGGGGTTCCTGACGGATGCGGGCATGTGTGGCGACTACGATTCTGTCATCGGGATGGACAAGGCGGAACCACTGCGCCGCTTTATCACGGGCATGTCCAAAACACGGTTCCAGCCCGCTTTGGGCGAGGCCACCCTGTCAGGCGTGTTTGTCGAAACAGACGACCGCACCGGGAAGGCCGTGAACATCGCGATGGTGCGTCAGGGTGGACGGCTGCAACAATCCGGCCCTGTCATGAATTGACGCGCATTTGTCGTATTGTGTGGTCTGGTGCTAGTCGTCAGAATGGCGCGAACGATAAGGCAGGAATGCACTCCGAATGGAACTACTGAACATCAGTCCGGATCTTGGGGCATATCTGGCGCTAGGCGTCATGTTGGTGATGTTCGCTTTGTTCGTCAGCGAAGCCTATCCGACCGAAGTGGTCGCGATTGGCGGCGTTGCGGTTCTGTTGGCCTTGGGTCTGTTGCCCTATGAGGACGCACTTTCGGTGCTGTCGAACCCTGCACCATGGACCATCGCGGCGATGTTTCTGGTCATGGGGGCCTTGGTGCGCACAGGCGCGCTTGAGGCGTTTACGAACTACGCGCAAAAAGGCGCGGCTACCCATCCCAAGACCACAATGGCTGGCATCATGTTGCTGGTTTTGGTGGCGTCGGCCTTTATGAACAACACCCCTGTTGTCGTCGTGATGCTGCCGATCTTTGTGCAACTGGCCAAGATTTTGGGTGTCGCCCCGTCCAAGCTGCTGATCCCGCTTAGCTATGCGGCCATTCTAGGTGGCACTTTGACCCTGATCGGGACCTCGACCAACCTGCTGGTGGACGGTGTGGCGCGGTCCCGAGGGATTGAGCCATTCGGCATTTTCGAAGTCACGCCTTTGGCCATCGTTTTGGTGATCTGGGGTATGTTCTATCTGCGGGTGGTCGGACCGTGGTTGCTGCCGGATCGGGTCAGTATGGCGGGTATGCTGTCGTCAGATCGCAGCCGGATGAAGTTCTTTACCGAAGCGGTCATTCCGCCGGAGTCCAACCTGATCGGGCGTGACGTTCTAAGCGTTCAGTTGTTCAAACGTGATGGTGTGCGTCTGATCGACGTGATCCGTGGGGACCAATCGTTGCGTCGGAATCTTGAAGCTGTGCAGTTGCAGGTCGGTGACCGCGTTGTTCTGCGGACGCAGATGACCGAGCTTCTAAGCCTGCAGAGCAATAAATCCCTGAAGCGTGTGGATCAGGTTTCGGCGGTTGAAACGACCACGGTCGAGGTGCTGATCACGCCGGGTTGCAAAATGATTGGCCGGTCTTTAGGCGCGCTGCGCCTGCGCCGCCGGTTTGGTGTCTATCCCTTGGCGGTGCATCGCCGGAACCAGAATATCGGGCGTCAGTTGGATGAACTGGTGGTGCGCGTCGGTGACACGCTGCTGTTGGAAGGCGCGCCTGCGGATATCCAACGTCTGGCAGAGGAAATGGCCTTGGTCGATGTGGCACAGCCCTCTGCGCGTGCGTTCCGCCGTGGCCATGCCCCGATTGCCTTGGGCGCTTTGGCGGGAATCGTCGTTCTGTCAGCTTTGGGTGTCGCGCCCATTCTGGCCTGCGCGGTGATCGCTGTGGCCGTGGTTCTATTGACCCGATGTGTAGACGCGGACGAGGCGTTTTCTTTTGTCGAAGGCCAGCTACTGGCACTGATTTTTGCGATGCTGGCCGTGGGTGCGGCGCTGCAAAGCACTGGCGCGGTTGATCTGATCGTGAATGCCATCGCGCCGTTTCTGGGGCAACTTCACGGGGCCTTTGTCATTTGGGCGATCTTTATCCTGACATCCGTCTTAACCGAGATGGTCAGCAACAATGCCGTTGCCGTTGTCGTCACCCCAATCGCCATTTCGCTGGCTGATGCGTTGGGCGTTGATGCGCGGCCTTTGGTTGTGGCGGTTATGGTCGCGGCGTCCTGCAGCTTTGCGACACCTATAGGATACCAGACCAACACTCTGGTTTTCGGCCCGGGTGGTTACCGGTTCTCGGATTTCCTGAAGGTCGGCGTGCCGCTGAACCTGACGGTGGGCATCCTGTCAGCCCTCATCATCCCGATGATCTGGCCGCTCTGATACGTATTTTCTGTCCCAAAATACCTTGGGGTGAATTGGCCAGAGGCCAAGAGGGGCAAAGCCCCTGTCTACTCTCAAGAAAAACGACCAGTTGGTTAAGGGCGGTCCCGTAAGGGGCTGTCAGTGCCTGCGTCGTAATTTCCCAAAATGCTGGAAGGTAAATCCTGTCCAACGATGGCAGGTCCTTGAGATCGGGCGGAGCTCATCAAGGAAAGAACTGAGGCATGGCAATCATCACGCTGGACGACCGGCTTTCTGAACTGGAAACCGAACGCGACGCAATTGGGAAGGTGCTGAAACGCATCAAACGCGAAATTAACAGGCTCGCGGAACAGATCGAGACAGGAGAGGTCACCGACAAAGCCGAGGCGCAGAAAATTCTGGCCGAGGCACGATACTGGCTGAAAGCGGTCAGGGAAACGGAGACCGAGATTGAAAAGCTCAAAAAGGAACGGGCAGGCATTGCCCATGGATACGGGGTCGATCTTGAGGCTGCGCGGTCAGAGGTCGGGTGCCGACTTCATCGCCTCGCTCAGTGCAAAAAAGAGAGAAAAGTTTCTGAGTGATCTGGGGGAGGGGGCGCATCTTGCGCTCCCTTTTCTATTCGAGTTCTGGGCCATGCCGCACCAGTTACCACCCGAGGGTGATTGGCGGTCTTGGGTGATTATGGGCGGCCGTGGCGCGGGTAAGACGCGGGCCGGGTCGGAATGGGTTCGGGCGCAGGTCGAAGGGGCGAAGCCCTTGGACAAGGGGCGCTGTGCGCGCATGGCGCTGGTGGGGGAATCCATTGATCAGGTGCGCGAGGTGATGGTGTTTGGCGATAGTGGCATTCTGGCCTGTTCGCCGCCTGATCGGAGGCCCGACTGGATCGCCGGGCGCAAGTGTCTGCGTTGGCCGAACGGGGCTGAGGCGATGGTGTTTTCCGCCTATGACCCCGAAAGCCTGCGCGGCCCGCAGTTTGATGGGGCGTGGGTGGATGAGCTGGCCAAGTGGAAAAAGGCGCAGGACACGTGGGATATGCTGCAATTCGGCCTGCGGCTGGGGGATGATCCGCGGGTTTGTGTGACGACAACGCCGCGGAATGTAGGCGTGTTGAAGCAGTTGTTGGAACGCGAAAGCACGGTTGTGACCCACGCGGCGACGGATGCGAACCGCGCCAATCTGGCGGCGTCGTTTCTGGCCGAGGTGCAGGCGCGGTATGCCGGCACGCGGTTGGGGCGGCAGGAGCTGGACGGCGTTCTGATGGAGGACGCGGAAGGCGCGCTTTGGACCAGTGCGAGGTTGGAACGGTGCGCGGTCGATCAGCCGCCCGAGTTGGGGCGTGTCGTTGTAGCGGTGGATCCGCCTGTGACGGGGCACTCGGGCTCGGACGCTTGCGGGATCGTGGTTGTGGGGTGTCTGGCCGATGACCCGCAGAAGGCGGTGGTATTGGAAGATGCCAGTGTTCAGGGCGTGTCGCCATTGGCTTGGGCCAAGGCGGCGATTGCTGCGCGGGATCGGTGGGAGGCTGACCGGATCGTGGCCGAGGTCAATCAGGGAGGTGAGCTGGTGGCCGAGGTTTTGCGTTCGGTCGATCCGTTGGTTCCGGTGACCAAAGTCCATGCGACCAAGGGCAAGGCGGCACGGGCCGAACCTGTGGCGGCGCTTTATGAACAGGGGCGTGTGACGCATCTGCGGGGGTTGGGCGCGCTTGAGGATCAGATGTGTCTGATGACCACCAACGGGTTTGAGGGAAAAGGGTCGCCGGACCGTGTGGATGCGCTGGTTTGGGCGCTGACCGAACTGGTGTTGCGTGCGCCGCGTTCGGGGCGGCCCACAGTGCGTACGCTGTGATGAATGCCCGTTAAGTTCTGCGTTTTAGAACTGCTTTCAACGACGGCAACGTCAGCGATTTGAACCAGAGACTGATCAGCCCTTGACCGGAGACCGGCGGGGCAGATCAGGCGCAACGAGGAGCGGCAGATCATGGTCTTTAACCTTTTTCGTCAGCGGGCCGAGGCGGACGTGCCAGAAACCAAGGCAAGCGCGACGGGGCCTCTGATTGCCTCTGGCATGGCGGGGCGAGTGGCGTGGACGTCGCGGGATACGGTGACGCTGACGCGCATGGGTTTTACCGGAAATCCGGTGGGCTTTCGTGCGGTCAAGCTGATCGCCGAGGCGGCGGCGGCGTTGCCCCTGGTTCTGCAGGACCGCGAGCGCCGTTATGATGCGCATCCGCTTGTCAGCTTGTTGCGCCGCCCGAATGCGATGCAGGGCCGTGCGGAACTGTTCGAAGCTTTGTATGGACAGTTGCTGTTGTCGGGTGACGGGTATGTCGAGGCTGTTGGGGCGGATACTGGCGCGCCGGTAGAGTTGCACGTGCTGCGGTCAGACCGGATGCGTTTGGTGCCGGGGGCGGATGGTTGGCCGGTGGCGTATGAATATACCGTAGGGGCGCGGAAGCATCGGTTTGATGTGTCGGGTCCGGTTTCGCCGCTATGTCATATCAAGAGCTTTCATCCGCAGGACGACCATTATGGTCTGTCGCCAATGCAGGCGGCGGCGCAGGCGATGGATGTGCATAATTCCGCTTCGCGCTGGTCCAAGGGATTGTTGGACAATGCGGCGCGGCCTTCTGGGGCGATTGTGTATCAGGGGCCGGATGGCAGCAGCCTGAGCGCGGATCAGTATGACCGTTTGGTGGCCGAGATGGAGACACACCATCAGGGTGCGCGGAATGCGGGGCGGCCGATGTTGCTGGAAGGCGGGTTGGACTGGAAGCCCATGGGGTTCAGTCCGGCGGATATGGAATTCCAGAAAACCAAAGAGGCCGCAGCGCGCGAGATTGCCATTGCCTTCGGGGTGCCGCCTATGTTGCTGGGTATTCCGGGCGAGGCGACGTTCTCGAACTACCAAGAGGCGCATCGTGCGTTCTATCGCCTGACGGTGTTGCCTTTGGCGACGCGGGTAGCGGCGTCGTTGGGTGCATGGTTGTCCGAGTTTGTCGGAGAAGAGATCGAGATCAAGCCGGATCTGGATCAGGTGTCTGCGCTGTCTGCCGAACGGGATGCCCAGTGGGAAAGAATCGGTAAGGCCGGTTTCCTGACAGACGCGGAAAAGCGGATGATGTTGGGCCTGCCTGCTTTGGCCGAAGGCGATGGTCATGAGTGAGATGCGCTCGCGCTACGAAAGCTTTGATTGCGCGCCGGGCTTGCGGCTTGAGGCGCATGAGCGGGTGACGGAGCTGCAATTCAAAAGCATCGCAGGGCGTTTACAGCGGCTTGAGGCGTTGATGGAGCGTTTGGAAAAGCGGCTTTGGCTGACGGTCTATGGCGTGGTGGCGGTGATCTTGGCGCAGGCGTTTCAAAGCCTGCTGGCCGTGGGGCCCTGATGGAAAGGCGAATGGGGAAATGATGGATCTGGAACGTAAGTTTTGCCGGTTCGATGCGGATTTGACGGTGACGGATGGTGCTGTGATCGAAGGCTATGCATCGCTGTTTGGCGCCTGTGATCAGGGCAATGACGTGGTGGGCAAGGGTGCCTATGGGGCATCACTGATGCGTCTGGCGTCAGAAAACCGTGCGGTGAAAATGTTGTGGCAGCATGATCCGGCGCAGCCCATCGGCATCTGGGACGAGGTGCGCGAGGACAGCAAGGGTCTGTACGTAAAAGGCCGCTTGCTGGAGAGCGTTGAAAAGGGGCGCGAGGCGGCGGCCTTGATCGCGGCGGGCGCAATTGACGGGCTGTCGATCGGCTACCGCACGATCCGCGCGACGAAGAATGACAAGGGCCAGCGGCTCTTGACCGAGGTGGAGCTTTGGGAGGTGTCGCTGGTGACCTTCCCGATGCTTCCGAGTGCACGGGTTGCGGCAAAGGGCGACAGTCTGGAAGCCGAGGTCCTGCATGAACTGGCGCAGGCGCTTGAGGGTGCGCGCCGCGAGATGGCGGGCAGCTAACCCCCGCCGACACCTGAAGGAAAACGATGATGACTATGACCGAGACCAGTTCTCGGGCCGGAGGAGATGTGTCTCCGGCCACCCGTGTCGGCTCTGCTTTGGCGGGGCTGGTCGGGGACATCAAAGGCCTGCGGGCCGATCTGACGGCGAAACTTACTCAACAGGAAGAGCGACTGAACATGCTTGATCGTAAAACTGCACTTGCGGGCGCACGCCCGGCCCTGTCCACAGCTGCGGAAATCGAGCCGCCGCATCAGAAAGCGTTCAACGCCTATGTGCGTAGCGGCGATGACGATGGTCTGCGCCATCTGGAGCTGGAAGGCAAAGCGCTGAACACGGCGGTGAATTCCGATGGCGGCTATCTGGTTGACCCCAAAACGTCCGAGACCGTGCAGTCGGTTCTGGCCTCCAGCGCGTCGATCCGTGCGATTGCCAATGTGGTTCAGGTCGAGGCGTCTTCCTTTGACGTTCTGATCGACCAGAACGACACCGGCGCGGGTTGGGCGAATGAGGTTGATCCAACATCCGAGACTGGCACGCCCACGGTCGAGCGTATTTCCATTCCGCTGTACGAGCTGAACGCCATGCCCAAAGCCAGTCAGCGTCTGTTGGACGATGCGGCCTTTGATATTGAGGCTTGGCTGGCAGGCCGTATTGCCGACAAATTCACCCGCGCCGAAGCGCAGGCCTTTGTGTCCGGTGACGGCATCGACAAGCCGCGTGGTTTCCTGACCGCGCCGACGGTGGATGATGCGGTTTGGGCATGGGGCAATCTGGGCACTGTTACGACAGGTGTGGACGGTGATCTGGGCGACGGCGATGCGATCATCGATCTGGTCTATGCGCTGGGCGCGCAGTACCGCGCCAAGGGCACCTTTGTGATGAATTCCAAAACCGCCGGTGCGCTGCGCAAGCTGAAAGATGCGGATGGTCGCCACCTGTGGTCTGACGGTCTGGCCGCGGGCGAGCCTGCGCGTCTGCTGGGCTATCCGGTGCTGATTGCCGAAGACATGCCCGACATCGGTTCGGCCACAACGCCGATTGCCTTTGGCGATTTCTCGGCCGGTTACACCATTGCGGAACGTCCCGATCTGCGCGTGCTGCGCGACCCGTTCAGCGCCAAGCCGCATGTGCTGTTTTATGCGACCAAACGCATCGGTGGTGACGTGACAGACTTTGCCGCGATCAAGCTGCTGAGCTGCTCGGTCTAAATCCGGGACATGAGATGTGTGTGCTCAGAACGGGCGCACACAGAGGGTGCGCATCAAGTGAGTGCTTGCGTTGTCCAGCTGCTCCTCTCCGTCCGAGCAACGTGAGTGGTGCGCGCCCGACTTGGCTTGGTGAGTGAGCCGGACAGAAGTTTGCGGAGAAAGATCATGATGTTGGTCGAAGAGACATTTGTGCCCGAGCGCGCCTTGCCTGTCGATGCGCTTAAGCGGCATCTGCGGTTGGGACGGGGTTTTGCCGAAGACGATGTTCAGGACGAGGTGCTGGCCTCATTTCTGCGGGCGGCTTTGGCTGCGGTCGAGGCACGGACAGGCAAGGCGCTGATCCGCCGCGCGTTTTTGCTGAGTGTGCGTGAGTGGTCTGCCGGTGATGTGCAGAACCTGCCGATTGCGCCGGTGGCGTCGATCCTTGGTCTGGATATTGTGGACCGCTTTGGTGCGGTGACGGCGATTGATCCGGTGACCGTGCAGCTTGAGGCCGATGCGCATTTCCCGCGTCTGAAATCGGTGACCAGCGCGTTGTCCGGTATCCCGAGTGGTGGCACGGCAGAGGTGCGGTTCGAGGCGGGATACAGCACGGAATTTTCTGGTCTGCCTGCGGATCTACAGCAAGCGGTTCTGCTGCTGGCGGCGCATTATTACGAATATCGCGACGAAACGGCCTTGGGTCAGGGATGCATGCCGTTCGGTGTCAGCAGCCTGCTGGCGCGGTTCCGTCCGATGCGTCTGGGGGCGCGGGCATGAAGAACGTGCGTTTGAACCTGTCGGCCATCCTTGAGGCGCGCGCGTTGGTTCCTGACGGGGCAGGCGGGCAGGCGTCGCAGTGGCAAGAGCTGGGGCAGTTGTGGGTTGCGTTAAATCCCCGTGGTGGTCGCTTGGTACAGGCCGACGGCGGTGCTGTGGCCGAGACGCGCCACAGGATCACGACGCGTGCCGCCCCTGTTGGCCATGCAAACCGACCTGAACCGGGGCAGCGCCTGCGCGTCGGGTCCCGTCTGTTTCACATCAAAGCGGTGCACGAGGCGGATTTCGACGGTCGTTTTCTGACCTGTCTGGCGGAAGAGGAGCGTGTGGCATGAGCTATCAGGCGTCAGCGGCGCTTCAGGCGGCGATCTATGCGCGATTGCAAGGTGATGCGGATGTCACCGGCTTGGTGGGCGCGCATATCTACGATGAAATGCCGACCGGCACTTTGCCCACGTTGTTCGTGGCGTTGGGCGGTGAAGAGGTGCGCGACGCCTCGGACGTGACCGCAAATGGCGCGTGGCACGATCTGACTGTCAGCGTCATCAGCGATGCCAGTGGTTTTCAGACAGCGAAACGTGCGGCCGGTGCGATCAACGACAGCCTGCACGAGGCTGATCTGACCTTGGCGGTCGGGCAGTTGGTGTTTCTGCGATTTCTTAAAGCGCGCGCCAAGCGCGGCAAATCAGGTGGGCGGCAGATTGATCTGACATTCCGCGCCCGCGTGGACCTTATCTGATTATCTAAAACGGAGTGAGCGATATGGCTGCCCAGAATGGTAAAGACCTGCTGATCAAGGTTGATCTGACCGGAGACGGACAATTCCACACGATGGCGGGCCTGCGCGCAACGCGCGTCAGTTTCAACGCCGAGGCCGTGGATGTGACGTCGCTGGAAAGCGAAGGCGGCTGGCGTGAATTGCTGGGCGGCGCAGGTGTGCGCAGCGCGGCGATCAGCGGGTCGGGTGTGTTCCGTGATGGCGACACGGACGAACGCGCGCGCCAGATTTTCTTTGATGGTGAGACGCCGAATTTTCAGGTGATCATTCCCGATTTTGGCCGCGTCGAAGGCGCGTTTCAGGTCACGTCTCTGGAGTATGCGGGCACCTATAACGGTGAGGCGACTTACGAGATGTCGTTGGCCTCTGCCGGTGCGCTCAGCTTCGTCGCGGCGGCGGTCTGATCATGGCGAACCCCTGGCGCGGAGAAGTGGCGATTGTGCTGGATGGTCAGCGGCATGTGATGCGGCTGACGCTCGGCGCTTTGGCCGAGCTGGAGGCGGGGCTGGGTGACGAAACGCTGGTCGAACTTGTGCAGCGTTTTGAAACTGGCCGGTCGTCGACCCGTGATGTGTTGGCCCTAATCGTCGCGGGTCTGCGCGGCGGGGGCTGGCAGGGCCGTGCCGAGGATTTGATGCAAGTCGAGATCGAAGGCGGGCCGCTGGTTGCGGCGCGTGCGGCGGCCGAGCTTTTGGTGCGGGCGTTTGCCCTACCGGATCAGGCGTAAGGTTTACGCGTGATGCGGTTTGAATGGGCCGAATTGCTGGCGGCGGGGGTGCACCGTTTGGGGCTTAAGCCGGATGACTTCTGGCGTCTGACCCCCGCCGAGCTGGAGTTGATGTTGGGGCAAAAGGCAGGGCTGCGCCCGATGGGGCGGGAACGGTTGGATGCCTTGGTCGCGGCCTTTCCCGACGAGATAGGAGAGATGACGAATGAGCAGCTTTGAAAACCTTGATGATCAAGCTGACGCGCTTGAGAAATCACTGACGGCCGCGGCAGGAATGGCGGCGGCGTTCAACACGGAACTGTCCCGCATTCGCACGACGTTCGACGCCACAAGTGATGGGGCGCGTCGCCTGAACACATCGCTGTCCAGCGGTGTCAGTCGCGCAATTGATGGCGTTGTTCTGGACGGAATGCGTTTGTCAGACGCGCTGCAGACGGTGGCGCAATCCATGATCAACGCGGCCTATCGCGCGGCGGTAAAACCGGTGGCGGATCACGTCAGCGGGATGATCACGGCGGGTGCCGGCCAGATATTTGGTGCGATGTCGCCCTTTGCAGATGGCGCGGCGTTCAGCCAGGGGCGGGTGATGCCCTTTGCCAATGGGGGTGTCGTGTCGGGCCCGGTCACGTTTCCAATGCGGGGTGGCACCGGATTGATGGGCGAGGCCGGGCCAGAGGCGATCATGCCTTTGGCGCGTGGGCCGGACGGCAAGCTGGGCGTGCGTGGCGGGGGCGGTGGGTCTTCGACCGTGGTGTTCAACATCACGACGCCCGATGTGGACGGCTTCCGCAGATCGCAAAGCCAGATCGCAACCCAGATGACCCGCGTTCTGGCCCGCAGCCAGCGCAACCGATAAGGAGGTCTGCCCATGTCCTTTCACGAAATCCGCTTTCCCGCGCGGCTGAGCTTCGGGTCCCACGGTGGCCCGGAACGGCGCACAGATATTGTGACGCTGGCCAATGGTCATGAAGAGCGCAACAGCCCGTGGGCCCATTCGCGCCGTCGCTATGACGCGGGCATTGGGATGCGGTCCTTGGACGATATCGAGGCGCTGATCGCTTTCTTTGAAGCGCGCCACGGGCAGTTGCACGGTTTCCGCTGGAAGGACTGGTCAGACTTTAAATCCTGCAAACCGTCACAGGATATTGGCCGCGAAGATCAGGTGATCGCCCATGGCGACGGACAGACGACAGTGTTCCAACTGTCCAAGACCTATCGTTCTGGTGAACAAACCTACGTGCGCCAGATCCAAAAGCCAGTTCCCGGTTCTGTCATCGTGGCGGTGCATGGTGTGGACCAGACGGAAGGCGTGCATTTCGAATTGGATAATGAAACGGGCGTCCTGACATTCTTTGCGCCGCCGTTCGACGGCGCGGTGATCTCGGCAGGGTACGAATTTGACGTGCCCGTCCGCTTTGACACAGACCGCATCCAAACCAGCATGGCGAATTTTCAGGCGGGTGAAGCGCCCAGCGTTCCAGTGGTGGAGATCCGCGTATGAGCGTTGCAGAGCTTGAGGCGCATTTGGGCACAGGCCATACGACCGTGTCGCGCTGCTGGAAAATCACACGCAATGACGGAGAGTTTCTGGGCTTTACCGATCATGATCGTGATCTGTCCTTTGACGGAGTGGACTTTAAGGCCGAGACCGGATTGACCGCGATGGCGTTACAGCAGGGCACGGGCTTGGCCGTTGATAACACCGAAGCGCTGGGGGCCTTGTCGTCTACGGCTATTCGCGAGGAAGACATTGAAGCCGGTCGCTATGACGGAGCCGAGGTGCTGGCCTATCTGGTGAACTGGGCGGACGTGAGCCAACGCAAAGTGCTGTTCCGCGGGTTTATCGGCGAAGTGCGCCGCACCGACGGGCAGTTTCAGGCAGAATTGCGTGGACTGACGGATCTGCTGAACCGTCCCATCGGGCGT
Organism: Thalassococcus halodurans; assembly: GCF_900108225.1. GTDB lineage: Bacteria > Pseudomonadota > Alphaproteobacteria > Rhodobacterales > Rhodobacteraceae > Thalassococcus > Thalassococcus halodurans. The sequence continues at coordinate 128,033 of NZ_FNUZ01000004.1, forward strand.
GCCTATCAAAAGCCGTGCACGGCGGTGTTCGGGGATCGGTCCTGCGGTGTCGATCTGGACGCGCCGGGGATGGTTGCGACAGTCGTCGTGCAGGACGTGCCTGAGCGGTTGAAGGTGCGATTTGCTGCCATGCACGGCTATGATGTGGGATGGTTCGAACGCGGCGCTTTTCAGGTGATCGACGGCGCAGCGCATGGTCTGAGCGTCGCCATCAAGCGCGATATTACACTGGCTGACGGATCGCGCGAAATAGAACTTTGGCAAAGCCTGCGGGCGGAGTTGGCCGCAGGTGACACTGTTCGATTGGTTGCGGGCTGTGACAAGCGTTTTGACACTTGCGTCGGCAAGTTTGCCAATGGCGTGAACTTTCAGGGCTTTCCAGACATTCCCGGCGAAGATTGGATGATCTCGCAGCCTTCGAAAAATGCGCAGCGGAAATCCAAGCGCAAGGGTCTGAACTGGATCAGACTATGAGCCCTGCGGTCGTAGAAGCGCGGCGCTGGATCGGGACGCCTTACGTCCATCAGGCCTCGATGATTTGGGCGGGGTGTGACTGTCTCGGGTTGCTACGCGGAGTATGGCGCGGGCTTTATGGGGCTGAACCCGAAACGCCGCCTGCCTATACGATGGACTGGTCCGAACCGCAGGGCGATGAACGCTTGTGGCGGGCGGCAGAACGGCATTTGTTGGCGCGGCCCTTGGGCCAGCCTGAGGCCGGTGATGTGCTGCTGTTCCGGATGCGCGACGGCGCTGTGGCCAAGCATCTGGGCATCGCCAGCGAACAGGGCTTTATCCATTCCTATTCCGGTCACGGCGTTATCGAAAGCGCCCTGACCAAGCCGTGGCAACGCAGAATTGCCGCGCGATTTGCCTTTCCCAAGGAGATTCAGTGATGGCGACGGTGCTTCTTTCGGCTGCGGGTGCGGCAATTGGTGGGTCTATCGGGGGAACGGTTCTGGGGTTGTCGGCAGTTGCCGCTGGCCGTTTTGTCGGGGCGACGCTGGGCCGCGCGATTGACCAGCGGCTAATGGGACAAGGCGCGGAAACGATTGAGACGGGCCGTATCGAACGGTTCCGTCTGTCCGGTGCGAGTGAAGGCTCCGGCATTCCGCGTGTTTATGGCCGGATGCGTGTTGGCGGGCAGGTCATCTGGGCCGGTCCGTTCATCGAAAAACGCAAGACGTCTGGCGGGGGCGGCGGGAAGGGATCGCCAAGCCAGCCGACTGTCAAAACCTACAGTTACAGCGTGTCGGTTGCGATTGCGCTGTGTGAAGGCGAGATTACGTCGGTCAATCGCGTCTGGGCGGATGGCGATGAAATCGCTGTGCCGGACCTGAATATGCGGGTCTACAAGGGCGACCGTAACCAGTTGCCCGACCCAAAAATCGAAGCATTTGAGGGGACAGGCAACGTGCCTGCGTATCGCGGCACGGCCTACGTCGTGTTCGAGGATTTGCAACTTGAACAATTCGGCAACCGTATTCCCCAGTTCAGCTTTGAGGTGACGCGTCCGTCCATGGACGAGGACGACGTGCCGCATCAGATCAATGCGGTCGCGTTGTTGCCCGGTTCTGGGGAATACGCGCTATCCACAACGCCACGCTATAAGAAGACCGGTACGGGCAAGAAGACAGCTGTGAACGTGCATTCGCCGTCTGAGCAGGCGGATTTTGTAACCTCGTTGAACATGTTATCGGACGAGGCCCCGAATTGTCGGGCCGTGTCGGTGGTGGCCAGCTGGTTTGGCGATGATCTGCGGGCTGGCCACTGCACCCTGCGCCCGAAGGTCGAACAAACGCGCCACGAGATCGGCAAAAGCGCGTGGCGCGTGTCCGGTCTGTCGCGAAGCGCTGCACAAGTGGTGCCATCGGACGACGACGGGATTGTCTATGGCGGCACGCCTAACGATGCCTCGGTGATCGAAGCAATCCAAGCCATTCAGGCCAAGGGGCAAGAGGTGATGTTCTACCCCTTTATCCTGATGGATCAGCTTGCAGGAAACGGGTTGGTCGACCCGTGGTCAGGCGAGGCGGATCAACCTGCGTTGCCCTGGCGTGGGCGTATCACGACGTCTTTGGCACCCAATATTGCTGGCACGACGGATGGCACCGCCGCCGCACGGTCCGAGGTCGAGGCGTTTTTCGGGACGGCGGCCGCCTCGGACTTCACGATTGGCAGTGGATCTGTTGGCTACTCGGGGCCTGATGAATGGGGCTTTCGCCGGTTCATTCTGCACTATGCCGCACTGTGCAAAGTTGCCGGCGGTGTGGAAAGTTTCTGTATCGGGTCCGAGATGCGCGGGCTGACGCAAATCCGCGATGATCAGGGCTTTCCTGCCGTTGATCAGTTGCGCGATCTGGCGGCAGAGGTCCGCACCATTCTGGGGCCGGATACCAAGATCGGATATGCCGCCGATTGGTCCGAATATTTCGGCTATCATCCGCAGGACGGCTCGGGTGATGTGTATTTTCATCTTGATCCGCTGTGGGCCGATCCGAACATCGACTTCGTCGGCATCGACAACTACATGCCGCTGTCGGATTGGCGCGACGGGCGTGACCACGCGGATGCGGTTTGGGGGCATATCCACAACGTGGATTACCTGAAGTCGAACGTCGAAGGTGGCGAGGGCTATGACTGGTACTACCCGTCGCCCGAAGCCGTCGCTGCCCAGCGCCGTGAACCCATCACCGATGGTGCACATGGCGAGGATTGGATCTACCGCTACAAGGATATCCGATCGTGGTGGACGAATTCGCACCACAACCGCGTCGCTGGCGTCCGTTCGGATGCGCCAACAGCGTGGGAACCGCAGTCAAAGCCGATATGGTTCACAGAACTTGGCTGTGCAGCCATCGATAAGGGCACAAACCAACCGAATGTGTTCCTTGACCCGAAGTCGTCCGAAAGCCATATGCCGCGCGCGTCAAACGGACGGCGTGATGATCTGATCCAGCGGCAATACCTGCGCGCATTGCATGGCTATTGGGGCGATCCGGCGAACAACCCTGTTTCGGTGCACTATGAAGCACCAATGATCGACATGACCCACGCATTTGTCTGGGCGTGGGACGCACGGCCTTATCCGTGGTTTCCATCGATGTCGGATGCTTGGTCGGATGGCGGCAATTACCGCCGGGGCCACTGGATCACCGGGCGGATTTCTGGCTGCACCTTGGCTTCTGTGGTGGAAGACATCTGCGCGCGTTGTGGCGTGACCGAAATCGATGTTTCGGGCCTGCATGGTTTTGTCCGTGGGTTCCACGAAGCGGATGTGGCCAGCGGACGCGCGGCGTTGCAATCGCTTATGCTGGCTTACGGATTTGATGCGGTAGAGCGTGACGGTGTGCTGCGGTTCCAGATGCGCACGGACCCGCTTGTGACCGACATTGACCCGAATGCTCTGGTGATCAGTGGCGATCTGGACGGCGCCCTTAGCCACACCCGCGCGAATGAGGCGGAAATGGCCGGGCGTGTCCGGTTGCGGTTCTTTGAAGCCGACGGCGATCACGCAATTCGCGCCGAAGAAGTGGTACACCCCGAGGATGAAACGCATTCGGTATCCGAAAGCGAATTGCCTTTGGCCATGACAAGCGCAGAAGGGCGTCAAACGCTTGAACGCTGGCTGGCGGAATCGCGGATTGCGCGGGACACGTTGCGCTTTGGCCTTCCTCCGTCCCAATCTTATCTGGGCGCTGGGGACGTCATCAGAATCGAAAGCGCGGGCCTTCCGATCACAGCGCGGATCGACCGGATCGAGCAGGGTGATTACCAGCAGATCGATGCGACGCGGATCGAGCTTTCGGTGCATGACGTTCCTGACTTCCCCGAAGCTGTGCCCGCTTTGTCAGGATTTACGCCTGTAACACCGGTTCTGCCTTTGTTTATGGATTTGCCCCTGATGCGGGGCGACGAAGTTAAACATGCGCCCTACATGGCAGTCACCGCCGACCCGTGGCCCGGGGCCGTCGCGCTGTATTCGTCGGCTACCGATGCGGGGTACGAGGTGAATACGCTGATCGAACAGGGCGCGATCATCGGAGAAACCGAAAACGTCTTGTCGGCGGCCATGTCCGGTTTGGCAGACCGTGGCGATGATCTGCAAATCAAACTGGTCACAGGAAACCTCGAGTCCGTCACAGAAGAAGCCTTGCTGTCAGGTGCGAACATGATGGCGATTGGTGACGGGTCGCCGGACAATTGGGAAATCTTTCAGTTCCGCGATGCGACGCTTGTCGCAGCAGATACGTGGCGACTTGGACACCGGTTGCGTGGTCAATTCGGCACGGATGGTGTGATGCCTCAGGAATGGCCTGTTGGATCTTTTGTGGTGCTGCTGGATGGGTCCGCACCGCAAATTTCACTGGCGGCGTCAGCAAAACGTCAGTTGCGCCACTATCGGATTGGTCCGGCCAGCAGGCCCTATGATGACCCGAGCTATGAGTATGTCTCGCATGCGTTCAACGGCAATGGTGCGCGTCCGTATCGTCCAGCACATCTTCAGGCGCGGGACGTCGCAGGGGATATTTCGATCAGCTGGGTCCGCCGGACCCGCATTGACGGGGACAGCTGGGATCTGAGTGACGTGCCGCTTGGCGAAAGCAACGAAAGCTATCACCTGCGCATCGTGCAAGCGGGACAAACCGTTCGTGAAGTCGTGGTGTCCCAGGCTGAATGGACCTACACACAAGCCCAACGCGCCTCTGATCTTGTCGTTGGCGCATATTCGATCGAAGTTGCGCAGGTTTCGGAAACCTACGGATCGGGGCCATATGCACAGATCACCCTTTCTTAGGGTGATCAAATTCAACATTCGCGTTTGTGATATTTTACATCACCTCTTTGCGTTTCCGATCCGCGACATATCTGCTATGGTCAACGCGTTAAACGGAGGGCGCAATGGCCAAAACCAAAGCAAAAGTTGAAAAACTTGATCCGGTTTGGGCACGGATTCTGACCGAAGCAGAAGATGCTGTTCGGGACGAACCGCTGCTGGGTGGGCTTGTGCATTATTCGGTGCTGCATCACCCGACAATCGAACGGGCGTTGAGTTACCGGATTTCGCTGAAGCTGGCGAATGGCGAAATGTCCGAGCAGATTCTGCGCGAGATTTGTGATGAGGCGCACGCCTCTGATCCGGATTTGGCGCTGGCGGCGCGTGCAGATATCGTCGCCGTCTACGAACGCGATCCGGCATGCCATCGCTTCCTGCAGCCCTTGCTGTATTTTAAAGGCTTTCAGGCGATCCAGTCTTACCGTGTGGCCAACTGGCTCTGGCGTCAGGGACGTCAGGATTTGGCGTATATGTTCCAGATGCGCTGCTCTGAGGTCTTTGGCGTCGATATCCACCCTGCGGCAAAAATCGGCCGTGGGATCATGATCGACCACGCGCATTCCATCGTGATCGGTGAAACCGCCGTGGTGGGCGACAACGTTTCAATGCTTCATTCCGTGACGCTCGGCGGTACCGGTAAGGAAGAAGAAGACCGTCACCCTAAGATTGGCGACGGCGTTCTGATTGGTGCGGGTGCCAAGGTTCTGGGCAATATCAAGATCGGCAACTGCTCACGCATTGCAGCTGGTTCCGTGGTGCTGGAAGAGGTGCCGCCGATGAAAACAGTCGCTGGCGTTCCGGCACGCATCGTGGGCGAGGCGGGCTGTTCGCAGCCGTCAATCAATATGGATCAACTGATCCGTGGTGGCGCTTAAGCCGTTTTGATGGTTGGAAAATGTTGGCCGTTTAGGCCAACATTGAAACCGGATTTTCCAGATTATCACAAATCGCGCTTAGAAGCTGCGCGCCTAGTGCACCGTCGATAACGCGGTGATCTACCGACAGTGTCATGGACATGACCGTCGCGACAGCGACGTCACCGCTGTCGCGTACGACAGGCTTCTTGATCCCCGCGCCGACGGCAAGGATGGCGCCATGGGGCGGGTTGATGACCGCGTCGAAGTTTTCGATGCCGAACATGCCCAAGTTGGAAATCGCAAAGCTGCCGCCCTGATATTCATGGGGGGCCAGCTTTTTGTCCCGCGCTCGGGTCGCCAAGTCTTTCATCTGGCTGGAAAGGGACGAAAGACTCTGGGTCTCTGCATCCCGAAGAACGGGTGTAAAGAGCCCCCCTTCAATGGCCACTGCAACGGCGACGTCCGACGGTTTCAGCCGCAAGATACGATCACCTGCCCAAATCGCATTGGCATCGGGCACCTCCTGCAGCGCCATAGCGCAGGCTTTGATGATAAAGTCGTTGACCGACAGCTTCACGCCCCGTGCCGACAACTTTGCGTTCATCTTGGCGCGGGCTTCCAGCAGCGTGTCGATTTCCACTGATCGGCGCAGATAGAAATGCGGGACGGTTTGTTTGGCTTCCGTCAACCGGTCCGCAATGGTCCGGCGCATGTTGTCGAGAGGCACCTCGATGGTTTCGCGGTCCGCGTAGATTTTTGCAATGGCATCGGACGAAACGGACGGCGCCGTGGGGCGCGGTGCTGTAGGCGCCGGTGCTGCGGCAGGGGCTGGGGCGGCAACAGCTGTGCCAGCGCCATCGGCCTTCAAAACATCAGCCTTGGTGATGCGCCCGCGAGGACCAGAGCCTGAGATCTGCGCAAGGTCGAGACCTTTTTCCGAAGCCAGCCGGCGCGCCAGTGGGGTCGCGAAAATCCGGTCGCCAGCGTCTGTGGCAGGGGCGGCAGGCGCGGGCTTCGCGGGGTGTCCTTCGGACACCGCCTTGTCGCCCGCTGTGGCCTGCGCCGCTGGCGCCGTGGCCACGGGCGTCGCGCCCAGATCGTCGGCGGTTTCGCCGTCTTCCAGCAGGATGGCGATGGGCGTGTTGACCTTCACGTTTCCGGTACCTTCGGCAATCAGAATTTTGCCGATTTTACCTTCGTCCACAGCTTCGAATTCCATGGTCGCTTTGTCGGTTTCAATCTCGGCGATAACATCGCCTGATTGGACGGTGTCGCCTTCTTTCACCAGCCATTTTGCCAGCGTGCCTTCCTCCATCGTGGGGGACAGGGCGGGCATCAGGATTTCAATCGGCATGGGGCACCTCTTGGGTGGGGGCGGTCCGGAAGTGGGCGAGCGGTGTCATCGGTAGCAGACCTGTTTGGCAGCGGCGATGACCTCGGGCGTGGTGACCAGCGCCAGTTTCTCAAGGTTCGCGGCGTAGGGCATGGGGACGTCCTTGCCCGTTAAGTTGATGACGGGCGCGTCGAGGTAATCGAACGCCTCTTGCATCAGAACAGCCGAGATATGGTTGCCGATGGAAGCCACTGGCCAGCCTTCTTCGACTGTGATGCAGCGGTTGGTTTTCTTGACGCTTTCAATCACGGTTGCGGTGTCGATGGGGCGCAGGGTGCGCAGGTCGATGACCTCGGCGCTGATGCCGTCTTGTGCGAGCGCATCGGCCGCTTCCAAAGCATAGGTCATACCGATGCCGAAGCTGACGATGGTGACGTCCGTGCCTTCGCGCCAGATACGGGCCTTGCCGAAGGGAATTGTGAAGTCGTCCATCACCGGCACGTCAAAGCTGCGTCCGTAAAGGATTTCGTTTTCTAGAAAGATCACAGGGTTCGGATCGCGAATGGCGGTTTTCATCAGGCCTTTGGCGTCGGAGGCCGAGTAGGGCATGACGACTTTCAGGCCCGGAATATGGGCATACCATGCAGCGTAGTCCTGACTGTGCTGGGCCGCGACGCGGGCAGCCGCACCATTGGGGCCGCGGAAAACGATGGGACAGCCCATCTGACCGCCGGACATATAGAGCGTTTTGGCGGCCGAATTGACGATCTGGTCCATGGCCTGCATGGCGAAGTTGAAGGTCATGAATTCGACGATTGGGCGGAGGCCACCGAATGCCGCGCCGACCGCGAGGCCTGCAAAGCCGTGTTCGGTGATGGGCGTGTCGATCACCCGTTTGCTGCCGAATTCGTCCAAGAGACCTTGGGAGATTTTGTAGGCGCCTTGGTATTCCGCCACTTCTTCGCCCATCAGGAAGACATCGCCGTCGCGGCGCATTTCTTCGGCCATCGCATCGCGGATCGCTTCGCGGACGGTCATCGAGCGGGTTTTCGTACCCTCGGGCCAGTCCGGTGTTCTGTCCGGCTGCGGGGCGGCGGGTGCAGAGTTCGCGGAGCCCCCTGCGGGGGCCGCCTTGGCCTCTGCTGTGGCCTGCGCCGCTGGCGCCGTGGCCACGGGCGTGGCGCTAACCTCGATAGTTTCGCCTTCTTCTGCGAGGATCGCGATGGGCGTGTTCACCTTCACGTTCGCCGTTCCAGCGGGCACAAGGATTTTGCCGACACGGCCTTCATCGACCGCTTCGAATTCCATCGTGGCTTTGTCTGTTTCGATTTCGGCGATCACATCACCCGCGGCGACTGTGTCGCCTTCTTTGACCAACCATTTGGCAAGGGTGCCTTCTTCCATCGTGGGCGACAGGGCGGGCATCAGGATTTCTGTTGTCATGGTCTTAACCCTCCACCTGCGCGTAAATGTCTGTCCAAAGTTCCGCCGGATCGGGTTCGGGGCTTTCGCGGGCGAAATCGGCGGCTTCGTTGACGATGGATTTGATTTCCTTGTCGATGGCTTTCAAATCGTCCTCGGTCGCTGACTTTGCCTCGAGCAGCATCTGGCGGACGTGATCGATCGGGTCCCGTTCATCGCGCATTTTCTGCACCTCTTCGCGGGTGCGGTATTTTGCGGGATCGGACATGGAGTGGCCGCGATAGCGATATGTTTTGATTTCCAGAATGTAGGGGCCTTTGCCCGCGCGGCAGTGGAGTGTCGCCTTTTCGGCCGCATCACGCACGGCGAGTACGTCCATGCCGTCCACTTCTTCGCCTTCAATGCCGTAGGCGCGGCCGCGTTCGAACAGCGACTTGGATTTGGTCGACCGCTTCACGCTGGTGCCCATGGCGTATTGGTTGTTTTCGATGACGAAGATCACCGGCAGGTCCCAAAGTTCGGCCATGTTGTAGGTCTCATAGACCTGACCCTGGTTCGCCGCGCCATCGCCGAAGTAGCAGAAGGTCACATTGTGTTCGCCGCGGTATTTGTCAGAGAACGCCAGACCCGCGCCGATGGGCACCTGTGCGCCGACAATGCCATGACCGCCGTAGAAATGCTTTTCGCGGCTGAACATATGCATCGAGCCGCCTTTGCCTTTGGAATAGCCACCTTCGCGGCCCGTCAGTTCGGCCATAACGCCTTTGGGGTCCATGCCACAGGCCAGCATATGGCCGTGATCGCGGTAGGATGTGAGGCGTTTGTCGTTTTTGCGTGCGACCGCTTCGATGCCGACGACAACGGCTTCCTGGCCGATATAAAGGTGACAGAACCCGCCAATCAGGCCCATGCCATACAGCTGGCCTGCTTTTTCCTCGAACCGGCGGATCAGCAGCATATCGCGATAGTATTTCAGCAGCTCATCCGCATCCGCCGTGGGGGCAGAGGTTTTCTTGCGTGTGGCCATGGCTGAACCCTCCCAGTTCAATCGTTTAACCTTAAACGGTTTTTCGCAGGTTAGGGCGGGTCTGTGGCCGTGTCAAAGGGACACAGGTTTGGTCTACGGCGATTTATGTGGGGTCAGATCAGCAATTGGGCACATTGACGGCCAATCCGCCAAGCGATGTTTCCTTGTACTTCTCGGACATATCCGCGCCGACCTGGCGCATGGTTTCAATGCAGGCGTCCAGCGGCACCAGATGCGTGCCATCGCCCCGCAATGCCAGGCTGGCGGCGGATACGGCTTTGACGGCGCCAAGGCCGTTCCTTTCAATGCAGGGCACTTGAACCAGCCCTTTGACCGGATCGCAGGTCATGCCCAAATGATGTTCCAGCGCGATTTCGGCGGCGTTTTCGATCTGTTCGGGCGTGCCGCCCATCACAGCACACAGCCCCGCGGCGGCCATGGCGGATGCGCTGCCAACTTCGGCCTGACAGCCCGCTTCGGCACCCGAAATAGATGCGTTGTATTTCACCAATCCGCCAATCGCCGCTGCCGTCAGCAAGAAATCCGGCAGCCTGCTGCGTGTCGCATCCGGCACGTGATCCAACCAATAGCGGATGACGGAAGGGACCACGCCTGCCGCGCCATTGGTGGGAGCGGTGACAACTTGACCGCCAGCGGCGTTTTCTTCGTTCACCGCCATGGCGTAGGCGCTCATCCAGTCGTTGATCGTATGGGGCGCCATCATGTTGTTGCCGCGTTCCGCCTGTAGCGCGTCGTGAATTGCCTTTGCGCGGCGCTTTACATTCAGCCCACCGGGCAAAGTGCCGTCGGTGGTCAGGCCGCGATCGATGCAATCCTCCATGACCTGCCAGATACGCTCGACCCCCTGTTCAACCTTGGCCGAAGGCGCGCGGGACAGTTCGTTGGCGCGTTTCATCTGCGCGATGGATTTGCCGGATGCCTTGGCCATTTCCAGCATTTCCGCGCCGGTTTTGAACGGAAAGGGTACGGCAGGGCCATCGTCTGTGTCGCGGCCTTGGGCAAGTTCTGCTTCGGTCAGAACAAAGCCGCCGCCAATCGAATAGTAGGTTTCCTGCAAAACCACGTCGCCTTGGGCATCCAGCGCCTCAAGGATCATGCCGTTGGCGTGGCCGGGCAGGGAGCGATCATAATCAAACCGCAGGTCGTTAGACGGATCGAAGTGCAGTTCGGGCAAACCCTCGGGGCGCAGGGTGCAGGTCGCCCGCAGCTCTGCCATCGCCTTTTCAGCGGCTTCCGCGTCAAACGTGTCGGGCAGAAACCCTGCCAACCCAAGGATCACCGCGCGGTCGGTCGCGTGGCCGACACCCGTGAAGGCCAAAGACCCATGCAGCGACCCGCGAACGGCGTTCACCGTAAAGCTGACCTGACGCATCCGATCCAGAAACCGCGCCGCTGCCACCATCGGCCCCATTGTGTGGGAAGACGACGGGCCAACGCCGATTTTGAACATATCGAATACGGAAAGAAACATGGGTGCGCCTGTATTTGTCCGGTCTTAGGATTCGCCTCAGACTAGAAGGTTTTCAACCCGGCAATATGGCGAAAGCGACATATCGGTGCGCAGGAACAGCCCAAGACAGGCTCTGCGCGTCAATCAGACCGGTTTTCGGGTGGATTGCCTCTCGCACCATGGCGCGGTGCGGCCTATAAGGGCGGCGCTGCCATGTAAGAGGATACCATGACCGGAGAGCTTTCCCCAATTGATCGCGCCAAATTCGTAGCTGCCAAACAAGCGGCGGGCTTTGTCGAAGACGGCATGAAAGTCGGTCTCGGGACCGGATCAACCGCCGCATGGCTGGTGCGCTGCCTTGCCGAGCGTATGGAAGAAGAGGGCATCCGTTTCCGTGGTGTGCCAACATCAACCCGCACAGCCGATCTGGCGCGCGAACTGGGCATCGAAGTGATTTCGCTGGATGAAGCCAAGTGGCTCGATCTGACCATCGATGGCGCCGACGAATTCGACAAGGACCTGAACCTGATCAAGGGCGGCGGCGGTGCGCTGTTGCAGGAAAAGATCGTGGCAACGGCCTCTGACCAGATGGTCGTGATCGCCGACGCCGCGAAAGAGGTTCAGACCCTTGGCAACTTCCCCCTGCCGATCGAGGTTATTCCCTTTGGCTGGCAAACCAGCCAGAGCCTTGTGGAAGAAACGCTGGTCAGCATGGACGTCATGGGCCGCAAAAGCACCCTGCGTATGAACGGCGCAAAACCGTTCGTGACGGACGAAGGCAACCACATCCTTGACCTGCACTTGGGCCGCATCGGCAATGCCCGTCAGTTGGCCTTGGTTCTAAACCAAATCCCCGGGGTGGTTGAAAACGGGTTGTTCATAGATATCTGTGATCGCGTGGTTATCGGCTTTGCTGACGGCAAGGTGGAAACCCGTGACATCAATGCAGGCACCGTGACGACAGACCAGATGCTGTTCGAAGAAAGCGATAACCTGTTCAAGGACCTCGGAGACTGAGTTTATGGCTGAATTCGACTATGACCTTTTCGTAATTGGCGGTGGGTCCGGCGGTGTGCGTGCTGCGCGTGTGGCGGCTGGCGAAACTGGCGCAAAGGTCGCTCTGGCCGAAGAAAGCCGTTACGGCGGCACCTGCGTGATCCGCGGGTGCGTTCCCAAAAAGCTGATGGTGTTCGCGTCGGAATATGCCGACATCTGCACCGATGCAGGTGGCTACGGCTGGGAAGTCACACGTGGTGATTTCGACTGGACCAAGTTTTCCGGCAAGCTGAACGAAGAACTGGACCGCCTTGAAGGTGTCTATCGCAAGCTGCTGGCCGGTTCGAACGTGGAAACGTTTGATGCCCGCGCGACGGTCAAGGATGCGCACACCGTTCAACTGTCGACCGGTGAGGTCAAAACAGCCAAACACATCCTGATCGCTGTTGGTGGTCGCCCTGTGCGCCCTGAAACCAAGAACGCCAATCTGGGCATGGTGTCGGATGACATCTTCCATCTGGAAAAACTGCCCAAGTCGATCCTGATCATCGGCGGCGGCTATATCGCTTGTGAATTCGCCTGCATCCTGCACGGTCTGGGCGTTGAAGTGACCCAATACTACCGCGGTGCGCAGATCCTGCGTGGTTTCGATGACGAAGCGCGCGGTCTGATCGCCGATCAGATGACCGAACGCGGCATCGATCTGCATCTGGGTGCCGACATCGTTGAAATGCGCTGCGCCACGTCCGAAGAAATCGAAGGCGCAGATGACGCTGGCATGGGTGCACCCGTGCACAGCACGCCGGGCGCCATCGGCGACAGCGGCCTGTCCGGTCAGGCAGAAGAACAGACCGAACAAAAGGGCCCGATCTTTGTTAAGGCGACCAACGGCAAAACCAAGGTCTTTGACGCGGTCCTGTTCGCCACGGGCCGAAAGCCCAACACGGATGGTCTGGGTCTTGAAGAGGTCGGCGTAAAACTTGGCCGCAAGGGCGAAGTTGTGGTCGATGAATACAGTCAGACAGCCGTGCCGTCGATCTATGCCATCGGCGATGTGACCGACCGTGTGAACCTGACCCCGGTCGCGATCCGTGAAGGCATGGCCTTTGTGGAAACCGTGTTCAAAGGCAACCCGACTCCCGTGGATCACGATCTGATCCCGTCGGCTGTTTTCACGCAGCCGGAAATGGGCACAGTTGGCCTGTCCGAGGAAGCGGCGCGCGATCAGGAAGAGATCGAGGTCTACAGCACCTCGTTCCGCCCGATGCAGAGCGCTTTCGTTGGCAAGCCGGATCGCGTATTGATGAAGCTGATTGTTTCTAAAGAAACGCGCAAGGTTCTGGGTTGTCATATTGTCGCGCCAAACGCGGGCGAGATGATCCAGCTTGCGGGGATCGCGATTAAAATGGGCGCCACCAAAGAGGATTTCGACCGCACGGTCGCAGTTCACCCCACAATGTCCGAGGAAATCGTGACAATGCGGAATCCGGTGCGCACCGCTTGAAATTTTGTTCCCTCCCCACAGCTATGAGGGAACGCTTGGAACTTGAAAAAGGGATGAGGATACATGGCAGGCAATAACGGCGGCCCCTGGGGCGGCGGTGGATCAGGCGGCGGAAATGACCCGCAGCGCCCACAAGGGGGCGGCGGACGTGGCCCCGACAACAACCAGGGCCAGATTCCAGAGATCGACGAGCTTGTGAAAAAAGGTCAGGAACAACTGCGCGTCCTGATGGGCGGTCGTTCTGGCAAAGGTGGCGGCAATTCTGGCGGCCCTAGCGGCGGTGGTTCCGGCTTCTCGGCCGGATCGTTCGGCCTATTCGCTCTGGCGGCTGTGGCAGTCTGGGCGTTTTCCAGTTTCTACACAGTGCGCCCCGAAGAACAGTCTGTTGAACTGTTCCTTGGCGAATACAGCTCGACCGGTGAACCCGGTCTGAACTTTGCGCCTTGGCCTTTTGTGACATACGACGTCATCAACGTGACTTCTGAACGGACCGAAAACATCGGCTCCGGCCGTGGCAGCAGCTCTGATGGTCTGATGCTGACGACAGATGCGAACATCGTAGACATCGATTTCCAGGTGGTCTGGAACATCAATGACCCTGCGAAGCTGCTGTTCAACATCCGTGACCCTGAACTGACCGTTCAGGCGGTTTCTGAATCGGTCATGCGCGAAATCATCGCGGCATCGAATCTTGCGCCGATCCTGAACCGTGACCGTGGTCTGATTGCCGACACCGCGATGCAGAATATTCAGGAAACGTTGGACGAATACGACTCGGGCATCACCGTGGTTCGTGTGAACCTTGATCGCGCTGACCCGCCAGCCGAGGTCATCGACGCCTTCCGCGAAGTTCAGGCTGCTGAACAGGAACGTGACCGTCTGCAGCGTCAGGCCGACGCCTACGCAAACCGCGTTCTGGCCGAAGCCCGTGGTGCCGCTGCCCAGACGCTTGAGCAGGCCGAAGGTTACCGTGCACAGGTCGTCAACGAAGCGATCGGTGAGGCATCGCGCTTTGTGTCCGTTGCCAAAGAATTCAATCAGGCACCGGAAGTCACCCAGCGCCGTCTGTATCTGGAAACGATCGAACGCACTTTGGGTGACGTCGATAAGATCATTCTGGATGACAGCTCTCAGGGCGGGGGCGTGCTGCCGTACCTTCCCCTCAATGAACTTCGCCGTGGAGGGTCGAACTGATGCGTGGAGCAACTATTGCACTTATCGCGGCCTTTGTGGCTGTTGTTGGCGCGCTGTCTGCGCTGTTCATTGTAGACGAGCGTGAAAAGGCGCTGGTTCTGCAGTTTGGTCAGATCAAACAGGTGCGTGAAGAACCGGGCCTCGGCTTCAAGATTCCGTTCATTCAGGAAGTGGTCAAATACGACGACCGTATCCTGTCGCTGGACACCGACACGATCGAAGTTACACCGTCCGATGACCGTCGACTGGTTGTTGACGCCTTCGCCCGTTACCGGATCTCCGACGTTGTTCAATTCCGTCAGGCCGTTGGTGTTGGTGGCATCCGTGCCGCAGAGGACCGCTTGTCGTCCATCCTGAACGCCCAAATCCGTGAGGTGTTGGGTGCCGATCAGGTGACATCGGATACGATCCTGTCGTCCGAACGCCGCGATCTTGCCCTGCGCATCCGCAATCAGGCACGGACCGAGGCAGAAAGCCTTGGCCTGCAGATCGTCGACGTTCGTCTGAAGCAGACCAATCTGCCGCGTCAGAACCTTGATGCGACATTCGCCCGTATGCGTGCGGAACGTGAACGTGAAGCGGCGGACGAAATCGCCCGTGGTAACGAAGCGGCCCAGCGTGTGCGCGCGGCAGCAGATCGTACCGTGGTTGAAACCACGTCGACCGCCAATCGTGACGCCGACGTGATCCGCGGTGAAGCGGACGCGGAACGGAACCGCGTTTATGCCGAAGCGTTTGGGGGCAATCCCGAATTCTTCGCCTTCTACCGCTCCCTGTCCACGCTGGAACGCACTCTGCAGCAAAGCAACTCGACCATGGTCATCTCGCCTGACAGCGAACTGGTCGCGCCTCTGTTCGGTGCGGTTCGTGCCGATGGCCTGAGCGCAGTGGAAGAAATCGATCTGGATATCGAGACGCTGCGCAACATGGCGCCCGAGGCTGGCACGTCGCCCGATCTTCCGGATGATGCGCGCCAGCAGCTGGAAGCACCGGCTGATGCACCTGCGAATGAGGCATCGAACTGATCATGACCGTCAATGTGATCCTTATTTTGATCGCAGGCGCATTGATTATCGAGGGGCTGGCCTATGCGCTGGCCCCTTCGCTTGTCGAGCGTATGCTTGAGGCGCTGGCATCCATGTCTTTGGAAACACGCAGGACTTTGGGCCTTTTGACCGCAGTCACCGGCGTGACCATTCTCTGGATCGCACTTTAGGCGACCGGAATTCCCGTTTTTCGATAGTCACAACCGCTTTATTTGCTGAAACAGTCTTTGAGTGTTCAGATTTTGAGCCTATCTTCACTGCAAGAGCATCAAGATGGCGGATCATAACCGCCCGATTTGAATACAGAGGAGCACCCTTTGACGTCCCAAGCTATCGCTTTGACCCGCGACACCGTCACACCGCTGCGTTTGTTCTGGATCTCGACCTTGTCGGTGTTTCTAATTCTGGCACAAACCCTGATGGTTTCTGCGCGGGGTGCGCCCGAAAGTTTTGCCGATCTGGCGGAAACCATCAGCCCGTCGGTGGTGAACATCACCACTTCGACAACGGTTGCTGGCCGCATGGGGCCGCAGGGCATCGTGCCCGACGGATCACCGTTCGAGGATTTCTTCCGAGACTTCCAGAACCGCAACGGACCCGAAGGCGACCAACCGCGTCGGTCGTCGGCGCTGGGATCGGGATTTGTGATTTCGGAAGATGGCTTCATTGTCACAAACAACCACGTCATCGAAGGCGCGGATGAGATCGAGATCGAGTTTTTCGAAGGCTTCTCTTTGCCGGCAAAGCTTGTGGGTACGGACCCGACAACAGACATCGCGCTTTTGAAGGTCGAGGCGGAAACCCCGCTGAAATTCGTCTCTTTCGGCGACAGCAACACAGCTCGCGTTGGCGACTGGGTGATGGCCATGGGTAACCCGCTGGGGCAGGGCTTTTCTGTGTCGGCAGGGATTGTTTCGGCCCGCAACCGCGCGCTGTCCGGCAGCTATGACGACTACATTCAGACCGATGCCGCGATCAACCGAGGCAATTCGGGTGGTCCGCTGTTCAACATGGATGGCGATGTGATCGGTGTGAACACAGCGATCCTGTCGCCCACGGGCGGCTCGATCGGGATCGGCTTTTCCATGGCGTCCAACGTTGTGGTGCGTGTGGTCGACCAGTTGCAGAAATACGGTGAAACGCGCCGTGGCTGGCTGGGTGTGCGCATTCAGGATGTGACAGAGGATGTGGCCGAGGCGATGGGCCTTGAAGGCACCGCTGGCGCGCTGATCACCGATGTGCCCGATGGTCCGGCCAAGGATGCGGGTCTGCTTTCCGGTGACGTCATCCTGAAGTTCGACGGTGCCGACGTGGAAGATACACGCGGTCTTGTTCGTCAGGTGGGCAACACCGAGGTTGGCAAAGCCGTGCGTGTGGTTGTGAACCGCGAAGGTCAGACCGAAACGATCATGGTCACCTTGGGGCGCCGCGAAGACGCCGAGAGCAGCTCTGTCCCGACAGGTCCGACCGAGCCCGAAGAAGAGGCGGCTCCGGAAACTCTGGACCTTCTTGGTTTGTCCCTGAGTGCTGTGACCGACGAACTGACCGAGGAGTATGCACTGGGCGATAATGCCGAGGGTCTGGTTGTGACGGTCGTCGATGAAGACAGCGAAGCCTTTGAAAAAGGTCTGCGTGCTGGCGATCTGATCACCGAAGCCGGGCAAAGCCCGATCAAAAGCTTTGATGAGTTTGAAGAGAAGATCGCCGAGGCTCGTGAGGCCGGCCGCAAATCGATCCTGCTATTGGTCCGCCGGTCCGGCGACCCGCGCTTTGTTGCACTGGGGATCGAAGAGAACTGATCTTTCAGGACATGAAATTGAAAACCCCCGTCTGAACAGGCGGGGGTTTTTCTTTGGGGCTTTGCCCCCTTGGCCTTCGGCCAATTCCCCCAAGGTATTTAGGGACAGAAAATACCTGGATCAGTTCAGATCAACAGCGGCGAGCCCCAGTTCGCGGGCGCTGTCGAGCGAGATCTGGCTGCTTTTCAACCCGCGTTCGGATTGAAAGCGCAGGATGGCATTTAGTGTGGGTTCATCGAAACGGCTGGTTACGCCGCCGCGATAGTAGCCGCGCGCGAGCAGCGCGCGCTGGATCGAGGCGATGAACTCGGGTGTGATCTGATCGGGGCAGGGGGCCGGAAAGCGTTCTTCGCGGCGCGGGCGCACCTCTTTCGGGACAGTGGCGTTGCGATAGATCGGCGGCTGGATGATTGTGCCGTTTTCATCGACCTGCGCCTGCACCACCTGCACCTGACCGGGGACCTGTTCATAAACCGCCGGAATGACGACCGTGCCCCAGCAGCTGCCGTCTTCGGCTTTCTGGGTGGTGAATTGAGGGGCAGGAGCCTCGGGCGGGGTGTCTACGGGGGTGCATGCCGCCAACGCGATCAATAGCGCCGGAAAGAGGGCGGATCGTCCTGTCATGCCTGCTCAGCCTGTTGTTAGGTCTTGTTCGCGCAGGACATTAGCCGATTTTTGTGCCCCGCGAAAGTGGATCAGAGGGATCAACCAAACGGTCCAGCAGATGCGAGATATCTTCGATCTCTTCGGCGATGATGTGGGTGACAGAGGCTTCGCGCTGCATGCGGCCTGTGACCTTGAGCATACGGCCTGCGATGACGGCGCGACGGAAGCGTTCGTAAAGCGCGCGCCAGACGACGATGTTCACGACACCTGTTTCATCTTCGAGCGTGATAAAGATCACCCCGTTTGCCGTGCCGGGACGTTGGCGCAGGATCACCAGCCCCGCCACAGCCACCCGCGCGCCGATGGGCGGCAGGTGCAGGTCGCAGGCGCGCAGGCAGGACGGTGGCCGTGGCCAGTCCGTATTCGCTGTGCCGGATGTCGAAGAAATGATCTGCATCAGGGACTTTTATAGAACATATAAAGAACATGCTCAAGCAAAGGTCAGTTCTGCTCTGGAATTGGCGGGCGGGCTTGGCTACCTAGTGTGCAACAAGTTTTAGGGAGCTCGCAGATGGCCAAAATTACGTATGTGGAATTCAACGGGACCGAACATGTGGTCGATGTCAAAAACGGCATGACCGTCATGGAAGGTGCACGGGACAACAACATTCCCGGCATCGAAGCCGATTGCGGCGGTGCCTGTGCCTGTTCCACATGCCATGTCTATGTCGCGCCCGAGTGGGTGGAAAAGCTGCCCGCCAAGGACGACATGGAAGAAGACATGCTGGACTTTGCCTACCAGCCCGATCCGGCGCGGTCGCGTCTGACGTGCCAGATCAAAGTGACGGACGAGCTGGACGGGCTTGTCGTCAACATGCCTGAAAAGCAAATCTAAACGATGGGCCAAGCGCCGCGTCAGCCTAAGCGCTTTTGGGGCGGTTGCGCCCGCGGCGCGCTGACAGCGGTGTGCCTGTGGCTGGCCATGCCCGTGGCAGGTGTAGCGCAACAGATCGTGTCGGCCCGTTATGACGGGCCGACCACGCGCTATCCTCATGGCGCGCTTGGGGATGCGATTGAACACGACACTTTGGTGGTTGATCTGTCGGACGGGCGTTCAATGTCTGCCCGTTGGGACCGGCCCCTAGTGTTCGAGGATGAAGCGCCGAGGGTTATCGACCTTGATAGGGATGGATCGCCCGAGGTGATTGTTGTCGAAAGCCACGAAGACTTCGGCGCGCGTCTGTCCGTTTGGGGGCTGGTGGACGGCGCCTTGGCCCTTCGCGCCGCAACGCCGTTTATCGGAACGCGCTTTCGTTGGCTCGCCCCTGTGGGCGCGGCGGATCTGGATGGCGACGGGCTGTTCGAGATCGCCTATATCGACCGGCCGCATCTGGCAAAGACACTGCGTGTCTGGCGCTTTGTTCCGACCGGTGAGGGTGCGAATCTCGAACCGGTGGTGGATTATCCCGGTGTGACCAATCATCAGATCGGCTGGGAGGATATTCCCGGAGGCATTCGTGATTGCGGGCAAGGCCCTGAGATGATCGTCGCAGATGCCCGTTGGTCGCGCGTTCTGGCTGTGACGCTTCGCGATGGCCGCATTAGCGCAAATGACATAGGGCCGTGGCAGCGCGGCGCTTTGGATGCCGCGCTGACGTGTGATTGACGATTAGCGGATCGGATCAAGCAGCGCGTCATTCAGCGTGCAGTCTTTCACCACATCGCGACCGCATGGCACCGGTTCCAGATCTTTGGACAGACAGACACGGGCCTCTTGGATACGTCCGGACCGGCAGGTGATCGTCACCATGTCGGGCTCCAGTTCTGGATTGGCCTCAAGAAACGCTTGTTCGATCACCGAGGCGGGCACTGTCACGGATTTTGTCAGTTTTTCAAACACCTCGGGCAGGTTCACCGTCGCAAATGCCTGCCGGGACAGATCGTAATACTCGGTCGAAGACAGCCCCGAACACACCCCGTGTTTCTTCCACTGATGCCACGCCAGACCGGATGTGCCCATGATATCGGCCATGGCCGCAGTCTCGCTGCGGGACGGATTACGCTCTACCGTCGGGCAATAGGCAGGCCAGCCCTGATGGTACTGCGGCCACAAACCGTGCAGGATCCACCCCGCATCCCGATCCTCATCGCACTGCGGCGATCCGCGATCATCCCCCTCCAGCACGCACCACGTCGGCGACCAGCTGAGCGACATCACATAGTAATCAAACGCGCCCGACCGTTCCCCATCGGCCTGCGCGCCATCCACCTGCATCAACCCCGCCGCCACAAGAAGCGCACCCAGCAATCGCATTTTCACTTTCCTCTTGATCCAATGATCCCTATATAGGGCTCAAGTTCCCCTACAACGGAAACCTGTCTCGGACCAGCCGAGACCTCCTCGGGCCAGAAACCCAGGAGCCGGAAAAGATATGTCTAAGGAGATATAACATGGCCAAGCTGTTGCATCCCAAGGCCACTGCGGTCTGGCTGGTGGACAATACCACGCTGACCTTCAAACAGATCGCCGATTTCGTCGGCATGCACGAACTTGAGGTGCAGGGCATCGCCGACGGCGACGTCGCCACCGGCGTGAAGGGCTTTGACCCTGTTGCCAACAACCAGTTGGATCAGGACAATATCGACAAGGCCGAGAAAGACCCGCTGGTTAAACTGAAGCTGAAGTTCAACCCCGCAGCCCACGACGAAGACAAACGCCGTGGCCCGCGCTACACGCCGCTGTCCAAACGTCAGGACCGCCCCGCGTCGATCCTGTGGCTGGTCAAGTTCCACCCCGAACTGAGCGACGGCCAGATTTCCAAACTGGTGGGCACAACCAAGCCGACCATTCAGGCGATCCGCGAACGCACACACTGGAACATCGCCAACATCCAGCCGATTGATCCGGTTGCTCTTGGCCTCTGCCGCCAGTCCGAACTGGACGCGGCGATCCAGAAGGCGTCCAAGAAAGCGGGCGCTGTGATGAACGACGACGAACGCCGCAAGCTGGTGTCGACGGAACAGAGCCTTGGCATGGACGCAGAACCGCGCATGCCGTCGTCGATGGAAGGTCTGGAAACCTTCAGCCTGTCTGATCCCCGTGGTGAGGATGAGGACACCGAGGACGAAAAAGACTTCGCAGATGCGGATTCGTTCTTCAACCTGCCGGACGGCGGGAACGACGAGGACGAAGACGACAATTGATCGTCAAGTCAGTGAGACAGAAAAACCCGCCAGTTTGGCGGGTTTTTCTTTGATCGGCTCACTAATTATAAAAGTGTTTGCGGCGGAACTTTCTAAGTTTGATGTGTTGCAAATTTCTTTAATTCTCAAAGTTGCATCGGCCCAGAGTTCGCAAACCTTTGATGAAATTTTCTTTGAAATTTGTTTTGCACATAAGTTCATGAATTTCAGTGTGGTAAAACTCTACATTTTTCATTCTGGTGACTCTACGCTTTACAGATTCTTCATAAAACTCACTGAACTCTCCATCCCGCGCTAGATAATATACTGTTTGAGCATCTGCAAACTCACGTACATCCAGCTCTTTAATAATGGCTGGATAAACGTCTTCCCATCGACGCGAAAAATTTTCAATTTCTTTTCTTATTTGATTTATTGAGACGAGACGAGGGCCTTTTTCGTCGTTGTTCGTTTCATGCAGTGTTTCCCATTGTTCTATAAGAAATTTGGCTTTCTCGTCTGACAAATGCAGTAAGCTGGACTCAATGGAAATAATGCCGGATAATTCCCGATTTTCTTCAATTTTTTTTAACGCATTGCTGAATTGATTGTTGCTAAGATGAAAGCGTTCTTTAATGGTTTCTTTTGCTTCGCTAAATTCTTGCGAAGCCCAGTTGGACCTTTTGGGGAGCGTTTTCGCTATCTCGAATAGATCGCGACGTGAGCACTTGTTGGTTCTAGTGCCGGTTCGCCATTCATAACAAAGCGCGAATGTGCGGTTTTTAATGCCTGCCAAAATATCCTGCAGTTCAATGAGGCTCTGGTGGATGACTTCAATGTTCGCTAGCGTCTTATTTTCAATACTAGGTTGACCCTTTCTATTCTTATGGAAACGCAGCTCTTGGCCGTCATCATCGATTCTAGACAGGCTATCGACAAATTTTCCGAGAGATGAAGAGTAATCCCGTAAACATTTATCTGGAATATTGTGTTTCTCAAGAAATTCTAAATGTGACTTTATATCATGATTTTGGCGATGCTCTGATGGGATGATTTTGGACTTTTTAAGTTCGCTGAGGACTAGCTTGAGCGTAAGTTCTATTGCGTGCCGAGCGTTGTACAAAATTGGAAGCGCAAGTGTATCGCGTTTATCGAACATTTTCTTTTCTAATAAGAGGTTAGCAAGTTCCTTAGCCGCTTGAATATATCCGTCAGCGTAGTTTTCTTCATCGCCTTGTTTGCCAATGCATGCATTCCATTTTCTATCATTAGGGATATGGAAAAATGGATCAATCGACGTCATACTTTATTCATCTCCAAAAGAGAGTAAGTTTTCTTGCTTACTTTTTGAAAGTTATCGGATTCATATCAAACGCATTGGTCTGAATGATCTAATCGTTGATGCCCGAAGCGTACATGTCCGTTAGAGCAGAAAATGTTTGTGGTAGCATTTGAAGCATTTCTTACTGCCTCTCCAAAACCCTCTTCGCCGCCCGAAAGCATTCCAGTGCTTGGGGGACGCCGCAGTAGATGCCGATGACGTGGATGATCGCGCGGAGCTCTTCCGGTGTGACGCCGTTGTTCAGCGCCCCTCGGCAGTGCAGTTCCCACTCGGTCATCTTCCCCAAGGCCCCGATCATCGACAGGTTCATCATCGACCGTGTCTTGGCGTCGATCACGTCGTCGCCCCAGCCAAAGCCCCAGCACCACGCTGTCATCGCCTCTTGAAAAGGCCGTGTGAACTCATCCGCGGCGGCCATGTTCTTTTCGACGTATTCCGCGCCCAGCGTGGCCTTGCGTTGCTCTAGTCCTTTCAGGAACAGGTCTTCGTCAAACACGCTCATGGGGGTCTCCGTCTATAGCCGTTTGCGCGCGGTCAGCGCCGCGCTGATGGTGCCGTCGTCCAGATAATCCAGCTCGCCGCCAATGGGCACGCCTTGGGCCAGCGACGACAGCGCGACGCGGCCCTCAAGCTGGTCGGCGATGTAATGGGCCGTGGTTTGCCCGTCGACCGTGGCGTTCAGGGCAAGGATCACCTCGGTGATTTCCTCGGAGGTGACACGGTCGATCAGTTTGGGAATGCGCAATTCGTCCGGCCCGATGCTGTCCAGCGCAGACAGCGTGCCGCCCAGCACATGGTAGCGGCCCTTGAAGGTGCCCGATCGTTCCATGGCCCACAGGTCCGCCACATCCTCGACCACACACAGCAGCCCGTTGGCGCGGGCGTCGTTGGAACAAATTTCGCAGATATCGCCGGTGCCGACGTTGCCGCAGTTCAGACATTCGCGCGCGGTGGCCGCCACGGTCTGCATCAGGTCCGACAGGGGCGTCAGCAACAGCGCCCGTTTGCGGATCAGATGCAGCACCGCACGACGCGCCGAGCGGGGCCCGAGCCCCGGCAAGCGCGCCATCAGGTCGATCAGCGCATCAATGTCATTGCGGCCGGACATGCCCGTTCAGGATCAGAAGGGCAGGTTCATGTCTTTGGGCAGGCCCATCGACTCGGCCAGTTTGCCCATTTCTTCCTTGGCCCGTTCCTGCGCGCGCTGCTGGGCGTCTTTGATGGCGGCAAGGATCAGATCCTCGACCACTTCCTTGTCGTCGCCGTTGAAGATCGACGGATCGATGTCCAGTGTCTTCAACTCGCCTTTGGCTGTGCAGGTCGCCTTGACCAGACCAGCGCCGGCTTCGCCCTCGACCATGATCGAGTGCATGTCTTCTTGCAGCTGGGCCATCTTGCCCTGCATTTCCTGCGCCGCTTTCATCATCTTGGTCATGTCACCAAGACCACCCAGCCCGCCAAGTCCTTTGAGCATCGTTCTTCTCCGTTCTTTGGGTTGTCAGAATCCGCGAAGGGCCTCAGCCGTCTTCGAACGGATCCCATTCATCTTCAACTTCTTGCAGCGCTTCGGCCTGCACTTCGTTGGCAATATCGGTGGCGCTGCGGATATCTGTGATCTTCGCTTTGGGGAAGGCGTCGAACACGGCCCTGACCAGCGGGTGTTCAGCGGCCTCGTCGCGCAGCGCCTGTTTGGCGGCGTCTTTCTTTTCGGTGATCGTGGCGGCGTCGCAGCCATTGACCACGCTGACGCCCCAGCGATTGCCGGTCCAGCGCTGCAGGGCCGATCCAAGGCGCTGCGCCAGATCGGGCTGCGCCTCTTCCGCGGGGGTGAATTCGATCCGGCCCGGTTGATAGGACGCCAAACGCACGCCGCCCTCGACTTCAACCAGCAGCTTCACGTCGCGGTTGGTGCGGATCAATTCCAGAACGTGTTCGAACGTCGGGTAGCGGGCCAGCGCCTGATCTTGCGCCACGGCCTGCACCGCTTGCGCGCCACCACCGCCCAGCGATGCGCTGGGGCCAGAGGGGCCGCGATGGGTTGGCGCAGGGGCCGACGAAAGGGCGTTGGTGCTGCCACCGCCCATACCCATCGGCGCACCACCACCTGATGGCGGCATTGGCGGTGGGGGCGTATCCTGCAGCTTGCGCACAAGGTCTTCGGGCGAGGGCATCTCGGCCACATGGGTCAAGCGGATCACGGCCATTTCAGCGGCCATCATCGCGTTCGGCGCTTGGCTGACCTCGTCCAAGGCTTTCAGCAGCATCTGCCACATCCGCGTCAGCGGGCGCATGCCCAGCTGTTGCGCCAGTTCCTGACCACGGTTGCGCTCGTCCGGGCTGATCGTCGGGTCTTCGGCGGCATCGGGCGTGATCTTGACCACGGAAATCCAATGCGTGATCTCGGCCAGATCGCGCAGCACGGCTAGCGGGTCTGCCCCGTCGGCGTATTGCGCGCCGATCTCGGTCAGGGCCGATGCCGCATCGCCCCGCATGATCATCTCGAACAGGTCCATGACGCGCGACCGGTCCGCAAGGCCCAGCATCGCACGCACCTGTTCGGCGGTCGTTTCGCCAGCACCGTGGGAAATCGCCTGATCCAGAAGTGAGGTCGCATCCCGGGCCGATCCTTCGGCCGCGCGGGTGATCAGGGCCAAGGCATCATCGCTGATCTCAGCGCCCTCAGCGCCGGCGATCTTGCGCAACAGGCCCACCATCACCTCGGGCTCAATCCGGCGCAGGTCGAACCGCTGACAGCGCGACAGCACCGTCACGGGAACCTTGCGGATTTCCGTGGTGGCAAAGATGAACTTCACATGGGCGGGCGGTTCCTCAAGCGTTTTAAGCAGCGCGTTGAACGCACTGGTCGACAGCATGTGAACTTCGTCGATGATGTAGATCTTATAACGGGCCGAGGCCGCGCGGTAATGGACCGAGTCGATGATCTCGCGGATATCGTTGACCGAGGTGTTAGAGGCGGCGTCCATCTCCATCACGTCGACGTGGCGACCTTCCATAATGGCGCGGCAGGGTTCGCACTGACCGCACGGATCCGTCGTGGGCCCCCCGTTTCCGTCAGGACCAACGCAGTTCATGCCCTTGGCAATGATCCGCGCGGTGGTGGTTTTGCCGGTGCCGCGAATGCCCGTCATCACAAAGGCCTGCGCGATGCGATCCGCCTCGAACGCGTTCTTCAGGGTGCGCACCATCGCATCCTGTCCGACAAGGTCGGCAAAGGTCTCGGGGCGGTATTTGCGGGCCAGAACCTGATACTTGGGCGTGTCCGTCATGCGCTCTCTTTCATGCTGGCCTTAACCTAAGCACCTCAAGCGCCGCCGTCCACATCCCGCGAGGGGGATCGGGGGATTTTCTTTTTTGGGGCGGGGTGAACGTGCGGTGCGGCTGTGTATAACCTCCCAGAACGATTTTCAGACAAGTAAGGTAGTTAGAGATATGAGCTTCGAGCGGGATGTTGAGGAAGCTGCATTCAGAGCTGCAAACGCATGTGATGCGGCGGTGAAAAAGTATGCAAAAGGTGATGTCGTAGATGAGCCGAACATCACCGGCGCTTTACTTGGACAGTTAGACGCAAGACTAGAGGGAATGATTGGCGAAATTGAATGGAGAAGCCGGTTTGTTCGAGGCGGCCCGGGAAAAGCCGCTGAGGAAAGCTGGGTAGGCGCCGACATTTTGCTGAATGTACGTTTGAATGCGTATGGGCGATATTATGATAAAGGCGTTTTGATCCAATCAAAACGTCTAGAAGAAAACAATATATTAAGTACAGCGGAAGCAGACAGGCTACATAAACAGTGCCGAGATATGATCCATCGCACCTTCGCAGCATATGTATTTGTATACGCTACCAATGGGATCAGATGCGGGGGTGCCGCCTCCTTTTACGATTATTCGGATCAGAACATTCACGATTCATGTCCGTGGTCATCATACCAATTCTTCACCGAACTATTTCGATGCCCGATCGGCGATCCGCTTTTGAGAGAGGCTAATTTTGCAAAGGTTCTTGCACCCGAATCACCGCCTCGACATATATTAGTGGTCGAAGCGATTGGTCCGGAGCCTAGGCCTGAGCCTACAACTGAGCCATTGCCGGGAATGGAGCCATAAGCAGCTAATAATCCGGATTGCATTGCGTTTCGACGTAGTGAGGCGCACCTCCGCAAAACAACTGACTGGAACGGCTTGACCGTTCCAGTTGTGTCCTTGCTGGCTTTGGGATCACCCCGACAGATGGGTCGAGGATCATACGTAACACCATGTTGTCGCCGGGCTGCTGCACTGCAGCCGATATTCATTCATCCCGCAGCATCCGTGAATCTGGGCTCATAGCCGACTTTTAACGCCAGCCCAAATCCCAAAAGAAAACCGCCAGGGCAGGGACCCCGGCGGTTCAATCTTCTCCGAACTAGAGGCTTTTACGCCAACGCCTCGTCGCAGCGGGCGCAAGTGCCTGCGTGGGAGTGCGTGCCAACGTCCGGCAGGATTTTCCAGCAGCGCTGACATTTCTCACCCTCGGCCTCGGCAAAGACCACGGCGATGTCTGCGAGCTCGGCCATGCGGTAGGCATCTTCGGGTGCGGCGTCATCCGTCAGGGTCAGGCCCGATGTGATGCAGACATCCTCAAACGCCACGTCCTTCAGTGCCGCCAAGGTCGCGGCATCGCTGACATAGACCACAGGGGCCGCTTCCAGCGACGCGCCGATCACCTTGTTCACGCGCTGCACTTCAAGCGCGGACGTGACAACGCGGCGGGCCGTGCGGACCTTGGACCATTTCGCCGCCAGTTCCGCGTTCTTCCACGATGCGGGCGTTTCGGGGATGTCCTGCAGGTGAACCGACGCATCATCGCCGCCGAACCGTTCCAGCCAGACCTCTTCCATAGTGAACACCAGAACCGGTGCCAGCCATGTGGTCAGGCGGTGGAACAGGATGTCCATCACAGTGCGGGCCGCGCGGCGGCGGGCTGTGTCGCCGTCGCAATAAAGCGCGTCCTTGCGGATGTCGAAATAGAAGGCCGACAGTTCCACGGTCGCAAAGTTGAACAGCTGCTGGAACACGCCTTGGAAGTCATAGGCGTCATAGCCTGCGCGCACGACCTCATCCAGTTCTGCCAGACGGTGCAGCACCCAACGTTCCAGTTCAGGCATATCCGCAGGGTCCACACGATCCGCTTCGCTGAAATGCGACACGGCGCCCAGCATAAAGCGCATGGTGTTGCGTAGACGGCGGTAGCTGTCTGCCACGCCCTTCAGGATTTCCGGACCGATCCGCAGGTCAGCGGTGTAGTCGGCCTGAGCCACCCAAAGGCGCAGGATGTCAGCGCCGTATTGCTTGGTCACATCCTCGGGGGCGACGGTGTTGCCGACCGATTTGGACATCTTGTTGCCCTTCTCGTCCAGCGTAAAGCCGTGGGTCAGAACCCCGCGATAGGGCGCGCGGCCTTGGGTGCCACAGCTTTGCAGCATCGAGGAATGGAACCAACCGCGGTGCTGGTCGGTGCCTTCGAGATAGAGATCGGCCAGACCATCGTCCGAGCCATCTTCGCGGTCGCGCAGAACGAACGCGTGGGTCGAGCCGGAGTCGAACCACACGTCCAGAACGTCAAACACCTGATCCCAGTCATCGACGTTGTAGTCGTTGCCAAGGAAGCGTTCCTTCGCGCCTTCGACGTACCATGCATCCGCGCCTTCGGCCTCGAACGCGGCAAGGATGCGGGCGTTCACGGCTTCATCGCGCAGCAGGTAATCGGGATCAGTCGGCTGTGCGCCTTTCTTGGTGAAGCATGTCAGCGGCACACCCCACGCACGCTGGCGGGACAGAACCCAGTCTGGACGCGCTTCGATCATGGAATACAGGCGGTTGCGGCCTGTCTGCGGCGTCCATTTCACCAGCTTGTCAATGCTGGTCAGGGCGCGTTCGCGGATTGTCTTGCCGTAGGTATCATTGCCATCGCCAACCTCGCGGTCGATCGAGGCAAACCACTGCGGGCGGTTCAGACGGATGACCGGAGCTTTGGAGCGCCAGCTGTGCGCGTCCGAGATGGTGATGCGCTGACGGGCTAGAAGGCGGCCAACCTCAACCAGTTTCGCCATAACGGCCTGGTTCGCTTTGCCCGGCTTGCCCTTGTGGTCATAGACCTTGAGGCCAGCAAAGAACGGCAGGTCATCGCGATAGGCGCTGTCGTCCCCAAGGTTATAGGTCATTTCCAGACCGTGCTTGATGCCGATGGCATAGTCGTCGTCACCGTGGCTGGGGGCCGTGTGGACGAAACCTGTACCTGCGTCGGCGGTCACGTGATCGCCCGGCAGCATCGGCACGTCGAAATCCCATTCGCCGTTTGCTTCGGCTGCGCCGTTCAGCGGGTGGGCAAAGATCATCGCGGACAGTTCATCACCGGTCACATCACGGACGCGGGTGTACATGCTGTCTTCCAGACGCGCCTTGGCCAGCGTGTCTGCCGCCAGATCGTCGGCAAAGAGGTACTTCTCACCCTTCGCGGCCCAGCATTCTTCCGGCGTGTCCAGAACTTCGTACAGACCGTAGGATACGGTCGGGCTGAAGCAGATCGCGCGGTTTTGCGGGATGGTCCAAGGTGTGGTGGTCCAGATCACGGCATAGGTGTTGTCCAGACCTTCGCCTGCGTTCTGCAACGCGAACTTGACCCAGATCGCGTCGGTCTGACGGTCGTGGTATTCCACCTCGGCCTCGGCCAGCGCGGTTTTCTCGACCGGCGACCACATGACAGGCTTCGAGCCCTGATAAAGAACGCCGCTCATCAGGAATTTCTGGAATTCTTCCGCGATGATCCGCTCTGCGCGGAAATCCATCGTCAGATAGGGATTGTCCCACGTGCCTGTGATGCCAAGGCGTTTAAATTCTTCGCGCTGGATGTCGATCCAGCCTTCAGCGAACTTGCGGCATTCCTGACGGAAGTCGACGACAGGCACGTCGTCCTTGTCTTTGCCCTTGGCGCGGTACTTTTCCTCAATCTTCCATTCGATCGGCAGGCCGTGGCAGTCCCAGCCCGGGATATAGCGCGCATCGCGGCCCATCATCTGCTGCGAGCGTACGACCATATCCTTCAGGATCTTGTTCAGCGCGTGGCCGATGTGCAGGTGACCGTTCGCATACGGAGGGCCATCGTGCAGGGTGAAAGGCTTGCGGTCAGACGACTTCGCCTTTTCGCGCAGTTGTTCGTAGATGCCGATCTTGGCCCAACGGTCCAACCATGCGGGTTCGCGTTTGGGCAGGCCCGCGCGCATCGGGAAGTCGGTCTGCGGCAGGTTGAGGGTGTCTTTATAGTCCGGCGAGGTGGCTTCGGCGCACATCTTGAGTGTCCTTGACGTCAGTAAAATTCACAGATGATGGGGCGGCGCGGCAATCCATACGCCTTTGTCCCGGCGGCTCGTGTCAGAGCGCCGGGCATGTAATTCGAATGATGATCGCAAACATCTTCGTCATGGGCGCGGTTATAGGCCTGTGGGCAAGGGGCGTCCAGTGGGATATCCGGCCTATATGGCAACAGTTTTGCCGCAGGCGGTTGTGCCTCATGGACAGTCGATGGGCGATGGGGTTTCTTCGGCCCGAATTGGTCAAAGGTTTTGAAATGCGTCCTCTGGATATCGCTGTTGCTGGCGCGGGTGTCGGTGGATTGGCCGTAGGTGCGCTGTTGCGTCGGGCAGGGCATGACGTG
Source organism: Thalassococcus halodurans (assembly GCF_900108225.1). Taxonomy (GTDB): domain Bacteria; phylum Pseudomonadota; class Alphaproteobacteria; order Rhodobacterales; family Rhodobacteraceae; genus Thalassococcus; species Thalassococcus halodurans. Next base: position 158,358 of record NZ_FNUZ01000004.1, read on the forward strand.
ACCGTTTTCGATAAATTTGCAGAACCCGCACCCGTGGGTTCGGGGCTGGTTGTTCAGCCGGTCGGCCTGTCGGTTCTAAAGGCTTTGGGCGCAGACCAGCGGGCGCTTGAACTGGGCAATGCCATCACCGCCATGCGGGGCCGCGAGGCCGATCAGGGCAGGCGGGTTCTTGAGGTGTCTTACGTTACTCCGAAGTCCAGCCGGTTTGGTCTGGCGATCCACCGCGCGGCATTGTTCGATGCGCTTTATGCCGCGGCCCAAGCGGCAGGGGTGGCATTGGTTTCCGCTTCGCAGGTCACGGGCCGTGACGGCGCGCATTTGCTGTTCGCGGATCGCCGCGATGGGCCATTTGACCTGATCATCGATGCTTCGGGCGCTGGTTCGGTCCTGTCGCCTTTGAAATCCAAACCGCTGGGCTATGGCGCGCTTTGGGCGACCGTGGATTGGCCTGCAGACACGCCACTTCCGCGCGACGAACTGCGGCAGATGTATCGCCGCGCCAACCGTATGATGGGCGTGCTGCCGATCGGGTCCTTGCCGGATGCGACGGGGTTCAAGGCGGCGATCTTCTGGTCGCTGCCCGCCAATGGCGTCACTGCGTGGCGTAAGACGGGGTTACAGGCATGGAAGGACGAAGCCGTCTCGCTGTGGCCCGCATTCGCACCCTTCGTGGATCAGATCACCGACCCCGACCAGATGACCGCCGCCAGTTATACGCACGGCACTTTGGTGCGGCCTTATGGTGACGGCATCGCCTATATTGGTGACGCAGCCCACCGCGCCAGCCCGCAACTGGGGCAGGGTGCGAACATGGCTTTGCTGGATGCCTGGGCGCTGTCGCAGGCGATTGCCGAGGCGCGGGGCGATGTGCCGCTTGCACTGCTTCACTATGCACGGGCACGGCGGTGGCATGTGTGGTCCTACCAGACCATGAGCCGTATGTTCACGCCGCAATATCAGTCGGATAGCCGCGTTTTGCCGTTGCTTCGTGATCGTCTTCTGTTCCCGCTTAGTCAGGTTCAACCGGTGCCGTACATCCTGACGCGGCTGGTCTGTGGCGACATGCTGCCCCCGACAGGAAGCCTGCTGGACCCCGATTAATCCGCCTGGGATTTCGCACCATCGCGCTTGAACAATCCCGCCATGGAACTGGCCACAATCGAGCGGACCGATGGCTTGGATTTCGGACCAAAGGGGATCGGGCGGCAAACCTCCATCGCGGCCACGCCCACGCGGGCCGTCAATGCGCCGTTGACCACGCCTTCGCCAAATCGGCGCGATACGCGGGATAGCACGCCGCCGCCTAAGACGGGCTCGATCAGGTCATCGCCCACGGCCACAGCGCCCGTTGCCACAAGGTGAGAAAACACCGCGCGGGTCAAACGCCAACTGCCCAACGTGCCTGACCTGCCGCCATAGATCGTGGCAATCCGCCGGATCATCCGCAAGTTCGACGTCAGCGCCGCCGCCACATCCGCCAGCGCCAAGGGCACCAGCGCGGTCACACCGGCCACCTGACGCGCCGCTGCCTCAACCTCGGCCCGTGCGGCGTGGTCCAGCGGGGTCAGCAATTCGCGTTCGGTCAGCGCCAACAATGCCTCGGCATCAAACACCTCTTCTTTGCGTTCATTCAGGCGCTCCAGCCCCCACTTTGTGTCTTCGCGCCCTTTATAAAGCGCCTCGACCGAGCCCACCAATTTGCGCGCCTCGGACAGATCGCCCGAGGCCAGAACATGCCCCGCCTGCCGGTGCAGATCATCCAGCTTTTTCAGTCGTGAAAACGCGGCCAGTTCCTTGATTGCGATCAGTACGAGGACTGCGATGAACAGGGCAAACAAGCCCGTCACCAGCCAGCCAAGGATTGCGTTCTGCGCCACAAGGTTGGCGGCAAAGTTCCACGCGGTGACCGACATCACCGTTACGATGATTGCCGACAGAAGCGACCAGAACCATTTCGCCAGCTTGGACGCCGGACGGGCGGCCAAGGTCGCCGCTGTTGTCATCGCGCGGCCCTGCGGCACTTCAACGTCCGGCACTGGCGGTGCGCGGTCGGGCGTGTCGTGCGGTGTGTCCGCATCCAGTTCGATCAGCACAGGGCCTTTGGTCTGGGTCATTGGGCTGTCCTTTCGGCACGCCATTGGAAACGGATATCCGGCAGGCCTTCGTCGTTGTCGCCATCGGTGCGGGCAACTTCGGTAAAATTATGGGATGTATAGAGCTTTCGGGCCGCTGCATTGGCCTGAAACGTCCAAAGCGTGAGCTGTTCGCAGGCCGATTTAGCAGTGTCCAAAAGCGTAGAAGCTATCCCAGCACGACGACAGTCGCGGGCCACAAACAGGCTGTGAATGTAGCCGTCTTCCCTTGCCAGAAAGCCAGCGGTCTGGCCCTCGATCTCGGCCACCGTGACCCAACCTCGGTCGATCATCTGACCCGCGTGGGCGATATCCTCGGCCCCGCTATGCAGCGTTGGTTTCCACGGGGTGTCGTGAACCGCCTCGGTCATCATCGCGCCCAAAGCGCCGGCGTCCAGCGCGCGGGCGGGGCGCAGGGTGATTGCGGGGCTGTTCACAACTTGTCCCCGAACAGAAACTCTGCCGCGCGATCCAGCCGGATATGCGGCGGGCCCTCACCAGGGCGCAGGCGCAGGGGCGACGGGGCAAAGGCCATATTGCCGTAATCTCCATCCAGCCAAGCCTCCGCACCCTGACGTGCAGGGGCGAGTAAACGCGCGGGGTCTTCGGGCAGTTCGCCTGCATAAAACGCCGCTTCTTTGCCGGTCATCAACGTGCCGCGCACACAGTCCAGTTCCCCGCCGTTGTGCGGCACTGTGGTTTCCGTCGTTGCCCGCAACGAGGCCAAAGACAATGCCTTGGTCTTGGCGCCAGCAAAGTTCGCGCGGTCTTCGGCATCCCGCAACAGTGCTTTGGTGATTTGGGTCAGCTGACGGTGCTGGGTGTGGTGAAGATGGTCGGCCTTGGTTGCGGCAAACAGGATGCGTTCCACCCGTTTGCCCAGCAAAAGCTGCGTCAGAAAGGCGTTCGGGCCGGGGCGGAACGCGCCCATCACCTCGGACAACACGCGGCGCATATCTTCAACCGCTTTTGGGCCTTGGTGGATGGCATTCAGCACATCAACCAGCACGACCTGACGGTCGATTTTGGAAAAGTGGTCGCGGAAAAACGGTTTCACCACGCGGGATTTATAGGCCTCAAACCGCCGCTCCATTTCGCGCCACAGGCTTTTGCGCGGGGCGTTCGGTTGTTCGGGCAGGGGGGCGAATGTCAGCACAGGACTACCCGCCAGATCGCCGGGCAACAGGAACCGCCCCGGCGTACAGTCGGAAAAGCCCGCCTTGCGCGCGGCGTTCAGGTAGTCGGTAAATGCATCGGCCAATGCGCGCGCGCGGGGTTCGGCCAGATCGGCCGTGCCGTCTTCGGCGTTTGCGAGCGCCAGAAACTCTGTGCCTTCGGGTCGCTCGGACAGGCGGGCAAGCGTTTCCTGGCTCCATTCCACATAAGTTTTGTCGAGCAACGCCAGATCCAGCAGCCATTCGCCGGGATAATCGACGATATCCAGATGCACGGTGCGCGGCCCTTGGATGCCGCCCAGAATGCCCGTCGGCTGCACCTTCAACGACAGGCGCAGTTCAGACACGGCGCGGGTGCTGTCGGGCCAGTGCGGGCTGGTCGAGGTCAGCGCAGCAAGGTGTTCTTCGTAATCAAAGCGCGGCAGCGTGTCGTCGGGCTGCGGCTGCAAGTAGGCGGCGACAATCCGGCCCTCTGCCTCGGCCAAAAGCTGCCCCATGCGGGCGCGGTCCATCAGATTGGCGACCAGCGATGTTATGAAAACCGTCTTGCCCGCCCGCGCAAGCCCCGTCACGCCCAAGCGGATTGTGGTGTCCGTAAAGGGGCTGGCCAATGTGCTGGCCACATTTTCCACGCCGCGCGTGAGGTTGTCGGCGAGGCTTCCGATTACCAAGATGCTGTCCTTCCAACTCGTATCCAACCCCAAGATAAGGGCGCGCAAGGGCAGTTGCCAGAGGGGACAAAGACTTGCCCGTTCCCATGCCATTCGCTAAGGCGCATTTTATGCCCAGATTTGCGCTACAAGTAGAATATGATGGCCGCCCCTTTGCGGGCTGGCAGCGTCAGGCGGATCAGCCCTCGGTTCAGGGGGCGATCGAGGATGCTTTGGCCAAACTGGAACCGGGCCCGCACACGATTGCAGCGGCGGGGCGGACGGATGCGGGCGTGCATGCCCGCGCACAGGTCTGCCATTGCGATCTGCAAAAGCCGTGGGATGCGTTCAAGCTGATGTCGGCGCTGAATCACCATTTGAAACCTTTGCCCGTTGCCATCGTCGGATCGTCCGAGGTGGATGAGGATTGGCACGCGCGGTTTTCGGCGCATGAACGCCGGTATTTATTCCGTATACTCAACCGCCGGTCCCGCCCGACTTTGGAAGAAGGTCAGGTCTGGCACGTGGCGCATCCTTTGGATGTCGAAGCGATGCGCGAAGGGGCCAAGCATCTGATTGGTCTGCATGACTTCACGACGTTCCGGTCCACGATGTGTCAGGCGGCAAGTCCGGTTAAGACACTGGATGAGCTGAGCATTTCCGAGGTGCCGACGACAGCCGGTCTGGAAATCCACTTCTACCTGCGGGCACGGTCGTTCCTGCACAATCAGGTGCGCAGCTTTGTCGGCACGCTGGAACGTGTGGGCGCGGGCGGGTGGCATCCGGACAAGGTGCGCGAGGCGCTGGAAGCCAAGGATCGCGCGGCCTGCGGGCCTGTGTGTCCGCCCCATGGACTGTATCTGGTGGGTGTCGGCTATCCGGACGATCCTTTTGCTTGAAGCATGACGCGACCCGCCTAGGTCGCTAGTCATGAAAAACGCACTCATCATCGGAGCGTCAGGTGGCATCGGGGCCGCTGTGGCGCAAGAACTGACCGCACGTGGCGTGCAAGTCACCGGACTGTCGCGGTCTGTCGACGGTTTGGATGTGACCGATGAGGCATCGATCCAGGAACATCTGTCGCGGCTGGACGGCCCGTTCGATCTGATCTTTGTTGCGACGGGCGCGCTAGAGATCGACGGCGCTGCGCCTGAAAAATCGATCAAGCGGTTGGACCCGCAGGCCATGATCGATCAGTTCCGCCTGAACACGATTGGCCCAGCGATGGTTCTGAAACACGCCATCGGGCTGGTCCCGCGCAAGGAGCGCGCGGTTATGTCGGTGCTGTCCGCGCGCGTCGGGTCGATCGGGGATAACGGATTGGGCGGCTGGTATTCCTATCGCACCGCCAAGGCGGCGGTGAACCAGATTGTGCATTCGGCCGCCATCGAGTTCGCCCGCACGCACAAGGAACTGGCCTGCGTTGCTCTGCATCCTGGTACGGTCGAAACCAACTTTACCGCCAAATATGCCGACAACCATCCAACCGTCACGCCCGAGGTCGCGGCCATGCGGCTCTGCGATGTGATGGCCAGCCTGACGCCCGAGGAGACGGGGCGGTTTTACGATTATGCCAAGAAGGAAATTCCGTGGTGAGCCGTCTTGTTCTGGTGCTTGGGGATCAGCTTTCTGAAAATCTGTCTGCTTTGGAAAAGGCGAATAAGGACAGCGATATCGTCGTGATGGCCGAGGTCGCGGATGAGGCGACCTATGTGCAGCATCACCCCAAGAAAATCGCGCTGATCTTTGCAGCTATGCGCAAGTTTGCGGCGCGGCTTCGGGACGATGGTTGGGACGTGCGTTACACCGAACTGGACGATACGGACAATTGCGGCTCCATCCCCGGTGAATTGCTGCGCCGCGCGGATGAAACGGGCGCGAAAGAGGTGATTGCCACCCAATGCGGTGAGTGGCGGCTGATCAACGCGCTTGAGGATATGCCGTTGAAGCTAACCGTGCATCCGGACACGCGGTTTGTGGCATCCTTGGATGAATTCAACGATTGGGCGGATGGGCGAAAATCGCTTCGGATGGAGTATTTCTATCGCGAGATGCGGCGCAAAACCGGTCTGTTGATGGAGGATGGCGAACCTGCGGGCGGCAAGTGGAATTTCGACCACGACAACCGCAAACCCGCGCCTGATGCCGTCGATTTCAACGGCCCGATGGAATTCACGCCGGACGACACAGTGGAAGAGGTGCTTGATCTGGTCGAGGCGCGGTTTGGCAACAGTTTCGGCACCTTGCGCCCGTTCTGGTATGCCACCGATCAGGGGCAGGCGCGCCGTGCGCTGTCGCATTTCATCAAACACGCGCTGCCGAAGTTCGGTGATTTTCAGGATGCGATGCTGGATGACAATCGCTTTCTTTATCATTCGGTGATCTCGGCCTACATCAACATCGGTCTTCTGGACCCGCTTGAGGTTTGTCAGGCTGCCGAACAGGCGTGGAAAGATGGCGATGCGCCGATCAATGCGGTCGAGGGGTTCATTCGTCAGATCATCGGCTGGCGTGAATACGTACGGGGCATCTATTTCCGCGAAGGTCCGGATTATCCGCGCCGCAATGCGCTGAACCACCAACGCAAACTGCCCGAGTTTTTCTGGACCGCCGACACCAAGATGCGCTGTGTTGCGAAGGCCGTCGAACAGACGCGGGACGAGGCCTATGCCCACCACATCCAGCGGCTTATGGTGACGGGCAACTTCGCGCTGCTTGCGGGGATCAATCCGCATGAGGTGCATGAATGGTATCTGCGCGTTTACATTGACGCCTTCGAATGGGTCGAAGCACCGAATGTCGTGGGGATGAGCCAGTTTGCCGATGACGGGATCATCGCCTCAAAACCCTATGTGTCGTCGGGCAGTTACATCGACAAGATGTCAGATCACTGCAAAGCCTGCGACTACAAGGTCAAAGACAAGACCGGCGAAAATGCCTGTCCGTTCAATCTGCTCTACTGGCATTTCATGGATCGCCACCGTGACAAATTCGGGGGCAATCCGCGCATGGGGCAGATGTATGCAACATGGGACAGGATGAAGGATGATCGCAAGGAAACCGTTCTGCGCGAGGCAGATCAATTCCTTGAGAAACTGTCCAAAGGCGAACGCGTCTAGCGCTTATTCGGTGGCTGCAGGTTCGTCGGCAGGGGCCTCTTCCGCCGGTTCTTCGGCGGTGGGGGCGTTCGGGCCTGTCAGGGCGCCGTTGATCCATGTGCCGCTGGCTTCCTCGCCCGTGGCATAGCGCATGGTGCCGTCGCCGCTGCGTTTGCCATCCTCGAAACTGCCTTCATAGATGTCGCCGCTGGCGTAGGTGGCAATGCCGGTGCCGTGGATTTTGCCGTTCTGCCAGCCGCCTTCGTAGGTAAAGCCGTCAGGCATCACGATTTTGCCGATACCATCGCGTTTGCCGTCTTTGAACATGCCGGTATAGATCGTGCCATCTGGGTAGGTGGCGGTGCCTTCGCCTTCGCGGCGGCCTTGGACCCAGTTGCCTTCATAGCGGTAGCCGTCGGGGTAGGTCATCACGCCGAAGCCGTCGTTCTTGGCGTTCACAAAGCCGCCTTCATAGGTCAGGCCATTGGCGTAGGTCGCGATGCCCTTGCCCTGGATCACGCCATCGACCCAATCGCCTTCATAAGTCGCGCCATCGGGATAGGTGATTTTGCCCTGACCATTGGCCAGATCGCCACGGAACTGGCCCTCATAGATCGACCCGTCGGGGTAGGTCACGCGGCCTGTGCCGTCGATCTGCCCGGCCACCCATTCGCCGGTGTAGGTATAGCCGTCCTGTCCACGGAAGGTGCCGATGCCTTGACGCTGGTCATTCTGAAACGCGCCTTCGTAAACGTCGCCTGACTTATAGGTAACCTTGCCCTGACCTTCGCGACGGCCCGCGACGAATTCGCCTTCGTAGACATCGCCATTGGCCTGATAAAGCGTCCCGACGCCGTGGATCTGGTCGTCTTGCCACATGCCCTCATAACGCAGGCCGTCGGCCATCGTGATCTCGCCCTTGCCTTCGCGCGATCCGCCGGACACGCGGCCATCGTATTTCGATCCGTCGGCATAAGTGATCTTGGCGTTGCCTTCCTTGACGCCGTTCACCCAGTCACCTTCGTAGATATAGCCAGTGGGGGCGGTCATCGTGCCGCGCCCGTGGTGCAGCGCGTTGCGGAACGATCCTTCGTAAACCATGCCGTTGGCGTATTTCATCACGCCCTGACCTGTGATTTTTCCGTCCAGCCATGTGCCTTCGTAGATCGAGCCATCGGCAAAGACGATTTTGCCTGTGCCTTCGGGTTTGCCCTTGGCAAAGCTGCCCTCATAGACCGATCCGTTGGGGAACCGTGCGACGCCCTGACCACGGATTTCGCCTTCGACCCAGTCACCACTGTATTCATAGCCGTTGGGCAGGCGGTAGGTACCCTGACCGTGCTGTAGCCCGTTCTGAAAGCCGCCTTCGTAGACGCCGCCGTCATCGTATTGCTTGGTCTGGACGTTGCCGGATTGCGCAAGGGCCATCATCGGCAGGGTTGCCAGTGCACATCCCAGAACGACCGTTTTCACCTTGCCCATTTGCTTTGCTCCGCCCTTGCCGTCGTCACAGGGCATTTGGCCCCGACTGTTCAGGGGAAAACTAGTGGACGGGCCGCTTTGGCACAACGTCTTTTGCCGGTTGGACTTTTACTCCGGCGTGCTTCTGCTATGTGGATTGCGACGAAAGGTGAAAGGTACAACCCATGGCAGACCGTTTTCGCATCACGCTGGCCCAGCTGAACCCCACTGTGGGCGATTTGCAGGGTAATGCCGCCAAAGCGCGTGAGGCATGGGAGGCAGGCAAAGCCGCCGGTTCCGATCTGGTTGCCTTCCCCGAGCTGTTCATCACCGGCTACAACGCGCAGGATCTGATGCGCAAACCTGCGTTTTACACCGAAGCGATCGAGGTGCTGCGCGAGTTGGCCAAGGACTGTGCCGACGGTCCGGCGGTTGCCATCGGTGCGCCGTGGATCGAAGGGACGGACCTGTATAACGCCTATCACGTGCTGCAAAACGGCGAGGTGACGGCGACGGTGCTGAAGCATCACCTGCCCAACAACAACGTCTTTGACGAAGTGCGCGTGTTCACGTCTGGCCCAGTCGCGGGTCCGTTTAGCGTGGGACCTGTGCGCATCGGCAGCCCGATCTGCGAAGACGCGTGGCACGAAGATGTGGCTGAAACGCTGGCCGAAACCGGCGCTGAAATCCTGCTGGTCCCGAACGGGTCGCCTTACTACCGCGATAAGATGGAAGTGCGCCTGAACCACATGGTCAGCCGCGTCGTCGAAACCGATCTGCCGCTGGTTTACCTGAATATGGTCGGCGGTCAGGATGATCAGGTGTTCGACGGTGGTTCGTTCGTGCTGAACCGCAAGGGCGAGATCGCGGTCAAGCTGGCGGTTTTTGATGAGGTGATTTCCCACGTCGATTTTGAACAAGGCCCCGAAGGCTGGGTCGCGCTGCCCGGTGAGTTCGTGACCCATCCCGACAATATGGAGCAGGACTATCACGTGATGGTTCTGTCCCTGCGTGACTACATGCGCAAGACGGGGTTCAAGAAGGTGCTGTTGGGTCTGTCCGGAGGTGTGGACTCGGCGCTGGTGGCGACGATAGCAGCGGATGCGCTGGGCGCGGACAATGTGCGCTGTGTGATGCTGCCGTCGGAATATACGTCGGAACACAGCCTTGAGGACGCTAAGGAAATGGCGACCAATCTGGGCTGCCGCTATGACTTTGTGCCGATCAAGCAGGGCCGCGACGCGATCACCGCCACGCTTGCCCCGCTGTTTGAAGGCACCGAAGAAGGCCTGACCGAAGAAAACATCCAGTCGCGCCTGCGCGGTCTGCTGTTGATGGCGCTGTCCAACAAGTTTGGCGAGATGCTGCTAACCACGGGCAACAAATCCGAGGTCGCAGTTGGCTATGCCACGATCTATGGAGACATGGCGGGCGGCTATAACCCGATTAAAGACCTGTATAAAACGCGCGTCTTCGACATCTGCCGCTGGCGGAACGAAAATCACCGCGACTGGATGATGGCGCCCGCGGGCGCCGTGATCCCTGATCGGATCATCACCAAGCCGCCGTCGGCGGAACTGCGTGAAGATCAGAAGGACAGCGATTCACTGCCTGATTATCCGGTGCTGGATGGCATCTTGAAAATCCTTGTGGATCAGGATGGCTCGATCGCGGATTGCGTCGCAGCGGGCTATTCGCGCGAGGATGCCAAGCGGGTCGAACACCTGCTGTACATCAGCGAATACAAACGCTTCCAATCAGCGCCGGGTGCACGTCTGTCGCCACGCGCGTTCTGGCTGGATCGCCGCTATCCTATTGCCAACCGTTGGCGCGATAAGGGCTAGGTCGCGGGGTAGGGCGTGTTTTCGGACTGAAGTTCGTAATCCTCAAGCGGGATGTAATACGCCCCCGTTTTGGTCAGCACGGATTCATAAAGCGTGAATTGGGTGGCGGGGATGTCCGGCAGGCTCATGGTGCCTTCGCGCTTCAGAAACTCGCCCAGCCGCGCCTGTTCGTCGCTGTTCATCTTGCCTGGAAGGCGGGCAAAGGTGACATGCGGGCGGAACCTGCGGCGTTCCAGAACCACACCGGCACCGTGAATGCGCGACAGGATGCTGTCGTGCAGTTGGGTCAGAGCTGCTCCGCCGTCCGCGCCCAAGGCCAAGGCATGGCCGCCGTGCCCACCAAGGCTTTCAATGCCGGACAGGGAAAAGCTGAACGCTTGCTGTTTGATCGTGCCCATGGCGTCGTGGATTTCAGACAGATCGGCTTTGGACATATCCCCAAGAAACGCCAGTGTCAGATGGATGTTTTCTTCTGCCACAGCGCGCCCGACAGGGCACCGGTCGCCCATGGCCGCGATCACCTCGGCGTCTGACGGGGGAAGGGGAAGGGCAAGAAAGGCGCGCATTGATTAGTCCTTGGGTCTTTGTCCCCAAGACTTGGCAAATGCAAAGGCAGGGAACAAGGGGAAGCCGCTAGTCCGATGTGTCGCCCATCAGATAGCGTGGGCCATCGCCCTTTTGGGCGGCAGTGTCATCGCGATTGTAAAGCGCGCAGCGTTCAAGGCTGAGGCAGCCGCACCCGATGCATCCATCCAGATCGTCGCGTAGTTTGGTCAGGGTGGCGATTTTCTGGTCCAGTTCCTGTTTGAAGCCTTCGCTGATGTCCTTCCAATCCTTGGCTGTCGGTGTGCGCGCCTCTGGCAGGTCTGCCAGCAGTTCGGCGATGCGGGGCAGGGTAAAGCCGAACCCTTGGGCGATGCGCACGAAACTGAGCCTGCGAATGTCGGCGCGTCGAAACCGACGGTTTCCACCGGGGGCACGCATCGGTGTGATCAGGCCCATGTCCTCGTAATAGCGGATTGCCGATACGGCGAGGCCGGTACGGGCAGCGACCTGCCCAATGCTGAGAATATCATCGGCACGCATGAAAAACCTCTTGATCTAAAGTTAACTTGAGAACTTAGGGTGTGATTCAGGCCGGATCAAGCCGGTGATTTTCGAAAGGAAAACGTTATGAAAATCGGATTGGAACATGTGAACGTGACTGTGGCTGACATTGATGCATCGGCTGCTTTGCTGGGGCGTTTGTTCGACTGGAAAGTGCGCTGGGAAGGCGCCAGCATTCATGGTGGCCGGTCTGTCCATGTGGGGACAGAAGACAGCTATGTGGCGCTTTATCAGCCGACGCACCAAGCCCGCGCCGAGGCAGAGACCTATTTCACCACCGGCGGGATGAACCACATCGGTGTGGTGGTCAATGATCTGGATGCCGCTGAAAAGCGCGTCGCGTCCGAAGGGCTGATCCCGCACAATCACGCGGATTACGAGCCGGGCAAACGCTTCTACTTCGACACCCCTGACGGGATCGAAATTGAGGTCGTCAGCTATGCGTGATTGTTCGGGCGGCGTTAAGCCGACCTAGACAATTTGACCAGCATATGGGAAGGGCACTGCGAACAGGAGACTCGCATGACAACCACCCGTTTCGCACCTTCCCCCACTGGCCACATTCATGTGGGCAATTTGCGCACCGCTTTGATGAACTGGCTGATCTCGCGCAAGGCGGGCGGCACGTTCATTCTGCGTATCGACGATACCGACCCCGAACGGTCGAAAGAAGAGTATGTCGACGGTATCAAACGCGATCTGGAATGGCTGGGCCTGCATTGGGACCGGACCGAACGCCAGTCCGAACGTCTGGACCTTTACGCGGATGCCGCTGACAAGCTGCGCGGGATCGGCCGTTTCTATGAGGCGTTCGAAACGCCCACCGAACTGGACCTGAAACGCAAGAAGCAGCTGAACATGGGCAAGCCGCCGGTTTATGACCGTGCAGCACTTGCGCTGTCCGACGATGAAAAGGCCGCATTGCGGACTGAGCGCGGTGACGGCGTATGGCGGTTCAAGCTGGATCACGAGCGGATCGAGTGGACCGATGGCATCCTTGGCGACATCTCGATCGATGCAGCCTCTGTATCTGACCCTGTCCTGATCCGTGGCGACAAGCAGGTTCTGTATACGCTGGCCTCTGTTGTTGATGACACGGATATGGGCGTGACCCATGTTGTGCGCGGCTCGGACCACGTGACGAACACAGCGACGCAAATCCAGATCATGGCGGCACTTGGTTTTGACCATCCGTCCTTTGCGCACCATTCGCTGCTGACCGGCCCGCAAGGCGAAGGTCTCTCCAAACGTCTTGGATCGCTGGCGCTGAAAGACCTGCGTGAAAGCGGGATCGAACCGGAGGCACTGCTGAGCATGATGGCCCGTCTGGGATCGTCGCAGCCTGTAGAACTGCGCATGACGCTGGATGAAATTGCCGAAGGGTTCGAGCTGTCGCAGTTCGGCGCGTCGCCGACCAAGTTTGACGTAAACGACCTTTACCCGCTGACAGCACGCAAACTGCACGGTTTGTCTGCCGATGCGGTTTCCGCCGATCTGGACGCGCTGGGCATCCCTGCGGACAAACAAGAGGCGTTCTGGAACGTCGCGCGTGAAAACATCACCACACGCAAGGACATCGCCGGTTGGTGGGACCTGTTCACCAACGGCGCAGAGCCGCTTGTTGCGGACGAGGATCAGGATTTTATCGCTGAAGCGATGACCCTGCTGCCGGAACCGCCCTATGACGCCGAGACATGGAAGAACTGGACGCAGGCGGTCAAGGATCAGACAGGCCGCAAGGGCAAAGGTCTGTTCATGCCGCTGCGCAAGGCCGTGACTGGTATGGAGCGTGGCCCCGAAATGGGCGACGTGATGCCGCTGATGCAGGTGGTCAAGGCGCGCGGCTTAGCCAAGGCATAACTTTGCTATAGTCATTTTGAAAGCTATGGCGCAAAATGGCCTCGCAGACCCTGCGGGGCCATTTTCTTTTGGCATTTGCTAAGTGCGTTTTACTATCAATTACAGGTGTTTGCCTTACGTCAATAAAGGGAATTTAATATACATTTAACCTACAGAATATAGGCGGGTCGGCTCAGAACTGGGCGTTCGTGCATTTCCTTGCGTGGCCCGAGATACCTTTTGCCGAATCCATGAATACGACATTGGGTCGATTGATTTCGCATTTTAATACCGTGATGCGATTGCAATTCCCTTTTTCGGTATCCAGCCATCTTTTTTAATTGGAGGTGGGGTGAAAAAGCGGGGCTTTGAAATAATGTATTTTTAATGTTTATTTTCTATTTCTGATAAAATGGCGTTTTCATTTCTCAGTTTTACCCTGCGTTAATTATTTTAATTCGGCGTGATGCCAATTGTTCGTCAACCCAATCAGTTTCTTCCGCACTCAACTTTTGCGATCTTGGATAAAGCGGTGCAGCGCGATCATTGATGACCGGAGCATGCCACCCTGTGGTTGACTCGAAGAACTTCAGCGCGCCTTCAACGCCGTAAACCTCAAGGTAACCCTGCAAAACTACATCAAGGTAGGACAGGATGACGGGGTGATCATCGCTTGCGATGGTCGAATTGGCAGGGGGGATTGCGTAAATTGCGATATCAAGCGGCTCATTTACTGCGTGATCGGTGCATTCATTGGCATTTAGACGTTCATAGAATTCTTCACGCTCGTCCAGCGCCGCCCAATCCTGATTTGGGACCTCGGCAATTAAGCCTTCAATTTCGCTGCTTGAATCCGGAATTGCCGTTAGGAAAGCCAACTCTCTTCCGGGGACCCAGCGCCACTCTCTTCGCCATCCTTTTGCGCAAGCCTGAGTTGCACGCTTGTATAAATGCGTTTTCGTGTTTACTAGGGATCCATATCCAAAGAAAAACGATTTAGGCATAGCGGTTATTTTCCATTTCAACTAATAAGAGTAGCAAGCAGTCTATTCTTCAAGTTTATTGCTGAATTGAGGCGACGGTAATGCGGGTAACAAAGCGAACTGATATTGCGCTTAGGGTTTTGATGTTTTGTGCTATCAAGCGCGGCGAACGCATTACTAAGTCCTCCATTGCTCAGGTGTGCAATGTTTCCGAGCATCACCTTGGCCAGATCGTGAATCAACTTGCCCAGCTTGGGTACTTGCGAACCCAGCGGGGACGCAAGGGGGGGGCTCGCTCTTGCCCTAGCGGAAGAGGATATCACGGTGGGTGCCGTGTTCCGGTCTTTCGAATCCAAAGTGCCGATTGTCGAATGTCATGACATGGTGACAAACACCTGTCCGCTGGCTGCGGCCTGTCGTTTGCGCACCGCGCTCGATTCCGCCGAAGAAGAATTTTACAAAAGTCTGGATGACGTCAATCTTGCGTCCCTCGTCGGCGGAAACACCGAACTTTCGGGCATTTTTTCAGCAAGTTAACCCCTGCGACCTTCTTTCCGAATGGAACACTTGCCAGAGGCGGAAGCTTGGTCTAGCGTCTTTGCATCACAGTGGGAGAACCGACTTTAGTCGGTGCCGAAGGAGCAACCGCCCCGGAAACTCTCAGGCTCAAGGACCGCTGCGATATTATGCTCTGGAGAGTGGTTCGTTCATCGCGGACCCGCCGAAGGGATAACGATCTCAGGCGCGATGCAGACCTTGGTCTGCTGCAAGGACAGAGGGGGCGTTCCAGGCACGGGGAGGGTCCGTGTCGTGAATGCCCGAGAGCAGCACGTGGCTATTCTATGTGCGACGCGACCCGGGCGGCTAACAAGACGGGGTGCCGCATGGCCAACGGGGACGACAATCGTTTCAAGGAATTTGAAACACAGGATATTTGCGGCTGTGGCGTGCCGCATGGTCCTGGCGAACATCATCACCACCACCATCACGACCATAGTCACGTTGAAGAAACGGGGCCAAAACGTACGCCGCTTTATGATCTGCACGTCGAACTGGGCGCAAAGATCGTCGAGTTCGCGGGCTATGACATGCCGGTCAGCTATCCGCTGGGGGTGATGAAAGAACATCTGCATACACGCGAAAAGGCCGGTTTCTTTGATGTCAGCCACATGGGGCAGGTTGTTCTGATCGGTCGCCGCCGTGATGCCGCCGAGGCGCTTGAGGCATTGGTGCCTGTGAATGTGCAGGGGTTGGCCGAAAACCGTCAGCGTTATGGCTTTTTTACCAATGACGCGGGCGGGATCGAAGATGACCTGATGATCGCCAATCGCGGGGATCATTTGTTTCTGGTCGTGAACGCGGCCTGCAAGGATGCCGATATTGCTCGGCTGCGCGACGGGCTTGAACCGGATGTCGTTGTCAAACACATCGAAAACCGCGCGCTGTTTGCTATTCAGGGGCCCGCGTCCGAAGCCGTCATGGCGGAACTGGCACCGGCCTTGAAAGACATGCGCTTTATGGATGTCGCGACCGTTGAAATCGAAGGCGTTGAATGCTGGGTGTCCCGTTCGGGTTACACTGGTGAAGACGGGTACGAGATTTCGGTGCCCGAAGCCGCCGCTGTCATGCTGGCGCGCAAAATTCTGGATCATGATGACGTTGAGCCCATTGGCCTCGGTGCGCGAGATTCCCTGCGCCTTGAGGCTGGGCTTTGCCTTTACGGGCATGACATCGACACCGAAACCTCGCCGGTTGAGGCGGGGCTGACCTGGGCCATTCAGAAAGTGCGCCGCAACGGGGGCGACCGCGCAGGCGGGTTCCCAGGGGCGGATCGCATTTTGGCAGAATTGGATAATGGCGCAGACCGCCGCCGCGTGGGCCTGATGCCGGGAACGCGCGCGCCGATGCGCGAAGGCGTTATGTTGTTTGCCGATGAAACCGCGACCGATCCGGTCGGAAAGGTCACATCGGGTGGTTTTGGGCCATCGGTCGAAGGGCCGGTTGCCATGGGATACGTGCCTGCCTCGATGGCCGAGACAGGGACGACTTTGTTCGGGGAAGTACGCGGAAAACGGTTGCCGGTGACGGTGGCTGATCTTCCGTTCGTACCGGCCCGCTTTAAACGCTGACTTGTGTAGGGAGTATATACACATGAAATTCACAGAAGAGCACGAATGGCTGCGCGTAGAAGATGACGGCATCGTTGTGGTCGGGATCACCGAACACGCGGCCGAACAGCTTGGCGACGTTGTGTTTGTCGAACTGCCCGAGGTTGGCGCCACCATTTCCAAAGACGACGAAGTTGTTGTCATCGAAAGCGTTAAAGCGGCCTCGGATATTCTTGCCCCCGTTGATGGCGAGATCGTCGAAGTGAACGAAACGATCGTGGATGAACCCGGCAAGGTCAACGAAGACGCCGAAGGTGAATCCTGGTTCTTCAAGGTCAAAGTCGAAGACATGTCGCAGCTGGACGACATGATGGACGAAGCGGCCTACAAGAAGTTCATTTCCTGATTTCCGGCGGGCAGGCGCGGTGATGCGCGGCCTGCCTGTCCTGAAAGACAAACGAAAAAACAAGATCCGTCGCGGCCATCCCGTCGCGGCAGGCAACCGATATATTCAAGCGCTAGGGCCGTGGCCCGACACGCGTTAGCAAGGAGCCTGAGATGCCCTTTCAACCAACCGAATATCTGCCATACGATTTTGCCAACCGTCGCCACATCGGCCCGTCGCCGTCTGAAATGGCCGACATGTTCAACGCCCTTGGCGTGGCCGACCTTGAACAGCTGATCGAGGAAACGGTTCCTGCATCTATCCGCCAGAAAGAGCCGCTGGAATTCGGCAAGCCGATGTCCGAGCGCGAATTGCTATGGCACATGCGGCAGGTGGCCAAGAAGAACAACGTGGTCACATCGCTGATCGGGCAGGGGTATCACGGCACAGTCACGCCGCCTGCGATCCAGCGGAATATTCTGGAAAATCCGGCATGGTACACGGCCTACACGCCCTACCAGCCCGAAATTTCGCAGGGCCGCCTTGAGGCGCTGTTGAACTACCAGACGATGATCACCGATCTGACCGGTCTGGAAATTGCCAACGCGTCCTTGCTGGATGAATCCACGGCCTGTGCCGAAGCGATGACCATGGCGCAGCGTGTGGCCAAGTCGAAGGCCAAGGGCTTTTTCATCGATGAAAACTGCCACCCGCAGAACATCGCTGTCATGCGCACCCGCGCCGAACCGTTGGGGATCGAAATTATCGTCGGCAAACCCGAGGATATGGACCCCGAACAGGTGTTCGGTGCGATCTTCCAATATCCGGGCACCTATGGTGGCTTGCAGGATTTCTCGGCCCCGATCGAGGCGCTGCACGAGGCTAAGGCGCTTGGGATTATCGCCGCCGACCCGATGGCGCTGTGCCTGCTGAAAGAGCCGGGCGCAATGGGTGCCGATATCGCCGTTGGCTCGACCCAGCGGTTTGGCGTGCCCATGGGCTTTGGTGGCCCGCACGCAGCCTATATGGCCTGCCGTGATGCCTATAAACGCGCGATGCCGGGCCGGATTGTCGGCGTGTCCATCGACGCGCACGGCAACCGTGCCTACCGTCTGTCGCTGCAAACCCGCGAACAGCACATCCGCCGCGAAAAGGCGACGTCGAACGTCTGTACGGCTCAGGCTTTGCTGGCTGTGATGGCTGGTTTCTACGCGGTCTTCCACGGCCCCGAAGGCCTGAAGGCCATTGCACAACGCATCCACCGCAAAACTGTGCGTCTGGCCAAAGGTCTGGAAGAAGCAGGCTTTGCCATTGATCAGGCCGATTTCTTTGACACGATCACGGTTGATGTTGGCCTCTTCCAGAAAGGCGTGATGGAGGCAGGCATCCAGAACGGCGTGAACTTCCGTAAGGTTGGCAAGACCAAGATCGGGATCACGCTGGATGAAACCACACGTCCCGCCACAATCGAACGTATCTGGCGGGCCTTTGGCATCGAACGTCAGGATTTCGATCTGATGCCGACGTACCGTTTGCCGAACAACCTGATCCGTCAGAGCGCCTATCTGCAGCACGACGTGTTCCACATGAACCGCGCCGAAACCGAGATGATGCGCTACATGCGTCGTCTGGCCGACCGCGATCTGGCGCTGGATCGTGCGATGATCCCGCTGGGGTCCTGTACGATGAAGCTGAACTCGGCCGCGGAAATGATGCCGATCAGTTGGCCGGAGTTTTCCAACCTGCATCCATATTGCCCCGCCGATCAGGCGGAAGGCTATGAAGAGATGATCACCGATCTGAACGCCAAGCTGTGCCAGATCACTGGCTATGACGCGATTTCCATGCAGCCGAACTCGGGCGCGCAGGGTGAGTATGCGGGTCTGTTGACCATCGCGGCGTACCATCGTGCGAACGGGCAGGGGCACCGCAATGTCTGTCTGATCCCTGTGAACGCGCATGGTACCAACCCCGCGTCGGCGCAGATGGTGGGGTGGAAAGTGGTTGTCGTGAAATGCGATGATCAGGGGTCAATCGATCTGGACGATTTCCGTACCAAAGCCGAACAGCACGGTGAAAACCTTGCCGGCTGCATGATCACCTATCCCTCGACCCACGGCGTGTTCGAAGAAACCGTGCAAGAGGTTTGTGAAATCACGCATAAGTATGGTGGTCAGGTGTATATCGACGGCGCCAATATGAACGCGATGGTGGGTCTGTCCCGTCCGGGCGATCTGGGCGGCGACGTAAGCCACCTGAACCTGCACAAGACGTTCTGCATTCCGCACGGCGGTGGTGGCCCCGGCATGGGCCCGATTGGTGTGAAATCGCACCTGACGCCGCACCTGCCGTCGCATCCGCTGGATGTGACCGGTGCTGGCCCGGTGTCGGCTGCGCCCTTCGGATCGCCGTTGCTGTTGCCGATCAGCTGGGCCTATTGCCTGATGATGGGCGGCGATGGTCTGACCCAAGCGACCAAGGCCGCGATCCTGAACGCGAACTACATCGCGACGCGTCTGTCCGGTGCGTATGACATTCTGTACCGTGGCAAATCTGGCCGCGTGGCCCATGAATGCATCGTCGATGTGCGTCCGTTCGAGAAATCGGCAGGTGTTACGGTGGAAGACATCGCGAAGCGTTTGATCGACTGTGGGTTCCATGCCCCGACCATGAGCTGGCCGGTTGCAGGTACCTTGATGGTCGAGCCGACAGAGTCCGAGACCAAGGCCGAACTCGACCGCTTCTGCGATGCGATGCTGGCGATCCGCGAGGAAATTCGCGCGATTGAAGAGGGCAAGATCGATGCGGAAAACAACCCGCTGAAGAACGCGCCCCACACGACCGAAGACTTGGTCGGCGATTGGGATCGTCCCTATAGCCGCGAACAGGGCTGCTTCCCTCCGGGTGCGTTCCGCGTGGACAAATACTGGCCGCCGGTCAACCGCGTGGACAACGCTTATGGCGACCGCCATCTGATCTGCACATGTCCCCCGATGGAAGACTACGTAGACGCGGAATAAGCGTTTTAAATCAAATAAAAAGCCCCGTCTGAGCGATCAGGCGGGGCTTTTCTTTGTCGTGCGGGTAAGCGATCACTCGGCCGCGATGGCGGTTTCCTCAGATGTCTCAAGCAGAAACGCAAAGACATCGCGCAGCTTGTCCCATGTTTCCTTATTGGGCGCGCACAGCAGATAGCCTTCGGTCATGTCACCGCGATAGTCGCTGCCGTCCAGCATGGCCGCATAGCCACCGGCCTGACGCAGTACGGCGACGCCCGCAGGCTGATCCCACGGGGTCATTTTGCCGAACAGGACAAAGTCGATGTTGCCCTGTACCAGCAGGCGGAATTCGTGGCAGGCGCAGCGGAACATGGTGCAGCGCTGGAACTTGGTCAACGTCACAGCGGCCTGTTCACGCTTGTCTTCGGGCAGCAGGTAAAGCGGCACGCTGCCGGTCAGATCGGCGATATCGCCACCGTCCGAGACTTTGACCTCGCGGCGGATGCGGCGGGGCAGAACCATTTCGGCGGGGCTAGTGTGATCGGCCATGATCACATCGTTCATCACCGGATCATACAGCAGGCCAAACACCGGCTGACCATAGCGCAGGATCGCCACCATCACGCCAAAGACGGTCAGGCCATTGGCATAGTTCCACGTCCCGTCGACCGGATCGATGGTAAAGCACAGTTCGGCGCCCGCGATGTCCTTGATCACATCAGGATTGTCCGAGGCGTGTTCCTCGCCCACGATCAGTGCGTGGGGGAACATGATCTGAAGGCCGCGCGCGATCATCGCCTCGGCGGCTTTATCTGCCTCTGTCACCAAATCCTGCGGGCCGGATTTCTGATCAATCTGATGGCTTCCCAGATTGCGGAAGCGCGGCAGGATTTCGGCCTTGGCCGCACGGCGCACGAGGTTCAGGATTTGTGTCTTTTGCGCGTTGGACAGCGGCGCTGTGACGGTGGCGGGTAAAGTTTCACTCATCGAATCGTCTCCTGACGGCAAGTGCCTGTTGGGTAGGCCCCTCTGACTTTGTGTTCAAGTTATTCGCGGGCACGCAAGACCTGCGCAGGCCGTGCGGCCAATGGACGCCACGCAAAGAACAGACCTGCCAACAAAGTGGTCAACAGACCGCCCAGCACGATGCCAAAGGCGGATGGCCAGACGACGGCAAAGCTGGTTTCCATCAGGAAGGTCGACACAGCCCAGCCGCCCAGAACGCCTGCGACAATAGCCACGGCACCGGCCGCCGCGCCCAGCAGAGCAGAGCGCAAAGTGAAGCTGATCAGGATGCGTTTCCGGCTGGCCCCTAGGGTTTTCAGAATGGCGGCCTCATAGGTGCGGGCCTGTTCGCCTGCGGCTGCCGCCCCGATCAGAACAAGGAAACCGGTGAAGAGCGTTGCCGCCGCGCCCCAGCGCACCGCGCCTGCGACGCCGTCCAGCAGGACCGACACACGGTCGATTGCATCGCGCACGCTGATTGCGGTGATGTTCGGGAAGGCGCTGGCCACCTCGCGCAGAACGCGGGCCTCTTCCGCTGGATCCGCGTAGACGGTCGAGATGAAGGTATGCGGTGCCGCCTGAAGCGCATTTGCGTTCAGCGTCATGACAAAGCCCATGCCCGCGTTGGAAAAGTCGACCTCGCGGAACGATGTGATCGTCGCTGTGATATCTCGGCCAAGGATGTTGACAGTGATCTTGTCGCCCAATTCCAGCCCGATCTCGGCGGCTTCTTCGGCGGCAAAACTGACCTGCGGTTCACCAGTGTAATCCAAGGGCCACCATTCGCCCGCGACGACGTCTGTGTTGTCGGGCAGTGCGTTGGCATAGGTCACGCCACGGTCGCCGCGGATCACCCAGTGATCGCCGGCAACTTCGGTCGCGGGGATGCCGTTAATTTCGGTCACAACACCGCGCAGCATCGGCGCGCTTTCGATGCGGGACACGGCGCTGTCGGCGTTCAGGATCGCCAGATAGTCGTCCATCTGGTCTTTCTGGATGTCCACAAAGAAATAGGACGGCGCGACATCCGGCAGATCGCGGTTGATCGCCGATCGCAGGTTGCCGTCGATCTGGCCGATGGCGGCCAGAACCGACAGGCCAAGGCCCAATGACAGAACGACTGATGCTGCCTCTTCCCGTGGTCCGCCGATGGATCCCATCGCCCACCGCCAAGCGGGGCGACCGCGCATGGCTTTGACCGATTTGCGGGCGACGAAGCGGATCAGCATTGCGGCCAGCCCGAGGATGATCAAGGCGCCCAACAGGCCTCCTGCGGTCCAGAGCGTGATCAGCGCGTCGCCGGAAAACAGGATCGCGGTGCCCACGAGGATCGCGAGCAGGACCGCCGTCGCTAAGATGTAGCGCGGGGCGGGCAACAGGCTGGCACCTGCCATCGCATCGCGGAACAGGGTGGCGGCGCGGACCTCATCGGTGCGGGCCAGTGGCCAGAGTGTGAAAAGAAGCGCGGCGAGAACGCCGTATATCGCGGCCTCGAACAAGGGTGCGGGGTGGATGCCGAACATGGCAGGCACCGGCAGTGAAGCTGTGATCAGCGGTGAAAATACCACAGGGATCAACGCACCTAGGATCAGGCCCAGCACAATCCCCACCAATGAAAGCGCACCGATTTGCAGGAAGTACGTTTGGAAAATCGTCGCGCGGCTGGCCCCCAAGGTGCGCAGCGTCGCGATGACGGATGTTTTGCGCGATAGGTAGGCGCGGACCGCAGCGGACACGCCGATGCCGCCAACGGCCAAGCCGGAAAGGCCAACCAGCACCAGAAACGCACCCATCCGGTCGACAAAGCGTGCTGTTCCAGGCGCACCATTCCGGCTGTCACGCCAGCGGATTCCGGTATCGCGGTAGCGGTCTTCGGCCTCGGCCTTGATCGCGTCCAGATCGGTGCCTTCGGGCAGCAGCATCCGGTATTCGGTTTCAAACAGCGTACCCGGTTCCAAAAGGCCCGTACCGATCAGATCGGTCGTACGCACCATGGTGCGGGGGCCAAGACTGAACCCGCCGCCGGTGTCATCCGGTTCGGTTTCGATGACAGCGCTTAGATGAAAGTCCTTATCGGCCAGCTTGAACGTGTCGCCGGGGGCAATGCCCAGCCGGTCTGCCAGAAGCGGCGCCATAACCGCGCCGGGAAGCGCGTCGGTTCCGTTTAGGGCTTGGGGCAGTGGAATGTCCGGCGATAGCACCATGTCGCCTAGCAGGGGATAAGCGTCATCGACGGATTTGACTTGCGTCAGACCGCGTTCGGCGGTGTCGCCTTCGCCAACAACGACCATCGACCGGAAGTCGGTCACCTCGGACAGGGCCGTGGATTGGCTTTCTAGCCAAGCGCGTTCTTCGTCTGTGGCAAAGCGGTAGGTGAACTGCGCCTCGGCATCGCCGCCCAACAGAACGGCACCCTGATCGGAGAGACCCGCCTGAATGGCTGACTTGACCGAGCCGACACCGGCAATCGCGGCCACGCCCAGCGTCAGGCAGGCGAGAAAAATCCGGAAGCCCTTGATCCCGCCCCGCAATTCACGGCGGGCAAATTTTGCGGCTGTCTTCAGGCTCATTCGGCGGCCTGCAGGGCTGCCTGGTCAATCGCGCCGTCGGTCAGGCGAATGACGCGGTCGCATTTATCGGCCAACTCGCGCGAGTGTGTGACCATGACCAAGGTCGCGCCATGCCGGTCGCGCAGACCGAACAGCAGGTCCATGATCGCTTCGCCGTTGGTGCCGTCCAGATTGCCGGTGGGTTCATCGGCCAGCAGGATTTCAGGTCGCGGTGCGGACGCGCGGGCTAGGGCGACGCGCTGTTGTTCACCGCCCGACATCTGGGACGGGTAGTGATCGGCACGGGACGCAAGGCCCACGGCCTTCAGTTCTTCTGCCGCGCGGTCGAACGCATCGTCTACGCCAGCCAGTTCCAAGGGCGTCGCCACGTTTTCCAAGGCGGTCATCGTCGGGATCAGGTGGAAGGACTGAAACACAACGCCCATGTGATCGCGGCGGAACCGCGCCAGCGCGTCTTCGTCCATCGCCGTCAGATCACGGCCAAGCGCGCTGACGGTGCCCGATGTCGCGCGTTCAAGCCCGCCCATGATCATCAGTAGCGAGGATTTGCCAGAACCAGACGGCCCGATCAGACCCAGAGTTTCCCCTTTTGTGACGTCCAGAGAGATGCCGTGCAAAATCTCGACAAGTCCGGCATTGCTTCTGAGCGACAAGGTCACATCTTTAAGGGTAAGAACGGTATCGGGCATAAAATGAGGATCCGGCAGATGTTACGTTTATTCACATATGGGGCTTCAAATCGCCTGAGCAAGACGGCGCTGGCCCTGATTTTTTGCACAAGCGCCGTTGCAGCGGAACCTGTCGAGGTTGTGGCGTTGGGGGATTCCCTGACGGCTGGCTATGGTTTGCCGCAAGGTCAGGGCCTTGTGCCCAAATTGCAGGCATGGCTAGACGAACAGGGTGTCGACGCCAAGGTCGTGAACGCTGGCGTGTCAGGCGACACGACGCGCGGGGGGCTGTCGCGGGTGGAATGGTCTTTGTCTGATCAGTCCGATGCGATGATCGTGGCGCTGGGTGGCAATGATCTGCTGCGTGGCATTGATCCAACCAGTTCGCGCGACAACCTTGCTGCCATTCTGGACATTGCGGCCGCGCGCGACTTGCCTGTGTTGCTGGTCGGGCTTGAGGCGCCGTCGAATTACGGGGCCGGCTTTAAAGAGGCTTTCGACAGTATGTATGCAGACCTGTCACAGGAATATGACACGCTGTTTTTGCCCGATTTCTTTGAAGGGCTTCGCGTGAAGGGCGGAACCAACCTGCAAGACGTTCGGGAATTCATGCAGCCGGACGGCATTCACCCCAATGCTGAAGGGGTCGAGAGGATCGTATCCGTGCTTGGGCCGCGCGTCGAAGAACTGGTCGAGCGGACGCAGTAATCCGTCGCTTGCTTTGCATTAATTGCTTCGCGGTTGGTTTGGCCGGGTTGCTTGTTTGATAACTTTGATGTGCAAAAAAGCCCGCACGATGGCGGGCTGATGTAAGCAGGCTTTGCGAAAATTCCTTAGGGTTTCGCGAGGCCGACCATTCCGTGGCAATCTTCATCGGAATTTGTCGACAGGGACAGCATTGCGCCCAGAACGCCAAATCCAAGGCTGATGGCTAGGTAAACACCAAAGCTTTGCAAAAATCCCAGATCAAACGCGGTCCAGCCAGCCAGAGCCGAAAGAGAACCTACGATGGAACCTGCCATGATCATTACCAATGCCATTTGTCGTGCACCTTTGCATTAACCGCTTGTCCCCATCTCTAACGGTCATTGGGGCGGGAATGTGACAGGGGCTAGGCAAATAAATGAATTAAAATTTTGGAGCGCCGATCGGGGTTGCCGCCCGCATCAGTAGTCTTGGCATTTTAGTCAGTATCTTACGGGATATTTCGCTGTATTCGGTCTGGCCAGAAAGTAGCTGCATATAGGCGTTTTTCATGGTGGAAGACCGTTGAAATCCGTTCAAAAACGGCCGTCGAAGCGTCGGATTGAACAAAAGGTGCCGCAACTGTCGTGCTTGCCACATCGCCAGATGCAAGGGGCGCAGTTGGGCGCGATAGATCGAAAGCGCTGCCTCGGGGCGTCCTTCGTGTAGCGCTGTCTGCGCGGCATCCGCAGCCATCTTCCCGCTTTGCAGCGCAAAGGCGATGCCTTCGCCGGTGATCGGATCAACCAGCCCCGCGGCATCCCCAGCCAGCAGAACGTGCGCCTTGCCGGGTTTTGTACGGGCGAAGCCGAAGGGCAGATATTGCCCCTTCACCTTTGGGGCGTCAGCGATGCCAAGGGTTTTCAGATAATGCAGCATGTCGCGCCGCATATCAGGGTTACGGGCATGGATGCCGCCAATCCCGATTGTGGTGCTGTCTGCCTTCGGAAACTGCCAGCCATATCCCCAGTTGGCCGCGCCGAAATCAATGCGCAGCGGCAGATCGGGGGAAAGGCCAACTGCTTCAACCTCAAGCGCGAAACCGATCTGGTCTGGTTCAAAGGCCTTGCCGAACAGATGCCTAGCGACAAAGCTGTTCACCCCATCGGCGCCGATCAGCACAGGTGCGGTCAGAACGCTGTGACCCAGATTGACCCTGACCGGATCCGTCGACAGACCGGTGATGCGAGAGCCGGTAAAATCCTGCGCGCCTGCATTTATAGCCAGTTCGAACAGATGCGCGTCCAGCGACCGGCGCATTGTCAGGCGGAGGGGGGCAGGGCTGTGCAACTGCCCAAGCGGCGATCCGAAGGCGTAGAATTCGACGGCATCGCGCGCGACGTAGGGCGCGCCCAGATCGTTTTGTGCAAAAATCTGACGGTAAAGCCCCATGGCGCGCTCGGTAAACGCGCCGCCACACAGTTTGTCGCGGGGGAAGGGATGTTTGTCGATCAGCGCGACCTTCAGTCCGGATCGCGCCGCCCAACATGCAGCCGCAGAGCCCGAAGGCCCTGCGCCAATCACGATAAGGTCGAAATGTAAGGTCCGGTTCACCCGTCCGTCAGACGACGGTCACTTTGGTGCCGCGCGGAACACGGTCGTACAGGTCGATCACATGGTCGTTGATCATCCGGATACAGCCGTTGGACACAGACAGGCCGATGGTCGAGGGCTGTGTCGTGCCGTGGATGCGGAAGTAGGTGTCACGACCGTTCTGGAACAAATACAACGCACGAGCGCCCAGCGGGTTGCCGGGGCCACCGGGCTGGACATAGTCGTTGTCGACGAACTCGGTGTACTTGTGCGGATCGCGTTCGATCATGTCGTTTGTCGGACGCCATGTCGGCCATTCTTTTTTGACCTGAATGGTCGCGGTTCCGGTAAATTCCAGACCGGCCTTGCCCACGCCAACGCCATAGCGACGGGCCTGACCCGGGGCTTCGACGAAGTAGAGGAAATGCGCCTTGGGCGCGACGATGATCTGACCTGCTTCAAGATCGGAGCGCACCTTAACGGTTTGCGGCATGAAGCGAGGTTTGACGGTAAATGCCAGCGCCGGTGATGCCAGTGTCACCGAAGCTGCGGCAGATGTAGCAAGAAAAGAGCGTCGGGAAAACATAGCGAGTCTCATATAATTTTAGCAGCCATCCTATTTTGCCGAGGTGTCCTCGGGAATCAATGCACAGTCTGGTCAACTGTTTTTGAGTTGTTGCGGGGCAACATATACGAAGGCTGTGGTTTGTTTCGGGTTAAGGCGGTTATTTGCACAACGCGCGCCCTTCCATTATGGTTCCCGCATCTGCGTGAGCACCCGTCTGAGATACGGCCTCACTGAACCCATCCCCTGACTTGATTGGATACCTAATGACCGACGTCAAAAGCGGTGACACCGTTCGCATTCATTACACAGGCACGCTGGCTGACGGCACGACCTTTGACAGCAGCGCAGGCCGTGACCCGCTGGAATTCACCGTAGGCTCGGGCCAGATCATCCCCGGTCTGGACAAGGCGCTGCCTGGCATGACCGTGGGTGAAAAGAAAAAGGTCGAGATTCCGGCAGACGAAGCCTATGGCCAGCCCAACCCCGACGCGATGCAGAAAGTCCCGCGTGAACACGTGCCCGCGGACATCCCGCTTGAGGTTGGCGGTCAGCTGCAGGTGCAGACACCCACAGGTCAGGTCATGCCCGTGACCGTGGCAGAGGTGACCGAAACCGAAGTGACGCTAGACGCCAACCACCCGCTGGCAGGCAAAGACCTGACCTTCGACTTCGAGGTCGTCGAGATCGTCTGATCTGTTTGCCCATTGTGGTGTGAGATTGAACCAGTCCCGTTTCGGGGCTGGTTTTTTTTGTTTGACAGGAGAGTGCGGCTGCGCTTCCTAGGGTTGTATTAATGCATCATTGTCTTGATGTGCGGCAGTTGTTGTAGAGAGCTTCTTGACCATAGACAGCGCCCTGTACCTATTCGCCAATAGGTTTCGCTCGGTTACGAGTGGTCTGTGCAACTATTTAATGAAGCTAGTTTATAGTAGGGAGTTTTACATTGAAGCGTGCATCAGTTTTGAGCGTCTTTCTTTTCGGATTCTGTAGCCAAGCCTATGCATCAGACATAGCTGAAGACTTTTATGATAAATCCTATCTTCAGGTGGAGGCGTGTTTCGAAATTGATCCGGTCCAGCGTGAGCAATGCGTAATTTCCGGAATTCAACGATGCGAGAAAGCTCTGGAAAAAGTGCTTTTTCGTAATGGATTGGGGAGTCCGGGGGGAGGCGCTGTGTCACCGCGTGAATACTGTAACTTTATTGGTCTTGAGCGCGCAGACGAGCACCTGAATGCGGTTTATAACAGGATTTTGAAGCAAGGGCCGCTTATTGCGCACGACGAAACGGCTTTGCCGAATTTGCGCAGCGCTCAGAGGCTCTGGCTTCAGTTTTCCAGCGAATTGTGTTCCGAAGATAATATCGTTGGTTGGCATGCGGGGGGCTCTGGCTGGGGAGCAGTTACCGCTGAGTGCACTACGCGCCTCTCGATTCAGCAAGCCGGTCATTTGGAGCGTTACTTCACAATCTCTGATTGAATTTCTGCGGGCGAGGTCAGTGGCCGATACCTGATACCGAAGAAGGTTGATGATCAAGCATGGACGACGCGCGCGGTGGCGATCCGGCCTATGAACTCCTCGATTTTTCCCAACCAAATCCGAAGGAGTCCAGCGCTTTAAGCCAAGCCCGACAAATCGCCGCCGCGTGGGCGCGCGTCGTCGATGCGCGGCGGCCTTCGGCCTTGATTCCGCGCTTTGGTCCTTAGTCGATTAAGCCTTAGTCTCGTTTCCCCGAGAACCGTTCCTGCCACTCTGCGCGCTCATCATCTGTGATCTTGCGGAACAGGTTTTCCGGTACGGTAAAGGCGTGGCCTGCCTCTAGGGCTGTGGTTGCAGCGCCGATATCGGACGGCCAGTCGGTGCCCTCGGCGCCCATTGCTTCCAGCATCACAGCGGCGGCGTCGGGGATGAAGGGGGCGGACAGGACGCCATAAAGCGGGATCAGGTTCAGCGCCGTGCGGATCTGCATTGCGGCCTGATCGGGGTCTTCCTTGAACGTGGCCCAGGGGGCGACCTCTTGCAGGTATTCGTTGCCCAGAACCCAGATCGCGCGCAGCGATGCGGCGGCTTTGCGGACCTCGATCGTGTCCATATGTGTCTGGTATTCGGCCAGTTTCGCCGCCAGATCGGCCCGCAGCTGTTCTTCGCGCGCGGTCTCGGTCCCGCCTGCGGGGACGGCCTCGGAGAATTTCGAGCGGCAGAATTTGGTGACGCGGCTGACAAAGTTGCCCAGCACGTCGGCAAGGTCTTTGTTCACAGCGGTCTGGAAATTTTCCCACGTGAATTCGGCGTCCGAGCTTTCGGGTGCGTGGCTCAGCAGCCACCAGCGCCAGTAGTCGGACGGAAGGATCGCCAGCGCCTGATCCATGAACACGCCACGCCCGCGTGATGTGCTGAACTGGCCACCTTCATAGTTCAGGTAGTTGAAGGATTTGATGTAATCGACCAGCTTCCAGGGCTCTTCCGAGCCAAGGATCGTGGCGGGGAAGGACAGGGTGTGGAAGGGAACGTTATCCTTGCCCATGAACTGGGTGTAGGTCACATCATCCGCGCCCTTGTCGGTGCGCCACCAGCGTTCCCAATCGGTGCCTTTGCCCGCATCGACCCATTCCTGCGCACAGGCGATGTATTCGATGGGCGCGTCGAACCAGACGTAGAACACTTTGCCTTCCATGCCCGGCCAGTCTTCGTCGCCTTTTTTGACGGGTACGCCCCAGTCCAGATCGCGGGTGATGCCGCGGTCTTGCAGGCCGTCACCGTCGTGCAGCCATTTCTTGGCAATCGAGGTGGTCAGAATGGGCCAGTCGGTTTTGCTGTCGATCCATGCGTCCAGCGTGTCTTTCATCTTGGACTGGCACAGATACAGGTGCTTGGTGTCACGCATCTCCAGATCGGTCGAACCCGAGATTGTGGAATGCGGGTTGATCAGGTCAACGGGGTCCAGCTGTTTGGTGCAGTTGTCGCACTGGTCGCCGCGCGCACTGTCAAAGCCGCAGTTCGGGCAGGTGCCTTCGATATAGCGGTCGGGCAGGAAGCGGCCGTCGGCGTGGGAATACATCTGGGTTTCAGACACTTCGCGGATCAGGCCGCGTTCGGCCAGAACACCTGCGAAATGCTGGGTCAGCTTCTGGTTCTGTTCCGAAGACGAGCGACCGAAGTGGTCAAAAGACAGGCGGAAGCCTTTTGCGATTTCGGCCTGAACCTCGTGCATTTCGGCGCAGTATTCCGCGACGGGCTGGCCTGCTTTGGCGGCGGCCAGTTCGGCGGGGGTGCCGTGTTCGTCGGTGGCGCAGATGAACATCACCTCGTTGCCGCGGGCGCGTTGGTAGCGGGCAAACAGATCGGCGGGCAACTGAGAGCCCACAAGGTTCCCGAGGTGTTTGATCCCGTTGATGTAGGGAATTGCCGAGGTGATAAGATGCCGTGCCATATGCCTGTCCCTAAGCGAAAGTCGCGTTTGATCTGTCCCTTAACTTATGTCGCGGGCGGGGGAAAGTGTGCGTCACGGCTGTTGTGGCTTTGCAGGCCCGTTGGGGCCTAATTGCCAGCTTTTGGGCGGGGCCATTCGGGCGCGCAGACGGTCCAGTCGCCAGCGGGGGCTGTCGGGCGTGTGGGTCGGATCCATCCGGTAGCGCGTTTCCACACCCGCCGCGCCGCCATCGCCCGGTGTCAGCAGCAGGCCAAGGGGGCGACATTTGCCCAACTCGGCCCCGCTTTGCGCGGCGAGGTGCAGGCGACGTACCGGTGTCAGGGGCGGCGGGCCGGGCAGGTCGCAGATGACTACGGGGGCCACGCCGGACCGCAACGCCTCTTCCATAGACCACAGCAGGTCTTCAGGGCGGCGGGGGGTGACAAACACCAGATTGCGTGGAGGCACGATATCGGCCACCGCTACAGGGTTCAGTGGATCAGCGCCCCACGCAGGGGCAATCCACAGCACAGGCCCGCCCGTTTTGGCCGCAATACGCAAAGCCAAGGTGCGCCGCGCCCTCCCGCACAGTTCATGCACCCGCGAGACCGGCAAGGCGATATCGTCCCACAGCGCTAACGCCGGAGGTGGTGTGTGCGTGGTCCGTTTCAGCAGTGTATGAGTCATGCGGGTGAGTATAAATGTTCACCAAATGCTCTCAAGGATGTTCGGCGACTTTTGCCGAAGGTCACAGAGGCTGTGACCCGCTCGTGAAAACAATGGATGTTCTGCGGTCGCATTTGTTTTGTGCGTAATGTTCAGAAGGCCTCAGGATTGTTTCCATTTTTGATACAAATCCTGTTGGTTTATGTCGATATTGCCATTCTGTTGGACCTCTGAGACCGATCCCGTTAGGGTTGATTCCAATTTTTATTAGTCATTTGGAGCTTGAGAATTATGGCGAAGCCCAGCGGTAAAGGTAAAGGTGGCAACGATGGTGGGGACGGTACCACCGACAGTGGCGGCGGCAAGGTTCGCGGGACGAACGGCAATGACGTGTTCACTTCGACATCCGGCAACGAGCTGTTTCAGGGCCGCGAAGGTACTGACACGCTGATCCTAAACGGGTCGGTGTGGGATTATGACTGGAACGTCGAACTGCACGAACGCGGCGTCGACTGGACCATTCTGGATACCACTGGCGCCGATGGCGAGGATTCCCTCAGCAGCGTTGAAATCCTGCAGTTCGACGACGCAACGATTGTTCTGGGCCAAGACACGCCCATGGAAATCATCGCGGATGCGCCGGAACGGTTTGTGGTCTACGAGGATGAGACCGACAGCTTTAATCTGATCATTCAGGATCTTGATGACACTGACGTTGATGTAAAATTCGAAACGGGTCTCTGGTCGCAGGATCGCGACTATGCGGACCTGACCATTTTGCAAAACCTCGACAGTGATCATAATCGTTATGGTGCACATTCGGTGCAGCGGGTGTACGAGTTCACCTATGACTACGTCGAAGGCGACGTATCGCTGGCCGAAGGCGAGGAATACGTTCAGACGGTCACGTTGATGGCAACCACAACGTCGTCGGAAGATTTCTTTGGCTACACCGAAGAGGAAACACGCGCGATCACCTTTGATCTGGTCATCATCGGCCAGAACGATGCGCCGACCATTGGCGCTGGCGCTAGCTTTACCACTAATCAAGTTGCTGGCGATGTGTTCGACCTGTCCGGCCTTGGTGATGATATCGACAGCGACGATGACGGGGCTACGCTCGACTATGAAATCGTCTCAGTCACGCAGCAATATACCTATTACAGCTATCCTCTTAGCTTCTCGACAGATGGCAGCACTTTGGTCATGTCTGGCGACGGCCTGCCCGTCGGTATGACAACAGACGAAGAGGCATGGGCCCAAGTCGAGTTTCGGGCGGTCGATCGCCATGGCGCGACGTCTGCAACCACGGCCGAGGTGGATATTGTCGTCCAAGGGACCGCCACAGAACGCGTTCGCGCCTCTGTTTTGGATGAAAATGGCAACATTGATCTGTCGTCGGTTGCCTTTGGTCCGGACGACGTTGTCGACTATGGTCCGGATATCCTTTTTGATACTATAGATCTCGATCCAGCACTGATCGCACCAATGTTGGAGTACACGTTGGGTGATGACGTGCGCCATATTACGGCAGGCACCATCAGCGGTTTCGAATTCGAAACCGATGCCACAGCGACTGCCGATGGCGGCATCGGTGCAGACACTCTGATATTCACTTTTGAAAGTCCGGTGGAATCGTACTTTGCCTTGAACTCGATCGAGACAGGATATGGTGAAGACGTGGTGATCGTCGATATTACCGGCGCGCCGGAAACATATCATTATGGCACCAGCATCGACACCGGAGCGCAGAGCGATCAGGTGATCATTCGACAGGATGCATCTGTGAATGCATGGCTAATGCCGGATGTATTTACAGGGTCTGGCCATGACGTTGTCGATATCGAATTTGTCTGGGACGGCACGGGCGATTATTCGCAACTGATGTTGCAGCCGAATGTGAGCCTTTGGTCAGGCGATGACACGTTCCGGTTCGTTGCAACATCCAGCACCGGCAACGCAGCAGGTTATAATCTGACCTTTGGCGTGGATGCTGGCGACGGTGATGACTATCTGGTCATCGACACGTCCGGACTGCCTGCGGGAACGCCGATCCCTGGTGGACTTGGTGACGCGTACAATATCTACAACGAACAATATCCGGGCGGCGCAGGCGGCCATATCTCATTGGGTGCCGGAAGCGACACGCTTGAACTGGCTGTCAGCGATCCGTTCTATGGTGAGCGCACTTTGGTTGTCACTGGCAACGCGTTCTATGAGGAAGGAGCCGACTGGGATCACGTCATTCTGACCGAGTGGACCCAAGCCGATCTTGATATCAACATGTTCACCGATGATTACGGTCGGGCTGGGTTCCGCTTGTCGACCGATGGCGGTCAGCATGTTGAACTGATCGGGATCCAACAGGTCACCTTTGCCGACGGCACGGATTGGGTTCTGTAAGCGCTTGGATCAACCAGCAGGGCGGGCGCCGGTCCAGTGGCCGTCCTCTAGCAGTTTCTGAATAACCGAATGCAACACATCCCTAACGGCTGTCTGTGCGCGGGTGGCGGGGCGGTTGCTTTGTGCGACCAGATGCACAC
The DNA here is from genome assembly GCF_900108225.1 of Thalassococcus halodurans. Lineage (GTDB taxonomy): Bacteria > Pseudomonadota > Alphaproteobacteria > Rhodobacterales > Rhodobacteraceae > Thalassococcus > Thalassococcus halodurans. The sequence goes on from NZ_FNUZ01000004.1 coordinate 191,843, forward strand.
GCCGCCACAGTCCAGGGGTGGTGACATGCACGGCTTTCAGGCGGCCATGGGACACGTCACGCGCGACCGCGTGATAGGGCAGGATCGATGCGCCATAGCCTGAAGAGACAAGGCTTTTGATACTGGCGTAGGCGTCGATTTCGACGGCGATTTGCGGCGTGACGCCGATTTCCCCCAAGGCCAGGTCGATCAATGCCCGCAGGCCGTGGGCGGGGCTGGGCAGAACCATTTTCATGGCGTCCAAATCTGACAAGGAGATCTCGGTTGGGCTGTCTACGTCGGCAGCAAGGATTAGCACCAACTCTTCATCCAAGAGCGGCTGCGATGTTACATCCGATCCATTCGGTGCGCTGTAAAGCACACCGATGTCCACGCGGCCTTCGGTCAGCCAGTCAGAGACGAAGCCGCTCATTCCCTCAAGGATATTCAGTGTCACGCCGGGGTATTGGGCGTGGACGGCCTCGATCAATGGCAGGGCGACGAGTTCTGCGATCGTGCCGGGAAGACCGATGCGCACAGTGCCTGTCGGGGCGGCCTCTAACGTGCGGATGTCATCGGTCATGCGGGCGACGTCATCCAGAATGCTGCGGGCGCGCGAGGCCAGCAGGCGACCGGCTTCGGTCGGGGTGACGCCAGCCGCGTGCCGCTCGAGCAACTTCGTGCCCAGTTCCGCCTCCATATTCTTCAGATGCAAAGACAGGGCAGGTTGCGCCACGCCCAATACCTCGGCCGCGCTGGTGATCGAACCGCGGTCGGTGATAGCAAGGAAGTAACGAAGCTGGCGCAGGTTCACAGGCAGTCCATATATATTTGTTATCGAATGTATATGCATCATATATTTGATAAATGATAGCCCGCAGTCCTATGTGGTCTGAACCTGCAAAAGGACCAGACCCGAATGACCTTGATCCAAGACGATTACCAAGACATCCGCGATGGCGTGCGTGCGCTGTGTGCCCAGTTCCCTGCCGAATATCACCGCAAGGTCGATGAACAACGCGGATACCCCGAAGAGTTCGTCGATGCGCTGACCAAAGAGGGCTGGATGGCGGCGCTGATCCCCGAGGAATACGGCGGCTCGGGTCTTGGGTTGGCCGAGGCCTGCGTGATCATGGAAGAGATCAACCGCGCCGGCGGAAACTCGGGCGCGTGCCATGGCCAGATGTACAACATGAACACGCTGGTGCGACACGGGTCCGAAGAACAGCGCCAGCGTATTCTGCCGAAACTGGCGACCGGCGAATTGCGCCTGCAGTCCATGGGCGTGACCGAACCCACAACGGGCACAGACACAACCAAGATCAAGACGACCGCCGTCAAGAAGGGTGATAAATACGTCATCAACGGCCAGAAAGTCTGGATCAGCCGCGTCCAGCATTCCGACCTGATGATCCTTCTGGCGCGGACCACGCCGCTGGCCGAGGTCAAAAAGAAGTCCGAAGGTCTGTCGATCTTTCTGGTCGATATCAAAGAGGCGATGAAAAACGGGATGGAGGTCAAGCCGATCCCGAACATGGTCAACCACGAAACCAATGAGCTTTTCTTCGATAATCTGGAAATTCCGGAAGAAAACCTGATCGGGGAAGAGGGTAAGGGATTCAAATACATCCTGACGGGACTGAACGCTGAACGGACCCTGATCGCGGCGGAATGTATCGGGGATGGCTATTGGTTCACCGATAAGGTCACGGCCTATGTGAACGAACGCGAAGTTTTTGGCCGCCCCATCGGGATGAACCAAGGCGTGCAGTTCCCGATTGCCGAGGCGTTCATCGAGGTCGAGGCAGCAAACCTGATGTGCCGCAAGGCCGCCGCGCTGTTCGATGCGGGCCAACCATGCGGGTCAGAGGCGAATATGGCGAAATATCTGGCTGCCAAAGCCAGCTGGGAAGCGGCCAACGCCTGTATCCAGTTCCACGGCGGGTTCGGCTTTGCCAATGAATACGATGTCGAACGCAAGTTCCGCGAAACGCGTTTGTACCAAGTGGCCCCGATTTCGACGAACCTGATCCTGTCCTACGTGGCCGAGCATGTGCTTGGCATGCCGAGGTCCTTCTGATGCGCGCGCTTGAAGGCGTAAACGTCGTTGCCATCGAACAGGCGGTTGCGGCGCCCTTTGCCTCGTCCCGTCTGGCGGATGCTGGTGCCAAAGTCACCAAGGTCGAGCGGCCCGAGGGCGATTTTGCGCGCGGCTATGATGCTGCGGTCAAAGGCCAATCCAGCTATTTCGTCTGGCTGAACCGAGGCAAGGACACCGTCACGCTGGATTTACGTCAGGACGCGGACAAGGGCGTTCTGGCCGATCTGATCGGTCAGGCGGATGTTCTGCTGCAAAACCTGAAACCCGGCGCGCTGGATCGTTTGGGTTTTGCGCCTGCGTCTTTGCGTGAAGCGAACCCCCGCCTGATCACCTGTTCCATCAGTGGCTATGGCGAAAGCGGGCCTATGGCCGATCGCAAGGCGTATGACCTGTTGATACAGGCCGAGGTTGGCTTGTGTTCCGTTACTGGCGGCCCGACCGAGCCGTCACGTGTGGGCGTCTCTGTTGTCGACATCGCTACGGGTGCTGCCGCCTATTCCGCGATCCTTGAGGCGCTGATCCGCCGCGGCATCACGGGGCAGGGCGCCGAAATTCAGGTATCGATGTTTGACGTTATCGCCGAATGGATGGCTGTGCCGCTGTTGAACCACGAAGGCGGCAATAGCCCGAAACGCATGGGGTTGGCGCATCCGTCCATTGCGCCTTACGGGGTGTTCACGCCCAACTCCGGCGCGGATATCCTGATCTCGATTCAGAGCGACCGCGAGTGGCAGGTCCTGTGTGACCGATTTATCGGTCAGCCTGATCTGGCGACAGACCCCCGTTTCGCCACCAATGTTGTGCGCGTTAAGAACCGCGATCAGACGGATGCGATCGTGGCCGAGGCGTTCGCGCGGTACGATGCCACCGAGGCAGTCCAGCTGTTGTCCGAGGCCAAGATCGCCTTGGCATCGGTGAATAACATGGCCGCGCTGAGCGATCATCCCCATTTGCGCCGTATCTGTTTTGACAGCCCGAACGGCCCCGTATCAGTGCCCGCACCGGGCGTGCGGTTTGCTGGTGAAGACCGTGATTATGGCCCCGTGCCCGCCTTGAAACCTACCGGAGCTTCCACATGACCGACGTCGATATCGACCACCTGCGCAGCTGGATCGGGCGGCAAGAAACCGCCTCTGAAGGTCTGTCGCCGACGCTGGTTAAGCAATTCTGCACGACTTTGGGTGCCGAGGTGTCCGACGGTGACATCGCCCCGCAGGTGATCCATTTCTGCCTGACCCAGCCCGCCGCGCCGATGGATGCGCTGGGCCGCGACGGGCATCCGGCGCGCGGTGGCTTCCTGCCGCCAGTGCCATTGCCCCGCCGCATGTGGGCCGGTGGCGCGCTGGAATTCCATGCGCCTTTGCGGGTTGGGCAAGAGGTTACGCGTAAGTCCGTGATCAAGGACGTGGTGATGAAACAAGGGCGCAGCGGGCCTTTGTGTTTCGTCACCGTCGAACATGAAATCCGTGGCGACGGAGAGTTGGCCGTCATGGAACGGCAGGATTTGGTCTACCGCGAAGACGGCTCAGGCGGTGCCGCACCGAAGCCCGTCGGCGACGTCCCGCAGGGCGATCACACAACCAGCTTTATGCCTACTCCGACGCTGCTGTTCCGCTACTCGGCCATGACATTCAACGGCCACCGCATCCACTATGACCGCGACTACGCGCAACAGGTCGAAGGGTACCCCGGATTGGTCGTGCATGGCCCCATGAAGGCGACCTTGATGTGCCACTTCGCGGGAAAGATTGCAGGAAAACCGCCCAAAACCTTCCGCTTCCGCGGCTTGGCACCGGCCTTTGATGGTACGGAAATTACCCTACATGCCCGTAAGGAGGGCGACGGGATGAAGCTATGGACCGTGCCGGACGGTGGCCCCGTTTCGATGGAGGCCTGGGCGGGGTGGTGATTGGTTGTAACAGGTGTGCATCAGTCTACAGATTGCAATAAGTGACGGCACCTGCGTCAACAGCGATACGCCCTTGTTTTTCAAGAGCAGTAACGAGGTCTTCGCACTCCGCGATATCAAGGCTGTTGCCGAACATGCTTTTGATAGAATTTGCCAACGTTTGGGTTTTCTTGGGCAGATTTGCTTTTCGTGACTTTAAATTGGTAGTGACCAATTCAATTCTGTCTTTAATCAAGTCTTTTTGGTTAGCGGCGATAAATGGCAGCTCGCTGATCGATGTCCATCTTCGCACCTTTAAATTGTCGGCCCGCAGGTGCTCGATCAGGGGATCGTAGCCTTTGTCTTTTGATATTATGTGAAAGTAATCACCGTCCTTAAGAGCGCACGCGCGGCCCAAGTAATAAGTGATATGAAAGTCCAAGGCATTGGCGCGAGTTTGCGAAATTGAGCAGTAAGTCGCTCTGTCGCCTAATGATTGAACCGCTTTCGCGACCTCAGTGGATATCGTTGTTTGGGTGGCTCCGACGAAAACGATTACTCGGACGTCATGCTCTAATAGGAGCCCAAAGTTCTTCGGTTGTACGTTTTCGAAATCTACAAATATGTGGTTTGTGCTCAACGCGAATGTCCCAAATTCAAAAATCTGCCACTCTAAATCGGCGGCTAAACTAACAGTAATTGATTGGGATTGATCAAAGCACGGTGTTCAATGATTTCAAGTCCAAAGTTTCGATCAGACCTTGAGACTGAATTTATAACTTTGTGCGGCTAGAGAAGTGATCCTAGTAGCTTACGTGTCGCCTCCATGACCCGTTGCAAAACTGGGCGCGGGCCTTCGGCCTCCAAAAGACCCGTCATTGGTACTTCCAGACCTAAAGGCAAATCATCCGGCAAAGCGCCTAGGAAATCGTGCAGGGGGATGTCCCCTTCACCCGGTGCCAAACGTTCGGCACGGCCCGCGAAGAGCAGGTCGTCGGTTGTATAGCTCGGCATGACGGGTGCATCGCAGAGGTGCGCAAAGCGTAGTCTGTCGCGCGGGATGGCCCGTAGCTGTTCCAGCGTGCTGCCTGATCGGTTGAAGTGCAAGCTATCGACGAGAATGCCCACTTCAGGCCCCGCGCGTTCGACCAAAGCCAAGGCGGACGTCAGGTCGGGCACAACTGTCCACGGAAAGAACTCGAACGACACGTTCAATCCGCGTTCCTGTGCCAAATCGGATAACTGGCCCAAGCGGTCTGCAAGGCGGTTGAGGTCGGGGTCATAGGGCGCGGTGATCACTTCGCGAGCGCCCAATTCGACACCTGCGTCGAGGAAGGGGATCAGGGACTTAACATCGGTGTCAGGTTCGATTTTGACGAACTCGATGTCATGTACCTTCAGCCCAGTGTCTTTCAGCGCGGCCTTGGTGGCGCGCATCATGGCGGGATCGTCCATCAGCGGATAGCCGGGGCTGGCGTCGGTCACGCGGATCAGACGCAGGCCCACGGCGTCAAAACCCACGTCCGCGGCCGCGTGGATCAAGTCCGGCGGGGGAAGGGTGATCGCGGTCAGATGGGCGAGGGAAAGAAGCCGTGTCATGATGAGCTTTCTGCTGCGTGGCGGCCTGCAATAAATCCGAAAGTCAGGGCGGGGCCCAGATTGATGCCGCCGGCGGGGTAGTGCCCGCCCATGACGCTGGCCATGTCCGTGCCTGCCGCATAAAGGCCCGGGACGGGCGTGCCGGTGTCATCCAGAACGCGGGCTGAACCGTCTGTTTGCAGGCCCGCAAAGGTGCCGAAACTGCCGGGGATGACTTTGACCGCGTAGAACGGCGCTTTGAGGATCGGGGCGACGTTGGGGTTTGGTGTGACGTCTGGGTCGCCCTGAAGACGCATGTAGGCGGTTGTGCCGCGTCCGAAGGCAGGGTCTTCGCCCTGTTCGGCGTGCTCATTGTAGGCCGTCACTGTGCCAGTCAGTCCATCGGGATCAATCCCGCAGGCGCGGGCCAGATCAGCGATGGTCTTGCCGGTTTTCAGATAGCCGGACTTGATCCAACTTTGGTGCGGGACAGGTGCAAGGCGCACGATGCCCAGGCCATAGCGGCGCAGAAAGTGGTGATCGCAGATCAGCCAAGAGGCTGCTTCGGCACCTTCTGGCAGCGCGGTCAGCATGTCGCGGACGTAATCGTGATAGCCTAAACCTTCGTTGCAGAACCGTTTTCCGTCCGCCAGCACCCCAATCACGCCGGGTTTGCCGCGGTCGATGATGTGGGGGAAAACGCCTGTCTTGCCATCCGGCCAGGTCACCTCGGACACAGGGCACCACGCACCATAGGACGCCAGATCATCCGCCTGATGGCCGCCTGCATCTTCGCCCAGTCGCAACCCGTCACCGGTGGAGGCTTCGGTCGCAAGGGCGCGATGGGTTTCGGGATGCGGGAAGGTCCGTTTGCGGCGGGGCAGGTCGTGGGAATAACCACCGCTGGCCAGCACGACGCCACGTTTGGCGAGGATATCGATTTCACCGTCTGGGGTGTGTAGCGTGGCCCCTTCGACTTTGCCATTGTTCTGGATCAGACGGGCGACGGCGTGTTCAGGGCGGATATCGACACCGGCATCCAGCGCGCTGCGCAGCAATCGACCAACAAGCGCGTTGCCGTTCCGAAGCTGCATGCCCCTCCCGTAAAACGCCAGATCCAACAGATGGCGGGTCACGCGACGGGTGACATAGGCCAGCGATTTCACCGACCGCATCACCGTCATAAAGGCGCGCAGGTCGGGGCCTGCCTGAATGGTCATGCCCCAAAAGGTGGTTTCGCGCATAGGCTTGCGCAGCAGCTCCAAGTCCTTGCCCAACTTCCGCGCGTCATAGGGCCGGGCGATGACGGACCGCCCGCCGAACCCTGCGCCGGGTAGGTGGCTGTAGGTGTCAGGGATCACAGCGCCGCAGTCGAATGTCAGGTCGGTTTTGTCTTCGAAGAAGCCGACCATTTCGGGGGCGGCCTGCAGAAAGGCATCGACCAGTTCAGGATTGAAATTGTTGCCTAAAACCGCCTCGAGGTATGTGCGCGGTCCGCTGGTGTCTTCGTCGATGCCGTGGCGTTTTGCGACCGGATTGCAGGGGGCCCAAATCCAGCCGCCGGACCATGCCGTGGTGCCGCCGATCACGGGTTCTTTTTCAGCAAGGATCACTTGCAGACCCGATTTCGCGGCTGTTACCGCCGCAGCGAGACCCGCAGCGCCAGAGCCGACCACCAAGAGGTCGCATGTTTCAGAAGTGGATGATGAATGCGTTGGCACAGAAAGCTTCCCGATTTTGCGCCAAAATCAGGGGCGGTGGCCTGTAACGTCAAATGCTTTTCTTTGCACCTTTTTAACATCGTGTTAAGTCGCGGGAAGGAGGTGCTGCTATGCCCGAAATGACGCTTAGACAAATCGAAGTGATCCGTGCCGTGATGATGACCGGCACGATCAGCGGGGCGGCTGACATGCTGAACGTGTCTGCGCCGGGCATCAGCCGATTGGTCAAACATACCGAAGAGTCGCTGGGCATCCGCCTGTTCGAACGCAAGGCAGGGCTGTTCGTGCCGTCGATCGAGGCCAGCAAGGTCTTTGATCAGGTGCGCGAGGTCTATAAAGGCGTGGCCAACCTGCAAAGCGCGGTGGGTGCCCTTCAGCAGGGCGATGATGTTGTGCTGGCCTTCGCCTCGGCCCCGTCTATCGCGCAATTCATCGCGGCGCGGGTTCTGAAACGGGTCAGGTCGCGGTATTCCGATCTGTTTATCGATCTGAACATCCTGAAAATCGAAGAGACGGTGGATTATCTGCTGCTGGAACGGGGCGAGTTCGTGATCATGAGTTCGCCGGTGCAGAACGCAGCGGTCGAGAATGACCATATTGCCGAAGGGCGGTTGGTGGTGATTCTGCCTGAAGGTCATCGGTTGGCCGAGAAACAGGCGATCTCGGTTCATGATCTGGCCAAAGAAGACATGATCGGGATCGATCCGAACGATCCTTATGGCCGGTTGATCAGCCAACCCTTTACCGAGGCGGGGCTAGAGTTGAAGCACTCAATGCGCGGCCGGTTTGCGCAAACGGTGGTTAGCCTTGTGCGCCACGGGTTGGGCGTGGCCGTTATCGACGAATTTTCTGTGGCCGAGGTCTATATGCCCGGTGTGGTTCGTAAACCTTTGGAACAGCACATCCCGATTTCGACGTTCGTTGTGCGTAAAAAGGGGCGGGTGCTGTCCAACTTTGCCGAATTCACCATCCAGCAATTTCGGCGTGAATTGGCCAAAGCGGTCGAAGATGGGCCGTGGTACCGCTCACATTATTAACATCATGTTAATCTCAGCTAATAATTGATATTTGCAGTTATCTTCTGTCAGGCTCATGACATTAAGGTCATTCGCTGGAATTGCCGGCGAACGAGAACGTGACTTGATGGGAGGACATTCATGAAACGTTATCTTATCGGCGCCATCAGTGCGCTGGCTTTGACCGCGACAACCGTTGCTGCCGAATACCCCGAGAAAGAAATTCAGGGCATCATCCAGTGGGGCGCTGGTGGCTCGACTGACACTGTTATGCGTTCGGTCACCCCGCACGCCGAAGCCGCGCTTGGCGGCACTGTTGTCATGCAGAACATGACTGGCGCTGTTGGTGCGATCGCGCTGAACTACGTCGCTGACGCCGAAGCAGACGGTTACACCGTTCTGATGGGCGCAGAAAACCCGATGCTCTACAAGATCATGGGTCTGGGCGACAAAGATTATGGCGAATTCGTTCCGATCAACATCCTTGCACGCGGCACGCCGCTGCTGGTTGCGAACAACGACGCGCCCTTCAACTCGTACTCCGAGATGATCGCCTACGTAAAAGAAAACCCCGGCACAGTGCGCTTTGGTTCCACTGGCCCCGGCGGTCTGCCGTCTGTTGTGACAGCGATGATCAACGCGGTTGAAGGTGAGCTGGACGTAATCGCCGTTCCTTACGACGGTGACGGCCCGGCCCTGACAGGTCTGCAAGGCGGCGCAATCGATGTGATGCCTGCGGTTCTGGGTGCGGCGATCGAAGGCGTTCGCGCTGGCAACATGAAGGCGCTGGCCGTTTTCGACACAGCCGAAAACGATAAGCTGCCGGGCGTTGAGGCCGTTGCAGAGGTAAACGACGGTTACAACACATACCTGCCGTGGGGCCCGTTCTTTGGCGTATTCGTCCCCAAAGGCACACCTGATGACGCGGTTGCCAAACTGTCTGCCGCCTATGCCGAAGGCGCGAAGAACCCCGAGTTCATCGAGCTGATGGAAGGCCGCGGCTTTACCCTGATGGGGATCTCCGGTGACGAAGCCGAAGCGTTCCTGTCCAAGTGGCAGCAAGGCACAGCATGGCTTCTGCAGGACGCAGGTCTGACCAAAGCGTCGCCCGAGGAATTCGGCATCGCACGTCCGGGCGAATAAGCACCATCCCCGTCGCAGGTCACTGTGACCTGCCGGACCTTGGACGTCGCATTTCATAAAAGAGGTGCGGCGTCCTTTGACTTTAAGACGACAACACTGGGGGAGGCCCATGCAACACATCGATCCGGACCACCACGATGGCACATCCGATGCCACACCCGGCGGAGAGCCGGACAAGCGCAGACCGGGAGAGCTGGTTTTTGCCCTTGTGATGTTGCTGGCCAGCCTTTTCCTTTTGAACAGCGCCTATGGCATTGCGGGCTTTGATGCCCTGTCATCGCCGGGGGCCATTCCGATGGCCACAACGGCGGCCATGGTGCTGAGTGCTGCTGTCATTCTGTGGAACACGGCGAAACTGCCGTTGGATCGCACAGAAAGCCTAATCAAAGACATCCTGCCGCTGACTGTTGTGATGTTCGCGCTGTTTCTGGTGGCCTTCGGTGTTCTGCTGAAACCCTTGGGCTTTCTGCCCACATCGGCATTGTTCCTGATCGCCGCGATCAAGATCCTTGGCAAGCGTAGCTGGCTCTGGACCGTGGGAATCGCGGTGTTCAGCCTTGTGGTGGTCTGGCTGATCTTCCGCATTGTGTTCACCGTTCTGATGCCCGCCGGCATCGTGCCCGAGGCCGAGTTGATCCAGTTTTTCCGAAACGTCTTTGCAGGAGGGGCGCAGTGATGGAAACGTTGATGCACTTCCTGACCGTTTTCTCGGACCCGCAGTTGTTGCTGCTCGTGGGTCTTGGCACCTTTGCCGGTGTCTATGTCGGTGCGATCCCCGGCCTGTCGGTGACGATGGCCGTGTCGATCCTGATCTCCTTTACCTTCTCGTGGGATGTCTATCCGGCGATCTCGTTGATGATCGGCATCTATATGGGGGGCGTTTACGGTGGCTCGCGGACGGCGATCCTGTTGAATATCCCAGGTGCCCCTTCGGCGATTGCAACAGCGTTGGATGGCTATCCCATGGCCAAACGCGGCGAGGCGGGTACAGCCATTGGTGTGACCACGGTTATGTCCTTCATCGGTGGCTTTATCGGCATCGGCGTTCTGGCGCTGGCGGCACCCTTCGTGTCGGACTTCGCGCTGAAATTCCAGCCGCGCGACTACATGCTGCTGGCGATCCTTGGTATTCTGCTGGTGGGCTCGCTGAGCCAAGGCAGCCTTGTGAAGGGCATCTTCGCCGGTGCTTTGGGCATCGCGATTGGCGCAGTGGGCCGTGACCCGCTGACCTTTGCGGAACGCTTTACCTTTGACTTCCGCCTGATGGAGGGCGGTATTTCGTTCATCGCGGTGATGATCGGTATGTTCGGCGTGTCCGAGGCGCTGCTGCAACTTCACCACGTCGACAAGGACGCCGTGCGTCAAAAGATCACCCGCATTGTGCCGTCGCTGGCGACCGTGAAAAAACACCTGCCGCTGTCTGTGCAGACATCAACTATCGGGGTGACCATTGGCGCACTGCCGGGCACCGGTGGCGATATCGCGGCGCTGATGGCCTATGACCACGCCAAGCGTGTCACCAAGAACCCTGATCGTGAATTCGGCGATGGCGCGATGGAGGGTCTTGTGGCCCCTGAGACCGCCAACAACGCCGCCGTGGGCGGGGCCTTTATCCCGATGATGACACTGGGCATCCCCGGTGATGCGGTCACCGCGATCATGATCGGTGCGCTGTTCATTCACGGCCTGAACCCCGGCCCCATGCTGATGATCGACCAGCCGGATATGTTCTGGTTCATCGTTGGCTGTCTGGTGATGGCAAACTGCTTTATGCTTCTGTTCGGCCTGACAGGGATCAAGCTGTTCACCAAGATCGTCGAAATGCCCCGCAGTGTGCTGATCCCGTTGATCATGCTGCTGTCCATCGTGGGTGCGTTTGCGGTGAATAACTCGATCACCGATGTCTACTGGATGCTGGGCTTTGGTGTCTTTGGCTACTTCATGCGCCACTACGGCTATCCGTTGGGGCCGGTCATTCTGGGCGTGATCCTGTCGCGCCTTCTGGACGACAACTGGCGCCGCGCGATCATTTCGGAACGTGAAGATCTGGGCAACTTCTTTGCCGGTGTCTTCGGCAGCCCGCTGTCCACCGTTCTTCTGATCGCAGTGGTTCTGATTTTTGTCAGCCAGACACCGGTCTGGGCATGGGGCAAATCCCGCATCTTCGCAAAAAAGGAAAACACCTGATGACGGCCAAGCCGGATCTTAAACTGGGTCTGATCGGCGACAATATCGCGCGGTCTCGCTCTCCCTTGCTGCACCGGCTGGCTGGCCAGCAGAATGGCATGGAGGTGCAGTACGACCGTCTGATCCCCAAGGATATGAACGAAGACTTCGATACTGTGTTCGGCAAATGCGTCGAGCGCGGGTATCGCGGGATCAACGTGACTTATCCCTACAAGGAGCGCGCGGCCAAGGTTGTGACCATCGACGATCCGATGGTCCGCGCCATCGGTGCCGTGAACACTGTTCTGTTCGAAGCCGACGGCCCGAAAGGCCAGAACACCGATTACAGCGGATTTATCGCGGCCTATCGTCTGGCCCGTGCTGACAAAGCGCCGGGCGTTTGCTGTCTGATCGGCACCGGCGGTGTGGGACGTGCGCTTGCCTTTGGGCTGGTCGAGCTGGGCGCATCGGAACTACGGCTGGTGGATCGTGAGGCGGATAAGGCCAAGGCGCTGGCGGATGAACTGGCGGCATTGGGCAGCAAGACAAAGATCGTTGTGGAAACCGACGCGGTTGTGGCTGCAACCGGTGCAACGGGTCTGCTGAACGGCACGCCTGTTGGCATGGTCGGCTATGGCGGCACACCGCTTGCGGCGTCGGCAATGGATGGCGCGGAATGGGCCTTTGATGCGGTCTATACGCCCGTTGATACGCAATTCCTGACCGATGCCGAAGCTGCCGGTCTGGATGTGATTTCCGGTTACGAGTTGTTTTTCTTCCAAGGCGTTCATGCATGGGCGCATTTCTCTGGCACGGCACTGGATCAGGACGGGCTGCGCAAAGCCCTGCTTGAAACGGTCGAGCCAGAGCTGAAGTCCGCTTAACGCGGCGATCAAGGTGCGGGTAAGCCGGCGCTGGTGTGACAGAGAAGGACAAAAGATGAAGACTTCAATCGCGACCGTCTCGATTTCCGGAAACCTTCGGGAAAAATTGCATGCCATTGCCAAGGCTGGCTTTGACGGCATCGAAATCTTTGAACAGGATTTCATCGCCGACGAAGGCACCCCGCGTGAAATCGGCCAGATGATCCGTGACCATGGGCTTGAGATTACCCTGTTCCAGCCGTTTCGCGATTTCGAAGGCCTGACAGGCGATCTTCGCCAGCGGGCCTTTGACCGCGCGAAGGCCAAGTTCGACACGATGGCGGAACTGGGCACAGATCGCATTCTGGTTTGTTCCACGGTGCACCCTGCCTCTGTTGGCGGGATCGATCGTGCGGCGGATGATTTTGCAGAGCTGGGTGAAATCGCCAAGCCTTACGGCATTCAGGTCGGGTACGAGGCGCTGGCGTGGGGCCGTCACATCCATGATCACCGCGATGCATGGGAAATCGTGCGACGTGCCGATCATCCGAACGTGGGCATCATTCTGGACAGCTTCCACACACTGTCCCGCAAGATTGATCCGAACTCGATCCGCAGCATTCCGTCGGACAAGATCGTCTTCGTGCAGTTGGCAGATGCGCCGCTGATCGACATGGATCTGCTCTATTGGTCGCGCCACTTCCGCAACATGCCGGGCGAGGGCGATCTGCCCGTGACCGATTTTATGCGTGCGGTGGCCGCCACCGGTTATGACGACTGGATCAGTCTTGAGATTTTCAACGACCAGTTTCGCGGCGGACGCCCCGTCGGGCTGGCGCGGGATGGCTACCGATCGTTGATCGCCCTGATGGACGACGTGCGCCGGATCGAACCCGATATCGCCGCCACTGTGCCGGATATTCCGGCGCGTCTGACCGTTGATGGTGTGGCGTTTGTCGAATTCACCACGCGCGGGTCCGAGGCGGATGCTCTGGGCAAGTTGCTGTCCTCGATGGGCTTTACACACGTGGGCAACCACGTGTCGAAAAAGGTGGCGCTTTGGCAGCAGGGCGATATCCGGATCGTGCTGAACCAGGAAGAAACCGGCTTTGCTGGGTCGGCCTATACGATGCACGGCACCTCGGTTTGTGACGTAGGTCTGCGCGTGTCCAATGCGACCGATACGACCATCCGTGCCAAAGCGTTGGGCGAGGACCTGTTCAGCCAGCCGGTCGGACCCGGTGAATTGGAAATCCCAGCAATCCGCAGTGTCGGTGGTAGCGTTCTGCATTTTATCGACGAAGCCAGCGGTCTGAGCGACGTTTGGGATGTGGAATTCCGGCCATCCGGGCAAGGGCCCGAGAATAAAGTGGGCCTGTCACGGATCGACCATGTGGCCGAGACGATGAACTATGACGAAATGCTCAGCTGGTCGCTGTTCTACACCTCGATTTTCGACATGAAGCGCGCGCCGATGAATGACGTTATCGACCCCGACGGGTTGGTGCGCAGTCAGGCGATTGAGACGCCGGACGGACAGGTGCGTATCACGCTGAACGGCGCGGAAACGCACCGGACGCTGGCGGGCAGTTTCCTGGCCGAAAGTTTTGGTGGCGCGGTCCAGCATCTGGCGTTCCAGGCGGACGATATCTTTGCCACTGCCGAAGAAATGGCGGGCCTTGGATTTGAGCCGCTGCCGATGACAGGGAACTACTACCGCGACCTGAAGGCGCGGTTCGCGATTGATGATGCGCAGTTGGAGAAACTGAAAGCCCATCACATCCTGTATGACGAAGACGCACAGGGCGGGTTCTATCAGTTCTATTCGAAACCTTTTGCGGGCGGCTTCTTTTTCGAGATCGTGCAACGCGTCGATCACTACGACGGATATGGCGCGCCGAACGCGCCGTTCCGGATTGCGGCGCAGAAACGTCTGTTGCGGCCCAAAGGCATGCCCAAGGCATAAATCCTTGCGTCGCGCCTAGATGTTTTCCGGTGTGAAAATGTCAAAGCCCAACGCCACCCGTTGCGCCCCTGCGCCGGGGCCAAGGTCTTTGGACTTGATCATGGTGGCGATGGCCTCGCGGGCGAAGGCCTCCATCGGGTGGGCGATCAGCATGGTCAGCGTCCCGTCGGCCAATGCGCTGCGGGTGACATCGAACAACTCATAGCCGACTGCCACGAAATCATCGCGACGCGGATTGTCACGCAGGGCACCGATGGCCCCCGTGATCCCGCCACCCGAGATGAAAAGGCCGCACAGGTCAGGGTGATCGCGCAGCATCTGCTCAACGATATCGCGGGCTGCTGCGGCGGACTCGTAGGTCGCCTGAGGTTCCAGCAGGGTGAAGTTGGGATTGTATTCCCGCATATAGGACCGGAAGCCGCTTTCGTTCATTTCTTGATTGCGGAAGCGGTGGTTGCCCACAAGGATGCCGATCTTGCCGGGGTTGCGGACCATTTTGTCAAAGGCCCATGCGGCGGTGCGGCCGATCTTCCAGTTATCAAGCCCGACAAAGCTGACATTCCCGCGCGCTGACAGGGGGCCGATCAGGGCCGCGACAGGCACGCCGTTGTCCAGAACCGTGTCGATGGCATTGGCGACGATAGGATGCTGTGCCGCGACAACGGCAATCGATTCGCATCTTTCACCCAATGAGATGATCTGTTGGGCCACATTTTCAGGAGACAGGTTGCTGACGAACTCAAGCGTCAGTTTGATCCTGCAATTTGGATGCATCTCAGCTGCGCTGCGAATCGCCTTCCCGAGTTCGTCGTAAAACGTCCTGCCGCTTTGCTGGAGCAGAACGCCCAGATGATAGGTTTTTCGTTGTGCCATAACGGATTGCGTCATGGCGCCAAGGCCATAGAAGCCAATTTCTTCAGCCGTTCTTAGCACCGATTCCCGCGTCGATTCGCGCACATTTTCGGCGCCGTTGATGATTCTGTTCACTGTCGAAACCGAAACCCCAGCGGCTTCGGCGAGATCGGGAATGGTGGGGCGTTTCATTGTGCCTCTTTCGTATCATTTTATCTCATTCAGGAAATGATCTGACATGTTTTGAAACGAAATTGCAACGAAAAGTATCAGACTATTGATCGAAAATGTGTCGTTCTGGCAGAACCCAGGTCCAGCAAATCTTAGCGCTAACAAGTGGCGCTTGATTGCGGATGGGAGGGAATGAATGGACGATCTGCTTTACGGCACACGCGACAAACGCGGCAATTGGGCCCCGAATGAACAAGCCAAGCCAGCACCTATCTGGCAGCGCCCGTTCAGTCTTCGGAAGGTTCTTGCCTGGGTGCCCGAGTACTTGTGGCCGTGGAATGCGTTCCATCTGGCGACAGCGATCATTTGGGTCACTCTGCTGATCCCGAGTTGGGAAAGCCTCGCGACGCTTTCCATCACGAATTACCTTTGGCTGTATGGCCTGAACGCGGCTGGACTGTTTGTCTTTCTGGGCAGCTTCGAGCTGATCTACTACGTCAAGCGCAAGCAGGGGAACCGGTTCAAGTACAACGGCAAGTTCCCGTCGGAAAACCCGTCAGACGTCTTCTGGTTCAAAAGCCAGAACATCGACAACTTCCTGCGGTCGTTTTTTATCACCGTGCCGCTGTGGACGGTCGTCGAGATCGTGATGCTATGGGCCTATGCCAACAGCTGGGCGGTCTGGTTGCCGTGGACGACGCATTGGGTCTGGCTGACGGTGGTGATCCTTTTGGCACCGGCTGTGCATGAGATCTATTTCTTCTGTCTCCACCGCCTGATCCATACGCCTTTCTTGTACAAACACATCCATTCCGTTCACCACAACTCGATCAACCCGAGCCCATGGTCGTCGCTGTCGATGCACCCCGGTGAAGGCTTTCCTTACATGGCCGAGGCGTGGCTGCACCTGCTGATCCCGTCCAACCCGATTTGCGCGTATTTCACGCTGCATGCGGCAGGCTTCGGGGCGATCAACGGGCACCTTGGCTTCGAGAAACTCGAACTGACCGAAGACACCACTTTGGATAGCCACGCCTACGTTCACTACCTGCACCACAAGTACTTTGAGGTGAACTACGGCGGCGACGGTGTTGTGCCCCTCGATATGCTGTTCGGCACTTGGCACGACGGCTCGAAAGAGGCGGACGAGAAGATGAAGGCGCGTTTCCGCAAGAAAAAGGAAAAGCAGAATTCAAGAAAACCAACGGCAACGCCTGCGGAATAGGTCGACTGACCTGAAGAGCTGCGCGTCACAGCGCAAAACGGCCCCACGGCCATAACCAATGTCACCCGTAAGAGGAACGGGACCACTAGGGAGGATATGACATGAAACTGAAGGCAATCATCACGGCGGCGGCGACCGCCACGCTGATGGCAACGGGCGCATATGCGCAGGACATCGCGGTTATCGCGGGCTCTGTCGAAGATGCGTTCATGGACAAGATCAAAAAAGGTGTCGATGACGCGACACACATGGTCGAAGCCAACGGCGGTACAGTTCAGTACCTGCGTACACAGAACTACGAAAACTTCGGTCCCGATCTGGTGACACTGATCAACCAAGCGGTTGCGCAGGGCGTAGACGGCATCGCGATCCCCGTCTGGGTTCCGGACGCACAGATCCCCGCACTGCAGGCCGCAGGCGAGCAGGGCATCAAGATCATGCAGTACAACTCGGGTCTGCCGGTCAAAGCTGACATCAACGCGATCAACTACTTCGGTTCTGACGAATACGAAGCGGGCTTCGGCGGTGGTAAGTACCTTGCTGAAAAAGGCGCGAAGCACATCCTTTGCCACATCCAGGTTCCGGGCGCGATCAACCTTGAAGAGCGTTGCCGCGGTGTAACCGACGGTGCTGCAGAAGCAGGCGCGAAAGTGACTGTTCTGAACACACCTGCGAACCTTGACGGTGACGTCACAGGTACAGCGGAGGCGCTGAAAGCGGAATTCATCGGCGACAGCTCGATCGACGCGATGGTATCCTGCGCGGACTTCGGTGCGGCCGCTGGTGCAAACGCGGTTGAGCAGACCGGTCTGGACATCATGGTTTCCGCCTTTGACTTCTCGCCCGCATCGCTTGAGCGTATCTCGGCCGGTACCCAGACAATGGCTATCGACCAGCAGCCTTATCTCCAGGGCTTCCTTGCAACGTCCATGCTGTTCGCCAACCTGAAGTTTGGCACAGAGATTTCGACAGATCCGGTTCTGACCGGTCCGGCGATCATCGACGCATCGAACGTTGACGCTGTCAAAGCAGGCGCAGCACTCGGCGCACGCTAATCAGCACATTCGCCCGGCTGGCCCATGCTGGCCGGGCAACTCATTGCGCCCGTAACATCGGACATGCGCAAAAGGCAAAAGTTCACCTTGGGGAATAAAATGGCGGACACACAATCAACAAAGAACGAGTCTTCAGAAGGAGGGTTTTCACTCCTCAGCTTGTTCAGACGCCCAGAAGCGGGCGCGGCAGCCGGTTTCGTACTGATCTTTCTTTTCTTCAGCTTCTTCGGTTGGGATAAGAACTTTCTGACACCGCTCGGCGCATCGACCTGGCTCAATTTCGCCTCCAAGGTGGGTATTATCGCTATTCCGATCGGATTTCTGATGATCGCGGGCGAGCTGGATATTTCGGTCGGGGCGGTTATCCCTGCCGGTGGTATCGTGCTGGCCATGGCGGTCGAGATCTTCGGTTTCAATTTCTGGGTCGCAGTCCTGTTCAGCTTTGCTGTCGCTGCCGCCATCGGCTGGATAAACGGGATGCTGGTGACCCGCACGCAGGTGCCGTCGCTGATCGTAACGCTTGCCACACTCTTCGTTGTGGCCGGTCTGAACGCTTATGTCTCCAAGCAAATCGCGGGCACCACACAGCATAGCCTGCCTGATGTGGGTGCCATCTCTGAATTCCTGATGGGCGATTATCATTCGCTGGTGATCGGTGAGGGCGAAAGCGCGTTCACAATCTTCCGCAGCCTGCAAAGCTCGTTCTTTATCTGGATCGTTGTGGCGGTCATGTGCTTCTACATCCTGCACGTTTCCCCTTGGGGCAACTGGATCTTCGCTATGGGCGGTGATCAGGAAAGCGCTCGCAACGCAGGTATCCCGACCAACCGTCTGAAGATTGCGCTGTTTATGCTGTCTGCCATGGCCGCCGCACTGGTCGGCATGACCGAAGCGGTTCTGGCGAACACGGCAAGTACGACAACCCAGTTCGGCATGATCTTTAACACCATCATCTGTGTGGTTGTTGGCGGCGTGCTTCTGACCGGTGGTTTCGGGACAGTGACAGGGGTTGTGTTCGGCACGCTGACATTCGGCATCGTGTTCCAGGGCATCAACTTCACCACCTTCGACAAAGACCTGAACATGCTGTTCATCGGCGCGCTTCTTCTGATCGCGGTTCTGATGAATGACACCTTCCGTAATCTCGCGACCAGTGCGTCGACGTCCAAGAAGAAGTGAGGTCTTAACGATGTCTGATAAAGCTCCTGTATTGGAAATGCGCAACGTCGACAAAAGCTTTGGCCCGATCGACGTTCTCCACGAAATCTCGCTCAAGGTGCACGAAGGCGAAGTTCTTTGTCTGCTGGGCGACAACGGTGCCGGCAAGTCCACGCTGATCAAAACGCTGTCGGGTGTGCATCAGCCGACCCGTGGCCAGATGATGATGGACGGCCAAGAGGTCCGCTTCCCGCGTCCGCGCGATGCGCAGGAAATGGGGATCGCGACTGTGCACCAGTTCGGCGGGACCTATCCGCTGATGTCGGTGGGCCGGAACTTTTTTGCCGGTGCGGAACCGACCAAAGGCTTTGGCCCGTTCAAGGTGTTTGATCGCCAGAAGGCCAACCAGATCGCGGTCGAGGAAGTCCAGAAGATGGGCATCACCCGCATCACCGATGGCGACCGTTTGGTTGGTGGCCTGTCGGGTGGTGAGCGTCAGTCGCTGGCGATTGCCCGCGCGGTGTATTTCGGTGCCCGCGTTCTGATTTTGGACGAACCGACAGCGGCCCTTGGCGTGAAACAGGCAGCCCACGTTCTGCGGATCGTGAACGAAGCCAAACGTCGTGGTCTGGCGGTGATCTTCATCACCCACCAGGTCATGCATGCGATGGCCGTTGGCGACCACTTCGCGGTTCTGATCCGCGGCGCGATCGCGGCGGACTTCCGCAAAGGCGAAAAGAGCCGAGAAGAAATCGCCGACCTGATGGCGGGCGGTGAATCCATGGCAGATCTGGAAGCCAATATCGACGGAATGGCCGACGCGTAATCGCGCGTCGACCACTAGGACAAACCACCTGAATGGGCTGACTTCCCATTCTTCCCCCCTGACGGCCTGGCGCTTCGCCGGGTCGTCGCATCACTCTTTAGGTCAGATAGAAACATGACAACACGACTTGCTATCATTGGGGCTGGCTTGATGGGCGAAGATCACGCCCGAATTTTCGCTCAGGAAGTGCCCGGTGCGACACTTCAGGTGATCTGTGATCCCGACAACAACCGCGCGGCTGCGGTTGCAGACAAATTTTCGGCGGCGGATGTGGCGACAGATGCCGCAGCGACCATCGCACGGCCAGATGTTGACGCTGTTGTCATCGCAAGCCCCGACTTCACCCACGCGGACCTGACACGACAGTGCATCGACGCGGGCAAACGTGTGCTGTGCGAAAAGCCGTTGTCGCAGAAATCGTCCGAATGCCTTGAGGTCATGCAGGCCGAAGTTCTTCTGAACGCGCGCCACGTGATGCTGGGCTTTATGCGTCGCTATGATCAATCCTACATAGACATGCGCGCGGCATTGACCGGCGGCAAACTGGGTCGTGCGTTGATGATGCACAACTTCCACCGCAACGTGGAAACGCCTGCGTCGGACTTTACCGGTGCAATGGCAATTACCAACTCGGCCCCGCATGAATTCGACGTTGTGCGACATGTCATGGGTGTTGAATACACCTCGATCACAGCGCATCAGCCGCGCCGGTCGGACAGCCGCGTGGCACCCGTTGTGATGGTGCTGGAAACCTCTGATGACCAGCTTGTCATGATCGAGATCAACAACAACGCGGCCTATGGCTATGACGTGCGTGCCGAACTGGTGGGCGAAGCCGGTTCCATCGCGATCAACAACGTGGCCTACACGCGCACCGACAGCCGTTTCACCTCCAGCACGCCTTATGATGCGGACTGGCGCAGCCGTTACGCGGACGCCTATCGCCGTCAGAACCGTGAATTCATCCGCTTTGTCGAAACCGGCGAATTCCCAGGCATCGCGTCGGATGCGTGGGATGGTTACTGCGCCGCAGTTGTCGCCGAAGCGGGCGTGCGCGCGCTGGAAAGCGGCCAGACAAGCCCTGTTTCCCTGATCGAAAAGCCGGAGTTGTACGCATGAAGCTTGGTTTCGTTTCCGACAGCCTTGGTGGCATGAGCCTTGATCACCTGCTTGATAGCGCGGTGCGCATGGGTGTTTCGGGTATTGAGGTGAATACCTGTGGCTGGTCCACAGCGCCGCATTTCGATCTGCAAACGATGTTGAAAGACGCCAGCGCGCGGAAAGAGTTTCTGAACGCTTTCGGCGAACGCGCGCTTGAGGTGATCAGCCTGAACGCCAACGGCAACCCGTTGCATCCCACCGACCCCAAGCAAGGCAGCGACCTAAAGGATACAATCCGCGTTGCCGGTGAGATGGGTATCAAGACCGTGTGCACCATGTCCGGCCTGCCTGCGGGCAATGCCAATGACACGATGCCCAACTGGGTTGTGTCCAGCTGGCCGCCGGAAACTCAGGCGATCCTGAACTACCAGTGGAACGATGTTCTGATCCCGTTCTGGCAAGAGATCGTTGAACTGGCAAAAGAATGCGGTGTCGAGCGCATCGCGTTGGAATTGCACGGTAACCAGTGTGTTTATAACGTACCCTCCCTCCTGAAACTGCGCGACGCGGTCGGGCCCGTGGTTGGGGCCAACCTCGACCCGTCGCACCTTTTCTGGATGGGCGCCGATCCTTTGGCTGCGGCCGAGGCGTTGGGCGATGCGATCTATCACGTGCATGCCAAAGAC
The DNA here is from genome assembly GCF_900108225.1 of Thalassococcus halodurans. GTDB lineage: Bacteria > Pseudomonadota > Alphaproteobacteria > Rhodobacterales > Rhodobacteraceae > Thalassococcus > Thalassococcus halodurans. The sequence continues at coordinate 213,338 of NZ_FNUZ01000004.1, forward strand.
ACGATGCTGAACGCCCCTGTCCAGGCCACGACCGGTCTGCTGGAAAACGGATCCCTGATGGATATTCCGGCGCGCAGCTGGTCCTACATCACGCTTGGCTTCGGCCACGGCGAAGAATGGTGGCGCCAGTTCTGCTACCGCCTGAAAATGGCCGGCTACGACGGCTGGCTGTCTATCGAACACGAAGACGTTCTGTTGAACTCTTTGGAAGGGTTGGAGAAATCCGTGACCCTTCTGCAGGGCGTGATGCCAAGCGCGCCCGCTGACTTCAAACCCCAAGACATCTGAGGAAAGACCAATGCCAACTTGGATTGATGCCTGCGCTGCTGAAGATATCGATGAAGAAGATGTCATCCGTTTCGATCACGGGGACCGCACCTTTATCATCGTTCGCGATCACGAAGATAACTACTATTGCACAGATGGTCTGTGCACCCACGAAGACGTGCACCTGTGCGACGGTCTGGTTGTCGAAGCGACAATCGAATGCCCGAAACACGCGTCGATTTTCGACATGACCAACGGCGAAGTGGAAACGCCGCCTGCATGTGAAAACCTGCACACCTACCAAACCAAGGTCGAAGACGGCCGCGTGTTCGTGGAAATCTGATATGGCGTTCCAACTGGCCGCTTGTGCGGAAATGCTCTGGCAGGACAAGCCTATTGCATGGCGCGCGTCGCGATTGAAAGAGCTGGGGTTTGGTGTCGGGCTTTGGAACTGGCCGGATTGGGACTTGGACGCGCTTGAGAAAACAGGTGCGACCTTCACCATCATGAACGGATATCTGGAAGGCCGTCTTGCAGATGCCGAGGGGGCGGACATGTTGATCAAGTCCGCCCGCGAAGCAGCGCAGGTCGGCAAGCGTTTGGGCGTCCACCGCCTGAACCTGCATGGCACCGGTCTGGGGGATATGGGCATTCCGATCCCGCAGATGGCGCATGTGGCGCCTGGCATGTGGCTGCGCGCCCGCGACACGCTGCACCGGATTTGCGATATGGCCGAGGAAGAAGGCGTGATGTTCACGCTGGAAAACCTGAACCTGCGCGAACACCCCGGCTGTCCGTTCAATTCCACCGCTGACGTTCTGTCACTGGTTGCCGCTGTGGATCGCCCGCAGTTGCGCATCAACCTTGATCTTTATCACACGCAAATCGGCGAGGGCGATGTGATCCGCCACGCCGAAGCCTGCCTGCCGTGGATCGGCGAAGTGCAGGTTGCAGACAACCCCGGTCGCTGTGAACCCGGCACCGGCGAAATGAACTGGCCCATGATCGCCAAGGCATTGCACGCGATGGGCTATGACGGCCCCGTCGGCATGGAAGCCTTTGCCAAAGACGATCCCGAGGACGCGCTGGACGCGTTCCGTGCGGCCTTTACCCTCTAAAGAAGGAACCCCAGATGTACCACAATCGTCCCCATGTCGAAGACCTCCGTGCGATGAAAAAGCGTGGCGAAAAGATTTCGATGCTGTTCGTCACCACACCGGAAGAAGCGGCTGCGGCCAATGCGGCTGGCATTCACATGCTGTCGATCGAAGGCAAGTTCTTTGACGCAGAGATGCGCGAAGCGGCGGGCGATTGTTTCGTTCAGGTCGGTCTGCCTTATGGCGGTTGGGGCCGGTTTGAAGGCCGTCCCATCGCAACGGGCGAAGACTATTTGCGCGCGGCGTTCCATTACGCGGGCATCGGCGGTGACGCCTACTATTGCTCGGCGTCCTACGACATTCAGAAGCTGCTCTGTGACAACCACTTGCCAGTTGTTGGCCACATCGGTCTGATCCCGTCCTACATCACATGGACTGGCTGGCGCGCAGTTGGCAAAACCGCGGACGAAGCGCTGGCGTTGTGGAAGCACACCCAGATGCTGGAAAAGATCGGTGTCTTCGGTGCCGAGCTTGAGGTCGTGCCGGATCGCGTTGCGAAATACCTGACAGAAAACTCGTCGCTGCTGATGCTGGGTATGGGCGCAGGCAAACATGCCGACGCGCAGTACCTGTTTACCGAAGACGTCTGCGGCTACGGCAAAAACCACAAGCCGCGTCACGGCAAGGTCTATCGCAACTTCGCGCCAGAACTTGAGCGTCTGCAAAACGAACGCATCGCGGCGTTCAAAGACTTCAAGGCGGACGTGGACAACGGCGGCTACCCCGAAGCCTGCCATTCGGTGGCGATCAAGGACGATCAGTTCGATGCGTTCCTCGAGCAGGCAAAAAACGATGCTTAAGGTTGGCGTTGTAGGATACGGCACCGGTGGTCAGCATTTCCATACGCCGTTTATCGCAGCGGCCGAGGGCTGTTCGTTGGCAGGCATCGTTGCACGGGCCGAGGCGACTGTCGCCAAGGCGCGTGCCGACTGGCCGGATGTTCCGATTTTCCCAAGCCTGACGGCCATGATCGAAGCGGGCGTTTGCGATGCGGTGACCATCACCACACCGCCCCAGACGCGCCGTGATCTTGTTCTGGAAGCGATCAATGCTGGCCTGCACGTGGTGGCGGACAAACCCTTTGCCCCGAATTACGAGGGCGCAATGGAGTTGGACGCAGCGGCCAAGGCCAAGGGCGTGACACTGGGTGTGTACCAGAACCGCCGCTACGATTCCGATTTGCAGACCTTGGCCAAGATCATCAGGGATGGTCGTCTGGGTCAGGTCTGGCGCATTCACAGCCGGATGGATTTCGACGATCCCGCAACGCTTGAGGCCGGCCCGACAGGCGGTCTGTTGCGCGATCTGGGCAGCCATCTGGTGGACCAGATGATCTGGTTGAACGGTCCGGTCACGTCGGTTTCGGTGCACATGGATCACGTTGATCTGCCCGAGGGTCGTACGGACGCCAGCTTTGTCATCACACTGAACCACGAAAGCGGTCCGGTGTCTGTGGTGTCGGCATCAAAACTGAACCGCCTTAGCACCCGTGAACTGCGGGCCTATGGCGACAAAGGCGCCTACGTCAGCTACGGCACCGACGTGCAGGCGCAACAGATTTTCGCGGGCCAGCAACCCACCGATGATCCGGATGCCTGGGGCTATGAGCCTGAAAGCAACTGGGGCACGCTTTATACCGACGAAGGTCCGGCAAAAGTACCAGCCGAGCAGGGGCGCTATCACGACTACTACGCCGCCTTCGCCAAAGCGGTCGCCGACGGCACCGAGCCGCCCGTGACGGCCGAAACAGGTGCGCGGACGCTTGCCGTTCTGGATGCCGCGCGGCAAAGCGCGGAAGAAGGCCGGTCCATCCAGCTTTGAAACAACAGGGGTAAAGGGCCCCGATCATCAGGAAATACACATATGATTAAAGTCGGACTTCTAGGCGCAGGTCGCATCGCTGGTGTGCACGCAACCGCCATTTCTTCGCACCCGGGCAGCGAACTGGCTGCGGTATCGGATTACTTCCCCGAAGCGGCGCAGAAACTGGCGTCGCAATACGGCACGGTTGCCCGCACGACCGAGGAAATTATTGCTGACGACAGCATCGACGCGGTTCTGATCGCCACCTCGACCGACACACACTCGGATCTGATCGAGGCCGCAACTGCGGCTGGTAAGGCCGTGTTGTGCGAAAAGCCCGTGGACCTGAGCCTTGAGCGCGCGCAGGCCTGTCAGGTGGCGGTCGCCAAAACCGACCGTCCCGTCATGATCGGCTTCAACCGCCGCTTTGATCCGAACTTCGGTGCATTGAAAAATGCGCTCGTCGCTGGCGAAATCGGCAAGGCCGAACTTCTGTCGATCACATCCTTCGATCCGGCCCCGCCGCCGCTTGAGTATGTGAAGGTTTCGGGCGGTCTGTTCCGCGACATGATGATCCATGACTTCGACATGGCGAATTTCATTATGGGCGATCTGCCTGTGTCCGTCACAGCCGTTGGCACATCCATCGTCGATCCGGCTATTGGTGATGCAGGCGATGTGGACACAGCTGCGGTTACACTGACCTATGCAGATGGGCGCATTGCGGTGATCAAAAACTCGCGCCGTGCGGTCTATGGCTATGATCAGCGTGTTGAACTGCTGGGATCCGAGGGCCTTCTGCAAGCGCAGAACATGCTGGAAAATACTGTGGTCAAAAGCACGACTGCGGGCGTGACCGGTGCTAAGCCGACCTACTTCTTCCTTGAGCGCTATATGCCTGCCTATGCGGCGGAATGGGCGGCGTTTGTCGAGGCGTTGACCAACGGTGGCGCGCTGCCCGTGACACTGGCAGACGGCGTAGCCGCGCTGGCCATGGCCGAAGCGGCAACACGGTCGGCCAAAACCGGTGCGCCAGTGATGATGGCTAATATTCTGTCCTAAAACTTCCGCGCCGGACGGCGGGTTTCGTCCGGCGCGACACTTTGGTCGGCTTGCTCATCGCCGCCTTTCGGGACAAGGTTCACCTGACTAATCCGGTGACTGTGTCCATGCTTCGTTTTCTTCTGTCTTTCTGGCTGTTTGCCGCGCCTGCTTGGGCTGCGGACCTGACCGTGTTTGTTGCCGCCAGCATGGGCGATGTGCTGGGCGAGGCGGCGGATGTTTGGGAAGACAAAACAGGCCAGCATGTCACCATCGCCCCAGCAGGAAGTTCGGTTCTGGCCCGCCAGATCGCGGCTGGCGCGCCTGCCGACATCTTTGTGTCTGCAAGCCCAGAATGGATGGATTGGCTGGATCAGAAGGGGATGATCGCGCCTGATACGCGGCGCGATCTGGCGGCGAATGCATTGGTTTTGATCGGGCATGGTTCGGGCGAAGCGGGTGATATGCCCACGGACATTGCGGCACTTCTGCCCGACGATACACGGCTGGCCATGGCGCTGGTCGATGCGGTGCCTGCGGGTATCTACGGCAAGGCGGCGCTGGCGCATCTGGGGCAATGGGATGCCTTGGCTCCACGTGTGGCGCAGACGGATAACGTGCGGTCTGCGCTTGCCTTGGTTGCGCTGGGTGAGGCGCCGTTGGGCATCGTCTATGCCACCGATGCAGCCTCGGATGACCGTGTCCATGTGGTTGCGCAGTTCCCCGAAGATAGCCATCCGCCCATCACCTATCCTGCCGCTATCACAGCCGATGCGTTGAACGCTGATGCGGCGCGGGCGTTTCTGGAATGGCTGGCAAGTGCCGAAGGTCAGGCGCTTTTTGCCCGATACGGCTTTGTTCCTGTGACCGAGTAAGCTAAGCAATCATCATGGATTACCTAGGACAAGAGGCATGGCAGGCGGTGGCGCTGTCGCTCAAGGTGGCCTTCTGGGCCACGGTCCTTAGCTTGCCTTTGGGGATTGTAACGGCCTACGCGCTGGCGCGGGGGCGGTTTGTGGGGCGTCAGATATTGAACGGTCTTGTGCTGGTGCCACTGATCATGCCGCCGGTGGTGACAGGCTATCTGTTGTTGCTTACATTCGGGCGGCAGGGGCCGGTTGGCGGGCTGCTTTATGACTGGTTCGGGGTGACATTGGCGTTTCGCTGGACAGGCGCGGCGCTGGCGGCGGCGATTATGGCGTTCCCGCTGATGGTGCGTGCGATCCGGTTGGCGATCGAGGCTGTGGACCCGAAACTGGAAGACGCGGCTGCCACATTAGGCGCATCACGGCTGCGCGTGTTTTGCACAGTCACCCTGCCGCTGATCGCACCGGGGATCATCGCAGGGGCAGTGATGGCCTTTGCCAAAGCGGTCGGTGAATTCGGCGCAACGATTACTTTCGTGTCGAACATCCCCGGCCAGACCCAGACGATCCCGTCAGCCATCTATGCCTTCCTGCAAGTGCCCGGCGGCGAAAACGCGGCGCTGACGCTGGTGGTGATTTCCATCACGCTGGCTTTGGGCGCAGTTGCCCTGTCGGAATGGCTGGCGCGTCGTGTGGCACATAGGATTTCCGGCAAATGACGCTGTCGGTGAACATAAAACGCCGCCTTGGCGATTTCGCCCTGGACGTCAGTTTCGACGCGCCGGACGGGGTGACCGTTCTGTTCGGTCGCTCTGGGTCGGGCAAAACATCGGTGGTGAACGTGGTTGCCGGTTTGCTGCGACCCGATGAGGGGCGGATCGCTTTGCATGACCGCGTGCTGTTTGATGCAGGCGCGGGCGTCGATGTGCCGGTTCACAAACGCCGTCTTGGCTATGTCTTCCAAGAAGCACGGCTGTTCCCGCATATGTCGGTGCGCGACAACCTGCTTTATGGGCGCAAGGCTTCGGGCCTGAAGGGGCAGGGTGATCTTCGCCGCGTGGCCCAGATGCTGGGGATCGAGGGCCTGTTGGACCGTCGCCCCGCGCGACTGTCGGGCGGCGAAGCGCAGCGCGTGGCGATTGGCCGTGCCTTGTTGTCCGAGCCCGAAATCCTGTTGATGGACGAACCGCTGGCCGCGCTTGATGCGCCGCGCAAGGCGGAAATCTTGCCCTATCTGGAACGCCTGCGCGCCGAAAGCGGCTGTCCGATCATCTACGTCAGCCACAATCTGGCCGAGGTCGCACGGCTTGCGACCCATCTGGTGGTTCTGGAAGACGGCAAGGTTCTGAAGGACGGTGCTGTCAGTGATCTGCTGTCCGATCCGTCGATGGTCCGCGTCTTTGGTGTGCGCGATGCGGGTTCGGTCCTGACCGCGCAGGTCGTGGATCATGCCGATGATGGTGTGACGGAACTGAAAGTATCTGGCGGAACGCTTTGGCTGCCCACAGTGCCAGCCGAGGTTGGTAGCCACTTGCGCGTGCGCATTCTGGCACAAGAAGTTTTGATCGCGGCGGACCGGCCTGTTGGATTGTCGGCGCTGAACGTCCTGCCGGTGACTGTGCTGTCGATGAAACGTGGCGACGGGCCGGGTGTGATCGTGCAGCTAAAAGCAGGCGATGACACGCTTCTGGCGCGTGTCACACGGCGCAGTGCGGATGCCTTGGGCCTGCATGAAGGGGGCACATGTTTCGCCGTTCTCAAATCCGTGGCGGTGGCTCCGGCTGACGTGGGTGGGGGCTTGCAGTCAGGGTGAGAGCGCGTAAGGTCCGCCGCAAACACCAATAAGGAGCGCCCCCATGAAAATGCGACCGCTGGGAAGCACAGGCATCGAAGTTTCCGAACTCTGCCTTGGCACCATGACTTTCGGCAACCAGACACCCGCCGAAGAGGGCCACGCACAAATCGAATATGCCTTTGATCATGGCGTGAATTTCATGGACACGGCCGAGATGTATCCGGTCAATCCGGTCAAGGCCGAAACCGTCGGCAACACCGAGGCGATCATCGGCGACTGGTTCGAAAAGACGGGACGCCGCAATGACTGGATCCTAGCGACCAAGCTGACCGGTCCCAGCCAGTTGGTCCGCGACGGGGCACCCATGTCGCCGGACACCATGCGCGCCGCGCTGGAAGGGTCGCTGAAGCGTCTGAAAACCGATGTGATCGACCTTTATCAGCTGCACTGGCCGAACCGTGGCAGCTATGGCTTCCGTCAGAACTGGAAATACGATCCGTCCAAACAGAACCGCGAAGACAACCTTCAGCACATGGCGGATATGTTGGGTGCGCTTCAGGATGAAATCACACGCGGTACCATCCGCCACATTGGCCTGTCGAATGAATCCGCTTGGGGCCTGACCAACTGGATCCGCGTCGCGGAAAAGATGGGCGGCCCGCGTATGGAAACGGTTCAGAACGAATATTCGCTGATGTACCGGATGGCTGACACCGATCTGGCCGAGGCGCTGATCAACGAAGGCGCGGGCCTTCTGCCCTATTCGCCGCTGGGTGCCGGCCTGTTGTCGGGCAAATACCAGAACGGTGCGTTGCCGGAAGGCAGCCGGATGGCGATCAACGGTGATCTGGGCGGGCGCAAGACCGACCGGGCGTTCCTTGCGGTGGATGCCTACCTTGAGGTGGCCAAGAAGTTCGGGATTGATCCGGTGCACATGGCGTTTGCTTGGTCTGCGCGTCGTCCGTTTGTGTCTTCGTCGATCTTCGGCGCGACCACGATGGAGCAATTGAAAGTCGCGCTTGCCTCTGCGGATGTCGAGTTGTCCGAAGAACTGCTGACAGCGCTGGACGAGACGCACAAACAGCATCCTTTCCCCTTCTGATCGGGTTTAAACATGGAATTGTGGATCGTCTTTGCCATCGCCGCGGCGCTGTTTCAGACGATCCGCTTTATGTTACAAAAGGTGCTGAGCACAGGAACGCTTAGCACCGCAGGCGCTACCATTGCGCGGTTTGCCTATGCGATGCCTGCGGCTTTGGTTCTGACCAGCGGCTATCTGTTTTACACTGGTCAATCTGTGCCAGCTTTGGGCGGTGTTTTCTGGCCCTACGCCTTGGCTGGTGCCATCGGCCAGATTATGGCGACGCTGTGCGTGGTGGCCCTGTTCCGGCAGCGTAATTTCGCAGTCGGTATCACCTTCAAGAAAACCGAAGTGATCCAGACCGCGCTGGCTGGCTGGATCGTGCTTTCCGAACCTTTAAGCGGCTACGGCTGGCTGGCGATCCTGATCGGGCTGGTTGGCGTTCTGATCCTGTCCGACACGCCAAATACCAACGGCTCCTTCCGCGAACGGTTCCTGACGCGGGCGGTGGCGCTGGGTCTGTTGTCGGGCGCGTTTTTCGCCATGGCGGCCATCGGCTATCGCGGTGCGACGCTTCAGGTTGCCAGCGATGATCCCATCATCCGCGCAGGTGTTTCGCTTGTTCTGGTGACCCTTTCCCAAACAGTGATGATGGGGCTGTGGATGCGGTTCAAACAGCCGGGTGAACTGACCCGTGTCTGGCAGGCGCGGCGCACGGCGGTCTGGGTGGGTATCACTTCCATGGCGGGCAGTTTCGGCTGGTTCGTTGCCTTTACCCTGCAAACCGCCGCCTATGTTCAGGCCGTGGGTCAGATCGAACTGATCTTTTCGATCATGGCCTCGACCCTTTTCTTCAAGGAAAAGATCACGGCCAAGGAGATCGCGGGTATCGCGGTCCTGACCCTGTCGATTTTGATGCTGATCCTGATCCTGTGACGGTTCGATCTGCGTCCGACACAAGCCCAACTTCTTGACCTTAAGCGCGCTCTGTTGCATGGCGCGTCCCATGTCAGAGAAAAAGCACCCCTCGGGCGCCCCGTGGCGCAATTTCTATGGTCGGTTCAAGGGCAAGACCCTGAGACCGAAGCAGGAAGAATATCTGGAAAACGATCTGGCGGCTCTGTCCCCCGGAGCGGTCGGTTGGGACGTAAACCCTGACCGCGAAAAGCTGGATATCGACGCGTTGTTCGGTGGTCGGCCCTTGTGGCTGGAGATCGGCTTTGGCGGTGGTGAACATCTGGTGCATCAAGCCAAGAACAATCCGGACAAAGGGTTTATCGGGTGTGAACCGTTTATCAACGGCGTCGCGATGCTGTTGGGCAAGGTGAAGGACGCAGGGCTGGATAACCTTCGTATCCATCCCGGCGATGCGCGTGACCTGTTCGACGTGCTGCCCGATGGTGTGGTTGAGAAGGCATTCCTGCTCTATCCCGACCCATGGCCCAAAAAGCGCCATCACCGTCGGCGCTTTGTCACGCAAGAACATCTGGAGCCCTTGCATCAGGTGATGCGGGAAGGAGCCGAGTTCCGTGTTGCGACGGACATTCCCGACTATGTGCGCCAGACCATGTTAGAAGTGCCGAAAGCCGGTTTCGAATGGCTGGCCGAAGGCCCGTCCGACTGGCGTGACCCGTGGGATGATTGGCTGTCGACACGGTATGAGCAGAAGGCGCTCCGCGAAGGCCGCACGCCCCATTATATGACGTTCCGCCGGACCTGAGGTGGCTGGGGGCTTTGCCCCCTTGGCCTTTGGCCAATTTCCCCAAGGTATTTGTGGAAAGAAAATACAATGGTTTGGGCTTGATCGCGGCTTTTGTCGCGTTTGAGGGCCGTGGAAGGTGTGGACCTTGCGCGGCGGGACAAGTATCAAACCGCGACTGATGAATAAGGAAGGTTTCTATGTCGAGCCACGGCCCCGCCACTCCTATGTCTGCACATAAATCCTCGGGTCTGTCCGGTGAGGCGCATGTCCCCGGTGACAAGTCGATTTCACACCGTTCGTTGATCTTTGGCGCGATGGCTGTGGGCGAGACCCGCGTGACCGGCCTTTTGGAAGGTCAGGACGTGCTGGATACGGCCAAGGCGATGCGGTCCTTTGGTGCCGATGTGGAAAAGCAGGGCGACACTTGGGTCGTGCATGGCGTGGGTGTCGGTGGTTTTGCCGAGCCCGATCACGTGATCGATTGCGGCAACTCTGGCACTGGCGTGCGCCTGATCATGGGCGCGATGGCGACCTGTCCGATTGCGGCGACGTTCACAGGTGATGCCAGCCTGAACAAACGCCCCATGGCGCGTGTGACCGATCCTTTGGCGCTGTTCGGGGCACGGTCCTATGGCCGGTCAGGTGGCCGTTTGCCGATGACGATCATCGGTGCGGAAAACCCTGTGCCCGTGACCTACACCACGCCGGTGCCGTCCGCGCAGGTGAAGTCGGCTGTTCTGTTGGCGGGTCTGAATGCGCCGGGGCAGACCGTGGTGATCGAACGCGAAGCTACACGCGATCACTCCGAGCGGATGTTGGCGGGCTTTGGTGCACAGATCGTGACCGAAGATACCGATGAGGGCCACGTTATTACGCTGACCGGCCAACCCGAGCTGAAACCGCAGACCATCATCGTGCCGCGCGATCCGTCCTCGGCGGCGTTCCCTGTCTGCGCGGCGCTGATCACCGAAGGATCGGATGTGTTGGTGCCGAACATCGGCCTGAACCCGACGCGCGCGGGGCTGTTCTATACTCTACAGGACATGGGCGCTGATCTGACGTTTGAAAACATGCGCGAAGAGGGCGGCGAACCTGTCGCCGATCTGCGCGCCAAGTATTCTCCCGATCTGAAGGGCATCGAGGTGCCGGCAGAACGTGCGGCGTCGATGATCGACGAATATCCTGTGCTGTCCGTCGTTGCGGCCTTTGCCGAGGGCAAAACCTATATGCCGGGCGTGAAAGAGCTGCGCGTCAAGGAAAGCGACCGGATCGATGCGATGGCTACCGGCCTTCGTGCGGCGGGTGTGGACGTGGATGAGGGCGAGGACTGGTGGACTGTTCATGGCCGTGGCTTTGGCGACGTTGCCGGTGGTGTCACGGTGAAAACCCATCTGGATCACCGCATTGCGATGTCCTTCCTTGTGATGGGCTTTGCAACGAATGCGCCGATGACGGTTGATGACTCGGGTCCGATTTCCACATCCTTCCCGATCTTCGAAAGCCTGATGACCCAGTTGGGTGCCAAGCTGACACAGTAAGGGTTGAAGGGTAGGGGGCGACCATGGCGTTTACGATTGCAATCGACGGACCTGCGGCAGCGGGGAAGGGAACGATCAGTAAGGCTGTGGCAGCCCACTATGGCTTTGCCCATCTGGACACGGGCCTGTTGTACCGCGCCGTCGGCAAGCAGGTTCTGACCGGTACTGCGGCAATTGAGGCCGCGCAGAATCTACGTGCCGAGGATTTGCAAGCCGACGATCTGCGCACGCCCGAGGTGGCGCAGGCCGCGTCCAAGGTTGCTGTGATCCCCGAAGTGCGTGCGGCACTGGTAGATTTCCAGCGGGTTTTTGCCCGCCGGTCGGGCGGTGCGGTTCTGGACGGGCGCGATATCGGGACGGTGATCTGTCCGGATGCCGAGGCCAAGCTGTTCGTCACGGCCTCTGCCGAAATCCGTGCTGATCGCCGGTTCCGCGAATTGGTGGCAAACGGGCTGCGTGTGGATTTCGAAACGGTTTTGGATGATGTGCGCCAACGTGATGCCCGAGATATGGGGCGCAAGGATGCGCCGCTGCGTCCTGCCGATGACGCCATTCAGATTGATACGTCCGAGCTGTCCATTGATGAGGCCATCGCAACGGCTATTCGGGAAATCGACGCGCGCCGCGCAGGCTGAATTCCGGTCGGAATTGGTGCGTTAGTTCGCGTCCTTGGGGCTGCGCATGATGCGCTTGGCCGCCAACATCACGGCAAGAACCACAGCCAAACCCAACATTTTGCTTCCAAAGAACACGACCAGATCCGTTGACGGCGGTGTCGTGTATGGATGTGTGCCTGCCAGAATGTGCGTTGCTAGGGTTTCGACCATCGCGATCATGATGCTTCCCGACGCAAGGATGCGCCAGCCTGAAGGCGTATTGAGCATCTCAATATGGGGGACAGGGGATGCCCAGTCGAAAAGCATGAAGATCACTGGCGCGGCCGTAAGCAGGATCAGCATGACCAAGCCATTTTCGAAATGCAGCCCAAGGATGGTCTGGCTTGTGGCATCAAGAACCAAGGCTGCGGGGGCAAAGAAGATTATGGATTTAAAACCTGCCAAATAGGCCCCCAGCACGCGCAGGCCAAAGGTCAGGCAAATGATCGGTATTTCGACTTGTGCCGCCGTATCTGCGCGGAATGTTGTGTAGGGGATAAGAGCCTGTTCGATCAGCGACGCAAACAAAAGGAAAAAGCTGAAAACCGCTATTTGAAGCAGGGTTTCCAAAATGCTGGTTTGCTTTTTGGTCGCGTCGAAATCAGACATGGCGCCTCCTATCGGGTTCGGGCGCGGAAATGAAAACAATAAAAAAACTGATCAGCAGAGCTTTGCTGATCAGTTTCAATTTCTAGTAGATTTCTGCCAAAGCGCCTAGTGTTTTTCAGGCACGGGGGCTTTCTGACGGAAGCACATAAGTGCCCAAAGGCAGATCATCCGACTGAATCACCAACCCTTTGTCCAACAAACGGCGCAAGGTGCGGTGAAAAGTAGGTTGAGAAATCCGAGAAACCGTCGGATGTGCACGTACTTTGTCTGTTGTGCAGACATAACCAACATCGGCGCGTTCAGCGGCATTCGCGTAAAATGCCAACAAAATGTCCCGTTCATTCGAGCTTAGGCTATCCAGCCCAAGATCCCGTTCCATGGAGCTAAGCAGATCCCTCAACTGTGCGACCTGTGTCCAGATACCCATTACCATAACCCAACCTACGTTACTAATTCATAGTCACTTTGATAACTTAGGTTGGGCGGGTCTATCAATCTATCCGTATGGTTAGATTGGGGAGAAAAAGTATGGCGTGTTTTACGAGAAAAACTCGCCCTTTAGGCGAAGGTTTGTGTTTCGGCAGGCAAGGCCCATTCCGCGGAGCAGTTCAGAGTCACTGATCGGCATCCGCAATGAACAGTCGGCAATGGCGCGGCGTTCTAACGTCGTGTCATTATGATGGAAGTGGCTAGAAACGATAATCGTTGTCAGCCCCGGACTTGCGCGCCGCAAGTGCAACAGCTTCGGAACCGCGTCGCCATCGCTAGGCAGTGTGTCGAGGTCCATTACAAAGATACTTTTCAGTCCGTCAGCATACTTTGCACAGCGCAGCGCGCTTCTGGGTTGATCGATGATGCTCAGTGCCTCGAAATGCGCGGACAGGCGTGTCAGGGCGTTTTCGATGGCGGATCCGGGTTCGGACATGACCAGAACCTCTTTGTCCCAGAGGCTGCGCTCCCAATCAATTTGATCATATCTTTGGTGCGTGTTGTGTTGTGGCGCCGGGGCGGTTGAATTCTGCGGTGAAGGAACCTCTTTCGGTTCTATCATGATGTCTGTGAAAATGGTGCCGTAATCATTAAAACCGAAGAAATTATTCTCGAACTTCATAGCGAGTTCTCCTTCGACTTTGAGTTGTATGTAGATATTAAAGTGAGCGCATTCAGTTTGACTATCAAGGGCTACTATTGGTGTAAAAACAACAAAAAAGATAAACAATTTGTTTCCGGAACCAAATGTAATGGCGAGAAATGGCTGGTGTTTTCGCCGGTGAAGGCCGAAATAGGCGGAAAACCCAAGTTTTCTTGACGAAATCGCACTTACCCTTGCCACACAGTAAAGAGGCAGGTATATCGCGCGCGTCGACAAGGCGTAAACGCAGCAACACAGATGATCGAGCGGGGTCGAATACCATCGGCCCTTTTTTGTGTTCAGCAGCGTCTGAAGTGACCAACCCCAAGACCGGTGGAGACAACCACCCGGCCAGATAAACCGAAGTTAAAGGAAACCAGAGACCACATGGCTCAGAACGCATCTATGGAGGAATTCGAAGCCCTCCTTAACGAAAGCTTCGAAATGGACACACCCGAAGAGGGTTCTGTCGTTAAAGGTAAAGTCATTGCTGTAGAAGCTGGCCAAGCCATCATCGACGTAGGCTACAAAATGGAAGGCCGCGTTGATCTTAAAGAATTCGCAAACCCTGGCGAAGCTCCCGAAATTTCCGTTGGTGACGAAGTAGAAGTCTTCCTTCGTTCCGCAGAAAACGCCCGTGGCGAAGCTGTCATTTCCCGTGAAATGGCGCGCCGTGAAGAGGCATGGGACCGTCTGGAAAAAGCATACGCAGACGATGCACGCGTCGAAGGCGCGATCTTCGGCCGCGTCAAAGGCGGCTTCACAGTCGACCTGGGCGGCGCAGTTGCCTTCCTTCCCGGTTCGCAGGTTGACGTTCGCCCCGTGCGCGACGCTGGTCCGCTGATGGGTCTGAAGCAGCCGTTCCAGATCCTGAAAATGGACCGTCGTCGTGGCAACATCGTTGTATCGCGTCGTGCGATCCTCGAAGAGTCCCGCGCGGAACAGCGTGCAGAAGTTATCGGCAACCTGTCCGAAGGTCAGGCAGTCGAGGGTGTGGTCAAGAACATCACCGAATACGGTGCATTCGTTGACCTGGGCGGCGTTGACGGCCTGCTGCACGTCACAGACATGGCATGGCGCCGTGTGAACCACCCGTCCGAGATCCTGACAATCGGCGAAACCGTCAAGGTTCAGGTTATCAAGATCAACAAAGAAACACACCGCATCAGCCTCGGCATGAAGCAGCTGCAGGAAGATCCGTGGGATCTGGTTGCTGCGAAATACCCGCTGGAATCGGTACACACCGGTCGCGTCACCAACATCACCGACTACGGTGCATTTGTTGAGCTGGAGCCGGGCGTTGAAGGTCTGGTCCACGTCTCCGAGATGTCCTGGACCAAGAAAAACGTCCACCCGGGCAAAATCGTGTCCACTTCGCAAGAAGTCGAAGTCATGGTTCTGGAAATCGATGGCGCCAAGCGTCGCGTTTCCCTTGGTCTCAAGCAGACCATGCGCAACCCGTGGGAAGTCTTTGCAGAGACACACCCTGCCGGCACCGTTGTCGAAGGCGAAGTCAAGAACATCACCGAATTCGGTCTGTTCATCGGCCTCGAAGGCGAGATCGACGGCATGGTTCACCTCTCCGACCTGTCCTGGGACGAGCGTGGCGAAGATGCGATCCAGAACTACCGCAAAGGCGACATGGTTCAGGCCGTTGTTTCCGAAGTCGACACCGACAAGGAACGCATCTCTCTGTCCATCAAAAACCTGGGCGGCGACAAGTTCGCTGACGCCGTTGGCGGCGTGAAGCGCGGTTCGATCATCACTGTTGAAGTTACAGCAATCGAAGACGGTGGCGTAGAAGTCGAATACGAAGGCATGAAATCGTTCATCCGTCGTTCCGACCTGTCCCGTGACCGTGCCGAACAGCGCCCCGAGCGTTTCTCGGTTGGTGACAAGATCGACGTTCGCGTCACAAACGTTGACTCCAAGACACGTCGTCTGGGTCTGTCGATCAAAGCACGCGAAATCGCAGAAGAGAAAGAAGCGGTGGAACAGTACGGCTCGTCCGACTCCGGCGCATCGCTCGGTGATATTCTGGGCGCAGCTCTGAAGGGCGACGAATAAGTCACCTTCAGCTGATGCTGACAAATAAGAAAGCCCCGTGGTTCGCCACGGGGCTTTTTGCGTCTTTGGTGCTGTTGACCAAGATACCAAGCTGTGGATTGCTCTTCTCTTGAGGGAGATTGCATTCATGGATTTAGGTATTTGGATTACGTTCGTCACGGCCTCGATGGTTTTGTTGATCATCCCCGGGCCGACAATTTTGCTGGTTTTAAGTTATGCCAATAGCCAAGGGCGCAGAACCGCGCTGGCGACGGCGCTTGGCGTGGCTGTGGGGGATTTGATCGCCATGACCGCGTCGTTGGCGGGGCTGGGGGCCTTGGTTCTGGCTTCGGCAACCGCGTTTACGGTGCTGAAATGGATCGGTGCCGCGTACCTTGTCTATCTGGGCGTGAAAATGTTCCGCAGTGCCGAGGGCGCGACACTGGGTGCGCTGGCGCAAACCAGAAATGAAAGCAGGCTGCGGATGTTCGGGCATGCGGCCACGGTCACAGCGTTGAACCCGAAATCCATCGTCTTCTTCATCGCCTTCGTGCCGCAATTTGTCACAGCGGATGGCCCCTTGCTGCCGCAGTTTGCCATTCTGACAGCAACCTTCGTGGCGTTGGCGGGCGGCAACGCGATTATCTACGCGTTGATGGCGGATCGCGTGCGGCAAAAGATTGCCAGACAACATGTGATCAAATGGGTCACACGCGCGGGCGGCACGGCGTTGGTTCTGATGGGCATTGTCACCGCGACAGTCAGGCGGTCGGCCTAAGGACCCGGCGATGGGGGTGTGCGAATCGGCACCATCGCCAAAGGCAATGCCGCAGAGCAGCATCTTGAATAACCTGCCAATTCGTTTGGCAGACCGCCTTTAAGGGCTGTTTTCTGTACGTAATTTCAGCGCTTTCGTCGATTCACACGGTTTTCGAATGCCATATTCGCCCCTATAGTCAGTGACATATAAAAAAGCCACGGGGAGAGGGATGGATGATCAGATCCGAACTCATTCAAAAAATTGCTGACGATAATCCTCATTTGTACCAGCGCGATGTCGAACGCATCGTGAATACCATTTTTGATGAAATTACCGATGCCATGTCGCGTGGTGACCGGGTCGAGCTGCGCGGGTTTGGCGCGTTCTCGGTTAAAAAGCGCGATGCGCGTGTGGGACGGAACCCACGCACGGGCGAGTCTGTTCCTGTCGAGGAAAAGCATGTACCCTTCTTCAAGACGGGCAAATTGCTTCGTGATCGACTGAACGGAAAGTAATCAAATCTATGCGGTATATTCGCTACTTCTTTTTGGGCGCCTTGGCGCTTGTGCTGATTTCGGTGGCTCTGGCCAACCGTGAACTTGTGAACCTGCAACTGCTGCCGACAGGTCTGTCCGATCTGCTGGGCATCCAGCACCAGATTTCCCTGCCGTTGTTCATCGTCATCTTTGGCGGTGTCATCGCGGGTCTGCTGGTCGGGTTTGTTTGGGAATGGCTGCGTGAACACAAGCACCGTGCAGAAGCGGCACGCAAAGGCACCGAGGTTCGCCAGTTGCAGCGCGAACTCAAGCGCACCCAGAAAGAACGCGATAAGGATAAGGACGAAGTGCTGGCGATCCTGGATCAAGCCAGCTGAAGTCCACAGCGGGTCAGGGGCGCAGACGATGCGCCCCTTTTCCGTTTTGCATTGACCCCATCGGGTCTGCGCCCCATCTGACACCAATCATCTGAAAGAGCAGCCCAGTCATGGCCGACGTGCGCGTAAAAATTTGTGGTCTGAAACGCCCCGAAGAGGTGATCGCCGCCGCCGAGGCGGGCGCAGCCTATTGCGGGTTTGTCTTCTTTCCCAAATCGCCCCGCAACGTGACAATCGAACAGGCGGCGGAACTGGCTTTGGCCGCGCCCATCGGTCTGGCCAAGGTCGCTTTGGTCGTCGATCCGGATGATGCGCTTTTAGATCAGATCACGGCCAAGGTGCCGCTGGATATGATCCAGCTACACGGCAAGGAAACGCCCGAGCGTGTGCGTCAGGTGAAATCCCGCTACGGCCTGCCGGTGATGAAGGCTGTTGGGATCGCCAGCGCAGAGGACGTGGAAAAGCTTGATCCTTACGAGGATGTGGCGGACCAGATCCTTGTGGATGCGAAAAAGCCTAAAGATGGGGAACTGCCGGGTGGGAATGGTCTGGCTTTTGATTGGCGGCTGATCGCGGGTCGCGCATGGCGCGCGCCTTGGATGCTGGCCGGTGGTCTGACACCTGAAAACGTTGCGCAGGCTGTCGCGCTGACAGGGGCCCGTCAGGTGGATTTGTCGTCTGGGGTGGAAAGCGCGCCGGGTGTCAAAGACATCAGCAAATTCGCGCCGTTCATTCGCGCGGCGCAGGCCGATGCCCCGCCGCGCCTGTAACGCTTAGTCCAACAACGCCAGAACGTTTTCCGGTGGTCGCCCGATCGCGGCCTTGTCGCCTGCAAAGGCGATGGGGCGTTCGATCAGTTTCGGCGTTGCCACCATCGCGGCGATCAACTCGGCGTCGTCGCTGTCTTTGGTCAGGCCCGTGTCTTTGAACTCGACCTCTTTGGTGCGCATCATCTGGATGGGCGTGATGCCCAACGTATCCAGCGCGGCCTTGATCTCGGCCTCAGTTGGCGCGTCTTCCAGATATTTGCGCACGCTGACGTCAGCGCCGCGTTCTTCCAGCAGCGCAAGCGCCTGACGGGATTTCGAACAACGGGGGTTATGCCAAAGGGTTATAGCCATGCGTCACGTCCTGTTCCGATCACTTCTTCGACCGAGTTGAATCCGTTTTTCGCCAGACGATCATCCAGACCTTCGACGATCTCTTGGACCAGCGACAGACCGCCATAAACCAGCGCTGTGTATAACTGGACGGCGGACGCGCCTGCGCGCAGCTTTTGGTAGGCTTGCTCGGCCGAACCGATACCGCCGACGCCGATCAACGGAATGTCGCCTTCGGTCAGTTGCGACAGGCGGGCCAGAACGCGGGTCGATTTGTCGAACAGTGGCTGACCGGACAAACCACCCATCTGATCGCTGTGCTGCGATTTCAGACCATCGCGCGACAGTGTGGTGTTGGTGGCGATGATCCCGTCGATGCCTGTGGCGCGGGCGACTTCGGCCACGTCTTTGAAGCCGTCATCGTCCAGATCGGGCGCGATTTTCAGGAAGACGGGAATGCGGCGTTCCAGCCCGTTGCGCGCGTCCAGAACGCCGCCCAGCAGCGCCGTTAGGGCGTCTTTGCCTTGCAGGTCGCGCAGCTTTTCGGTGTTGGGCGAGCTGACGTTGACCGTTGCGAAATCAAGGTAGGGGCCGCAGCGGGTCAGAACGGTCGCGAAATCGGCTGCGCGGTCTTCGCTGTCTTTGTTGGCGCCAAGGTTCAGGCCCAGCACCATTTCAGACGGGCGCTTTTCCAAACGGGCCGCGATGGCGTGCATACCTTGGTTGTTGAAGCCGAACCGGTTGATCGCGGCTTTGTCTTCGCTCAGGCGATAAAGGCGGGGCTTCGGGTTGCCTTCTTGCGGGCGGGGGGTGGCGGCGCCCACCTCGACAAAGCCGAAACCGGCGCGGGCCAGACCGCGCAGCGCCTCGGCGTTCTTGTCGAAACCGGCGGCCAGACCAACGGGGTTGGGCAGGCCCAGACCCGCCACCTGACAGCGCAGCCGGTCCGATGTCAAAAGCCCGGGCGAGGGCGCGACACCGGCCTGAAGGGCTTTGATGGCCAGCCCGTGGGCGGCTTCCGGATCGATCTGGTGCATGGCTTTCAGGCCAAGCTGTTCAAAGAATTTCATGCGAATTGGTCTTTCGTTTCGGACGGGGCGCAGCGGATCAGGCGGGAGGTCAGAACCGCAGCCTGACGGTGAATCACCGCGCGTTGATAGTCGGGGTCTTTTACCATGGCCAGAAAGGCGTGGGCATCGGGATAGCGGGCGATGAACATAAAGTCCCACTGCTCATCTGGTGGGCCGATCAAGGTGGCCTGATAGGCCCCGCGCCACAGGATCGATCCGCCAACGCGTTTCAAAACCGGCGCGCTGTCGCGGCCATAGTTTTCATAGGCCTGATGGCCGGTCAGGCTGTCGGCGGCCAAAGGATGGTCAGCGGGGTATGCCGCCTGATCCCGAACACGCACAAGGTTCAGCATTTCAATCGGGTGATCGCGGGGCAGCGATTTGAAAAGCTCGAACTGGGGGCGGTCCGGATCAATGTAGGTCATGCGAACCCTTCGGGAAATTCGTGGCCATCCGCACCGAGGGGCAGGGGTTTCGCCCAGAGCGCCTGATCATGGCGCAAGGGGGCGTAAAGATGCGGGAACAGTTGGTCGTTGCGGGACTTTTCCCACTTCATGGCTTCGCCCAATTGTTCGCTGTCGTAAGCCAGAAGCATCAGGTTTTCCTCACCAGCGAAGTGTTTGGCCGCAGTTTCGCGGGCCTGTTCGGCAGTGGAAAAATGGATGTAGCCATCGGCCACGTCGACGGGCGCACCTTGGGTTTCGCCAAGGTTCTGCAGGTCTGCCCATTCGGCAGCGCGGAGAATTTTATAGATCAGCATAGGATGGTGATGCCGCCTTGATCGCGCGGGGTCAAGCGGGCGCACGCGTGGCAGTCAATCTGCCTGTTGTCATAGCAGTGTCATGGAAATCCGACATTTGACCGTAAGGTAAACTTTGACAGAATCCCTAGCACGAGGCAGGCTCCTTGTGTTCAACTTCCGACAGAGAGGACAGATATGTCTCTTCGCCTATTTACAAGCGCGGCAGCCTTGGCCCTGACAGCGGGTATGGCCCAAGCCGACTACACTCTTCACGTCATTCATATTAATGATTTGCACAGCCGTATTGAGCCTATCAGCAAATACGATGGCACCTGCGATGCCGAAAGCAATGCCGAGGGCAAATGCTTTGGCGGCGTTGCGCGTGTTTACACCAAAATCAACGAATTGCGCGAGCAACTGGCCGGCGAGAACGTAATCGTTCTGGATGCGGGCGACCAGTATCAGGGCTCTTTGATGTACACCACGTACAAGGGTGACGTCGAAATCGAGATGATGAACAAGATCGGTTTTGATGCCATGGCCGTGGGCAACCACGAGTTTGATGATGGTGACGAAGGTCTTGCCAAGCTGCTGGATGGCGCGTCTTTCCCGGTTCTGTCGGGCAACCTCGATGTGTCGTCGTCCAACATCCTTGGTGGCAAGCTGAAGGATACCGTGATCCTTGAGGTTGGTGGCGAGAAAATCGGCATCGTATCGGCACTGGCGACCGATACTGTCGAAACCTCGAGCCCCTCTGCTGCTGTGATCTTCTCGGACGAGATCGAGAACCTGCAACAAGACGTCGCAACACTGACGGATGCGGGTGTCAGCAAGATCATCGCGCTGAACCACGTGGGCGTCACTAAGGACATGGCGATTGCCGAGGCCGTTGATGGTCTGGACGCGGTTGTTGGCGGCCATTCCCACACCAAATTTTCCAACACCGAAGAAGGCGCAATGGCCTATCCGACAATGGTGGGCGACGTGCCTGTGGTGCAGGCCTATGCCTATTCCAAATACGTCGGTCACCTGACGCTGGTGTTTGATGATGCGGGCAATGTGACGTCTGCGACAGGCGACACAATCTTGCTGGATGCCTCCGTTGCAGAGGACGAGGCCATCAAAGCGCGTATCGCCGAACTGGCGGGTCCGATCGAGGAAATGAAAACCCGCGTTGTTGCTGACGCTGGTGACGTGATCGTGGGCGACCGCGATGTTTGCCGCGCTATGGAATGTTCCATGGGCAACCTTGTGGCGGATGCCATGCTGGACCGCGTGAAGGATCAGGGCGTTGAAATCGCGATCCAGAACGGTGGTGGTCTGCGCGCGTCGATTGATGCGGGTGAGGTGACCATGGGCGAGGTTCTGACGGTTCTGCCGTTCCAGAACACGCTGTCCACATTCCAGGTGACAGGTGAAACCATCGTCGCCGCGCTGGAAAACGGTGTGAGCCAGATGGAAGAGGGCGCCGGCCGTTTCCCGCAGGTTGCTGGCATGAGCTTTACCGTTGATCCATCGGCAGAAGCCGGTTCGCGGATTTCCGATGTGATGGTTGGCGGTGCGCCGATTGATCTGGGCAAGACCTATGGTGTTGTGTCGAACAACTATGTTCGCAATGGCGGTGACGGCTACAAGATGTTTGTAGACGCGATGAACGCCTACGACTTCGGCCCAGATCTGGCAGATGTGACCGCAGAATACATCGCGGCCAACGCGCCGTACACGCCCTACACAGACGGTCGTATCACAGTGAAATAATCTTCGGCTTTAATCGAAGGTTCAGGCGGCGCGAGGGACCCCTCGCGCCGTTTTTTATTGGGCGGTCGCGCTGGCGCGCGTCAGGTTTATCTCGTCCATCGCCTTCGGCGCTGGACTGCGGGCCGCGCTTGATGATGTGGCGTGGGGATTGCGCGTTGGGCGCGTGTGGGTAGGGTAGGGCGCATGTGTGGAAGATTTGCCGTTACCCTGCCGCAAGATGCCATGGCGCAGCTGTTCGAGGCGCGCCCTGCGAATGATTTGCCCGATGTTCCGAATTTCAACGTCTGCCCGACGAACGCGGTGCATGTGGTGCACAATCGGGGCGAGGGGCGCGATTTGGTGTCGATGCGCTGGGGGTTCATCCCGCATTGGTACAAATCGCTCACCGATGGCCCGTTGTTGATCAATGCGCGGTCCGAAACGATTGCCGAAAAGCCCGCGTTTCGGGCGGCCTGCCGTGAACGGCGTTGTTTGATACCGGCGACGGGATTTTACGAATGGACCAAAGATGATGAGGGCAAGCGGTTGCCTTGGTACATTTATCCCGCTGACGAACAGCCTTTGGTCTTTGCCGGTGTCTGGCAGGATTGGGAGCGTGACGGCGAGCGGCATCGCACATGTGCGATTGTGACCTGCAAGGCCAATCCGACAATGTCACAAATCCACGCGCGCATGCCGGTAGTCCTGACACCTGATCAGTGGGCTTTATGGCTGGGTGAAAATGGACATGGCGCAGCGCGTCTGATGACGGCTGCGCCAGATGATTTTCTTGAGTTCTACCGCGTTGACCCGGCCGTGAATTCGAACCGCGCAAAGGGGCCTGAGTTGATCACACCGATTGAGGTGTGATCGCAGCGACAGCAGATCGTCGATTACAGGCCGCCGTCCTCGGATACCGGAATGCCGTCACCCAAGCTGATGATCGGTGCGGGCACGTCGATTGCGAATTCGCCGGATGCAAACAGGGGCGAGGGGACTTCAACAAAAGAATCGGTCGTTTCATTGATGTAAAGCGCGTCATCAATGGCCGCTTGGTTGGCCAGAATTGCCTCGTCTGTGTACTGCGCACGCGCGAAGAAATCCTCGAAAGATGCCGTCATGCCGCTGGTGATCACCAGTGTATAGCTGCTGAACGGTTCCATCTGGCCGGTGGACCAGGATTCGTCTGATGCACCAATAATGGCAACGCTTTCGCCAAGGTTATGGAAGTTGATGATGTCGCCCGGCTGCACGTAAGTGATGGTCGGGAAAAAACCCTGACCCATCAGGGCCACTTCATAGGTTTCGGCCGCCGCTTGTTGCGTGAACAAGAGACCAAGGGCCAGAGCGTAACCGCCAGTTTTCCGCAGCATGCAGATTTCCTCTTTAATTACCGGCCCCCACCGATATTCAGAGACTGTCTTAAGTTTTAAATCTGTCAAAAGTTTGACACTTCTGACGAAAGTTTTTTACGCGCATTGGTGGTCTTGACCCCCTTTGCCGCCTAGACTAATCACATCCCGAGCGCGGGTATGGTGTAATGGTAGCGCCCTAGCCTTCCAAGCTAGTCGTGCGGGTTCGATTCCCGCTACCCGCTCCAAAACTTCCCCAACACAGTGCAACCTTTGGCCACATCGGCCCTTGGATCGCTTGACCCTTCGCCTTCGCACCGTCAAAAAGCGTTCTAGACTGTAGGAGGTGTTATGGCCCGTAGGACAGGACCCGCATCGGGCCAGGAAGAACGAGATAAGTCACGCAATATCGGCGCGATGCGTCGTTTGTGGCCGTTCATGCGCCCGTACAAGACTTTGCTGGTATTTGCGCTTCTGGCTTTGGTGCTGACGGCTTCGGTATCGCTTGTGCTGCCGATGGCGGTGCGCCGCGTGGTCGATAATTTTGAAATCGGTAGTGGCGCGTTGTTGAACCAGTATTTCGCTGCAGCGCTTGGCATCACGGGCCTTTTGGCCGTGGGCACGGCGCTGCGCTATGCTTTGGTGACGCGTCTGGGTGAACGGGTTGTGACCGATATCCGGAAAGAGGTGTTTGCCCGCGTTATCGGCCTGTCGCCTGCTTTCTACGAAAAGATCATGACCGGCGAGGTTCTAAGCCGGATCACCACTGACACCACCTTGATTCTAAGCGTGATCGGGTCATCGATTTCCATCGCGCTGCGCAATGCGTTGATTTTCGTCGGTGGTTTGGCGCTGATGCTGTTCACGTCGTGGAAGCTGACATTGATGGTGCTGCTGATCGTGCCTGCCGTGATCGTGCCGATCATGACGCTGGGCCGCAAATTGCGAAAGCTGTCGCGCGAAAATCAGGATTGGATCGCGGATTCCTCGGGCAATGCATCCGAGGCGCTGGGATCAGTTCAGACGGTTCAGGCTTTTACGCACGAAGCGCGTACTGTCGCCGCCTTCAATGAAGTGACCGAGAAAAGCTTTGACGCGGCCCGCCGTCGTATCTGGACACGAGCGTTGATGACCGCGATTGTGATTTTCCTGATCTTCAGCGGTGTTGTGGGTGTTCTCTGGATTGGCGCGTGGGACGTGCGGGCAGGGGACATGAGCATCGGTGCGCTTGTCCAGTTTGTGATCTATTCGGTCATGGTGGCAGGTTCGGTCGCGGCGCTGTCCGAAATCTTTGGTGAATTGCAACGCGCAGCTGGTGCGACCGAACGGTTGGTCGAGCTGCTGGAAACCACCGACAGCGTGAAGGACACCACCACGCCCCTGCCGCTTAGCACGCCGGTTAAGGGCGAAATCGTGTTTGACGATGTCCTGTTCCATTATCCGGCGCGCCCTGATGTGGCCGCTTTGGACCACGTGTCTTTGACTATTGCGCCGGGGGAAACCGTGGCTCTGGTCGGGCCGTCTGGCGCTGGCAAGACCACCATCATCCAGATGATCCAGCGCTTTTATGATCCCGAAAGCGGATCGGTGCGTCTGGATGGGCAGGCTCTGACCGATCTGGCGCGGACCGAGTTCCGTAAATACCTGTCGCTGGTGCCGCAGGATCCGGTGATCTTTGCGACGTCGGCGCGTGAAAACATCCGTTTCGGTCGCCCCGATGCGACTGATGCCGAGATTGAAGAAGCTGCACGCACAGCGGCAGCACATGACTTTATCGCGGCCTTGCCCGATGGCTACGATAGCTATCTTGGTGAACGCGGTGTGATGCTGTCCGGTGGTCAGAAACAGCGGATCGCCATTGCCCGCGCCATCCTGCGCGACGCGCCAGTCCTGCTGCTGGACGAGGCGACATCGGCGCTGGATGCCGAAAGCGAACGTCTGGTGCAACGCGCTGTGGACAAGCTGGCTAAGGGCCGCACTACGGTTATTGTCGCACACCGCCTTGCGACCGTGAAAAAGGCCGACCGGATTGTGGTGATGGATCAAGGGCGCATCGTTGCCACTGGCACGCATGACGAACTGGTGGCGGAAGGCGGGCTTTATTCCCGACTGGCGCGTTTGCAGTTCACGGACGGAATTGCTGCGGAATAGCAAGAAATTGCACGCTTTTTTGCAGTCGCAGAAAGGCGTGCATGTCTGACGCGACGCGAAACGTAACGTCAGAGAAAGCTTCCGTCGCGTCCGTTTGACTTGTACGAAAGTCTAATCCCTTACACACTGTCCCGGAAGATTTTGGGAGGAGCTTCGATGAGTTTTGCTTCGATGGACGATCGCAATGCGATTGAACAGCAGATGCCTTGGGCCGATCGCGATGTGCCTGCAACCTTGTATGGTCTGCTGTCGCGCACCGCGGGCCAACACCCTGACCGGCCTGCTGTCAGCTATCAGATTTTCTCGGGGCCGGACGACAAAGCGGAAACCCTGACATGGGCCGAACTGCGTGCCAAAGTTGCGCAAACGGCGAACCTGTTCCGGTCTTTGGGGATCGGTGAAAAGGATGTCGTCGCCTATGTTCTGCCCAACTGTAACGAAACAACGCTGACGCTGTTGGGCGGTGCGGTTGCGGGCATCGTGAACCCGATCAACCCGCTTCTGGAACCCGAACAGATCGCGTCGATCCTGCGCGAAACCAAAGCCAAGGTCGTCGTCACGCTGAAGCCGTTCCCGAAAACGGATGTGGCGCAAAAAGTGGCCGAAGCTGTGCGCCACGCACCCGGTGTAAAAACCGTGGTCGAGGTAGACCTGAACCGCTACCTGACGCCGCCCAAGTCCTGGATTGTTCCGATGATCCGCCCCAAGGCGCCCAAGGTGACGGCGGATGTGATCAACTTCAACAAGGCTATCAAGAAGCAGAACACAGAACTGGATTTTGCCGATAGCGAAGGCGACCGTATTGCAGCCTACTTCCACACAGGCGGCACGACCGGCATGCCGAAAGTGGCGCAGCACAAATATTCCGGCATGATCTATAACGGTTGGCTGGGCGATACGCTGCTGTTCACAGAAGAAGACAACATCATCTGTCCGCTGCCGCTGTTCCACGTCTTTGCTTGCCACGTGATCCTGATGGCGGCTGTGTCGTCGGGCGCGCATGTGGTTTTCCCGACGCCGCAGGGCTATCGCGGCGAGGGCGTGTTCGACAACTTCTGGAAGCTGTGCGAACGCTGGAAGATCAGCTTTATTATCACCGTTCCGACAGCAGTGTCGGCGCTTATGCAGCGTCCGGTGGATGCGGATATCTCGTCGGTGAAAACGTCGTTCTCGGGGTCGGCCCCGATGCCGATGGAACTGTTCCGCCGTTTCCAAGAGGCCGCAGGCGTCACCATCGTCGAAGGTTACGGCCTGACCGAGGCAACCTGCCTTGTGTCAGTAAACCCCGCCGAGGGCGTGCAGAAGGTCGGCTCGGTCGGTATTCCGTTCCCTTACACGGATGTGCGCATCATCAAACACAACGGCAATGGCCCAGAAGAATGCGGCCCTGACGAAGTGGGTGAAATCTGTGTTCTCAGCCCGGGCGTTTTCTCGGGTCACACCTACACGGAAGAAGACAAGAACGTAGACCTGTTCTATCAGGGCACGCACCTGCGCACGGGCGATCTGGGTCGCATTGATGGGGATGGCTATCTGTGGATCACAGGCCGTGCCAAAGACCTGATCATCCGCGGCGGTCACAACATCGACCCCGCCGAGATCGAAGAGGCCCTGCTGGGTCACGATGCTGTGGCCTTTGCCGGTGCAATCGGTCAGCCCGATGCCCATTCGGGCGAGCTGCCTTGCGCCTTTGTCGAACTGGTTGAAGGCAAATCCGTGACGGAAGATGAATTGCTGGAATACTGCCGCGTGCACGTTCACGAACGCGCGGCACATCCTAAGCATATGACCATTCTGCCCGAGTTGCCGAAAACAGCTGTCGGTAAGGTCTTTAAACCCGATCTGCGTAAAATGGCGATCACACGGGTTTACAACGGCGCGCTGGAAAAGGGCGATGTGGCGGCGCGTGTCGTGTCTGTCATTGATGACAAGAAGCGCGGTCTTGTGGCCCAGGTCGATCTGAAAGGCGCGTCCGAGGCGGACGTGGGCACAATTCTTGGCGATTACACAAGACCATGGGAGCCCGTTTAAGGGCTTCCTCAGTTAAACAAACAATTCTACCAGCAGATCGATCATCTGTTTGGTCTCGGGACGGGCAAGACTATAGCGCATGGACTTGCCCTCTCGGCTTGCTTGGACCAAGCCTTCTTCCCGCAAACGCGACAGCATCTGGCTGACCGTTGATTGGCGCATATCCAGAAGTTGTTCCAGTTCGGAAACGGTTCGCGGCTTTTCAGCAAGGTGACACAGGATCGACAAACGCCCTTCATGGGCGAGTGTTTTTAGGTAAAGCGTAACGGTAGGAACTCGTTCAACGAGTTCCGAAGACTGGTTATTGTACATAGACATAGGTCCGAAATTGCAAAAATGATTAGGCATCTGCATAGTTGCATCACGGATAAAGTATCTGTCCGGCCCCCGAACAGTTAGGGGGAAACTTCGTTAAAAATCTACAAAACCAGAACGTTGCGGATTGCTGACCCCTCCAGCGTGTTGGCAATGGCTTCGTTGATTTGCTCTAAGTCCCACGTTTTAGTAACTAAATCGTCCAGATTCAGGCGGCCTTGTTCGTACAAATCAATCATCCAGGGGATGTCGCGGGATATCACAACGTCGCCCATTTTTGATCCAATCATGCCTTGACCGGTGTATGCCGCGCGCAAGGGTTCGTAACTTGCGGTTGAACCAGCGTGCGGCATCCCGACCATCACAAGCCGTCCGCCCCAGCCCAGATAACGGGGCGCGCTGTCGTAGGCGGGGATCGCGCCGACCGTTACAACGCAAAGGTCAGCGCCCTTGCGAAGGATGCGCTGGACCTGTTTCCACGGGGCTTTGTCTGTGGCCAGAACGCCATCGGTCGCGCCAAAGGATTTGGCCTGTTCCAGACGGTCTTCGGTCATATCCACCGCGATGATGCGACGCGCACCTGCGATGCGTGCGCCTTGGATCGCATTCAGGCCAACGCCGCCCGCACCGATCACGACCACATCTTCGCCCGCGCGCAGTTTGCCCGCGTTAACCACTGCTCCGATGCCGGTGATCACGCCACAGCCCAAAAGGGCCGCAACCTCGGGGCGGATGTCGTTCGTGAAGGGCACGACCTGACTTTGATCGACAATAACCTGTTCGGCAAAGGCGCCGCAGTCCATTTCCGCCACGACGTTGGTGCCGTCATCCATGGTCAGGGGCGAAGGCCCGCGTTTGGTCGTCTGGCAGATGGTCGGGCGGCCCGTCGTGCAGGTGGGGCAGGTGCCGCAGCTGCGGATCAGCGTGACGACAACCTTATCACCGACCTTGGCTGTGGTGACGCCATCGCCCACGGCAACAACCTCGCCTGCCGCCTCGTGGCCAAAGACCGCGGGCAGTTCGCCGCCAAAGGACCCTTCGGCATAGTGGATATCGGAATGGCAGATCGCCACGGCGGAAATTTTGACCGAAACCTCACCCGCCAGCGGATCGCGCAGGTTCAGGGTTTCGATGGTCATAGGCTGGCCGTGTTGACGGCAGACCGCGGCTTTAATGACTGTCATACAATATCCTCCTGCGGGCAGAGTGGCGGCGCATCAGGGAAGGTTCAAGCCTTTAAATGATCGTTTGTTCACGACGTTGCGGCCAAAAGAGAACCGCAAAGGCTGCAAGCAGTATGACAATGGATGCGATGAATGGCGCACCGGGGAAATAGAGTGCGGCACCTTCATGGGTGAAGCCGAAGAAGATCGTTGTCATCAGGGGTGGTGAGGCAATGGCGGCCAAGGCTGCCGCCGACAGGAACACGCCCTGAAGCGCGCCTTGTTCGTTGTCGCCAACGCGCTGGCTGAGCATGCCTTGGATCGCGGGTGAAGTGACGGCACCCATTGCGGCCAAGGGCGTCAGGATCAGTGCGATATGGCCCGAGGTGACAAAGGAAATCGCCAGAAATGCGATCATGTTAAAGGTCAGCCCGTAGATGACGGTGCCACGTTCCCCGAGGTATTTCAGGATGTACCGGATCAGCACGGCCTGAACGATGGCAACGGACAGGCCGAATATGGTCAGGGATAGGCCGATCAGCCCGGCATCCCAGCCAAAGCGTTCTGTGCCGAAATAGCTCCAGATCGACGGATAGACGTGAAAGGCTGTTTGCAGCAGGAAAAACACCGCAATCCCGCGCGCGACGCCGTCCATCCGGTTCAGCGCCTTGAATGCGCCAAGCGGGTTCAGGCGGGATCGTTCGATGGGGCGGCGGATCGCGTCTGTCACGGTTTCCGGCAGAACGAAATAGCCCAGCACCATATTCATGCCTGCGAGCACAGCGGCGGCGATAAAGGGGGCGCGTGTCCCGAAGCCGCCCAGAAACCCGCCGAGCAGGGGCCCCAGAACAAAGCCCAAGCCAATGGCAGCCCCCACAAGGCCAAAGTTCTGCGCCTTTTTCTTGGGATCGGATAAGTCGGCGATTGCGGCAGAGGCTGCGGTCTGTGTGGCGGCCGTGATGCCCGCGACGATGCGGCCAATCAGCAGCAACCAGATGCTGCCTGCAAGCGCCATAATGACGTAGTCGATGGCCATTACACCAAGGGCTGTCAGCAAAATGGGGCGACGTCCGAACCTGTCGGACAGCGATCCCAGCATCGGGCCGAACAGAAACTGCATCAGGGCAAAGACGGTTGATAACAACCCACCCCAAAGCGCGGCTTGGGCCAATGTGCCGCCCGTCACCTCTTCGATCAGTTCCGGCATCACCGGAAGGATCAATCCGATCCCCATCGAGTCGATCATCACAGTGAGCAACAAGAAGAGGATCGGCAATCGCATCAGGTCAAATCGCCTTTACGGCGGCGATAAAGGCGCGCGCCTCGGACGGGGCTTCACCCATCTGTTGGGTCGGATCGAACAGCCCCGCGTTCAGGTCGGGCCATTTGGCCAGTGCTGCATCGCGCAGGTGCGTGCCGTTGGCGATGACCTCTTTGCACAGGTCCTTGACCTGCGCCTGCGCGTCGGGGCGCGACATGCGGTCGGTCAGGGCAAACGACAGTGCCTCGGCCGCGAGCAACCCTTGGGCGCTGTCCAGCGTGGCCATCATCGCGTCGCCATCCGGTGTGACCGATTGGGTCAGCCGTTCTGCGTGATCCAGCGCGGCGGACAGGGCAAGGCACAGTTGCGGCACAACCATCCATTCGGTGAACCACGCAGACCCGTCGCGCTGTTGGCGCGGGGTGCCTGCGGCGTGAAGCGTGCCGTTCAGCCCTTGGATATGGCGGTTCAGTGCCACGAGGGCCGAGGGCCCAACAGGGTTCTGTTTCTGCGGCATGGTCGACGATCCGCCAGCACCGGACAGGCGCACTTCGCCCACGCCGGATTGCGTGGCGGCAATCAGGTCTTCGCCCATTTTGCCCAAACCATCGCCGACCCGCGCGATCCAGCCGCCCAGTTGCAGCATGATCGACCGGTCCGCGTGCCAGCTGCGTTTCGGATCGGCCAGTCCCAACGCCTCGGCCAACGCCGCGCGCAGGGCGGGGGCGTCAGAGCCAAGTTCGGACGCGGTGCCGGCAGCGCCGGACAAAGAGACGGGCAAAGCATCGGACAGTCGTTGCAGATCGTCCAAAGCAGACAACAGCGGCCAGCCCCACGCGGCCACAACCGCGCCAAAGGACGTGGGCGTTGCGAACTGGCCGTAGGTGCGTGCGGCCATGGGCTGTGCGACGTGTGCTTCGGCCAATACAGATAGGCCCGACAGAATGGCGCGGATGCGGGCGTCATATTGCGCCAGCACCTTTTTGATCCGTAGCATGAGGCCCGTGTCCATGATGTCCTGCGATGTGGCACCCCAGTGCAGGTATTGCGCGTGCTCAGGCGCTTGCATCAATTCGCGGAACGCCCCGACCAGCGCGGGTACGCAAACGCCGTTGGTGCCTGTCGCCTTGGCCAGACCCGATGGATCAATCTGCAATTCCATCGACGCGCGGTGGATGGCCTGCGCGCTGATTTCGGGGATCACGCCGGCCTGTCCCTGCACCTTGGCCAAAGCGCCTTCGACCAGCATCATGGCGCGGACTTCGGCGGTGTCGGTGAACAGCTTGCCCACATCGCCCGTTGGAAACAGTTTTGCATACATACCGCTGTCGAAAACGGAACCGGCCATACCTTAGCTTTCTGAGATTTTGTGAACCAGCTGCGCAAGCGCGGCAGGTTGCGAGAAGAAGGGGGAATGCGAAGTGTCCATGCGGAACACATCCTGCGGCACGAAATCTTCGGCCATGGTTTCCTGAAACTCGGACGGGATCGCGCTGTCCTGTTCGCAGACGATATAGCTTCGCGGGACCGACTTATAGTTCTCGCCCAAGGTCACCTTGGTCGCCTGCGGCAGGATCGCCTGAGGACAGATGTTGTTCAGCGCGAACTCGAACGCCTCGTCAGGAATGTCGTGGTAGAACACTTCGCGCGCATGTTCGGGCTTGATCGAAAACGTCACGCCGTCCTCGGCCTTTTCGATGGCCTTCATGATCGGCTGACGGGGCGCGCGCAGGCGCATTTCGACCAGCGAATGATCATCCCACGGCACATAAGCGCACAGATAGATCAGGCGGCTGATGTTGGTCGGGTCCAGATCGGCGGCGCGGCTGATCGGATAGCCGCCCATGGAATGGCCCATCACAATCGTCGGGCCGTCCAGCGCATCCAGAATGGTCTGCGCGTACATATCCAGCGTGACATCGCCCACAGGTGTTTTGTCATCGCCGTGGGATGGCAGATCGATGGCGCGGGCGTTGTGGCCGCGCGCCTGTAGTTCGGGGATCAGATCACGCCAGCACCATGCGCCGTGGCACGACCCGTGGACCAGTAGGATATCAGCCATGCCCCTGCGCCTTCAGGAAATCGGTCAGGATCTGCGCGTATTCCTCGGGCTTTTCAACGCAAGGAAGGTGACCTGCACCGCGGATCAGTTTGAAATCCGAACCCGGAATCAGATCGATGGTTTCACGCACCAGATCAGGCGGGGTCGAGCCATCCTCAGAGCCCGCGATGCCCAAAGCGGGCAGGCGCAGGCCGGATGTGGGGGTGATGAAATCCGTGCCAGCGATTGCCGAACAGCAGCCCATGTATCCGGTTTTGGTCTGACGGATCAGCATGTTGTGCCATGCCCAGAAGGCAGGCGTGTCGCGGAAGGATTTCGAAAACCACCGTTCAAGGATCGGATCGGCCAGCGCCTCGATCCCGCCTGCGTCCACGGCGGCAATACGGTCTGCCCACATCTCGCGCGTGCCGATTTTTGCGCCGGTGTTGGACAGAACCATCGCGCGGACAAGGTCCATACGCTTGGCGGCCAAGCCTTGTGCGATCATCCCGCCGATAGAGAGGCCGACAAAGACGCAGTCCTTAACGCCCAGAAAATCCAGCAGCTTTTCAACGTCAGACACCAGCGCGCCCATGCTGTAGGGGCCTTCAGGGCAGTCCGACAGACCGTGGCCGCGTTTGTCGTAACGGATATAGCAGTACTCTTGCGGCAGAATGGGCATGACCTGATCCCACAGGCGCAGGTCTGTTCCCAAAGAGTTGGCAAATACAACCGGTGCCCCATCGGGGTTGCCGTCGATGCGATAATGCAAACGGGGGCCGTCAATCTCTGCGATCCGCACGGGCGTCTCCTTATATTCCTGATGGGACCTGATTAAAGGCTCACCACCGGAAAGGGAATAACCAAGCAACGGTTTCGCGACTGCCAGAGGGCTGCTTGGAATGCAGCCATTGAAGGCGTTCAGCGGCGTTTCAGAATGTAGCTGTCCATGATCCAGCCGTGCTGTTCCCGTGCGGCTGCGCGGGTTTCCACGATTTGGCTTGCGACGTCTGCCAAGGGGCCTTCGATCAGGATCTGTTGGTCAGATCCAAGATAAGCCCCCCACCAGATGTGCCAGCCGTCTGCATCAAGGTTCTGGAACGAACACAGCCCGTCCAGCATGACGACAGTGGTTTCGGCATTGTGCGGAAGTCCTTCGGCACGCAGGCGACGACCGGTGGTGATCATGACCGATCCGTCGACGGTGTTCAGGGGAATGGCGTGCGCAGCGGTCAGGGCCTGAATTGCGGTGATCCCGGGGATCACGCGGACCTGCGGGGCAGGGGAAAGTCGTTCGGCAATACGAAGCGTGCTGTCGTAAAGCGACGGATCGCCCCAAACCAGCAGGGCCACCGGACCCGTGATGTCGACACCGGCGATTGCGACCTGCCAGCGGCGGGCGATTTCGTCGTGCCACTGTTTGACCCGCTCCTGATAGGGCAGGTCGGGATCGCGGACAGGGTATTCGAAATGAACGATGCGGGCCTGTGATCCGGTTTCTTCGATGATGCGGTGGCGGATTTCGGCAAGGTCGTCTTTCTGGTCGCCCTTGCGCGGCACCAAAATCACTGCGGCCTGCTGAAGGGCCTTCACCCCCTCAAGCGTGATGTGAGAGAGGCTGCCCGTGCCGATACCAACAAGCCAGAGAGTGTCCATGAAACCGGTCTCTTGAATGAAACGGGCCGGATGATGTCATCCGGCCAGTGTGGTGTTTCAGGTGTTCGGGTCTGTCAGCCGTGCCACCAAGGCACCCAACAAAGCCCAACTAAAGAAGGCAACGCCAATGACGCGGGTCGCAAAGGTTGCCGACAGTTCCGGCGGCGCAACGCCATAGAACTCGTCCAGAACCGGCGCACCGATGACGTGGGGCAGCGCAATCAGCACAAAGCCCACGGCGATCGTCAGCACAGAGGGGCGCAAGAACATCAGCCCGAGGCCGATTGCCGTCGCGGCCATTGTGCCGAACCACCAATATTGGCGCATATTGATATCTTCAGCGATTGTGCCCGGAAGATTGGGCGCAAGACCCATCGACGGTGCCATCTGGACCACAGCAAACCCTGCCAGCCCCCACAGCACACCCTGCATCGCTGTCACATCGTGACCGCGAGCCCGGACGAACTGGAAGATCGCAGCCAGGATCAGGCCGTAACCTGCATAGATCAGTCCCGCAAAAAGCATGGTCAGCAGGTTTCGGTTGAAATCCGAGCCTTCGCCAGCGTCACCGTGGCTATGGGAATGGCCGTCGGCCGCGTCACCATGATCGTGCGCTTCTACCTGACCAAAATGGATCAGGTCGCGAGATTCATAGAGCTCGGCCTGAAGAATGATATCCTGAAGGAACCCAAAATGCAGAGCGCCCGCGACAATACCCGTAGCACAGCCGCCGATTAGGGCGCCTGTTAGCGTTTTGATATTCATGGGATGTCAGCTGTGCGTCAGTGGCAGGGGAAGCCGGTGCCGTGACGGATGTCGTGTGCCGCGTCGTGCAGCGTAGCGGACTGCGCGTGACCAGCAAGGAACACGATACCCATACCCAGGAACGCTGTCAGGACGATGCCCATCAGGCCGGATTGAGCGGTTGCAGTGCTGCGAGTTGCGATGGTCTGCGACATATTTCTTTACTCCTGGACCGTCACACCCGACGGCTGTTTGGGTTTCATTTGGCGTGGCCGGTCTCCTGACTCTCGGGTCGTCGCGGGCCTTTCCCCTTCCCACCAAGCACCAAGGCTTCGGCAGTGGGTCTTTGAAAGGTCGCTCGCCGCATACAGTCGCGGGGGCGGTCTGGGTTTACTGGTTGATTATCCCTGTTCCCGAATTAAGCTCCTTCCCTTCAGGGTTGGAACACCACGCGTCTTTATCCCGCCGAGGGTGCTACCCAGTCAATAGCGAAACCGAATTTATAGCGCGTCAAAGCGACATAGGTCGCATCGGTCACACCACCTAGCCCGGAATTCTGGCGATCGCTTTGAACCGCAGGTCGCCCAGAACGCGGGCGTCTTCGAAATCGCCTGTGTCCGAGTCGCGATAGTGACGCAGAAACCTATCGATCAGCTCTGCATCCGCGTCGGTCAAGTCACCGAAAAGATAGGCGGTTTTTCCCGCGCTTCTGACGGCTACAGTTGACGGTCGGGTGCACCCAGACATGCAGTCGCGCTTAGCGACCACAACGTCCTTGTGATCAGCGGCCAACCTTTCACGCAACGTGTCGGCAAATCCTGCAAGCCCCATGGGACATGAGGTGCAGACCGTGACAGTGATGGCCGCATGTTTGCTCATGTGGCAAGCGGCCCGTACAGGATCAGCGCAGGCTGATCGCCGATTTCGCGTTCCAACTGGTCGGACAGGGATCGAATCGTGTGGCGCTCGATATTTTGCTCCGGTGTGCTGACCGCCTCGGCCAAAAGGGCGGGGGTATCCTCGGGCAGGCCCGCATCGCACAGCATCGCGGCCAGTTTCGGGAAGGTCCGTTTGCCCATGAACACAACGGTCGAAGCCGCCGGATCGGCCAGTGCGGCAAGGTTCATGTTTTCGGGCAACTGACCGGTCACATCATGACCGGTGATAAACTGCACGCGGCGTGCCGTCAGTCGGCGGGTCAGCGGAATGCCCGCCGCCGCAGCGGCCGCAATGGCGGACGGGATGCCGGGGATGATCTCATACGGAATGCCGGCTTCACGCAGCGCGGTGATTTCTTCTTCCAGTCGGCCGAAAATACCGCTGTCACCGGATTTCAGTCGCACAACGTGTTGGTCTTGTAGCGCGTAATCCACCAGCAAACGGCTGACGTGGTCCTGTTTGGGCGATGGCCGACCGGCCCGTTTTCCCACGGCAACCAGATCGGCCCCGCTGCGCACGTAGCTTAGGATCGGGCCTGACGACAGGTCATCAAACAGCACCGCATCGGCGCGCTTGAGACGGTCCACGGCCTTGAGTGTCAGAAGCTCGGGATCGCCCGGACCGGAACTCACAAAGCTGACGAGGCGTGTCATGCGGTTTCCTCTTGCGTGATCAGGTGAAAGAACGTGCCCGAGGCATGGCCCCGATGCGATCCGGTTTCGGGGACAAGGTTGCCGTCCGCGTCGCGCACCTCGGCCAGTGGCGCGTCGGGTTGTTCCAGAATGGTCGAGTAGTGGAATTCATGGCCGCGCAGGGCGGTGTCCACCGCAAAGCCGGGTAGCGGCGCCTGAAGCACGGCGCGGCGATAACCCAGATGAAATTTGCGCTTTTCATAGCTGGTCACCAGCCCGAGCAGCCCGAGCATCTGGTGACGCGAGCCGGTTTTGTCGATCAACGCCTCGCCCAAGGCCATGTAACCACCGCATTCCCCGTGAACGGGACGCGTTTCTGCGTGACGGCGCACGCCCGCGCGGAAGGTTTCGGCGGCGGCCAATTGACCGGCGTGCAGTTCAGGGTAGCCGCCGGGCAGCCACACAATATCGGCGTCCGCCGCAGGGGCCTCATTCGCTAGGGGCGAGAAGGGCAGGATTTCAGCGCCTGCATCGTGCCAGCCTTCCAGCAGATGCGGATAGGTGAACGAAAACGCCGCATCACGCGCAATGGCGATGCGCTGTGCCGGAGGTTTCGGCAAAGCAGAGGGCGTCTTGGGCAGGGCATGGCCCGCCGCCGCAGCGCGCAAGGCGTCCAGATCAACATGGTCGCGCAGGAATGTCGCGTAGTCGGCGATGGCTTCATCCAGATCAGGATGTTCGACCGCTTGGATCAGGCCCAGATGCCGTTCCGGCAGGGTCAAGTCACCACGACGGGGCAAGACGCCCAGAACCGGCAAACCCGCGCGTTCCATCCCCAAACGTGTCAGCCGTTCATGTCGGGGCGACGCGACGCGATTCAGGATCACACCGGCAAAGGGTAGATCGGGCAGATAGGTGCGGAAACCCAGCGCTGTCGCCGCAGCAGACTGCGCCTGCCCACCAACGTCCAGCACCAGAACCACGGGCCAGCCCATGGCCTGTGCGGTTTCGGCGCTGCTGCCGAAGCCCTGCTGGCCGCGTGTCGCAACGCCGTCGAACAGGCCCATCGACCCTTCGGCCACACAGATATCAGCGCCCTTCGCACGGGCCGAGATGGCTTGCCACAGCTTCGGCCCCATGGCCCAGCCGTCCAGATTGAAACTGGGTCGTCCGCAAGCGGCCTGATGAAAAGCCGGATCGATATAATCGGGGCCTGACTTGAATGGCTGCACGGCAAGTCCATCATCCGCCAATGCGCGGAGCAGGCCCAGCATGACCGTGGTTTTACCAGTGCCCGACGACGGTGCAGAGATCAGCAGACCTTTCATGATGTGCCCTGACCTTCGGTATCATCGGACCAACTGGCCCACGGGCTGTCGGCGCTTTGCGGGCGGTAACGGCGGTCGTAATCCACCGCATAAAGGCAGCTTTCGTCAAAACCTTCGCCCTTCAGCGCGGGGCCGACAAGGATCAGGGCTGTGCGTTGGATGTTGTCACCCAGTTTGTCCTGAATGTCGGCCAGTGTGCCGCGCAGGATGGTCTCGTCCGGCCAGCTTGCGCGATAAACCACGGCGACAGGGCAATCCGCGCCATAGGCGGGTGTGAGGTCATCGACGACTTTGGCAAGGTTCTGGATCGACAGGTGAATGGCCAGCGTCGCGCCGGTTGCGGCAAAATTGGTCAGCGTTTCGCCTTCAGGCATCGACGATGCGCGACCGGGCGTGCGGGTCAGCACCACGGATTGCGCCAGACCCGGCAGGGTCAGTTCTGCGCCCAAGGCAGCAGCGGCGGCAGCAAAGGCCGGCACACCGGGGGTGACGGAGACGGGAATGCCCTCGGCCCGCAGGCGGCGCAACTGTTCGCCCATGGCGGACCAGACCGACAGATCACCGGAATGCAGCCGCGCCACGTCTTGCCCCGCATCATGTGCACGGCGGATTTCGGCTACGATCTGATCCAGATCCATCGACGCCGTGTTCACGATACGGGCGTTGGGTGGGCAATGTTCCAGAATGGCCTGCGGCACCAGCGATCCGGCGTAGAGGCAGACCGGACAACTGGCGATGATATCGCGGCCGCGCAGGGTCAGAAGGTCGGGCGCGCCGGGACCGGCGCCGATGAAATGTACGGTCATGATGTGGCTCCTTGGGCCAGCGCGCAGGTCGAAAGACGGTCCTGCGCATGCAATCGCGGGGTCAGAAGGCGTGCACCGGGGCCTGCGGCGGCAAGGGCGGATGCCTCGGCCACAGACCCCGTTGCGCGTTCTTGGATCGCGCGGGCGGATTGGGTGATGGTTTTCTGCTGTGTCAGTGCCTCTGCCGTCACGGGAACGACGGGCAGGGCAAGGGTTGTTGCCAGTTCTTGTAACGTGCCTGCCTTATCATCGGCTGTGGCCAAGGCGTCGGGCGACACGCCTGTGGCTTCGCAGGCCTGTTTCAGCGCGTCGCGCAAACTGTCCTGTCCGGCACGTGTCGAGAATCCGAAACCCGCAACGATCATAGCTGAACGCTCCATTGCGTGATCGGGTAAGATGCGCGCCACCCGCGTTTCGGGCCGATGGGCACGGCATTGGCAATCTCGATGCGCATCAGGCTACCGCCAAGGCGTGCATGCGTCTGCGTCAGCAGCGCTTCGCTTTCCAGCGTGACGGCGTTGGCAACGATACGCGTGCCTTTGGGCAGGGTTTCCAAAAAGGTGATCAGCTCTTGCGACAGGCCGCCGCCCACGAAAACGACGTCTGGTGGTGTTAAGTCGCGCAGCGCATCGGGTGCTTTGCCCTCGACCACGGTCAAACGGCCAACGCCCAGACGGTCCGCGTTGTCGCGGATGCGCACGGCGCGGTCGGCACGGGGTTCGATTGCAGTCGCATTCAGGGTCGGGTCTGTCAAAAGCCATTCTATCCCAATCGAGCCAGAGCCGCCGCCGATGTCCCAGAGATGTTCGAACGGTCGCGGGGCCAGTGCCGACAGGGTCAGCGCGCGGATCGGTTGCTTGGTGATCTGGCCATCGCTGTCAAACCAGTCATCCGCCCGACCAGAGGCAAGCGGCATCACCGCGCCGTCGCCCTTGATCTCAAGCGCGATGCAAACGGGATGTGCGAAACTGCCATTGCCCAGATCACGCGCCACAGCTTCGGTGGTCTGTTCACGCGGGCCATTCAGGGCCTCCAGCACCGTGCAGGGGGTGTCCCCAAATCCGGCATCTGTCAGATAGGTACCAAGCGCCGCCACCGCATCACCATCGCGCAAGGTGGCGATGATCCGGCGACCAGTTGTCAGATGGGGACGCAGGGCCGTCAGCGGGGTGGCATGCAGCCCAAGGCAAAGCGTTTTTTCCAGCGGCCAGCCAAGCCGCGCCGCCGCCAGTGAAAACACCGATTGCCCCGAAAAGGCCCGCCATTCGCTGCGGTCCAACTGTTTGGCCAGCACCGAACCCGCACCGAACCAGAACGGATCACCTGAGGCCAGAACCACGGTAGGTTTGCCGCGGCGTTTCATCAACAGATCAACGCCATCGGAATAGGGCACCGGCCATTCGATCCGCTCGGTTCCCACGTCGGGCAGCAGCGACAGATGACGCGCGGCGCCCATGATGCATTCTGCGCTTTCCAGCACGTCGCGGCTTGCCTTGCACAGGCCGTCCGGTCCATCTTCGCCCAAACCGATTACGGTCAACCACGGAGTATCAGCCATCGACCCGAACCTCCTGATCCTTGGCGGCACCACCGAGGGCCGCAGCCTGTGCACCGTTCTGGCAGACGCCGGCGTGCGCGGCACTGTTTCCATGGCCGGACGCGTTGCGCGGCCCGCACCGCAGGGCATGCCGCTGCGCGTCGGTGGCTTTGGCGGGGCCGAAGGGCTGGCCCGCTATCTGCGCGACAATGCGATCACCCATGTGATTGATGCAACGCATCCCTTTGCCGCGCAAATGAGCTGCAACGCTATCGCGGCCTGCGCAGAAACGGGCGTTCCGCTTTTGGCCTACACCCGTGCGCCGTGGCAGCCCGAGGACGGCGATCAATGGACCCACGTCGCGGACATTGCCGGAGCGGTCGACGCGCTGAAAGGTCCGCGAAAACGTGTGTTGCTGGCTGTCGGGCGTATGCATCTGTCCGACTTTACCGTGAACCCGCAGCATGCCTACGTCTTGCGTCTGGTTGACCCGCCCAGCGAAGCTTTGGGCTTTCCTGAAGCGACGGTCATCGTGGATCGCGGGCCCTTTACGCTCGAAGGCGACAGGGCGCTGATGGAAGAACACGGGATCGATCTTGTCGTGTCCAAAAATGCCGGTGGCAAAGGTGCCGAGGCCAAGATCATTGCCGCACGTCAACTGGGCGTTCCGGTCATTATGATCGACCGACCCGCAATCCCGCCGCGCACCGAAGCGCATAGCATTGATGACGTGAAGCGCTGGCTGGGTCATGCTTTGACGGACCTTGGCGTGTAGACAATCGGCGCGCCGTCGCGTTCGATGATGCGCGTCGTGGATGAACCGACCAGAACCATAGTTCGCATATCCGCCATTTCCGGCGTGCATTCGGTCAAGGGAACCACACTCAGCTGTTCGTCGGGCGTGGACACCGCGCGCGCGAATATAACGGGCCGCGCGTCTCCGCAGGCGTCCTGAAGGATACGCAGCGTTTTCTCGAACCCTTCGGGGCGGGATTTCGACCGCGGATTATAGAACGCCATGGCGAAATCCGCCTCTGCCGCAAGACGCAGACGTTTTTCGATCAGCGCCCATGGCTTAAGGTTGTCGCTGAGGTTGATGGCGCAGAAATCATGGCCCAAAGGCGCGCCCGCGCGGGCGGCGGCGGCCAGCATCGCGGTAATACCTGGCAGTACCTGAATATCCAGATTGCGCCATTCCTCGGGGCCAGCCTCGACCGCCTCGAACACGGCGGATGCCATGGCAAAAACACCCGGATCACCGGACGACACAACAACCACGTTCCGGCCTTCGCTGGCCATCTCAAGCGCATGACGCGACCGGTCGATTTCCACACGGTTGTCCGAGGGATGCAGCGTCAAACCTGGGCGTTCCGCAACCCGAGCCACGTAAGGAATATAGCCCACCACGTCGGTGGCCTTCGCCAAAGCGGCGCTGACTTCGGGGGTCACCAAGGTTTCCGAACCGGGGCCAAGGCCCGCGATCACCACAGAGCCGGTCATGGGCGTCTCCCGTTGCCGTGAACCACGATGATCGAGAAGTAGGGCGTGACCTTTTCCCCCGCATCGGCAAGCTTTTGAACCGTCTGATCGGCCATGGCCGCGTATTCCACCAGCCAAGCGGCGTCAAAGCGACCGGAGCGGCGCAGGGCGTTGCGGATTTTGTCGATGTTGCGCCCGATCTTCATGATCACCAGCGCATCGGCCTTTTCCATATGCTCGACCAAGGCATCTTCGGGCAGAGTGCCCATCAGAACGCTCAGCACATCGTCGCCCCACGTGATGGGCACGCCGGTGGCTGTCCAAGCGGCGCTCATCCCTGTGATGGCGGGCACGACCTGAACGGGGCAGTCGTCTTTCAGGCGCGTGTAAAGATGCATGAACGAGCCGTAGAAGAACGGATCACCTTCGCTGACGATGACCACCTCGTGCCCTGCGTTCGACAAGTCCCGCAGGTGTGCGGCGCTTTCTTCGTAAAAGGCCGACAGCATTTCGTTATAGCGCGGGTCTGTCAGCGGGATTTCCGTGGTGACCGGATATTCCATGGGAATTTCCGTCACATCCGCGTGAAGCATATCGCCGATGATACGACGCGCCTGACCGGTGCGGCCCGCTTTGCGGAAATGCGCCACATGGGTCGCATTGCGCAGCAGGCGGTCTGCCTTGACCGACATCAGTTCGGGATCGCCGGGGCCAAGTCCTACACCCCAGATCATCCCCTGCTTTGTCTCGGGCGCGCTCATTCCTTGCGGCTCGCAATGGCGTTGATCGCGGCAACGGTGATCGCGGAGCCACCCAGACGTCCTTCGACGATCAGGCTGGGCACCGGTTGATCGGTCCAAAGCGCATCCTTGCTTTCCCGCGCACCGACAAAACCCACAGGGCAGCCGATGATCGCAGCAGGGCGCGGACAATCGGGATCTTCCAGCATGTTCAACAGGTGGAACAGTGCGGTGGGCGCGTTGCCGATGGCCACCAGCGCGCCTTCCAGATGCGGACGCCACAGTTCAAGCGCGGCGGCTGAACGTGTGTTCCCCATCTCGCGCGCCATTTCGGGAACTTTCGGATCGCGCAGGGTGCAGATGACGGCGTTATCTGCGGGCAGACGAGGACGCGTGACGCCTTCAGACACCATATAGGCATCACACAGGATCGGCGCACCGTTTTCCAATGCAGCGCGGGCGGCCTTGGCGAAACCGGGGGACATATGCACATGCTCTTCCAGCCCG
This sequence comes from Thalassococcus halodurans, assembly GCF_900108225.1. Lineage (GTDB taxonomy): Bacteria > Pseudomonadota > Alphaproteobacteria > Rhodobacterales > Rhodobacteraceae > Thalassococcus > Thalassococcus halodurans. Next base: position 255,996 of record NZ_FNUZ01000004.1, read on the forward strand.
ACCATGCCTGCCGCGTGGATCATTCGTACCGCGATGGGTTCCTCATCGGCGTCGAAACGCGCCAGATTGGCCTCGGCCCGGATCGTGGCAAAGCTTTCGGCATAGATCGCAGCGCCGTCTTTTTCGTAGGTGTAAGGCATTCAAAGGTCTTTCAGGCTTATGGTATCGGGGGCGAGACCGGTTTGGCTTGGGATGTCCCATGGTGCGCCGTTTTTCACAAGGTCAAAGGCGCCATCGCGCCCGACCAGCGTGACCGCGCAGGCGCGCGGCAGGGCGCAGCCCTTGGAACATCCAGAGACATGCAGGACATGATCGGTTTGCGCAGCCAGCCACGTGGCCAGACTACGGGTTTCTACGGTGGCCTGCGGGCAAAAGGGCGCACCGGGGCAGGCGTGGGCTTTCAGGATCGGGTCGCCGCCTTCGAAGACGAAATGCTGTGACGGGGCGGGGGCTCTGCCACCGCGCAGCCAGAACATGCGGCCAAGCATCAGGCGCATCTGTTCCGCGCCGGTATCGTTCAAAAGGTCGCGCAACGCGGTTGTGTCGATCTTGCCGAAAGCGGCCCCTAGGACGGTGCCGTTCGGTGCTGCGCCAGGGCTGACGTCGGTCGCAGCGCTACGGGGCGGCGTGGTTTGCCACTCTGCGGGCAGGGATACGGTTTTCAGATGGCGCGCCATGCGACCAGCGTCGCGTCCGCCCGTGCTGACGAACCATTCGGCCATGTCTTTCAGCGCGTCGATGGCGGCGGCCTCGGTCACGGGACGACCCGCGTCGCAGCCGTCAGCGCGCAGGATCAGACCGCCATCATCGGAAATTTCAAACCGGAAATCGGCAGACCCGTCGCGCAGGTATCCCCCACGACAGGTGTCCAGCGCAAAGCCCATTTTTTCGGGCATGTCAGGCAGGCTGGGCAGGGCGGAAAGCAGTGCGTCATAAAGCCGGTCGGTCAGATCGCCAGTGGCCCAGTTCGGGTCCAAAAGGATATTTCGGTGGCCTTCCACGGCGGGGTCTTGGTCGATCAGGCCCAGTGCCTCCAGTTCGGCCAGAAGGGCGGGATGATCGGCTTCGGCGACGCCACGGATTTGCAGGTTCGCGCGTGACGTCAGATCCAGCGTACCATTACCAAAACGTTCGGCCAGATCGCAGAGCCCGCGTGCCTGATCTGCCGACAGTTCGGCGCGAAAGGGGCGAACACGTACCACCAGCCCGTCGCCGGACAACATCGGGCGATGGGCGCCGGGGCACCAGCCCTTGACCGATGGCGATGTCGCAGGCGCGTTCATATCACGGTCCCCGTTTCAATGCCCGCAAGGATCGAGTTGCGCCGCGTCTGCCACAGACCGGAGTCGTGCAATCTGCGGAAGGTATCGAGCATGGCTTGATAGGCTTCGGGGTTGGCCTCTTGCAGGAAAGCGGCGGTTTCGGCGTCGCCCAGCGTGGCCTCGTGGAAGGCATCGAACAGATGCGGGCCGACCGTATCGGCAAGATGCGCAAAGCTTGCCATATGGCCCAGCGTCGCGGCGATTTCGGCAGCGCCCCGGAACCCGTGGGCGCGCATACCCGCGATCCAGCGCGGGTTGGTGGCGCGGGCCTGCACAACGCGGGCGATTTCTTCGGGCAGAAGTCGGGCACGGGGGGCGTCGGGATTGGTGGCGTCCAGATGATACAGGGTCGCCTGACCGCCGGTGATGGCCTGCGCTGCGGCAAAGCCCGCCTCATGCGCGGCATAGTCCGAGGCCAGAAGTAGATCGGTTTCCGGCAGGTCCTGAAGGTGGACGAAACTGTCGGCCTGTCCGACACGGGCGCGCAGGCCTTGCATGTCGCGGGTCGCATGATCACCGTCCAGCGCCCAAGACGAGGCATCCAGCCACGCTTGTCCGGCCTGTTCGCGGGCCTCGGGTGTGAAATTGTCCAAGGCCGCGCCCATACCCAAACCGAAGCTGCCCGGCGCGGGCCCGTAGACCCGTGCGACTGGCGTCTGGCCCGCATAGGGGTTCCAGTCAGGTGCCTCATCGCGATCTGCCAGTGCCCGTGTCGCCTGTGCAAACAGGGCCGACAGCGTCGGGAAGACATCGCGGAACAGGCCCGAGACGCGCAAAGTCACGTCGATGCGGGGGCGGTCAAGCTCGGCTATGGGCAGCACTTCGATGCCAGACACGCGCTCTGATCCTTTGTCCCAGATCGGGCGCACGCCCAACAGGTGCAGCGCCATGGCGAATTCCTCGCCTGCGGTGCGCATCGTGGCGGACCCCCAAAGATCGACAATCAGACCCTGCGGCCAGTTGCCTTCTTCCTGCAGGTGACGACGCACCAGTTCTTCGGCCAATTTGACGCCCTGCGCATAGGCCGCCCGCGTCGGGACAGATCGTGGATCGGTGGTAAACAGGTTCCGCCCTGTGGGCAGCACGTCCTGACGGCCGCGATAGGGCGACCCCGATGGGCCAGCCGCAATCCGTTGTCCGTCAAGCGCGGCCAGAAGCGCGGCTTTCTCAGAATGCGCAGATGCGGTCGCGTCAAAGCTGCCCTGTGTTTCGGGCGTGCGGCCCCAGATGTGCAGGCCCTCGCCGAACTGGCTTTCTTTGATGTCGCAAACAAAGCGGTCGATGCGCGTGATCGCCTCGGCGGTGCAGGCGGCGCGATCCAGACCTAGGTCATCTTCCACGCCCAGTGCCTGAGCCTCGGCGCGGATGTCGGCCTGTAGGCGGTCGCGGCGTTTAGGGTCCAAGCCATCGGCGTTGGAAAATTCGTCCAGAAGCGCCTCTAGCCGCGCCAGCCGGTCAGGCGTTTCGCTTTGGCGCAGGGGCGGGGGCACATGGCCCAGCGTGACAGCCCCGATGCGGCGCTTGGCTTGTGCGGCTTCGCCGGGGTCATTGACGATGAACGGATAGATGACCGGCAACGCGCCAATCAGTGCCTCGGGCCAGCAGGTGTTGGACAAGGCCACGGATTTGCCGGGAAGCCATTCCAGCGTGCCATGGGCACCGATATGGACCAGCGCATCGGCAGTGGTCTGAAGCCAGAGGTAAAAGGCGACATAGGCATGGCGGGGCGAGCGGGACAGGTCGTGATATTCGTCATCACGCAGTTTCGGATTGCCTCGTTCGGGCTGCAACAGAACAAGCCCGCGACCGGTTTTTACTGCAGCGAAATGGAAAGCGCCGTCATAAACTGCATCGTCGTCTTCCGGATCGCCCCAAACCTTGGCCAATTCGTCGCGCAAGGTTTCTGGCAGTGTGCTTAGCATCTGGCGGTAGTCAGTCAGCGGCAGGGAAAACTCCCGCGCCAGCAGCCTGTTTTCCAGATCAGGCACCGTGCCCACGTCATATCCGGCCTCGGAGAGGTCAGACAGGATCGCGCGGGCCGAAGCCGTGGCATCCAGCCCTACGGCATGCCCCATGTTCCAGTCCTTGCCGGGATACGTCGACAAAACAAGCGCCACGCGCCGTTCCGCCACGGGTTTGGCGGCCAGATCAAGCCAGCCGCGCACCCGTTTGACCACGGCGCCGATACAGTCGGCATCGGCGCTATGGGCATAGCGGGCAAATTGCAGATCGGGGTCGCGGACACCGGGTTCTTTAAAGGAAACAACCCCGCCCATCAGGCGTCCGTCGACCTCGGGCAGGACCACATGCATGGCCAGATCGGCCGGGGACAATCCGCGCTCTGCCTCGGCCCATGCGTCGCGGGTCGAGGTGGACAGGGCCACTTGGAACACCGGCACATTGCCTGCGTCCAGTGGCGATGCCTCGCCCGCGCCTTTGCCGCTGAAGGCGGTCGCATTGACGATGACGTTTGGCGCATAGGCGCGTACCTGTCGTTCCAGCCAGCCGCGCGCATCGGGGGCCTTAAGCGAGGGCACAAACAGCGCGCGGACGTGATAGCCCTGCGCGCGGAACGCGTCGTACATGGCGGTGATCGGCGCAAGATCGGCGGCAACCAGATAAGAGCGGTAGAAAACGATCAGGACACGGGCCGCGTCCGATGTCGGCATGTCGCCAAGCGGGCATGCTGGGCCGTCTTGCGGGCTCCATGCCCCGACAGTTGAGATCGTTTTGGCCCCGCGCACGGGCGCTGCATATAGCCCCGCTGCCAATGCCATCTGTGCCAAAGCGGCTTGCGCCGCCACTGCACCGCCCGAGTCGCAAAGATGCGCCAGACGTCTGAGCGTGGATACCGGCAGGGTCGAGACCGCATCCAGCCGCGTGTCGGGTCGCCCGTCTGCGGGCAGAACGGCCACGGCGATGCCCTTGCTTTGGGCCAGCGCCATCACCTGTTGCACGCCATATTCCCAATAGGGCACGCCACCGATCAGGCGGATCAGAATGCCCTTGGCGCCCGACAGCGTGTTGTCGATGTAGGTATCAACTGACAACGGATGCCGTAGAGCCGACAGGTTGGCCAACCGCAGGCTGGGCAACCGCCCCTCGGGTCCGCCGCCGCGCCGCCAGCCTTCCGCAAATGCGCCAAGGTCACTGTCAGAAAAAGACAATACCACCAGGTCCGCCGGATCCTGACCCAGATCCGTCGGGGTGTCTGTCTCTTCTAGACCGTGGCTTTCGCGAAAGACGACGTGCATTGCGGCGTTGTCCGCTTACTCGGCGGCTTGTGTGGCAGGTGCCAGCACGGCGCGGATGGCGGTCGGGTCGATATCGTCGTGTTCGGCGATCACAACCAGGCGGCCAGCGCGGGCTTCGTCGGGTTTCCACGGGCGGTCGTACTGATGACGCACACGTGCGCCAACGGCCTGCACCAGCAGACGCATCGGTTTGCCCGCAACGCTGGCATAGCCCTTGATCCGCAGGATGTTGTTTTCGCGCGCCAGCTTTTCGATGGCGGCCACCAGATCGGCGGGATCCGCCAGTTCCGGGATATCGACAACGATGGTGTCAAAGTCGTCATGTTCGTGATCGTCGTGTCCATCGTGATGGGATGGACGCGCATCCATGTCGTCTTCGGCGGCGGCCTCGAGACCCAGCAGAACGCGCGGATCAACCACACCTTCGGCCACTTCGATCACGGGCAGGGGGCGGGGTGCCTCGGCTGCGATGATTTCTTTAGCTTTCGCAACACCTTCGGGACCTGCCAGATCGGGCTTGGTCAGAAGGATGATATCAGCGCAGGAAATCTGATCTTCGAAAACTTCCGAAAGCGGCGTTTCGTGATCAAGGCTTTCATCCGCAGCACGCTGTGCATCGACGCGCTCCACATCGGGGGCAAAACGGCCTGCAGCCACGGCTTCGGCATCGGCAAGCGCGATCACGCCATCGACGGTGATCTTGGACCGGATATCTGGCCAGTCGAAGGCCTTCAGCAAAGGCTTGGGCAGCGCAAGGCCGGAGGTTTCGATCAGAATATGTTCGGGGCGCGGTTCCAGCGCCATCAGCGCCTCGATCGTCGGGATGAAGTCATCGGCCACGGTGCAGCAGATACAGCCGTTGGCCAGTTCAAGAATGTTTTCCGCAGGGCAATCCGGAATGGCGCAGCCCTTCAGGATTTCGCCGTCGACACCCACATCGCCGAATTCGTTGACCAGCACGGCCAGACGTTTGCCGCCGGGATTCTGGATCAGGTGCGAGATCAGTGTTGTCTTGCCCGAACCGAGAAAGCCGGTGATCACTGTAACGGGTAGTTTCGCGAGGTTGGTCATGTCAGGCCTCCTCAGGCTCAGTAACAGGGGGTATGCGCGCAACGCAGTTGCGCTTGAAGTGTTCGGGTCGCTCGCGCCATGGAATGATGCCATCCGCGCTTTCGTGATATTGCACTGCACCAGACAGGATCATCTCTGGATGCGACATTTCGTCGACGTTTGCGAAAACATACGTCCATTTGGCATCGCCACCACGCAGGGCAACGGTGCAGCCATGATCGCAATTCTGAAGACATTTGACTGGTGTGATCCGAAGCCCGTCCGGCCCATCCAGCGCGGTCAGCCCGTCAAAAAGGGCCTGGCCGGGGCGGCGTTCGTCTTCGGGCAGCTCTTGGCCGCGTCGGCATTGAATGCAGACCAACAGTTCCGTTTGCTGCGGGCTTTCGGATTTCGCATCCATAGTTTTACTGGTCCCATCCCATCGGGAACGCGGGGCCGGATTGCGGAAAGGGACCGTTACTCGGTGCCGCCTCCGATTCCGGCACACCCCGTCCGGTTACAAGCGCATCGCGCTGGCAGGTCTCCCGGCTCACGGATTTGGGGTGTTCGCCCTGCGGCTGCTCATCCTTCCCAGCGTCGGCCAGTGGCACTGAGCGGCCTTTTCCGTTCACGGTCGCGGGGGCGGCTGTGCTTGACCGTGTAGATCGCGGCTGCACATTCCCTTTTCACCTGCTAACACAGGCACCAACACGCAGCCACATGGTCTGAATCCCGTGGCTTTGTCAAGAAAGAGGATACTGCCATGACCACCGACGAAAACCTTCGCCACGCCGAGAAGATGCGCAAGATCAAAGCTGCGCGCGACCGTATGATGGAGACCAAGACCGAAGAGAAAGGTCTGATCATGGTCCACACCGGCGCTGGTAAAGGCAAGTCGTCTTCTGGCTTTGGCATGATCATGCGCTGTATTTCCCACCAGATGCCCTGCGCGGTGGTGCAGTTCATCAAGGGCAACTGGGACACCGGCGAAAAGACGTTCCTGCGCGAACGCTTTGCGGATGAGTGCCGTTTCTTTGTGTCTGGCGAAGGCTTCACCTGGGAAACGCAGGATCGCGAACGCGACATTGCGGCGGCCCAGAACGGTTGGCGGATTGCCAAGGAACAGATCCTTGATCCCGAGATCCAGTTTGTGCTGCTCGATGAAATCAATATCGCGCTGCGCTACGACTATATCGATATCGACGAGGTGGTCGATTTCCTGCTGAACGAAAAACCGGCGATGACGCACGTCTGTCTGACAGGCCGCAATGCCAAGCCCGAACTGATCGAGGCCGCGGATCTGGTGACCGAAATGACGCTGATCAAGCATCCGTTCCGTGACGGTGTCAAAGCACAGGCTGGCGTCGAATTCTGATGGGCCGCGCGCTGATGATCCAAGGCACCGGATCCAACGTCGGGAAATCGATGTTGGTTGCGGGTCTTTGCAGGGCTGCCAAGCGGCGGGGGCTGTCCGTCGCGCCGTTCAAACCGCAGAACATGTCCAACAATGCCGCCGTTGCGCAGGAAGGCCACGAAATCGGCCGTGCGCAGGCGCTGCAGGCGCGCGCGTGTGGATTGGCACCGCATACGGACATGAACCCGGTTCTGCTCAAGCCCGAAACGGATATCGGCGCGCAGGTTGTGGTGCAGGGTAAGCGGCTGACAACGGTCCGTGCCCGCGAATACGCCAAGCTGAAGCCACAGTTGATGGAGTCCGTTCTGGACAGCTTCAATCGGCTGCGCAGCACCTATGACCTGGTGATTGTCGAAGGCGCGGGCAGCGCGTCGGAAATCAACCTGCGCAAAGGCGACATCGCCAATATGGGCTTTGCCGAGGCGGCTGATGTTCCTGTGGTTCTTTGCGCCGATATTGATCGCGGCGGGGTCATCGCGCAGGTGGTGGGCACCAAGGTTGTGTTGCCTGACGGTGATCGGGACCTGATCAAAGGGTTTCTGATCAACAAGTTCCGCGGCGATCCGACACTGTTCGATGACGGCTACAAAATGATCGAGGAGCAGACCGGTTGGCGCGGCTTTGGCGTCGCGCCTTGGTTTGCCGAAAGCTGGCGTTTGCCTGCCGAAGACGCCTTGGACATTGCCTCGCCGCCATCGCGCGACGGGTTGCACGTTGTGTGTTTGCGGCTAAGCCGGATTGCCAATTTCGACGATCTTGATCCGCTGGCGCAGGAACCCGGCGTGCGTGTCACCATGCTGTCGCCCGGCGATCCTGTTCCCGCCGATGCGGACGTGGTGATCCTGCCCGGTTCCAAATCGACGCGGGGTGATCTGGCGTTCATGCGCGAACAGGGCTGGGACATTGACGTGATTGCGCACCACCGCCGTGGTGGCCATGTGCTGGGCATATGCGGCGGCTATCAGATGCTGGGCCGCGCGGTGCATGATCCTGACGGGATGGAGGGGCCTGCGGGTTCAACGCCGGGCCTTGGGCTGTTGGATATCGAAACACGGATGAGCGGCGACAAAAGCCTGCGCGAGGTTTCGGCACGTCACGCGGCCTCGGACCTGCCGTTTCATGGCTATGAAATCCACATCGGCCAATCAGACGGTCCTGATCGCGCACGGCCCTTTGCTTTTGTGGGGGACACACCCGAAGGCGCGGTTTCCACCGACGGGCGTGTCTCTGGCAGCTATTTGCACGGGATGTTTTCCGACGACGGGTTCCGGACAGAATGGCTGTCCCGTCTGGGCGTCGCGCCGTCGGGGAACGCCTATGAGGCGACAATCGAACAGACGCTGGATGCGCTGGCCGATCATCTTGAAACGCATCTTGATGTGGAAGGCTTGCTTGAACTGGCGCGGTGATCAGCGATCTTGCCAGTGGACTTTTGTGTTTTCCTGCCATCCGGCACGGTGAAGCAGGGGGGTGTCGTCGTTAAACTCGGGGTGTCCGATGCACAGGTAGGCCGTGAAGCGCCACGTATCGGGCACGTCGAACAGCTTTTCGATGCCATCCGGATCAATGATCGACACCATGCCTACACCGATATTGCAGGCGCGGGCCATCAGCCACAGCGAATAGATCGCCATGGCCGTCGATTGTTCAAGGGTCTGGGGCATCGTCTGACGGCCCAGACCACGTCCTTCGACAGGTGCGGTTTCGGTGAACACCGCCAGTTGTTCAGGTGCGGCGTCCAGCCCGGACAGCTTCAGCTTTTCATACGCGGCGCGGTCCGCGTCGCCATAGGCCTGTGCTGCCGCCGCATTCTGTTTTGCAAAATCATCGCGGACCTTTGTGCGCAGATCGGGATCGATCACGCGGAACACCCGCCACGGACGGGCGTTGCCGACCGAAGGGGCGCTGTCCATCGCGTGGCGCAGCTTATCCAGCATGCCGTCGGGCAACGGATCGGTCCGGAAGTGGCGAATATCGCGCCGCCACGTCAGAATGTCCTGAAGCTGCGCGCGATGCGCATCGGTCATTTGCATGTCGCAGCCTCCATGGCGGCTTCAAGCTGGGACCAGCGGTCATCTTTGGGCAGGCCCAGACGTATCCAGCTGTTCGAATAGGGGAAAATCCGGCTCCAGACATGATGCGCGGCAAGGGCATTTTGCGCGGCGGTCGCATCCGGTGTGGCGTAGGTCCGGAACAAGGGCGTGCCGCCCACCACTTCCCAACCCGCTTTTTGTGCCATCCCGTCCAGTCGGTCAGAGCTTGCCGCCAGCCAGTCTATCGTCTGTTCTTGCCAATTCGTGTCGGCCAGCGCCTGACAGGCGATATCAATCGCGGGGCCTGATACGGGCCACGGGCCGACCATGTCCGCCAGCCGGTCGGCCAACGAACCTTGTGCCAGTGCAAAGCCCAGCCGAACACCGGCGAGACCATAAAATTTCCCGAAAGACCGCAGGATCACAACGTTGTCCTGTTCCAACTGCGGGGCCAGCGATAAGTCTGGTTCAGGATCGCCAAAGCTTTCGTCGATGATCAACAAACCAACCTGCTGTGACAGCGCCTGAAGGCGGTCAGGTGTGGTGCGTCGTCCGTCGGGGTTGTTGGGGTTGACCACGACGGCCAGATCAGCACCGGCCAGAGCGTCAAGCTTACTGACCTCATCCACTTGCCAGCCACAGGCCCGCAGCGCGGCGGCGTGTTCGTTGTAGGTCGGAGCCAGCACCGCTGCACGACCGGGCGCGCGCAGCCACGGAACGATCTGGATCGCGCCTTGGGCGCCGGATGTTGCGATCACGCGGGCGGGCGTGTTGTAGGCTTTGGCCGCGACGTTGGACAACCGCGCCATCTCGGTCTTGCGAGGTAGAACTTCCCATGATGTTTGCGGGATCGGCGGTAACGGGTAGGGCATCGGATTGATGCCGGTGGACAGGTCGAGCCAATCGTTCGACGTCCCGCCGAAGCGGGCCATCGCTGCATCCAGATTGCCGCCATGATCTCTGCTCTGTGTCATCGGGGCCTTAAAGCATCGCCAGTCCGGCCAAAGCAAGCCCGCAAAGAACAAGGGCGCGGTGATAGAGTGACACAGCCTTGCGCATCGCCTGCGCATCGGGATCTGGTGCCCCTTCGTTCAGCCAAGGCTCGTTGGCTGTGTGACCATCATAAATCCGTGGGCCGGATAGCCTGACGTTCAACGCAGCGGCCATTGCGCCCTCGGGCCAGCCAGCGTTGGGCGAGCGGTGGTTCGGTGCATCGCGGAGCATTGATTTCAAGGCAACCAACGGGCGCCTGGAGGCACAGGCAAAGGCCAGACCGGTCAGGCGCGCGGGGATCAGGTTGACCACATCATCGACCCGCGCAGCGACCTTACCAAAGGCTTCGTACCGGTCAGACTTATGTCCGATCATCGAATCCATCGTGTTGATCGCCTTGTACGCATAAATGCCCGGAAGCCCCAGCAGCGCCCCCCAAAACAGCGGCGCGACGATCCCGTCTGATGTGTTCTCAGCAAGGCTTTCTGTCGCAGCGCGCGCAACGGCGGGTGCATCCAGTTGCGATGGATTGCGCCCGACGATCATGCTGACAGCGTAGCGCGCGGCGGGCAGATCGTTGGCGGCCAAGGCCGTGGCGACGGCTTGGTAATGATCGCGCATGGACCGCAGCGCGATCATCGGCCAAGCCAGAACCGCCCCGATCAGCGTTCCGATCCAGCTGTCGGGCAGGGCGGCTTGAACCACGATCATCGGGACCGCAGCCAAGGCGACAACGACCAGAACGGTCACCGCGCCGCCAAAGATACGGGCGTTCCGAGAACCGTTGTTCAGGCGTGTTTCGCAGAGAGTGATCGCCTTGCCGATCCACGTCACCGGGTGCCCGATCCGCGCATAAAGCTTGTCCGGCCAGCCGAAGGCCAGATCAAGGATCATTCCGCCCAGCATCATCAACGCGAAACTCATGCGCGACCTGTTTGAAAGCAAAGGATGTCTGTCAGGCCCGCCTCGCGCAGGGCGTCTGCGCCATGGGGCGGGACCGTGTCGGGGGTAAAAACAAGCCCGCGCGCCGATCCGGTGTGCGCCCGAACCATGCCCAGTGCCCCAAGGTCGCGGGCCAGATCGGCCATCGGGTCGGTAGGACCACGGCGCGTTGTGCAGCGTTGTGCTGAAGACGTGGCGATGGCGGCAAGGCGCGTAAGATCGCCTTGGTTGGCTGCGGCCTGCCAGTCATCGATCAGGTCACTGACGTCGTCGAAATCGGTATCTGCTGCATCGGTGCGTTGCGGCGCACCCCATAACCCGCCAAGGATGGTCGCGAGCGGAGGTGGGGTAACTTCGCGCAGGACACGCCCCTGCCGCGATGCCCAAACCAGTCGGTCAGGGTCTGCGAACATCAACGGGTCGCTTGCCTGCTCGGCGGCAATGCACGCCTCTGCCAGCGTTTCATCGGCCCCACCGAAACCCGCCGCGCGGGCCAGCGCCACCAAGGTTGCCGTCGACGCGCCGCCGCCGATGCCCAACGGGAAGTTCCGCGTGACGCCGGTTGGCAATGCGTCGATCCCCAATCGGGCCGCAAAACGTGACAACACGTCATCGCTGAACGCCATCGTGTCGTCGCCCGGTGCAGTGACACGGAAGTCAGGGCAGGGCAGTGTGATCAGAACGACCGGTCCCTCAGGGCCGAAACGTCCCTGCACCCATTCGCCGAAATGTCCTGTGACGGTGGCCGGTGTCATCTGCCATTCACCTCGATCGCGGACAACGGACCGTCGGGACCGCAGCGCAGGCGCGTGACGGAAAGGTTCGCCACCTCGAACGCAAGCCCGCCGGGAACATGCCCTGTTACCAAGGCCAAGGCCGCGCGGATCACGCCGGCGTGGACGACCAGCGCCGTGGTCCCGTGCGTCAAAGCCGCGCGGCTGTGGTCTGCCAAAGCAGGGGCCACACGATCGCAAACTTGCGCAAAGCTTTCACCGCGGGGGGCGGCGTATCTTGCCAGATCGGCGCTGCTGAGGACGCCCAGATCGGGAAGCTCTTCGAACAGTAGGCCATCGTGGTCGCCAAAGTCCTGTTCCCACAGGCGGTGATCCTGTTCAAAGCTGTCAAACAAAGCCTCTGCCGTTTGGCGGCAGCGTAGGGCGGGGCTGCTGATGACGCGTGCGATAGGGCCGATTTTGGCCTTCACCGCAGCTACTGCATCCGCGTCGATTTTCGCGTCCACGTCCGTGCGGCCAAACAGGCGACCGGGAACAGCGACGGGCGCGTGACGGATCAGGATCAACTCGGCGCTGGAGTTCGCATTTGTACCCAAGAGGTCGGCTTTCGGACTTTATTTTTGCATTGGAAAGTGCTTTCCCACGGAATGATGAAAAAGTCGATACTGATAACCGGTGGCGCGCGGTCGGGGAAATCCCAGCTGGCGGAACGCAAGGCGCTACAGCCCTGTGGGCGGGCTATCTATATCGCAACGTCGCGGATCTATGATGGCGACACCGAGATGGCAGCACGCGTGGCAGCCCATAAGGCGCGACGCGGTCCGGAATGGACCGAGGTCGATGCGCCCACCGATCTGGCTGGCGCCTTGGTGTCCACAGACGGTGACCAGCCCAGGCTGGTGGATTGCCTGACCCTGTGGCTGACCAACCTGATGCTTGATGACGCAGACTGGCAGGCCGAAACCGGCCGTCTGGTCGAAACACTAACAACACAAAGCGCGCCTGTGGTCTTCGTGACGAACGAAGTCGGGCTGGGGATCGTGCCAGAGAACAAACTGGCGCGGGCCTTTCGCGATGCCGCTGGCTACGTGAACCAGGCCGTGGCCGAGGCGTGCGATGAAGTCTGGCTTGCGGTGGCAGGCCATCCAATGAGGGTAAAACCAAATGACACTCCTTTCTGACATCACCTCGCTTGAAGCTGTTGCTGCTTTGGCTGAAACCCTGCCTGCGGCTGACGCTGGTGCGATCAATGTCGCGACCGAGCGTCAGAACAGCCTGACAAAACCGATGGGTGCATTGGGTCGTCTGGAAGAACTGGCGATTTTCATGGCCGGTTGGCAGGAAACAGATCGCCCGTCGATCAAGCGCGCTCAGGCCGTTGTCTTTGCCGGCAATCATGGCGTTTGTGCCCAAGGGGTTAACCCGTTCCCGCAGGAAGTAACTGCGCAGATGGTGGCCAACTTTGAACATGGTGGCGCCGCGATCAACCAGCTGTGCCGCGCGAATGGTGCGGATCTGTCTGTGATCGCGATTGATCTTGATACGCCCACCAACGACATCACCCAAGGCGCGGCCATGTCCGAGGCTGAAACACTGGACGCGATGTGCCGTGGGGCCGAGGCCGTTGATGCTGACGCAAGTGTGCTGGTTCTGGGGGAAATGGGGATCGGCAACTCGACGATTGCTGCGGCCCTTGCGATGGCGGCCTTTGGTGGCGATGCAAAAGACTGGGTCGGGCGCGGCACCGGATCGGATGATGCGGGCGTGAACCGCAAGGTCGACGCGATCACCCGTGCCTGCGCGGCCAATTCAGACGCCTCTGGTCTTGCCCTGTTGTCTGCTGTTGGTGGTCGCGAACAGGCGGCCATTTGTGGCGCCGTTCTACAGGCGCGCGCGCTGCGTATTCCCGTCATTCTGGACGGGTTCATCTGTACGGCTGCGACTACACCCCTGTTTGCCGCCGATCCGCGTTTCCTGGATCACTGCGTCGTCGGCCACGTCAGCCGCGAGCCCGGCCATGCGCGTCTGTTGGATGCGCTGAACAAACAGCCGGTTCTGTCTTTGGACATGGCGCTGGGCGAAGGGTCGGGCGCGGCAGTGGCACTGGGCATTCTGCGGTCTGCACTTGAATGCCACAACGGCATGGCAACCTTTGCCGAAGCAGGCGTGTCCGACGGATGAGCCTGCGCGGACGCCTTGCAGAAGTGCAGTTGGCGGTGATGATGCTGACACGGCTTCCCGCCGGTCGCATCACGGGCGACGCGCCCGACCTGTCCGCTGCGCGCTGGGCGTTTCCCTTTGTGGGTCTTCTGATCGGTGGCCTGACATGGGCGGCCCATGCAGCGGCCACCGCTGTGGGCCTGCCGCCGATGGTGTCTGCAGGCGTGGCCTTGGCCGTTCTGGCGCTGGCGACGGGTGCTTTGCATTTTGACGGGCTGGCAGATTACGCCGATGGCATAGGCGGCGGGCGCGACAAGGCCCATGCGCTTGAGATCATGCGTGACAGCCGCGTGGGCAGCTACGGCGTGCTGGCGATGATCCTTGTGTCGCTTCTTTGGGTCGGCTCTGTCGCCGCCGCTGCGCCGGGTTTTCCCGAGTTTCTTTTCGCTGCCGTCCTAAGCCGTGCCGCGATGGTCATGGTGCAGGAGGCTTTGCCGCTGGCGCGCAACGACGGGATGGCGCAGCTTGCGTCAGGCCGTTCAAACGCAGCACGGGGTGTGGTGGCGGTCTTGGCCGTCGCGGCGCTGGTCGTTTGGCCCGTGCAATTGGTTGTATGTGCCGCGATGGCCGCGTTGATCGCCTTTCAGGCGAAGCGGAAGATCGGCGGGCAGACAGGTGATGTTCTGGGGGCTGTTCAATTCCTGACGGAAACGGCGATCTGGATCACCTTTGCGTCCAGCCTGCTTGGCTGAGAACCCGAACAATGAGGTCTGGGAACACCCGTGCCCTTCTGTGCGAAAGGAAGCGCAAAACGTGTATTCCTGCATGCCTCGATTTGACACTGGAAACCCCGGACACAGATGCGTAGACAGGGGCGACACTTTGCGATGGACGACTATGCTATGAATGATCTCTTCAACAGCTTTATGACCGGACCTGACGAAAAGGGCCGTTTCGGCCAGTTCGGCGGCCGGTTCGTGTCGGAAACGCTGATGCCGCTGATCCTTGAGTTGGAAAAGCAGTATGAGCATGCGAAGACTGACCAGAGCTTCTGGGACGAGATGGACTATCTCTGGAAGCACTATGTTGGCCGCCCGTCGCCGCTCTATTTCGCCGAACGCCTGACAGAACGTCTGGGCGGCGCGAAAATCTATCTCAAGCGTGACGAGCTGAACCACACCGGCGCGCACAAGATCAACAACGTGCTGGGCCAGATCATTCTGGCGCGTCGTATGGGCAAGACCCGTATCATCGCGGAAACAGGGGCCGGCCAGCACGGCGTGGCGACGGCAACTGTCTGCGCCAAGTTCGGTCTGAAGTGCGTGGTCTATATGGGGGCGCACGACGTTAAGCGTCAGGCACCGAACGTGTTCCGTATGCGCCTGCTGGGGGCCGAGGTTGTGCCGGTCACATCCGGCCGTGGCACGCTGAAAGACGCGATGAACGATGCGCTGCGCGATTGGGTGACCAACGTCCGCGATACGTTCTACTGCATCGGCACAGTCGCCGGTCCGCATCCCTATCCGGCGATGGTGCGTGATTTCCAGTCGATCATCGGCAAGGAAGCTAAAGAACAGATCATGGAGGCCGAAGGCCGTCTGCCCGATACGATCATCGCCGCCATTGGTGGTGGGTCGAACGCGATGGGCCTGTTCTATCCGTTCCTTGACGACAAGGCGGTCAACATCATCGGTGTTGAGGCCGGTGGTAAGGGCGTAAACGAAAAGATGGAGCATTGCGCGTCTTTGACAGGCGGGCGTCCGGGCGTTCTGCACGGCAACCGTACCTACCTGTTGCAGGATGACGATGGTCAGATCCTTGAAGGCTTCTCGATCTCGGCGGGTCTGGATTATCCGGGCATCGGGCCCGAGCACGCTTGGCTGCATGACATCGGTCGCGCGCAGTACGTGGCGATCACCGACCGCGAGGCGCTGGACGCGTTCCAGCTTTGCTGTGAAACCGAGGGCATTATCCCCGCGTTGGAGCCGTCGCACGCGCTGGCTCACGTCGCGAAAATCGCGCCGGAACTGCCGAAAGACCATATTATCGTGATGAACATGTGTGGTCGCGGCGACAAAGACATCTTTACAGTCGCCAAGGCGCTTGGGTTCGATATGAGCGACACAGAAGGCCGCACAATCGACTAAGTTGTTGTTCTATATGCGTTTGCGAAACCCCGCTTTTCCAAAAAGCGGGGTTTTTCTTTGGATAAACCAAAGTTTATGGCGCTAGTCCTGCGGTTTATGCAGGGTGATCTAGACCGTGGGTTGATAGCCTGAGTTGTCGTTTACCGATCATCTAACACGGCACAGCTTTGATGAGAGGAGATCACTATGAAGCGCCAGACACAGAAACTCGGACTGGTTCTGGCAGCAGGCCTGATGGGGCAAATGGCCTTGGCACAATCCGCGACTGATCAGATCGTCACAGACCTGCAATCGCAAGGCTTCACTGCCATCGAAATCAAAACAGGCCCGACACAGATCAAGGTCGAAGCAATTCGCGGCGATCAAAAAGTCGAAGTCATCTATGATGCAGCGACAGGTCAGATTCTGAAGCAGGAAGTCGAAAGCTCGGCCGGCGAAAACATCAGCCCTGGTGTCAGCATTGATCAGCGTGACGAAGATTTCCTGGATGAGGATGATCTCGACGACGACGACGACGACGACGACGACGATGAAGACGATGACGACGATGACGACGATGATGACGACGATGACGATGATCATGACGACGATGACGACGACGATGATGATGATGATGATGACGATAGCGACGATGACGACGACGATGATGAAGATGATGACGACGATGATGATGAGGACGACGACGACTGATCAGTCGGTTCGTCCAAGACTCATGACCTTCGTGCCACCATGGTTTATTCCCGTCCCGTCCTGTGAAAAGGTTTGAGCCATGGTGCCGCGTTATCTACATACTCTTGTTCTGATTGGTGCGCTGCTGTCCGGCGTTCCCGCGCTGGCGCAATCGGCACAAGACCAGATTGTCCAAACCCTACGCAATCAGGGATACACGCGGATCGAAGTGTCCCGCACATGGCTTGGCCGTGTGCGGGTACATGCAGAGTCGCCTTTTGGTGAACGTGAAATCGTTTTCAATCCGAAGACCGGAGCTATCCTTCGGGACTATTTCGAAGACGAAAACGACGACGATGATTATGATGACGATGATCACAACACGTCGTCGGGCAGTTCAAGCGGAAGTTCGTCGTCCAACAGTGGCTCTGGGTCGAATGACGATGACGACGATGATGATCGTGACGACAACGATGATGATGACGACAGCGACGACGATGACGGTGACAGCGACGACGATGAAGAAGACGACGATGACGAAGATGATCACGACGATGATGATTGACCGGCGCGCATATCCCGCAACATGACTGACGGGACTTAATACATGAAAGAGCGGTTGATCTTTTCCCTGCTACTGGCGCTTCAGTTGATCTGTGCGTCAGTGTTTTTGTGGGAGCTGCTGTCATCGCTTATCGGGTTTTCGTCGAGACCGATTTCTTGGGCGCTTTACGAAACCATCGAAATTTTGGCAGGCGTTGGCCTGATCCTCGGGGTTGTGATGACCGCCATTCTACTACGCAGAAGCGCGCGAGCGCGTGACAAGGCCGAAGCATCGCTGCGTCTGGCGTCTGGGGCATTCATGGATGTGCTGAACGAACGCTTTACCGAATGGGGTTTGACCCCTGCCGAACGGGACGTTGCGCTGTTTTCAATCAAAGGCCTGTCCACGACCGAAATCGCCGCCCTTCGCCAGACATCAGAGGGCACGGTCAAAGCGCAAACAAACGCCATCTACCGCAAGGCGGGCGTCAGTGGCCGACCCCAGCTTTTGTCGCTGTTTATCGATGCGCTGATGGACGATCAGGTGGCGATGGTACCAGCCACCGTCACCGATGATGCGGCCTGACGTTAGCCGTTCAATCCGTATTTCTTGAGAATCTCGAAGGGCACGATTTCCAGTGCTTTCTGGTGCGTGGCCTCAAGGTTCACGCGCGGGGCGCAACCTTCGTCATGGGCTTGCAGGAAGCGACCCGCGCACAGGCACCATTGATCCCCCGCGTTCAGGCCGGGGAAATTGAACTCGGGTCGCGGGGTCGACAGATCGTTGCCCACGTATTTCGAAAAGGCCAGAAACTCTGCCGTCATGATCGCACAAACGGTATGGCTGCCTTGATCGGCCATACAGGTGTTGCAATGGCCGTCACGGTAGAAACCTGTCAGGGGATCATCAGAGCAAGACTTCAGGTCTTGGCCGAAAACATTCAGTGAAGCGTCTTTTTCCATATTTCAATCCAAGCGCGTCGGGCCGGTCCAGTCCACCCATCTTCCGTGAAAATCTGCGCGGCCCAATACGATTTCGCGCGCTTCTGGCCAAAGTGTCAGTGTCACCAGCGCCCCTTTGCCCTGACCGTCGTTTTCCATGGAAATGCGGGCAAGGGGTCGGTCTGCGCCAAAGGTGTTCATTGCTTTCATGGCGGTAGCCTTGGTTGCCTCGGGGAAATACTGCCACGCGACGGTATGATAGATCACTGCCATATGGTCGGGATCGGTGCGGGGCAGGGCATCAGTCAGCCAATCGCCCGCATCGCCTGCATCCGGTGTCAGGCCACTGCGATGCGCGGCCTCAAGGGCGGCTTGCGTGCGGGTTTTGCGATCTTCCTGATCGGGCCAGATGTAGGACATCAACCGTTCGCAATCTTCGGACTTTTCGGCCGAGATCGGCGTCAGATCAACGCCGCGCCGTGCTGCGATATCGACACTGGCGGGCGCGGGATGGTCGCCTGTCCACTCGGGTGTTAGGGTGAACAGCGGGTTTTGCGGGCCGTAGCGGACAGTGCCGGTGTCCACAGCGAACTGGTCGTTCAAGAGGTTCAGACCGGCGCTTGCGCCCAGTTCCATGATCGACAGCGGTTTGCCCGCCCACGCGGCGATCAGGTGCAATGCGGGGATGATCACCGCAGACCTGCGGACTTCGTTGGTTTGCGGGGCCGAGGCGAGCAGGGGAATGATCTGGTCGGCTTTTGCCGTCAGCGCGGTTTCAACGATTGTCCACAGCGCCGCATCGTCCGTTTCGTGCGGCGGCCAATGGGGCGACAGATCAGGGTCGCCGCGCAGAACCAGCTGGTGCAACGCACCCGCCAGTCGCAGCGGCACGGAATCCGCCTGAATCGAGGGATCACCGTTCCAGTTCAGGACATGCGCCCCAACGGGACTATCCGTGGTCAGATGCTCAGCGCACAGCGTCATCAGACGTGCATTGAAGGGCGATCCCAAAGCGGCGCAGGCGGTTGCCTGAGCGCGAAAGACGTCGAGCACTGTCATCTGAATTTATCCGCCAGTTTTTGCAGCGGGCTGCGTGTGTCCTCGACGGGTTCCTGCGCGGGGTCGGGGGTCGTGGCAGGCTTCGGATCAGGCTTTCTCTTGGGTGTTGTGGAAGAACGCGGAGGAGCGGTCCGCAGTGCGACCTTGTTCATAAAGCCACCAGCATCGCCATCGGCCAGATCCGCCGCACCATCGGAAATTCCGCGCATCATGTCATCCAGCCAGTCCTGTTCGGCCTTGGCAAAATCATGCAACACATAACCCGCGACCAATTCCTTGCGGCCCGGATGACCGATGCCCAGACGCACGCGTTGATAGCCTTCGCCGATATGTCCGTGGATCGAGCGCAGACCATTATGGCCCGCGTGCCCGCCACCCATTTTGACCTTCAAACGCCCGGGCGCGAGGTCAAGTTCGTCGTGGAAAACACAGACGTCAGCGGGATCGATTTTGTAAAATCGCATCGCTTCACCAACCGACTGGCCTGAGCGGTTCATGAATGTCATCGGCTTCAGAAGCAGAACCTTGTCAGAGCCCAGACGGCCCTCGGTCAGCTCACCCTGAAACTTGGATTTCCACGGGCCAAAGCCGTGGTCTTCGGCAATGCGATCAAGCGCCATGAAGCCGATATTGTGACGGTTTCCAGCGTACTCTCGTCCCGGATTTCCCAGACCGACAAACAGTTTCATCGCAGCCCTCCATGGTTGCGCACCAGAAATAGGCGCAAGGCGGGGTATGCGCAACCAAGCGGGGCGCACATCCCCCGCTTGGCGCAACAGACAGGTCCAGAGTGATCAGGCCGCGTTGGCCGAGATCAGTGTTTCAGCGATCTGCACCGCGTTCAGTGCAGCGCCCTTCAGCAACTGATCGCCAGACAGGAACATCGCGATTGTACTGCCCGACGGATCGCCCAGATCGGTGCGGATGCGGCCGACCAGAACTTCGTCAATGCCAGTCGCGTCGCTGGGCATCGGGAAATAGTTCTTGGCGGCGTCATCCACCAGACGGACGCCCGGCGCTTCGGCCAGACAGGCGCGGACCTGTTCGGGGCTGACATAGCCGTCAAAGCGGATCGACAGGGCGATGGAATGGGCGCGCAGTACCGGCACGCGCACGCAGGTCACGCCGATAGGCAGTTTCGGCATATGCAGGATGCGGCGTGTTTCGGCGATGACCTTCAGTTCCTCGCCGTTATAGCCGGTTTCTTCATCGATCTCGGCGTTGTGGCTGAACAGGTTGAAGGCATAGGGGTGGGGCAGAACCTTTTGTTCAAAGGGTTCGTTCGCCAGATGCGCCTGTGTTGCGGCGCGCAGTTCGTCCATGGCCGCCGCACCTGCGCCCGATGCGGATTGGTATGTCACCATGTTCAGGCGCGACACGGTCCAGCACTGGGCCAGAGGGGCGAGCGCCACAGTTGCGATGGCTGCCACACAGTTGGGGTTCGCGATGATGCCCGCGTGGGGCGCAAGGGCGTTTGCGTTGGCTTCGGGCACGACCAGCGGCACGGTGGAATCCATGCGGTAGGCCGAGGAATTGTCGATCACGACAGCGCCCGCGCGCACGGCCAGCGGGGCATATTTGCGCGACAGTGTGGCACCGGCCGAGAAAAAGACGATGTCGCAGCCGTTGAAACTGTCTCCGGTCAGTTCTTCGACTGGCAGGGATGTGTCGCGGAATGACATCAGTTGGCCAGCAGAGCGGGCGGAGGCCAGCAGCCGCAGTTCGCCCACAGGCAGCTTGCGGTTTTCAAGGCAGCGGATCAGTTCGCGGCCCACAGCGCCAGTTGCGCCGACCACGGCCACAACCAGCGCATTGTCTTGGTAGGGATCAGAGTCCTCGGAATTCAGGGATACATGTGCGTTCATTGGTCTTCTCTCTGGTTTTGTCGGAGAGGACGGGAACGCTGATCATCAGAGCCCCGTCCGCTTCCGGCGGGGCTGTCTGTTTGTCAGTCTCAGATGGTAGACAACACGACAACACCCCCCGCCGGAGCGGTGGTCTTAGTCGCCATAATTGTTGTCATCATCATCGTCATGGTTGTGCGCTTAGCAAAGGACAGGGGGATATGGCAAATCTTTTTTGATCGCTCGTGCCACTAGTGCGGAAAGTGTGGCCGATGCCAATGGCAGTCTAGCCACCGAAGAGCCCGCCAAAAATGTCGCCAAAGGTTTCGCTGAGCGATGCCATGATGCCGAAAATGATCACAACGCCTGCGATCACCATGATCGTCCATGTGAACAGCTGGAACCCGATGGCCAGCCCTCCAAGGGCGATGCCCGAAAAGGCAACCTGTCCCCGTTCACGGCGCATGAAAGATGCGATGCCGAGTATGAACGCAACCGCGGCAAGCACACCAACGAGAACCTGCAAATAGTCGTCGATGTTCTTTTCCGGTGCCACCGGTGCCGGTTGGGGCTGTCCGGCCACCGATCGCGCGGCGGCCTTGGCGATATCTGCGGCCAACTCGCCCAATGTGACATCCACGCTTTGTTGGGGCGCAAAGGGGCCAGCCCAGAAGATTGCAATGGTCAGAACAAGCGCGCAGGCCCCTGTGGCAAATCCCATCCAGCCAACGGTCGCCGTCTGTGGTCGTGCAACATCTGTCATGGCGTGTGTTCCCTTTTGTGGTGCTTGAAAGGCCGGATGTGATGAAAGTGGACACAACTTATTGGCTAGATGTCAATCATTTTGGCTGAAGTATCGCACTTGGAAATACAACCCTTAGACGTGAGTAACCGCACAGAGTTTCAGGGAATGACATTCTAGGATTCTCAGGCAGCAATCATTTGGCTTGAACGGCTCTATCGAAACTTAAACCTCGACAGGGGCGGGGAATAAGGGGTTAGATCAAGATGTTCAGGGGACGAGGGGCTATTTTGACCAACTTATTGATCCGCGTGTTTCGACCCTTTTCCGCTTCGAAATCGCACGTGACATTTTTAAGAGTAGACGGTTTCTGATGGCGATTATCTTGTGTCTCTTGCTGTTGCAGCTGAAACATTTTCTGGCTGACTTCTGCTTCCAAACGCCCGCCATGCTTGGCGCGAAAGGCCAGTACGGGGCTATTGGCGGGGTTTTACATGCCGTGTTGCACGGGATCGGGACAACCATCGCGCTTTTGTTTTTCGCACCTGTTCCTATCGCTTTGGCGTTCGGGGCGGGGGATGCCATCGTTCACTACCATATCGACTGGGCCAAGGTCCGGTTTCAGGGGAATGCCAAACCACATGACCATATTTTCTGGGTACAACTCGGGTTCGATCAGTTTCTTCACCAGCTCACCATGCTGGGCATCGTCTATGTTGTCTTTGTGATGCTGGTCTGAGCGAATGTCGTCCTTACTCGCCATTGATCCGGCCCTTTTTGCGCGTGCTGCTTTGGTCTTTTATGTGGCGGGCCTGCTGGTGCGCGACGGGCTTTGGCTGCGCATTCTGCTGTTGTTCGGAACGGCCTTCTACATCCTCTATTACTTCACCGTCGGTGACACGCCGCTTTGGGATGCGATCTTTGCCAGCCTGATGATCGGGGCCGCGAATTTGGTGACCTTGATCCGTATTCTGGTCGAGCGGACGACGTTGGGCATGACGGCAGAGCGCAAGGCGCTGTTTGCGCATTTCCCCACCATGACGCCGGGCCAGTTCCGCAAGGTGATGCGCGCAGGGCAGGTCAGGACGGTCGATCAGCCCGAACAGCTGGTGTCTCAGGGCGCCGTGCCAAAGTCGCTGTATTACGTGCTGGAGGGGCCTGTATTTCTGGAGCGCGACGATCAACGGATCAAAATGCAGTCGAACGTTTTCATCGGCGAGATTTCGTTCATTCAAGGCAAAGCGAGCGAGGCCACTGCTACCGTTGATCTGGGTCAAGGGGCGCGGTTCATCGAATGGGATCGAAAACGCCTTTATAAAATCCTTGAACGGTCACAGCCCCTGTCCAACGCGCTGACCGCGCTGTTCAATCGGGATATGAGCTCTAAGCTGACCCAAAGCTTTCCGTCCCCCGGCACAGCCTGAAACCGCATTCGGACGCCAGCCAAAAGAAAAGCCCCGCTGGATCAGCGGGGCTTTTCTGTAAGTCGTGCGACAGAAGATTATTCTTCTGCTGCAACTTCTTCTTCTTCGCCTTCGGCTTCGTTTTCTGCGGAAACCAGACCGGACGGTGCGGAAACGTTGCAGATAACAAAGTCGCGGTCGATTGTCGGCTTTGCACCTTCAGGCAGTGCCACCTGAGAGATTGTCAGCGTGTCGCCGATGGCCATGCCAGAGACGTCTACTTCGATCTTCTCGGGGATGTCGCCGGCTGTAACAACCAGTTCGATCTCGGGGCGAACAACAGTCAGAACGCCGCCGCGCTTGATGCCGGGCGCTGTTTCTTCGCCAACAAACTCAACCGGGATGTACAGGTTGATTTTTGTTGTGCGGCGCAGACGCATGAAATCGACGTGTGTCGGCAGATCTTTTACGACGTGACGCTGAACGTCACGGCAGATCACGCGCACGTCTTCGTGGCCGTCAACCTTGAGGTTGAACAGGGTCGACTTAAAGCGACCGGCCTTCAGGCGTTTCAGCAGGGCGTTGAAGGGGATGTTGATCGGAAGCGGATCCGCGTCACCACCAAAAACAATGCCAGGAACCAAGCCGTCGCGACGTGCTTGACGAGCGGCGCCCTTGCCTGTCCCCGTACGTTCCTGGGCGTGAAGATCAGGAATTTCTCCAGCCATGATGTATTCTCCATATCATAGGGCAGGGTGCCTCCAAGGCTGTCACCCCGCATGAAGCCCGCGCGATAGACTGGATTCCCCCGATTGGCAAGAAGATTCACCCACTGGACGGGGAAGTTTCCCCGTGGCACGTCGGATTCATGATAAACGATCTGCATATCAGCCGCGGACCAGCCGCCGCCTTTATCGCGATGGGCCTCTTCTGGGGTGCTTTCGCAGCCTTGGTGCCGGACATCAAGGGCAATGCGGGACTGTCCGACGGGCATTTCGGTGTGGTCATGCTGATTTCGTCGCTTGGGGCGATGTTGTCGATGTGGCTGGCCCCTTGGGCGGACATGCGCTTGGGGCGCATGGCGCTTCCGGTGGTCACGGCTTTTGTGGCGTTATTCGCAGTCTTGCCCGGCGTGGGCTGGAACGGCGTTACGCTGGCGGCGGGCATGATCCTTGTCGCGGTGGCGATGGGCACGATGGACGTGGTGATGAACGCCCGCGTTTCCGCGTTCGAGGCCGAAAGTGGCCGGTCTTTGATGAACCTGAACCATGGGCTTTATTCCATGGCATACGCGCTGTCCGCCGTTCTCACGGGGCTGGCCCGCAGCGCAGGGTGGGGGCCGTTCGGTGTTCTGGCCTGCGTGTCGGTCCTGACCTTTGTCTTTGCGGTCTTGATTGCTTTCAGCCCTGTGCCCAAGCCCGTCGCGGATGAGGAACATTCCGACACGACCCTGCCGTGGGCCTTGATCGTGCCTGCAGGCGTGATCGTTCTGCTGGCCTTCCTGTCCGAACAGGCGACAGAAGGCTGGTCAGCGCTGCATCTGGAGCGTGCCCATGACGCCAGCCCTGCACAAAGCGCGTTGGGGCCTGCGTTGTTGGGGCTGACCATGGGGATCGGCCGGTTGTCGGGTCAGGTTGTGGCGCAGCATATGTCTGAGCGCGTGGTCATCACATGGGGCGCGGCGGTAGCAGCCATCGGCGCGATTATTGCGGCTTACGCCCCCAGCCTGGCCTTGGCCTATTTCGGCTTTGCGTTGCTGGGAACGGGCCTGTCGGTGACCGTTCCGATGTCATTCGCGTGGGTCGGTAAGCATCTGCCAGCCAAACAGCGGGCCTACGGCATCTCGCGCTTGTCAGTGATTGGCTATGCGGGGTTCTTTATGGGGCCGCCCATCATGGGGTTCGTGTCCGAGGCCGCGGGGCTTTCCGCGTCGTTCACCGTCATCGCCGTGTTGATGGTCATCGTGCCGGTGGTTCTGGTGCCTCTGACGGCACGAAACGCGCGCTGAGCGGACCCAGCGCGCGAAGATTGATCAGGCGTCCCAGCCGTCGGAAAAGCCTTTGGGGACGTACAGGATATCGCGGTCGACCTTGGTCACATCGCGGCGGCCACACAGCGCCATGGATGTGTCCAGTTCCTTGTGAATGATCTCAAGTGCTTTGGTCACGCCTTCCTGACCCATCGCGCCCAGACCATAGACATAGGCGCGGCCGATCCATGTGCCTTTCGCGCCCATCGCCAGTGCCTTCAGCACGTCCTGACCCGAACGGATGCCGCTATCGAGATGCACTTCGATCTTATCACCAACGGCGTCCATGATCGGCTCCAGCGCCTTGATCGATGAAATCGCGCCGTCCAACTGGCGGCCACCGTGGTTCGACACAACGATAGCATCCGCGCCCACATTGCAAGCCTCAAGCGCGTCGCGCGGGTCGATGATGCCTTTGATGATCAGCGGGCCGTCCCACATTTTGCGGAACTCGCGTATGCGATCCCAATCCAGCGACTGGTCAAAGGCCTGCGCGGTCCACGACGACAGCGAGGACGGATCGGTCACACCGCTGGCATGGCCCACGATGTTGCCAAAGAAGCGGCGTTTGGTTTGCAACATGCCTAGACCCCAGCGAACCTTGGTCATCATGTTGGCGACGGATTTCGGCGTCAGTTTGGGCGGGGCGGACAGGCCGTTTTTCAGGTCTTTGTGACGCTGGCCCAAAAGCTGAAGGTCGACGGTGATCACCGCCGCCGAACATTTCGCATCCTTTGCGCGGTCGAACAGACGCTGCATGAAGTCGTCGTCTTTCAGCGTGTAGACCTGCATCCAGAACGGGGCTGATGTGTTTTCGGCCACATCCTCGATCGAACAGATCGACATGGTGGACAGGCAGTAGGGCACGCCGAAATCCGCAGCAGCCTGGGCCGCTTTGATTTCGCCGTCAAAGTGCTGCATGCCGGTCAGGCCGACGGGGGCCAAGGCCACGGGCATCGATACATCCTGACCGATCAGCTGGCTTTTGGTCGACCGGTTGTCCATGTCGACGGCCACGCGCTGGCGCAGGTAAATTTCGTCAAAGTCCGATGAGTTTTCGCGGAAGGTCTGTTCGGTCCAACTGCCGCTTTCGGCGTAGTCGTAAAACATCTTGGGAACGCGCGCCTGATACATGCGGCGCAGGTCTTCGATATTGGTGATTACGGCCATCGGTCTCTCCCATCCCTTCGACGGGTTAGGCGTAGCCGCAGGACCGGCGCAGTGCAATAACCAGTAGTTGGTATACCGAACAGGTTTCAGTGCAATTTCAGGCGCGGTTTGAAGGCGCGGCTGAAGAAGGACGTGATGATCTGGACCGTGCCACGGAAAGGCCCGTGTACCTGCAGGATATGCATCCGGTAGAGCGATTGGTACGCCAGCCGCGCGACGCGCCCCTCAATCGCCAGTCTGCCGCCGACCAGATTGCCCATCAGGCTGCCGACCGTGGCAAAGTGCGATAGCGATACAAGCGACCCGTGGTCTTTGTATTCGAACTGCGGGGCGGGTTTGCCTGACTCAAGCGCTGTGATCGCGCGGGCGACGTGATCGGCCATCTGATGCGCTGATTGTGCGCGTGGCGGAACGGGCCGCTGTTCACCGGGCAGGACGCAATGGGCGCAGTCGCCGATGGCAAAGATTTTCGGGTCGGTTACGGATTGTAGCGTGGGTTCGGTCACGAACTTATCCAGATTGGATAGCTCAAGATCGGACAGGGAAGGCACATCCGGTTCACCCCTGACACCAGCGGCCCAAAGCACCATGCTGGCGGGGATGAACCCGTCATCGGCAGTATCCACACCATCCTTGAGCACTTCAGTAACGCGCGTTCCAGTATGAAGTTGCACGCCCAGATCGGTCAGTTCGTCGCTGACCTTTTGCACCAGCTTTTCGTCCAGTGCAGGCAGCAGGCGGGGTCCAGCCTCGATCAGATGCAGGCGCAGGGCGTCGGCGTCAAAGTTGGTCAGGCCGTAAGACCGCAGGGCGCGGGCGGATTGTTCCAGTTCCGCCGACAGCTCAACCCCCGTCGCGCCGCCGCCTACGATGGCGATGTCGACAGTCGCATCCGTTTCGCCGCGCTGGCGGCGGTCATTGACGCGCAAACATTCGTTCAGCAGCTTTTTGCGGAACTCGTCGGCCTGCGCACGGTGTTCAAGGAAAAGCGCATGTTCACGGACGCCGGGCGTGCCGAAATCGTTGGACACGCCGCCGAACGCCAGCACGAGGTAATCGTAGTCCAGCGTCTGGGCGTCCAGAATGACCTCGCCCTCGTCATCCAGCAGGGGGCGTGTTGTGATGGTTTGTGCGGTGCGGTCGATCCGGTCCAATTCGCCTTGGTAAAAGCGATATCCCCAGCGCGCGGCGTGGCCGCCGTAGCCGACTTCTTCAAGGTTGGGATCAAGCGCGCCTGCGGCGACTTCGTGTAACAGCGGTTTCCAGAAATGTGTCCGGTTGCGATCGACCAATGTGACAATATGGTCTTTGTTGCGGGCAAGTTTGCGGGCCAATCCAAGACCTGCGGCGCCACCGCCGATAATCACGATACGTGTTTTGCTGTTGGGCATAATAGGCCCTCCGACTGAGCGATCACTGTCTAGCTGAGTCGTGGGTCATGGTCACGCGCAAAGCGTGTGGCTGCCCCTGTGCGGGGCAGCCGATAGGCTTATTCGTTCCAGGCTTTGTCTTCGCCGCCAATACCACCAACCTGAACGCGGGTCGGCAGGCCGATGCGGTCGAGGATGGTGAAGAACGGCTTCGGGTCCAGCTCTTCGACGTTTTTCATTGTCTTGGCATCCCATTCACCGGTCGCGACCAGCATGGCTGCGGCCACGGGCGGCACTCCAGCGGTGTAGGAAATGCCCTGCGAGCCGACCTCGTTATAGGCGTCTTTGTGGTCCGCCACGTTGTAGAGGAAGACCTCGGTTTCCTTGCCGTCTTTGATGCCTTTGACCAGATCGCCGATGCAGGTTTTGCCGGTGTAGTTCGGCGCAAGGCTGGCGGGGTCGGGCAGTACGGCCTTAACCACTTTCAGCGGCACGACCTCAAGGCCCTCGGCTGTGGTCACGGGCTGTTCAGACAGCAGGCCCAGCGACTTCAGAACGGTGAAGACGTTGATGTAGTGATCGCCGAAACCCATCCAGAACCGCACATCCGCGTGGGGATAGTTCGTTGCCAGCGAATGCACTTCGTCATGGCCGGACATGTAGGATTGCGACGGGCCGACAACGGGCAGATCCCAAACCTGACCGACCTCGAACATCTTGTTTTCTTTCCACTCGCCTTCCTGCCACGAATAGACCGTGCCAGTGAATTCACGGAAGTTGATCTCGGGGTCGAAGTTGGTGGCAAAATATTTGCCGTGGTTGCCCGCGTTGATGTCGATGATGTCGATGGATTTGACCTCGTCCATATACTCATCAATCGCGAAACGCGCGAAGGCGTTTACCACGCCCGGGTCAAAGCCCGCACCAAGGATCGCTGTTACGCCTTTTTCAGCGCACAGATCGCGTTTCTTCCATTCGTAGTTGGCATACCACGGCGGTGTTTCGCAGATTTTGTCGGGTTCTTCGTGAATGGCTGTGTCGATATAGGCGGCACCGGTTTCGATGCAGGCATCCATGACGGACATGTTCACAAAAGCAGTGCCCACGTTGATCACGATCTGGACGCCGGTCTTGTTGATCAGAGCGACCAAGGCCGGAACGTCCAGCGCGTTGACCTCATGCGCTTCAAGAACGCCCTCTTGCTTCATCGCGCCTTTTTCGCGGACGGACTCAAGGATCGCTTCACATTTATCAAGCGTCCGGCTGGCGATATGGATATCCCCAAGCACATCGTTGTTTTGCGCACATTTATGCGCCACGACCTGAGCGACGCCACCTGCGCCGATGATGAGAACGTTCTGTTTCAACTCTCAAGACCCCCTTTGGTGTCAGGTTTCCCAATTGCGCCCAGTGCGGGACGCGCGCATTCACGACAGGGCTGCCGAGAAATCCTCATACCCGAAATCACGGACCAGACGTTCGGTGCCGTCCAGTTCACGGATCGCGATAGCGGGCATCTTAACGCCGTTAAACCAGTTCTTTTTGACCATTGTGTAACCAGCAGCGTCTTGCATCGACAAACGGTCACCGGCCTTGATTGGTTCCGGAAAACGGAATTCGCCAAAGATATCACCGGCCAGACAGGACTTGCCGCAGATCATCCATTCTTCCGGTCCTTCGTTGGGGGCCATCTTGGCGCTTTCGCGGTAAATCAGCAAATCCAGCATATGCGCTTCGATGGAACTGTCGACGATTGCCAGGTTTTTGCCGTTGTGCAGCGTGTCCAGAACCGTGACTTCCAGCGTGGTCGAGTTGGTGATCGCCGCCTCGCCGGGTTCCAGATAGACCTGCACCTCGTTTTCGCCCGCAAAGCGTTTCAGGCGTTCGGCCAGCTTGTCGATTGGGTATCCTTCGCCCGTGAAATGGATGCCGCCACCAAGGCTGATCCATTTCATCTGTCGGATCAGATGACCAAAGCGCTGCTCGATTGAGCCCAGCATCGCGTCGAACCGGTCGAAATCATCGTTCTCACAGTTGTTGTGGAACATAAAGCCGCTGACCAGATCGAGTACGGGTTCAATATCTTCGGGCGCATGTTCGCCAAGACGCGAAAACGGGCGGGCAGGGTCGGCCAGATCAAATTCTGACGTGGACACACCGGGATTTACACGCAGACCACGGGTGTGGCTGCGCGACACTTCTTCGAAACGGCGCAACTGGTTGGCCGTGTTGAAGATGATCTTGTCCGAGTTCGCCAGTGTTTCTTCGATCTCGTGATCGGCCCACGCGACAGAATAAGCGTGCGTTTCACCGGGGAACTTTTCGCGGCCCAATTTGACCTCGAACAGCGACGACGACGTGGTGCCGTCCATATATTCGCTCATCATGTCGAAGACCGACCATGTGGCGAAACATTTCAAAGCCAAAAGCGCCTTGGCGCCCGACTGCTCACGTAGCCATGCGATCTTTTCCATGTTGGGAAGCAGCCGCGACTTGTCGATAAGGTAATACGGCGTCTGGATCATTCCGGTGCCCTGCCTATGAGAATCCGAAAGGTTGAACGCGCCAAGTAGGGCGATTCACCCTTTGGGGCAAGAAAAAGCATGGATCAGGTCGGTCGCGGCCCTTAGGCGCGGTGCGCACCATCCGCCAGCGTTTTGACGTAAGCCGCTATATCTTCGACGGACTGGCCTTCTGCGATTTTGTTCACGATGGCAGAGCCGACAACCGTGCCATCCGCGATGGCGGCGATCTCTTCGGCCTTTTCAGGGGTTTTTACGCCAAAGCCTACGATGATCGGCAGATCTGTCTGGGATTTGATACGTGCCACTTCCGGTGCCACATCAGCGCCCGATGCCTCGGCCGCGCCCGTGATGCCGGTGATCGACACGTAGTAGACAAAACCGGAGGTGTTCTGCAGAACCTTCGGCAGACGTTCGTCATCTGTGGTCGGTGTCGCCAAACGGATAAAGTTCAGACCGGCCTTCTGCGCCGGAATGCACAGTTCTTCGTCTTCTTCGGGCGGCAGGTCGACGATGATCAGACCGTCGATGCCAGCCTCTTTCGCCTGCACCAGAAACTTGTCCACGCCACGGCTGTAAATCGGGTTGTAGTAGCCCATCAGAACGATCGGGGTCGTTTCATCTTCTTCACGGAAGGCACGTGCAATGCCCAGTGTCTTGTCCAGCGTCATGTGCTGATCCAGCGCGCGCTGACCGGCCAGCTGGATGGTCGGGCCGTCAGCCATGGGATCGGTAAAGGGCAGACCCAGTTCGATGATGTCCACGCCAGCGCCCGGAAGCGCCTTA
Organism: Thalassococcus halodurans; assembly: GCF_900108225.1. Classification (GTDB taxonomy): domain Bacteria; phylum Pseudomonadota; class Alphaproteobacteria; order Rhodobacterales; family Rhodobacteraceae; genus Thalassococcus; species Thalassococcus halodurans. Next base: position 287,124 of record NZ_FNUZ01000004.1, read on the forward strand.
ACGATTTCCAGCGATTTCGCCTCGTCCGGATCGCCCGCCATCACGTAGGCCACAAAAGCCTTGCGGTTCTCAGCCTTCAGCGCGGCGAATTTTGCGTCGATGCGAGTCATGGGCGTCCCTTCCTGTGTTCAGCTTCCTCAACTGCCTGACGGGGGCAGGAAAATCAATGCCACTCTTTTCATTCCTGTGCGCTATGTGTTTGTGTCGCGGAATATGAACCACGGAGGATGACATGCGTATTTTGTTCACAGGCGGTAGCGGCAAAGCGGGACGGCACGTTCTGCCCTATCTGGTCGCGCAGGGCCATCACGTGGTCAACGCCGATCTGGTCCCGCTTGAGGCCGAGGGCGTCGATAACCTGATCGTCGATCTGACGGACAGCGGACAGGTGTTCAACGCCCTGACCAGCTATGCCAATTTCGACGAACTGGAGCCGGGCACCGGTGTGCCCAAATTCGATGCGGTCGTGCATTTCGCCGCTGTGCCGCGCATCCTGATCAAGCCGGATAATGAGACATACCGCACCAACGTCATGTCGACGTACAACGTGATCGAAGCAGCGGTGAAGCTGGGCATCAAGAAGATCATCTATGCCTCGTCCGAGACGACCTATGGCATCTGCTTCTATGATGGTGAGCTGAAGCCCGACTACATCCCCGTGGACGAAGATCATCCGACGATCCCGCAGGACAGCTATGCCATGTCCAAAGTCGTGAACGAGGCCACAGGCCGCAGCTTTCAGGCGCGCAGCGGCTATGACATCTACGGGCTGCGCATCAACAACGTGATCGAACCGCACGAGTACGCCGAAAACTTCCCCGCCTTTGTTCAGGACCCCGACCTGCGCCGTCGCAACATCTTTGCTTACATCGACGCGCGCGATCTGGGGCATATGGTGGATTGCTGCCTGAAAACCGATGGACTGGGGCACGAGGTGTTCAACGTCGCTAACCCCGATATGTCCGTTTCGATCCCGATCGACGAGGTCCGCGCACGCTATTACGAAGGCGTCGAACTGCGTCGCCCCATGGCGCAGGACGAAACGGTCTATTCTATCGAGAAAGCCCAACGCCTGCTCGGTTTCGCGCCGAAACACACATGGCGTGAGGAATTGGGATTGCCTGCGGCTGTTTTAGGATAGGGGCGGGCAACAGGCCTCTGCCTTCTTCGGGGGGCAGGGGATATTCTTGGTCTTATCCCCGTTTATCCGCCCCAGTTTATGTCGGTCTGGTAGGCGCGGATTTTTCCGATCGGGTATTGATAGATCACAGTGTCCTACGGTCTGTTTTGCACCTAACCAAATCCTTGATTGCTCCACACAAGTTTTGAAGAAACATTGATATAAAGCGGCCAGAGCGATGGGTGGATGGCAACATTGAATGTACAGAATTACTATTTGATCAGACAAACCGACGCTGGGTCTGCATCCGACGGAAGGCATGTGTTCGACTTGCCCCCCGTGCAACTTTTGGATGGCGATCACCGATCACCGTTTGTGCGGGATCTTTCACAATCGCGATACAGCGGACAACCCGTTTTCATCAAATATGTAAAGGCCCCGAACCCGGAGCCGCAGGACGTCGATCTTTGCCGTGGGGTTGGGCTTGTCGAACATATTTGCGATCCGGAAGACCATTTTATGGCGTTGTCCAAAAAGCATTACACTCGGTTTGAGGAAGAACTGGATGGCTCTTTCGAAGAATTGCACCCAGTAAACTTATATCGTTACCCCGGTAAACGTTCCGGTAAAATCAAACCGAGTGACTATAGGATCGGAACAATTAAATGGCGCGACACCATTGTTGATTGGTGCGATTTTGCCAATTCAATTTTCGATTTGGTGGACTATACGGATTTCCACCGGCACGGTACCAGAGCTATGAGAGGTGAAGCTGAGTACGGTACGCTTTATCCATTGGTGAAGACTGACTGTCGCTTTGAGAATCTGAACGATTTCAAGGATAAGTCACGAACGGCAGTTGGCAATTTTCGATGCTATGTGCTAAGAAGGTTGTCATTGAAACCTGCGGAACTTCCAGCTCTTTTTCAGTTCGATTTTGGTCAGACCCTTGTTCGTGAAGACATTGCTGAAGAGCTTCGAAAATACAGAAAGCCCGGGTCACTTTGCCCCTATCCGCCTATCCCGATCATTCGGGCAGCCGCCTAAACCGCGTATAACCCAGAGCCCCTATGGCAAATGCCAAAGCACGTGCGCTTTTGGATGTTCAGACAGCCATGAACGCTTTTGCCTAGAGAGAATACTTCACGATAGTTCCGGACCAAAGGCTTGAATAAGAGTGCGGTCTTGGTCACTTTCTTACGATGACATTGTTTTTACGTTTTATTGGAATTTCCGGCGTCATTCTTTTCGGCGCATTGTTGGCATTCATTGTCACGAAGCCAGGCAGCTTTGAGCATACTTCGCTTTCGTTTATCAAAGGCGAGGTGATCAGTGAGGTATTGCAGAGGTATCCCGATCTCGCGGAGGGTCCGTTGGATAGTGTTCTGCAAGAAGGGCTCGGGCGTTTATCTGACCGTATTGGCATCAAACAAAATGATTTGAGCGCGCTGGCAGCATCGGAGTTTTCCGATTTGCTGGGTCACATTATTGAAAGCTTCTGCACCTGTGGGCCGGTAGACGCTGAAGATGCGAAAACTCGTTCTTTGATGTTCCGAGAAGGGCTAGAGGTCCGCGCAGCCGAGCTTGGGTTGAATCAGGTTAAACTCATTGACTTCATGAAGGGGCAGTATGCGCAAACCCTGAATGCGTTGAGGGGCGACCTGATTGTTTTCCTGTCGGTAGACACGCTCTCATTCGCTTTGGTGGTAGCGGCGACTTTTGTTCGGCGCAGCCGGAGGCATGCGGTGGTTGTGCCTGCTATGTTGCTGATCTTTGCAACACTGGTGAGCGCGGCAATTTATGTCATGGGGACCGATTGGTTCTATGCGATTATTTTTCAGGATTATGCGGGCGTTTGGTACGCTATCGGCTTGTCGGTCATTTACGCGTTTCTTGCCGATATCGTGCTTAACCGTGCGAAGCTAACCTTGAGACTTTTAAGTCAACTTCCGGCAGCGATCCCTGTACCCGTTTGCTAGGAACAAGGGCTCGGGCGCTGCGTTTTAGGTGCTGGTGTCATTCCATCGATATCCTGATGGTGAAGGCTATGTGACACACTGCTCATTGACGAAGCGGCGGGCAATTGCTCAAGCTTTTTGGATTGCTTGTCGAACAGTCTTGTTCTTCGTAAAGGGAATATATGATCAGAACCGCCGCCTTCCTGCTTGCCCTTCCGACGCTCGGTTTCGCGCATCCGCATATTTTTGTGGATACGGATATGATTTTGCGCGTCGACGAAGAGGGTGCGCTGTATGAGGTTGAACTGGCCTTTGCCTATGACGAATTCTTTTCGCTTCTGATCATCGAGGATATGGGCGTTGATCCGGATGGTGACGGGATCCTGACCGAGGCGGAAAAGGCCAAGCTGTTCGGCTTTGATGTGGCTAATTGGCCGGACGGGTTCGAAGGCGATTTCTATGTTGGTGTGAACGGCGAAAACGTCAGCATGCAGCGTTCGATGGCTATCGGGTTGGATGTGGTTGACGGCAAGCTGGTCGCAACCCAGACCCGACCGATCCCGTTTGTCGACGCGTCTTTGGCCGTGATCCGCCAGTATGATCCGACGTTCTATGTCCACTACACATTGCAAAATGTTTCGGTCGAGGGGCCATGTGAAAGCAATGTCGATGCACATGATCCGTCGGCAGGGGATCGCGCGGTTGAAGAGGCGTTGAAAACCGTTTCCGATGACGTGATCGATACGCTGGAACTGGGCATCTATTATGCCGATACAATCCGACTGACATGCAGCGCTGGGTCCTAAGCCTTTCCATCATTGCGGCATTGGTCATTGCGGCGCTGGCTGCGTGGCTTTGGCTGGGCAATGGGTCTGATCAGCTTGCGCGCTGGGCGGCGGATGGACAACGCGAGGCGCAGACGGCTTTGGCCCGCGGGCTGCGGGCGCTTAGGGCAGGGGAGCCGGGCGCATTGATAGCCTTGCTGTCCATGTGCTTCGCCTATGGCTTTTTCCACGCGGTGGGGCCGGGGCACGGCAAAATCCTGATTGGCGGCTACGGCGTTGCGCGGCAGGTCAGCATGGTGCGGCTTTCGGTTTTGGCGCTGGTGTCCTCGCTCGCGCAGGCAGCGACGGCTGTGATCCTCGTGTATTCCGGTGTCTTGTTGTTCAACTGGTCCCGCGAACGGATGGAGGGGCTGGCCGATACGCTGCTTGCCGCGCTTAGTTATGGCGCCATCGCTTTGATCGGGGCTTGGTTGGCCTTTCGTGGGTTGCGCACCTTGTGGCGCAGTTTCCGTCCCACGCACGATCACCATCATACGCATGATCACGACCATATTGGTCATGGCCATGTCTGCGATACATGCGGTCACAGCCATGGTCCGAGCATCGAAGAAGTTGCCAAGGTGTCGTCCTTGCGGGACGCTTTGGTGCTGATCGGGGCCATTGCGATCCGGCCATGTACGGGGGCTTTGTTCCTGCTGATCCTGACGTGGCGCATGGATATTCAGGTGGCAGGTATCCTTGGCGCCTTCGCTATGGGGTTGGGCACAGCGAGTGTGACCGTGGTGGTGGCTTTGATGGCTGTCGTGTTCCGCTCAGGCGCGCTTGAGGCGCTGTCCGAAGGGCAGACGGCGCGGCGGGCTTTGGGGACAGTCGAACTGATTGCTGGTGTCGTAATTGCAATGCTGGCCTTGCAACTGCTGATGCGGGCACTTTGACGCTTGTCGAAACGACAAACGGCACCTATCCCTCATCCATGAACACCACGCAGATGACATACCCCCAGCACATCCGCGCAATCCTTGTACTGGGATTGCCGCTTGTCGGTGGGCATCTGGCGCAGTTCCTGATCGGTCTGACCGATACGATCATGGTGGGGCGTTATGGCGCCGAATATTTGGCCGCTTTGACGCTGTCGCACACGGTTTTCTTTACATTCTTCCTGTTGGGGTCGGGGTTTGCGTGGGCGGTGATGCCCATGGTCGCAAATGCCGTGGCCGCCGAAGATACGACGCGCATTCGTCGCGTGACGCGAATGGGACTGTGGTTGTCGATCTTGTTCGTGCTGCTGATCCTGCCATTTCTGTTCTTTTCCAAACCCTTGTTACTGCTATTGGGGCAGGAGCCGATTGTGGCAGACTACGCCCAGACTTACCTGCGCATCGCAGGTATCGGTATGTTGCCCGCACTTTTGGTGATGGTTCTGAAAAGCTATCTGGCGGCGATGGAGCATACCCGCGCAGTGTTTCTGGTGACGGCTTTTGCGGCGGCGTTGAACGTGCCGTTCAATTACGCGCTGATCTTTGGCAACTGGGGATTTCCCGAACTCGGCATCGCAGGTGCTGCCATCGCATCGCTGCTGACGAACTTTGTCGCCTTGGGCGGATCCATGGCCTATGCGGTTTGGAAAACCCCGGAGCATCACCTGTTCCAAAGGTTCTGGAAGCCGGACTGGCCTATGTTTTCCGAGGTCTTCAAGCTGGGTTTGCCGATCGGCCTGACCAGCCTGTCCGAAGTCGGTTTGTTTGCGGCTACATCGGTCTTTATGGGCTGGCTCGGGACGATCCCGCTGGCGGCCCATGGTATCGTGCTGCAAATCGCGACGGCTGCCTTCATGGTGCAGGTTGGCCTGTCAAACGCCGCAACTGTACGCGCCGGGAACGCCATGGGGCGCAAGGATCTGGCGCATCTGAAACGCGGGGCCAAGGCCGTGCAGGGGATGTCATTGCTTATTGCCAGTCTGGCGATGATCCCGATGCTGGTGATACCCGCGCCGCTGATCGACCTGTTCTTGTCTGCAAACGAACCCGATCGTCTGGAAATCATCCGCATCGGCAGTCTGCTGTTAATCTGCACCGCGCTGTTCCAACTTGTTGACGCCACGCAGGTCGTCGTTCTTGGCCTGCTACGTGGGCTTCAGGATACGCGTATCCCGATGTTTCTGGCCGCCATCGCCTATTGGCTTCTGGGCCTTCCGGCCGCTTACCTTTTAGGCTTTGTCGCCGATTGGAAGGGCACTGGCGTCTGGCTGGGATTGGTCGCAGGGCTGGCCATTGCGGCCGTGTTGTTGCTGATCCGCTTCTGGGGCTACGTGCGCCATCTTGAACAGGATGTGGCGCAAGAGGTTGCGCAGACCCCTGCCAACCCCTAGAAGCGCCCAGACACCTGATATTATGAGGCACCAATGGGCTTTCGGATGGGAATCGTGGGTCTGCCCAATGTGGGCAAATCGACCCTGTTTAACGCGCTGACAAAAACGGCTGCTGCTCAGGCGGCGAACTTTCCGTTCTGTACAATCGAGCCGAACGTCGGCGACGTGGCTGTACCGGATGCGCGTCTGGACAAGCTGGCGGAAATCGCCAAATCCAAACAGATCATCCCGACACGCATGACATTCGTCGACATCGCCGGTCTGGTCAAAGGCGCGTCCAAGGGCGAAGGTCTGGGCAACCAGTTTCTTGCCAACATCCGCGAAGTCGATGCCATCGCTCATGTGCTGCGCTGTTTCGAGGACGGCGACGTGACTCACGTCGAAGGCCGCGTTGATCCCGTTGCGGATGCGGAAACCATCGACACCGAACTGATGATCGCCGACATCGAATCCATCGAAAAGCGTCTGCAAAACATTGTCCGCAAGGTACGCGGTGGCGACAAAGAAGCCGTTCAGCAGGAACGCCTGATGAAGGCCGCTCTGGAAGCGCTGGAAGCCGGTCAGCCCGCCCGCACCGTCGAGGTCGCCGAGGAAGACGCCAAGCAGTGGCGCATGCTGCAATTGCTGACCACCAAGCCGATCCTGTACGTCTGCAACGTGTCCGAAGAAGAGGCCGCCACCGGCAACGCTCACTCTGAGGCGGTTGCGAAGATGGCAGCAGAACAGGGCAACAGCCACGTCGTTATCTCGGCCAAGATCGAAGAAGAGATCAGCCAGTTGGAAGAAGACGAAGCCGAGATGTTCCTTGGCGAGTTGGGTCTGGACGAAGCGGGTCTCGACCGCCTGATCCGTGCTGGCTATGACCTGCTGCATCTGGAAACCTACTTCACCGTCGGCCCGAAAGAGGCCCGCGCATGGACGATCAAGTCCGGCACAGCCGCTCCGCAAGCTGCGGGCGTCATCCACGGTGATTTCGAAAAGGGCTTCATCCGCGCCGAAACCATCGCGTTTGACGACTACGTCGCACTGAACGGCGAACAGGGCGCCAAAGACGCCGGTAAGATGCGCGCCGAAGGCAAGGCCTACATCGTTAAAGATGGTGACGTGCTGCACTTCCTGCACAGCAACTGAACTAGAGGGCAGGGCCCTATAAACTCGGATTTACAGATGGCCGTCGGCGCAGGTGCTGGCGGCCATTTTTCGTTGGCATTGAGTGTCTGGAATTAAAAATCTTCATCCCGAAAATTTTTGACAAAACAGCCTTGTTCCCGCCCGCAGCAATCATTACACGGGTCGACGGAGACGTGGCCGAGTGGTCGAAGGCGCTCCCCTGCTAAGGGAGTAGGCGGGAAACCGTCTCGAGGGTTCGAATCCCTTCGTCTCCGCCATCATTTATTGTTTTTATTGGATGAAATCGAACGTTGGCCAATCCGCCCACGAACTATCCACAGCCTGAAAGGGCCTAGGAATGGCCGAAAACTTCGATTTAGACGACTTCGACAACCCGCCCCCGCCGCCGCAGTATTTGTACAAATACCTCTCTGCGGAGCGTGTCGGCAACGTCTTGGAGGGTGGAATGGTGCGCTTCACGCCTCTTATGAACACCAACGATCCCTTTGAGGTACGTTCGACGTTCGAAAAGTTGGTAGGCCCTAAGTTCATTGCGATGCTATCGGAGCAGATGGACACTGTAGTATCCGAGGAAAACGTGCGCGAGATGATCGCGTCGGAACTAAAGAACTATGGGCTTGGTTTCCTGCCCATAGATGTTGAGCAACAGACGGGGCAGAATCTTCTTACGGCGCTGCGCTCTCGGATGCAGTCTGCCGTTGATACTATGCTTGTCCCAACCTTCAACGACCCCAAGAACATTGAACGTCTACTCGAAACGTTGGGCCGTGAGTTGCTTTGTTTTTCGCTGTCTGAGCGTATGGACGTGGCCCCGATGTGGGCAAACTACGCGGACAACAATGGTGGTTTCGTGGTCGCTTTTGACACCGAACATGAATGGTTCCAGAACCTAAATGACGGAAAGAAGACGCGTCTTCAAAAGGTGACGTACTTCGATGGAAAAGTTGAGGAACCGTTGGCCAACGTTCAGGCTGCGTTGATTTCTAAGACTACGGATTGGGAACATGAGCGCGAGTGGCGGCTCTATGTGAAGGAAGATCGGGTAGATAAAATCGTCGGTCATCCCGCTGACCCAATTCATCTGCTGGACTTTCCGCCCGACGCCGTTAATCGCGTGATTTTGGGGCCGAAAACGCGCCCTGAAATCGCGAACCGTATTCGTGACGCTGTAGCTGACCGGTATCCACATGCACCCGTAATGCGTGCCGTGCCAAATCGGCGATCGCATACCTACGACGAAGTGTCAGAATGAAAAGAAACCCCACTTGCGACAGTGAGGACAAACTGGTGTCAGTTTCCCTTAGCACTTAGAAAAGCTTTGTCAGGCGGCGACGGTTTAGGACGTGCGGCAAACCTCTTGCGCACGGAAGCGGCCCTGGGGCGTGAGCGAATAGAGGGCCGGACAAGACGTTCGTGTAGGCCAGGTTCAGCAATGAGCCTCCGGCGGCAAAGGTTTTCGTCACGCGTTGCGACCGCGGCGTGATGCCCACAGCAAAGGCAAAGAAAACAAACAAAGTTCTGTTGGTGGTGGTAATGAGCCGATCAGCGTATTGGCGATTTCGACCTGATATGCGGGTCGTGTCATTTTTCAACCGTTCCGCGGCGCTGTGCCGGATGCCTCGTGGCTTAGCTTGCCGCCGTTTGCCAACCACTCTTTGGCGATTTAGTCCGTGGTGTTCAGCCAGCCGATATAGCCGACGATGGCGTCGTTGCGCGATGCAATCAAATGCGTGCCATTGTTGATTTGATGCAGTAGGGTGCTGATTGATGGCCCGAATTCGAAAGTGTCAAAGGGCGGATGTTTCGACAGGTAGTGCGCCAGCAGGCCCAACGAATAGGGGTTCTTGGGAAGCTGCGACATTTCGGTCATATTCTGGTCTTTCAAATCGGTCTTTTCAAACAAACCACGTGGGGTCGCAATAGATTGAACATTCCGCTACGTATCTGTCCAGCGGAATGCAAGAAGACTATTTTGAACGGCAACCGGCGTTGCAAATTCGTGGCGGGATGCCTGCCGTTTGCGCAAGGAAACGCAGATTTCTTGAGGTTGAGATACATATTTGGCTTTCTTGAAAAGCGAGGCTGCACAAGCCTGAATATTTGTGTCAATGAAGCTTCGGTGCGCAGATATCTCTGTAGCAAGCTGGTTTTGGATAAGGTGTTTGGAGGGCGCTGTCTTTGAACGATCGGCCAGAAATGATTGTTTTCCTGGATCGCCTCGGCTTGGGGCATCTTGTGGATGTCTTTTTGGCTGAAGACGTCGATGACGACGTGTTCTGGACACTGGGTGAAGCTGAATTTCAGGAACTAGGGCTGAGCCTTGGTCACCGCAAGAAACTGATCGGCGCGATGGAGCAGGTGGGGCTGGTCACCGAACGCTTTGTCCAGGAAGAGCCACGCGACGGGTTCGAGCTTCGCAGGCTCAGCGTGATGTTCATCGACATGGTCGGATCGACGCAATTGGCCGAGCGGCTGTCTGCCGATGATATGCATGATCTGCTGCAATCTTTCTTTGTGACCTGCAGCGACGTGGCGCGGCGGTTTGGCGGATATGTCGCGTCGCTTCACGGGGATGGAGCGCTGGTTCTGTTCGGCTACCCGCGCACGCGCGTTGGTGATGCAGAGCGGGCCGTGAATGCAGCCATGACCATGCAGACCGACCTGAACGCGCGGAACTACCGTGTGCCCTCGGGTGAAAAGGTCGAGGTCGGGTTCAGGATTGGTGTGGCCACAGGTCCTGCCATCATCGGCAAATCCGATCAGATCAAAGTCGGTGACGGCCTGCGTATGGTGGGCAACGTGATGAACCGTGCGGCGCGGCTTCAGAATGCAAGCCCGCCTGGTGGGGTCATGGTCGATGTGGAAACCCAAGGCGACCTGAACAGCCTGTTCGACTTTGACTTCAAGCCAGACGTTGAAATGAAAGGCATTGAACGCGCGGGGGCCTACCTTCTTGTCGGTCGTCGCCAGAATGCCCGTGCTGCGGGGGCCGATCCCCGTTTGGGCGGCGATGTTCTGGGCCGCGAGGATGAAACCGAAGCGGTTCAGACGTTCTGGCATGGTGCGGTTTCCGGCAAGCCTGTCCAACTTCTTGTCAGCGGCGATCCGGGCTTGGGTAAATCCACCTTCCTCGGGCCGCTTGTGACGATGTTTGCGGCGAATAGTGCGCGTATTCATTGGCTGGGTGCCAAACCCGGAGCCGAGAACGCGGCTTTTGGCCCGGTAAAGGATTATCTGAACGGTCTGATTTCGGCTGAGACAACCCTGTCGGGCAAACCCGAAGCCGCGTTAAAGGCTCTTTTCCCGAAATTCGGTGAACAAGACCTTGCGCTGGTGACGGGGTTGGTTGGTGTTTCGGACGGAGCTACCGTGCCGCCACAAACCGCCGCGCAGAACCGTGCGAAATTGATTTCGCTTCTTGCTGACTGGTTTGTCGCGGGCGACGCGCCTGTCGTGATCGTTCTGGAAGACGCCCATTGGTGCGATCCCACAACCCGTGACTTGTTGGCGCTATGCGCAGAGCGTGCCCAGCAGCGGCGCGTTATGATGATTGCCACGTCGCGGAATGCACACGACGATATCTGGGCGGACTGCCATAATCCGGCATCCTTGCCACTCAAACCCCTTGATCGCGAAGCAAGCGAAGCGCTGCTGCTTCGGTCGACAGGCGGTCGTGTGTTGCCCGACACCGTGCGCGAAAAGCTGATTGAACAATGTGGCGGCAACCCTTTGATGCTGGAAAGCCTTGCGCGTCCCTTGGCTGAATCCGATCTGGACGGGTTGCATGACGATGTGATCGTACCGCAGACGATCTATGCCAGTGTGGCCGAGCGCTTGGATCGGCTTGAGGATGGTCGCAAATTTGCCTCGGCTTTGGCGGTCATCGGAATGAATTGCGATTGCGAAGCAATTGCTGCGATGCTCGATTGGCCGCTGGCCAAGACCGACGCGGCCTTGGACGAACTTCTGCGCGCAGGGCTGGTTTCCTGCAGTGACAGCAGGGACGATATCGGGTTCTACCATCAGATTTACCGCGAGGTCGTCTATGAAAGGGTGGTCGGGACCGAACGCAAAAACCTGCACCAAAAGGCGCTTTCGCTGATCGAGGATTTCCACCCGGACATTGCCGAAAAGCAGCCGCACGTTTTGGCGGACCATGCCATTGCGGCAGGTGATCCTGTCGTTGCGGTTCCGCTGACCATCGAAGCCGGAGAAAAGTTTCTGGCTGGCTCATCGCTTTTGGAAGCGGATTACTATCTGGAAAAGGCAATCGCGGGGCTGGACGATCTGCCATCGACCAGCGCGAATAAAATCACACGACTTAAGGCTTTGGCGGCGATTGCGTCTGTCAAACGCAGCCGTCTGGGAATTTCCGCGAAAGAAGTGGGTGTCTTGGGCAGGGAGATGCTGTCGCTTGCAAAAGACGTGGGCGACATGCAGGCAGTGCTTTTGGCATTGAACGGTCTTTATGCGCATTCGCTTGTCGCGGCGGACTACCGTAGTGCGGCTGACTGGGGCGCGGAATTGTCCGAGGTGTCGCAGCAAACACAGGACCGCCGGTTTTCGATGGTCGGTCGGCGTGCGGTGGGGGTGGTTGCCCTGCACACCGCGCGGTTTGATGAGGCCGAGGCAGAGCTGCGCGCAGCTTTGGACGCCTACGATGCCAGCAAGGACCTGCATCTGGCGATCGCGCATGGCTATGACCATGCTGAAATCTGTGGCGTCTTCCTGTCCTTTACGCTGTGGATGCGCGGCGATTTGCAGGGTGCGCGGGAGTTAAGCCGGTTCTCGGTGGATCATTCGCGCCAGATCGATCATGCGCATTCGCTGGCGCAGGCGCTGTCGTTCAGGGCCATGCTTGCCGCTATTGCCGCAGAGGGCGGCGAGATGGCCGAAGCCGGCACCGAGGCCATTGATCTTGGTACGCGGTTTGACCTGAAGGTCATGCGCGAAGCTGGCTGGTACTTCCGTGAATCCGCGTGGTTCCTTGCGCGGGGCGAGGCGCTGACGCCGGAACAGATGGCAGGTTTACGCGAAGCCGAGGCCGCATTTCTGAAGGTCAATCCGGACAACTATGGCCCTGTGGCCAAATCGTTCATGGCGCGCATCCTGATCAGTTCTGGCAAATATGACGAGGCTGCCAGTGAGCTGGACAAGGCCGTCGAGAAAGAGGCACAGACCGGCGAAATCTGGATCACACCAGAGCTGACGCGGATCCGAGCGCTGGTGGCGCAGGCCAAAGGTGACAGTGCCGGCGCACGCGAACTGCGGCAAACCGCGTTTGATCGTGCGATCGAAACAGGGGCCAAAACATTTGCCCTAAGGATCGCCTGCGACATGGTCGAGGCGGACCCCTCGGACGAAACCCGCAACATCCTTTTCGATGCTGCAAACAATATGGTGTCGCTGGATGAAGGCTGGGATGTGCGGCGTTACGAACGGCTTCGTCTGGCGTCTTGAACGACGGGCTGCGCTGGGGCCAATGCGCCGATCGAAATCAGATGGTTGATCACGCCTGGCGCTAAATGCGCGGGGCCGAATTGTGTCAGGCGATGCGCCAAGGTATCCACGTCAGCCGGTTCTGACAGAGCGTGACGTAAGGCATTGGCGTTGAACGGGCCGCAGTGGCCAAATCGTGTTTCGGTGTTCCTGACCCTTAATCCGTTGGCCCAAAAGATTTTCTGTGCTGTCAGATGAGGCACCTGCTCGGCGATGCAATCCAGTTGAAGGGGCGTGCCTTTTTCGATCATCGGCGGTGTCGGTGCGTCCGGCACAACATCCGATTTCCAGAACGGAGTCTGATGCCTGCTTTGATCTGCATAGGCCTTGGCGGTTGCATTGATCGCGGCCTCACGGTCCATTTCATGGCGCTGCATCAGATAGCATCGTGCGGCAGCTGCGTCGTCCACGGATGATAGAAAGCTTGATGCAGCAGCGACCGCCTGAGCGGCGCTTCTGAATGCGTAGACCAGCCCATGGGACGATATCGGATCACGCGCCAATGCGGCGTCACCGATGCAGATCGTGCGCGGTTGCGGCTGTATCTGGTCAATAGCGCTTAGTTCAGCGGGCTGGGGCGGGGCCACACTGTCGATGTTCGAGGTGGCAAGTCGGGACATCGCCAGCAGGTCGTGCAAAAGGGTCAGGCGAGATTGGTCGTTCAGTCCGCCCAAATCCTGTGGTGGCATGAAAACCGCGCCTTGGATCTGGCCTTGGGCGTTCGACGCTGCCCAAACCCATGCGCTTGGCAGTGCTTCGATCAACATCGTCGCTGGGGGCAGAGTTCGGTTCATTGCCTTGAATGGCAACGCAATGCGGGGTTCGGAAAGGCGGGTTCTGGGTTGGGCAGCGCGGCCTCTTGCATCAAGAATGACCGAGGCTTGGACAGACGTCTGACCACGATCGGACCGGATGCCAAGGCACCCATCGCCGAGGTCTGTTACTCGTCCTGTCCGGATCGACACGCCAGAGGCCAGTGCATGGGTTTTCAGGCTGGCACGCAGTCGCGCACGATCCAGCAGGATCGGTGCTGTCGCGCCGAAATCCCGACGCTCATCTTCGGCGCGCCAGATCATTCCCACCGCTTGTGCAGGGGTGATGAAGGCGGGCTGCAACGCTGGCAGTAGACCCAGATCGGCCAAGAGCGTCTGGCCGTTTTCCGGAAGGCTTTCGATACGGCCTGCGATGGGCAGAAACGGATCGATCAGAACAACGCTATACCCGCGTCGTGCCAGAAGCGTGGCAGCCACACAGCCCGAAGGCCCCGCGCCAGCAATGGCTATGTCGTAGTGGTCAGGCATCGAACCAATCGGGCTTTTCCGCCATCATGCGGGCATAGGCCCCCAGCGCGAAATGCAGCCAACCGCGCACGAAATCGCAGGCGGGACGGCCCGCGTGAAGCACCTCGTGGTGGCATCCGCCGCCGCACAGCTTGCGCGCCCAGCAAGTTTGGCAGCTATCCTGCGCTGTGACCGTCCGCTGTCGCAGAAAGGTATCGCGTGCTTTGTGATCAATGCCGCTGTCCAGATCGCCCATTTCGCCTAGCGGGTCGTTCACGAACCGATGGCAGGCCGAATAGGCGCCTTGGGCGTCCACGGCCAGATAGTCGCGCACCGCCCCGCAGGAATGATCGCGCGCCTTTCCACGGTGGATTTCCTGTAAGGCAGTGGCAAGGTTTGCAAAGGCGTTTGGTCGCCCCGCCAAAGTATCGGCCAGCCAGTTCTCGCCCGCATCAATCATTGCCCGCAATAACAGCGGCAGATCATCGGCCTGAAGAGCGCCCTTTCCGGTGGGGGACGTCAGCATGGGCGACACGCCGACCGAGGAGAACCCGAGTTCCGACAGGGCCGCCACTGTTCGTGGGATGTCCAGATTGTTGGGCGTCGCCGTGACGCGGGTAGACAGGGATAGGCGGTCTTTCAGATCGAACAGGGGGGCAAGCCGTTTTGCGATCCGGTCAAAGCTGCCTTGGCCTCCGTTCATCGGGCGCAACCGGTCGTTGGTTTCGCGGTCACCGTCCAAGCTGACGGTCACGGCAAAGCGCTGTTCCGCCAGAAAGGCCGCATCCTCTGGCCGCAGCAACGTGCCGTTGGTTGTCATGGAAAAACCAATCGATATCGCACGCGCGGCGGCCCGTTCGCGGGCGTGTCGGACCGAACCCATGATCAGGTCACGCGCCAGCATCGGCTCGCCGCCCATAAAGGCGATCTTAACCGCACCGCCGGGGGGCGTGCTGTCGATCAGTTGGTCGATCGCCCGTTGGGCGACCTCGGGCGTCATGCGCGTGTCAGGACCACCAAAGGAACCGCCCGCCGCATAGCAATAGCCGCAGGCCATATTGCAGGACTGCGACACGGTCAGCGCCAAGGCGCGGACCGGTTGCAGCGTGGTGTCTGGCATAGGCGCAGGCACGCTATCCAAGCCCAGTCGTGCCAGTTCCGCCTGCGTCGCGCCGTCACCCTTGGCCAAGGCGCGTGACATGCGCAGGGCGTCCTCCGGTGACAGGCCAAAGACCGCCGCCTGATCCGCCAACAATAACAGGTCACCCGCCAAATGCGCATGGGCGCTGCGGGGGCGGGACGGGGCAATCAGGTCAGGGATCGCACCATCAGCCATGACGATCTTTCCAGAGCGGCGTTTTGTATTTGTCCGCATTGGCAAAGAACGGCACGCCCAGCCCGTGATCCCGCGCCAGTGCCTCGGCCATGTCATGCAGCGCGTGCATGTCGTCGCGGGCCTGAATGATATCGTCCCGCGCGGTTTCGGCGGCATCCAGATCGTTCAGGCTGGCGGCTTCGGCCAGATAGCCTTCGCGCAGGGCGTCGATGATCCGGTCAAGGCACTCCAACGCAGGCTTTACCAGCGGATCATCTGCTGCGGCCTCTTTCACAGGGCGCAGATAGAGGTCTGGGTTCTGTGCATAAGGCGTCAGCATGCGTTTGGTGTCGCGGAACTTCTGGAAGTGGCTCAGGCCATCGGTATCGATCCGGACCGCCAGTTCATCGAGGCCCACGGGGTAGAAATCAGGCCGTTCACGCAGATGGGCGACTAGCGCGGCGTATTCGGTATCGACCGCGCCGCCGGGGCGCTCGACCTCGACGAATTCCTGAATGACATCTTGTGTGGCTGGCCGCAGGGAAGGGGGACGGGTGATTTCTTCGTCCGGATTGTCGGGGTCGGGCGCAGGCACGTCACCTATAACCGAAACGACCGGTTTGTAGGGGCCAGTGTGATCGGTAAAGGCATCACAAAGGATCCACAGCGTCTGGTTGACCCAGCGCAGGTGGGTCATTTCGCTGATCGCTACGCCAAGGATCAACTGCCGCGCGGCGCGCAGGTCGTTGGCCAGACCGGGCCAATTGCGGGCCTGTTCCTCGGTCACCTCGTCCGGTGCGCGGAGCGAGAAATAGGCGTAGAGATATTCAAACGCCAAGGTCAGTTCCAAACGCGCCAGCGTGTTCGCCAGATCGTCGATCATCTGATCCAGATCTTCGTAGGGTTCATTCACCTGACGGTGGCCAAAGCGCGGCTCGGGCGTGGATTTGGTTTCCTGCCCGTGCAGGACAAAGTCCAGCTCTTCCCAATGCAGGTTGATTTCATAGGGATCATAGCGCGACGGGCGGGCCAGTTCGATTGTCGGCTGGGCCGAGATATCGCGGCTGGGTGATTTGCGGCGGCGCATCCAATCAAGAAAGTTCAGCGCCTGTGCGGGATCGTCGTCAGATGTGCCGTCGGGAATGGCGTGGTTCGGATCGTCGACCTCGCCCAAGGCCACATCGGGATGGTTGGATGCCCAGTACTGGCAGGCGCAATCGCGGAAGTCGTGGGTCCAAGGGCTGCACATCGATGACGTCAGTTCGCCGGGGCGATAGACGTCGGGGATCATGCCTTCGTCATCCAGATAGGCGCGGCGTTTGCCTTTCAGCACAACAGGGTTGCCCATCGGCTGACCGTCTTCGTCGCGCTGGGTCAGGGCGATGGTCAGGTCGGCCACACTTTGATCGGGGTCCAGTTCGATCAGTCGGATGATCCACCAAGCGGTTTCGCCCTCATAAGGGACACGGAAGACGCCATTCTGCCAGACGGTGAAGTCATAAAGCTCAATCCGTTTGCCGTATTGTTCGACCCAATGCAGATACCACTGCCCACTGCCAAGGGCCGCGCCCTCGGGGCCGTTCAGTTGGGTCTTCAGGTCCGCCAACCACTGGTGTTTTTCATTGAAGATCGGATCGGCTTCGGTATCGGCGATCACCAGTTGTGCGCCCTGGGTGCCGTCAGGGCCAGCAGGCGTGATGCCGGGAAAGGCAAAAACCAGACCGGGGAAGAACCGGACATCCAACTGGCGCAGGTCAAATTCCAATCCCGGAAAACAGTTGCCGACGCCGCTTTCCATCAGGGTGGCGGCAGAGTTCCCGAGGATCGGTTCGGGATAACTTGGGTTGCCCTGACGCGCGGCCTTGGCGGATTGGTTCATCGGGCGGATGCGGTAGTTCGGAGCGTCAGTCATGCGTGATCTCCTGTCGGTTCGGGCATGACGGGTTTGCGCCACTCCGGATCTGTTTCAAGCTTGTCTAGATAGGCCAGCAGCAGCGTATACTGCCGCCGTGTGATGGTCAGTGGAACCCCCATGGAATGGCGCATGTAGGGCGGCATCCGCATGTCATAGGTCTGGTCCATCACCTCGCGCGGGTCGCGATAGCGCAGGGGGGGCTTGTCTGATGGCTCATCCGGCATCACGCCGGTCACGCGCCATTTGCCGACGGGAACTTCTGCAGGTTTCTGAATGCCCACGCGCTTTGGCAGATCGGACAGCTTGGCAAAGGGCGGGCGCACCAGTTCGCGCACGCGATCCGGCCTGCGGGTCAGGAAGGCGCGAAGAACAGGGCTGTCGGCCATGCGGGCGTGCACCTGTTGAACGACCTGCGTGTATGGCAGGCGGTCATCATCGCCGGATACAGGCACACGGGTTTCGCCCTGACCGGGCGTGTAGTCCGGCACCAGATCGGCATAGGGTTTGTCCCGTCTGCGCATACTGGCAGGCCCGAGTTTTGGCGAAATGCCATCATCCCAGTGCGGATTATCAGGGCTTTCCGAACTGATCAGGGATGCATTGCCCCCCGTCGCCCACGCGCGGCGTTGGTCAAGGTTGACCAGACTGGCGGTTTCGAAAATCCGGCGGAACAGATCAAGGATTTCGTCCGGCGTCGTGTCCAGATCGGGTTCCTGCAAGGGCAGTTCGCGATCTTCCAACTCGTCCTGAATGGAATACATCGGGCGTTTGTCAGGCGCGAAGTCAGGCGGGCCTGCAAAGCTGCGGGCCTGCGCGGTCAGCAGATGCCCGTTCACCGCCAGTCGCGCGGTGATGATCAGGTCGCAGGTGTCATCAATCAGGCCCCAGCTATGGCCCGGCCCGACACGGGCGCCATCGTAGCTGTCCATCGGCGTCGGCCATTTGGGCGTGTCATCATGGCCAAAGCTGTAGCCGAGCCAAGGCGTGTCACTGGACAGAATGCGGTTTTCCGGCTTCGTCATCTTATGGATGCGGCCGTATTCGGTGATCTCCGGTTCGAAATCGCCGGGCTGGCGGGGGGATGCGATGGCCTGAGACGCCTCGGGCGGGCCGAAACTGTCGCCCTTGCCCGGCGTGAACCGCAGGCGGATTTGATCAAGCCGTGTCTTGCAACTCCAGTCATCGAAATTGGGCATAAAGGTCTGGACCTTGCCCAACGGGACCGGCGCGTCGGGGCGGGCCATAGGCACCTGACCTTCGGTATGCGGGCTGATGGCATCCAGATGGTGGGATTTGTAGCTATCGGCGTGGAATACCTTATGGGCGATCACAGCGCAGGCCGCGTCTTTGACCCGTGCCTCGGCCTTGCGGTTGCCTGCGGACACAGTGAACTCCAACGACCGCAGATCAGCATGGTACCGTTTCAGCAGGTCTTCGGTGACAGGAACGGCATAGACCTGACCGTCCAAATCCTGAAGCCGTGCCCAAAGTTCGAAAAACGGGGCAACGGGTTTGATACGGCCTTTGTGATCCTTGAAGTGGATGACCGGCTCTTGCGTGACCTTCAGCTTGTAGGGGTGATGGCCGTTTCCGTGGATCGACTCGCGCGTCAGGGACGGGGCGGGGACGATCATGGTTTGCATGCCGTGATGGGGATCTTCGTCCATCTTCCAGCGATAGGCAGGCATCGGTTCTTTGGCACTGCCGACACGGGCGATGGCCATGGGCGGATCAAAAAAGATCGACAGCACACGCGCCTTGCGTAGGTCTTTTCCGCACCATGGGGCGCATGTGGACGGGTCGGGGTTGTTGCACTTGTGAAATGTCATGCCGATGTCTCCGCGCAGGGCATCTTGGTGGGAATGCTTTGTTCGTACTCAAACAGGTTGTGCGGATCGTATTTGGCTTTTGTCTCGATCAGACGTTCAAGGTTGTCGCCAAAGTAGTTCTGCAAGAAATCCTTGTTTCCGCGGATCGGGTAGTTCTGATAGCGGTTGCCGTTACTCATGGCTTCGCCAATCTCGCCGAACTTTTTCAGCCAGTTCAAAGACGCCTCGCGATGCGTGTCGAAGGTCCAGAACACCCAAGTGAACATGTCCAAGCTGGCGTTCCGATGGAAATAGGCCATGTCGTCGGACTTGGGTTCGTTGATGGCCCCGCCATACAGTTCCAACGCGATAAAGATCGTCTTGTCCGGCGCTGTTAGGAAATGATCCACCATTTCGCGCCAGCGTTCGGCAGAGTGGCATTCGGCGATGATCCGGCTGTCGACCATGGGTTTGGTGTTCATCGACACCGCAGGCATTTCCATATGCGGCTCTGTTGCCGTCATCAACAGCTGTTCGTTGACCTTCAGGTAATGGCCGTGGTTCCAGATATCGACCTGTGTCTTGCGATCTTTCACGTGATCCAGAAGCGGGCCAAGGGCCGCTTCGCATTCCGCCTCGGTCCCGTCATAGAGCCCGCGCAAAGAAATGCAGGGTTCTTGCCCATCGGGCTTTTCTGGCGTCGGAAGATACATCAACAGCGCCTGCATGCCCATCTTGGGGGGGCCGTCATAGGTGTATTGTGCCTGAACGGTTTCCAGCACGCGACAGGCGGTCTGGATGTCGTCTTCGTGCTTTAACGGGAAGCGCAGGCCAAAGGCCCAGACCTTTTTCAACGGCACAAGATCATATTCGATCTCGGTCAGGATACCGAACTGATTGCCTGTGCCGCCGCGCACGGCCCAGAACAGATCGGCGTTCTCGTCCTTATTGGCGCGCAGCAACGTGCCATCGGCGGTGACCATACGGATACCAACCACGTGATCGCAGTTCATCCCGAAGAGACGCGAGGTGAAACCATAGCCGCCGCCCTGCATGTAGCCCGCAATGCAAACCGTTTCACACCCACCGCCGGGGACGTGCAGTTTGTAGTGGTGCAGCATACGGTTCAAAGTGCGGAAATTCGTGCCGGGACCAACCTTGGCGCGGCGTGTATCCGGATCGATCAGAACATGACCCATGCGGCTGGTGTCGATGACGATCTGGTCGTTCACGCTATAGCCAGCGGTTGAGTGCCCGCCGGACCGCGTCGTTACTTTCAGCCGCTGTTTGCGGGCGAATTTCAGTCCTGCGATCACGTCGGTTTCGCAGGTCGCGTGGATGATCAGTTGTGGGTAGTTCTGGTAGGTGTGCATAAAGACCATACGGTCATCATTGTACCCGGGATAGCCCGGTTGCTGCACATCTCCGGCAAGCTTTTCTTGCAGTTCTCCAAGAGCTTCGCCTGTATATGACAGCAGTCCTGTTTCACGATGCTTGTCTTCGATCCACGGACCGGACTTGTGGTGTTTCTTCCGGAATGTCGTCATCTGAGCCCCCACTCATCAACTGTTTCCTTACCCGCCCCAACGCTAGTTGGGATATTTTGATCTGTAACTATCTAATTTGCGTGATGTGAATTTCTGCACGCAATGGTAATGCCGTGGCCTGAAAAAGAATGGGTCGGGTGCCCCTGGCGTGACACCCGACCCTTGGCTTGCCTGCCTAATGACAAGCCCGCACCAAAAGGTGCATTTCGTCATGAAAAAAATGGAGGAAATTTTTTCGTCATGAAAGTCGGTGTTCTTAACTGCGCGACGGGAAAATGCCCTGAAGCGCGATGATGTAATTTGTGACCAGAGACGGCTGCACGTTGGTGTGAGACTGGCTGCCGCCGACCGACGTGACCGACGCTGCATTCATGTCCGCAAGCGGGCTTGCGCCGGTCTGGTAAGACTGCGAACCGGCCAGAACATTACCGTCACCCGAGCTGGCATTTGCGGGAAGCGGGTTGGCCTTCAGCGTGTGGGTATGGTTCGGCATCTGTGCTGCCGTCAACGTAACGTCTTCGACGCCAACTTTTTGCCCGATCGCCCGCGGCGTAAGCCCGGGACCTGACCCTGCATGCATCGGAACGCGGCCCCGTAGATCCGGCAGGCCAAATGTTGTCCGCCCGTCGCCGCCGTAGGTGGTGCCCAGGATCGAGAACAAAGCAGAGTTGCTGGAGATAGGCAGCAATTGCCCATCGCAAAATGCCCAGCCGCGCGGCGCGAAATTGCCGCCGAAAAGAATGATTTGGCCGATTAAGGGTTCCACTTGGAAGCCTCCTGTTCATGTCGTGCAGAGCTATTCTCTGCGTCTCATGTCAGGACATTGCCCCATTCCCGCCAGGGGCTCTGTGTCAAAGGTCACAGACCGCAAAATTATTTTTAATCAAATTGAATAACGGGGGCGTTTGTATTTATGCCCAGAAATTTTCTTTCGAAAGTTGGATGCATGTTTTTGAAAAATAATGGCTTTCGGGCGCTGGCCGTTGGGGCTGTGGCCTGTTTTGCGACATTGATCGCCTCGCCGTCGCAGGCATTGGAGGCAATACCTGCACAGCTGGTTGAGCCTGAAGGGGCTACCGGAGCTTGCCGTTTCAAAATCGGGGCCGACGGTGGAATTGTTGGGGTCGTGCTTGAAGACTTACCCTTCGGCAACAACATTTATAAGTACACGGGTGACTCGCTTTATTTTGGCAATGATGGATTTGACGCGGGCCAAGGGGCACTTACCGAGGCCGAAATCGAGTCTTGGTGCGCCATGACAGATGTTACGATCATCACGTTGGATGGTGCGACGGTGGGCACCGGTACCTTTGCGAGCGACGCTTATATGGGGATCGTGTTCCAAGGTACATCTAACGCAGACAGCATCCGTCGTCAGTATGAATTCGCTTTGTCCGGAGCCACCGGCACAACTATCGTAAGCACTGCAACGGTTATTGCTGTTAACAATGCGCCAACAGCCGATGCAGGGACAGACCAGACTGTTGCATCCGGCGCGACGGTGACATTGGCGGGGTCCGGCACCGACCCTGATAGTGATCCGCTGACCTATTCATGGACGCAAACGGCAGGAACAACGGTTTCCCTCTCAAGCACATCGGCTGCAGGCCCGACCTTTACCGCGCCGACGCTTGTGCCGGGGGCTTCCAACGAAACTCTGACGTTCAGCCTGATTGTGAATGACGGCACGGACGACAGTGTTGCCGACACGGTCGACATTACCGTCACACCGCCCGCAAACGTTTTGCCAACGGCTGATGCGGGGCTGGATCAAACCGTTCAAGCGCCGACAACGGTGACACTTGATGGCTCTGCGTCGAGCTCGAACAACGTGGGTCAAAGCCTGACCCATGATTGGCTCCAAACCAGCGGCACAGCCGTGACGTTGTCCAGTTCTTCCGCGGTGTCACCGACATTCAGTACACCCACCCTTGCGATTGGCGACCCGGATGCGATCCTTGTGTTCGAACTGACGGTATCAGAAGCCACCGGAGACGAAGATACGGACACGGTTCAGATCACTGTTCAGGCGCCTGCGAACACGCCACCTGTCGCAAACGCTGGCCTTGATCAAAGTGTTAACAGCGCGGAAAGCGTGACCCTGTCGGGTTCCGGCACGGATGCAGACGCACATCCCTTCAGTTTCCAATGGACACAGGTGTCCGGCACCACGGTTACGTTGTCCGACACCTCAGCCGCGTCTCCGACGTTCACAGCCCCGACGCTTGCTGTGGGCGCCCCGTCTGAAGATCTGGTTTTCCAACTGGTGTTGAACGACGGCTTTGATGACAGTGATCCGGACCAAGTGACGATCACCGTGAATCCGCCAGCCAACACGGTGCCGATTGCGAATGCAGGGCCCGATCAAGCTGTTGATGGAGGGGCCACGGTTGCGCTTTCTGGTTCTGCCACCGATCCAGATGGCCAAACCATTACCTATGAGTGGAGCCAAACAGGTGGCTCGGCTGTGACGCTGTCCAGTACGACAGCCGCAAGTCCGACGTTCACAGCGCCCGCCGTGGCAATTGGCGATCCTGATGTCATCCTGACGTTCAGCCTGATTGTGAACGATGGCGTGGCATCCAGCAGTGCGGATTCCGTCACGATCACGGTTTCGGCACCAACAAACTCTGCACCGGTTGCCGATGCGGGCGTTGATCAAGTCGTCGCGTCTGGCGCTTCGGTCACTTTGTCCGGTGGGGCGACAGATGGGGATGCGGATGAACTGACTTATGTCTGGTCCCAGCTCTCGGGAACGACC
Source organism: Thalassococcus halodurans (assembly GCF_900108225.1). GTDB lineage: Bacteria > Pseudomonadota > Alphaproteobacteria > Rhodobacterales > Rhodobacteraceae > Thalassococcus > Thalassococcus halodurans. Next base: position 310,611 of record NZ_FNUZ01000004.1, read on the forward strand.
GTTTCTCTAAGCAGTACGACCGCAACGCAACCGACGTTCACCGCGCCGACATTGGCTTTCAACGGGGCGAATGAGGTTTTGGAATTCCAGTTGATCGCCAATGACGGAACCGTGGACAGCGCCCCCGATACCGTTTTGGTTACCGTGGTTGCCCCGCAGGACACCACGCGACCGACCGTCACCATGACCGCGAGCGGATCAAACTTCCAATTGGGCGAGAACATCACTGTTCAAGTTACGTTCAGCGAACCCGTGTCGGGCGTGTCGGAAGAGGATTTTCTGATCGAAAATGCCACGATCGTGGACCTCTTCGGGGGGACGACCACCAAAGTGTCCGGCAACCCGACGGCGCTGATCCCCGGCTTTGTCAGTTCGGCAACGCTGGTTGTGAGCCCGACAAAGGCCACCAGTCCAGTGACGGTTCAAATGCTGGCAGACGCCGTGTCTGATGATGCGGGGAATACGAACTTGGCATCCGCCGTTTTTGCAATTTCGCCGAACGCTTTCAAACTTGCGGAAGAGGGCAACGCCGAAGGCATGGGCGCACGAGCACGCGCATTGATGCTGGCACAGCCTGATTTGCGAAGCCTGATGCATGATCGCAGTGGCAAATGCTTTGCTCTGCGGGTGCGCGAGGACTCGGGCAGTGCCTGTGTTTCGACGATGGGCGACGCGCCGTTCTGGACATCTTTCCAAGGTGTCTGGTCGCGCAACAGCGGCAATGATCAACGCTATGTGAACCTGACATTCGGCGCACATCTGATGCAGAGCGATTCACTGATTGTGGGCGCGATGGTTCAGCTTGATGACACCAAAGCCGACGTGACCGAGGGCACCTTCGAAGGCCAAGGCTGGTTGGCAGGCCCTTATGTTGTCGGGCGCATCAACGGAACCGAACTGATCTACAGCGCATCGCTGCTTCATGGTCGTGCCGAGAACCGGCTTGAGATCGCGGATGTATCGGAGGGTGATTTCACATCCCGACGGACGTTGGCGACGCTTGGTCTGGAAGGGCGCTATGACGTCAAAGACGGCCTGACGCTGATCCCTGCTCTGGATGTTGCCTATGTGGAAGATGTTCAAGAGGCCTATACGGACGACCAGGGAAACAAGGTCGGATCGCAGGTCGTATCCCTGAGCGAGTCCAGCTTTGGCATCGGGTTCGAACAGACGATTGCACAGTCCTCAAGCGTTACAGTGCTGACCGGTGAGCTAAGCGGCGTCCATTCGATGTACCGTTCGGCCGTCGAGACCACGGAAACAACGCGCGGTCGAATTGATGCAGGGGTTCGAATCAAATTCGACAACATGACCGAGATCAGCCTGTCGGCGTTCTATGACGGTCTTGGTGTGGATGATTACGAAGCGACTGGCGCGAATTTCCTGTTCCAGAAAAAATTCTGACCGGAAATCGGCCTTGGTTTTTGCAAAAGAGGGACGTTTGAAACTTCGTTGAAAAACCAGAGCCTTGAGTGCGCATTTTAGAAAAGTAGGACGCGACCCCGCCAGTGATCTGCGCGGGGTCGGTTGCATTTTGTGGAATTAATTCGCGCAAAGGTGTGCTTCGACACATTCGTTCGAATTTTGATTTCGTAATGTGTTGGCACAGAGACAACCGCACTTGAGCTCACCGGCTCTCTGTCTTGAAGGCAATTTCAATCCTCAGATTTTCTCAAGGAGAAAGCCAATGCTTGCTAAACAACTTTCCCCCGACCAACAGGCTTTTGTGAATTCCATTACTGGTGAGGTTAACACCTTGCTCGGTACCCAGCTGCCCGGCAAGTTCGAGATGGTCAGCTATCCGCCGGGCTTCCACCCGACCGTACAGTATGGCGCATCCGCTTACTTCAACTCGACCATGCTGGACGCGTTCAACGGTGCGCTGGAAATCGGCAGCAACGGGATGCTTACGCTGGGCAACCATCAGTTCAGCACGCTTTACAACAGCATCCTGACCAACGCCCAGTATCAGTATTCGACTGAAGACCAGAAGACCGTCAATGATCCGCTGATCAATGCCGCGCAGGTCAATGTTGTGAACGCCGGCACGTCAAGCGGTTTTGTCGCCGCCTACAGCGTGACACCGGTAACCTACGGTACGATTATTTCTGCTGTTCTGAAAAACTTCAGCGCGAAGGCGACGGACTGGTCCACAGGTAACATCGCAGCTGCTGCGCAAAGCCTGCCGAATGCGGGTTACGCATCGCTTGGGTCTGCGATCACCACCGCGTTGCAAAAGCTTTCGCCGCTGAACACCATTCTGGGTGCCCAGGCGCTTGCCAACGATCAGCTGACCGCTGCGATGGACCACACCAAGAACCCGTCTGCGGCGAACGGTGGCCTGCAAATCGATGCGAACGATTTCTATGTCGGATGGACACCGATGCCCGACAGCACAAAGCTGCTGAGCGAACTGGCCAACGAAGGCAGCTCGGTTTCGGTCAACATCAAAGCGTCGAACTTTAGCTCGTCGTCTGCGACGTTCCACATTTCCGGCAGCGCAGGCTTTACCATTCCGGTCTTCGATGTCTTTGACATCGGCCTGAGCGGCGGGTCCAGCTATGACTGGTCGAAAAACACGTCGTCGTCTTCGTCGCTGGACGTGACCATGGAATACAAAGGCGTTACAAAAGTTCAGATTGATCCGGAGCCCCTGAGCGCGGACATGAAGACGGGCTGGTACGACGAGATGCTTTTGCAAAGCATCAAAGACGGATCGGGCAACCCGGACGTGTCGGGCTTCAAGATCGACAGCTCGAACCAGTATGCGCCTGACAAGATGTTCGGTCAGGGTAAGCCGTTCTCGCGCTTCCGGACACTTGTTGTGTCGCAGGCACCGACCATCTCGATGACGTTCTCTGCCGATCAGGCCAGCGAAGTCACCTCGCAGTTCAAAGAAAACTCCTCGGTCGATATTAAGCTGTTCGGCCTGTTCAAGGTGGGCTCTATGAACCAGAGCTATTCCATCACCAAAGTCGACAAATCTTCGGCGTCCGGCACTGTCACTGTCACGATGTCTCCGCCGGAAATCAAAGGCAACATCCCGCCCGAAAAGCAGGTCTGCTTTGTTCTGGGTGGTGTGGCCCAATATCCGATCTCCTGATCGGGTTGCATCACAATCCCCGAAGGTCGCCCCACGGGGCGGCCTTTTTCGGATTATGGTGGCGCTATGACAACCAACGTCAATCAACAGGTCAGCGAAGCCATCCGCCAACAGATTTCGGCGGCACTGAGCGCGAAAATCGATCCGGGTTTTACTGTCATCCGGTATCCGTCCGGTTTTGCCTATGTGCTGCAGTACGGTGCTTCGGCCTACTACAATCCGGCGACTTTGGAATTGATTGACCAGTTGGTGGTGTCGAATGGGGATGGCACTGCGGACATCGCCGGTAGTCGCTTTAGCAGCCGGTATTGCGATATCCTGAATGCGAGCACCTTCAATGTGTCGACAGCAGATGCCAAAGCGCAAGATGCTGCGAACAGGGAATTTTCCAAAGCCTCGGACGATCTGGTCAAGCAATTCGAAAAGGATCTGGGGCGCATCCGCAAACAGCAGCTTCAAGGCAAGGACGGCAGGACGATCGATAAGATCTTGTTCGTCGAGCAATATATTGAAGAGCATTATGTCGGCGCGGGCAAATCGTGGCCTATTTCGCTGACGGGGCTCGAGACCAAATTCTCGGGCTGGTCGCTGAAAGCACAGAACATGCGGCGCAGTATGAAGCTTCAGCAAGACGCGATGAACCTGCTGTCGCAAGCCAGCCAGAATGTGAAAGCGCCGGATCAACAAAACGGCGGGATGCAGACGGGCCCGACGGATTGGGTGCCAGCCTATAAGGGATTGCCCGATGTGACGGATCTGGCGACCAGCATCACGTCTGGAACACCGCAAATGAACGTGACGCTTGAGTTCGACAATACTGGAAACAACACGATGAAGATGCAGGTCGACAACCAGTCGATCGGACCGATCACGCCTTCGATGCTTCAGTTTTCGATCAGCGCGCAAGATGGCAGTCAGCAACGATCTGCCGAAGATCTCTGGACGGCTGCCAGCCGCGTCATCATGGATATCGATTACTGTGGCGTGACCCTTGTTTCGTCACACCCACAGGACATTGCCGATGATCTGAGCACGGGGTGGTACAGCCAAAACGTCATTTCCCAGCTTGCGCAGAAGACAGGTCAGGACGTGACGGGTTTTCAGCTTCAGAGTAGTTTGTTCGATGCCGGGACGTTGTTCGGAAAGGGAAAAACGTTCGCGCGGGTGAAGACTTTTGTCATTTCGGATGATCCCACAATCACCCTGTGGTTTTACGGGATAAACAAATCTGACGTGGACCAGAAGTTTTCCGTTCAATCAAAAGCCGAGTTGACTGTCGGTGGAATTGCGGCTTTTGGTACCAAAACAACGCAGTATCAGGTCAACAGCGTTCAGGACGATGGGGCGGCTGTGAAGGTGGTGATTATGCCGGATACGTCGCAGTCTGCCGCGCTTCCTGAAAAGCAAAGGGCGCATGTGATTGGGGGCGTTTTGGACTTTCCGTCGTGAGGAAAGGCACATACGCGGTACGTTTTTTGCGGTATGTGGCAGGTCCATTCGTATTTAATAATGTAAGGGGCTGAACGGGGGCTAGGGATGATAACCGTCGATGACCTAAAAAGTGCAAATGTTCCGCTGTTTGCGGAGTTGTCGGCTGACGACCTGAATGGAATGACGCTGGATATTCAGGAAAAGTCATTTGCGCCTTGGGAAATCCTGTTCAACCAGCAGGACACCAGCAACGATGTATATATCCTGCTGGAAGGCAAACTTCTGGCGCTTTACTGGACCGAGGCAGGACGCGAGATCATCTTTACGCGTTTCTCGGAAGGCGACTTGTTCGGTGAAATGGCGGCGCTGGATGGCGGTGAGCGTTCACTGGCTATCGTAGCACGCAGCGACGTCCGCGTGTTGGTGATGCCTCAGGCAACCTTTCTGGAGTTGTTCAACAAGGTGCCTGCGATCCGGACCTTTGTGGTGAACAGTCTTGTCGCGCGGGTGCGCCATTTGACGGCTAAAAACCTTGAGCTGACGACATTCTCGGTCGGGCAGCGCGTGGCGTCGTTCTTGATCAGCATGGCGCTGGAGCGGGATGTTCTGGAAAAGGGCGGGGTGATCAATGATGCCCCCACGCATGCTGAAATCGCCGCCAGCATCGGCGCGAACCGCGAAATGGTCAGCCGTGCGGTGACGCAACTGGTGAAGAAAAAGGCAATTCGATCCGCCCGTCAGCGGATCGAACTGGTTGATCCCGACATCCTGTCAGACGTCCTGTGATCCTAAAGGCGGTTCAGACCGCCTCTAGAAGTTTGGTGATGTGGTCGGGGCCGACAGGTCGGATACCGTTCGGGTTCAGCGCCTTGATCGAATAGTAGCCCCGCGTGATGTGATCCATATCGACCGTATCACGCACACCCGGCAGGCGCAGGATACGTTCCATATAGGCGGACAGGCGCGGATAATCTGCGATCTGGCGACGGTTGGTTTTGAAGATGCCGTAGTAGGCCGCATCAAACCGGATCAGCGTCACAAAGATACGGATATCGGTTTCTGTCAGTTGGTCGCCAAAGATGTAGTCGCCCGTCAACTTGTCTTCGAGCATGTCCAGCGTTTCAAACACTTCCGACACCGCTTCGTCATAGGCCTTCTGCGACGAGGCAAAGCCGGATTTGTAGACGCCGTTGTTCAGCTTGTCATAGACGCGCTTGTTCAGGGTTTCGATCTGATCGCCAATGGCTTCGGGGAACAGGCGCACATCCGACGGCACCAATTCTTCGAACGCGGTGTCCAGCATGCGCAGTATGTCGGCGCTTTCGTTGTTGACCATGACGTTCTGCTTCATGTCCCACAGGACAGGCACGGTGGCCCGTCCGGTGAATTCAGGATCGGCGCGGGTATAAAGTTCGTGCATATAGGTCGACCCGAACAGGGGATCTTCGTCAGCACCGGGGTAGCCGCCGAACTGCCAGCCCTGATCTGTCAGCGTCGGGTTGACGATCGTCACGGGGATCACATCCTCAAGCCCTTTCAGAGCGCGAGCGATCAGAGTGCGCGAGGCCCAAGGGCAGATCAGCGCCACATACAGACGATAGCGACCAGCCTCGGCTTTGAAGCCGCCTTCTCCGGTCGGGCCCGCGGACCCGTCCGGAGTGATCCAGTTGCGAAAGCTGGAAACCTGACGCACGAAGCGTCCGTCTTTGTCGGCCTTCTGCACCGGTTGCCAGTTTTCCTGCCATTTGCCGTCTACAAGCATGTCTTTTCCTTATCGTGCGTGGAACACGAACGACCGCATCGAAATCGACGCCAGATCAATTGTGTCCGTCATAAATGTCAGGTCATCGCCATCATCTGCCGCGCCCGACACGGTCAGTGCGGGCAGATAGTGATCGACCGTCGGATGAGCCATCCGCAGAAGCGTGCCAAGGCCGTTGCGATCTGCCAGAGCGGCAAAGTCGCGATCCTCAAGCTTATCTGCAAACAGCGTGTCGAATTCCTGCGCAAAGTCGTGGGGTTTACGGTTTTTGCCCCATTGGACCGCACCGAGGTTATGAACCACGTTGCCGGACCCGAGGATCAACACACCCCGATCCCGAAGCTCGGACAGTTTGCGCCCGATCTCAAGCTGGTAGTCCAGTCCACGGGTCATATCGATGGACACTTGGAACACCGGCACATCCGCATCGGGATAGAGGAACTTCAGAACCGTCCATGCGCCATGGTCCAGACCCCAGGTATCGTCTTCCTCGGCATGGTGGCTGGCCAACAGGCTGACCACATCCCGCGCCAATTCAGGCGCACCGTGGGCCGGATACTGTTGGGCAAACAGCGCATCGGGGAAGCCATAGAAATCGTGGATCGTCTTGGGCATTTCCGACACATCGACCAGTGTGGTGCCACGTGTCATCCAGTGGGCCGAGACAACAAGAATGGCCTGCGGACGGGGCAGGGTGCGCCCGAGTTCGGTCCACGTGCGGCTGTATTCCGTATCTTCGATTGCGTTCATCGGGCTGCCATGACCCAAAAAGACCAGAGGCATCCGGTCAGAGGGCTTCAGGCGGTCCTGCAATTGGCTCAGGTTTGTCGGAGTGATCATCTTTTTCCTCCTGCGAAGGGGTGGGGCCGCATATCAGCGACCCCATCGTATTCAGGCGAATTTGCCAAGCGCGTTGTTCAGCGCGGGGATGCGGACGGCGAAGGCGCCTGCACCCAGAAGGGCGATGCTGGTTTGGGCGGCTGCCCAGAACAGCGGGAATTCCCAGCCGCCACCTTCATTCGAGAAGGTCCAGCCGTTCCCCCAGTGAACCCAGGTTGCGCCAAGCAGCACAGGGATCAGGGCCAGCGATACCAGACGTGTCGCAACGCCAAGGATCAGCGCCAGACCGCCGCCGATTTCGGCGATAATGGTCAGGTAGGCCAGAAAGCCGGGCAGGCCGAGGCTTTCGAAAAAGCCGACAGTGCCAGCGACGGTGAACACATTCACCTTCATCAGACCGTGGGCCAGAAACAGAGCGCCGCTGGATACGCGAAGTAGGGCGGCGGCGTAGTCGGTATTTGTTGCAGTGGACATTTTCAGTCTCCTCGTGATCGGCCCCGTCATCTGGTTTCGGTTGGGGGCGTTTATGTTCTGACCTCAAATTAGGGCTTGCATCCCTTCCATGAAATGGAGAATTCATGGAATAACTATCAACGAAATGTTCCAAATAGGTCGCAGATGGATATCACCGACGAACTCAAGGCATTCGTGGCAACCGCCCAGACGGGGTCGTTCACGGCCGCAGCGGATCAACTGGGTGTCTCGAACCGGCTGACATCGAAATACGTGGCTGAACTAGAGGCACGGTTAGGTGTGCGCCTGCTTCAGCGCACCACGCGCCGTGTGGGGCTGACACCTGCGGGCGAAGACCTTCTGGCGCGCGCACCTGCCATTCTGGATGATCTGGATGACCTGTTGGCCGAAGTGGCCGAAGGGTCGCGCGGTTTCACGGGCGTGATCCGCGTGTCTGCTCCGGTGACTTTCGGTGAATCCTATGTCGTAGGGATGTTGGCGCGGTTCGCAACGGCGAACCCCGGCGTCAGTTTCGATCTGCGCCTGAGCGACAGCTATGTTGATCTGGCCCGCGATGGCATTGATCTGGCCTTTCGCATCGGACGGTCCGAGATGCTGTCACTGAAATCGCGCAAGTTAGGCGAGCTGAGTTCAATCACCGTCGTAAGCCCTGATTTTTTGGCTGAGAACGGCCCCATCAATCATCCCGATCAACTTGAAACCCTGCCGTGCATCGTGGACACAAACCGCAAGGTGCCGCGCCGCTGGGTGTATCGCGGACAAGGGCAGGATCATACCGTCACCGTTCAGGGGCGGTTTCATGTCAATTCTGCCCGTGCGGCGGCCGAACTGGCGTCAAAGGGCTTGGGCGTCGCCCATTTGCCCAGATTTGCGCTGGGCGAATTAGAGCGGGACGGATCGGTCCAATGCGTTCTGGACGACTTTCAGGGCGAAACGATCCCGCTAAGCGCGGTCTATCTGGAGGGGCGGACCTTGCCCCGCAAAATCCGCGCGTTGATTGATTTCGCATTGGAAGACATCCGCAAGTCAGACGTGATCTGACAGACGGATGACCGGCTTAGGATGCGGATTTCTTGCCCTGTTCCTTCAACGAACGGCCCTTTTCTGCCATCGCCATCACGCGTTCGGCTAATGTGACCGGATCAAAGGGTTTGGCAATCACGTCCATTGCCCCTTGTTCCAGAAACGCCTGAATTTCATTGCGCTGAACACGGGCGGTCATGAACACGGCAGGCACCTGCCGCAGATGGGGGCGGCTGCGAAGTTCGGCCAACAACTCGGGCCCGCTCATGCCCGGCATCATGACGTCCAGCAGAAACAGATCGGGCACAAGGTTCGCTGTGGCCTCAAGCGCCTCTTCGCTTGTGACGCATTGGATCAGCTCGATATCCGGGCTCAGTGCCAGAGAAAGCTGGGTAATCTCGCGAATGTCCTGATCGTCTTCAACATGCAGAATCTTGATCATGAGGCTTGCTCCAAATCATTTTGGTCTGGCGTAATGTTCGAGGCCTGCAGCTTGGGGAAGCTGACGGTAAAGGTTGATCCCTGCCCAAGTTCACTGGTGACGGACACAGTGCCACCCTGTTCTTCGGCAATGGCTTTGACAATCGCGAGGCCAAGACCGGTGCTTCGGACGGGCCCGTCCTTGTGGCGTTCAACCTGTGCGAATTTATCGAAAATCTTACCGATCATATCGGCGGGAATACCGGGGCCACTGTCGGCAACGGTGATCTCAAAGGCCTGCGCGGTTTCGCGGCCGCCCACTTTTACAGCCCCACCCGGAGGCGAGAATTTGGACGCGTTCGACAGCAGGTTGTTCATGACCTGAAGACTGCGATCAAAATCGATGAACACCATGCCTTTCAGATTTTCATCCCTTTCGATGGACACATCAAACCGTTTCGAGAAGTTCTCGTTCGCCAGTACAGCTTCGTCCAGCAGGGCGGAAATTTCATAGGCACCGCAATCGAAGGACATTTTCCCAGCCGCGATCTTTTCGATGTCCAGTAGGTCGTTGATAATGTTGATCAATCGGTCCGAGTTTCGGTGGGCGATTTCAAGGATATCACGCACCTTGCTATCCAGCGGACCGGCAGATCCCGCTAGCAAAAGGCCCATTGCTCCTTTGACCGATGTCATGGGCGACCGCAGTTCATGGCTAACGATCGAGATAAACTCGCCCCGTTGCTTTTCGGCTTCGACCCGTTCGGAAACATCATGGAAGCTGGCCAGAACATCGTTCGAACCACTCTCAGATTCCAGAAGTTGCAGTCGCGCGGCGTAGTGCCTGCCGTTCTTTTCAACTTCGCAATTCACCACGTTGTTTTTGGCGCTTCGCAGGGTGTCCAAGGCGTGCTCAAAACATTCGGTCGCGTAGATGGGGTGCACATCGCGCATGGAGGTGTCGGGATCAGCAGTATGTTCCAATCCGTGTGCGGCCTCGGCTGCGCTGTTTGCGTACTTCAGGCGAAGTGTATCCAGTTCAAAGATAAACACTTCGTCCACAAGGTAGTTCAGCGTTTTGAAAACTTCTTGAGTGACGCGCATGTTTTTGATTTCGGTAATGTCCGTCCGTACCGAGATCGCGCCGCATTGTTTGCCGAAACGATCATAGCCGGGCAGGATGGTCAGACTGGTCCAGAGCGTGCTGCCGTCTTTTTTGCGGATACGGGTTTCACCCTGCCAGCAGCCGCCAGCATCAACGGTTGCCTTCAACTCCATCCGCTGTTGGATATCTTGCACGTAATACAACATATCCACGTGCTGCTGGATGATGTCGTCGTAGTCGTATCCTGTTGTTTTCAGGAAGTTTTCATTAGCGTGGGTAATGATGCCGTTGCTGTCGGTCACGAGAACAAGGCCGTGGGTGTTCAGCGCCAAGGACTCTTGGCTGAGTTGCAGGCTTTTGGCGCGGATTTTCTTTTCGGAGCGGGCGAATTTGCGGTAGCCGATCCAAAGCGCGATCAGGCCGATGGCGGATACCAGCGGCAGATAGACGGCAATGCCATCATAGCTAATCAGTTGATGCTGCACGTCGAACAGCGCAACCAATTGCATGGCCGCAATGCCGAACACCGCAGTGTTGATGAAATTTCTGACACTCAACAACTTCATTACGATTACCCTTTCCGATCCGCTGGAAACCAGCATCGGACCTTGGGTTGACCGTACGGATCGTGGTAGTCGAATTGATGACAACAATAGGGCCATCCTGCGTCTTTGTGTGCTCAGTTTGCCTTACTGAACAAGACGAAGCGCCTGTTTTTCCGAAGAAAATGACTCTGGCATCGTCAAGCTGACCCAGAATTCGGTCATATTGTCGTCGGTTTTGCGATAGCCAATCTGACCGCTCATGCGTTCGATGATTTCCCGGGCGATACACAGGCCTAGCCCTGTGCCGCTTTTTTCGCGTGTGTCGGAATTGTCCGCCTGCGAGAAGGGCTTGAACAGCGATGGTACAAAGCTTTTGGGAACACCCGGGCCTGCATCGCGCACGTAGATGCGCACTTGCGACCCAACAGTTTCCGCACCGACCTGAATGGTTGTTCCTGCGGGGGCGAACTTACAGGCGTTCGACAGAAGGTTCGCCATGATTTGCAGCATACGGCTGCGGTCCATCGGCAATACCGGATCGTTGTCGGCTGGCTGAATGTCCACGTCGATGTTTGCGGTCTTGGCGATGGGCAGAATTTGTTCGCGGGCATCGCGCAACAGCGTATTCACGGCGATGTCTTTGTATTCAAGTCGCATATGCCCGGCTTGAACCCGTTCAAGATCGAGGATGTCGTTCACCAGTTCCGTCAGGCGATCCACGTTGGTTTGCGCAATGTCCAGAAGACGGGCAGAGGGCGCGGGTAGCGACAAATCCGGCGATGCCTTAAGCAAACCAATCGCGCCTTTCACCGCGGTGATTGGTGTGCGGAGTTCGTGGCTGACTGTGGCAATGAATTCGTTTTTTACACGGTCCATTTCACGTGACGCGGTGATGTCGATTTGCGTTCCGACCAATTTCAAGGCCCTGCCATTTGCGTCGCGGCTGGACACAAATGCATCCGACCGCATCCAGCGTGTGCCGTTGTCCAGATGGACGCGGAATTCGGTGGTGGTCCGCTCTTCCTTGCCTTGGATACAAGCAGAGTCATTGGCCTGAAGCATGCGGTAATCATCGGGATCTACACATGCTTCGAAGTATGCTTGGGCATCAAAGTCTTTCGTGCAGTCAGGGACATTCATGATGTGCATCCACATGTCCGAAACGATCGATTCCCCTGTTGCCAGATCGATTTCGAAGACCCCGATTTCAGAGGCTTGCAGCGCGAGATCCAAACGCTTTTCTGCGTTGATCGCGGCAGCCGAAGTTGCCTCGGCAATTGTGATGTCGCGCAAAAAGTAGGTGGACCGTTTTTCGCCATGGGGCGTGGTCCAGTCGTTCTTTTTCACAGAAAGGATTTTGACGCTGTCTTTGCCTTGGAACTCCAAGCGCGTCCGTGTACCGCCCTCCATTCCGGTCAGTTCAGGCACGACTGTCAGCAGGTTGGGCACATAATCGTGGCCGATTTCGAGGATCTGGTTCGACGCATCGTTCCGACGCAGGATTTTGCCATGCGCGTCGGTGATCATGATTGCCAGAAGAGGGTTGTTCAGAATGGATTCATTTTGGATCTTCTGCGCTTCCAGATCGAGCGTCTTGCGGCGGACAATCTGTTCAACGGTTTTCTGTCGTTGGGACAGGTTCTGAAGCAACGCATATAGCAGACCGGTCAGCAACAGGCCGAACACCATTACGAAAATGTAGCCGTTGCTGCGTTTGGCGGCTTCGAATTCAGGCAGGCTTTCCCATTTGATCGTCCACGTGCGTCCGTAAATCTCTAGCTGGGACTGCGTTGTGAAAAACGACGTGTGCGCCGTCTGTTCGCCTGCCGAACTGTCAAAAATCAGCATATCAGGCTCGGTCGCCTCGCCGTCATAAACGGAAAAGCTGTAGGCTTGGTTCTGCGATGGCGTCAGGTTTTCCAGCGTGCGGGCGCCGATAAAGGGTGCATAGACCCAGCCTTTGAACGCCGCGCGGCGTTGTTCTACCGTTTCGATTTCGGCATCGGGCGCATAGTACGGACGAAGCAGCAAGAAGCCGGGTGTTTTGCTGTCATCCTGAACCAGCAAGATGCGGGGCGTCAGGTGGGGTAGGCCGGTGTCGCGTGCGGCCAAAGCCGCAGTTCGGCGGCCTTCTTCGAACGAAATGTCCAGACCCAGCGCCTCTTCATTGCCGACATATGGTTCGATGTATTTGATGACAAAGCGGACATCGCGATCAGATGGGGGGTACACCCTGATGTCTTCGATGCCCAATTGGGCGGACTCATCAAGAAAGCGGTCAAGCTGATCGGCAGGGACGTATTCGATAAACCCGATGCCGTTGATGCCAGGAAGCAGTTCATCCAGCTGAAGCGAGGCCACGTAGGTTTCAACCGTTTTACGATCCGGTGTGCCTGTGACGTCAAACAACCCGCCCAGACCTTCCAACCCGACCATGTACTGGTGCAATCTGGCATCCAAAGCGTCGGTGCCTTCGGTTGCCAGAACTTCGAAATCTTTCAGCGCGTTTTCGTTTTCGATGTCACGAAAGTACAGCGACACAACAGCCGTCGTCAGCAACGCCAACAACACGGCCAGAGTCTGTAGTTTTCCACCTGCGAACTGCCCCAACGTTTCGCCCCTCATTCTTGAGTTTTTATTCTTTGGAAAACGTCTTCTTACTCGTTCCTAGATGACACAACCCGAAATCATCTGATTTTCACTATGTGACACAAATAAGTGGTCACGTATCAAATTTATACGCGCTTTGGTTGTCTGTCGATTTCTTACGCAGAGGCATCCAAAATTTCTTGGGAGGTGAGATAAACAACACGCACTGCATCAACCGAAATGTCCGAAGGGTAGGCGTACTTCGTCAAATCTTCACGCAAAATCTCTTCTGCTTGCTTGGACTGCATGCCCAATTCCGAAAAGCCGAGAGTTGCGGCTGATCCGGATATTTTGTGTAGCGCGAACAACGCGCTATCGACGGTTTCGATGCTGGATGGCGCCGCCAGAAACGCCAACAGATCAACCGAATAGCCCGACAGTCTGGTTACAAAGCTTTGCCTGATGCGCGACAGCCCTTCTTCCAGTGTGCTTTGCCCTGACATCATGCTGTCCGTCCATAAAACCACATGTTGTCAAAGTCGCGGTCCATGTCTGCTGCGGTTTGTTCGGCCTGTGTGCGTGCCACAACCAGTGCATTTTCGATCAGATCGCGACGATACCCAAGCAACCGCACCATATCACCACAACACACCCGCACAGGCAGGCCACGCGGGGTCGGAACCTGCATTTCGAGGCGGTTGATTGCGATGTTGATGTTGTCGGTCAACGACTTGCGGTTCGGAATTTTGTTTTCTTCCAGAACGCAAAGAAAGGTGCCGTTTCCCGCGTAGGACATCAGATACTGATAGGGCCGCAAATGATCGGAAATGGTTTCTGCCACATCGGCAATCAGACCGCGGAACTGAAGGCTGGTCGCAAGTTCGTGGATTTTCTCGATGTGACGGATTTGAAACCCGAACACGACAGACCCGAACAGGGACCGGCGCGACAAAAGCGGTACGTAGTTTTCCAGCGCGAAGTAATCGATCACGTTGTCGACGTCGTAGATGTGGATCTGCTCAAGAAGCCCGGGCTTGCGCGCCATGTCTTCTTCGGACGTGATATCCTCAATCTGGGCTTCAAGCGCCGCTGCACGCTTTTCTGCCTGACGGATGCGGGTCTGTAGTTCGAACACTTCGAACGGCTTGACCACATAGTCATTCGCGCCCGCGGCAAAGGCTGCATCAATGTGGCCCTTGTCCGACATGGCGGTCAGCATAACGATTGGAGTTCGTGGAAAGGCACCACTTGTGCGCAAGGCATTGCACAGGGTGATACCATCCATGCCCGGCATCTGGATGTCCAACAGGAAACAGTCAACTTTGACGTCCGGGTTCTCGGCAAGAAATTCAATTGCTTCAGCGCCGCTACCAACGCCTTTAATCGTGTGATCACCCATCGCGCGAACAACTTCGACAACAAGCTCTAAAATGATGGGATCATCGTCTACTGCTAAAATATACACTTCAATGCCCCTTATGGTTTTTCTTACAGGTTACACCAAAAAGTAGAAATGAGGCGCAAAAATGAAATCAAAACGGAAAATGTGCCGAATTTCGATTGGTGACGATTTTACAACAGTTAAAAATTAGGCGGCTGATTGTTCACGAAGCGCGCCTTGGCGGCATTCGCGCGACGAAGACGATCAAAGTGCGCGCAGCCAAATGCGATGCGGTTCTACCCCGAGTCCGTTCGTTTAAGCAGTCTTCGATTTAAGGAAGTGGTGCCCCCACACGGACTCGAACCGCGGACCTACTGATTACAAATCAGTTGCTCTACCAGCTGAGCTATAGGGGCACTGGAGGCTCTATTAGATAAAAGTTTTGGCAGGCTCAAGACCCTTTGAACAAAGAAAATGCAAGTTTTTACATTTTTTTTAATCAGCGGTCCTGACAAAGAAAAAAGCCGCAGCGATTTTTGCGCTGCGGCTTGTTTTGTTCAACGAAATCAACCGATTTCCTGAAGTCGCGTCAGGGCTGATTTTAGGATTGCTTCCTCTTCTTCCCGAGCAGTCAGGTTGTCCCGGGTTTCTTCAACCACCTCGGCGGGGGCGCTTTCTGCGAACTTGGGATTCGACAGGCGTCCCTTCAGGCCACCGATTTCCTTACCCAATTTGCCAAGCGTCTTTTCAAGGCGGGCAATTTCTTCGGCCACGTCGATGATGTCGGCCAATGGCAGACCAAAGGTTGCGCCATCCGCAGGGATCGTCACGCAGCCTTTGGGCATATCGCTGACCTTCTCAAGGCTTTCGATGCGGGCCAGACGTTTGATCAGCGTCTCGTTGTTGGCCCATGCGGCGTCGCCTGCCGCGTCGATTTCGGTCACGACCATCGGCACATATAGGCCAGCAGGCACGTGCATCTGTGCGCGAGCAGAGCGAACGCCTTCGATCAGGTTGATCACCCAGTTCATTTCGCGGTCCGCGTCGGCATCCAGCAGTTCGGCAGACGTGTAGGTCGGCCAATCGCCGTGAACCAGCATCTTCTGGCGTTCGCCCAGCGTGCCCCACAGCTCTTCTGTGATGAAGGGCATGATCGGGTGCAGCAGGATCAGACACTGGTCGATGACCCACGCCATGGTCTGGCGGGTTTCGGCCTTTTGCGCGTCTGTGCCATTCATCAGAAGAGGCTTGGACAGTTCGACATACCAGTCGCAGACCTTTCCCCAGACAAAGGCATAAAGCGCGTTGGCAGCATCGTTGAAGCGGTAACCTGTCAGCGCGTCGTCAACCGTTTCGCGAACCTTGGCGGTTTCGCCGAGGATCCACTTGTTCACAGTTTCAGAGGGCTGGGGCAGGGTGCCGTCCGATCCGATGGCTTCGTTCATTTCGGCAAAACGTGCCGCGTTCCACAACTTGGTGCCGAAGTTCCGGTAGCCTGCGATGCGGTCCTTGGACAGCTTCAGCACGCCACCGATCGACGCCATAGACGCGTTGGTAAAGCGCAGGGCGTCTGCGCCGTATTCGTCGACGATATCCAGCGGGTCGATGACGTTGCCGGTGGTTTTCGACATCTTCTTGCCCTTCTCGTCACGGACGAGCTGGTGCAGGTAGACGGTGTCGAACGGGATCTGATCCACCACGGCCAGTTGCATCATGATCATGCGGGCCACCCAGAAGAACAGGATGTCAAAGCCGGTGATCAGAACGTTGGTCGGGAAGAAGCGTTTCAGCTCATCCGTTTGCTCGGGCCAGCCGAGCGTACCGATAGGCCAGAGACCCGAGCTGAACCATGTGTCCAGAACATCGGGGTCGCGGGTCAGCTTAACGCCTTCGCCGGCTTTCTTCTGCGCTTCCTCCTCGGATGGGGCGCAATATTCATTGCCGTTTTCATCGAACCAAACAGGGATCTGGTGACCCCACCACAGCTGGCGCGAGATACACCAGGGTTCGATGTTTTCCAGCCAGTGATAATAGGTCTTTTCACCGGATTCCGGCATGATCTTGATGTCGCCATTGCGGACAGCATCCAGCGCAGGGCCGACGATTTTCGATGTCTCGACAAACCACTGGTCGGTCAGCATCGGTTCGATAACCACTTTGGAACGGTCGCCGAAGGGCTGCATGATCTTCTTGGCTTCGACCAGCGGAACCTCGACGACCTCGGGGGCTTCTTCACCCTTTTTCAGCTTGGGCTTGGGGCCAAGGCGTTCGTCGTCGGACATGGTCATGACGGCAAGGCCTTCGGCTGTGATCGCCTCGACCACCTTTTGGCGGGCCTCGAACCGGTCCAGGCCGCGATATTCGTCGGGGACAAGGTTGATCGCGTCGATTTCCTGAACGGTGAACTCTTTGCCGCCCGCATATTCAGCCGCTTTGGCCGCTTCTTCCGCATAAGGCGCACCATCGGCACGCATTGCGCCGCGTGTGTCCATCAGGCGGTACTGCGGGATGTTGCCGCGTTTTGCGACCTCGTGGTCGTTGAAGTCATGCGCGCCGGTGATTTTCACCGCGCCTGACCCAAAGGTCATGTCGGGGTATTCATCGGTGATGATCGGGATCAGGCGGCGCTGTTCTTTGGGACCAACGGGGATTTCGCAGAGCTTGCCAACGATGGGCGCATAGCGTTCGTCATCGGGGTGCACCGCAACCGCGCCATCGCCCAGCATGGTTTCTGGGCGGGTTGTCGCGATGCTGATATAGTCACGCTCTTCCGACAGGATGACGTTCCCGTCCTCGTCTTTCTCGACATAGGTGTAGGTTTCACCACCGGCGAGCGGGTATTTGAAGTGCCACATGTGGCCGTCGACTTCGATGTTCTCGACCTCAAGATCGGAAATCGCGGTTTCAAAGTGTGGGTCCCAGTTGACCAGACGCTTGCCGCGATAGATCAGGCCCTTTTCGTACATCTCGACGAAAACCTTGATGACGGCATCGTGGAAGTTGGGCGAATTTTCGTGGCCTGTGCGCGGATCGCCCGGTGCACCTGCCATGGTAAAGGCGTTGCGATCCCAGTCGCAGGAACAGCCAAGGCGTTTCAGCTGGCTGATGATCGTGCCGCCGTATTCGCCTTTCCATTCCCAGACCTTGTCCAGAAATGCCTCGCGGCCCAGATCACGACGGCCGGGCTGGTTTGTGGCCGCCAGCATCTTTTCGACCTGCAACTGCGTCGCGATACCCGCGTGGTCCTGACCGGGCTGCCAGAGCGTGTCGAACCCGCGCATACGATGCCAGCGGACAAGAATATCCTGCAGCGTGTTGTTGAACGCGTGGCCCACGTGCAAAGCGCCAGTCACGTTCGGCGGCGGGATCATGATGCAGAACGAGTCATCCCGGCTTTTGTTTGCGCCTGCCTTGAAGGCACCGGATGTTTCCCAAGCCTCGGAAATGCGCGGCTCGGCTGTTTTTGCGTCAAAGGTTTTTTCCATCGCCATCGGGCCGGAGCTCCTGTTGCGTCGGGCCGTCGGGGCCCGCAGTTGTCAGTTGGTATGTCCTCTACCGAATGGCAGCGGGAAGGAAAAGCACACCGTCAGAAAAAGCAGGGCCAAAACGCAAAAACGGCCTGAACATCATGTGTTCAGGCCGCTTCATGTCTGGCTTTCGCCGAATTCGGGTGCGGCAAGGTCAGGGAGGAGGAGAGACCTTGCCGCGAAGTCCGAAGGTCTCAAAGGGAGGAGGAGGGACCTTCAAGCTCGGTAGGAAAGAACAGCGCTTTGCGCCGATTTCCCTATGTTCGGGTGCGGCAAGGTCAGGGAGGAGGAGAGACCTTGCCGCGAAGTCCGAAGGTCTCAAAGGGAGGAGGAGAGGACCTTCAGCTCGGTTGGGATGAGCAGCGCTTTGCGCCGATTTCCCTATGTTCGGGTGCGGCAAGGTCAGGGAGGAGGAGAGACCTTGCCGCGAAGTCCGAAGGTCTCAAAGGGAGGAGGAGAGGACCTTCAGCTCGGTTGGGATGAGCAGCGCCTTGCGCCGATGTCCCTATGTTAGGTGCGACAGGATCAAAGGGAGGAGGAGATCCCGTCGCTATAAAATGAAGACCAAGGGAGGGAGGAGATAGGTCTTCAAATTTGTGGAAACAAGTTGCTTCCGAATTCTTTCCGGTGCCTTTTCGCCCCGAACGCGTCGTTTACTTCGCGTTAGCAGCTTCCAGAGCGATAGAGCGGATCATGGAGCGGTTGATGCCCAGGTCCGCCAGTTCGCGGTTGGAAAGCGACTGCAGCTCGTTGAAGGTCTGCTTGAAGACACGGCGGCGTGCCGCTGCTTCTTTGACCGATGCAACAACGTTTGCTGCGATTGCGGAGAGGCCGTTGCCCCGTGCGGAAGAGATGTTTGCTGCGAATGCCATTTTGACGTCCTCGCGATGTGTGTGTCGTTTCGTTGAGTTGAAAATGGGGGATTTGCTGCGCTTGCACAATGGACAGTACGGCAATGCTGCTATGCAGAAAATGCATGGAGGAAATCGTTTGTTTTCAATGCTGTATCTTGGTGGTGGAATGTGACGTGGGGTCACTTCTCTCTCAAAGGAGTGGCTTTTGCGCGATCGATACCGCGCAAATTGATCGTTGAATCAATTTTGCGCGCGTAAAAGCGTCGACTCATCTGATTGAGGGCGGGCTGATTCACAAAGTGTGGCTCGATAAGGTTCTAAAGGGCGCCGATAGGCAGCTGCAAAAGGGCGGATGACCTGAATGCATTATATATACGTCAGACTGCTGTGCTCTATACGCTCAGAATCTGCCTTCGCTAAGCTGCGCGGCTGACTTTATTATAAGGCTTGGTTTTAGATCCCGCCGGCTGGCGTGGAGTGGGGTGGCCTTTGTCTTCTGTAAAAACGAGATGCGTGGCGCTTGAATATGATCGCTGTGACCGGTCATGGGAATGCATGGGCGACCCTCATGGGAATGTATGGTCTGATTTGGGTTTCGGGGTGATTTGGCCATGGTCCCGTATGGGACGCGGCGCGATTCTTCGAAAAATAGGGCCGATTTTGCGCCAGAAGGCAGGGAAATCCTGACCTGTGGAAATTTTTTTGGGAAATCGTGGGTAGGGTGGTTCGGCTTTGCGTAGCACTACATATAGTATCGCGAATTCACGTTTCCGCGAAATAAGTGCGATTGAAATGTGAATCTCGTGCCTTTATTTAGTTATCCACAGGTGTGGAAAACAAGATGTAGAGCTTTCCCCTGAAAATTTTTGTTGCTTCCCATGAAATCCCGTGGCATCCCTAGTAACACGATGAGGGTCGAGTGAAGCGGATAAAAACAAAAACCGCGAAACAAAATCCCGAATAAAAACAATAAGCAGGTTTCATACAGGCCTCGCCCTTCATCGAAAAAACGGAATTCCGGCGTGCGAGCGAGCAGACATCCCCCCAGGTGGCGCGCGCGATCGGGATCCTCCCGCCCAAGCGGGACCAGGCGGCGGGTTGATCATTGGCAGCAGATCAACCCGCCGTTTTTCGTTCAGGGGGACAGGTAGAAGGGGCCGGGCACGTGGGCCGCAGGCTGAGGTTCAGAGGCGAAAGTCGGCATAAGGTCGACACTAAGGGGCGGGTGTCTATCCCAGCCTCTTTTCGTCGTGTCCTCGAAGCGGGCGATCCCGGTTGGGTTGACGGCAAGAACCCCGAGTTCGTCATCGTCTATGGTGATAGCCGCCGCAAATACCTTGAGTGCTACACGATCAACGCCATCGAAGAGGTGGACGAAAAGATCGAGGCGCTGCCACGCGGGTCCAAAGAGCGTAAGATGCTTGAGCGTCTCTTCTCGGGTCAGTCGGTTGATACATCCGTAGACGAGACAGGTCGCATCGTTCTGAGCGCGAAGCTGCGCGAAAAAATCGGTTTGTCCGGCGAGGCGTTCTTTATTGCCTCGGGCGACACGTTCCAGATCTGGAACCCCGAGACTTATGACACCGAAGAAAAAGCTATTGAAGAAGAATGGCTGGACGATCTTCCCGAAGATGTCGATCCGCTGATCTTCCTAGATCAGGTGCAGGGGGGCTAAGGAGATGGCCGCTGCCGCGTCCGCCAAGCCTGATGCACCTCATATCCCCGTCCTTTTGCGTCCGCTGATCGAGGCGGTTTCGCCCGTTTCCGGCATATGGATCGACGGAACCTTTGGCGCAGGCGGCTATTCCCGCGCGTTGGTCGAAGCGGGCGCCGATCAGGTGATCGGGATCGACCGCGATCCCTTGGCCCACCAGATGGCTGAGCCGTGGCTGGCTGAGTTCGGCGGCAAGATCAAACTCGTTCAGGCTAATTTCGCAGATATGGATCAGGTCGCGTCCGACGTTGATGGCGTTGTTCTGGATCTTGGCGTCAGTTCGATGCAGTTGGATTTGGCTGATCGCGGCTTTTCCTTCATGAAGGAGGGCCCCTTGGACATGCGCATGTCGCAAGATGGTCCAAGCGCGGCTGATCTGGTCAACGAATTGGATGAGGTCGAACTGGCCGAAATCCTGTTTATCTACGGCGAAGAACGTGCCTCGCGCCGGATTGCGAAGGCGATTGTCAAAGCGCGCGCTGAAGAGCCGATCACGACAACTCTGCGTCTGGCCGAGATTGTCGAGGGCTGCTTGCCGCGTCCGAAACCCAATCAGTCCCATCCCGCGACACGCAGCTTTCAGGCGCTGCGGATTGCTGTGAACGACGAATACGACGCGCTGTATGAGGGCCTGATGGCCGCAGAACGCGCCTTGAAACCTGGCGGTTTGCTGGCCGTTGTGACGTTCCATTCGGTCGAAGACCGGATGGTGAAACGTTTCATGCAGTTGCGTGGCGGGAAAACTGGGCGGGCCAACCGCTATCAGCCGATGCAGGAAGAAGTTCCGGCGCAGTTCGAGATTCTGACGAATAAGGCCGTCGGACCGGACAAGACCGAACTGCAAGAAAATCCGCGGTCCCGTTCGGCCAAGCTGCGCGTAGCGCGGCGCACCGACGTGCCGACCGGTGACATCAACCCCAAAGACATCGCAATGCCACAGCTTAAGAAGGGCAAACACTGATGCGTACGCTGATTTATGTCATGACCTTTCTGTCGGTGATTGGCCTCGCGTTTTGGGCCTATCACGAGAATTACAAAACTCAGGCCGCGATTTCCGAGGTCGAGCGTTTGCAGCGCGACATCGGTCTGGCGCGGGAACGTCTGGCGGTTTTGCGGGCTGAATGGGCCTATCTGAACCGTCCCGACCGTCTGCGCGATCTGGCCGAGCTGAACTTTGACCGTCTGGGTCTGCTGCCGTTCCGCCCCGATCAGTTCGGACGTGCGGATCAGGTGGCTTATCCGGCACCACCCAGCCTTGATTTGTCGCAACCCGTTGATGTGACCAGCGCAGGAGCAGAGCAGCAGCCATGATCCGCACACCGCTTCGTCCGCTAGCCCGCATTCTGGACGCCCGTAAAAAGGGCGAAAATCCGGACGCCATCGAACGGGAAAACCTGCGCATCCGTCATGAACAGATGCGCGACAGCGCACGCACCCGCGCCGAAGGGCGTTTGCTGGTTCTCGGCGTCATGTTCTTTTGTGCCTTTTCGGTGGTCGGCGCGCGTATGGGGATGCTGTCTGCGTCCGAGCCGTCTGAGCCGCGCGCGCAGACGCAGGGCGCGTCTATCGTTGCTGCGCGTTCGGACATCGTGGACCGCAAGGGCCGTATCCTTGCGACCAACATGGAAACCCATTCGCTTTACGCCCATCCCCAGCAGATGATCGAACCCGAGCGGACGGCCAAAGCCTTGGTTCAGATTTTCCCCGAACTGGAAGAAGAACGTCTGATCAAGGACTTTTCCGGCAATCGCAAATTCGTCTGGGTCCGCAAGAAAATCTCGCCCGAACAAAAGCAAGCGGTGCACGATATCGGTGAACCTGGCCTGCTGTTCGGCCCGCGCGAAATGCGTCTTTATCCCAACGGTGCGCTGGCAGCCCACGTTCTGGGTGGCACCCGTTTCGGTCAGGAAGGCGTGCACTCTGCCGAGGTCGTTGGTACCGCCGGTCTTGAACGTTTCCTTGACGACGACCTGCGTGATCCCGCACGTGAAGGGCGCCCTGTGCAGTTGTCGCTGGACCTGACAGTTCAGTCGGCGGTCGAACGTGTTCTTGCAGGCGGCATGATGCTGATGAACGCCAAGGGCGCGACAGCGGTCCTTATGGATGTTCACACAGGCGAGGTCGTCTCGATCGCCTCGCTTCCCGATTTCGACCCCAACGATCGTCCTGCACCGCCTGTCGAAGGATCGCCCTCGGACAGTCCGCTGTTCAACCGAGCAGTTCAGGGTGTTTATGAACTGGGATCGACATTCAAAATTTTCACCACGGCACAAGCGATGGAATTAGGTCTGGTCAACGCGGAAACGATGATCGACACCAAGGGCCCGCTGCGCTGGGGTAAACACAAGATCCGCGACTTCCATGACTACGGCAAAGAGCTTTCGGTTACCAAGATCATCGTAAAGTCGTCCAACATCGGCACCGCGCGTATCGCGCAGATGATCGGTGTGGATCGTCAGAAGGATTTTCTAGGCAAGCTTGGCTTCTTTGAACCCACCAAGCTTGAGATCACCGAAGCCAAGGGCGGCAAACCCTTGCTGCCGCCAAACTGGTCTGAACTGTCGACGATGACGATCAGCTATGGCCACGGCCTATCCGCATCTCCGCTGCATTTGGCACAGGCTTATGCGACCATCGCGAACGGCGGCTATCAGGTGACGCCGACGTTGCTGAAGCAATCCGGCCCGCGCTACGGCGAACGCATCATGCGTCCTGACACAGCGGCTGCGGCGCGAACCATGCTGCGCAAGGTTGTGACCGAAGGTACAGCCAGCTTTGGTGAAGTGCCCGGCTACTACGTGGGTGGCAAAACCGGTACTGCCGACAAGCCCAAGGAACGCGGGGGCGGCTATTACAAAGACAAGGTCATCGCGACTTTCGCGTCGATGTTCCCTGCACATGATCCGAAATATGTGCTGGTCGTGACGCTGGACGAGCCGTCGGAAAACAGCGGTGACAAGCCGCGTCGTACCGCGGGTTGGACGGCTGTGCCTGTGGCCGCAGAAATGATCGGACGTATCGCGCCTTTGCTGGGCTTGCGTCCTGAATATGAACAAAACTCACCCGTGGTGATGACCTCGAACTAAGCCTTGATCATGGCAGGTCTTGCAGGTGGCAGCCGATTACGGGCATGAGGGGCAGGAACAATCGTTCGTGTCACGACATGTGGGGGCTGCTTTGAGCCAGAAGAAGACGTTAAGCGAATTGGGTTTGACAGCGCGCGGCGGACGCGAGGCCGTTGTGACCGGTTTGGTCGTAGACAGCCGGGAGGTGACAGAGGGCGTTCTGTTTGCCGCGCTGCCGGGGACCAATGTTCATGGCGCGCGTTTCATCCCCAATGCCTTGGCCGCAGGTGCAAACGTGATCCTGACCGACAGCGAAGGCGCAGAAGCCGCAGCCGAGGCCATCGCGGAATATGATCCGGCGATGGTTGTCGTATCTGATCCGCGTCAGACGTTGGCCTTTACGGCGGCGCTTTGGTTTGGCGCCCAGCCTGCGAACATGATTGCGGTCACCGGCACGAACGGCAAAACCAGTGTCGCCAGCTTTGCGCGCCGCATCTGGCAGGAACTGGGGCTTCAGGCGATCAATCTGGGCACAACGGGTGTCGAAGGCGACTGGCACGCGCCGTTGCATCACACAACACCCGAACCGATCACCCTGCACCGCGCTCTGGCCAGTGCCGCGCAGGCGGGGATCACCCACGCCGCGATGGAGGCCTCGAGCCACGGGCTGGAACAGCGCAGGCTGGATGGCGTGACGCTGAAGGCGGCGGGTTTCACGAATTTCACGCAGGACCATCTGGATTACCACGCCACTTTCGAGGACTACTTTGCCGCCAAGGCAGGGTTGTTCGCACGCGTTCTGCCCGAAGATGCGGCCGCGGTGATCAATATCGATGATCCCCGTGGGGTGGATATGGCGGCGATTGCGCAGGCGCGCGGGCAGGCGCTTTATACCGTTGGTCGTGCCGAAGGTGCCGATATTTGTCTGATGGGTCAGCGCTTTAACTCGACCGGTCAGGACATTCGCGTGCGGATGGACGGGACGGTGCGCCAGATGCACCTGAACCTGATCGGTGGGTTCCAAGGCGAAAACGTTTTGTTGGCGGCGGGTCTGGTTATTGCCTGTGGTGCCGACGCGGATGAGGTGTTCAACGTTCTGCCGCGTCTGGAAACCGTCCGTGGCCGGATGCAGCTGGCCGCGACGCGCGACAACGGGGCGTCTGTGTTTGTGGACTATGCTCATACCCCTGACGCCGTCGAAACCGCGATCACAGCGCTGCGCCCGCATGTGATGGGGCGTTTGGTGGCTATTATTGGCGCTGGTGGGGATCGTGATCCGGGAAAACGCCCGCTGATGGGCGCGGCGGCGGCAGAACATGCCGATCTGGTCATCGTGACCGACGACAACCCCCGAAGCGAAGACCCCGCAACGATCCGCGCCGCCGTGATGGAAGGCGCACCGGACGCGCTGGAAATCGGTGATCGGGCCGAGGCGATCCTGCGCGGGATTGATGCGCTTGAGGCCGGTGATGTTCTGCTGATCTGCGGCAAGGGGCATGAGACCGGACAAACCATTGGCGACACGGTCTATCCGTTCGATGACGCCGAACAGGCCAGCGTGGCCGTAGCAGCACTTGACGGGAAACTTGCATGACACTCTGGACCGCAACCGAGGCCGCAGCGGCAACCAAGGGCAAAGCCATCGGCGACTGGACCGTGAATGGTGTTTCCATCGACACGCGTACCATTCAAAAGGGCGATTTGTTTGTGGCCTTGAAGGCCGCACGTGACGGGCACGATTTTGTTGCGCAAGCCTTGGAAAACGGCGCTGGCGCTGCACTGGTCAGCCGCATTCCCGAAGGCGTCGCTGACGATGCACCGCTTTTGCTGGTGGATGATGTTCTGACAGGGCTTGAGGATCTGGGCCGTGCCGCCCGTGCGCGGACAACGGCCAAGGTCGTGGCGATCACCGGGTCTGTCGGCAAAACCTCGACCAAGGAAATGTTGCGCACTGTTCTGTCAGGGCAGGGCAAGACCCACGCAGCCGAGGCCAGCTATAACAACCATTGGGGCGTGCCCCTGACACTGGCCCGCATGCCCGCCGACACCGATTTCGCGGTGATCGAGATCGGCATGAACCATCCCGGTGAAATCGCACCCTTGGCCAAAATGGCCCGCCCGCATATCGCTGTTGTGACCATCGTCGCGCCGGCCCATCTGGCTGCATTCGAAAGCATCGAAGGCATTGCCCGCGAAAAGGCGTCGATCTTTGAGGGGCTAGAGGCAGGCGGCACCGCGATCCTGAACGGCGATCTGCCGACGACGCCGATCCTGATCGAAACGGCCGAGAAATATGCCGAACGCGTCGTGACGTTTGGCGAAGGCGCGGACAACCATCACCGCGCCACCGACATTCGCATCAAGGACACCACGACCGTGGCCCAAGGGCGCGGATGGCGCACGCCGCTGCTGTACAAGGTGCAGGCGCAAGGGCGTCATTTCGCGATCAACGGTTTGGCCGTTCTTGCTGTCGCGCAAACCCTTGGGCTGGATCGGGCCAAAAGCTATGCGGATTTGGGCCAATGGTTGCCCGGCGCGGGCCGTGGCCAACGCGAGGTTATTCCGCTGGACGCCGTCTATCCTGAAATGTCGATCGAGCTGATCGACGATTCCTACAACGCCAACCCCACATCCGTTGGTGCCGCGCTCGAGGTGTTGGCGGCTTCTGATGTGACCGATGGTTTGGGCCGCGTCGCCCGTGGCCGTCGTATCGCCTATCTGGGCGATATGCGTGAATTGGGCAAAGGCGAAAAGGAACTGCACGCGGCACTGGCGCAGCACCCGTCGATGGCCAAAATCGATCTGGTCCATTGCGTTGGCCCGCTGATGCGCGAATTGTGGAAGGCCTTGCCTGCGGAAAAACGCGGGCATTGGGCTGAAGACGTCGAAGCGATGCAGACGCGCCTTAGCAAAGACCTTGATGCAGGCGATGTTGTGCTTGTCAAAGCGTCGCTGTCCATGCGCTTGGGGCGTCTGGTTGACGCGATACGAAAAATGCGTCAAGGCCCCGCGCAATCTGAGTTATAAGACGATTACCGGTCCCGTTTGGACCCAAAAGACCGAGCAGAGATAAGGGGAAACACCATGCTGTACTGGCTGACCGAGCTTTCGGACGGGGGAGGGGTGTTCAACCTGTTCCGCTATATCACGTTCCGTGCCGGTGGTGCGTTTCTGACCGCTTTGTTGTTCGGTTTCCTGTTCGGTCCGCCGCTGATCAACGTGCTGCGCCGCAAGCAGGGCAAAGGCCAGCCGATCCGGAGCGATGGCCCCGAAAGCCACTTTGTAAAAGCAGGCACGCCGACCATGGGTGGTTTGCTGATTATTGGTGCTGTTATCACCTCGACCTTGCTGTGGGCGCGACTGGATAACCCCTTTGTCTGGTTGGTTCTTTTCGTCACGCTCAGCTATGCCGCCATCGGGTTTGCCGACGACTATGCCAAGGTGAAAAAGCAAAACACGGCAGGCGTTTCCGGCAAGGTGCGTCTGCTTTTGGGCTTCCTGATCGCCGCTGTTGCGGGCTTTTGGGCGACGCAATATCACCCCGATGCTCTGGCCAATCAACTGGCCTTCCCAATCTTTAAAGACACTCTGCTGAACCTCGGGTTCTTCTTTATCCCCTTCGCGGTGATCGTCATCGTGGGTTCTGCCAACGCGGTGAACCTGACCGATGGTTTGGACGGTCTGGCGATCATGCCGGTGATGATTGCGGCTGGTACGCTGGGCATCATTGCCTACGCCGTTGGTCGCGTGGACGTGACCGAATATCTGGACGTGCATTATGTGCCGGGTACGGGTGAAATCCTTGTCTTTACCGCAGGTATCTTTGGCGGTGGATTGGGCTTTCTTTGGTACAACGCCCCGCCTGCAGCTGTGTTCATGGGGGACACAGGTTCGCTGGCCTTGGGCGGCGCGCTGGGTGCTATTGCCGTTTCGACCAAGCACGAGATCGTTCTGGCCATTGTTGGCGGCCTGTTCGTAGTCGAGGCGCTGTCCGTGATCATTCAGGTTCTGTACTTCAAACGTACAGGCAAGCGCGTGTTCCTGATGGCGCCGATCCATCACCACTATGAGAAAAAGGGTTGGGCCGAGCCGCAGATCGTGATCCGCTTCTGGATCATCTCGCTGATCTTGGCGCTGATCGGTCTGGCGACGCTGAAGGTTCGCTAATCCCATATTTGTCCGAAGGAGTTGGGCGATGATACCGGTTCGGGGCTATGAAGGCCGTCAGGTGGCTGTTCTGGGTCTGGGGCGTAGCGGCCTGTCCGCTGCGCGCGCGCTGCGCGAAGGCGGGGCCATTCCGGTTGTTTGGGATGACAATGCTGCCGCCCGCGACAAGGCCGAAGGCGAAGGGTTCGAAGTGCGTGATCTGTCCCGCGACGGGGCGTTTGAAGACGTGGCCAGCCTGATCGTCAGCCCCGGCATTCCGCATCTTTATCCGAACCCCAATGCTGTGATCGCTTTGGCTTGGGACGCGGGCGTGCCCGTCGACAATGACATCGGGCTTTTCTTTGCCTCGCTCGGGCAGAATGAATGGAACAGCTACGACACCGTGCCGCGTGTTGTGGCCATCACCGGCTCCAACGGCAAATCCACCACCAGCGCGTTGCTTCATCACGTGCTGTCCGAATCCGGCCGCTCTTCGCAG
The DNA here is from genome assembly GCF_900108225.1 of Thalassococcus halodurans. GTDB lineage: Bacteria > Pseudomonadota > Alphaproteobacteria > Rhodobacterales > Rhodobacteraceae > Thalassococcus > Thalassococcus halodurans. The sequence continues at coordinate 339,089 of NZ_FNUZ01000004.1, forward strand.
CTGGCTGGGAACATTGGGCGAGGCGTTCTGGATATTGACCCGCCCGAAGATGGCGGTGTCGTGGTGTTGGAACTGTCCAGCTATCAAACCGATCTGGCGCGGTCGCTGACGCCGGATGTGGCGATCCTGACGAACATGTCGCCTGATCACCTCGACCGCCACGGCGGGTTTGGCGGCTATTTCGCGGCCAAGCGCCGGTTGTTTGCCGAAGGCGGGCCGGATCGTGCGGTTATCGGCGTGGATGAAAAAGAAGGTCGCTATCTGGCGAACCAACTGTCGGTCTCTGCCGAAGACGATCGGGTGATCCGGATTTCGTCCGGTCAAAAACTGACCGGCCCCGGCTGGCAGGTGTTCGTGCGCAAAGGGTTCTTGGCCGAATGGCGCAAGGGGCGTCAGGTGGGCTCGATCGATCTGCGCGATATTGCCGGACTTCCGGGTGCGCATAACCACCAAAACGCCTGTGCTGCTTATGCTGCTGCGCGCGCGCTGGGGCTTGGGCCCCGTCAGATCGAAGCGGCGTTCAAAACCTTTGCGGGCCTTCCGCACCGGTCGCAGGTCATCGCCGAGGCGGATGGCGTGCGCTATGTGAACGACTCGAAAGCCACGAACGTCGACAGCGCGTGTAAGGCGCTGCAGGCTTTTAACAACATCCGCTGGATTTGTGGTGGCCTGATGAAAGAGGGTGGTCTGGACGATCTGAAGGCAGGTCTACCCCATGTGACCAAAGCCTATGTGATTGGCCGCGAAGCTGCCCAGTTCGCACTGATGATCGATGGGGTCGAGGCCGAGATTTGCACCGATATGAAAACCGCTGTCGCCAAGGCCAAGGCTGATGCGCAAAGCGGTGATGTGGTTCTTCTGGCACCTGCTGCGGCAAGTTTCGATCAGTACGACAACTTCGAAAAACGCGGCGAAGATTTCGCGGCCTGCGTTCTGGCCGAGTTGGGGCAGGGTTAGGCTTTCGCCCGAATTTCCTGACCGGCGGCCCAGCCGGATGACCACGCCCACTGGAAATTATAGCCGCCCAGCCAGCCCGTGACGTCGACGGCCTCTCCGATGAAATAGAGGTTGGGCAGGTCTTTGGCGGCCATCGTCTTCGACGACAGCCCATCCGTGCTGACGCCGCCCAGCGTGACTTCAGCGGTGCGGTACCCTTCGGTGCCACCGGGAAACAGCTCCCATGCGGTGAAGGCCTGCTCCAGCGCATCAATGCGCGCGTCTGACAGGTCGCCCAGATTGCCGGACAGATCCATTTCCCCTTTCAGGAAATCGACCAACCGCTGCGGCATGAAGTTCGTCAGTTCAGTGGTCAGGTTCCGTTTGCCAATCTGCGTGCGCACGGTTTTCAGGTGCTGCGCCAGCGCGGCGGAGGGTAAAAGGTTGATGTGGATCGGTTGGCCCTCGGTCCAATAGCTGGAACACTGCAGCGCAGCAGGGCCTGACAGACCCCGATGGGTAAACAGCAGCGCCTCGTCAAAGCTGGGGCCTTGGGCATACATCCGGCAGGGCTGAGCCACGCCTGCGAGCGCCTTGAAGCGACCTTCGGGGAAGGTGAAGGGTACAAGGGCAGGGCGCGTTTCTGTGACCGTCTGACCAAACTGGCGCGCGATATCATAGGCCAGTCCTGTCGCGCCCATCTTGGGGATGGATTTGCCACCGGTCGCGACCACCAGATTGCGCGCCTGTACCGTCTTACGCTTGCCGCCACTTTCCAGAACAGCCGTAAACATGCCATCCGCGTGGCTCAGGTCCGCCAATGAGGTTTGCAGCCACAAAGACGCACCTGCCTTGGCCATCTCATCCATCAACATCGCAATGATGTCTTTGGCGCTGTTGTCGCAAAAAAGCTGGCCCAGCGTCTTTTCATGCCATGCGATTCCGTGTTGACCCACCAGTTCGATAAAGTCCCACTGGGTGTAGCGGCTTAACGCGGATTTGTGGAAATGCGGGTTCTGACCCAGATAGTTTTCCGGCTGAATATCAAGGTTCGTAAAGTTACAGCGACCGCCACCAGAAATACGGATTTTCTCGCCCGCGGCCTTGGCGTGATCAATGACCAGCGTCCGCTCACCCGTCTGGATGGCGCACATCATGCCGGCGGCTCCGGCCCCAAGGATCAGCGTGTCGATTTGCATGGTCGTCAGGTGGCACGCCCGTCCGCCTATCGCAAGGGCATTGGTCGGCAAAATTTTGGTCAGCTGCGTGGCGCAGTCTTTCAAAGCGCCAGCGATGTGCTACAAATCGGCCAGTACGCGTTCGCAAAGAAACGCAGGCACGAGTGCACCAAGGGGCCGCTAGCGCGGTATGGGGTTTATGAGCGAAACAATCGTTATGTTGCCGGGCCTTATGTGTGACGCCCGCCTGTTCCAGCATCAGATTGCCACGCTGTCCCGTTTCCGTCCTGTCATGGTTCTGCCGACTGCAATGGGCGAGCGGATCGAGGAAATTGCATCGGGCCTGTTGACGGCGCTTCCCAGCAAAATTGCTTTGGTCGGTCACGGATTTGGCGGCGTCGTCGCGATGGAGATCTTGCGCCGCGCGCCGGATCGCGTGGCGCGGCTTGCGTTGATCTCAAGCTCGCCACTGGCGGAAACGCCGCAAAGCGCGGCTGAGAGGGAACCACGCCTGATCGCGGCGCGGGCAGGGCGTCTGGCTGATGTGATCCGCGAAGAAGTCCCGATGACCTGCCTAGCGCCCACACCGGCCCGTGCTGCGGTGGCCCATGAGTTGCAGGTGATGGCCGCTGATCTCGGGGTCGAGGCCTACATCCGCCAGTTCCGTGCACTGCAGCGCCGTCGCGACCAACAGGGCACGCTGCGCCGCTGTAAGGCACCAACATTGGTGATGTGCGGTGAAGCCGATCAGATATGCACCGAAAAACGACAGGCCTTTCTGGCTGATCTGATGCCGGATGCCCAATTGGCGGTGATCAAGGATGCGGGCCATGTGCCCAGTCTGGAAGCCCCCGAGGCGGTGACGGATGCGCTTTTGGATTGGCTGCGCCGTCCGTTCGTTCTGCGCTAATTGCCAAAGCACTCTGCTATTCCCATTGACCGCTGGCACAGCGATGCGTATGCGCGTCGTCGCGTGGAGGGCTGGATGGCCGCGGGCCTGATGGTCCGAGGAAAGTCCGGACTCCCTGAAGCAACGGTGCCGGGTAACGCCCGGGCAGGGCAACCTGACGGATAGCGCCACAGAAAACAGACCGCCGCGTTCACGCGGTAAGGGTGAAACGGTGGGGTAAGAGCCCACCGGGGGGCTGGTAACAGTTCCCGCACGGCAAGCCCCACCGGGAGCAATGCCAAATAGGGACCCCGCGCGGGGCATGATCTGGGGGTGACCCCGGATATCGCCGTAGGGCCGCTTCAGCCCGAGGGGTCCGGGTTGGCAGCTTGAACCGTTCGGCAACGGACGGTCTAGAGGAATGGTCGTCGAACCACAGACCATGGTTTGTGGGGAACAAAATCCGGCTTATAGGCTCTCCGCGCATATTAAACCGCTGAGGTGGTTGACTCGGGCGCTACCATCGGTAAAAGGCGGGCTTCAAAGCATTCTACGGGCCGCCCGTGCCTGTCGCAGGAGAACTAAAATGGCGAAGCCGACAACGATTAAAATCCGCCTGAATTCGTCCGCAGGCACAGGCCACTTCTATGTGACCAAGAAAAACGCGCGTACGATGACAGAAAAGATGGTTGTTCGTAAGTACGACCCCGTCGCGCGCAAGCACGTCGAATACAAGGAAGGCAAGATTAAGTAATCTTGCGAATCCTTTCGGAATTTTAGCGCCGGTCTGGTAACCAGACCGGCGCTTTTTGCTTTTGATCACATTAACTCTTGGCGTTTAGGGCAACAGGGCTAATTCCCGTCAGGGAGGTACCCAAATGGCCAAGAAGACCAACCTGATAATTCGCCAAGCGGATCCATCAGATTTTGAAGCAGTTGATAGATTGTTCGGCCGGTCCTATCCGGTTTTGTTGCAAGGGCACTATTCTCCGGCCACATATATTTCTGCACTTCCGGTCATTTCCCGCGCTCAGCCCGAGCTTTTGGCGTCTGGCCTTTTCTTTGTGGTCGAGGATGAAAACAAAGATGTGGTTGCCGCTGGTGGATGGAGTATGGAGCCGCCCAAAGGCGGACAAGGGATGCGCGGTGTGGGGCATGTGCGCCATGTGGCGACGGATCATCGACGTCTGCGACAGGGAATCGGTCGGGCGCTTATCACGCATATCAAGTTACACGCCAAAGGATCGGGGATGATGAAGCTTCAATGTTTCAGCACATTGAATGCCGAAGCGTTCTACACCGCCAATGGCTTTACGTCTTTGGGGGAAGGCGAGGTGCAATTGAGCGGTGGCATCGGTTTCTCGGTGATTGTGATGGAATGCCTGCTTTGATCGCAGCTGCGGTGTAGGCAAAAGAAAAGGCCGGTCGCGATGACCGGCCTTTCTTTTTTGTCGTTCTGGCTGCGATTATTCGCGGTTGCCCAGGAACTGCAGCAGGAACATGAACATGTTGATGAAGTCGAGGTACAGGCTCAGCGCGCCCATGATCGCCGACTTGCCCAGCCACTCGCTGTCGCCATAGCGGGCATGTTCGATGTAATCTGTCTTGATCTTCTGTGTATCGTAGGCTGTGAGGCCAGCGAAGATCAGAACACCGATCACCGAGATCACCAGCGACAGAACGCCGGAACCAAGGAAGAGGTTCACGATCGACGCGACGATCAGACCAATCAGACCCATCAGAAGGAATGTACCGAAGCCGGACAGATCCTTCTTGGTGGTGTAGCCATAGAGCGACAGGCCCGCAAAGGCGATGGCTGTCACAAGGAACGTCTGCGCAATCGAAACGCCAGTGAAGACGATGAAGATCGAGCTGATGGAGATACCCATCACAGCGGCGAAGGCATAGAATACGACCTGTGCTGTCGCCGCGGACATGCGGTTAATGCCAGCCGAGAAGCCGAAGACGAACAGCAGCGGTGCGAACATGATGACCCATTTCAGCGGGGACGCGTACAGCGCATAGCCCAGACCGGTCAGGTACTGGTCAGCACTGATCTGCGCAGATGCCTGCGACGGATCGGTTGTGACGGCCAGACCGGACAGGGCCCATGCCGCAGCAAATGTGATCAGCATGCCTACGGACATTGTGCCGTAAACTTTGTTCATGTGGGCGCGAAGGCCCTCGTCGATATGGGCTGTGCGAGCGCCTGTTGCGACGCCAGCACGGACATTATCAAATTCTGCCATGTCTTTCTCCGAATTGGACAAGCCCGGCGACCGCCGGATTTCTACTCCAATATCGGAATGCGGGCCCCTTTTTTCAAGGATTTAAAGGGGCCAAGCACCGAGATTTTTAAATATTATCCGCGCCAGTGGTTCGGGACGTCCCAAAACTGCCGTTCGGCTTCCTGCCGGGCGTCTTCAGGTGTCAGTCCGATGTCCCGTAGTTGGTGGTCATCGAGCGCCGCCAAGGCGCGGCGCTGGCGGGCCAGACGGATCATTGCAACGATTTTGCTAAAGAACTGGCCGCTGCGGGGCAGGGGGAGAATGCGTGTGCGAATATCTTGCATGATTGCCTTCCTTCTTGTGATGTATTGGCGTTCAAATATTTCCTGTGTTGATATATCGCCCTGCGTGTCGTATTCGTAAAACGAATGTTTTTGATTTTAATGATCACGGATTGTGATGAATGAGAAATCTTGATCTAGGCGTGCTGCGGTCCTTTATGACCGTCGCTGATGCAGGCGGTGTGACCCGCGCGGCTGGCATTCTGAATTTGACGCAATCAGCCGTCTCAATGCAGTTGAAGCGTTTGGAAGAAACGCTGGGCGTTCCCTTGCTGGAACGGTCGGGGCGGGGGCTGCGCCTCACATCTTCGGGTGAACAGTTGCTGCACTACAGCCGCAAGCTGGTGGCCCTGAACGATGAGGCATGGGGCAAGCTGACGGCAGAGGACTATGAGGGCGAGCTGCGGCTTGGTGTTCCGCATGACGTGATCTACCCAACCATTCCTCAGGTGCTTAAGAAGTTCTCGGCAGATTTTCCGCGAATGAAAGTGCAGTTGATTTCCCTGCCCTCGCTGACGCTGAAAAAACAGTTCGCTCAAGGGGAGTGTGACCTGATCCTGACGACCGAACTGCAGCCAGACGCAGGGGGCGAAATCCTTGCCCTAAAAAAACTGGTATGGATCGGGGCGATTAATGGCAGCACATGGCGCGAGAGGCCCTTGCGCGTTGCTTTCTGTTCAAACTGCATCTTCCGTCCGGGCACCGTCGAAGAGCTCGGGAAAAGCGGCATCCCTTGGGAATATGCCGTGGATTCCGAAAACGACAACGCGGTCGAGGCCGCTGTTAGTGCCGATCTGGCCATTCACGTGACGATGGAAGGTAATTTGCCTGCGCAGACCGAAGCGATTGATCACGGCGATAGCCTGCCTGATCCCGGACGCACCGGGATCGTAATGTATGTTCAAAAATCGGCTTCGACCCCCATTGCTGGGATGGCAGATATTTTGCGGGCGGCTTTTGCGGCCGCCTGAGCCGTCACATCGTGATGACGACCTTGCCGGTGGATTTGCGCTTGGCCAATAGGTCCAGACCTTCGGCAGCTTGTTCCAGCGGTAGGACGTGGCTGACGTGCGGCTTGATTTTGCCCTCGCAGAACCAGTCCATCAACGTCGCCAGACTGTCTGTCAGTGCCTTGGGGTTAAACGCCAGATAGCCGCCCCAATACAGGCCCATCACGGTAATGTTCTTGACCAACAGGTGGTTGGCTTTGATTTGCGGGACGTCGCCGGATGCAAACCCGATCGGCAGTACGCGGGCTTCGGGGTTACAGGCGCGGAACGCGGCGATGAACTGATCGCCCCCGACGGGATCATACACGACATCCGCACCGCCAAGCGCCTTCATTTCGGCCCGAATGTCTTGGCTTGAGGCATCGATCAGGTGATCGGCCCCCATGGCCTTGGCCGCAGCCAGCTTTTCTTCGCCACGAGCGCAAGCGACAACTGTTGCGCCCATGACTTTACCGATCTCAACCGCGGTTAGCCCCACGCCACCCGCAGCGCCCAAAACCAAAAGCGTTTCACCGGGCTTCAGATGCGCACGGTGATCCAGTGCCAGGTGGCTGGTGCCATAGGCGACCTGAAAGGCGGCGGCATTCACGAAATCCATCTGGTCGGGCAATTTGACCGCGCGCGACGCATCATAAACGCCGTATTCAGCAAGGCCGCCTTGGCCGCCGAATACCGCAATCCGGTCGCCGATCACGAAATTTTCAACGCCTGCACCCAGTTTTTCGACCGTTCCGGCAACTTCCATCCCTAACACAAAGGGAAGTTGTGGCGTTTCTTGGTAGGTCCCTTTGATCATTAGGAGGTCAGCGAAATTGAGGCCACAGGCTTCAATCTTCACCAGAATTTGATTCTCACCGGGCTCTGGACGGTCGGTTTCGACCAGTTCCGGGCTAGCTTCGTGAGATGTGACTGTAAAAGCGCGCATTCTGCTGTTCCTCCGTCGTTGATGTTTGATGCGGATTTGTGAGTGCAAGGTCAACTGCGACGTCTGGTCCGTTTTTCCAGGCGCTAAATTCCTATCGCCTTTAAATTGAGTGAAATTAATCAATTCCACTTTTAGTAATAGATTTGCTTGCCCCGTATAGCGGGAATGTAGTAGAAAGGTCTGACGCTAAGGGGGTGCTGGCGTTTGAGTCGGTGGATCGGGTGCCACGCCGCAAGGCCTGGTCCTTTTTCACTTTTGAAATGGTTTCAAACCCAAGGGGTAATTGGATGACACATCCTGTAGACGTGCATGTCGGAAAACGTATCCGACACCGGCGGTGGCTGGTTGGCATGACCCAGCAGCAGCTCGCCGAAAAAGTTGGGATCAAGTTCCAGCAAATCCAGAAATACGAAACAGGCGCAAACCGCGTCAGCGCATCGCGCCTATGGGACATCTCTGATGCACTTGAGGTTCCGGTCAGCTTCTTCTTCGAAGGGATCGACTCGGAAGCGTCTGAAAACACCAGCGCAGCGAGCGTTCCGTCCGATCTGATGGGCGATAAAGAAGCGCTGGATCTTGTGCGTTCGTATTATGCGATTCCGGAAAACCAGCGCCGTCGTTTGTTCGAACTGGCGCGTGTTCTGTCCGACGTTGCATAATTCAGCTTTTCCGGCGGGGTGCGATTGTCCCGCCGGACATTCTCCGATAGCCAAGGCCTGAGCGATACGGAGATGCATGATGACGCAGGCCCAAACTCCTGAAACACAACAATTGATCGAAACGGCACATGCGTTGGCTGATGCTGCACGTGCTGCGATCTTGCCTGTGTTCCGTGGCGCTGACCTTTCTATCGAAAATAAGCTGGACGGCGGATTTGATCCGGTCACCGTGGCAGACAAAGCGGCCGAGCGCGCAATGCGGGCGATACTGGCCGAACGACGCCCTGATGACGGCATTCTGGGCGAAGAATATGGCCATGCAGAGGGGACCAGCGGCTGGACGTGGGTGCTTGATCCGATCGATGGCACGCGCGCGTTTATGGCCGGTGCGCCGACGTGGGGCGTGCTGATTGCTGTGTCCGATGAGGCTGGCCCAAAGTTCGGCATCGTGGATCAGCCTTATATCGGGGAACGGTTCTGCGGCGGCTTTGGTCTGTCTACCTACTCCGGTCCGATGGGCGACCGGCCCTTAGGCACGCGCGCCACCCGCGACTTGTCTGACGCCGTGATCATGACAACATTTCCCGAAGTCGGAACGCCCGATGAAATGGGCGCCTTTCAAAGGGTTGCCGAAAAATGCAAGCTGACGCGCTATGGGATGGACTGCTATGCATACGCTCTGATTGCTGCGGGGCAGATCGATCTGGTGATTGAGGCTGGCCTGAATGCATACGATATTCAGGCACCCATGGCGGTGATCGAGGCCGCAGGCGGGATCGTGACGGATTGGAATGGAAATCCGGCGCATAATGGTGGGCAGGTTATTGCTGCTGCCAACGCGGATATCCATGCACAGGCGCTTGCCGCAATCCAAAAGCGATAAAAAGACCTAGGGTAGTGATATGACCGAATTTCTGATCCGGAATGCTCACACAATTCTGACGATGAATGACACCGGATCAGAGTTGACCGGCCACGACCTGTTGCTGCGCGACGGTGTCATTGCGGAAATCGGTGTCGGCCTGTCGACATCAGGCGAGGTGGTGGACGCGAAAAACTGCGTCGTCACACCGGGCTTGGTTAATACGCATCACCATCTGTACCAAACCCTGACCCGTGCCGTACCGGGAGGGCAGGATGCGCTGCTTTTCGGTTGGTTGAAAACGCTCTACCCGATCTGGTCCCGCTTCGGCCCCGATGAGATGCGCGTGTCTGCGTTGATCGGTCTGGCGGAACTGGCGCTAAGTGGCTGCACCCTGACGTCTGATCATCTCTACCTCTATCCCAATGGCGCGCGCCTTGATGACACCATTGACGCCGCACGCGAGATCGGGCTGCGGTTTCATGCGACGCGCGGCGCGATGTCGATTGGCGAAAGCAGCGGTGGTCTGCCGCCGGACAGTCTTGTCGAGAACGAAGACGCCATTCTGAACGATTGCGTCCGTGTGATCGACGCGTTCCATGACCCTAGTGAAGGCGCGATGGTCCGCGTCGGTGTTGCGCCGTGTTCGCCTTTTTCCGTCAGCCGCGAATTGATGCGGGATGCCGCGATTTTGGCGCGGGACAAGGGGGTGATGTTGCACACCCATCTTGCTGAAAACGAAGAAGATATTGCCTATAGCCTTGAAACCTTCGGCTGCCGTCCCGGCCAATATGCCGAGGATTTGGGCTGGACAGGATCGGACGTTTGGCATGCGCATTGTGTCAAACTCGATGGTCGTGAAATCCGCCTGTTCGCAAACAGCCGCACGGGCGTCGCGCACTGCCCTTGTTCGAATTGCCGTCTTGGCTCGGGGATCGCTCCGGTGCGGGCGATGCGGGATGCCGGGGTGCCTGTGGGGCTGGGGGTAGACGGGTCGGCATCAAATGATGCGGGCAACCTGATGGCCGAGGCGCGCCAGACCATGCTGTTGCAACGTGTGGCCAACGGTGCCGACGCCATAAGCGCGCGCGAGGCGCTTTACATTGCGACACGCGGCGGGGCCGAGGTTTTGGGGCGCACCGATTGCGGGCAGGTCGCTGTTGGGAAGCGGGCCGATATTGCGATTTGGGACGTGTCAGGCATCGAAAGCGCAGGCAGCTGGGACCCCGCGGCGCTGCTGTTGGCAGGCCCAATGCAGGTGCGTGATTTGTTTGTGGAAGGTCGCCAGATTGTTCGGGACGGGCATATCTCAACCATTCCGCTGGCGCAGGTAATCAATCAGCAAAACACATTGGCGCGTGCACTGGTGGACGCATAAAAAAAGCGGGCAATGCCCGCTTTTTTGCAAATCAAACTGTGTGATCAGCCGGCAGCCCGTGCTTTGGGCTGAAAGCCGATGTTGTCGGACACTGCGAACTTACCACCTTCCAGCTTTGCAATTTTTCCCTCACGCAGAAGGGTGCCAAAGCTTCTGAGGCGGTCTTCGCGACTGTAGTCTGTCGCATCCGCTTCGCGCATTTTAGCCATAAGCTGCGGGCGCGAGAAGGCATCCTGTCCCTCAACGAAGGACATGTAGGCTGCGGCTGCCTCAAGCATTTCTGCAAGATCAGTCGCGCCAACGCGTTCCGCATATTCTGCAAAGCCTTCATCATTCGAAGCAGGCTGAGCCACATCCTCGACTTTACGGGAAACACGGCGCGGGCGGATCGGTGCCGCATCTTCCGGTCGGTCGATGCGCTGTTCAGCCACCAGTTTCAGCGGGGCCGGTTTGTTCTGATCCGGACGTGACGGGCGCGGTGTTTGCGCGGTCGCTTGCGGCCGGCGCGGGCGCACAACGGTGGCCAGATCTTCGCGGTATGGGTCCGCTTCTTCTTTTTTCTTGGATTTGCCACCCAGAATGCGGTCGGCGCGGGTTGCGGCGACGGCCGCGCGCAGGTGCGCGATGGCGTTCCGGCGGCGGTTGCCTTCCGGTTCGTCCAGTTGCTGGTTGGTTTCATCCAGAATGCGCGACACCGATGATCCGTCTTCGCCGACCTTGCCTTCTGTCAGCAGGGCACGGCCAGGGCTGGACATCTTGACGGCGCGGCGTACGTCGGAGACGGCCTCGGACAGGTCAACCTCGATCTCGGGCTCTGCCGCCATCGATGGTTCGAGATCCTCAAGGTCGTCTTCAAAGTTCTCGTCCGAGAAGACATCTTCCAACTCGCGGCTGAATTCATCGTCTTCATCTTCGTCGTCTTCCTCGGCGAACATGCTGACTTCTTCGTCGTCATCTTCGTCTTGGTCATCAAAGAAGGCATCGACGCTTTTGTCTTCGGCGACTTCATCTTCGTCGTCGAATTCGTCTTCGTCTTGCGCAAGTTCTTGGGGTTCGTCTTCGTCCTCAAGGTCGTCACCGTCTTCGAAGGCGCTGGCAAGTGCTGCGTCGAAATCATCTTCCTCATCGTCGTCGGCCACGAATTCGTCTTCCAAATTCGCAAGTTCGCGTGTCAGCGCCTCTTCATCTTCGTCGCTGAGAGAGCTTTCGATGTCAGGTGTCACGCTTTGCGCCACTTCCTGTGCGTCGTCGTTTTCCGCATCATCAGCAGCTTCGACCACACCGGCCGCAACAGCCGCATCAAAGGCGGCGCGTTTTACGCGAACGACCCGTGCACGTGAGCGGATAAGCTGCTTTTTCGGCGCCTCATCTTCAAACTCACCGTCGAGTTCGGCTTCTTCGACGTTCAATTCGTCGGATGCGTCGATCTGGTCATCATCATCGAGGCTGTCCTGATCCGCAAGAACGCTGGCCAGAGTATCGGCAAGCATGCCGTCATCATTTTCGTCGGCATTTAGCGAAACTTCGGCCTCGGGGGCGTCGGCGGTTGCCTCGGGCTCATCCTGATCTGCCATGATGCGTGCCATAGCATCGGCGTCGAACTCTTCGTCTTGGACGTCTTCTTTGATCTCGGCCGCTGGCGCGAGCTCATCTTCGAAGTCCTCGTCGATCAGATCGTCAAACGTCAGATGCTCTTCTGTTTCAAAGGCTTCTGCATGCTGATCTTCGGTGAAGTCGTCTGCAATGTCCTCTTCGCGGTGCTCATTGCTTTCAACAACCGCACGAATACGGCTGAGTTTTGCCGCGACGCTGGACGGATCGGTCAGGGCAGGGCGTGCGGTTTCGGCTTTGGGGGCAACGACATCTTCCAAAGCGGAGGCATCGATCTGCTCTTCCTCGGTGTCGATGACGCTTTCGGCAATGGCTGCGATACCGTTTGCTTCTGGCGTTTCATCGGCCTGAATATCGGCATCGTCAGTTCCCTGAACGGCAGTGATATCATGATCGGCATCGACGGGCAGGTCGTCGGGCGCAGTCTCGGTGTTTTGCACTTCTTGGGTGGCTGGTGTCGCCTTGGGTGCATCATCTTGCGCGGGTGCGGCAGCAGCGGCGGCCGTTGTCACGGCTGCGGCTTGGCCTAGGGATGGGCGCAAAACGACACCGCCGTTTTCCAGACGGGCGTCAACCCGACGTGCGACTTCGCGTTCTGCAATACGGGCCAGCATTTCTGCGTCCGGTGTGGGCGGCTCTGCCCCGAAATAGCGGTCTTCCTGCGCGAGATCGCGGAAGTATTCAGAAATAGCCTTCATCATCTCGAAGGAATCGTCGAATCCCTCCAAGGTGCACGAAAAAGTGCCATAGCTTACTGTTAAAATTTTGCTCGAACTGACCATTTCCTGCTCACTTTCAGTCTTTTCGCAACAAACTGTTTAGCGGTTGAGGTGGACCAAAGACGACCGAATCTGTGCCAACGAGCGTATCATTTCATGTCGTTATTGTGGTCGCTTTCTGAAAAAGCCATTAAGTCGTCATGATTGAACGCCTGATAAATAGCCCAAAACCTGTGCTTCTGGTCGGTGGTGGCGATGTGCTGCCCGCTGATATTACCAAAGTTCTGGAAACAGTTGGCGCCGTAGTGGCGGCTGACAGCGGCGCAGATGTGCTGATGGGGATGGGCATCATACCCGACGCGGTAATCGGTGACATGGATTCCATTTCGCCCGAGGTGCGCGCCGCGCTGCCTGCGGGATGCGTGCATCATATTGCCGAACAGGACACCACCGATTTCGACAAATGCCTGCGCAATATCAACGCTCCACTAATTCTGGCGTTGGGCTTTCTGGGGGCGCGTATTGATCATCAGTTGGCGGTGCTGACGGTTCTGAGCCGCAGGCCTGATCAGCGCATTATGCTGATGGGGCAGTCCGACATTGTTGCGATATGTCCGCCCAATCTGGAGCTTAGTCTACCGCCTGCCACGCGGGTGTCCTTGTTCCCGATGGGCGCGGTGACTGGGCGTTCTGAAGGCCTGCGTTGGCCGATTGATGGCATCGATTTTGCGCCGAACGGAACGGTTGGCACATCAAACGAGGCAACAGGGCCGGTTAAAATACAGATGGACGGGCCGGATATGGTGATCATTCTGCCCGCCGAATATGCCGAGGTTCTTAAATCGGCGCTGCTGGACGTGCCTGATACATGGCCCGTTCGCGCAAGATGATATAGACGCCTGCGGCTATCGTCAGCGCGATGCCAAGGCTGGCCATGGGGCCGGGCAGGTCGCTGAAGATCAGATAGCCGAACAGCGTCGCCATCGGAATTTCCAGATATTGCATGGGGGCAAGCGAGGCGGCAGGCGCGAACCGCAAGGCCCATGTCATAAGCAGGTGGCCACCGGTGCCCAAGACGCCGATGGCAACAAGAAGCCAGAGAGTCGTTCCGTCAAACCGGAAAGGCGAAGGCGCGCCCAGATAAACCCAGACGGGCAGCAGCAAAATTACAGCAATTACCCCGCTGATCGCCTGTAGCGGCACTGCGTCGACCTCTTTCGCGATCTGGCGGGTGACCAGCATGAACAGCGCAAACACCACCGCGACGCACAATGGCAAAAGCGCAGGCCAGCCCGTGTCGGCAAAGGCGGGCTGTAGAACCAGAAGCGTGCCGATAAACCCGATGGCGCAGGCAATCAGCCGACGCGGCCCGACCTCTTCGCCCAGAAACACTTTGCCCAACAGCAGCATGATGAACGGCATAACAAAGGCGATGGCCACGGCATCTGCCAAGGGCAGATACTTTAGCCCCGTGAACATGCAACCAATACCGATGATATGCAGAACTGTGCGCAAAACGATCCGCGACAGGGTTTTGCGGGGCAGCGGCTTTAAACCGCCTGTCGCCATCACAGGCGGCATCAGCAGCGCCTGAAACACGAAGCGGATCATGATCAATTCTAGGATCGGGACCGTTACGCCAACAATTTTCGCAACTGCATCCGCCAAGGGCGCAAGCACGCAAAAGCCCATCATCAGGGCAATACCAAGAAGGGGACGATCCGCTGTCATTCAGGCAGGCTGCGCTGGCGGCCCGTAAATGTCGAGCCACCAATAGAAAATGGCGCAACCGGTTTGTGCCGATTGCGCCATTGCGTTTTTCTAAGTTACCTTAGCGTGTGAACTTTTTGAACTTCACGCGCTTGGGCTCCAGTGCGTCGGCACCCAGACGGCGTTTCTTGTCTTCTTCATAGTCTTCGAAGTTGCCTTCGAACCATTCCACGTGTGCTTCGCCTTCGAACGCCAGAATGTGCGTACAAATACGGTCAAGGAAGAAACGGTCGTGCGAGATGACAACGGCGCAGCCCGCGAAGTCGACCAGTGCGTCTTCCAGTGCACGCAGCGTTTCAACGTCCAAGTCGTTGGTCGGTTCGTCGAGCAGCAGCACGTTGCCGCCGTCTTTCAGGAGGCGCGCCATGTGAACACGGTTGCGTTCACCACCGGACAACAGGCCGACTTTCTTCTGCTGGTCGCCACCTTTGAAGTTGAACGCCCCACAGTAGGCGCGGGAGTTGACTTCGGCATCACCCAGCTTGATCAGTTCGGCACCGCCCGAGATCGCTTCCCAAACGTTGTTGTCGGGGTCCAGATCGTCGCGGGACTGGTCCACATAGGACAGCTTGACTGTGTCGCCAAAGGAAACCGAGCCTGCATCAGGTTGTTCCTGACCAGTCAGCATCTTGAACAGCGTCGATTTACCTGCGCCGTTCGGGCCGATGACGCCAACAATGCCACCGGGGGGCAGCGAGAAGGACAGATCTTCGATCAGAAGCTTGTCGCCCATGGCTTTCTTCAGGTTTTCGACCTCGATCACCTTGCTGCCCATACGCGGGCCGTTCGGGATAACGATCTGGGCCTTGCCGACGCGTTCGCGCTCGGACTGGTCAGCCATCTGTTCGTAGGCCGCGATACGCGCCTTGGATTTCGCCTGACGGGCTTTGGCACCCTGACGCATCCATTCCAATTCGCGTTCCAGCGTTTTCTGCTTGGCTTTGTCTTCGCGGGCTTCCTGCTCGAGACGCTTGGCCTTTTGTTCCAGCCATGCCGAGTAGTTGCCCTCGTAGGGGATGCCGCGACCACGGTCGAGTTCCAGAATCCAGCCTGTGATATCGTCAAGGAAATAACGGTCGTGCGTGACGCAGAGGATCGTACCCTTGTATTCGATCAGGTGGTTTTGCAGCCACGCGATGGTTTCCGCATCAAGGTGGTTGGTCGGTTCGTCGAGCAGCAGCATGTCGGGCGCTTCCAGCAGAAGCTTACACAGCGCGACGCGGCGCTTTTCACCGCCCGACAGGGTGGACACATCGGCATCATCCGGCGGGCAGCGCAGCGCCTCCATCGCGACGTCGATCTGGCTGTCCAGATCCCACAGGTTGTTCGAGTCGATCTCGTCCTGCAGCTGGGCCATTTCGTCGGCGGTTTCGTCGGAATAGTTCATCGCCAGTTCGTTGAAACGATCCAGCTTGGCCTTTTTCTCGGCAACGCCCAGCATCACGTTGCCACGTACATCAAGGCTCGGGTCCAGCTCGGGCTCCTGTGGGAGGTAGCCAACGCGCGCACCTTCGGCCGCCCATGCCTCGCCCGAGAATTCCTTGTCGAGGCCGGCCATGATTTTCAGCAGGGTCGATTTACCCGCGCCGTTGACGCCGACAACACCGATCTTCACGCCGGGTAGGAATGACAAGCGGATGTTCTCGAAGCATTTTTTGCCGCCGGGGTAGGTCTTGGACACGCCGTCCATGTGATAGACGTATTGATAAGACGCCATTGTGTGATCCTTCGCAGAACTGGAATTTTGCTGGGATGTATCGAATTGCCGGAATAAGGGCAATGAAACTTCCCTGAAACTTGTGGATTTGATGGGGTTTGTCGCACCTCAGATGGGCAGACAAAAGGCACAGTCGCAACGCATGGATCTGATGTTCCCGTTGCAATCCGTGTCCTTCCAGTGTTTTGAGGGACTTACCCAAGTCTGCACAGGGTTGTCGGGACAGTGAAAACCGGATTGCATTTGACGAAGGGCCTGCGTGTCGGGCTGTTGGGCGGGTCTTTTGATCCGGCTCATGATGGTCATGCGCATATCACCCGCGAGGCGCTGCGCCGGTTCGGGCTGGATCGGGTGGTTTGGTTGGTCAGTCCTGGGAACCCTTTGAAAGCACGGGGGCCTGCGCCGCTTGAGCAGCGGATGGACCGTGCGCGGGCTGTAATGGATGACCCTCGTGTCACCATCTCGGACGCAGAAAGCCGTCTGGGCACACGCTATACCGCCGACACGATCGCCGCGCTTAAATCTCTGCATCAGGGGGTGAATTTTGTCTGGCTGATGGGGGCCGATAACCTTCGGCAGTTCCATCGCTGGGATCACTGGCAGGGTATCATGGGAACAGTTCCCGTGGGCGTTCTGGCGCGTCCGGGTGACAGGATTTCGGCCCGTACCTCGCCTGCTGCGCGGATATTCCTGCACGCGCGCCTGCGGCAGGAAGAAGCGCATCTTTTGCCGTTGTGCGATGCGCCTGCGTGGTGCTTTGTGAACGTGCCCATGGTGAGCCAAAGTTCAACCGCGATACGTGCGCAGGGGGCCTGGAGGCATCGTGCGGGCGACCAAGGCGCAGAAAACGCCGAAAAGTAACGGCCATTTCACTTGATCTTGCCTCTACGGCACGTCTTAACTCGGCCTTATGATCAAGACGCCCAACACCGCAATTTCGCGCCGCTTTTTTCTGGGAACGACCCTGGCCGCATTGGCGCATCCCGCGCTGGCCGAAGCGCCGCTTACATCTTTGCGGCCAAAGGATCGTGGCCCTGATTTCTTCCGTAAATCTATCCCCTCTGCGCAGCAGTTGGTTGATCAGGCCAATCTGGGTGGCGATGTGGGATTTGCGGTGGTCAATATCCAGACTGGCGAAGTGCTTGAGGCGATGAACGCCGAAGTCGCGTTGCCGCCCGCGAGCGTGGCCAAGGCGGTGACAGCCGGATATGCGCTTGATTCACTGGGACCCGAACATGTCTTTACCACGCGGCTGTTGGCGACAGCGCCGATAGCGAACGGTGTGTTGGATGGCGATCTGATCCTTGCGGGCGGGGGCGACCCGACGCTTGATACCAACATGATGGCCGACCTGGCCGCACGTGCGAAAACGGCCGGACTGCGCGAGGTGCGGGGCAAGTTTCTGGTTTGGGGCGGTGCGCTTCCACGGATGGACCTGATCGATCCGGCGCAGCCTGATCACGTTGGCTATAACCCTGCGGTTTCCGGCCTGAACCTGAACTTCAATCGCGTGCACTTTGAATGGCGGCGATCGGGGCAGGGGTACGCTGTGACCATGGATGGGCGGTCGGACAAATACCGCCCTGATGTCACGATTTCCAAGATGCGGGTCGTCCAGCGGGATTTGCCGGTTTACACCTACGCCAGTGCCTCTGGATATGATGATTGGACCGTCGCACGCGGTGCTTTGGGCAAGGGCGGGGCGCGCTGGTTACCGGTGCGCAAGCCTGAGCTTTACGCAGGCGAGGTGTTCCAGACGATGCTCGGGGCGCAGGGCGTTCGGGTCAAACATCCGCAGGTGATTTCCACGCTTCCTGAAACAGTCGAGGTTGCCCGCATTTCCAGCGCGCCGCTCAACGACATCTTGCGCGATATGCTGAAGTATTCGACCAATCTGACAGCCGAGATTGTAGGTTTGGCGGCGTCGGTTGCGCGTGGTGGCCAGCCGCAAACTTTGGCGCAATCGGCGGGGCAAATGAACGATTGGGCGCATCAGGGGCTTGGGGTTATGAACCTTGGCTTTGTGGATCATTCGGGCCTTGGCGATCAAAGCCGGATTTCTGCTGGCGCGATGATTTCGACTTTGATGGAATTGAGTAAATCATTGGATATCAAATCGATACTTAAGGAAATTAAAGTAAGAGATGAAGTGCTGCGCCGCCTTGATCCGCCAGATATCGATATCAGCGCCAAGACAGGAACGCTGAATTTCGTCAGTTCTCTTGCCGGATTTTGTGACCTGCCAGACGGCACCGAACTGGCCTTTGCTATCTTCAGTGCCGATACGGAAAGACGTGCAAATATTCCCAAGGCCGAACGTGAACGCCCCCGCGGCGCTTCAAGTTGGAACGGTCGGGCCAAGAACCTTCAGCAGGCGTTGTTGCAACGGTGGGGTCACGCCTATTCTCGCGTCTGAGCGCCAAGGCACAAGCGCTGTGCAAGGCGGATGGTTTGACAGCGCAGTGCACTGTGCCAAGTAAAGGCGAAACAGGATGCGCCCATGACAGATGATCTTCTTGCCCTAGAGTACCGAACTGCTTTGCCGGACGCCCTGCGCGCTCTGCTGGAAACCTATCCTCGTGAAGGGTGGACGCAGCACAAAAATTTTGCCGGTCTGGTCGAGTTCTGGCTGGGCCGCCACATGATGTTTCGCCAGTTGACGGGGGCGCTGCAGGAAGATGCCGAACAGGCCATGGACAGCAAGATGGATCTGATGCTTTACAAGCCCCGATTGGCGCGTTTCGGGGGCGGTTTGGTTCAGGAACTGCATGGGCATCACAACATCGAAGACCATCATTATTTCCCGCAATTAAGCGGGCTCGAGCCATCACTTCAGCGCGGTTTTGATATCCTTGATAAAGACCACCATGCCATGGATGGCTTGCTAAGTCGGTTTGCAAATGCTGCGAACGGGGTTTTGCAGGATACATCGGAAATCGGTGTGTTCCGAGAAGAGCTTTTGTCGTTCAACAAAATGCTGGACCGGCATCTGGTGGATGAAGAAGAGTTGATCGTGCCGGTTATCCTGAAGAACGGCAGCAACGTGCTGCACTAAGCAACCTTCGGAAACGTCAGAGACACGCGCAAACCGGGGTTGTTATCGGCCAGTGTTAGATCGGCGTCGTGCAACTGTGCGATGGCCGCGACCAACGACAGCCCCAACCCATTGCCTGGCGTCGTTCTGCTTTGTTCCAACCGGTACAGCCGTTGCAGAACCTTGTCGCGCTCTTCGGCGGGAATGCCGGGGCCGTTGTCCGATACCACCAATCGCGCCCCAGCCTCAGACTCGTCTACAGACACGTGGATAACCTTGCCGCTTTTCCCGTGCCGAAGGGCATTTTCCAAAATGTTTGCAAGCGCTTGGCTGACCATCGTGCGATCCCCGTGTACAAAGACTGGACCGTCAGGCAGGGCATGGCCCAAAGCGATGCCTGCATCATCGGCAGAGGGTTCGTAAAGGTCGATCATCTCGCGCGCGATGGTCACTAGATCGATGTTTTGGAAATCAGCGGTGGGCGCGCCGCCTTCGATTTGGGCGATTTGCAGCAAGGATTGGAACACCGATACGGCCCTGTTAGCCTCATCCGTTGCCCGGTCGGCGATTTTCGCTTGCTCTGTTCCGTCTTCCAGTTGACCGCTCAGGTCTGACAACAAAACGGCGATCCGTTGCAGCGGGGTGCGCAGGTCATGGGCGATGTCTGCTGAAACCTGACGCAAGGCTGTGACCGCCGCTTCCTGTTTCTCGGCCATCCGGTTTACGCCCTCACCGATGCGGGACAGATCATCGCGTCGATTGGTTTGTTCGGAATAGCGTGCAGTCAGGTCACCGGTAGCGATTTGGCTCAAGGTCGCCTCGATCCGTGCGACCCGACGGGCTGACCGCCGCGCAATCCAAAGACCCAAGGCGACCGAGGTCAGGGCAGAAGGAAGGAATGTCAGCGCAAGGATGGTGACAAAGGTGCGCCGTAGCGCGACCACGGGTTCAAGGCTTTCGGCTACCACCAGAACGCCAGAGGACAAGCGGCGCGTTTCCTGAAGATAGCCTGCTTCGCTTAGCGGCAGCTCTTCGTTGAGTTCTTTCAGGATGACCCGATTGTTTTCGCGCATCGCAAGGGCGTTGCCGGCTGTGCGCCCGTCATCACCCACAAACAGATAGACGCGTGCGGCGGGGTCTGTGGCCCGCGCTTTGGCGTCTACCAGCGTGCGCAAGGCACCCGCAGTGGCGGCAACATCAAAGCCGGACAGTTCCGCGGTGATATTTTCTCGAATATCGTTTTCAGTGCGGTTCTTAAGGGTGATGTACGCCCCAGACACCGTAAGAAGATTGATTATTGTAAAGAGTATGATGAGCAGAAAGGCCAGTCTAAGCGGCGTGGAGCGTAGCAATCGTGGCCAGTTTTGCGGAGTGATGCTCATCCGTCGATCTTATAGCCTGAACCGCGCACGGTTAAGATCAAATCGCGGTTGAACGGCTTGTCCACTTTGGATCGCAAACGGCTGATATGTGTTTCAACAACATTGGTTTGCGGGTCAAAGTGGATGTTCCAGACGCCCTCCAAAAGCATCGTGCGCGTTTGTACGCGTCCCTTTCGGCGCAGCAAATGTTCCAGCAGGCTGAATTCCCGTGGCAGCAGATCGATGTTTTGACCCGCCCGCGTAACCGTGCGGGCCACCAGATCCATCTCAAGATCGCCGGCTTTCAAGACCGTATCGACAGTGGCAGCCATAGGCAGGCGACGCCCCAGCGCGGCCACCCGCGCCGACAGTTCGCCAAAGGCAAAGGGTTTCACCAGATAATCATCACCGCCCGCACGCAACCCGTCGATGCGGTCTTCAAGCCCGCTCATCGCGGTAAGAAAGATCGCGGGGGTGCTGATTTTTGCACTGCGCAGGGATTTGATCAGCGACAAGCCATCCAAATCAGGCAGCATCCGGTCGATGATCAGCACGTCATAGGCAGTGTTCATCGCCTGTGTCAGCGCCTCTTTGCCGGACGCGAAGTGATCGACGCTGTGACCTTCCTCGGAAAGGCCGCGCATCACGTAGTCCGCAGTGGTCTGATCATCTTCGACAAAAAGCAGTTTCATAGACGGGTTCCGGTTCCGATCCTTACAGGATTGGGATGGACGCGCGCGTTTTCAACCCTTTGTGAGCAGGCCGAAGATTATGAATTTGTAATCTTCGCGCGGATGTCCGTGTAATCTTTGCCCACGATCTTTGCTGTGATCGCGACGGAGCCAACCGGTCGCATGTGTTGAGCAAGGAGAGTTTCATGCAGTCTTCCAAATCCAAAGTCGTCCGTAAGTTCGCCTCAAGCACAGCTGTGGCAGCGCTTGCTATCAGTGCAGCGGCACTGACCGTGGGGCAGGGCGCCACGCCGGTAAACGCAGCGCCGCAGGCCGGTGTGAACTACATCGATCTGGTCGCGGAACTGAGCCCGTCTGTTGTGACCATCGAGGTCACCAAAAAAGCGCAGAAAGTGTCGGCTGAGAACGGACAACAGGATTTCCCATGGGAAGAATTCCAGCGCCGCTTTGGTCTGCCGATGCCGAATATGCCGGGCCAAGGTCCGAACGGTGGTGAAATGCGCGGGGCAGGCACCGGCTTTGTGATCTCGGCTGATGGCCAGATCGTCACCAACGCCCATGTCATCGAAGGCGCGGATGAGGTGAAGGTCACGTTCGAGGACGGCACCAGCTATATCGCCGAAGTCAAAGGTGCTGATAACACAACAGATATCGCGCTGCTGGATATCGAAGCAGAAGGTCTGGATTACGTCAGCTTTGGCGACTCTGACGCGCTGAAGGTGGGTCAGAACGTTATTGCGATGGGCAACCCGTTCGGTCTGGGCAACACCGTGACCACAGGTATCGTTTCGGCATTGGGCCGCGATATCAACGCAGGTCCGTTTGATAACTTCATCCAGACCGATGCCGCCATCAACCGTGGCAACTCGGGCGGTCCGCTGTTCAACGAAGCGGGCGAGGTGATTGGCGTGAACACTGCGATTATTTCGCCGACGGGCGGTTCTGTTGGTATTGGCTTTTCGGTCCCGTCCGATCTGGCGTCTGATGTGATCGCTGATCTGTCCGATGACGGCACGGTTCAGCGTGGTTGGCTGGGCGTTCGCATCCAGCCTGTCAGCGAAGATGTCGCCATGGCTCTTGGCTTTGATGAGGGCAAGGGCGTGATGGTGGCTGACGTCACCGCCGATACACCTGCGGAAAAAGCAGGGTTCAAACAGGGTGATATCGTTCTGTCCGTGAACGGTGAAGAGGTCGAGACACCGCGCGATCTGACACGCGCCATCGCGATCAAGGCACCTGGCACGGAAGTTGAAATCACTCTGCTACGCCGGGGTCAGGAACAAACCGTTTCGGTCACCTTGGGTGACCGTGCAGATGTCCCCGCCTGATCTCGGTTAACAAGCACGAGAGCAACTGCGCCCCCTTCTTGGGGGCGTTTTTTTTGTTTGAAGGGGGCGAGTGGCCAAATCCCGCCTGCAAACGCCACCGCTAATTTTCATCTTTCGAAATGGGGCTAAATTTGTAGGCTCTGGATAGTCTGTCACTTCAGGCTGAATGAGAGTTTTAGATGCCACTACGCCCATTGATCATTCCATTTCTTGTTCTCGGCTTTTTGGCGGCTTGCCAAACCGAGGACGCGGGCGCGCCGGTTATACGCCCTGTCGAGGGGAAAGAATGCAAAGCGGCGGACTATGATGTCTGGATCGGTCAAAACGTCGATAGCTTGGGGCTTAAGGCGGGGCGCAAGCTTCGGATTATTCCGCCGGGCACAATGGTGACCAAGGATTACTGGCCGGATCGGGTGAATGTCGATCTAGATGATAAGGGCGTCGTCACGCGGGTTTGGTGTGGTTAACAGAACCTGATCTAGATCAAGGTGGCGATCCAGAATCATAGCCATAGTGCGCCCTAGGAGGTGCGCTATGTACAAAAATATCTTGATCCCGATTGCGCCCGATCACGAAGGCACATTGATGGAATCCGTCGCCGTGGCACGTGCCTTGGCGGACGAAGACGCAAAGCTGACCGTTTTGTCTGTTGTGGAAATGGCGGCAAGCTACGTCATGGCCGAGGTGCCGCTGACTGCCTTTGACAACTCGCGGGACGAGGTCGAGGCGCAGATGAAAGAAGTTTTGCACGAAGACAGCCACATCGATCTGAAAGTGCTGCTTGGTCATCCTCCGATGATCATCAACGATACAGCGCAGGAAGATGGGTGCGATCTGATCGTCATCCGGTCTCACAAACCGGGTTTGGCGGATTGGTTTCTGGGCTCGACCGCGTCGCGCGTTGTGCGACATGCCGGTTGCTCGGTTCACGTCATCCGCTAAGGGAGGACGGGGTGGATGCACGCATCCATCCCGTGACCTTTATTTATACGCGTACGGCGCTGCCACGCGGGCCTGCGACCAGCCATGCGATCAGACCGATCACCGGCAGGAACAGAATGACAAGCGTCCAGACGACCTTAGCTGCGGTCGATGCGCTGGATGTCAGTGTTTGATAGATTGCATACAAGTCCGCAATCAGAATGATTAATCCGAAAATGCTATAACCCATTGGTTTTCTCCTGTGTTCTGCAGGATCAACCGCTTCGGGTGCGTTTTGGTTCCAACAATTTGAAAAATTTTGACTGCGGATGGGCGCTAGGGTGTCGGCTTGTAGGTCGATTCACATTGCGCCACGGCCAGTACCGCCTGCGCCTGAACATCGGGCAGCTTGGCTTTGAGCGATGCGAGTTCGGCCGATATCTTTTTCAGATCAACTGAATAGCGCACGTCCTGTGTCCGGAATTCGTATTGGGTGCAGGTATAGCGCGTGACGCGGGCGCCGCTTCCCCGTTCGCAGGTGGTTTGAACCGGCACGTATTGGGTGATTTCGCGCAGGCCGTAACCGCGATCAACTGTTGCCTGAAGCTCTTTGATGTCGTTGCGCGTCTTTCGCAGATCAGCCTCGGCATCCAGTACGCATTTTTGCGCCGGTGTGGCGCAAGAGGCCAGTGCCAATAACATTGCCGATATGGCGCTTATCCGGAGCATGACCATATTCCTTTCCGAACCTCACCAACCATAAGGGATCACCTACGCGCACCGGTCGCGCGCGCAGGTTCATCTGGATTTACGCCGCTTGACGCCGCCGCGCTGGCCCGGTCGTCCGGCGGTGGACCGGCCTTTGGATTTGACGGCTTCCTCGGACGCGCGCTCGACCGCTTGTTGTCGGGCCAGCGGGTCATCTGAGACGGCCAAATCCACGGCTTCCAAGCGTTTCAGCTCATCGCGCAGACGGGCGGCTTCTTCGAACTCAAGGTTCTCGGCAGCTTTGCGCATATCATTGCGCAGACCTTCCATAACCGCCTGCATGTTCGAACCGGCGTGCTTTTTGTCGATGGTGGCGGTGACGCGCGCCTGATCGGTGTCGCCTTGGTAAAGGCCCGCCAGAATGTCATCGACGTTCTTCTTGACCGTTTCGGGCGTGATCCCGTGTTCTTCGTTGTAAGCGATCTGCTTTTCGCGACGGCGATTGGTTTCGTCCATCGCACGTTCCATCGAACCAGTGATCTTGTCGGCGTACATGATCACGCGTCCTTCGGCGTTCCGCGCAGCACGACCGATGGTCTGGATCAGCGATGTTTCAGACCGCAAGAAGCCTTCCTTGTCTGCATCCAGAATGGCGACCAGACCACATTCGGGAATATCCAGACCTTCGCGCAAAAGGTTGATGCCCACCAGCACGTCGAACGCACCCAACCGCAGATCGCGCAGGATTTCGATCCGTTCGATCGTATCGATGTCCGAGTGCATATAGCGCACGCGGATGCCCTGTTCGTGCAGGTATTCCGTCAGGTCTTCGGCCATGCGTTTGGTCAGAACCGTCGCCAGCGTGCGGAAGCCTTTTTCGCTGACTTTGCGGATTTCATCCAGCAAATCATCGACTTGCATCTCGACAGGGCGGATTTCCACTTGCGGATCGAGAAGGCCGGTGGGGCGAATGACCTGTTCAGTGAAAACGCCGCCGGATTGTTCCAACTCCCACGCAGCGGGGGTGGCGGATACGAAAACCGACTGCGGGCGCATTGCGTCCCATTCCTCGAACTTGAGGGGGCGGTTGTCCATACAGGACGGCAGGCGGAAGCCGTGTTCAGCCAGTGTCATTTTGCGCCGGAAGTCGCCCCGATACATGCCGCCGATTTGCGGCACAGACACGTGGCTTTCGTCCGCAAAAACAATCGCGTGGTCGGGGATGAATTCGAACAGCGTGGGCGGCGGTTCACCCGGTGCACGGCCCGTCAGATAGCGGGAATAGTTTTCGATGCCGTTACAGACGCCGGTGGCTTCCAGCATTTCGATATCGAAGTTGGTCCGCTGTTCAAGACGCTGTGCCTCTAGCAGTTTGCCTTCGTTAACCAGAATATCCAGCCGCTGGCGCAGTTCTTTCTTAATCTCGATCACCGCCTGCTGCATGGTCGGGCGCGGGGTGACGTAGTGCGAATTCGCATAGATGCGGATACGTTCGAAGTCGCCGGTTTTCTGACCGGTCAGCGGATCGAATTCAGTAATTGATTCAAGCTCTTCCCCGAAAAAGGAAAAGCGCCAAGCACGGTCTTCAAGGTGGGCTGGGAAGACCTCGAGCACGTCTCCACGCACACGGAACGACCCGCGCTGGAACGCCTGATCATTGCGGCGGTATTGCTGGGCTACAAGATCGGCAATGACGGCGCGTTGGTCATAGTCTTTGCCAACGTACAAATCCTGCGTCATCGCCCCGTAGGTTTCGACCGAACCGATACCGTAAATACAGGACACCGATGCCACAATGATCACATCGTCCCTTTCCAAGAGCGCACGGGTGGCCGAGTGGCGCATCCGGTCGATCTGTTCGTTAATCTGGCTTTCTTTTTCGATGTAAGTGTCCGACCGCGGGACATAGGCCTCGGGCTGGTAATAGTCGTAGTAGCTGACGAAATATTCGACGGCGTTGTCGGGAAAGAAGCCTTTGAATTCGCCGTAAAGCTGTGCGGCCAGCGTTTTGTTAGGGGCCAGAATGATCGCGGGGCGCTGGGTTTCCTCGATGACCTTTGCCATCGTGAACGTCTTACCCGTACCCGTCGCACCCAAAAGAACCTGATTGCGTTCGCCGTCCAGAATACCGCTGGTCAGTTCTGCAATCGCGGTCGGCTGGTCGCCGGCCGCGTTGAACTGGGTTTCCATGCGGAACTTGACGCCACCTTCCAGCTTTTCGCGCGCCGCAACAGGCGGGGCGGCGGCGTGAAGGACGGGCATCTGGTCGGGGCGGTTGTTGTGCATCAAGCATCTCCTGTGACCTGCCTAAAATTGCCCCGCAGGCGTCCGTCTTCAACCCCATGGACCGATATCTGTGTCGCCTGCTGACAGAAACCGTCTGCTGACGCTTGTCTTGGGGCGCGGTTTCACCGATAAGACCTGCAAGTAATGAGGAGTCATTCCATGCGCGCACGCATTTTTCAGCCAGCGAAAACGGCCATGTCCTCGGGTCAGGCCAACACCAAACATTGGGTTCTGGAATTCGCACAGCAATCGTCCCGCGAAGTCGATCCGCTGATGGGCTGGACATCGTCGTCGGACACACAGACGCAAGTGAAAATGACATTCGACAGCAAAGAGGCCGCGCTGGACTACGCCAAAGACCACGGCATCGATGCGCAGGTGATTGAGCCCAAGAAACGCAAGCACAACGTTCGTGCACGTGGCTACGCTGAAAACTTTGCGGTTGATCGCCGCGGCGCGTGGACACACTGATCCTGTCGTCTCCTTGGACGTACAACTTACGAATTGAAAAAACCGGCAGCGGGATAGCACTGCCGGTTTTTTTTGTGTGCTTTTTAAAATGCTCTCAGGCTTTCCAGCCACCGGCGGCTTTGATCGCGGCTAGGAATGCCTCGTAATAGCCTGCGATTTTCTGCCAGCAATCGGTACCATTCACACAGCGCCGTGCGTCTTTCAGGTCGGGCTGGCCATTGGTCGGCAAATAAAAGGCGATGCCCTTGTGTTGACCATTCCAACGCCCGTCCATCAGGCCGCGTATCAGAACACGTGCCGAAATCTTCGGGTCCAGCATCGCATCAGGGTCTTTCACCAGATCGGTTCCTGCGTCCGCAGAGCACCCCTGATAGTTTTCAAGCCAAGTCAGCTGCATCTGTCCGCGCCCGAAATAGACTTTGCCATAGGGACCTGCCGGTTTGCCGTAGCGGGCAGGGGGGCTGTTCGGGCCAAGCTTACGCGCCAAAGCGGCGACATCGCGAATGGCGGCTTCGTCGGTCGGGGCAAAACCTTCCCTGACCGGCACCATGCGTGCGCCGGTTTCGTGATAGGCCGTGGCCAAAGCATAGGCCAGGGTTTCGTTCCGGTTGTCGCCGACCTCGGCCATGGCGTTCAGAATACCCTCCATCCCTTGAACGCGGGATGTGCTCAGGCTGGTTCCGAACAACTGGGTTTGCGACGTTCGCAAGGCATTGTAAAATGCCGCACGATCCATGTGCCCACCTGTGTCATCAAGGTGCAGATCAGCGATAGGTTTGAGAAGGCTCGTGACCGAGCCGAGCCGCCCCAAAACATTGTCGAGAATCCCCATCTTTCCGCTAACCTGTGTATTCAACGACGTTCGCGCCGTGGGGTTCATTCTGGTTGGATTGGTAGGAATTGGCCCGCACGGTCCACGCGGTGGGCTGCGGATAGTTCTGGCCCAACCAAATCTCGATTTGCGTAATCAAAGCGGCGTTATGGACGTGTTTATCCTGACGCCAGTAGACTTTCTTTTCTTGCATGCCGGACTCAAATTTTTCGATGCAATACTTGGCCATATTGATGCTCCAGTGCTGATAAGTGTTTCGAAAAGTACAGTGTTTCTAATCCCTTGCCGTGGTTCAGTCCGGCATGGGGGCATCATTGAAATGATGATTCCTTGAAGTGCCTTGATCATGCCCGAGTCGCGCAATGCGATCTGTGATTGAGCGCACAGTGCGAAATTCGCGCTTTTGTCTGTTTGTGGAAATCGGATACGGTCGGTCCACTTGTTCAAGTTCGTAAGGGGGCAATCGGCGTGGATTTTCTGATAAGCGGTGATGAAACGGCTCGTGCCACGCTTCTTTTGGCGCATGGATCCGGCGCGCCGATGGACACCGATTGGATGAACACCCTGAGCAAAGGGTTGGTCGACCGCGGGGTGCGCGTTGTCCGGTTCGAATTCGGCTATATGGCGGCGCGGCGGACCGGCGGTCCGAAACGCCCACCGCCTGATGTTACCTTGCTATGCGATGAATACCGCGCTGCGATCACGGCGCTGGAATCCGCAGGGCCGTTGTTCATTGGCGGGAAAAGCATGGGCGGGCGCGTGGCCAGCATGATTGCAGAGTCGGTGCGTGACCACGTGTCCGGCGTTGTGTGTCTCGGCTATCCTTTCCATCCGCAAGGCAAACCGGAAAAACTGCGCACGGCGCATCTTGCGGATTTAAAGGTGCCGACGTTAATCGCGCAGGGGACCCGCGATCCTTTCGGAACCAATGAAGAGGTCGCTGGATACACGCTGTCGGATGCGATCACTATTCACTGGCTGGAAGACGGGGATCACGACCTGAAGCCGCGCAAAACGGTGACGGGCAAAACGCTGGACGATCACCTGAGTGAGACCTGCAATGCGATCTCTGATTGGATAGGTAAGCAGTTAGGTTAAACGCGGGGCTGTTCCGTTTCGGAAGTTTCCTTGTAGCACGCCACGGCACGGATCACAGACCGCTCGTCATCGTTCAGATCAACCATATCGATACGCTCCAGCGCATAGCGCGACATTTCCAGTGCGGGGTCCGAGAAGCCCTCCGGATGCAGGTCTTTCAAAGCAGTCAGACCTTTTTGCAGGCGCATTTGCACCTCGACCATCGCCGCGCCATCACGCGCTATGGGGCGGAAGCCGTCTTCAACGAGGTCCGATACCTTGATGCTAGGCACAACAACGCGCGGATAGATAACTTCGGACTCGGCATCACTGCGCCAGTCGGACATGACGCGCACCAATCTTCCGATTACGTCAATGGCTGTTCCCGGATCATTCACAGCGGGGGAAAGGGCCCGCGATGCGATTTCGGCCAGAACGATCAGGCCAAACCGGGGATCCTGATCAAAGCTGCGCTGTTGACCGATACTAATGGCGTTGCGCAGTGTTTTGATCTGCTCTTCGTTTGGTGTGGCCCCTTCGATGCTTAGAATAGGGCGCGTATCATGGGCGAATGACCCGGGCAGGACCAGCAGCTGGATTTGCGCTTCCAGCTCGATTGCGCATTCAGACAGAGCTTTCATATCGACATACTGGACGTAGCCGATTTCATGTGCATTGATCTGAACCCCATCGTGGCGTGGCGGCGCCACACGGGGTTGTCCACCCATCCATGGGCGCTCCATCCGGTTTTTGACGGAACGGGACGCGGCCCTTTCAACGCGGTTCAGCGTGTCCTCGATCCGGCCGAATGTCATCAAATGGCTGATCCACCGCAACAAGGCAGCAACCACAAACACAAGGACTGCGCCAGTTGCGATGAACAGGACAAGCAATCCGGGCTCATCATAGTAGCCGGCTTTCAGGGCGATGATGCCCAAAAGGCTGAACAGGAAGGCCCCCAGAAACGTGGCAAGAACGTTCTGTGTTGTCGTGTCTTCCTGAAGCAGCGCTGTCGCGCGCGGCGTGGCGGAACTCGCAGCGGCGGCAAAGGCGGAAACTGCGATGGAAAGCGAGAAGGTTGTGACTGCCAGCATGGACGACGCCAGAATGCTGAGCACCTGATCAACAGCTTGGGCACCTACCTGGTCAGTCCATTTCGACGGGATAAACCCGCTCAGAAACCGCGCCATGACAACTGTCAGAATGGCGAGCGCCGCAAAGCTGACCACGCGTACCCAAATCTTCCGCAGTTGTTGCAGAACAAGCCACAGGAATTTGGACGTGATCATAAAAGGTGCTTTCATATTTGGCTGTGCAGCGTGTCTGCAAAACGCGCGTGGCGTGCAAAAGTTCCCGTTCTCGGTAGCAGTTTGACGGATTTCTCAGGGGCTTTGCGAAATTGCCTGTGCGGGCTGCACTGCAAGGGTATGCGCGCAAGGCTTTTCACATTGCCCCTGATCCGAGACTCGGGCACGTTTCACCCTAGGTTTCCAATGGCGCAACCCGCGCCGTGGCTATGGGAGGAAGTATGTTCAAAGCGTTGCTCGTAGAAAAGGATGATGAGGGTAAAACATCCGCATCCGTGACCGAAATCAGTGAAGATCAGCTGCCCGAAGGCGATGTGACAGTTGCCGTTGAATATTCGACCGTGAACTACAAAGACGGTCTGTGCATTGGGCCGGGTGGCGGATTGGTACGCAACTATCCCCATGTGCCGGGGATCGACTTTGCCGGCACTGTCGAAAGCTCGTCCGATGATCGTTACAAACCGGGTGACAAGGTCGTGCTGACTGGCTGGCGCGTCGGCGAAAACCGCTGGGGTGGCTACGCGCAAAAGGCGCGGGTTAAGGCCGATATGCTGGTGCCGCTGCCCGAGGGCCTGACAACCCGTCAGGCGATGGCTGTGGGGACGGCTGGCTTTACCGCTATGCTGGCGGTCATGGCGCTGGAAGATCACGGCATCAAAGAGGGGCCGGTTCTTGTTACAGGCGCAGCAGGGGGCGTCGGGTCTGTTGCGACAGCGATTCTTGCCAATCTTGGGCATCAGGTGGCGGGCGTTACGGGGCGTCCGGAAACTGCCGACTACCTGCGAGAGTTGGGCGCAACGCAGATCGTTGCCCGCGAAGAGATCAACGAGACAACGAAACGTCCGCTTGAGACCGAGACATGGGGAGGCTGTGTAGATGCTGTCGGTGGCGCGATGCTGGCCCGTGTTCTGGGGCAGTTGCAATATGGCGCAAGCGTTGCGGCTGTCGGCCTTGCCGGTGGTGCAAACCTGCCTGCGACCGTCGTGCCTTTCTTGCTTCGCGGTGTGAACCTTTTGGGCATCGACAGTGTGATGCAGCCCTATGACAACCGTCTGCGGGCGTGGCAGCGGATCGCCAAGGATCTGCCCATGGATAAGCTGGAAGCCATGGTGCGCCCCGCGACGCTGGCGGATCTACCGCAACTGGGGGCCGATATTCTGAACGGGCAGGTTCAGGGCCGTGTGGTGGTCGACGTCAACGCCTGATCCCTGAGGTATGCAAACAAAAAAAGAGCGGTCCAAACGGGCCGCTCTTTTCGTTTTCTGTGACGGAAACTTATACGCCGTAAAGCTTGCGCG
The DNA here is from genome assembly GCF_900108225.1 of Thalassococcus halodurans. GTDB lineage: Bacteria > Pseudomonadota > Alphaproteobacteria > Rhodobacterales > Rhodobacteraceae > Thalassococcus > Thalassococcus halodurans. The sequence goes on from NZ_FNUZ01000004.1 coordinate 370,627, forward strand.
CCTCGCGGAAGGACAGCAGACGCCCCAGTTTTTCATCCCAAAGGTGGATGTTGATGGTCTTCAGGCTTTCCAGCGGTGTGAGACGGTTCATATCGTTCAGCTCTTTATGGTCGCGCAGGACCTCGGGCAGGCGATAGAACGGGATGCGGCTGTACAGGTGGTGCACATGGTGGATGCCGATGTTGGCAGACAACCACTGCAGCGGCTGGGGCAGCACATAGTGCGACGACCCTTCCAGCGCGTATTCATGCAGTTGCCAATCGTCTTCCTTGGCCCAGTGCGTTTCTTCGAACTGGTGCTGTACGTAGAACAGCCAAACGCCGATCGTTGCCGCAATCACGGATGTCGGAATATAGATCAGCAGGAAGGGCATCAGACCGCCGAACCAGATGATCAGGGCAACAAGAATGGCCATGGCCGCGTTGGTGCCCATTGCGGAAATCCAGAACTTCCAACCTGAACGCATGTGGCCGATCGGAAGGCGGTTTTCCAGAATGAAGATATAGCTGGGTCCAAGAACAAACAGCACCAGCGGATGGCGATAGAGGCGGTACATCAACCGGCCCCACCATCCGCGCGCGCGATATTCTTCGACAGTCAGCGTCAGGATATCGCCCATGCCGCGCTGGTCCAGATTGCCGTGGCTGGAATGGTGGATCGAATGGGACTGACGCCAAACATCATAGGGGGTCAGTGTCAGCACGCCCAACGCACGGCCGACCCAATCTTGCAGCTTGCGGTTCTTGAAGAACGACGCGTGGCCGCAATCGTGTTGGATGCAGAAAATGCGCACTAGGAACATCCCGTTCACAACAGCAAGCCCAAGTGCCAGCCAAGGGCTGATCGACAGCGCCATCCAGGCCAAGGCCCAGAGCAGGAAGAACGGGCCCAACGTCAGGCCGAGTTCAACAAAGCTGCGTGTGTTCGAAGGTTCGCGATAGTTTGCCAGGATGCGTACCCAATCCTTGGCGTGACGCGTCGGTTTTTCCGGCGCATTGTTTTTCGTATCCATTTAGTCTTCTTGCCTTCCATGCCGCCCCGGTCCGCCACCGGAATGCTGTGGCGCTTGTCACGCCTTTTGTTGTGGTTCGTCAACGGGAAGAAACCCGAAATCTTCACCCTTTTGCAACGAAAGTGACGCTGCAAGTTATAAGCCAATGGTCTGGGTATCGACTGCCTTGACCTAGCGACATGTTTTTAGCGGCGGATGAACGTTTAGGCGACGATTAATCGCGCCCACACCGCGTCGTGATCCGAAAGAGGGGTGCCACCTATCCCTATGGATGTAAGGACGCCCTTGTCTTGCAGCTTCAGGTCTCGGCCACAGAGCCAATCCAGCTTCATCACACGGTCCGGATGTGGGGTGATCAGACTGGGACGCGTTGTTGTGCCCTCGGCAGTGTAATCCCATCTGTAACCATATGTATCAGCAAGGGAAAACAGCGTTTCACGTTGCCAGTCAAAGTCCGGCGGAAGGTGGTTTCCGGTGTTCAGGTCCCCGCCAATCATGACAGGCATGTTCGGTGCGAACTGGTCGACGGCGTCCAAAATCTTGACGAACTGAGCGTGGCGATGTGCCACGCCTGCATTGCTTTCCAAATGGGTGGAAACGAAACAAATCGGCCCCTTAACGCCGGGGATCACGGCCAACAGGGCCATGCGACCGCCGACGCGGGGCTGCTCGGGGTCGGTGGCCCCGTCCTGACCGGAAAACCAGTGGCCATGATCGTCAAGTCGGATCATCGCGACCTTCTGGAACGGCACCTTGGACAGGATCGCGTTGCCGTGCCAGCCGAATTTGTTGAAGTCATCGGTGCAATAGGGGCGTTCTGTCGGGCCACCCAGATCGAGTTCGTGGAACTCGACCCCGAAGGCATAGGTCATGCCCAATGCTTCGGCTACGTCCCGTGTCGTGTGGCGCTGGGCGGTACGGGCCATGCCATTGTCGACCTCGGACAATAGAACCACCTGCGGGTCGATCTGCTTAACGTGATCAGCGGTTTTATCAGGAAACAGACAGCGTTCTACGTTCCACGCAAGAACAGTCAGCTCTTCCGGCAGCACATCAAGCGACGTCGTGCCGCCCACCTCCACACTGTTCATCGCCTCAATCAACGACAGCAAAGCACGATGGGCCTCGGCCGTACGCGGGGCCGCGGTGATCTGGCTGCGCATGTCGTCGGTGACGGGGGGCAGCCGGTCCAGAATTTGTGTCATATGCGTTTGCCGGTCTCGCTGTCGAACAAGCAGATGTTGTCGGGGATCAGGCTGAGCCGCGTGGCGCCTTGGGGCGCTGGCTCGTCCTTCATCGCGTGGATTGAGAATGTCTGATCGCCTAGTTGGCCGTGCAACAGACGATGCGCGCCCAGTTCCTCAACCAGATCGACGTGGAACGGGATGTCGCCAGCGTCGTCGATCCGGACATCCTCGGGCCGGATGCCAAGGGTGACGTTGCCTGTCCGCGCTGCGGGGGCCGGCATCACGGGCGTTCCGCCGTTGATCCGCACCATGCCATCTTCGAACCGTGCCTCTAGCAGGTTCATCGGCGGTGCCCCCATAAACGATGCCACAAAGGTCGACGCGGGATTGTGATACACCTCGTGCGGGGTGCCGATCTGTTCGACCTTACCGCCGTTCATCACAATGATCCTGTCGGCCATTGTCATCGCCTCGACCTGATCATGGGTCACATAGATCGACGTCACGCCAAGGCGGCGCTGCAACGCTTTGATTTCGATCCGCATCTGGTTGCGCAGTTTTGCGTCCAGATTGGACAGGGGTTCGTCAAACAGGAACAGGGCAGGGTCGCGCACAATGGCACGGCCCATGGCGACACGCTGGCGTTGGCCGCCGGACAGTTGCGCCGGTTTGCGATCCAGATATTCGGTCAGGTTTAGCATGGTGGCCGCTTCCTGAACCTTCTGTTCAATCGTCGCTTTGTCGATCTTCCGATTCTGAAGCCCGTAGGCAATGTTCCGGCGCACCGTCATATGCGGGTAAAGCGCGTAGTTCTGGAACACCATCGCGATGTCGCGGTCGGCGGGGTCGACGCCGTTCACGACGCGGTCGCCAATCGACAGCGTGCCTTCGGTGATATCCTCAAGCCCTGCGATCATGCGCAACAGGGTGGATTTGCCACAGCCCGACGGCCCGACCAGCACCACGAATTCCCCGTCGGGGATATCGAAACTGGTGGGTGTGACGGCCTCAAACCCGTTGGGATAGATTTTGCGGATGGTTTCTAGGTGTACCCGTGCCATCTGTATTTGTCCTTACTTGTCGGATTCTGTGAGGCCCTTGACGAACCAGCTTTGGAAGAAAATCACGATCAGCACAGGGGGCAGGATCGCGATCAGGGCCAGCATGTTCGCGCGGCCGTATTCGGGGACGTTGGTGCCTTCGAGATCTTGGGTGATCTGCTTGATGCCACGCACCAGCGTGTACATGTCTTCATCGGTCGTGATCATCGTCGGCCACAGGTACTGGTTCCAGCCGTAGACGAACATGATGATGAACATCGCGGCGATCATGGTCTGGGACAGGGGCACCAGAATATCGATGAAGAACTTGACCGGACCAGCCCCGTCGATGCGCGCGGCTTCGACCAGTTCGTTGGGGACTGATCGGAAAAACTGTCGGAAAAAGAACGTGGCTGTGGCCGAAGCGACCAGGGGAATGATCAGGCCTGAGTAGGTGTTGAGCATGCCCAGTTGCTGCACGATTTCGTAGGACGGCAGAATGCGCACCTCAAGCGGCAGCAGAAGCGTGGTAAAAATCAGCCAGAAGGCAAAGGTCGCGAACCGCAGGCGGAAGTAGACGATGGCATAAGCCGCCATCATACCGATCACGATCTTGCCGACCGCAAAGCCGACCCCGAGTATCAGTGAGTTGATCAGCATCGACGTGCCGGTGTTTTCGCCGGAAAAGCCGGATGCCTGAAACATCGCCTTGGCAAAGTTGTCATCCAGTTCGGTGCCGATGGTCAGGCCGGGTCCGTTCTTGATCGTTTCCAGATCGGGCGTCGTGACGGTTTGAAGAACCATCAGGATCGGCACCAGCATGAACAGCGATCCAAGGATCAGGACCGTGTGGTCGAAAACCGTACCCCACTTGATCGACTTGCGAGGGCGGGCGACGGTGTTTTCGGAAGTGTGTGTTGTGTCAGCCATCTTGCGCCTCAGGTGTAATGGATGCGGCGTTCAACCAGCCGGAACTGGAAGATCGTCAGGGCCAGAACAAGGACCATCAGGATCACCGATTGCGCCGACGATCCGCCAAGGTCGTTGCCACGGAAACCGTCCACGTAGACCTTATAAACAAGGGTCATCGGGTTATTGCCGGGCTCGCCTTTCACCATGGTGTCGATCACACCAAAGGTGTCGAACAGCGAATAGGTGATGTTGATGATCAGCAGGAAAAACCCTGTGGGCGCCAGCAACGGAAAGGTCACGTCCCAGAACCGGCCAAAAGATGACCGGTTGTCGATCAGGGCGGCTTCGCGCACGGATTTCGGGATGGATTGAAGGCCGGACAGGAAGAAGATGAAGTTCACCGGAACCTGCTTCCATACCGACACAAGGATCATCGCCGAGGCCGTGTCGTTGAAGTTCACGCCTAGCTTGAAATCCCATCCGATGGATCGGGCCAGTTCGGTCAGCGGCCCCCAGCTTTGGTTGAACATCATAACGCCGATAAAGCCCGCCACGGGCGGCGCCACGGCGTAGACCCACATCAGCAAGGTGCGATAGGTTTTGGCCCCGCGCAAAACGTTGTCTGCCTTCACTGCCAGCAGCAGCGCCAAGGCCAGCGAAAAGAACGTCACCAGCGCGGTGAAAACCACCGTAAAGCGCGTGACTTTCATGTATTCGGATGAAGACAGCAGCGAGCTGTAGTTTTCCAAGCCCACAAAGGTCGACCCAAAGCCGAACGGGTCTTGCAGGTAAAACGACGACTGCATCGCATAAATCGCGGGCCAATAGAAAAAGATCGCGATGATCGACAACTGCGGCACGAGCAGAAGAATGGGCAGCCAACGGGTTGTGAAGCCGGCACTTTTCACAAGTTAGACCTTTCTGGCAGTGAACCTGAATAGGGTGGACGGCCACAGGAACTCTGCGGCCGCCCGAAGTGGTTAGGCAGTCTAGCTTAGCCTTGCGTTTTCGCGAAACGAGCCAGCAGTTCGTTGGCTTCTTTCTCGATCGTGGCAAAGGCATCTTCCACAGATGTCTCACCTGTCAGGATGCGGCCGTATTCACGGTTCATCACGTCACGGATCTGTACGTAGAAGCCCATGCGATAGCCCTTGGTGTTGTCGCCACCGGGCAGGGACAGCTGCTGGATGCCAACCTCGGCCGCAGGCGCGCGGTCATAGTGGCCGTCGGATTTCGCCAGCTCGTAGGCGGCGTTCGTGATCGGAACATAGCCTGTTTCCGCATGCCAGAAGTACTGGATTTCCGGCGATGTCAGGAAGCGGAAGAATTCAGCCGTGGCTTTGTTTTCTTCAGCCGACTTGCCCGCCATGGCGAACAGCGATGCGCCACCGATGAAGGTCTGTGTGGGTTCGGTTGTCACCGACTCCCAGTAGGGCAGCAGCGTGGCCGAGAATTCGAACGGCAGGTCTTTCTTGGACAGGCCGCCGAAGGAACCAGAGGAACCCAGCCAGATCGCAACCTTGCCTTCTTCGAACGGCGTCTGGTTGTCACCCCAACCGGTGCCGTACCATTCGAACATGCCGTTTTCTTTCCACTCGCTGACCGCTGTGAAATGCGCTTTGATCGCGTCGTTGTTCACAAGGATCTGCGTGTCTGTGCCATCATAGCCGTTGTTGTTTGTCGCAAACGGCAGGTTGTGGCGCGAATGGAAGTTTTCGGTAAAGATCCACGGCAGGTGCGACTGCGACAGCGGGATGTAACCGGCTTCTTTCAGTGCAGGTGCTGTGGTGGACTGGAATTCTTCCCATGTTTTCGGAGGCTCGACGCCCGCAGCGGCCAGCGCGTCCATGTTGTAATACATGATCGGTGTGGACGAGTTGAACGGCATGCCGATCATCTTGCCATCGCTGTCGGCATAGAAATAGCGAACGCCTGCGATGTAATCCTCGATGTTGAAATCAATGCCATTGTCGGACAGCAGGTCCTGCACCGGAACAGTCGCGCCTTTCGCGCCGATCACGGTCGCGGCGCCCGCGTCAAACACCTGCATGACGTTCGGCTGTTCGCCAGCGCGGAATGCGGCGATGCCTGCGGTCAGGGTTTCTTCATAGGTGCCCTTAAAGACAGGGGTGATTGTGTAGTCATCTTGCGATGCGTTGAACTTTTCAGCGATCTCGTTGACGGTTTCGCCAAGCGCGCCACCCATGGCGTGCCACCATGTGATTTCGGTTTCCGCAAATGCAGCATTTGCCGCCATCACCAGCGCAGCAACTGATACACCAAGTTTAAAATTTTTCATCACGTCTCTCCGGTCTGTGATGCCCAAAACGGGCACAGTTATTCGTCGTGCACCGGGCGCGTCAGGCCAGGTCACGGGCAACGTTTGAAAGAGATGAGCCCTCCCATTCACGTGCGCGACCAACCCTCTTCGTGGTTTTGTGCACACGTGTTCACATACAAGCGGATTGTGATGTTTATGTAAATGTTTTCTGTAATTATTGACAAATTTACCCGAGCGCGCGGATAGCTGTCGTATGAAACAGGCAGACGAAAATAGCGCCAAACGGCGGCGTCGGGTAACGGCGCAGGATGTGGCGGATGCCGCTGGGGTTTCTCGTTCTGCAGTTTCGCGCGCCTTTACAAAGGGTGCCTATCTGGACGCTGAAAAACGCGAAAACATCCATAAAATAGCGGCGGATTTAGGATATAAACCCAATGCTTTGGCAGCCTCTCTTCAGGGGTCGCGATCGCAGCTTGTTGCGATGTTCGTCGGCGAGATGCGCAACGAATACGACAAAGAAGTTGCAGCCAAAATGATTGCGGGTTTGAACGCCGCGCATCACTGGCCGGTGGTCATTGGCGGCAGCGGTGATGCCGCCCGAGAGGCCGTGGACCGCGTTCTCAGCTACCCTTTGGATGCGCTGATTCTCCGATCCGGCAGTCTGGATGCGGACATTGTCGAGAAATGCGCCAAGCTGAACATCCCCATGATTTCCTCTGGACGGCTGCTTGAGGCCCCCAATGTCGACAACGTTTGTTGCAATAATGCCGACGGAATGATCGCTGCGACGCGGTATCTGGTCGGGCAGGGACGTCGGAAGTTTGGGTACATCGGCGGGCCCGAAGGGTACTTTTCAACGCCTCAGCGGCGCCACGGTGTGGCGGCGGGACTAGCGGAAAACGGACTGGCGCTGGTCGCAGAAGAGGCTGGCGATTATACTGCCGATAGCGGTTACCGCGCTGCCGAGCAGCTGTTGTCGTCAGGTGTCGCGATGGATGCGTTGATCTGCGCCAATGATGCTATGGCCTTTGGCGCGCTGAGTGCTTTGGCTGACCATGACATTTCGGTGCCAGACGACATGTCGGTGATCGGTTTCGATGACATCGCCATGGCGAAATGGCCTGCCTTTCGTCTGACCACCGTCAGAAACCCGATGGATTTGTTGGTCGACACCGTCATCGACCTTTTGGACCGCCGATTGGCGAATGCGACGCGTCCCGCAGAGACGATATTTTTAGCAACCGAACTGATTTTGCGGGAAACACATTAAGCGTCCTGCACTCTTGGCTTGCCAGTTTCAGAATTTCAGAGTGAAGCTGTGCGCATGACACACACGATCCTTATCGAACAAGTAGCTTTACCGGACCCGATGGTCCTGAAGGTGATCGAAACCCACGTGGCGCAGATGCAGTCGCAATCGCCCGAGGAAAGTTGCCATGTGATGCCTGCTGACACGTTGTTTCGGGAAGGGGCGACAGTTTATTCTGCTAAAATCAACGGTCAGGTTCTTGGGGTCGGGGCGTTCAAGCCGATCGAGGGCAAGCATGGCGAACTGAAGTCGATGCATACACTCGCCGCAGCCCGCGGTCGTGGCGTCGGTCGCGCGATGTTGGCGCGGTTGATGGCGGATGCAAAGGCCAGCGGTCTTGACAGGCTAAGCCTTGAGACCGGATCGGACGATCATTTTGCCAGCGCCAGAAAAATCTATGAAGACGCTGGATTTACCTATTGCCGGCCCTTTGCGGGATACAAAGAAGACCCGTTCAGCGTTTTTATGACCTGTCGTCTATAACGCCTGTCTCGGCCCCTTGCCCTATCCGGCGAAAGCCTGCAAATAGGGCGCAGCGGTCCCTTAGCTCAACTGGATAGAGCAGCTGACTTCTAATCAGCAGGTTGAGGGTTCGAGTCCTTCAGGGATCGCCAATTCCACCTTTGTCATCATATAAAACAGCGTCCGATCTGGACGCGGCTGCCGGTTATCTGGCTAGCTCACAGGCCGTGGCGTCACCAAACCGCGTCCAACCAGCGCGCTTGACTTAATCTCAAGACCCTATATGTGCAGCAGATCGTTGGCTTCTGCGTGAGCAATCTGCGCCCGGTTGGAAAGACCCGTTAGGCGCGCCAGCGATTTCTCAGGATCCCATCACGCAGGGTTCTTATGGCTGCGCCGGCCTGTACAGAATTCGTCTGTGCATACCGTGGCTTGGCCGAACCCTCTTCACCGCGTTGGTCGCGGTGTTTTCTATGCAGGTATACGCCCTGATCCCAGGGGTATGCCTTGAAAGGACGTTTCTTGTCGCAATTCCAACAGCTCGGCCTGTCGCCGGCGCTTACCGATGAACTGGCCCGTGCCGGTTTCGATCAACCCACCCCTATCCAACAGCAAGCCATTCCGCTGGCGCTGGAAGGGCATGACATTCTGGGTCTGGCCCAGACCGGTACCGGTAAAACCATGGCCTTTGGCCTACCGATGATCGATCTGATCAAAGGCAATTCTGAAAAGCGCGCGGCCAAATCGGCTAAGGCGCTTATTCTTGCACCAACGCGCGAGTTGGTGAACCAGATTGCCGAAAACCTTCTGCCGATGGTGCGCTCGCTTTCGCTGCGTATCACCAAGGTGGTCGGTGGCCAGTCTATCAACCGCCAAGTGACGGCTTTGGCCAAGGGCACCGATGTTCTGGTTGCCACGCCGGGCCGCCTGATTGATCTTCTTGATCGCGGTGATGTGACGCTTTCGTCCACGCGTTTCCTGGTTCTTGATGAAGCGGACCAGATGCTGGACATGGGGTTCATCCATGATCTGAAAAAGATCGCGCCAAGGCTGGCGACACCGCGCCAGACGATGCTGTTTTCCGCAACAATGCCGAAACAGCTGGAAGAGCTGAGCCGCTCTTATCTCAGTAACCCCAAACGCGTTCAGGTCGCGCCTCCGGGCAAAACCGCTGACAAGATCAAGCAATCGGTTCTGTTCCTTGATAAACCTCAGAAGCAGAAGAAATTGCGCGAGATTTTGTCGGATGATCTGGGCGGGCTGAGCCTTGTTTTCGCGCGCACCAAACGCGGTGCGGAACGGTTGTCCAAAGACCTGATCGCCGATGGCTATAATGCGGCGTCGATACATGGCAACAAAAGCCAAGGCCAGCGTGACCGCGCGATTAAAGCGTTCCGCGAAGGCACAGTTACCGTGCTGGTTGCCACCGACGTGGCGGCGCGCGGGATCGACATCCCGGGTGTTGCCCGTGTGATCAACTATGAACTGCCGAATGTGGCGGAGTCCTACGTGCACCGTATCGGACGCACCGCCCGCGCAGGCCGTGAAGGCGAAGCGATCTCGTTTTGCAGCCCCGACGAACGCAGCCTGCTGAAAGACATCGAAAAGCTGATCAAGCGCGAGTTCGAGGGCAAGCCTGCCGAGGGCAAATCAGAGCGCCCGGCGCCCGCGAAATCGGACCGTGGCGATGGTAAATCCAAACCGCCGCGCCGATCGCGCCGTCGTCGTAGCAAGGGCCCGAAGAATGATGCGCCCAAAAGCGCCAATAACGGGTCTCGTGGTAATCCGCGCTCTGGTCAGAACCGTGTGAACAAAGGGTCCGGTCCGAAGAAAAAATCATCTGCGGCCTGATCTACCAAGAATAGCGGCGCGGGAAGGCATTCCTGCGCCGCGCTGCTTTCGTTCTGCGGCCATTTCCTAAACTACCGATGATTGTTGAATGCGCGGGCATCTGGTGTGCATCGCTTTTCATGTTCGACATCTATCGTCAGCTGTTTGCGAAACTGTCGCCCTACAGCTTATGCCTGCTTGAAAGAACCATGCGGTCGCTTTGGGCGGGCATGGGGTTTCCTCAATCTCCAAATTCCATTTCCGTGATATTTTGATCGAATGGTAGATTTTGTGACTCTGCCGGTTCTCGGAATAGGTCAAAGGTCACTTTGGATCGGATGCTGTTCGTAGTGATCTTGTCCATGCGCGATAGATAGTAGGTGCCCGACTTGTCCGGTATCACGCGGGTTTTAGGCTTCCTCAGTGATTTTTGTAGGAGGTCAGCATGCAGAAAAATTCCGTATTGGGCGGCGTTGTTGCAACGGCGATGATGATAGGCGGGGCGACACCCGTCGTGGCCGACGAATTCATCAAGGGAATGATGGGTGCTATGATTGGTGCAGCGATTGCCAATGGCAATCAGGGCAAATCAACCCAACGCCGAACGACCTCGACCAAAAAGAAATCCAGCAGCGGTGTTTCTTCTGCCGCGCGTGCGGCGAACAGGGAAATTCAGACCGCGCTGAACTATTTCGGTTTTCCGGCAGGTACACCGGACGGGGTTCTGGGCCGCAAGTCCCGCTCGGCCATCTCGTCATATCAGGCGTGTCTGGGCTATCCGATCACCGGTCAGCTTTCGCCCTTTGAGAAGGACTTTCTGATCAATTCCTACCATCGCGGTCAGGCGGGCGGGCAACAAACGATGGTGACGGTTGCGCGTATGCCCAACGGCTATTGCGGATTGCTGCAAGCCTACCGAGAAGAGATGGCGCGCCCTGTCCAACCCGCGGCTGTGCCAGCACCGCCTGTTGCCGCAGCTGCGGTTCCAACGATGCAACCGGTGCAGACAGCGGTTCAGAATACGATCAACGTTTCGAACAACTCGGCCGAGATGGCCAAACTTCAGGACGAGTTTGATGAAATCGCCCGTCAGATCGAATTGCTGACAGATGTGCTAAGCCACCAGAAAGGGTTGGGCGCGACCGCGTCGCGGTCAGGGAAAATTCAGGCGCTGGAGGCCCGGATTTCCCTGTTTGAAGGTCAGCGCAGCGACATCGTTGAAGAAGCCGAGGGCGCATATCAAACGCCTATCCGGCCGACCAACGCAAACCTTGGAACAACGGCACTGCGCGCGTCCGAGGTTTTCCCGAAGGTGCCTTACTACATCGCGGGCACAGAACAGATCGGAGAGTTCTGGGTAGAACCGCGCATCACCGACGAAGGCTATCTGGTTTATAACTTCAACTTCCTTGATCCGGATGCTGAGCTGGCCAAGGTCGTGGAAAAGATCTCAATGTCGCCCTCCGATATCAAGAAAACCGTTCAGGGCCTGGAAAAGGTTGATGAGTGGACGCAGGTCGCACAAGAGAAAAACATCCGGCGGCGGTTTTCCAAGGCAGCTGTCTGTTTTCCGGCATCCGACTGTGAAGAGAAGGTTGCTGGGAACACATCGACCGAGATTGTCTTCCTGACCTATGAAGATGGCAAAACTGCCGGTCAGTTCCGCCGCAACAAAGGCCGGAGCGCTGCGACCTACAATCTGTCGAATGAATCCGGAATGCTTCTGGCGGCCTATCTGGAATATATGTTGGACGTCGGTAGCAAGGAATTCGAAGCCACGACAATGACAGACGACGATCTGTCAGCGATGTTCGAATGATGGGCCGCGTGTGGAAAGCCGCCACCTTGATGGCGCTGGCTGCTCTGCCCACTGCCGCAGTGTCTGATAAGGGTGTCAGCATGGCCCAGTTTTCGGAAGCAAAAAACCAGATTTCCGACTTCTCGGAACGGCTGGGTGCGTATGCTGCCTGCTATGAACTTGTCGGGTTCATCCGGAAGGCCGGATATCAAACGGATACAGGCGGCGTGATCAAAACGCTGTTTCAAGGGGCCGCTGATCCGGCCAAGGTGCGCACCGGTTTCCTTGAGGCCTTGGAAAAAGACGGCTTCAGTTTTGAACAAATGATGATGTTGGATCGGATGCTGACCGACGCCGAAGAAAAGGCAATCGCCGAGACACGCGCGCAACTGACATCGACGGATGACAAGAACATGATCAGGATCTGTTCCCTAGCGCGCGGGCAAATCAAACGCCAATGATCTGAAACACATCTCTTTGCAAAAGGCCGGGACCGAAACGTTCCGGCCTTTGTTTTTGGGTGTTGAAATTCTCTATTGTTGATAAAAATAATAGGGAATATGCAGGGCCAAGCGTTTATCCCTATGTGCCCTATGACTTCAGCTGACCATCTTCCTTTGACATTGCCTGACTATCACGCCCGCGCAGCCGAGGCGCTGCAGGCCGAGCATGCTGCTTACTTCCTGTCTGGTGCCGGTGAGGGCGTGACGATGCGATCCAACCGTCGCGATTTCGAAGCTATCGGACTGCGCCCGCAAGTTCTGCAGGATTTGCGAAATGGCGACACCAAGCTGACGCTGTTCGGTACGCAAATGGCCCATCCGATCCTTGTCGCACCCTTTGCCTATCAATCCTTACTGGACGAGGGCGGGGAAACCGCCACCGCTCAGGGTGCCACGGCGCAAGAGGCGCTGATGGTGCTTAGCGCGCAAAGCAGCCAGCCAATGGAAGAAGTGCGGGCACAGGGCGGAACCTGCGATTGGTTTCAGCTGTATTGGCAGACCAATCTGGATGGCACATTGATGCTGGCAGACCGTGCGGCCAAGGCGGGGTTCCAGGTGTTGGTCCTGACTGTTGATGCGCCGGTGAATGGCGTGCGCGATGATGAAATGCGCACGGGGTTCGTGTTGCCTGACACGGTCCGCCCCGTAAATCTGGATGGATTGCCGCAACCTGTTTTCGACCCGTTGTCAGAGGACGACTCCTTTCTTTTCAATCGCATCGCCCATGTTCTGCCACGGTGGGACGACCTGCGATCATTCTGTGAACAGTCGCCTTTGCCTGTCGTGGTCAAGGGTATCCTGACACCGGAAGACGCGACACGCGCGGTCAAAGCAGGCGCCGCAGGGGTGATCGTGTCGAACCACGGGGCGCGCGTTCTGGATGGTGCGCCCTCGGCCATCTCGGTTCTGCCGAATATCGTTCAGGCGCTTGACGGCTCTGTTCCTGTGCTAATGGACAGCGGCGTGCGACGCGGGTCGGACGTGTTCAAGGCGCTGGCATTAGGCGCGGACGCTGTGCTTGTCGGACGTCCTGTTGTATGCGGGCTGGCCGTTGCCGGTGCGCTGGGCGTCAGCCATGTGTTGCGCCTGTTGCGCGACGAACTTGAGGTGACCATGGCCCTGACAGGGTGCCGGACCTTGGCCGATATCACGCCCGACCGTGTCATCCCTGACGCCCATCGGCTTACTTAAAGCTATAGCGCAGGGGAACCATCAGGGTGAATTCATCGCCCGCCAGATGGTTCGGCGGTGTCGGAAGTTTTTCAAGATCGTCAAAGACTTTCAGTGCGGCGTTGTCCAGAACCGGCCAGCCCGAGCTTTTGTCGACGTCCCGGTTCAGCACGTTGCCATAGCGGTCGATGGTGAAGCGCACCATGACCTCGCCTTCGATCTTTTTCTTGCGGGCCAGATCGGGATAGCGCTTGGCCTTGGAAATCCGCACGACGATGTCTTTTTGCCATTCGGTGATCTGCGCCATTTCTTCGGCGGTCAGGCCTTCTTCTTTGGCCTGCGCTTTGTCTGAGGACTGTTCCGCATCCACGCCGGAAACCGAGGCCTGCGAGGCATCCTGTGCTACGGCCCCCATTTGGGTTTCGGCTTCTACCTTTTCTTCGTCGTATTCCGTGGCCGTTTCATGCGCGATCTCTTCGGTTTCTTCCGAAGGATCGGGCGACGCGATTCCGAACTTCAACTCGTCATCTTCCACATCATAGGGAATTTGCTGAAGCGGCGGTTCTTCGGCGGCCTTGGCGGGGTCCACCGCTTCGGCGCTTTCGGTGACCGTTGGTGCATCTTCTGCGGCGGCGACTTCTGCGCTGTCATCGCCCGCATCAGAAGGCGCGCTGATGATGTCTGACAGATCAAACAGGATCGCGCCGGTGGCGCCTGCGTTCAGTGCTTCTGGCAGGGGCTTTTGATCAGGCTGTTTCAGCAGGAAATGTGCGGGCAAGGCAATATGCAAGGCTGCGCTTGCGGCAACTGCGGTCAGAACCAAAGCCTTTCCACCGCTGCCTGTTGCGCGATACGTCAGGCTCATTGCGACACCTCGGCGGTTTCGGTGGCCTCTGGCGGCGCGGCTGCCTCATCAAGGCCAACCAAGCCCACCTTCAGATAACCTTCGCCGCGCAGGATGTTCATCACCGCGATCAATTCGCCATAGGGGATGGATTTGTCCGCGCGGATATACAGCCGCGTGTCCCGTGCCATGCCTGTGGCGATCCCGATCTCCATCGGCAAGCCTTCCTTGGTAGTGGGCAGTTCGCCAACGGCCAAGGACAGGTCTTCTTTGATGGTGACAAAGACAGGTTCGGACGGGCGCACTGGGGCGTCTGCCACAGCAACGGGTAGTTCGACGGGGATGTCGACGGTTGAAAGGGGCGCGGCAACCATGAAGATGATCAGCAGAACCAACATCACGTCGATAAAGGGCGTGATGTTGATGTCGTGGTTTTCTTCAAAGTCGTCTGAATCGCTAAGACGTCCGGCCATGGTTTACTCCGCTGCTGTCGCGATTGCGGTGACAGGTTCGGACTTGGCCGGTGTTAGGTCCAGATCACGTGACAGGGTGCGTTCCACCAAAGCCGCCGCATCGCCCAGCATCACTTTGTAACCACCCAAGGCGCGGGACAGCAGGTTGTAGAAGATCACAGCGGGGATCGCGGCGACCAAGCCGATTGCTGTGGCAAGCAAAGCTTCGGCAATACCCGGCGCGACGACCGCAAGGTTGGTCGTGTTGCTTTCGGCAATCGAGATGAAGCTGTTCATGATGCCCCAGACTGTTCCGAACAGGCCAATAAAGGGCGCGGTCGATCCGATGTTGGCCAGAACACCGGTGCCCATCCCCATGCGACGGGCGGCGCCGACCTCGATACGGGACAATGTCGAACCTGTGCGTTCCTTGATGCCGGAATGCAGATGGGGTTCGTTGCCGGTGCGGGTCAGTTCTTCGCGGGCGGCTTGGGTCATCCGGCCCACAATGCCACGTCCATTGGCAAGGGCACCGTCCAGAGTTTGCAGCGATCCGGCGCGATCCAATGCGCGGTACTGGCGTTTCAATGCGTTGCGTCGCAAGGCAAGGACCAGAACCTTAGCCCCGTAAATGCCCCATGTGACGACAGAGGCGACAGCCAGCGCAATCATCACCGCCTTAACGACCCAATCAGCAGCCATGAACATGCCGACCGGCGACATGTGATCATGTGCGCCGTCATTCAGATAGGCCATGACCTGATCTTTCAGGCCTGCGTAATGCGCGATGATGCCGTTGATCAGGCCGGTCGGTTCCTCGACCGTTGGTGTTTGCGCCGCAGGTGTTTCTGCTGTCGGCGAAGGGGCAGGCGTTTCGGCTTGCGTAACGACAGTCGTTTGTGCGGCAGGTTCAGCGGTGGTTTCAGGTGTTGCGTCTTGTGCCACAGCAGTCAGTGGCATCAGCGCCAACGCGGCGCAGCAAAGAAGGCGTTTCATGTTCAGGTCTCCGACCAGAGGCGAATAAGGTTGTGATAGATCCCCGTCAGGCGAACGACCTCGGGGTCGTCGGCACCGGCGCGGCCGGCGAGGGTCTGAATGGTTTGATCCAGATCGAACAGGATCGTGCGTTGGGCGTTGTCGCGGACCATGCTTTGCAGCCAGAAAAACGACGAAACGCGTGCACCCTTTGTGACGGGCGTCACCTCGTGCAACGAGGTCGAGGGGTAAAGAACCATGTCACCGGCAGGCAGTTTGACCTCTTGGGTGCCATAGTGATCCTCGACCACCAGAACACCGCCGTCATAGTCGTCCGGATCGGAAAGAAAGACTGTCATCGACAGATCGGTGCGCAGACGTTCCTGCGTCAGCGGGTTCACGCGGATCGCGTTGTCCACGTGCATGCCGAATGTCTCGCCGCTTTCGTAGCGGTTGAACATCGGCGGCAGAATTTTCGAGGGCAGGGCGGCGGACAGAAACAGCGGATTGGCTGTCAGCGCCTGCAAGATGCGTTGCCCCAAAGCCTGGGCAACATCGCCGGTGGGAGGAAGCTGGCGATTGTTTTTAACACTTGCGGATTGCGCACCTGCGGTGGTTTTGCCGTCGTCCCAATCGGCAGCATCCAGCATCTTTCTAAACTCGGTGACCTCTTCGCGGGTCAGGACATTGGGGATCGTGATCAGCATGGGCAACTCCGGTTGGAAAGACGGGGAAATGGAAACAGGCGACACGGATGCCGCCTGCCTCCGAGGGAAAGGATATTCCTTAGAACTTCATATCCAGCGCGACCCATGCCTCGCGGCCCGGAGCCACGTAGGTGAAGGGTTCGCCAGAGCGGTAGGCGGTGTCGTAATAGACTTCGTCTGTTGCGTTCTTGACGCCGAAACGAATGTCCATTTTGTCCGACAGGTCATAAGAGCCCACCAGATCAAAGCTCCAGTAGGACGGCAGGAAGTTGTCGTTGGGCGTAAGCGAGCCCAGCTTGACCTTGCCTTTCCAGTTGGACTGAACACCCAGCATCAGACGGTCGTTGACATCATATGTCGTCAGCAGGTTGAACTGCTGATGCGCGATCGTCGCAAGCTCTTTGCCGATGTTATCCTCTGTTGCCGATTCAAGGATTTCGCTTTCCATGAAGACGGCACCACCATAAAGGCCGACGCGATCAATCTTACCCGCGACGCCCAGTTCAATTCCGCGCAAGCGGTATTCCAGCGTGTCTGTCGTGACCGGCGAGAATCGTGGGCCAGTGTCCTCGCGTGCGTTTTGCTTGGTCGTCTGGAACAGGGCTGCCGTCAGAAGCAGGTGATCTGTCAGTTCGTACTTTGCGCCGATTTCGTAAGCGATGTTACGTTCCGGCTTCAGGTTTTCACCGTTGGCATCCAGACCGGCATAATAGCCGCCGCCCGCCGCGATTTCCTGACCCATCGGGTTGGTCGATGTCGCAACCGCACCGTAGATCGACAGATCTTCACGCGGTTTCCATGTCAGGCCAAGGTTGCCGTTCCACATGGTGTCTGTACGCGACAGGTTCACACCGGCGCTGGTTTCGCGGTTGATGTCGTAGTGATCCACGCGGATGCCTGCGTTCACGATCCACTGGGGATTGATCTCGATCTGGTCCGAGAAATAGGCGGACACGGTGGTCACGTCTGTTTCGGTTTTGGCGTAGTTCCGCTCGGGCATATTGCCGTCAAAGCAAACGTCAGGGTTTGGATTAACCACGTCAACGGTACAGCCGCGTGCGCCTGTGGGATAGTCTTCGGTCGAACCCGGATAGGCGTCGGCCATGACCCATTCTTTTTGCAGCAACAGACCCGCGACGTAGTTGTGCGAATAGCCGCCCCAGTCTGCCTGACCGGACAGCTCGGTGGTGTTCGAAAGAACGTCAGTGACCTGATATTTGGACTTGTCCCGAATGCCGGTGGTCCAATCCTCGGGGTTGGTCGAGCCGTTTTCGGTCACGCTGCCGGGGGCTGTCAGAACGTAGTCGTTCACTGTTTCAGACGCGCGCAGCGTGTTCGTAAGTTTCAGGTTGTTGTTGATGTCCCATGTCAGACGACCGGTCGCGACATGGCGCGTCGCTTTCTGGAAGTCGCGCTCGGGGATGCCATAGAACGTGCTGCGGTCGACGCCGAATTCCGTCACCGGACCACGGGCGCCGTTCGGGCCAGCGGTTGTGTAGGGAACACCCCAATCGGGCATCTGATCGAATTCGCTGAACGAATAGGACGCGTCCAGCGTGATCGCGTCGGTCAGTTTATAGCGCAGCGCACCGGCAAGACCTGTGCGGTTGTCATAGACATGGTCACGACCGGCAACGTTGCCTTCCTGACGCATACCGTTGAAACGCAGTTGCAGACGGTCGTCATAGGCCACGTTGATGTCCGCGGTTGTGCGGATGGTGCCAGCACTGGTGAACTCCAACGAATATTTCTGGAAATCAACATCTTGCGGCTGTTTCGTGGCGATGTTGATTGTGCCGCCCGTTGCGCCACGGCCGCCAACAGAACCGGACGGGCCTTTCAGAACTTCGACCTGTTCGGTGTCAAAGGTTTCGCGAACCGAGGTTCCGGGATCGCGGACACCATCGACATAGACGTCGTTGTTGGCTTTGAAGCCACGGATATAGATGTTGTCACCGTACGCGTTGCCACCCTCACCAAAGCCAAGGGACATGCCGGGCGTGTGGCGCGCGATTTCGCGGATCGAGGTTGTTTGCGTGGTTTCCAGCGTTTCTTTGCTGATCGCGGTGACTGTGCGCGGCATATCTGCGACGTCGCCGATCAGTTTCGAGTTGGTCAGCGTGTTGATTTTGAACGGCGCATCAGGGTCGGCGTTCGGGTTGGTGCCGGCACTCGCCTGACGGGCGGCTTCTGCTGCAGCAGCCTCGGCTGCAAGGCGCTCGGCCTCTGCGGCCTCTTCTGCGGCACAGACAGGGGTGCCTGCCAGTTCAGGTGTACACACCTGCGGTGCTGCCGGTGCCTGACGCGCAACTGTTGTGCGACGCGGCGCGGGTGCGCTGCGGACCGGGGCGGGCGCGGGTGCTTCGGTTGTTTGCACGTCGACTGTCGGCAGAACGATCACGCCGTCGGTTGCGTCCTGAGCGGCAACGGAGCCTGCCAAAAGCGAAACGGCACAAGCGGTCGCCAAAGGCGCGACAGTGCGGCGGGCAAGTGGATCGGATGCGGGCGCGCAGGTTTGCGCGCCCCGCATGCGGAGCGATTTAGTCATGTGGAATGTCCCCCTAGACACAGCAGCCAGCACAGGCTGCAATTCCGAATTTTTATGGAATAGCTGGCGGGCAAGTTCCGGGAGGAGAATCTGCTTGGCTAGCGGGTTCAGCGCGGCCCTTATTCCTGATCAAAAGAATTAGGTAAAGGTTTTTTGACAAATTTGACGCGTAGAGGCACGCCCAAACGCTTGCGCTTGTGCGGTTAAGTCAGGTTTTTAAAGGGTCTGCAAAGATATTCAGCAGCGCTTTAACCACCGAATGGTGTTGCGCTGCTGCATCATTTGAACGAATGGCGGTCGCCGTGTGCAAGCGGCTGACGCTTTACGGGCGGTACGAACCTTCTGGTCCGGCCCCGCCGACTCGGACAGACGGGCTGGCTGTCGTGTCTGCGGAAGAAAAGCCGATGGCGTGTAGGCCATAGTATGCACCGACGGCAATCAGAATTGCTGCTGCGAAACCTGTAAACATGACTTTCATTTTTGTGTCTCCTCGGGTGCCGTTTCACGGCGCAGATAGGCGATAAGATCGGACCTGTCCTCGGCGCCGGTGATCCTTTGCATAGGCATCTTTGTACCTGGTACATAGTGCTCGGGTCCGATGTCGAACAGGGCGTCAATGGTGTCTTCGTCCCAGATCACGTCAGATCCGTTCAAAGCATCGGAATAGGTGTAATCCTGAACCGTTCCCGCCTGACGTCCGAATAGCCCGTATAGCGTGGGCCCAGCCCGCCGTGCGCTGCCGGGGCTCAGGGTGTGACAGACCGAACATTTCCGTTTGAACTGGCGTTCGCCATTTGGCACCGCGTCCGGATCGGTAAGAAAGCTACGGTTGGCAGTATCCATCGGGGCGGCCTCATTGATGGCGGCAAGCGGCCACGAATGAACCTTGTCGTCCAATCCTGTGGCAAGAATGGATGTGCCGTCAGTCGAAAAGGCCAGCCCCCAGATCGGACCATGGGTAGTGGCGCGGAAATCCTGAATGATGCGCCAGTCCGTGGTATCCACGACCATGATATAGCCTTCGCCATCACCGACCGCGATTTTGTCAGTGGTCTTGGTGGCTTCCAGTGCCAGAATGGGGCGCCGGTCTGCGGACAGATCGCGCAGCGCCTCGCCTGTGTCAGGTGAAATGATGCGCGTGACTCCATCAACCGCCCCGTAGGCCAGCCAAGCGTCATTGGCCGCCAAGGCAATTTCGTTCAACCCAAATCCGTGATCCACCAGTCTGGTGATCTCGGTTTTTCCAGTCACATCCCAAATCCGCAGGCTACCGTCTGCAGAGGCCGAATACAGGCGTGTCCCATCGGCAGAAAAGGCCACGTCGTTCACCGGCCCGTCGTGATCGGTTAGAAAGCTCGGGCCTGATCCATCAAGCGGCCAAAGACCAATCGTGCCATCCCAACTGGCGCTGGCGACCAGTGTTCGGTCCGGACTGACGGCCAGTGACATCACCTTGCCTTTGTGTCCTTGCCAAACGGATTTGCTATTGTCGGTCAGGTTCCACATGATGAGGGTGAAGTCGTCGCTGGCCGATACGAGAGTGTCTTCATTGACAAAGGCCACGGTGTTGACCGCGGCCTCGTGTCCGTCAAACCAGTGCGGCTCTTGGTTGATCCAAAGACCGACAGCATTGTCAAAGCTGGCAGTTGCGATTTGCCCGTCAGGGAACACCGTCACCGACATCACCGGACCGCCGTGACCGTCGAGCGTGTAATAGCTGTCCTCGGCCGAAACCGAGGACGCGATTAACGCGGCGATCAGTGCGATGCGGCGCATCGGTTATTCGGCGGGCGTGGCGCTTTCCTTACCTTGCGCCTTTTCCGACAGAACTTCGTCCGCCCAAATCGAATGGTGCTCTTTCGCCCAAGCGACTTCGACTTCACCGTCGCCCATGGCGTCAAACGCGCCTTCCATCCCGATCGAGCCGATGTAGATGTGCGCCAGAATGATCGCCATCAGACCAAAGCTGACAATCGCGTGCCAAAGCTGAGACAGCTGCATTTCCTGATGCGGGGCCAGATCGGTGGGCAAGGGCGCCATGCCGAACCAGCCGGGCACGCCCAAAGCGTTCAGCTTGGCAAATGTCGGGGCGAACAGGTTGATTTCGAAGGGGAACAACAGCGACAGGCCGGACACAGAAATCGAGACGCCAAAAACAATCACGGACCAGAAGATCAGCTTTTGACCGGCGTTGAATTTCTTGGCGGGCGGGTGGCCTTTGCTAAAGATGCCGCCGCCCTTCAAGATCCAGTTGAGATCGGTCCGGTCGGGCAGGTTGTGTACGACCCACATCACAAAGATCATCACCAAGGCGATCATAAAGGCCCAGCTGATGTTGTTGTGCACCCATTTCGACGCAATCGCGATTGTCGAAAAGGCTTCGTGACCGAAAGCGGGGATCAGGAATTTGCGGCCCATCAGGGAAATCAGGCCGGTGATGCCCAGTACGATAAACGAACCGGCCAGCATCCAGTGGCCAAAGCGTTCCCAGTTTGTGAATCGCAGGATTTTCTGGCCGGTGATCGGGCCGTCGATCCGGATGCGACCACGGATCAGGAAGAAAACCGCAAGCAGGGCAATTGTGCCAAGCAACAGGTAACCGCCGTATTTGATCAGCGGACCTTGGCGGAACTGAAGCCACGCCATGCCGCTGTCTTGAACCAGTACGCCCGCCGCAGGCGAGCGGGATTGCGTTGTGATATCGCCGTCATCAAAGCGCAGCGCGCGCCAGAGGTCACTGTCAGAGGCACCGCCGAGGGTGCCGAGCGGGCTTTCCGAGGCCGCAGAGGGATCGACCTTTTGACCGGTCAGTTCCGCACGGGCGCTGTCGTCTACCTTAAGACCTTCCTGACGGCGCAGGATGTCTTCCAATGTCGGGGTGACAGATGCGGCAGGGACAGTGTCGGTGCCAGCCTCTTGCGCTGCGGCAGGCAGGCCGAGGCTGAGGGCGAATACGACAACAAACAGGTGCAGAAAGGTTTTCATGCGATCCTCATTGGCAGAATTTGGGCGGGCAGGGCGCCGCATCGCGTTGGCGGGGCGCACTGAGAATGCAAATGGGGGCCTGTTGCCCCGTGTGGGCCAAAGCCGGTGTTGGACCGGCTTTGGCAATTTCTAATGGAAGAGCGGCTTAGCCGTCTTTCTGATCGTAGGCTGTGCCCCAACCCCAAGCACCGGTGCCGAAGCCACGGGCAACAACGCGTTCGCGATAGATCGCTGAGACCACGTCGCCGTCACCGGCCAGCAGGGCTTTGGTGGAACACATTTCGGCGCAGATCGGCAGTTTGCCTTCTGCAATCCGGTTGCGACCATACTTCTGGAACTCTTCGGTGCTGTTGTCAGCCTCGGGACCACCGGCGCAGAAGGTACATTTGTCCATCTTGCCGCGGGAACCGAAGTTGCCAGCCTGCGGGTACTGCGGCGCGCCGAAGGGGCATGCATAGAAGCAGTAACCACAGCCAATGCACAGGTCCTTCGAGTGCAGAACCACACCGTCAGCGGTCTGGTAGAAGCAGTCTACAGGACAGACGGCCATACAAGGCGCGTCCGAGCAGTGCATACAAGCCACCGAGATCGACCGTTCGCCGGGTGTACCATCCTGGATGGTGACCACGCGGCGGCGGTTGATGCCCCAGGGGACCTCATGCTCGTTCTTACAAGCGGTGACGCAAGCGTTGCACTCGATGCAGCGTTCGGCGTCACAGAGAAATTTAGCGCGTGCCATAAGTCATCTCCTCCTTACGCTGCTACGATTTTGCAAAGAGTCGCTTTCGTCTCTTGCATCTGGGTGACCGAGTCATAGCCGTAAGTCTGGGCGGTGTTTGTGGATTCACCCAAGACATACGGGTCTGCGCCCTCGGGATAATAGCTTCGGCGATCTTCGCCTTGCCAGTGACCACCAAAGTGGAAGGGCATGAACGCCACGCCGGGTGCCACACGTTCGGTGACCATCGCCATGACCTTGACCTTACCGCCTTCAGGCCCTTCGACCCAGACCATCGCCCCGTCACGGACACCAAGGTTGTTCGCGTCACGCGGGTTTACCTCGATGAACATGTCCTGCTGAAGTTCAGCAAGCCACGGGTTCGAACGCGTCTCGTCGCCGCCGCCTTCGTATTCGACCAGTCGGCCCGATGTCAGGATGATCGGGAAATCTTGCGAGAAATCCTTTTCCTGAATGGACTTGTACATGGTCGGAAGACGCCAGAACTTCTTGTCCTCGTAGGTCGGATAATCGGCCACAAGGTCGCGACGGTTCGAGTAGAGCGGTTCGCGGTGCAGCGGCACCGGATCCGGGAACGTCCAGACCACTGCGCGCGCTTTGGCGTTGCCGTAAGGCGCACAGCCGTGCTTGATCGCGACACGCTGGATACCGCCGGACAGGTCGGTTTTCCAGTTGGTCTTGGGTCCTGCGACAGCGTCGATTGCTGCGCGCTCTTCGTCGGTCAGGTCACCATCCCAGCCCAGATCCATCAGCATTTGCATGGTGAATTCGGGGTAACCGTCCTGAATTTCGGAACCGACAGGTGCCACACCTTCCGCAAGAAGGTTGTCGCCATCCCGCTCAACGCCAAAGCGTGCGCGGAAGCCCATGCCGCCATCGGCGACCGGTTTCGAAATGTCATAGAGGTTCGGTGAACCGGGGTGGTTTAGTTCGGGTGTGCCCCAGCTTGGCCACGGCAGACCGTAGTAGTCGCCATCGGCGGGACCGCCGTTTGCCTTAAGCGTGGTGCGGTCGAACGTGTGCTGGTTTGCCATGTGCAGGCGCAGACGTTCGGGCGACTGACCTGTGTAACCGATCGTCCACATACCGCGGTTGAATTCGCGGGTGATGTCTTCGATCAGCGGCTCGTCACCGTTCACCTCGATGTTGCGGAAGATACGGTCAGAGAACCCGAACTTATCCGCAAACAGCTTCATGATGACGTGGTCAGGCTTGGACTCGAACAGCGGCTCGACAACCTTTTCACGCCACTGCAGCGACCGGTTGGACGCGGTCACAGAGCCGTAGGTTTCGAACTGCGTACAGGCCGGCAGCAGGTACACACCATCGGTGCGGTCCTGCATGATCGCCGAGACAGTCGGATAAGGGTCAACCACGACCAGCATATCCAGCTTTTCCATCGCCGTTTTCATTTCGGTCATACGCGTCTGCGAGTTCGGCGCATGGCCCCACATCACCATCGCCCGCGTGTTGTCGGGCTGAGAGATGTTTTCCTTGTCTTCCAGAACACCGTCGATCCAGCGACTGACCGGAATACCGGTCATATTCATCATTGGAACGTCGTCCTTGCCCTTATCCGAGAAGGTCGCATCCGAGAAACGGCCCTTGAGCCAATCCAGATCCTCTTCCCAAACGCGGGCCCAGTGCGCCCAAGAGCCAGCCGACAGGCCATAGTAGCCCGGCAGGGTATCTGCCAGAACACCAAGGTCTGTTGCGCCTTGAACGTTGTCGTGACCACGGAAGATATTTGTGCCGCCACCGGCTGCACCCATGTTGCCAAGGGCCAGCTGCAACACACAGTAAGCGCGCGTGTTGTTGTTACCGTTGGTGTGCTGGGTACCACCCATACACCAGATTACGGTGCCGGGACGGTTGTTGGCCAGCGTACGCGCAACCCGCTCAAGCTGAGAGCCCGGCGTGCCGGTGACGCGCTCAACCTCTTCGGGGTTCCACTTGGCGACTTCTTCCTTGATCTGGTCCATGCCCCACACGCGGGTGCGGATGAACTCTTTGTCTTCCCAGCCATTCTCAAAAATGTGCCACAGGATACCCCAGACAAGGGCAACGTCCGAACCCGGACGGAAGCGGACATATTCGTCGGCGTGGGCTGCGGTGCGCGTGAAACGCGGGTCGCAGACGATCAGTGGCGCGTTGTTCTGTTCCTTGGCCTTCAGCACGTGAAGCAGGGACACAGGGTGCGCCTCGGCGGGGTTGCCACCGATGATAAAGATCGCACGGCTGTTGTGGATGTCGTTGTACGAGTTCGTCATGGCGCCGTAGCCCCATGTGTTCGCAACGCCCGCAACCGTCGTCGAGTGACAGATACGCGCCTGATGGTCGACGTTGTTCGTACCCCAATAAGCGGCGAACTTACGATACAGGTATGCCTGTTCGTTGTTCGATTTCGCCGAACCCAGCCAATAGACCGAGTCAGGGCCGCTTTCATCGCGGATCGACAGCATCTTGTCGCCGATTTCGTTGATGGCGTCTTCCCACGACATACGGACCCATTCGCCGTTTTCTTTCTTCATGGGATACTTCAGGCGGCGTTCTCCGTGTGCGTGCTCACGCACCGCCGCACCTTTGGCGCAGTGTGCGCCAAGGTTGAACGGGCTGTCCCAGCCGGGCTCTTGCCCGACCCAAACGCCGTTCGACACTTCGGCCACAACAGTACAGCCGACAGAACAATGGGTACAAACAGACTTTACCGTCTCAACCGCGCCGTTGACGGCTTGCTGAGCGCTGGCTTGTGTAACAGAACCTGCGGTGGCGCTAATGGCGGCAAGACCGCCAATCGCCAATCCTGAGCCGCGCAAGAACGCGCGACGGTCGACGGACGAGTTCGCAACATCGGCCATCAGGCCGGTGCGTTGGGCTCGTTTCGTGACCGTATTGGTCTTTTTCCTGAGCATGTTTCCCTCCGAATGCTAGCAGGGTTAACCCCTTTGATGCTGGCTACGCGGCGCGCGTCATGGCGCGACACGGGTCTTTTGGGCTGCGCTTAGAAGCGTGCCGATGCGTAGTAGGCGCGGGTGTGCGCCGTATCGCTGAGACCGCTTTTGGCGGTGTCTTCAACCGATGCTTCGGCGGCTTGGCCGCTTGCCACGACAGCAGCAGCTGCCGGTGCGGCGGCGGTCGCCAGCTTCAGAAAGCTTCTGCGCCCTTCGTCGGTCTTGTTTTGCTCTGACATTTCAAAGCCTCCCCTAGATGGTCATCCCGAAGGATGGATTTCAGCGGGCCAACCTTGCCTTGGCCCCCCAAGTTTGTGTTTGACCCCGTCGGGGCCAACTAAGCGCCGGTTACGCCGACGCGAGTCTGAAGGCTTCGCGTTCGATATCCATGAACGCGCGCCCGACCGAACCCACGGCGCTGTACAGCATCGCGGATTTGGCCTTTTCGAGATCTGCAAAGAAGTGACCAGCCCAAGGGCCGATATGACGATTAAAGAAGGTCTTCTGGTCGTCCAGCGTCGCAGGTTCGGAAAAACGCCCCACAATCAATCCCGCCATAACCTCCATCAGGGTGGCGATATTGTCTTCGGGTTCATACACATTCGGCGCCCGTGTGATCCGCCGTGCAGACAGATCCGAGCGCAGTGTCGCCAGCGGCTTTTCGTTCAGAAAGCCGGTCAGGTAGTAGCTGGCGTAAGGCAGCAGTTCGCCACGTCCCAGACCGATGAACAGCGCGTTGAATTCGCGGTCGGCCTGTTTCGGCTTGGTCGTCTTGGCGCAATCGGAGAGACGGCCAATCGCCTGGCCCAAATCGGTGTCGTCACCGGACAGGCCTACGCATTGTGCCAAAAGGAATTCGTCTGGCGGCGACGCAAGTAGAAGCCCCAAGAAATTGTACAGATCGGCCCGAAGGCGATCTTCTTCCGTTACCTGCACAGGCTGGGTCGCGGTCTGGGTCATCAAGTGTCCTCGTCAAATACGAACTGCATGCGCCGTGGTCGGACAGAGTCAGGCAGTTCATTATCAGATTGTATGTCGGTCTCCGATCCAGCCACTACGACCTTAGTCGTATCTTGGCCTTCCGGATGAATTTCCTGTTGTATACCCGCGTCATCGGCCACTGTGGTGCTGTCCTGATCGTCTGTGTCGGTCAGCGCGATTTCGTCAGCTTCTGAGATCGTGGCGCTTTCCGTATGCCCGCCTTCCGCCAGTTCTTTCTGACGCTGCAGTTCTTCGACATGCGCAGTCAGACCCTTGCCGACTTGGTAGCTGGTCGGAACGCCGGGCATGTCCGTCACCAGATTGGTGTAATCGTCGTCGTAGTCGTTCAGACCGTCCAAACAGGCGAGAACGGGGTTTGACCGCCACAGGGCCCGCATCGCACGGCGTTTGATCCGCTCGGGGATCTGGTCACGCATGAAGGCCACTATGTCGTCGCCGGGTTGAAGGCTGTCTGGGTCAGGTAGGCCGAACTCTTCGCAAATCTCGGCGTCTGTTTTTTCTTCTAGCGCCTTGTGCTGTTCGGCAATGACCGCCTCGTGGGCGGCCTTCACTTCGACCGCCTGTTCTTCAGCCACCTTCGCCTTGCGTCTGGACCAGAAATCAGAGGCCATTTCCAGCCTCCTTATCTACGTGCCGTTGACCTGTAGGGGCCCTGTAAACATCGGTGGTTTGCGAAATTCGCGGATCGCCAAGTCCATCCTGATCGGGTTCGCCAAAATGGCGGCGACGCTTGCGTTTTACAAAGGTTTCTTCGACGTAGTGATCCTTGATCCACCCCGCGACCCAAGCGATCACGCCCTCGGGCATCGGGACTTTTTCAACGATTTCATCGCCGCTTTCGTTAAACAGTGCGGCCTCGTGCGGCGAGGCGGTGACCAGATGAACCTGATACGGAAAGTCCGGATCGCGGTCATCTTCGCGCAGAACAACGTAAACGCCCGGATTGGGATCGGTGAGCGCCACGCGATACGCTTCGCACTCCTTGCGCCACAACGTCAGCGGCAGTGTTGCGGCATGGTATTCAACCGTGTCACCGTCCTGACGCAGTACGCGCCAGTTGGCTGGCTCAGCTTTAGGGAGAATTGCGACTGGGGTCCAAACGGTTCGCTGCCAACGAGTCACCCCGTTGGATCTGCGCACGATGACGCCCAAGTCCAAGCTTTCGCTTATTTTTTCGTGGTTTGACACGCTTCCTCCCTAGCGTTTCGTCCACAATAACAGCAAAATTCGGCGGTCTTGTATACTATTTTCGGCAGAAAATTTAATTCTGCATTTGAAAGATCGGGCCGCGTGACGCATCTTCCTGTGTACTGCCCTGTGCTGACCGTGGAGAACATGATGTCAAAGAGAATATTGCTGTGCGATTGTATGGCAACTCAAAACGTCGATTTGGATGCCATCAAAGATGGAACGGAGTTATCGGCGGGGCGGATTTATACCAATCTTTGCCAGCAGGAAGCCGAGCGCGCGGCGCAGGAAATCGCCAAGGGGGATGTGATCATCGCCTGCGGACAGGAACGTGCCTTTTTCGAGATGCTGTCAGAAGAGCTGGATGCCGAGCCGCCGCAGTGCATCGATATCCGTGATCGCGCCGGCTGGTCGGATGAGGGCAAAAGGGCAGGCCCCAAACAGGCCGCTCTGATTGCTGACGCGTTGTTGGACGTTCCGGCCGAGCGGACAGTGGACGTCGCATCAGAAGGAACGTGCCTGATCATCGGCACTGGTGAGGTTGCGTTCGCAGCGGCGCAGTCCCTTTGCGAAGATCTGGCAATCACGGTCCTGCAACTGGACGACACCGACGCGCCGTCTGATCGACGGTTTGATATCGTTCGGGGCAAGCTTGCCCGTGCGACCGGATCGCTCGGGGCGTTCGAAACACGTATCGACAGTTTCCAAAGCCTTTTGCCCGGTGGTCGCGGGGCGTTTTCTTTTTCAGCGCCGAAAAACGGGGCGAAAGCCGAGTGTGATCTGATCCTTGATCTGTCAGGGGGCAATCCGCTGTTTCCCGCGCATGAGAAACGTGACGGATACCTACGCGCCGATCCGCGCAATCCGGTGGCTGTGGCCGAGGCGTCGGCGCAGGCGATGCGCATGGTCGGCACGTTTGAAAAGCCGCTTTATGTGCGGCTTGAGCCGTCGATGTGTGCCCATTCGCGGGCCGAAAAGGTCGCCTGTTCGAACTGCCTGAACGCTTGTCCGACCGGTGCTTTGACGCCCAATGGGGACCATATCGCGATTGATCCGATGATTTGTGCAGGCTGCGGCGCGTGTTCCGCGCTGTGCCCGTCCGGCGCGATCACCTATGACGCCCCGCCTGTGTCGGCGCTGTTCCGACGTATCGACACGTTGGTGCGTGCCTACCGGAAAGCAGGGGGCAGCGCGCCGCGCCTGTTGGTCCATGACGAGGATTTCGGCAAAGAGATGATCGAACTGGCAGCACGGCATGGTCGCGGGGTGCCTGCCGACGTGATCCCGATGTCGGTCAGCGCCTTGGCGGGTTTCGGCCATGCCGAGATGCTGGCAGCTTTGGGGGCTGGTTTCGCAGGCGTGACTGTGTTGCTAGCGCCGAAATCAGACCGTGAGACTTTGGAAAACCAGGTTGCGTTGGCCAAGGCTTTGGCAGGCGGTAAACCCGTGGATCTGATTGATCCGACAGATCCTGACGCGCTGAGCGATGTGCTTTACGTGGAAACCGGACCAGCCGTTGCAACGCCCGCCTTGCCGATGGGCACACGCCGTCAGGTCACCCGCGTCGCAGCCAAGGCGCTGAGCCCTGAAGGCGGCGTTCTGGATCTGCCCGAAGGCGCGCCTTATGGAGCCGTTCTGGTGGATACGGATGCCTGTACGCTTTGCCTGTCTTGCGTGTCGCTATGCCCTTCCGGTGCGTTGGGGGACAATCCCGACAAGCCGCAGTTGCTGTTCCAAGAGGACGCGTGTTTGCAGTGCGGGCTTTGCAGCAATATTTGTCCGGAAAAAGCGATCACGCTTCAGCCGCGCATGAACCTTGAGGATAATGCCCTGTCCCAACAGGTTCTGAACGAAGAAGAGCCCTTTGCCTGCATCGAATGTGGGTCGCTCTTTGGGGTGAAATCGACGATCGAGCGTATTTCCGAAAAGCTGGCTGGTACAAACGCCATGTTCAACAACCCCGATGCTTTGAAGATGATCCAGATGTGCGATGACTGTCGGGTCCGGGCACAGTTCCATTCCAACAATAATCCGTTCCAGATGGGCGAGCCGCGCAGACCGCGCACCACGGACGACTATCTGAACAACGGCCCCTCAAAGCGGCGCGATCACTGATGGTCGCCTCAGGCGCGGACCAAACTCTAGCGGCTTTCGATTGGGGCGCCCAGATCAGCGGGCGTTTCGGCGGCAACGAACGCAAGGATATGGTCCAGATCGTCCAACGTCATTTCCACCGGCGCGATGGGCGAAGGACGCGAAATGTCGAATGGCGGCGTGACGTCTGCGATCTGTGTGAACGCGGGATGCGGGTTCAGGGCATAAAAGGCCTGAAATCGGTCGCCCCAGTCGGGCAAAGCGCGCAGAACCTTGAAGGAAGGCGTCGATCCAATGGCCTTCATCCGGTTTGCTTCGCTGACCACATGGCACCGTCCGCACAAGGCCAGCGACAGGTCTGCCCCTTTGCTGGCATCACCGTCAAAGCTCAGCTCAACGACCTGTCGTTCCTCTTTGACTGTGGAGCTGAACGGCGTGTCCCCATCTACGGTAAAGCTGTCGATGGTGTTGCGACCGACCGCCGAGAAAAGCCACTCGGAAAAGGCCTGTGCGTCGGGATCATCGCCGACCTCCATGCTCCAGACCTGGTTCGCATCCGCAAAGGCCGCGCGTCCTGTGTCGCCAAAATAAGCATCAGCTGCGTCATCAGCACCGACACGTTCGATACGCGTGCCGGTTTTCAGCGAAAATCTGGGCAACAGATATTGCGGAAAGCCGGTCTCTGTCAGACTGTCCGGGATGGACAGTCGAAAGGTTTTGTCCGCATCCTGTGCAACGGATGCGGTGGCGCAAACCATACCAACTGCAAGTGCTATCCAACGCCGCATCTGGTCTCCTCCCCGATGGGTTGGCCCCGTTGCAAGCGTAGGGGCGCTGCCCTAGACACGTCAATGCCTTGGTCGTGAACCACGCTAAGGCCCCAGAAAAACGGAGTTCCTGATGACCGACGAATTCAACATGTCGATGCGCAAGTTCCTGAAACAGGTTGGGGTCACTTCCCAGCAGGCGATTGAAGACGCCGTGCGCAAAGATGGCGGGCCCGAGGGCAAAACCTATGAAGCCAAGGTCGTTCTGACCATTGACGGATTGGAATTCGAACATACCGTCAGCGGACAAATCAAAGGGTAATTTATCGTGACTTTGACACGTGACGCGGTGAATGCCGCGCTGAAAACAATCGATGATCCGGTCTCGGGCACGGATATCGTCTCGGCCGGTTTGGTGAAGGCGCTGACAGTTGACGGCGGCACCGTCCGCTTTGTGCTAGAGGTGAATCCCGACAAGGCCGAAAACTATAAGGTCGTGCGTGATGTGGCCGAAGCTACGGTCAAGGCCATGGAAGGTGTTGAACAGGTGTCGGTTGTCATGACCGCCCATTCCGCCCCCAAACCGCCGCCGGATCTGAAGGGCGGTAGCCGCCCGCAGCCGCAAGGCCCGCAAAAGGTTCCGGGTGTTGATCGCATTCTGGCCGTTGCCTCGGGTAAGGGCGGCGTAGGCAAATCCACCGTTTCTGCGAACCTCGCTTGTGCTTTGGCCGCAGAAGGGCGCCGCGTTGGTCTTTTGGATGCTGACGTTTACGGCCCGTCCCAGCCGCGCATGCTGGGTGTGTCCGGCAAACCGGCATCGCCTGATGGCAAAACCATTCTTCCCTTGCGCAACTACGGCGTGACAATGATGTCCATCGGTCTGATGACCAACGAGGATCAGGCTGTGATCTGGCGTGGTCCGATGTTGATGGGCGCGTTGCAGCAGATGATGAACCAGGTTCAGTGGGGCGCATTGGATGTGCTGATCATTGACCTGCCGCCGGGAACCGGTGATGTGCAGATGACCCTGAGCCAGAAGTTCGCTGTCGATGGCGCCGTTGTGGTTTCGACCCCGCAGGACGTGGCGCTTCTGGATGCGCGTCGTGGCATCGACATGTTCAACCAGATGAAAGTGCCGATCGTCGGCCTGATCGAAAACATGTCCACCCATATCTGTTCGAACTGTGGCCATGAAGAACACGTCTTCGGTCATGGTGGCGTAGCGGCCGAAGCCGAAAAGCTGGGCGTTCCTTTGTTGGCCGAAATCCCGTTGCATCTGGATATCCGGACAGCCTCGGACGGTGGCGCACCCATCGTGGTGTCAAAGCCCGACAGCCCACAGGCACAAAGCTTCCGTGACGTCGCCAAGGCGCTGATCAAGGGCGGCCACGCATGAACGCAGAGCTCAGCTTTCCTCCTTTGTTGACGGGCCGCGCAGTTGCGGGCGATCCGTTCGCCGCAGCCATTCAGGCGGCACAGGACGGGTGTGATGCTGGGCTTGTTTTATACGATCCGGTGTCGCCTGACTTGCAGGCGGCACTGGTCCTTGCGCCCGAGGTAGCTTTGGCAGAGGCGGCGGTGATGCTGCCACTGGCAGGGGTTGCGCTGCAGAACGCGGTCGGGTCCGTCGCACCGCCCGAGGTGGCCTTGCAATTGGGGTGGAGCGGCAAGGTTCACGTCAACGGTGCCAAAGCGGGGCAGCTGCGGATGGTGGCACCCAAGGGTGATCGGAACTCGCCACCGGATTGGATGGTGATCGGGCTGAGCCTGCGGTTCGTCTCTGATGACATTGACGGGGGCCAAAACCCCGATGAAACGGCCCTTTACGCCGAGGGCTGCGGCGATCTGATGCCTTTGGATGTGCTGGAAAGCTGGTCGCGCCACCTGTTGACGCAACTGCATATCTGGGAACAGGACGGCATCGCGCCGCTCCACCGCGAATATTCGGGGCTTGTGTTCGGAATGGGCGATGCAATCGACCAATCGGGACATTCGGGCACGTTCCTCGGGCTGGATGAACAGCTTGGAATGTTGGTGAAAACCGGCGAAGGCACCCGCCTTGTGCCGTTGACTGATCTACTGGAGACACCATGAAACTCGCACGGGCCATCCACTTTGACGAAAGCGACACACGGGTTTTTGCCAAACCGGCCCGCACCGGCGAATGGTGCATCGCGGGCGGGTTCGAGTTTTCCAACTTCGGCGAAGGTGATCTGGTTGGCAAAACCCGTCAGGCCTTTGCCAACGGCTGGCTGGGTGTCGAAACCTTTGGTCGCGTCACGTTCGTCGCCGTGACCCGCATCGAAGATGCGGAACGCGAGGCGTTGATCGAGGGGCTGTCACAGCACTTTGTCGATATCTACGGCGCACCGTCGATCGAAGCCGCGCGCGGCGTTGCGCAGGCCGAGATCGACGAGATGATTGATTTGTGTGAGGAATTCGATCCGAACACCGTGCTGACCGTTGCAAGGGAACTGACAGAGGCAGGCGTCAAAGAGGCCTTCCGCGCCATCGAAGGGCAGACCGCCGATCTGGGCCAATTCGCGGTCCACGGCGATATGGACGAATAAACGCCACCCGCTTTTGTCGAATTATCGGGAACCAATTCGCGCCTGATCCGTTTGTTCAGTGAAACACAGATTAAGGAGCTACGGCTATGAATTGGGATCAAATTCAAGGTAACTGGACGCAATTTAAAGGTAAGCTGCGCGAGCAATACGGCGAGCTGACCGATGACGAAATCGAAGAAGCCAAGGGCGATCGCGAACAGCTGATCGGTAAGATTCAGGCCAAGTACGGCAAGACCAAAGAACAGGCCAAGAAAGAGGTCGACAATTTCGTCGACAGCATCTGATCTCTTTATCAGAACCTAATGAAGGGCGGGGATTTTCCCCGCCTTTTTGCTATCTGCAGATGCCTTCCGGCTCGGCCCCGCTCCACGGTAGGATCACCTGTTCCACATCCAGCACATCGCGCAGGCGTTGGATCGGCATGGCCTTTGCGATCATCCCCTCAAGCCGCGCGGTGCGGGGGGCATCAGGGTCCAGCAATTGGCAGCAGACGTATTCTTCGACAATTGCGCCCTGTTGTTCGAAGCCATAGTCCAGAAACGCGCCCTCTGTATCCGGATTGAACAGATAGGGATCATCGCTGCGCTGGTGTTCGGCGGCGGCTTTGACGGGGTGGTATCCGGTCCGCGCGCGGTTCTGCCATTGCCAGACGTGGGTCATCTCATGGGCAAACAACATGGCGGCGTAGACGTGCACCTCTTTCGGCCAGTTGGGCAGATAATCGGGGATATACAGGTCTTTGCGGTAGTAGACGTCATTGAACAGCGTGATCGCGCCGGGCGAGACCTCGATCTCGTCGCCGCTGACAGGGGCAAAGATGCGTTCCTGACAGGTCAGACGGGGCCGCACGGGAAGCGAGGTAATATAGCTGCCTGCGAAATGCCCGTCATGGAAACGGACTGGGGCAGGATCGACCTGATCGCCCGCCATAGCTTGTGTGAACAGGATTTCATTCTGTGTCAGGGGACGGCCCGAGCAGGCGGTCAGGACAAGAGTGGCGGAAAGGATCAATGCGCGCATGGCCGGACATTTGCGGGATTGTCAGGCGCTGTCCAGTGAACTTTTCGCTAGGCGCGGAGCAAAGGCCGAAGGCCTCGGCTCCCAGAGGCGACGGGCCGCCATGCGGTGTCTCTTTGGCTGGGGCTGGTCCGGCGCTTGGAACGCTGGCGGATTTGGTTGGAATGAGCGAGCCTGCTGTCCACTGTTCGCTTTGGAACGAACCTGGATAAAGGCAGAGCACTAAACCTAACCCGCAGCTCGTAATGAATAGTGCGGAAGGCGCGGAGCAAAGGCCGAAGGCCGCCACGCCAGAGACGACGCGCCCCCACGCGGCGGCTCTTTGGGTGGGGGTGGTCTACCCCCTCAGCACTCCTACGGACTTGGAGAGATAAAGCGCACCCGTTCGACCGTTACAACGCCACCGCGCGCGTCGTCTCGGGCACATCTGAGAGATGTTTCCTAAAATGCTTAGGCCACGAAAGCCTCAAACATCCAGCTCCTCAACAAACCGCGCGTTCTCTTGGATATACTGGAAGCGCAGTTCCGGTTTCTTGCCCATCAGGCGTTCCACCAGATCGCCGGTTTCGCCGGGTTCGTCCTCGTCGATGGTCACGCGGATCAGTTTGCGTGTCTTCGGGTCCATCGTCGTCTCTTTCAGGTCCTTCGCGTCCATTTCGCCCAGACCTTTAAAGCGCTGCACGTCGATCTTGCCTTTGCCGCCTAGACCGCGCTCCATCATCGCTTCTTTTTCAAGGTCATCTGCCACGTAGATGCGTTTCGCGCCTTGGGTCAGGCGATAGAGCGGCGGGCAGGCCAGATAGAGGTGGCCTTGGTCGATCAGCGGGCGCATCTGTGTGAAGAAGAAGGTCATCAGCAGCGACGCGATGTGCGCGCCGTCGACGTCCGCATCGGTCATGATGATGATCTTGTCATAGCGCAGATCATCAAGGTTGAACTTGGTGCCCATGCCGACACCCAGTGCCTCGCACAGGTCGCGGATTTCGGCGTTGGAGGACAGTTTGTTCGAAGCAGCCCCCAGAACGTTCAGGATCTTACCCTTGAGCGGCAAAAGAGCCTGCGTTTCGCGCGACCGTGCGCCTTTGGCCGAACCACCAGCCGAGTCGCCCTCGACGATGAAAAGTTCGGTGCCTTCGCGGTTCTTGGCGGTACAGTCCGTCAGCTTGCCCGGTAGGCGCAGTTTCTTGGTGGCGGATTTGCGGGCGGTTTCCTTTTCCTGACGACGGCGCAGGCGTTCTTCGGCGCGCAGCACAAGAAAATCAAGGATTGCGCCCGCGGATTTGGTGTCGGACGCCAGCCAGTTGTCAAAGTGGTCGCGCACGGCGTTTTCGACCAGACGCTGTGCTTCGGTCGTGGCGAGGCGGTCTTTGGTCTGGCCCACAAATTCCGGTTCGCGGATAAAGCAGGACACCAGCGCACAGCCGCCCGTGATCAGGTCGTCGCGGGTGATTTGGCTGGCTTTCTTGTTGCTGACCAGTTCGCCGTAGGCACGGATGCCTTTCAGGATCGCCGCCCAAAAGCCTGCCTCGTGCGTGCCGCCTTCCGGCGTGGGGACGGTGTTACAGTAGGACTGGATGAAACCGTCGCGCGATGGGGTCCAGTTGATCGCCCATTCGACCTTGCCGGGGGTGTTGAACTTTTCCTTGAAGTCCACGGTGCCGGCAAAAGGCTGGTCCGAGTATGTCGTCGCCGTGCCCAGTGTCTCGGTCAGATAGTCCGCCAGACCGCCGGGGAAGTGGAAGGTCGCCTCGGTCGGGGTTTCCTTATCGTCGATGGCGGATTTCCAGCGGATTTCAACGCCCGAGAACAGATAGGCCTTGGACCGCACCATTTTGAACAGGCGTGCGGGCTTCATCCGGTGAGAGCCGAAGATTTCTTCGTCCGCGTGGAAGGTCACTTGCGTGCCGCGGCGGTTCGGAGCCGAGCCAACCTTTTCCACGGGACCCAGCGGGATACCGCGCGAGAAACGCTGTTCGAACACTTCTTTATTACGCGCGACCTGCACGACCATGGAATCGGACAGGGCGTTTACAACTGACGCACCCACACCGTGCAGACCGCCGGACGTCTCATATGCATCGCCCGAGAATTTGCCGCCTGCGTGCAGTGTACACAGGATCACCTCAAGCGCGGATTTGTCGGGAAACTTGGGGTGGGGATCGATCGGGATACCACGACCGTTGTCGCGGATGGTGATGGCGTTATCTGCGTGCAGCTCGATCTCGATCCTGTTTGCGTGGCCGGCCACCGCTTCGTCCATCGAGTTGTCGAGGATTTCCGCGACCATGTGGTGCAGCGCCCGTTCGTCCGTGCCACCGATATACATGCCGGGGCGTTTGCGAACCGGTTCAAGACCTTCAAGCACCTCGATCGAGGATGCATCGTAGTCTGTCGGTTCCGCACCGGTAAGAAGATCGTCGGCCATGGGCTGCTCTTTTTCTGTTGGTCTGTTGATTGCGCGCGATTAGACCATTTGGTGAAGGGCAGGGCAAGACGGGTTCAACAGCGATTCTGCGGTTGGGGACGTCAGAGTGCGGTCCAAGGAGCTACCGACATGCAGGCGATTTCCGAAAACACACGTGGTGCGTTGTTGATGACGCTGTCCATGGCGGCATTTACGTTGAATGACACGTGTTTCAAGCTGGTCGGTAAGACGCTGCCACTGGGGCAGGTTCTGTTCCTGCGCGGGGTGATGGCAAGTTTGTTCCTGCTGATGTTGGCGCGGTTCTTTGGTGTTCGGTGGCCCGACCTATCGCGCAAGGACACGGTGTTGATCGCGGTTCGGTCGTTTGCCGAGGTCGGGGCGGCCTTCTTTTTGTTGACCGCACTGATGAATATGCCGCTGGCGAACCTGACGGCGCTTTTGCAGATGTTGCCGTTGACAGTGACCTTGGGAAGCGCGCTGTTTTTCCGAGAGGCCGTCGGTTGGCGACGCTGGGGTGCGATTGTGGTCGGCTTTTGCGGCATGCTGCTGATCGTCAAGCCGGGGGCAGAGGGGTTCAATCTGTTTTCGGTCTATGGCCTGATTGCGGTGGCCTTTGTCACCCTGCGGGATTTGACGGTGCGCCGGATTTCGGCGTCGGTGCCGTCATTGTTCGTGACCATCGCGGCAAGCGTATCTGTGACCATATTCGCGGGCATACTGGGCACACAGGAAGACTGGCTTGCCATGGGGGGGCGTGAATGGGCGCTGATTGGCGCGACAGCGGCCTTTATTTGTGTGGGTTATTTCCTAAGCGTGCTGGTCATGCGCGTGGGCGAGGTCAGCCATGTGGCGCCTTTCCGGTACACTGGGCTGGTCTGGGCCCTGATCCTTGGCTTTGTGGTTTTTGGCGACTGGCCGGGTAACCTGACCTTGATCGGGGCGGCGATCATTGTGGCGACGGGTGTCTTTACAATGTGGCGCGAAGCACAGGTGCGGCGGCGTTTGCGGAAAATCCAGGCGGCTGGGCTTTAAGAGAAGATGCGGCGGATCGCGTCTGCGTCGATGGCGAACAGATCGCGGAAGTCTTGTTCCTGATCAGGGGACAGCCGGGGCAGGGTAACAGGCTTTACGTGTTTGCCTTGGCGCGAGTCATTGTGGTCGTTGTGCCCGCGCACGTACATGGGACGATCTGTAAACGTGACGGTGGGCATGAACTGGTTCAGCTTCTGATGGCCGAAGTTCATGATCGAGCGGCGCACTTTGCCCTGCACCGCCACAGCCTGAGCCACGCCCCAGTAGGGATGAACGACTTCTTCTGCACAGATGCCCTTTGCATCGGGGCGGGCCACATACCCGCGGTTCCAGTCAAAGCCGACCAAACCGTGGGTCCGGGTCAACGCCTGACAATCCTGCGCAGCCTGCTTGAGTGTTGCAACGAAACCCAAAGCGATGGCGTCGTCGTCATCGTGGCGGAATTGCAGGCATGGCTCTTTGATATCGGTCCGGGCTTCGTTCAGAACCTGCTGACAGACCTTGCGATGGGGGAGGGGCGGACGTGCCACGATGCGCACATCTTTCAATCCGGCGACCAAGCGTTCCAGACGGTCGCGATACGCATCAGGCAGTTGATCCCCTATAAGAATGACAAAGGTAAAGTCGGGATCGGTTTGGTTCAGAAGGGACGGTAGGCAGATGCCTTCGAAATGGCGGAACCGTTCTTCCAGCCGGTCTTGGGAATAGAGATAGGCGATGCGATCTTCGATTGTGGGGTGTTCCACCTGAAACCCGCCTTCGGCCGGATAGGAAAAGCGGCAAAACCCGATCACCTGCACCTTGTGAAACCTCCGCACCCTTACGATATGTCCGGAACCAAGATTGTCAGGCTATGCAATCCCGCGCAACCCGACTAAATAGGCGCAGATACGGCGGAAAATGACCGGTCCATAACTGTCGGTTCACGAGTGTTGACAAGGTGTGCGACTCCTCATATACGCGCCGCATCCGTTCGGGGCTTTCTGTACCCCGAGCATTTACAGAACCGAAGCGGTCAAGATCCGGATGGCAACATCCCGATCCTCTGGAATACCCCGCGTCGTTCCCTGGACAAAGGGGACGCATGCGGTTTTTTGCGTCGTCTGACATTTGTCGGCGCCTAAAACCCGGTCGCGGCGCACCGAAATGTGCCGCAAGCGCTGTCCAGGGCGCGAGACAGATACACCGGTGACCTCACGGACGCGTGGGGGCGCCTTACGAGAAACCCGCGCAGGCCACTTCTGCGCACACATATGTGAGCTACACGGGGAAAGAACCGGAATGCCAACCATTCAACAGCTGATCCGCAAGCCGCGGCAGCCCAAAGTAAAGCGCTCTAAGTCGCAGCATCTTGAGCAATGCCCGCAGAAGCGTGGCGTTTGCACACGCGTATACACAACAACACCGAAGAAGCCGAACTCGGCGATGCGGAAAGTTGCGAAGGTACGCCTGACAAACGGTTACGAAGTCATCAGCTACATTCCGGGTGAAAGCCACAACCTGCAGGAACACTCTGTTGTTCTGATCCGTGGCGGCCGTGTGAAAGACCTTCCGGGTGTCCGCTACCACATCCTGCGTGGTGTTCTGGATACTCAGGGCGTTAAAGACCGTAAACAGCGCCGCTCCAAGTATGGCGCTAAGCGTCCGAAGTAAGAGGATTATAGAATATGTCCCGTCGTCACGCCGCTGAAAAACGCGAAGTCCTGCCCGACGCCAAGTTTGGTGACCGCGTTCTGTCCAAGTTCATGAACAACCTCATGATCGATGGCAAAAAATCCGTAGCCGAACGCATCGTCTACAACGCACTTGACCGCGTTGAAGGCAAAATCAAACGCGCACCCGTTGAAGTGTTCCACGAAGCACTCGACAACATCAAACCGTCGGTCGAAGTTCGTTCCCGCCGTGTTGGTGGTGCGACGTACCAGGTACCCGTTGAAGTCCGCCCCGAGCGTCGCGAAGCTCTTGCCATCCGTTGGCTGATCACCGCGTCCCGCGCACGCAACGAGAACACCATGGAAGAACGCCTTGCTGGCGAACTGTTGGACGCTGTTCAGTCCCGCGGTGCAGCTGTCAAGAAACGTGAAGACACTCACAAAATGGCCGACGCGAACAAAGCGTTCAGCCATTATCGCTGGTAATCTTGGCTTAGGACTACATCCAATGGCACGCGAATATACGCTCAATCATTACCGCAACTTCGGTATCATGGCGCACATCGATGCGGGTAAAACAACCTGCTCCGAGCGCATCCTGTACTACACCGGCAAATCCCACAACATCGGTGAGGTGCACGATGGTGCAGCCACCATGGACTGGATGGAGCAGGAACAGGAACGCGGCATCACGATCACCTCGGCTGCGACAACAACATTCTGGGAGCGTACAGAGGACGGCGAAACAGCCGATACTCCGAAGCACCGTCTGAACATCATCGACACACCCGGACACGTTGACTTCACCATCGAAGTTGAGCGTTCGCTGGCCGTTCTCGACGGCGCGGTTTGTGTTCTGGACGCCAACGCTGGTGTTGAGCCCCAGACAGAAACCGTTTGGCGTCAGGCTGACCGCTACAAAGTTCCGCGTATCGTGTTCGTCAACAAGATGGACAAGATCGGCGCTGACTTCTTCAACTGTGTTCGCATGATTGAAGACCGTACAGGCGCGCGTGCTGTTCCTGTCGGCATTCCGATCGGTGCAGAATCCGAGCTGGAAGGTCTGCTGGACCTGGTCACCATGAAAGAGTGGCTGTGGAAAGGTGAAGACCTTGGCGCATCCTGGGTTCAGGTCGACATCCGTCCCGAGCTGCAGGACATGGCCAACGAATGGCGCGAAAAAATGGTCGAAGCTGCTGTAGAGCAGGACGAAGAGGCCATGATGGAATACCTCGAAGGCAACGAACCGGACGTTCCGACGCTCCGCGCGCTGCTGCGTAAGGGTACTCTGGCGCTGGAATTCGTTCCTGTTCTGGGTGGTTCCGCGTTCAAAAACAAAGGCGTACAGCCTCTGTTGAACGCAGTTATCGACTATCTGCCGAGCCCGCTCGACGTTGTTGATTACATGGGCTTTGAACCGGGTGACGAAAACGAAGAACGTAACATCGCACGTCGTGCGGATGACGAAATGCCCTTCTCGGGTCTGGCGTTCAAAATCATGAACGACCCCTTCGTTGGCTCCCTGACATTTACCCGTATCTACTCGGGTACAATGAACAAGGGTGACACCGTTCTGAACTCGACCAAAGGCAAGAAAGAGCGCATCGGTCGTATGATGATGATGCACTCCAACAACCGTGAAGAGATCGAAGAAGCATTTGCAGGCGACATCATCGCGCTGGCGGGTCTGAAAGACACGACAACCGGTGACACACTCTGTGATGCGAAAGCGCCTGTCGTTCTGGAAACCATGACATTCCCGGATCCGGTTATCGAAATCGCGGTCGAGCCCAAAACAAAGGGCGACCAAGAGAAGATGTCCCAAGGTCTGGCACGTCTGGCGGCAGAAGACCCCTCCTTCCGTGTCGAAACCGACCTCGAGTCCGGTCAGACCATCATGAAGGGCATGGGCGAACTTCACCTCGACATTCTGGTCGATCGTCTGAAGCGCGAATTCAAAGTTGAAGCGAACATCGGTGCGCCGCAGGTGGCATACCGTGAAACGATCAGCCACGAAGTCGAGCACACATACACCCACAAGAAACAGTCTGGTGGTTCGGGTCAGTTCGGTGAGGTCAAACTCATCATCACGCCGACAGAGCCGGGCGAGGGTTATTCGTTCGAATCCCGCATCGTTGGTGGTGCTGTTCCGAAGGAATACATCCCGGGTGTTGAAAAGGGCATCAACTCGGTCATGGATAGCGGCCCGCTGGCTGGCTTCCCCGTGATCGACTTTAAAGTTGCTCTGATCGACGGTAAGTTCCACGACGTTGACTCCAGCGTTCTGGCCTTCGAAATCGCTGCACGTATGTGTATGCGCGAAGGCATGAAGAAAGCTGGCGCGAAGCTGCTGGAACCGATCATGAAGGTCGAAGTTATCACGCCTGAAGAATACACAGGTGGTATCATCGGCGACCTCACATCCCGTCGTGGTCAAGTTTCCGGTCAGGAACCGCGCGGCAACGCAATCGCGATCGACGCGAACGTTCCGCTGGCCAACATGTTCGGCTACATCAACACACTGCGCTCCATGTCCTCGGGCCGCGCGCAGTTCACGATGCAGTTCTCGCATTACGACCCTGTCCCGCAGAACATCTCGGACGAGATTCAAGCGAAATACGCATAAGGAGCGGTGCGTGGGAAACCACGCACCCTACCACGTAGGGTGTGCTTTTGGGCGCACCGCAACTCTGAAGTAAGGAGCCAATATCATGGCAAAGGAAAAGTTTGAGCGCGGCAAGCCGCACTGCAACATTGGCACGATTGGTCACGTTGACCACGGCAAAACGACGCTGACAGCGGCGATCACGAAGTACTTTGGTGACTTCAAAGCGTACGACCAGATTGACGGTGCGCCTGAAGAAAAAGCGCGCGGCATCACGATCTCGACTGCGCACGTTGAGTACGAAACAGAAGCACGTCACTACGCACACGTCGACTGCCCCGGCCACGCTGACTATGTTAAGAACATGATCACCGGTGCGGCGCAGATGGACGGCGCGATCCTGGTTGTGAACGCGGCCGACGGCCCGATGCCCCAGACACGCGAGCACATCCTGCTTGGCCGTCAGGTTGGTATCCCGGCGATGGTTGTTTTCCTGAACAAAGTTGACCAGGTTGACGACGAAGAACTGCTGGAACTGGTTGAGATGGAAGTTCGTGAACTTCTGTCCGAGTACGACTTCCCGGGCGACGATATTCCGATCATCGCAGGTTCCGCTCTGGCGGCGATGGAAGGCCGTGACCCGGAAATCGGCGAAAACAAGATCAAAGAACTGATG
>NZ_FNUZ01000005.1 GCF_900108225.1 Thalassococcus halodurans
GTGATCGCGGCCAAGGCGGTTGCGTTTGGCGAAGCGCTGCGCCCGTCGTTCAAAACCTACCAGCAGCAGGTCATCAAGAACGCGCAGGCGCTGTCTGACCAGCTGATCAAGGGCGGTCTGGACACGGTCACACACGGCACCGACACCCACGTCGTGCTGGTAGACCTGCGCCCCAAAGGCGTCAAAGGCAACGCGACCGAAAAGGCTCTGGGCCGCGCGCATATCACCTGCAACAAGAACGGCGTTCCGTTTGATCCGGAAAAACCGATGGTCACCAGCGGCATCCGCCTTGGTTCGCCCGCCGGCACCACCCGCGGCTTCGGCGAGGCCGAGTTCCGCCAGATCGCGGACTGGATCATCGAAGTGGTCGATGGCCTGCGCGAGAACGGCGAAGACGGCAACGGCGAGGTCGAAGCCAAAGTCAAAGCCGAAGTCGCCCAACTCTGCGCCAAATTCCCGATCTACCCAAACCTCTGATCGGGTCACAAAAACACAAACAAAAAGCCCCCAAACACAGGGGGCTTTTTTAGATTTTAAACACTTCACAGCGCTATCAGTCCTGCTCTAATCTAGGCAGCGGATGTTCAAATCTCGGCAGGCAACGCGTTTTCACCTTGTGTTTGCAATTGCTCCAAAGTCTGGCGGCGTCGCGCCAAAGTCTCATGCCATTCCTGCGCCTCACGATCTGTAAAGAAATTCGCATCAGGAGCCAGCTTCCGAACCGCATCTTCGACTTCTGCGAGTTCGACCCGAAAAAACTCTTTTCGCATATTGGACATATTAATTCTTCGATCCGCAAATTCCTTGTGAAGCGCATTCTCCAAGGCTGGCGCTTCGTCCGAGTAAATCATTGCGTGGGTGTCGAAACCGAAAGGCACACTTGCATCGCCAAGCTCTTTCACCCTGTCGTCGGGCTCAAGACGGCGAGTAAGACCAATTTTGACGACGTCCTCTCCAAATGAACCAATATTTGAGATGACATAGACGTACCCTGATCTTGTCATCTCAGCCATTGCGCGCGCGCGCTCACCCATCGCATGCGCTTCAGCAAGTTGGGCTTCCAATTCTGCAATTCTGCCCTGATCTGCCCCAACCTCGCTTCGAGCTTTGTCTAGAAGCTTCTGATATTCACGCTCTTTTCTGTCAGCAGCTTCTGCGTCAGCCAAAAGTTTCTTTTCTTCTCGTTCAGCTCGGGCAAGTTCGGCCCTTTCTTCCTTTTCAATCTTCAGCTGCTCGCGATACTCATGCGTAAGAAATAATTCTTCGAGTTTCAG
The DNA here is from genome assembly GCF_900108225.1 of Thalassococcus halodurans. Classification (GTDB taxonomy): domain Bacteria; phylum Pseudomonadota; class Alphaproteobacteria; order Rhodobacterales; family Rhodobacteraceae; genus Thalassococcus; species Thalassococcus halodurans. The sequence continues at coordinate 1,275 of NZ_FNUZ01000005.1, forward strand.
AGCAACGTATTCGTCGTTGATGCGGAGGTTCATCGAGGAATTGGCGCTATCAATTTGCTTCGCCGCGTTCAAAATTCGCTTTTCCATCGCTGCGGCATTGTTCCAACGGATGTTTGCAATAGCAGCCTCACATTCATTATTGAACGCACGCATCGTCAGTCGGGTCTGACGATTGATCATCGTTTTGCCCTTCGATCTACTTCCCTCGACAGTCCATTGGGTTGGGCAAAGAGTTGCTTCTTTTGAAGACACCATTGCTTTTTGGCGTTCTCTGACTTCCTTTATCTTTTCTTTGAAAGCCTCGCTGTCGCCAAAATCGAAGTGAGGCTCATAAACACCAAGTTCGGCGAACGATAAACGTTCATCATAGACAGCAACTTGTGTTTGCAATGTTTCAAGCAGCTTACGCTTTTCCGCGTATGCCGCTCGTACAGCTTCTGTTTTTGCCTTGGTTTCTTTGATTTCTTCTGCAAGTCGGGAACGCTCATCTTCGAGTGAAGTAATCGGAGCAAACCTTTCTTTGAGAGAAGAGGCTTCCGCATCCGATTTCTTGCGAGCATCCCTGTTTAAAAGCCACAACACCAAGAAAGGTATCGGAAGTAAAAACCAGAGCAGAATTAAAAACGCAAAAATATCCATTTCATATCTCTAATTGATTTGATTACAGAAAATTCTCCCCTGAGTCGTAATTCCAGTCAACCTACGCATTGAGACCGACTTGATTGGAATTTCAAACTGTAGGCTAAGTGATTTTCTTTTCAGCCGACGGAAACCGACGCCTTGCACGTATGACCCAGAAATAAAGTTTACGAGGGACCCATGCGTACACCGTTCAAATCCAGCCTTCCGTTGACCGCATTCGTCATCGCGCTTGGCCTTTTGGTTCAAATGCAACAGGCCGCCGCAGCTGGTCAGTGCTTGTCATTTTTCTGATGCACTCAACGCTTGGGCCAAGGTCTTAACTGCGCCAACCAATGCGCCCTCCTCAAAAGCCGCATAGCCCATAACAACGCCTTGCAGGTCCTCCGGCGCTTCGGGGTAGCGTGACAGCGCGCGCAGCGACAGCCCCGCCTTTTGGCCAATCGCGGCAACATCCACGTCGCGAAGCCCCGCCAACGCAGGCCCAAGGTCACAGATCAGATGCATCCCCGACGCCACATCCTGCGGGATCAGGTGATTGGGCAAATGATCGGCCAACGCCTTCATCAAAGCCAAACGCCGCTGGCCATAGATCCGACGCATGCGGCGCAGGTGCGTGGCGAATTCGCCCGCCTCCATAAACCGCGCCAGCGCCGGTTGCGGAAGAACCGAGGCCTGACTGCCCATTGGCTGCAACAAGGCCGTGACCTTTGCCACCAAACGATCGGGTACCACCAGATACGCCAGCCTGAGCGCGGGCATCATCAGTTTGGAAAAGCTGCCGACATAGATCACCCTGTCGGCAGACAAACTGGCCAGCGCGGGCAAAGGTGGGCCACTGAAGCGGAATTCGCTGTCATAGTCGTCTTCGATCACCAAGGCGTCTTGCGCCTTGGCCCAATCCAAGAGCGCCAGCCTCCGCGACAGGGGCAGCGTCATGCCCAAGGGATAGTTGCGCGATGGTGTGACGGCGACGGCCTTTGCTGTAGGCAAAGCGTCGGTTTGCAAGCCCTGCGCATCCACGGGGACAGAGCGACATGCCAATCCCCGACCTCGGAATGCTTGCAACATCGGGCCGTAGCAGGGGGCCTCGGTCAGCACGGTGTCGCCCTGATCCATCAGACGCGACAGCAGCGAAAACGCCTCCACCGAGCCGGACGTGATCACCACCTGCCCCGCGCTACAAGACAGCCCCCGCCACGCATTCAGATGATCCGCAATCGCCGCCCGCAACGGGGGCCAGCCCAAGGGGTCGGGCTGGGCCAGAAGATCGGGATCGGGCCTGCGCCACACGGCCTCAAGGTGCTTCGCCCACTGCGCATGGGGGAAATGTTCTGTGTCGGGCAAGCCGGGGTGGAACGGCACCAAAGGCTGCGCACCGATGGGCGGCGTTGCGGACACAGGATCAGGCCGCGACTCTTCCATCGGGGGTAAATCGGCGGCCACAAAGGTGCCCGCGCCTTGGCGTGTGTCCAGATAGCCCTCGGCCACCAGTTGATCATAGGCGCCCAGCGTCGTGACCCGCGAAATGCCCAGATCCTTGGCCAAGGCGCGACTGGCAGGCAAAGCCGCGCCCGACGGGGCCACGCCCCGCCGGATCAGATCGCGCAATGCCTCGGCCAATTGGACATGCATCGGCACCTGTCCGGAGCGGTCCAGCGTCAGGGCTAGAAGGGCCGCCTGCAAATTGGCCTTATTGTTTTCCGGCAAATTGGTCATTTTCATAAAGCCAATATTGCACGAAACCCCCTTCAGAAAAAGCCACAAGACCAAAGCAAAGCCATGACCACAGACCTACAGAAAACCGACCGTTCCCGCCTGCGCCGGTCGCACAATCGCGGGCATTTCGACCGTCACACCGTCAACGCCATTCTCGACGCCCAGCCCATGTGCACCGTGGGCTATGTCATCGACGGCAAACCCTATGTGACGCCGACGCTGCAATGGCGTGAAGGGAACACCGTGTATTGGCACGGCTCATCCGCGTCGCGCGCGCTGAAAAATTCGCGCGATGCCGAGGTCTGTCTGAGCGTTGCGATCCTTGATGGTTTTGTCATGGCCCGCTCTGGCATGCACCATTCTCTGAACACCCGCTCGGTCACGCTGTTCGGCACGGCCCGTCAGGTGTCGCACGAAGAGAAGGAAGAGAAGCTGTGCAACTTCATCAACCACCTGTTTCCGGGGCGGTCGGAAATCCTGCGCCCGAATTCTGAGCAGGAACGCAAAGCGACGATGATCCTTGCGCTGGATATCGAGGAAGGCAGCGCAAAAATTCGCACAGGCCCGCCTGCCGATGATGAGGAAGACTACGATCTGCCGATCTGGGCGGGCGTGATCCCTGTGACCACCACCATCGGTGCACCGATTGATGACCCACGCAATCTGGACGGCCTGACCGCGCCGGATCATGTGACAGGGTTCAAATACGGTAAGAACTGAGATGCTTGATAGCGCGCGGGTCGTTGGCTCCGCGCGACACCGCCTAGATTCCGAACCGCGGCTGCGACAGGGCCTCGGCCAGAAAATCGAACACGATCCGGATGCGTTTGGCGCTGTGAAGTTCGCTGTGCGTGACCAGCCAGTAGGGCACGATAATCGGCTTCAGTTCGGGCAGGATGTTTTCCATCTCGGGCGACTGGTCGGCCAAATCGGAAATCATCGGCACAACGCCCTGCCCCCGTTTGGCCAGTTCCCAGCACACCAATCCGCTGTCTGACTGCAGGCTGACCTTGGGCACACCCGCAGGGATGCCCATACGTTCCAGAAACGGAGCAAGCTGTTCAGCGGTGCCCATGGCGACGAAATCAAGGTTCAGAACGTCCTCGGGCGTCTCGGGACGCCCGACGCGTTCGAGGTAGTCAATCGAGGCATAAAGGCAGGCCTCGGAATCGCGCAGTTTGCGGGCGATCAGTTCGGGCTGCTCGGGACGCACATGGCGGACAGCGATATCGGCCTCGCGCCTTTGTAGGTCACTGATGTCGTTGGATGAAATCACCTCGATCTCGATCTGGGGGGCGATCATGCGCAGGCGTGTCACCAGTTCCGGCATCACGACGGCAGCCATCATATCGGTAACCGACACGCTGACCTTACCGCCCACAGACTGTACTTGACCGGCGGCCGTGATCGACGTGCGGAAGGCCGCGTCGCCCATCGCGCGGATGTGGGTCAACAGCATCTTGCCCGCCGCCGTCAGCGCGAGGCCACGGCCCAGACGTTCGAACAGAATGATGTCCAGTTCTTCCTCAAGCGCCGCCACCTGACGGCCGATTGTGGGCTGGGCCACATCCAGTTCACGCGCGGCTGCGGAAAACGAACCGGTTTCCGCCGTGACCAGAAAGGCCCGGGCGCAGTTCCAATCAAATCGAATAGCAGACCAGTTCATGCAGATACGCATAGCACATAGTCAAATCTCGGCAATATGCATGGGACGCGCAAAAGATTAGATGACAGCTATCCTTTCAGACACCTTACTGACTTTGGCAAAGATATTCAGATTGCAGGACCGCCCCGATGATTGACCCGAAAAAATTCTGGACCAAGATTGCCCCCCGCTACGCCAAACATCCGGTCAAGGATATGGCGTCATATGAACACACGCTGGAACGGACGCTGTCCTATCTGTCGCCCGACCATTCGGTGCTGGAACTGGGCTGCGGCACCGGCACCACGGCGCTGCGACTGGCCGCATCAGGCGCGCAGATCACCGCCACCGATCTGGCCCCCGGCATGATCGAGATCGCCCGTGAAAAAGGGGCAGACACGCCCAACGTGCAGTTCGCGGTCAACGGCATTCTGGATGCGCCCGAGGGCCCGTTTGACGTCATCATGGCCTATAATCTGCTGCATCTGGTCGAAGATGTTCCCGGCGCGCTGCAAGCGATCAAATCACGGCTGAAACCCGGTGGACTGGTCATCACCAAATCCGCCTGTGTCAAAGGCGCGATGCCATTTATCGGGCTGTTCCTGCCGGTGCTTCAATGGATCGGCAAAGCGCCCTACGTGAACTTCATGACGGTCGAGGAACTGGACGCGATGTTTGCGGATGCGGGCTTTGATACCGTTGAAACTGGCGTTTTCCCGAAAAAACCGCCCGCGCGGTTTATCGTGGCGCGGGCCTAGATCAGGCCCCGCCAACGCATCACGGCAACGGCGACGGCAAACAGGATCACAAACTGCACGATCAGCCCCGCCGCAATACCCAGAGCTGTCTTGATCCGGCGTTCTTTGACGTCGATGGCGCTCAGGTGTCGTTCGCTGCGTTCAACCGCGCGGGCGATCACTGCGGGTTCAACGGTGCTGGCTAGTTGCGGGTGGCCCGCGATGTGTCCGCACTGCGACAGAAACTCAAGATCACGGCGCACCCATTTGGGCAGGCGCCGCCCTGCCTTGGCCGCACGACGCGCCAGATTGCCACGGCGCGCACCTAGCTTGTCTGCCAGAAGCGTTTCAAGCCGTTCGATATCGGCAGTCAGTGTGGTCGTGTTGATCATGAGTTATCGCTAACCGATTTTCGCAGCGCAGAAAAGGCGCTGGTCACTGGTAAAGTGCCGCGCTATCCCTTCGACATGTTGAACACCGTTGTGCATGGCACCCCGACCGACAAGCCCCCGCTTTTGATCGTGCATGGTCTTTATGGATCGGCGCGCAACTGGGGTGTGATCGCGAAACGTCTGTCTGACGAACGGCAGGTGGTTGCCGTCGATCAGCGCAACCATGGCAACAGTTTCCGCGCCGACCAGCACGGCTATCACGACATGGCGGGTGATCTGGCCGAAGTCATCGACGCCCACGGCGGTCAGATGGATGTCATGGGCCATTCCATGGGCGGCAAAGCGGCGATGGTTCTGGCGCTGACCCATCCGGAAAAGGTGGGGCGGCTTGTGGTGGCCGACATTGCGCCCGTGGCCTACAGCCACGATCAGACGCAATATATCAACGCGATGAAGTCTATTGATCTGGATAAGGTCGCGCGCCGATCCGATGCGGTGGAACAACTGGCGAAACTGGTGCCGGAAAAGACGCTACAAAGCTTTTTCACCCAAAGCCTGGATGTCGCCAACAAACGCTGGCTGCTGAATCTGGATGTGCTGGGGGCCGAAATGCCGAATATCATCGGCTGGCCCGGCACCACGGGCGAATTCCCCCACCCGACCCTGTTCCTGACCGGCAGCGAAAGCGACTATGTCCTGCCCGAACACCGCGCCCATATCCGCGAACTGTTCCCACGCGCCCGCTTTGCCAAATTTCCGGGCACAGGACATTGGCTTCACGCGGAAAAACCGCGTGAATTCGAAGCCTCGGTCAGAACGTTTCTGAATTACGATTTCGGCGATTAAACGCCGCGGCAGACCTGTTCGGCGCGTCCGTAGAATTCTTTGTAACGATCCCAGAACCGGTCATGGTTCGGACGCTTAGACATCTTGATGTCCTGCGCGCGCTGCGGATCTTTGAAGAAGCTGACCGCGATCGATTGATCCGACGACGACAACGTCCGGTCCGCTGTGGCCTGCACACATCCGCACAACGACCGGCTGCGCGCCTTACGGTCTGACGACATACAAGCCGAATAGATCGGGCCGGTTGCGAAACGGGTCACTTGGGGGGAACCATAGCTACGGGTGCTGCCGCCACAGCCCGCCACGATGGCACAAATGCACAGTGCTGCCAAAACTCTCATATTTCTGCTCATATATCGCGCCGGTCTGCGCCGGCTGTTTGATTGCAAACATAATGCGCGAAAACGGCTGACAAGGCAATTCACGTTCTGAAATGGCCCTGTTTTCTATGGCCCGACCGCCAGAATCGACGCGAAACCATGCGCCCTTGGCGTGTAGCGCATCATGCCACCTTGACCGGCCCCTGTTTCCGCTTCATATCCGCGTTTATGACACCACTTTCTCGCATCCGAAATTTCTCGATCGTGGCCCATATCGACCACGGAAAATCGACCCTCGCTGACCGGCTCATTCAGTTGACCGGCACCGTGGCCGAACGGGATATGAAAGCACAGCTTCTCGACTCGATGGATATCGAACGGGAACGCGGCATCACGATCAAAGCCAACACCGTGCGGATCGAATACCCCGCCAAGGATGGCGAGACCTATGTGCTGAACCTGATCGACACGCCCGGACACGTCGACTTTGCCTACGAAGTCAGCCGTTCCATGCGCGCGGTCGAAGGATCGCTGCTGGTGGTGGACGCGACCCAAGGCGTCGAGGCGCAGACATTGGCCAACGTCTATACCGCGATTGAAGCGGACCACGAGATCGTGCCCGTTCTGAACAAAATCGATCTGCCCGCCGCCGAACCCGAACGCGTCAAGGAACAGATCGAAGACGTGATCGGCATCGAAGCCGACAACGCCGTCGAGATTTCGGCCAAGACAGGTCTGGGTATCCCCGATGTGCTGGAAGCCATCGTCACCCGCCTGCCCGCGCCCGCGTCCGGCGATCCCGATGCGCCGCTGCAGGCGATGCTGGTGGACAGCTATTACGACTCGTACCTTGGCGTTGTGGTTCTGGTCCGGATCATGCAGGGCACCCTGAAAAAGGGCGACAACATCCGCATGATGCAAACCGGTGCGCGTTACGGCGTCGACCGTCTGGGTGTCTTCCGCCCGGCGATGCAGAATGTCGATGAACTGGGACCGGGTGAAATCGGCTTCCTGACCGCGTCGATCAAACAGGTGCGCGACACCAAGGTCGGCGATACGATCACACACGAACGCCGCCAATGCGAAAAACCGCTGCCGGGCTTTAAGCCGTCTGTGCCTGTGGTTTTCTGTGGTCTGTTCCCTGTGGACGCCAACGACTTTGAGGACATGCGCGACGCCATCGAAAAGCTGGCCCTGAACGACGCGTCCTTTACCGCCGAAATGGAAACATCTGCCGCGCTTGGTTTCGGTTTCCGCTGTGGTTTCCTTGGCCTGTTGCACCTTGAGGTTATCCGCGACCGTCTGGAACGCGAATATGACATCGACCTGATCACAACAGCGCCTTCGGTTATCTACCACATCTATATGAAAGACGGCGAACAGATCGATCTGCACAACCCCGCAGACATGCCCGACCCGTCCAAGATCGACCATATCGAAGAACCGCGCATCAAAGCGACGATCCTTGTGCCCGACGAATATCTGGGCGACGTGCTGAAGCTGTGCCAGGACCGTCGCGGCATCCAGCTGGACCTGACCTATGCAGGCTCTCGTGCAATGGTGGTGTACGATCTGCCGCTGAACGAAGTGGTCTTTGACTTCTACGACCGCCTGAAATCGGTGACCAAAGGCTATGCGTCCTTTGACTACCAGATGATCGGCTACCGCGAAGACAATCTGGTCAAGATGTCGATCCTTGTGAACGACGAACCGGTCGACGCCCTGTCGATGATGGTTCACCGCGACCGCGCTGAAATGCGTGGCCGCGCGATGTGCGAAAAGCTGAAGGATCTGATCCCGCGTCACATGTTCAAAATCCCGATCCAGGCGGCGATCGGCGGCAAGGTGATCGCGCGCGAAACCCTGTCGGCGCTGCGCAAGGACGTGACCGCGAAATGTTACGGCGGTGACGCGACGCGTAAGAAGAAACTGCTGGAAAAGCAGAAAGCCGGTAAGAAAAAGATGCGCCAGTTCGGCAAGGTGGAAATCCCGCAAGAGGCGTTTATCTCGGCCCTTAAGATGGATAGCTGAACCGGTTCACAAGCAAACAAAGACGCGCCTTCGGGCGCGTTTTTTTGTTTAGGGGATTGTGCGGAATCAGGGCTGCAAGCCCCCGCACCAGAGACGACGCGCCCCAACGCGGCGGCTCTTTGGCGGATCGGTCACTTCCCGCCTTAGGTCCTACGGACTTGGCAAAGATAAAGCACTGCTATTCCAACGCATGAGCACCATCGCACGCGTCATCTATGGCGCTATGTTGCATACATAGCTTGTGATCGGCGCGACCGATCTTACCTTTAACACCATGCGTGCGTTGGCTTTGATCTGTCTGCTTGCGGCCTGTGACACGGGCCATCTGGGCAATCCCCTGACTCTGCCCGTTCGGGCCGTGGCAAACGGCATCGAAAACGCAGGCTATCAGGCGCAGCGGGATCGGGTGAAGGCATTCCTAGCCGATCACATCGACGATCTGGACGACCCTGCAACGCTGGCGCGGTTCTGGCGCGTGGCCCCTGTGCCGCCTTCAATCCGTGCCAAGGTCCTGCGCGAAATCGCAGAACTGCCGGCGTCGCCCGACCGGATCGACCAGGCCACGGTGATCACCATGGTTCATCTGTGATTGCGGCTTACCCCAGCTCGGCCAACAGCCCATCGGCGCAGTGTTCCACCAGATCAAGACAACCGTCGAAATCGCGTGTGTAATATGGATCTGGCACATGATCCGCGCCTGTGTGAGCGGCGTAGTCGGTGAACAGCGCCACCGTCGCCCGCGCGCCCGCTGGCTGGATGCGGGACAGGTTTGACAGGTTGCTTTCGTCCATCGCGATAATCAGATCGAAGTCGTAGAAATCCTGCGCCGTGACTTGCCGTGCCCGCAATGGCGACAGGTCATACCCACGCGCCTTGGCCGCAGCCTGCATCGAGCCGTAGGGCGGCTCGCCCACGTGCCAGTCGCCTGTGCCTGCGCTGTCGATCTCTAACCGCACGCCCAATCCGTCAGCCTTGGCGCGCAAAACGCCCTCGGCGCTGGGAGAGCGGCAGATGTTGCCCAGACAGACGAATAGGATACGGTGCGACATGTCATGCCCTTTGCTGGTTCACAGGGCATAACCTAACACGCGACGGGCGGGGGTAAACAGCGATGGTGCAACGGAAAATCGTCATTCTGACAGGCGCAGGGGTTTCTGCCGAAAGCGGACTTCAGACGTTTCGCGCCTCTGACGGGCTCTGGCACGAACATCGCGTCGAGGATGTCGCCACGCCCGAGGCCTTTGCCCGCGACCCCGCGCTTGTGCAGGACTTCTACAACATGCGCCGCGCCCAAGGGGCCAAGGCCGAACCCAACCCCGCCCATCACGCGCTGGCACGGTTGCAGGCAGACTACGACGGAGAGGTCGTGCTCATCACCCAAAACGTCGATGGCCTGCACGAGGCCGCAGGTGCAAAGGTCATCCATATGCACGGGCAGCTGGATCAGGCGCTCTGTGCCACATGCGGGCACCGCTGGGCCGCGCCGTTGGAAATGCAGGCCCAACATCCCTGCCCCGCCTGTAATGCGCCCACAGGCCGCCCTGACATCGTCTGGTTCGGCGAGATGCCCTATCACATGGATGAGATCATCGATCACCTCTATGACGCGACGCTCTTTGCCGCGATCGGCACATCCGGGCGGGTTTATCCGGCGGCGGGATTCGTGCGCGAAGCCAAGGCCGCGGGCGCGTGGACAGTCGAGTTAAATCTGGATCCAAGCGACGTGGCCCGTGATTTCGACAACCACATCGTCGGCCCTGCCAGCACAACCGTGCCCGCGTGGGTCGACAGCCTGCTGGCGTGATCCGGACAACAGAAAAAGCCCCGACCGTTTCCGGTGGGGCTTTTCGCATCCAACAGGATAGAAAGCTTACGCTTCGGCTTGTGCCTTGGCGATTTCTTTCTTCACTTTCAGCGCTGTTGCCGAAAGCTCAGTGTCTTTTGCTTTTGCCAGGAACTTGTCCAGACCACCGCGGTGATCGACAGTACGCAGAGCAGCTGCCGAAATACGCAGTTTGATACCGCGGCCCAGTGTTTCGGACTGCAGAGTTACGTCGTTCAGGTTCGGCAGAAAGCGACGCTTGGTCTTGTTGTTGGCGTGGCTGACATTGTTGCCAACCATCGGGCCCTTACCGGTCAGTTCGCAAACACGCGACATGGTCTTTTCCTCGTCTCTAAGGGCGAATGATCGGCCATCCGCCAAAATCAAAGGGCGCCGATTAAGCAGCGCCCGGAATCTCGTCGGGCTTCTCTAGGCACTAAGCATGTGCGCGTCAAGCCTATCTGCGCCTAGCTTTGCAAGTAGGTCCTCAGAAACCTGTCTGCAGCGGCCGCAGCGGTCAATTCACCCTGTTCTACATCGTGCGAAAGCGCCTGCATCGCGCCTTTTAGCGGCTCTTTACTGAGTCGCGACAGCAAACCTTCGCGCACCTCTGATTCGAACCAGTAGCGCGCCTGTGCCGCGCGGCGGCTGTCCCAGTGGCCGTTTTCACGCCGCCAATCCGCCAGCGCCTGCATTTCGTCCCACGCCTGCGCCAATCCCTTTTCTTCCAGCGCGGACACCGTCAGCGCCTTGGGGAAGCCTTGGGGATCTTGCGGGCGCTTGCGCAACAGGCGCAGCGCACCGGCATAATCGGCACAGGTGCGGGTGGCCGTGGCCTTCAGATCACCGTCGGCTTTGTTGACCAGAATGATATCGGCCATTTCCATGATACCGCGCTTCACGCCCTGCAATTCGTCGCCACCCGCAGGGGCCAGCAGCAGCAGGAACAGGTCGGACATTTCGGCAACCACAGTCTCGGACTGGCCGACGCCCACGGTTTCCACAAGGATCACGTCAAACCCCCATGCCTCGCACAGGCCAATCGCCTCGCGTGTGCGGCGAGCGACGCCACCAAGGTGGGACTGGCTGGGGGACGGGCGGATAAAGGCGTTCTTTTCGCGCGACAGGCGGTCCATCCGCGTTTTGTCACCCAGAATCGATCCACCCGAGCGCGCCGAAGATGGATCAACCGCCAGAACAGCAACCTTCAGCCCCTGTTCGATCAGCATCATGCCGAAGGATTCGATAAAGGTGGATTTGCCCACACCCGGTGTGCCCGACAGACCAATGCGCAGCGCCGATTTCCCGCCGCCTTGCGCGTTCACCTTCTCCAGAAGCTCGGTCGCCATTTGCCGGTGATCATCGCGGCCGCTTTCCACCAGAGTGATCCCACGGGCCAAGGCGCGGCGGTCGCTGGCCAGAATTCCGCTGGCTAGGGCGTCGATATCCATGGTGTGTGGCCTCCCATCCGTTCGGGGTTTTCTGCATGGCAGAGACAGGCTTGTCCAGTCGCCAAAGGGCTTATGCATGGCCGCTGTGCGCCGATACACCTTTACTTCTGCGGCCTTGTGACCCACGTCAGCGCTAACGGTTATTCAAACAGGAGCTTTTCATCATGTCGGACCCGAAAATCGGTATTTACGGATTGGGCACCATGGGCGCGGCGCTTGCGTTGAACATGGCGGACAAGGGAATTGCCATCGCGGCGTCGAACCGGACGGCCTCGGTCATTCCCGAGTTTATGGAGCGCGCGGGCGATCTGGCGGAGAATATCACCGCTGTGGACGACCTGAAGGCGCTGATCGACGCGCTGCCAAAACCGCGCAACCTGTTGGCCATGATCCCCTCGACCGGCCCGATGGATGCGTTTCTGGATGATGTGATCCCGATGCTAGAGGCTGGCGACACCGTGATCGATGCGGGCAACGCCGATTTCCATTCCACCCGCGCCCGTGCGGCGCGTCTGGCCGAACACGATCTGCACTTTGTGGGTTTAGGGGTTTCCGGTGGTGAAGAAGGGGCGCGGCACGGCCCGTCGATGATGATGGGCGGCACAGATCACAGCTGGTCAGAACTGAAGCCCGTTCTGGAAAAAATCGCCGCCAAGTTCGACGGCGCACCTTGCGTCGATCACCTTGGCCCCGATGGCGCAGGCCATTTCGTAAAGACAGTTCATAACGGCATCGAATACGCTGACATGCAGGTGATCGCGGAAACCTACGATATTCTGCGCAATGGTCTGGGCATGGATCTGCCTGCCGTCGCCGACCAGTTCGACGCGTGGAACGATGGCCCCCTTGGCAGCTATCTGATGGAGATCACCGCCAAGGTGCTGCGCTATGACGATCCCGAAACCGGCAAACCCGCCGTCGATGTGATCCGCGACAGCGCCGGCCAGAAAGGCACAGGCCGCTGGACGGTGATCGAGGCCGTAAAGCTGGGCCAATCCGCCACAATGATCGAAGCCGCCGTTGCAGGCCGCGCGTGGTCGGCGGAAAAGCCGTTGCGCGAACTGGCCGCCAAGGCCTTTGGCGAGGATCGCGGCGCGCTTGATCTAGACGTGACCACGATCGAGGCCGCCCTGCGCGTGGCCCGTGTGCTGGAATACGCCCAAGGCTTCCGCATTCTGAAGGCCGCGTCGGATGAATACGACTGGAACCTTGACCCCGCCCGCATCGCTGAAATCTGGCGCGCAGGCTGTATCATCCGCGCCAAGATGCTCGACGATATTTCAGCCGCATTCCGCGATGGCGCGCCCGAGGGCCAGTTGCTGCTGGCGTCTGCCTTCCGCGACACGATCCAAGACGGCATCCCCGCCCTGCGTCAGGTCGTGGGCACGGCCGTCGCCGCGGGCCTGCCCGTGCCTGCCTTGGCCTCGGCGCTGGCGTGGTACGACACGATGCGCCAGTCGCGCGGGACGGCGAATGTGGTTCAGGCACAACGTGATTTCTTTGGTCGTCACGGCTTTGAACGGCTGGACGCCGAGGGCGCGCATCACGGCCCTTGGTGGGACTGAACGCCTAGGTCCGGCGCTTTGCCCGAAGCGTCGGATCAGCCTCGCGCGGGTTTTCCGGCCACGGATGTTTCGGATAGCGCCCGCGCATATCCTTGCGCACGTCGGCATAGGAGGTGTCCCAGAAATTCGGGATATCCATCGTGGTCTGCACAGGCCGACCCGCCGGTGACAGTAGCGTCACGCGCAACGGCCGTTTTGCCACAACGGGATGTACCGTCTGGCCGAACATTTCCTGAAGGCGCAGGGAAATTTCCGGATCGTCGCCTGAATAATCAATCGGGATGTCACGGCCCAAAGGCGTTTTGAACGCCGCAGGGGCGGCTGCGTCCAGCGCCTGCATCTGGTTCCAATCCAGCATGGCGCGGAGCGCGGGCAGAAGATCGAACTTCTTCCAATCATCGGCGGTTTTGACGCCGGTCAGATGGGGTAGCAGCCAGTAGTCCAAACTGTCCATCAAGGCCACGTCCGACATATCCGGCAGATCGCCACCTGCGTCCCGCACCAGCATCACGCGGGCGCGGAACCGTTTGGCCGCATCGGACAGCGACAGGCCCAGATCAGGGACACCATCCAGCATTGCATTCGCCACGGCATCAGAGGGCGCGTCTTTCCAGATGCGATCATCCAGCGCGATGGCCCCCAGCCGTTCCTGCTGACGCGCCACAACACGCCGATCGCGTTTGGACCACGCGCAGCTGTCTTCCCAGACGATCTGTTCGGCAAACAGCCCCCTCACTTCGCTGTCACTGATGGCAATCGCCTGCCTTATCTTGGCCTCGCGCGGGTCGCCATCCAGATCGGTCGCAACGATCAGGCGGCTTGCGCCCAACGGGTCATCCGGCGCAAAGATGGCGCCCTTACCCCCTGACAACTGGAACCGTGGCGCATCGCCTTTGCGGCGCAGACCGATGCGGTCGGGATAGGCCAATGCCGCCAGTTCTGCCGCACTCATGCCTTTAGAAGGGGTCTTGCCGCGCAGGCGCTTGACCTCGGTTCTGATACGGTCCAGCGCGGGGCGGTTCACGTCATAGGGATGGCGGTCGCGGAACGCGCGCAGATCATCCAGCGCCTTCAGGCGCAGCGTCAGGTCAGATGGCGCACCACGCAGCGGATCACGATCCGCCAGAAGCGCCGCCAAAGGCGCGGCATCTGCCCCGCCCAGCACCATCATATGCGCCAGACGCGGGTGCAGCGGCAGCGCGGCGATCTGGCGACCGTGATCGGTGATGCGCCCCTGCCCGTCCAACGCCCCCAACATGTGCAGCAACGTCTTCGCCTCGCCCAGAACGCCCGCGTTGGGTTGGGTCAGAAACAGCAGATCACCGGCCTCAGCCCCCCAAAGCGCCAGTTCCAGCGCAAGTCCGGTCAGGTCAGCGGCCTCGATCTCGGCGGGTGAGAAGGGCTGCATCCCGCCCTCTTCGCCCTTGGTCCACAGGCGGTAGCAGGTGCCTTCCGCCACGCGGCCCGCGCGGCCAGCCCGCTGTGTCGCTTCGGCCCGTGTGACGCGTTCCGTCACCAGCCGCGACATGCCCGAGGATGGGTCGAACCGCGCACGGCGGGCGCGGCCCCCGTCGATGACAACGCAGATGTCTTCGATCGTCAGCGAGGTTTCGGCAATGGACGTGGCCAGCACCACCTTACGGCCTTTGGTTTCGGGCCGGATCGCTGCGCGTTGGGCGGCGAAATCCATCGCGCCGTAAAGCGGCCTGATGTTGTGATCGGGTGGCAGACGGCCCGTCAGTTTGCTTTCAACCCTGCGGATTTCGCCCTCGCCCGGCAGGAACACCAGTATGCCACCTTCGGTTTCTGCGGCAGCAGAGACAACCAGATCGGCGACCGCATCCTCGAACCATTTGCCCTTGGGCACGGGGCGATCCAGCCAACGGGTTTCCACAGGAAAACTGCGGCCTTCGGACGTGACACGCGGGGCGTCCATCAGTACGGCCAAGGGGCCTGCATCCAGCGTTGCAGACATCGCCAACAGGATCAGATCATCCCGCAGCGCGCCTGCCACCTCAAGACACAGTGCGAGCCCCAGATCGGCATTCAAAGACCGTTCGTGGAATTCGTCAAAGATCACCGCACCGACGCCCTCCAGCCCCGGATCGGATTGCAGGCGGCGGGTCAGGATGCCTTCGGTCACCACCTCGATCCGCGTGTTGGCGCTGACCTTGGCCTCACCGCGCACGCGGTAACCAACGGTTTGGCCGACCTTTTCGCCCAACACATCGGCCATGCGTTCGGCGCTGGCGCGGGCCGCCAGACGGCGGGGTTCCAGCATCAGGATGGTGCCGTCGGTCAATCCGGCCTCAAGCATCGCCAAGGGCACACGGGTGGTTTTACCCGCACCCGGCGGGGCCTCAAGAACAGCGCGGCCCCGCGATTGCAGGGCCGTCAGCAAGTCCGGTAGTGCGTCTTCTATGGGAAGGCGCATGGGATCATCACACCCCGAGACACCAGCGCATCACCGCCTTTTGCGCGTGCAGGCGGTTTTCGGCCTCGTCCCAGATGACCGAGTTCGGGCCGTCCATGACTTCGGATGTGACCTCTTCCTCGCGGTGGGCGGGCAAGCAGTGCATGAACAGCGCGTCGGGCTTGGCGGCTTCCATCAACTGGCGGTTCACCTGATAGGGGCGCAGCATATTGTGGCGGCGTTCCTTGGCCGATTGCGCGTCATGCATCGACACCCACGTGTCAGCGATGATCAGATCGGCATTTTCCACGGCTTTCATCGGATCGCGTTCAATCGTGATCTGCGCGCCCTTGTTGCGGGCAAAGCCCACGAATTCCATCTCGGGGTCCAGTTGCACCGGACCGGTAAAGGTCAGGTCACAGCCGAACTGCCCCGCCGCATGCAACCAGGATGCACAGACGTTGTTACCGTCACCGGCCCAGACCACCTTTTTGCCCGCGATGGGGCCACGGTGTTCTTCGAACGTCATGACATCAGCCATGATCTGGCAGGGGTGCGTGCGATCGGTCAGGCCGTTAATCACCGGTACGCTGGCATATTCTGCCATTTCCTCAAGCACGGCTTCGTCGAAGGTGCGGATCATGATCATGTCCACATAGCGCGACAGAACACGGGCCGTGTCGGCGATGGTTTCGCCGTGACCCAGCTGCATGTCGTTGCCCGACAGCACCATGGTTTCGCCGCCCATCTGGCGCACGCCCACGTCGAACGACACGCGCGTCCGCGTCGACGGTTTTTCAAAGATCAAAGCAACCATGTGGTTTTTCAGCGGCTGGTCCGCATCCGGCGTCGCCTTGGGCGCACCGTTGCGGGCCTGCTTCATGTCTTTGGCCTGTTCGATCATCTGCCGCAAATCGGCGGGATCGGTTTTATGGATATCCAGAAAATGGTTCATAACAGCGTTTCTTTTCCTTTGGCGAAGGCAGCGATCAGGCCGCCCACCCCCGCAATATATTCATGTGATTAAGATCAGGCAGAGGCACCCTGCGCCGCGAGCGCGGTTGCCACCGTGGTCAGACGTGTCAGCGCTTCGTCGATCTCGGCCATGCTCAGCGTCAGGGGTGGCAACAGACGCACCACGTTGTCCGCCGCAGGTACGGTGATCAGTTCGTTGTCATAGGCATTGTTGACGACATCCATATTGGCCACGCGGCATTTCAGACCCAGCATCAGGCCGCTGCCGCGCACTTCTTCGAACACCTGCGGGTGCAGCGCGACCAGACCTTCAAGCCCCTGACGCAGATGACCGGCCTTGCGGTTTACCTCGGCCAGAAATTCCTCGTCCGCGACGATATCCATAACCTTGCCGCCCACAGCACAGGCCAGCGGGTTGCCGCCGTAAGTGGACCCATGCGTGCCCGCCGTCATGCCGGACGCTGCCATTTCTGTCGCCA
This sequence comes from Thalassococcus halodurans, assembly GCF_900108225.1. Taxonomy (GTDB): domain Bacteria; phylum Pseudomonadota; class Alphaproteobacteria; order Rhodobacterales; family Rhodobacteraceae; genus Thalassococcus; species Thalassococcus halodurans. The sequence goes on from NZ_FNUZ01000005.1 coordinate 18,309, forward strand.
GAACAGCACCCAGCGGGAAGCCACCACCGATGCCTTTGGCGACCATCATGATATCCGGCGTCACACCGGCCCATTCATGCGCAAACAATTTGCCTGTCCGGCCCATGCCGCACTGGACCTCGTCAAAGATCAGAAGCGTGCCGGTTTCGTCGCACAGATCGCGCAGGCCTTTCAGGCACTGATCCGGAACGGGGCGAATGCCGCCTTCCCCCTGAACGGGTTCGATCAGAACAGCCGCGGTGCGATCCGTGATCGCCGCACGTGTCGCGTCGTGATCGCCCCAAGCGATATGGGTGAAGCCAGGCAACAGGGGCGCGAAACCCTTCACCATCTTCTCGGATCCGGCCGCAGCAATACCCGCAGAAGACCGTCCATGGAACGAACCGCCAAACGTGACGATCTCGGTCCGGCCCTCATCGCCTTTGTCGTACCAGTACTTGCGCGCCATTTTCACGGCCAGTTCGCAGCTTTCGGTGCCCGAGTTGGTAAAGAACACCGTGTCGGCAAATGTGTGTTCCACCAGCTTGTCCGCCAGCGCCTGCTGTTCGGGGATCTGGTACAGGTTCGACACATGCCACAGCTTGTTCGCCTGATCGGTCAGCACCTGAACCAGTTCAGGATGCGCATGCCCCAGCGCATTCACCGCAATCCCTGCGCCAAGGTCCAGAAAACGTCGGCCGTCTGCCTCAATCAACCAGCTTCCTTCGCCTTTGACGAACGTCAGCGGAGCACGATTGTAGGTCGGCAGAATAGACGGGATCATAGTGTTATCCTCATAAAAGAGCCCGATTGGTGCCAAGGGCACGGGGGCAAGTCAAGGTTTTGCAGTGTTTGAAAGGGGTGAACAGGATCGGCCCGCCGCATTTCGGCAGGAAAAAGAGACTTAGATGTCTCGTCGCAAGATCAGATCAGTGTTCATAAGCGGCGCTATGGCAGCAGATCCCCCCTCTGGCAAGAGATTCCTTACGTGGGCGCGCGTTTTCGGTCTTTTCATTCAGAACATGCTGCGTATAGTCGCGCTCATGATGATCAAAGGCCATATCACAGCACTTTCGCACCGCCCTTCGGCGGCGGCGACGCTTGGCCTGCTTCTTCTCCTAACTCGCCTCTGAGCGCGTCCCTAACGGCGCGGCCGCTCAGAGGAGTACCGGGATACGCGTCGGACAAGGACCCAGGAGAAGATAGAAGAGAGACCTGACATGACAGACACGACCAAAGACCGCGTGGTTATTTTCGACACCACTCTGCGCGACGGCGAACAATCGCCCGGCGCCACAATGACCCATGACGAAAAGCTCGAGATTGCCGAGCTGCTGGATGACATGGGCGTCGACATTATCGAGGCCGGCTTCCCCATCGCCTCCGAAGGTGACTTCCGCGCTGTGTCGGAAATCGCCGAGCGCTCTAAGAACTCGGTAATCTGTGGTCTGGCGCGCGCTAATTTCAACGACATCGACCGCTGCTATGAGGCCGTGAAAAAAGCCGCCCAGCCGCGCATCCATACGTTCATCGGTACATCGCCCCTGCACCGCGCGATTCCAAATCTGACCATGGATGAAATGGCGGTGAAGATCGAAGAAACGGTCACACATGCCCGCAACCTTTGCGACAACGTCCAGTGGTCGCCGATGGATGCCACCCGTACCGAATGGGATTACCTCTGCCGCGTGGTCGAAATCGCGATCAAGGCCGGTGCCACCACGATCAACATCCCCGACACCGTGGGCTACACCGCCCCGCGCGAAAGCGCCGATCTGATCAAACGCCTGATCGAAACGGTGCCGGGCGCGGATGAGGTGGTCTTTGCCACGCACTGCCACAACGACCTTGGCATGGCGACGGCAAACGCGTTGGCCGCTGTCGAAGGCGGCGCACGCCAGATCGAATGTACGATCAACGGTCTCGGCGAACGCGCTGGCAACACGGCATTGGAAGAGGTCGTCATGGCCCTCAAGGTGCGCGGCGATATCATGCCCTTTGAAACCGGCATCGACACCAAGAAAATCATGCACATTTCGCGTCGCGTGGCGGCTGTGTCGGGCTTCCCCGTGCAGTTCAACAAGGCCATCGTCGGCAAAAACGCCTTCGCGCATGAATCGGGCATCCATCAGGACGGCATGCTGAAAAACGCCGAAACCTTCGAAATCATGCGCCCCGAAGACGTGGGCCTTTCCGGCACGTCCCTGCCCTTGGGCAAACATTCGGGCCGTGCCGCCCTGCGTGACAAACTGCGCCAGCTGGGCGTCGACGTGGGTGACAACCAGCTCAAGGACATCTTCGTGCGGTTCAAGGATCTCGCCGACCGCAAGAAAGAGGTCTACGACGAAGACATCCTCGCGCTTGTCACAGCCACCAACACCGATGCCATCTCGGACAGCCTGCAGATCGTGAACCTCAAGGTCATCTGCGGCACAGGCGGCCCGGCAGAGGCGACGCTTGAAATGGAAATCGACGGCAAGGAACAAACTGCCGTTTCCGAAGGCGACGGTCCGGTGGATGCGACCTTCAAAGCGGTCCGTATGCTGCACCCGAACAAGGCACGCTTGCAACTCTATCAGGTTCACGCTGTGACCGAGGGCACCGATGCACAGGCCACTGTCACCGTCCGTCTGGAAGAAGACGGCATGATCGCCACGGGCCAGTCCGCCGACACAGACACCGTCTATGCCTCGGCCAAGGCCTATGTGAACGCGCTCAACCGCCTGATCATGCGCCGGTCCAAATCCGAAGGATCGGATGCCAAGGAAGTCAGCTACAAAGACGTCAACTGACGCCCGCCAAAGGCACCCGCCCGAGGAGGCGGCCAAAGGCCAACGACGAGATAAACCAGCACGCGGTCCCATCGGGGCCGCGTTCCTTTTGGTAAAGCCTAGCTCTCCAGACCCAACGCCTCGGCAAACGCTTCAGAAAACTGCCGCGCACCTTCAAGCGTCAGGTGGTTGCCGTCCGTATAAACCTGATTGTCCTCACGGTACTCGCCCCAGAACAGGTCGTGAAAATCATAAAAGGCAACGCCGGTTTCCTCGGCCAAGGCCTCGATCCGCGGGCGTTCCTCTTCCCAAAGCGCGTTCAACACCGGATCGTTGAAATAGGTTTCCGTCATCGGTGCCACGAACATCACGAACTCGGCGCCTGCGGCTTCGGTTTCCACGATCATCTTGCGCAGCAACGACAGATTGAAATCACGGATGCCCGGCACTTGTTCCAATGCCGATTTTGCGCGTTCACCGTGATCCCACGCGTTCAACTGGCCTGAATTATCCAGACAATGGGCCGCCATCGGATAACGCGGGAACCCGTTGCGCTGGCCGAACTCATGGGGGTGGCTCAGCGGATTGCGCAGCACGCCACAGCCCTGCGCGGCGATCGCGTCATCCACATCCCCCATCGCGCGGCGCACAAGCTGGGAAATCGCGTCTTTGGTCATCTGGTTCACGCGCACAAACGGCATGACCGAAAAATGCGTGTGAAAGAAAATCCGTGCCCGCTCGGCAAAGCTCATGTTGGCGTCATCGGCGGGCATCGGCGTGTTTTGCAGCCATGACGACTCGATCAACCAGTTCTCCGGCGTTGTGATCCGATGATCATGATCCAAAAGCGCGGGCGACACGGGCATGAAGACATAATCCAGCCCCTCCACACGCGACAGCGCTGCCCGCAGTTTCAGATCAGCCGTCCAGATATCCCCCAGATCTTCGTTCAAGGAATGCCCGACCAATCCCATCGCCGGATAATAGACCGCCCGTCCATGGGACGCGCCCAACGTGATCGCGTCCAACCTGTCTTCCACCTCATAAAAGGCTTCAACCGGCTCGACGCGCTGTACTTTGGGCACGAACACCGTGCCCACGACAAAGGGAACCGCAAAGACAAAGGCCGTCAGGGCAACGAACCACAGGAACAGGCGCTTAAAACTCAAAGTAGATAAACTCCTGCGTGTTGAAGTTACCCAGCAGGATCACCGCAGCACAGATCAGCCCGATCAGGATCGGACGGGCCAGCGGCACCTCGGCCAGCGCCTCGACATTCCAGCGGTTGCCGCGCCATGCGTTCCAGTCGTTCAGGAACAGGAACACCATCATGCCCAATCCCACCACAAAGTTTTCGCGATACTGACCGTCGGCGATAATGCCGATCCCCAGATCGGTTGAAAACATCGTGCCAAGCTGGCTGATTAGATGCTGCGTGTCGGTGATGAAAAACATCGGAGCCGAGATCGAGCAGGTCAGCAAAACCGCCGTATGTCCTGTCATCTTGGCCAGCCATTCAGGCCCGTTAAAACGCGCCAATAGACCGGAAACCGGCCCCCAAACACGCATCAGAATACCCTGCGTCAAACCGAACAAAACAAAGTTCCACGACGCCCCGTGCCACAATCCGATGATCACCATCGCCATAATTGCCGTCAAAGACCGCCACGGTTCCTGCGGATAGCGCCGTGCGATGGGGATGTGGATGTAGTCCGTCACCCAGCGGGTCAGCGTGATGTGCCAGCGTTGCCAGAAGCCCGTCAGGTTGCGGGCAAAGAACGGCTGGCGGAAGTTTTCAGACAAGGTGATCCCCATCATCCGTCCCAGCCCGCGCGCGATCAGCGTGTAAGCCAGAAAATCCGCATAGACCTGCACCGTGGCGCAGAACCCCACGCCCCACATCAACAGCCCGCCTTCGCTGGTCCAAAGCGCAGATTGCACAAAGCCTGCGATGTTGTCGGCCACAGCCAGTTTGCAGAACACACCCCACGCCACCAGAACCATGCCGCTTTCGCACATGTCACGGCTGGGCATTGGAAGCGCCTTGATCTGGGGCATAAGCCGCCCGGCCCGTTCAATGGGTCCCGCAACCAGCTGCGGGAAAAAGCTAACATACAGAAAATACGTGAAAAAGCTTTCCTCTGGCTTCAGCTTTTTGCGGTAGATATCGAACGTATAGCTCATGGTTTGGAGCGTGTAGAACGAAATCCCCAAAGGTAGCACAAGGTTGTGCAGCACCATATCCGTGCCGGTCACCGCCTGCACGTTGGTGGCAAAGAAATTCCAGTATTTGAAGAAGAACAACAGACCCAGATTGAACAGGATCGACAGGATCAGCCACGTCTTACGGTCACGCTGTTGGTCTGCGGCGTAAATTTTGCGGCCCGCCACATAGTCGATGACAGCCGAGCCTACCAGAAGCGGCAGATATTTGGGGTCGTACCACGTATAGAAAATGATCGACGCCAACGCCAACAGCACCGGTCGCTTCTGCGCCGAGATCGCAAAGTACCCCAAAAGAAAAAGCGGGGTGAAAATCGCAAAAGGTAACGAAGTGAAAGACATCTACTGCTGCTGCCGTCTTATTGTTAACGCGGGAGTGTAACCCTAATTCGCGCTATACAACGGCACCTTCTGGGCATTTAAGCGTCATGATGCGGCATTCACATCACAGACGCCAAATGTCAAAGCATAGAAACCAGCACTTGATCCGGCGGACGGTGACCATCTGCAAATGTTTTGATGTTGATGATCACTTTTTCACCCATTTCCAGACGGCCTTCGCGTGTGGCCGATCCCATGTGGGGGAGCAACACGACGTTGGGCAGGTTCCGCAGCGCTGGATTCACGTCGGTGCCGTGTTCGTAAACGTCCAGTCCGGCACCGGCCAGTTCCCCCGCTTCAAGCATCCGTCCAAGCGCGTTTTCGTCGATCACCTCGCCCCGAGAGGCGTTCACGATCACGGCGTCAGGCTTCATCAGTTTCAGGCGACGCGCATTCATCAGGTGGAACGTGGACGGCGTGTGCGGGCAGTTGATCGATACGATGTCCATACGCGCCACCATCTGGTCCAGACTGTCCCAATAGGTCGCGTCCAGCGACTCTTCGACCTCGGGGCGCAGGCGTTTGCGGTTGTGGTAGTGGATTTGCATGCCGAAGGCCTGCGCGCGTTTGGCCACCGCGCTGCCGATCCGGCCCATGCCCAGAATACCCAGACGACGCCCGCTCAGGCGGCCGCCCAGAAAGGCGGTCGGTGCCCAACCGGCCCAATCACCCGATTGCATCACGGCCATCCCTTCGGGAATGCGGCGTGTAACACCCATAATCAGCGCCATAACCATATCCGCGGTGTCATCCGTCACAACGCCCGGCGTGTTCGACACCATGATCCCGCGGTTGCGTGCGGTGTCCACATCGATGTGGTCCACACCAGCGCCGTAGTTGGCGATCAGTTTCAACTGGGGTCCAGCCTGCCCGATCATGCCTGCATCAATGTGATCTGTCAGCGTCGGCACCAGCACATCTGCGGTTTTCATCGCTTCGACCAGATCGTGTTTCGACATGGGCGTATCGTCTTCGCGCAATGTGACGTTGAACAATTCGCTCAGTCTTGTTTCGACCTGTGTGGGTAGGCGTCGCGTGACAACAACACTCAGACGTTTTGATGGCATCTAAAGATCCTCGGGCTTTCCCTGAAACGGCTTTAAAGGCAGAGTGTCTTAAGTCGGGACGGGGCACAAGAACCCCGCCGGAAAAACTAGAGCAGGACAGCAAATGATGACGAAAGTGAAAGCTTTGGGGCTGATCGCCGCCCTGATGCTGGCGCCTGTAGCCACAGTGGCGCAGGATGCGCGCGGGTCGGTGACGAACCTGCCTTTGCCCCGCTTTGTGTCGATGAAAGCATCCGAGGGCAACGTGCGTCGCGGCCCATCGCTGAGCCACCGGATCGATTGGGTCTATGTGCGCCGCGACATGCCGCTGGAAATCACCGCCGAATTCGGACACTGGCGCCGCGTGCGCGACCGTGATGGCGCGGGCGGCTGGGTGCACTATTCACTTCTCAGCGGTGTGCGCACTGTGATCGTGGAACGCGATATGCTGGATCTTTACGCCAAACCTGATGAACGGTCACAGGTCACGGCGCGTCTGGCGTTGGGCGTGATCGCCAAGCTGGATGAATGCACCGCAACATGGTGCCGTGTCGAGGCCGGCGGCTATGATGGCTGGGCCCCGAAGAACGCCTTTTGGGGCGTCAAACCGGATGAAATCCGCGAATAATCACACCGAAGCGGGTCACTCGTTAAACAAAGACGACGTTGTTAACCCGCTTCGTGCATCAGGATTGCGGCCTCGGATGTGATCAGGTTGCGACGCGCCGACTGACCATAGCTGTAGGGGTTGTCCGACAGCTTGGGCATCAGATCCAACAGGCGCGTACGGTCGTGCGAATCCAGCGAAGACAGCGACGCCATGGCCGGATGGAAGCTTTCGGTTTCCACGCCATTGGCAAAGATCACTTCATGCTTCGGCAGCATCAGGTGCACATAGGTCACCTCGCGCATTGCTGAATCCTGAATGATGGTTTCGCCGTTGATCAGGTCTTTCGCGGCGACCAGCACTTCGCGTTCATTAAACAGCGATTGGGCCACTGCCCCGCGCACGATCAGACGATGCTCCGGCGAGACAAGGAATTCATCCTCAGGCCGTCCGATCCCGAAAGCACCGGCGCGGATACGCACGGGACGCAGTTTCGGCATCGCAAACAGACGTGCGCCAGTCATACGACGCGCACCCGTCCACAGGATTTCCTGCAAACCGCTGTCTTTGGTCTGAACCAGATCGCCTTCGCGCAGGTCTTCCACCGGACGCTCGCCGTATTCGGTCATGATCCGTGTACCGGGCGTAAAGCAGATCACACCACCCGTGCGCCCCTCAACGGACGGGAAATGGCGTTGATCAATCGTATGATGCACGATCCACAAATCGGTGTTCCGCGGCGGCTGTTCGCCCGCAAACATCAGCAACGGCTGCGTGCCATTGCCTGTATCAATCAGCGTGATCGTATAGCTTTGCACCCCGTTTGAGACCACAAAGTGTTGGTCCATCTGGGTGAAGTCCGTCTCGGGTTCCGCGACGAACGGTTTGTTTTCCAGCGCTGCACCGACAAGTCGATGCACCATGCGTGCCGCACGGCGCCGGTTTTTCACCATGTCTTCGGTTTGCTCCAGCCGCAGTATGGAACTCGGGCCGTCTACGCATACCGGTTCCCCTTGCCAAGACCAAGAAGCCCCAACAATCAGAGACGCCAGTGGCGCTGCATCCAACCCATCCACACTAGTTTGCGACCAAGAGACCACGAAGGTGCCCCTATAGTCAGTCCCCATGTGCCTGTATGCCTGCTCGTTGTTTTGTCGTTTTTTTGTTTTTTAAACGTATATCAAAAGTTAGTGATTTATCAAAGGACAACGCAAAGCAATTAACTCAAAATTAACGAATTGGTCAGGAATTGTGGTGCGTAAATGCAACAAATCATGCAACTTTGCCGCGAAACACAGTCAAAATGAGAATTTGAGCTGGGTGGCACCCACAAACTGACCCTCGGGTTGGCCCTCAAATTCCTCTTGCAACCACGACGTGCCGTAGAAAAGGCTCAGGTTGCCACGCTGGAAATTGCCCCCTGCCCGCAGACGGGCGCGGGTTTCTTCCATTTCGGGGCCTGTGCTCTCGGGAAGATAGATGCTGCTTTCCATCTGGGTCAGGTCACCACCCAGCAAGAACGAAAAGCCGTCCTGTCCGCCACGGATCACCTCGTAGCGATGCCCTGTCACAGGATCGCGGACCAGCAGACCGCCCTGCCCATACTGGCCGAACGTCAGATCAAAACCGACGCGTCCTAGGGTTTCGTCGCCCACACGCAGTTCCGCAAAGGGGCGCACCTCGGCGATAGACCCAAGGCTGTAACCGCGCCCGACTTCGCCCACAAAGGTGGGATGAAACCCGTTTTCGATCTGGTTCGACAGAACCGACTGGCTGGGCGGGTTGATCCCCATGATGTCGTGCATGGCCGTCTGCACCTGTGACACGCCGGTCTGCGGACCAGTCATCACCAGATCGGTGCCAAGCGCAATGTCCGCCCCGCCCCGCTGGAAATGGGTGTGCAGACCGAAGGACACGATGCCCGCATAGCGGCGGTCGTCGGGGTTGAAATACACAAGGTTGGACGGACCGATCACCCGACCATGGCTGCGCAATTCCAGAATGGCGCCCGCCTCGGTCGGCAGTTCGCCCATCCACGCAGGCCCCCAGATACGGCTTGCGGTGATGGACCCTGTCTGCCAGCGATCCTCGAAATCACCCAACGTGTCGTTGGTCAGCAAAAGCCCGTAACCCAGCTTTTCCCGCGCTTGGGCCGAAGCACTATGCGTCATGCCAATCAACCCGATCACCAACAGGGCGATCAGGGAAAGAACGGTTTTGCCGAAAGGCTGGCCTGCAAATAGTCGGAACATTGTGACTGCTTTTTTCATCGTTGGGTGTCCACTTGTTACCCTACGATGCCTGCAAACCCCGCGCCATTCCGACGGGAAACTTTGCCGGAAAAATCTACCAGCCGACGTTCAAACGCAACAGGCCCCGAAGTGGGGCCTGCCTTTGTTTCGATGCTTAGGTTTCCTGCGTGTCGACCACCGCCTTGGTCGCCCATTGGGAATCCTCACTGGGCTGCGGCGGCTTTTGACAGGTGCCGGTATGGATATGCACCTTGGCGATGAACAGCGCCGAAATGGGCGCGGTCACAAACAGGAAGGCCATGATCAGGATGTGCTGGATGGTGCCGTGCCCGCTCAGAAAGGAATCGATCATCGCCGCCATCAGCAACGCACCAATTCCCAAAGTACCAGCCTTGGTCGGGCCATGCAGGCGCTTCATCGGCATATCCAGCTTCAGCAAGCCAAAAGAGCCCACAAAGGTGAACAGCGCCCCGATCAGCAGGCTAAGCCCGATCAGAATGTCAGCAAAACCGGTCATTCGATGATGTCCCCCCGCAGCAAGAAGCGCGCATAGGCCACGGTGGACACAAAGCCCAGCATGGCAAAGATCAGCGCCGCTTCGAAATAAACCTGTGTGCCCTGATAGAGCCCCACAAGAACGATCAGACCGATGCCGTTGATCACCATGGTATCAAGCGCAAGGATACGGTCCCCCGCCCCCGGCCCGATCACCAGACGCACCATCGCCAAAAGCTGGCTGACCGACACCGCCACAAAGGCGATCATCAACGCGTAGTCGGCAAAGACTTCGGGTGACATCATTCGAAAATCTCCTTCAGGCGGGCCTCGTAGCGCTGTTTGATATCGTCGCGCACAGCGTCTGCATCTTCTGCATCCAGTGCGTGAACCAGCAGGCAGTGGCCTTCGTCCGACAAATCGGCAGACACGGTGCCGGGAGTCAGGGTGATGGTGCCCGCCAGCATGGTGATCGCTTCGGGCGTTTTGATATCCAGCGGGACGTTGACCCACGTGGATTTCATCTTGGCGTTCGGTTTGGTCATCACGATCCACGCGACCTGAACGTTGGCCACCAGAATATCCCAGACCACCAACAGCGTGTAGCTGACCAGCTTGCCAAAGCGGATACCGCGCGGCACGTCCGGCCAGTAGGCCACCGTTGCCTGCGGGATCAGGATGCCAAGGATCGCACCGAACACGATGGTCCCAAGGCTGAGGCTGGAATTCAGGATCGCCCAGACCAGAATAAGGATCAGGGTCAGTGCAGGGTGCGGCAAAAGCCGTCGCAGGACTGAACGCGCCATATCAGTGTCCCTCCTTCTCGTCTGCTACGCCGTGGGCGTCGTCTTTTTTGTCGCCGTAGTCTTTGTCATGCGCATTGGACAGGTCCTTGCCCGGTGTTTCCAGAACTTCGGAAATATAGGGCTGCGGTGCAAACAACTGGGCCGAGGTCGCCGCCAGATAGCGGTTGATCGGACCGGCCAGAACCGTATGAGCCACGATCAGCGCAATCAGCATGCCGATGGCGACGAACGGCAGAACCGGTGCCTTGGGCTGCTCCGGGACATCCTCGGACGGTTCTTCGGTGTCTGCAACCTGACGGGCCTTCCAGAACACGGTGGAGCCCGCACGACCGAAACCGACCACAGCAATCAGCGATGTGCCAAGGATCACGGCCCACGCCCAGACGACCAGTTCGGACGAATAGGTGGCGTTCAGGATCAGAAGCTTGCCGACAAATCCAGACAGCGGCGGCAAGCCCGCCATCGCAATCGCCGCGACAAAGAACATGCCCGACAACAAGGCCGCACTCTGGATCGGTTTGGTCGCAGTCAGCGCCAGCCCCGCCTCGCCCCGCTGTTCACGCACCTGATCGACAATCAGGAACAGTGCTGCGGTCGCCAGTGTGGAATGCACCACATAATAAAGCGCGGCAGTGATGCCAGTTTCGGTGAACAGCGATACAGCCGTGGTCAGCATGCCCATCGACCCGATGACAGAAAAAGCCACCAGACGATCCAGCTGTTTCGCACCCAGAACGCCAACCATGCCGACGACAAGGCCGATCAGACCCAGCGGCATCAGCCACGTATCGAACAGTCCTTGAGTGATCTCCAACTCGGGCGGGAAGACCATCGTGTAGGTGCGGATGATCGCATAGGCACCGACCTTGGTCATGATCGCAAACAGCGCGGCCACCGGACCGGGGGCCTCGGCATAGGACGACGGCAGCCAGAAGTGGATCGGCGCAATCGCCGCCTTGATCGCGAATACCAAGATCAGCAGAACAGCCGCCACGCGGATACCTGCGCTGCCCTCAGACTGGATCGCCGCGACGCGGTTCGCCAGATCGGCCATGTTCAGCGTACCGGTTTCCGCATAAAGCGCGCCCAGCGCGAACAGGAACAGGGTCGAGCCCAGCAGGTTATACAGCACGTATTGCGTACCCGCCTTCAGGCGCTTGGTGCCGCCACCGTGGATCATCAGACCGTAAGAGGCGATCAGCAGCACTTCGAAGAAGACAAACAGGTTGAACAAGTCGCCCGTCAGGAACGCGCCCATGATGCCCATCAGCTGGAACTGGAACAGCGCATGGAAATGCTGCCCGCGTTTGTCCCAGCCAGAACCGATGGCATAAAGCAGAACACACATCGCCAGAACGGCCGTCAGCAGAACCATCATCGTCGACAGGCGGTCGCCCACCAGAACGATGCCGAACGGCGCGGCCCAGTCGCCCATTTGATACAGCGTGATCGTGCCGTCAGAGGCATTCCACGCCAGACCGGCGGCCAAAGCCACCAGCGCCGTGGTGCCGGCAAGGTTGAACACCCGCTGGATGGTCAGATGGAAACGCGCGACCAGAACGATAAAGGCCGCCAGCATCGCCGGAAGGACGATGGGCAAAGCAATCCAGTGGCTCATGCCTGACCCTCCTTTTCGTCCAGATCGTTCACGTGATCATCATTGGCCCCCAGATAGGCGCCCAAGGCGATGACCACGACAACCGCCGTCATACCAAAGGAAATCACGATCGCGGTCAGAACCAGCGCCTGCGGCAGCGGATCGGTGTAGGTTGTTGCATCCGACAGGATCGGCGGCGCGCCCACTGTCAGACCACCGGATGCGAACAGAAAGATGTTCACCGCGTAGGTCAGAAGCGACATGCCGATGATGACCGGAAAGGTCCGAAGGCGCATCGCCAGATACAGCCCTGCGGCTGTCAGGATGCCAATTGCACTTGCGACAAGCAGTTCCATATCACGCAGCTCCTTCTTGGTTGGGAGTTTCTTCTTCGCGGGACGGATCGATATCCATCGGGTAATCGCTGTCCGGCACATGCGCACGGCGCGCCAGACGCGAGAAGCTTTCAAGCGACAGCATCACCGCACCGACAACCGCAAGGAACACGCCAAGGTCAAAGCCCATGGCCGAGGCCAGTTCGAACTTTTCCATCGGCGGGATGCGGAAGTAACCGAACGACGATGTCAGGAATTCGTGGCCTGTGAACCACGCGCCGATCCCCGTCAGGCCAGCCGCCAGAACACCTGCGCCAATGATCCCGTGGTACGGATACCGCTGACGATCAGACGCCCATGCGAAACCCGACGCCATATACTGCATCACCACCGCAATCGCGACGACCAGACCGGCGATAAAGCCGCCACCCGGTTCGTTGTGACCGCGCAGGAAGATGTAGACACCCACCAGCAGAACAACCGGCATCATGATGCGTGTCAGAACAACCATCATCGTCGGGTGACGGTCGCCCGCCAGCGGCTTGTCCGGCACACGGTTCAACAACCGCGCCCGCACAGGGCCGTTCAGCAACGTTTCTGTCAGCGCATAGATGACCAGCGCCGCGATCCCCAGAACGATGATTTCGCCGAAGGTATCAAAGCCACGGAAATCAACGAGGATGACGTTCACAACGTTGGTACCTCCGCCGCCTTTGTAGGAATTCGCCAGATGGTATTCCGAGATCGAATTCTGCACGAAATCGCCCAGCAACAGATGATAGGTTAGCGCCGCGGCACCCAGACCGCCCAACACGGCGACAACGGCATTGCCCAGCTTGTGACCGGCGCTGCTTTCAGCAGGCGTCACATCCGGCAGGAAGTTCAGCGCCAACAGCATCAGGATGATCGTCACCACCTCGACCGAGATCTGCGTCATCGCAAGGTCAGGCGCGCTGAAATAGGCGAAGCCGACGGATACGACTGTGCCGATGATGCCCATCAGGATCAGGGCAACCAGACGATCACGGTGTTTGAACACAAGGAACAGCGTCGCCGCGACCAGCGCCACCCAGCCCAGCAAGGCGACCTCGGTCATCGGCTGCGGTTCGAACACGCGGCCACCGGAATTGCCGGTCATCCATGCGTGCCCCGCCAGTGCCGTGATAGTCAGCGACAGGATCGCCGCGTAGCGGGTGAACGCGCCGTCATGCAGGGTGGCCGTGATCTTTTCCGCAAGACCCGCAAAGAACGCGATGATGCCTTCGAAGATCGTCTTGGCCTCGGGGCGCGGGGTGGCATCCCATGCCGCCTGCGCACCTTTGTGCATTGCCAGCAGGATCAGACCACCCGCAACCGCGATCATCGACATATAAAGCGGCGGTTTAAAGCCGTGCCAGATCGCAAGGTGATAATCGGGCACTGCATAGACACCGCCCAGAACTGCGCCAGCGACTGTCTTGACCAGCGGCTCGACCAGGAACGGTGCGACACCGATGATAACAACCAGCGTCACCAACAGCGCGGGCGAGAACCACATGCCTTTGTTCGGATCATGCGGATGGCCCGGATAATCGTCGCGCTTGGGACCAAAGAAGGTGTGTACGATAAAGCGGAAGGAATAGGCCGCCGAGAATAGCGCGCCGAACGTGGCAATCGCAGGGACCAGCCAATGCGGCCCGAACAACTGCGTCTCCAGCGTTTCCTCCAGCATCATTTCCTTCGAGATGAAGCCGTTGAACAGTGGGATACCCGCCATCGACAGCGCCGCGACAGTTGCGATTGCTGCCGTGATCGGCATCAGGTGACGCAGACCGCCAAGGCGGCGGATGTCACGTGTGTGCGCCTCGTGATCGACAATACCTGCCGACATAAAGAGCGCCGCCTTGAACGTCGCGTGGTTCAGGATGTGGAAGACCGCCGTCAGCACACCAAAGGCCGTACCTGTGCCCAACAGCATGGTGATCAGGCCCAGATGCGACACGGTCGAAAACGCCAGAAGCGCCTTTAGATCGTGTTTGAACAGCGCAATCACCGCGCCCAGAACCATGGTGATCAGGCCCGCGGTCGTCACGATGTAGAACCACTCGGGCGTGCCGGACAGAACCGGCCACATCCGCGCCATCAGGAAGATACCGGCCTTCACCATCGTAGCCGAGTGCAGATAGGCCGAAACCGGCGTCGGCGCCGCCATCGCGTGGGGCAGCCAGAAATGGAACGGGAACTGCGCGGATTTGGTGAAACAGCCCAACAGGATCAGGATCAGCGCAGGCACGTACAGGTCGGACGACTGGATCGCCTCGCGGTTCTGCAGAATGACGCTCAGATCATACGATCCTGCGATCTGACCAAGGATCATCATGCCCCCGATCATCGCCAGACCGCCCATACCCGTCACAGTCAGCGCCATACGCGCGCCCTGACGGCCTTCGGGCAGGTGTTTCCAATAGCCGATCAGAAGGAAGGACGACAAAGATGTCAGTTCCCAGAACACCAGCAACAGCAGGATGTTGTCGGACAGAACGATGCCCACCATCGCGCCCTGGAACAGCAGCAGATAGGTGAAGAACTCACCCATATTGTCATTCCGCGACAGGTAATAGCGCCCGTAAATGATGATCAGCGTCCCGATGCCGAGGATCAGCGCCGCAAAGAACGCACCAAGCGGATCCAGCATCAGGGTCACATTCAACCCCAAGGCAGGAAGCCATTCAAACCGTTGGGTGATCACCTCTCCGGCCATCAGATCGGGGATGTTGGATATCAACCCGATCAAGGCAGTCAGCGTGACCGCAAGCGTTCCGCCAGCACAGGCCTGACGTCCGGCAGAGTTCAGAATACCTGGAAGAAGCGCGCCCAGAAATGGAAGGGCAACAATTAGAAGTAGCGACACGGGACCTCCTGCGGCGTGGCTGGGGATTCAGGCGTTAGTGCGAAAAATTCTGCAAATCCTCAAGACTAGAAGGAGCTTTTCCCCCAGTCTTTCGGATAGAATTGGTCCCGAAAGCGGAAAAATCCAGATTCCGGCGGATCGTTTCAGGGTTGAGCGGTAAAAAGGCGGTTACGCTGTTAAGGCCAACACAGGCCACTGGTCCACGGTTTCCAATCATCAAACGCCTCCTGCGATGGCGCAACCTGACCTCTGTGCTTTCGGCCAAAGCCGGCAGCGGGGGCGCGAGGGGTCAGGCAGCGCAACCTATGCATGAGAACGGTCAGACACCCGTGAATTGTAGTGCGTTTGACTAACCCTTTCGGATTATCAAACCTGAAGTCCTGCCACCCATGTGCCGCGCACAATCGGCGTGTTGCCACGCGTGCCGACACGGATCACATCGGCCTTGCGGCCCTCGGCGATCCGGCCACGATCCATCAACCCGACCGCTGTTGCAGGCGCGGCGGTCACGGTGCGCACCGCACGGGGCAGATCGCCCCACATCTCGGCCAATCTGAAGGCCGCAACGATCAGGCCGTAGGGCACATAATCGGACGACAGAATATCCAGCAGCCCCATCTCGGCCAGTTCCAGCGCTGATACGTTGCCCGAATGCGACCCGCCGCGAATGACATTGGGCGCGCCCATCATCACGGCGATCCCGTGATCGTGGCAGGCTTGCGCGGCCTCGACCGTGGTGGGGAATTCAGCCAGCTTGATCCCGTGCGCCGCCGATCGCGCGACCTGTTCGGCGGTCGTGTCGTCATGGCTGGCCAGCACAGCGCCAAAACGGTCTGCATTGGCAATTGCCCCTGCCTCATGCGCGTCGCCAAAACGGTCGCGCAGGCTTTTGAGGCTGGCGACATGTGCGATGAACTGTTCGCCATTCATATTGTGCTTGCCGCGCACGTATTGTTCCAGCTTGGCCATATCGCGAAACTGGCGCTGGCCCGGCGTGTGATCCATCAAGCTGACCAGTCCGATCCGGTCATCCGGTCCGAACTTGGCCATTTCCGCCAGCAGGGTTTCCGAGCAAACCTCGGCCCGCAGATGCAATAGATGACGGATGCGCAGCGCCCCTGCATCCCGAAGCGCCAGCATTTCCGACGCCAGATCACGGGCGTATTCGGTATAGCGGCCTTCTTGGCTGGCGATCGACCCGACCCGCATCGCATCGAACACCGTGGTCACCCCGCAAGACGCCAGTTCGCCGTCATGGGCCAGAATGGCGGCCTCGTGTGGCCATTGGACCTTGGGTCGCGGTTGCATGTGACGTTCCAGATTGTCGGTGTGCAATTCAACCAACCCCGGCAGCAGATAGTCGCCGCGGAAATCCACCGCCCCCGCAGGCACCTTGTCGCCTTCGACAATCGCGGCAATCGTGCCATTGTCGATTTCGACACGTCCGCGCATCACCCGATCAGGCAATACAATATGCGCATTGGCCAAAACGCCGTCACATGTCATTTGAGGATCATCCTGAAGCGCCATCGAGGCCATAATAGAGGAATGCATGTCCATGTCAGAATACTCGCGCTTTGCGGTTTACTTTTTGCCCGAAGGCGATCTGGCCGAATTCGGCGCAACCTGGTTGGGCTGGGATGTGGATCAGGGCGCGCCCGTAGCACAGCCCCGCGTGGATCCGCTGGGTGACAGGATCGAAAAAATCACGAACAAGCCGCGCAAATACGGGTTTCATGCGACGATCAAACCGCCGTTCAGGTTGGCCGATGGCGTGTCGCAAAGGGATGTGGAAGACGCGATGGCTGAATTCGCCTGCAGCTTTGCGCCTGTCCACCTGCAATCCTTGGCCCTGTCCCAGATCGGACGGTTCCACGCGCTTTGCCCGACCGGCGATGTGACCGCGCTGAACGCCATGGCCGCGGCCTGCGTGACCGAGCTTGACCATCTGCGCGCACCTTTGACCGACGATGAACTGGCCCGCCGCCGCAAACACCGTCTGACCGATGCGCAAGACGCGCTGTTGGAAAAGTGGGGCTATCCCTATGTGCTGAACGAATTCCGCTTTCACATGACCCTGACCGGTTCGGTCAAGGACGCAGACCGCGACGATGTTCTGGCCGCGCTGGACAGCGCCTTGCCGGACTTGCCGCAACCCTATGCCCTGCAGGGCATCGCGCTGGTGGGAGAACGGGCGGACGGGATGTTCCAAACGATCCATCGCTACACCTTTTCCGGATGAAGATGCCCCAAAACGACGGCCAGCGTATCTTCTATCGCCCCGTCGTTCGACACGTTGATCACCCCGACACCTTGTGGAATTTCCGCATCAGCACGACCAAGCCGCGCGGCGATGCCCTCGGGCGTTTCCCGCCCGCGCTGCTCCAGACGCAGGCGCAAGATTTCGGCGCTTGCTGTGACGTTAAAGACGACCATGTCGGGAAACACGCGACGCGCCTCGGGCAGCATGGCGCGTGACAGGTTGGCAACCATATCCTGCCCCATAGCCAACTGATCAAGAACCGCTCGCGGCACGCCATAGTGCAACCCGTGCGACTGCCACGTCATGCAAAAGGCCCCGCTGGCTTTCGCATCCAGAAAATCATCCTCGGTCATAAGGATCTGGGGTTCGCTGCCATCGTCATGTGGCCGCGTGATGGCCCGCTTCACCCATGCGATTTCGGGCCGTGCCCTAAAAAGCGCCGCGATCACGCTGTCTTTCCCGACACCGGACGGGCCGACAAATATGATCATCCGGCCTGTCATCGGCCCCGACCCTGACGCGCTGAGCGGCCTATTTCGCACCCATGCTTTGTTTGAAAGCGTGGATATGCAAAGCTGTCTTCATTCAGAAAACAAGGCCATTTGTTCATAGGATGTGGATCATGGAATATTACGTGATGTTGTTTGTGCTGGTCTTCGTGTTCGCCTTTGCGGTGCTGAACCGGATACTTGGCGGATCGCGGCGCGGCGATGATGGTAGCAGCTATAGCGACGGCGGCAGCTGGTTTTCGGGCTGGGGCGACGGCTGTGGAGGCGATGGCGGCGGGGATGGCGGCGACTAGGCCCACCATTCGGCCTTCCTGCGAACGGCAATAATCCTGCCCCCTCGGCCCAAGACCGCCCTGCTGCCACTCAGTTTCTTTGAAATCGATGCATTCCATAGCAATCTCGACTCGGCCAATTACTATACAACTATACAAATATGAAAATTTGCTTTAGGTCCAGCAAAAGATTTGCCACAAGGTTTCGCTATGCCTTCGGACCGCAAAACACCCCTTTGGGAATCCATCGCAAACGACCTGCGCGGCGCGATCGCGGCGGGGCACTACAAGCCGGGCGACAAGCTTCCGACCGAGGCCGAACTGGCCGCGCGCTTTGGCGTCAATCGCCATACGGTGCGTCAGGCGCTGTCCCATCTGATTGATGCCAAGATCGCCCATTCACGGCGCGGCGCGGGGACCTTTGTTCTGGCCAAACCTACGGAATACCCCATCGGCAAGCGGGTGCGTTTTCACCAGAACATCACCGCGTCAGGCCAGCGCCCGACCAAGTCGCATCTGTCCATCGAAACTCGCGCCTGTGACGCATCCGAGGCTCGGCTGCTGCAACTTGAAACAGGCGCGCCTGTGGTCGTCAGCACCGGTATATCACTGGCCGATGCCCTGCCTGTCGCGATGTTTCAAAGCACCTACCCCGCAGATCGCCTGCCCGGATTTGCTGGCGCATTGGCCGCCCATTCCAGCGTGACCAAAGCCTTGGAAGCATGCGGTGTGACCGACTACACCCGCGCCTCGACACGCATCTCGGCCACCGCTGCCACCGCAACCCAAGCCGCCGCGCTACAAATCGCCCAAGGTGCGCCGCTGGTCTTTTCGACGTCGGTCAACGTGGATGATCAGGGCACGCCGGTTGAGTTCGGCAAAACATGGTTTCCCGGCGACCGCGTTACACTGACGTTTGATGAGTAAACGGGGCAGACAGCCCTACGCGGAGCACTGGAAAATCGGTAAGTGGATCAAATGAGGCCTAGTCGCCGCCATCGCCCCCACCATCACCGCTGGAACCATCGACATACCATTCGCCGCCTTTTTTCTCTGGGTGCGTGCGGGATGTCCGTTCAGTGCCATCAAAGTCGGTCCAGACATAGGTGCCATCGTCCCTCCGACGCAGACTGTCACGACGTTTATGCTTACGGCGCGCATCCCAAGCAGCGTAAGCGACAATCACACCAAAAATAATGTAATAAAGTACTTCTAAAGCGCCCAAAATCTGCCTCTGCATTTACTAAAGGCCTTATTCGCGAAAGCCTGACATATGCGACCCAGAAGAAAAAAGTGCATTGGTCGAAATGACAGGAATTCGATCAACCAAACAGACACAACCACCTGCGATTTATCCACAAACTTACCCACAGGGCGAAAGTTACCCACAGCCTGCATATTGAACAACTTGGGTCTTTCTCCACAACTTATTGCGTGTTTCACAAAAATATCGCTTTACAGAATGCCCCTACCACATGCACCATATCTAGTAAGGACAGCGGAAATCCCCGCTGATCCTAGAGCAGGCACCTAGCCTTTGGGGACGCTGCCAGTCCCTCGGCTAAAAGAAAAGAGGTGGCGCATGGCACTGTCCGAGCAGTATCTCGAAGAAGACATTCACCCCATCGACATCGTCGAACACATTGCCAATCATCACGATTGGGATTTCGACCGTATCGGCGACGATCAGATCGCAATGGCTGTAGAAGGCCAGTGGCGGACCTATTCGATCACGTTGGCGTGGTGTGCATATGACGAAACGCTTCGTCTGATCTGTACCTTTGAAATGGAGCCTCCGGAAGACACACTTCCAGCGCTGTACGACGGGTTGAACCGCGTCAACGACCAGTGCTGGGCCGGTTCGTTTTCCTACTGGACCGACCAGAAACTGATGGTCTACCGCTACGGTCTGGTTCTGGCGGGTGGTCAGGTGGCCAGCCCCGATCAGATCGACACGATGATCAACGCAGCAGTTCTGTCGGCTGAACGCTACTACCCCGCGTTCCAGTTGATCTGCTGGGGCAACCGCCCCCCGAAAGAGGCGATGCAGATCGCGATTGCCGAAGCGTACGGCACCGCCTGATCACAGGCGTTACAAGAGTATGTCCGCGCCCCTTTGATACGGGGCGGGTCAGGCCGCGACCCTTGCAGCCCGCTTTCATGCCGCGTAACGCTTGATCCAAGCGACAAACGGCAGGAGGCACAGATGCAAGACAGCGATATCGCCCATCGGGGACTTGTCCTTTTGGGATGCGGCAAGATGGGCTCGGCCATGTTGGCCGGTTGGCTGGAACGGGGATTACCCGCCAGCAGCGTCTGGGTCTCGGACCCTAATCCGTCAGACTGGCTTAAGGCACAGGGCATTCACCTGAACACCGATTTGCCTGCCTCGCCCGCGATTGTTCTGGTCGCCGTCAAACCGCAAATCATGAAGGCGGCCCTGCCCAGCATGGCGCATATGGCGCACAGCGACACAGTGTTCCTGTCCGTCGCGGCAGGCATCCCGATTGCGGGCTTCGAAGACCTGCTTGGCGATGACACGCCCATCATCCGCGCAATGCCCAACACCCCCGCCGCCATTGCCCAAGGCATCACCGCCATCATCGGCAACGCCCGCACCACAGACGCACAACTAGATCAGGCCGAGCTGCTGTTGTCCGCCGTCGGTCAGGTCGTGCGGCTTGAGGATGAGGCACAGATGGATGCCGTCACCGGCCTGTCCGGTTCGGGCCCGGCCTATGTCTTTCACATGATCGAATGCATGGCCGCGGCAGGCGAGGCACAGGGATTGTCGGCAGAGCTGTCGATGAAACTGGCCATGGCCACGGTCGCCGGTGCTGGCGCGCTGGCGATGCAGTCTGATGACAGCCCCGAACAGTTGCGGATCAACGTGACCTCGCCCAACGGCACCACACAGGCGGGGCTTGAGGTGTTGATGAACACGGACAATGGCCTGCCCGATCTTATGCGCAAAACCGTGGCGGCAGCGGCGAACCGGTCCAAGGAACTGGCCAATGGCTGAGATCAGCTTTGACGACTTTCTAAAGGTCGACATACGCGCGGGCACCGTTGTCCGCGCTGAACCCTTCCCCGAGGCCCGCAAACCCGCGATCAAGCTCTGGATCGATTTCGGCCCTGAGATCGGGGAAAAGAAGACATCGGCCCAGATCACGGCGCACTACACGCCCGAAACGCTGGTTGGTCGTCAGGTCATGGCCGTCGTGAACTTTCCGCCCCGCCAGATCGGGCCGTTCATGTCCGAGGTCCTGACCCTTGGCTGTTCTGACGAAGACGGCGGAGTCGTGCTGCTGTCGCCGGATCAAACGGTGCCGAACGGATCACGGATGCATTGACGCTGCGGCGCGTCTTGACCTTAGGTCCATGTTTGCGGTTTGGTCGATAGACCTTTGGAGGCAGACATGCATCAACCAGCGATCACCGGCAGCGGCGTTTTCACGCCCGAGAACATCATCACCAATGACGAACTCGTGGCGTCCTATAACGCCCATGCCGATCTGTTCAATGAAACCCATGCAGACGAGATTGCCGCTGGTACGGTTGAGGCGAAACCGCACTCCAGCTCGGATTTCATCTTTTCCGCATCGGGCATTGAGCAGCGCTATGTGATGGAAAAAGAGGGCGTGCTGGACCCAGCCCGCATGTACCCGAATTTTGCCCCACGCTCTGATGAAGAACTGTCCATCATGGCCGAGATCGGCGTGAAGGCCTGCCAGATCGCGCTGGAAAACGCAGGCCGCGAAGCTGAAGGCGTTGATCTGATTATCTGCGCCGCATCGAACCACGAACGCGCCTACCCCGCGATTGCGATCGAAATCCAGCAGGCGCTTGGGGCCGGTGGCTTTGCCTTTGATATGAACGTTGCCTGTTCGTCGGCCACATTCGGTATTCAGGCCGCCGCTGACATGATCCGCTCCGGCAGCGTCCGCCGGGCGATTGTTGTGTCGCCTGAAATCACTTCGGGCCATCTGGAATGGCGTGACCGTGACTGCCACTTCATCTTTGGCGATGTGGCGACGGCTGTGGTTCTGGAACGGGCCGAGGATGCGCAGGGCGCGCATTTCGTCGTGCATTCAACGCGCTGCGGCACCCAGTTTTCCAACAACATCCGCAACAACAACGGCTTCCTGCGTCGCACGCACAACCAGATGGAAGACCGCCGCGACATGCAGTTCATGCAGAACGGCCGCAAGGTGTTCAAAGAGGTTCTGCCGCTGGTCGCAGGCCACATCGGTGGCCACATGGAAGAAGAGGGTTGGACCGCAGGCGACCTCAAACGCATGTGGTTGCATCAGGCGAATAAGTCGATGAACGATTTTATCGGCAAAAAGGTTCTGGGCCGCGTGCCAGAGCCGGAAGAACAGCCGAACATCCTGCAAGACTACGCCAACACGTCATCCGCAGGATCGATCATCGCCTTTGCCAAGCATTCCGATGACCTGAAGCCGGGCGACAAAGGTGTGATCTGTTCGTTCGGGGCGGGTTATTCCGTCGGCTCGGTTCTGGTGGAACGCGCCTGAGGATTTCCCAAGCGCCCCAAAGGTAAGGTATTCCAGCGCCCTTCCTGCGAAAGCGATGTACTCGGTTACCCCAATAGTGGTCCCTCAGTTTTTTGACCAATCGGTTAATTGAGCAAATTAAATCACACGTATTAAATATGTGGGAAATCGAATAAAAAATTAAGCCATTCAATTAACAGCCAATATACTGCTGATATTCGATCTATTCCGAAAACAATTTCATCGGATATTCGCTGATATCAATCCGACACCTCTTCGCGCCAATGTTTTCGGCACAGGCTAACGTAGGTTTCGTTGCCGCCGATCTGCACCTGATCGCCGTCTTTCATCACTTTGCCGTTTTCGTCATGGCGCACCACCATCGTGGCCTTGCGACCACAGTGGCAAATTGTGCGGACCTCACGCATGTCATCAGCCAGCGCCAGAAGCGCAGAAGATCCCGGAAACAGCTTGCCCTGAAAATCGACGCGCAGGCCATAACACATCACAGGCACGCCCAGATCGTCTGCCACCCGCGCCAGTTGCCAGACCTGTTCTTCGGTTAGAAACTGCGCTTCGTCCACGAATACACAGGCCAAAGGCCCCTGCCCGACGCGTTCACCGATCCGGTTGAACAATTCTGTGGTGCTGTCAAAGGTTTCCGCATCGCGCCCCAAACCGATCCGCGACCCGATCCGGCCCGTTCCCGCACGTGAATCGAAAGACGCCGTCAGCAGCATCACAGCCATCCCGCGTTCTTCGTAGTTATGTGCCGCCTGAAGCAACAGGGTCGATTTCCCTGCGTTCATCGTGGAGTACATGAAGTAAAGCTTTGCCATGGTGTTCTGATGCACGACCCGCAAAACAAGAGCAAGGCTGTGAAATTAAAGTTTTTCTTTCACTCTTGTTTTGGAATAATTAGAAGACTTTCCAAACGTCAGACACTAAACACCATAGAAGTCCGAAACGTCCGCTGCTAATAAGCGAAACGAAATGGGCCACACCCCAATAAGGAGTGACAATGTCGCAGGTCGGCAGGTATTTGAAAAAACATACAGAAGCACTCGTGAAAGACGTGGGCATTGAAGCCGCTTGTGAATTGACCGGCAAATCCAAAGCAACTCTGGGACGGTATTATTCGCCCCACGATGAGCATGCAGAACGGTTCATGCCCGTTGATGCGGTGGCAGCACTCGAAGCGGCCGCGTCCTTCCCGCATGTGTCTGTGGCGCTGGCCGAACTGGGTGGTTTCGAACTGGACGTGACCGCGTCGCGACGGAATGAGCAGACGACCGTCAAAGGCGACGTGAACGAAGACGTCATCCGCCTGTCGCGCCGCTTTGCCATGCTGATGACCGAATATCATGCCTCGATCACCGACGGCACGATTACGGCGAACGAAGCGCAGCGTATTCTGAAAGAAACGGTCGCGCTACAAAAGGTCCTGATCGACATCAAGCTGCATCTGGATCATGCCGAGCCCTGAGAGCACATTTCCTGCGTGGCGCCAGCCCGGCGTCACGGATGGACATGTGCCCGAACTTTTACAGACCACGCTGCGCGAACTGGATCTGGCAAAAACCAGCAAGGAAGTCTGGGCGACCATCCTACAGTTGGGAACGACTGTGCGACTTCCCCACGTGGATCTGGTCTATAAAGCACCCCACCAAGCAGATCGGGCCGCCAACGTATGGAAGAACTACAATTCCGACTGGCTTGATCGCGCGTTTGACACGTTGCATCACTGCCCCTGGACCGAATTCCGCGCGCCCCTGACCCAAGGGCTGACGCCACGCCTTGCGGGCCAGCAATTTCTGGACAACCACACCAAAATAACCGCCCCTTTAGTAAGCGCCTATGAGGCCGCCGCCAGCAATGGCCTGACCTCAAGTTTTGTGGTGCCGGTCAGCATGCATGCGCCGCCTTACAAGGGCACCCTGTCATTTAGTGGTGACGCATCGCGGCGCGAGACACTGGCCATTCTGCGGGCCCATGGCTGGGCCCTGCAAACTGTGGCGCTGGTCGGTTTTACCAAGCTGATCACAACGCAACTTCGTGAATTCAGCACAGGCGCCAATATCACCGAAAAACAATGCGATATCCTGCGCCTGCTGGGCGAGGGGCTGAAGGATCGTGAAATCGCGGACTGTCTTGGCGTGACAGTGTCCGCCGTGCGTCAGCGCATGACGTCAATGTCCAGAAATACGGGCCTGCATACCCGCGCTGAACTGGCGGCTCTGGCAATGTCGCTTGGTTTGCTGGGCGACCCGACACAGCCGCGCGAGGCGGCGGCACCGATCGGCCAGATCGAGCTTAAGACCGCTGCAAAACGCACCAGCGGCTGGGGCATTCGACGCCCCAAGCACAGCGCTAACCCGTCCCCCGGAAATTGAAACGGGGCGCCCCAAGGGACGCGCCAACACTCGAAACCACGCTCACCCAAACGGGCCAAAGTCAAAAGTCTTTCCCGAAGGAAAGAAAAACCGCTACTGGAAGTCCCCGGTCCAAACCTCGACCCGAAAAAGGATCGCGCTCACATAGCGAAAGATAAACTTTCGATAGTATTTTGTCTTTAGTTGCAGATACGATCAGACCCGAAACTGGGCTTTTTCGACACAAATTTAGACGAAAACCTGTAATTTCTTATACATTCAAGCCCGAAAATGTCTCGGATTAGCGTCAGACGATTCGACCCCAGAGATCGTACTCGCTGGCCTCGTCCACCTCGACCGTCACGATTTGCCCTGGTTGAAGCGCCTCGTGACCTTCGTCGACAAACAGGTTTCCGTCGATCTCCGGCGCATCCGCTTTGGTCCGGCAGGTGGCAGCATCGTCTTCGACCAGATCAACGATCACATCCATGGTCTGACCCACTTTGGCGGCCAGTTTCGCCTCGGAAATCGCCTGCGCCTTTTGCATGAAACGGTCCCAGCGATCCTGCTTCACGTCTTCGGGCACATGATCCGGCAAGGCGTTCGACCGCGCCCCATCCACGTTTTCATATTGGAAGCAACCGACACGATCCAACTGCGCTTCGTCCAGCCAATCCAGCAGCGTCTGGAACTCTTCCTCGGTCTCGCCCGGATAGCCCACGATAAAGGTCGACCGCAGGGTGATGTCCGGACAGATATCGCGCCACGCCTGAATTTCATCCAAGGTCCGCGATGCCGCCGCCGGACGGGCCATGCGCTTCAGTGTCTCGGGATGTGCGTGCTGGAACGGGATATCCAGATAGGGCAGCACCTTGCCCTCGGCCATCAGCGGGATCATGTCACGCACATGGGGGTACGGATAGACGTAGTGCATCCGCACCCAAGCGCCCAACGATCCCAGATCGCGCGCCAGATCGGTGATCGGGAACTTCACGTCGCGATCTTTCCAGTCCGTCCCGTAGGCCGAAGTATCCTGCGAAATCACCAGCAGCTCTTTGACACCAGCCTCGACCAGCTTCTCTGCTTCGCGCATCACAGCGCGATGGGGGCGCGACGCCAGTTTGCCGCGCATGTCGGGGATGATGCAGAACTTGCAGGCGTGGTTACAGCCTTCCGAGATTTTCAGATAGCTGTAGTGGCGCGGTGTCAGGCTAACACCCGAGGCCGGCAGAAGATCCACAAAGGGATCAGGATCGGGCGGCACAGCACCATGAACCGCATCCAGAACCTGTTCGTACTGATGCGGGCCGGTGACCGCCAGAACCTTGGGATGCACGCCAGTGATATACTCGGGCTCGGCCCCCAGACAGCCGGTCACGATGACCTTGCCGTTTTCATTCAGCGCCTCGCCAATCGCCTCAAGGCTTTCGGCCTTGGCGCTGTCCAGAAACCCGCAGGTGTTCACAATCACCGCATCGGCACCGCTATAATCCGCCGAGATACCGTAACCCTCGGCCCGCAGCCGCGTCAGGATGCGTTCGCTATCCACCAGCGCCTTGGGACAGCCCAAAGACACCATGCCGATGGTCGGCTGCCCATCGCGCCGCGTTTCGCTGATGCGGGCACGGGCAAGGTCGGGGCGAAGATCAGGCGGGTTCTGGGACATGGAGGCGGCCTATCAGGTGGCAGAGTGGTCAGAGGCGGGGAAGTAAAACGGGCCACGCGTATCACGCATGGCCCTGAATTCAAAACTGCCGTGCATCTAAATCACACGGCGGGAACGCTTAGCGGCGACGGTCGCGACGCGACGACATCGGCTGGAACGCAACGCCCACGTGGGCCTCGCAATAGGGCTTGCCCTGCTGAACCGGCAGACCGCAGAACCAGAAGTGTTCTGTCGCGGGGTCACCCACCGGCCATTTGCAGGTCCGCTCGGTCAGCTCCATCAGGCTCAGCTTCTTGGCTTTCTTCTCGACCTCGTTCACCTTGGCCAGCGCCTCGGGGCTGATCTCGTTGGCAGAGGGCTGCGGCGGCAGCGGCTGGCCCGCGGGAATGATCTTGTTGCGCGCCGAAATCGGCAGCGCGCGCGGCTCGGCGCTTTCGGTCTTCAGATCGGGCTTGCTGTCCGCAGCTGGCTTCGGCGCGGGTGCCGCTTTGGGCGCCGCGGCCTTTGCCTTAGGCTTGGCTTCTGCCTTCGTGGCTGAGCTGTCCGAAGAAGACGAAGATGTCGAACCCGCACGGTTCGACAGGCCAAGACGATGCACCTTGCCGATAACGGCGTTCCGCGTCACACCGCCCAGTTCTTTCGCGATCTGGCTTGCGGATTGGCCTTCGCCCCACATCTTCTTCAGAAGTTCTACACGCTCGTCGGTCCAGGACATGAAGCTTCCTTATTGAAAAAGCGGCCCAGATTTTGCGGGCCGCCTGAAAATTCCGGTCAAGGCTCTATTCTAATCACTCAAACCCGAGTTACAAGCCGCAAGAAGACGTCAGAAAGGCAGGATATGAGCGAAACAGCACGTTATTCCCAAGGAACCCGTCGCTTTGGCAAGGTAAACTGGCTTGGGCTCTACACGTTGGCCCAGCGCGAAGCCCTACGGTTCCTCAATGTCTGGACGCAAACACTGCTGGCACCGCTGGTCACAGCAGGTCTTTTCATGGTGATCTTTTCCATCGCCATCGGCCCCCGCCGCGGCGATGTAATGGGCGTGCCTTTCACCCACTTCATCGCACCAGGCATCCTGATGATGACGGTGATCCAGAACGCTTTCGCCAACTGCTCGTCTTCGATCGTGATCTCCAAGGTGCAGGGCAACATCGTCGACACCCTCATGCCCCCGCTTTCGGGCGCGGAAATGGTGCTGGGGTATCTCGCAGGCGGTGTGATGCGCGGCGCCATCGTCGCTGTTGTCATCTCACTGGGCTTCGGCCTGACGCTGGGCCTCTGGCCGCAACACCCGCTGATCATGGCAGGCTTTGTCATCCTCGGCGCGGCGTTCCTGTCAGGCCTCGGCATGGTGGCCGGTGTCTTCGCCGACAAATTCGACCAGATGGCCGCAATCACCAACTTCATCGTCACGCCGCTGGCCTTCCTGTCAGGCACCTTCTACTCGGTCAGCGCCCTGCCGCCGATCCTGCGCGAAATCACCCATGTGAACCCGATCTTCTACCTGATCGACGGCGCACGCTACGGCATGATCGGCACATCAGACAGCAACCCGGCCTTGGGCTTTGCCGTGGCCTTTGCGGCAACAGCCGCCATCCTGACCGTCGCATGGCTCATGTTCCGCAGCGGATATCGCCTGAAAAACTAGGTTTCAGCTGTCTGGAAATACTCCGGGGGTTTGGGGGCAGCGCCCCCAACCGGTCGCCTTGCGCAGCAAGGCGAAACCATCACTTGCGCAAAGGGACGATCTGCTGGGCGATGCCCACAAAAATCAGATAAACCGACGTAACTACCAACCCCCAATGCGCCCAGCTTTCGGGGTGGAAATCGACCCAGGCCGCCCATCCCGCAAACACCGTCCACATCAGCGCCACAGGCAGCGACACCACCCGCCACCTTTCTGTCCGTACCGGATGGATGAACTTCAAGGGTAGGAACATCGCCACCGACAGCGCCGCGACAATCGCCACGATCACCATAATCTCGGGTCGGATCGCGAACATGACCAGAACCAACATGTTCCAGCACCCGGGAAATCCGTGGAACGAATTATCATCCGTTTTCATGCGGGAGTCCGCGAAATACATGGCCGAGGCAAAGGTGATCGCGATGATCGCAAACCACCCCGTCCAACCGGGCAAAAGACCTGATTGGAACAGGGCAAAGGCCGGAATGAACACGTAGGTCAGATAGTCGATGATCAGATCCAGCAGCACACCGTCAAAACGCGGCGCGTTGGTTTTCACATCATATTTTCGCGCCAAGGGGCCATCGATGCCATCCACGGCAAAGGCCACCACCAGCCACAGAAACATGATCGACCACTCTTCCTGCACAGCCGCCAGCATCGCCAACATGGCGAAGACGGCACCAGAGGCCGTCAGCAGGTGAACCAGCAAAGCTTTCATTCGGATCGTCATCGGACTGTCATGGCGGAATTCGTATACAAGCGCAAACACTCATCCGGAGTATGGGACGATTGTCTGCATTCTTCTGGCCTTAGCTGCCTTTCGCCGCAGGAGGGGTCCGCATCCAGTCCGCCAGTTGCGCCAACTCTGCACCCACACCCTCTTCCACTCGACCCGCCGCGCTTAGACGCACGCCTTCAGTCTTGTTCTGGTTCAGCTTGAAGGTGCTATCCACCTCTTCGATCACAAATCGGAACGGCAGGATCATGCGCCAGAACTTGGCTGGCAAGTCGTCACTGACTTTGTCCATGGTCCAAGGCGCTTTGTCCAAACGCCCCTCAAAAAACGCCGATTGCGCCGCCACCATCGGCTCTAACGCCTCCTCGGGCAAAGGTTCCAACCGCCCTGTCAGATGCACCGCGATATAGTTCCACGTGGGCACCTGATCCTCAGCCCCGTACCAATCCGGAGACATATATCCATCCGGCCCGTTGACCGCGATCCGCGCAGCACAGCCGTCTTTCGCCGCACGACAAATCGGATTGGACCGCACCAGATGCAACTGCGCCTCGGTCCGGGCCTCATTCAGCAAAAACGGAACATGAGACAAAAGAGGCGCGCCATCCGAACTGACGGCCAAAGTGCCAAAGCTTCGCTCGACCGCAAAATCCAAGGCCGTTTGCGTATCGGTGCCACGAAAAGACGGGTTGGGATGCATCTGACAAATTCCTAATAAAAGCCCGTTGAGCTTAGAGAATGACACCCGAAAAGAAAGTGCTGGGTTGCGATGCCCGGTCAACCGCCGCAAGCACAATGGCCGCATTTGCCTCGGGATCGTTAGTGCCATTGACCTCGACATCATAGTTCAACCCGCGATGAACTGTATCGAAGTCCCTCGCAGCGCTGCCTTTGGGCCTATCCCCTCGACGGCGCTCTCGGTCATTCAACGTGTCTTTGTCCGTGTGAACACCGACGAACAGAACTTGATGTCCGGCGAACAGCCCCTGCAAGTCCTTATGCCATTCGGGATCATCCAGAATGTGTTCGACAATCAGGTCATTTCCCGCATCGGCAAATGCCGCGAAACTAGCGTGCAGACCTTGAAAAATGCGGCTTCTCTGGGATGACCAATCTCGGTCCAGATCAAATGCTCCGCTATCGCGAAAGGTGTCAAACGACAGCTGAACATATTGCCTGTAAGAGGCATCACGGATTGCACGGGCCAGCGTGGTTTTGCCACTGCTGGACGCCCCGTGAAGGAATATGATCAGCGACATGCCACCAGCTGCCCACCCTTATGGCCCGAAATCGCCACCTCGATGATCTGGCCCACCGGTTGGGGCGTGGCAAAGCTGACCTCGGTGAACTGCTCTGTTCGCCCCATATCCGCCGCTTCCAGCAGCACCTGATGGGTACGCCCCACTTGCGCCGACAGGTGGCGTTCGACGGCCAGATCACCGGCCTCGCGCAGACGGCGGGCGCGATCCTTGATCGCTTTGCCGTTCACCTGCGGCATCCGCGCGGCTGGGGTGCCTTGGCGCGGGCTGTACGGGAAGACGTGCAGCCATGTCAGCGCGCAGTCCTCGACCAGTTTCAGCGAGTTTTCGAAATGCGCCTCGGTCTCGGTCGGGAAGCCCGCGATGATATCGGCGCCAAAGGTCATCTCGGGGCGCAGCTTGCGTGCCTCTTCCGAGAACCGGATCGCATCATCGCGCAGGTGACGGCGCTTCATCCGTTTGAGGATCAGGTCATCGCCATGCTGCAAGGACAGGTGCAGGTGCGGCATCAACCGCGGCTCTGTCGCAATGGCCTGCATCAGGTTTTCATCCACCTCGATGGAATCGATCGACGAAATGCGCAGACGCGGCAAATCAGGCACCAGCTTCAGGATACGCATCACCAGATCGCCTAGTTTGGGTTCCGCAGGCAAATCCGCGCCCCAGGACGTCAGATCAACGCCAGTCAGCACGACCTCGTTATAACCCTGATCCAC
The DNA here is from genome assembly GCF_900108225.1 of Thalassococcus halodurans. Lineage (GTDB taxonomy): Bacteria > Pseudomonadota > Alphaproteobacteria > Rhodobacterales > Rhodobacteraceae > Thalassococcus > Thalassococcus halodurans. The sequence goes on from NZ_FNUZ01000005.1 coordinate 49,691, forward strand.
CAATCGCTTGATCTGATCCACCACAACGCCAGCGGGGACAGACCGCGAATTGCCGCGACCATAGGGGATGATGCAGAACGTACAGCGGTGATCGCAGCCGTTCTGAACCTGCACATAAGCGCGGCTGCGGGTGCCGAACCCGTCAATCAGGTGATTGGCCGTTTCCGTCACGGACATGATGTCGTTGACCTGCACACGTTCGGTATCGCCGATGAAATCAGCGGCCATTCCTGCCCATGTCTCGGGCGACATCTTCTCGGTATTGCCGATGACGGTGTCGACCTCGGCCATAGCGGCAAAGGTTTCAGGCTCGGTCTGGGCGGCGCAGCCCGTTACGATCAGCTTGGCATCGGGGTTTTCGCGACGCAGGCGGCGGATTTCCTGACGCGCCTTGCGCACAGCCTCGGCCGTCACAGCGCAGGTGTTGATCACCACAGCGTCCGATACGCCGGCCTCTTCGGCCATACGCTTCATCGCTTCGGTCTCGTAGGCGTTCAACCGGCAACCAAGCGTGGTAAACTTGGGCACGCCTGTCATGTATTCGCCTCAAGCCACGCTTGGGTCAGAACGCCGTCAAACACATGCGCGGTTCGGCCCGTCATCCAGACACCATCGTCGCGCCAGTCAATCCACAGCGTGCCGCCGTCCAGATCAATCTGAACCTTGCGCCCCGTCAGCCCGCGACGCGCGGCCGCGACCGCAGTGGCACAAGACGACGAACCAGACGCCAGCGTGACGCCCACGCCCCGTTCCCACACCCGCATACGAAGGTGATCCGGCCCCACAACATGGGCCACCTGCACATTGGTGCGCTGCGGATAAAGCGGATGATGTTCGTGTTTCGCGCCAAAGGAGGGCAGATCAACCGCCTCGGCATCCTCAACAAAGAAAGTGCAATGAGGGTTGCCCATACCGGTCGCGGTCGGCGCACCCTCAATCGGCAGCTCCAGCGTGTCCATCTCATGGGCCAGCGGAATGTCCTGCCAGTCTAGCTGAGGCGGGCCCATGTTTACGGAAACCAAACCACCCTCGCCGCGCACCGCAGCCAGTTCGCCGCGATCCGTGGTCAGCGTCAGGCTGTCACGACCGGATTCGTCCATCAGATAGGCCGCAATGCACCGAGTCGCATTGCCACAGGCCGCCGAGGTGGATCCGTCGGAATTGTAAAACGTCAGATGCGCATCTCCTGCGCCGCGCGCCTCGATCAGTGCAAGTTGATCGAATCCCACACCAAAATTCCGGTGCCCGATGGCCTGCGCCAAGGCAGGTGTCACATCAATTTCGCGCACACGCCCATCCAGCACGACAAAATCATTGCCGAGCCCGTGCATTTTCATAAAGCCGAGGCCACTGTCACGCATCTGTTCCATAGCCCGCATATACGCCTGCTGGCTTGGGCTTTCCAGTGCCTGTCGTTCGGTCCGCCGCAGGGTCTTTTCGATAGGGTTTTGCGTAAAAGTAATTTTTCGCAAATTTCGGGGTTGACCCTACCCGCCACTCTTTCTAGAAGCCCCCCCACAGTGGGCCGTTAGCTCAGTTGGTAGAGCAACTGACTTTTAATCAGTGGGTCGCAGGTTCGAATCCTGCACGGCTCACCACTTACCATAAAATCGTCGGGTGACACCTGACTTGGCCATTTGTGACAGGGTTCTTGTCCATCGGCCTCATGGAAGCTCGGCCCAAGTGTGAGTCATGACACTTGGGATGCAAAGACTATCTCGGTGATGATCGCGACGAACTTCATTACTTCGGTATCTTTCGATCACCTTCGGGCGAATACGACCGAGGCTCTGCGAACCCTCGTAGCACGAAGTGAGCATCGAATGGCCTAACTGGATTCTACGCCACCACACATACAAGCTGCCGTTCTGTCCATCGTAAGAGTTTCTCGGAATGCTGAGGTGATTTCGCAACGGAGGCTCTGCTTCAGTTTCTGTTTTAGTTTAGGCGGCGGCAGCTTTGTGCTGCAACCGGCGATTTCTTCTTTGCCGTCGTTGGAAAAGACCAGCAGACCAAGCCCGACATCTGGTTGTCCTACCCCGAAAGTAAAAATCAACCTGAAGACGATGGTGGGTGGGATCTGCGAGCACCGGGCTGGACGACAAGAGCGCGGCGCAGGTGGTGGATTGCCTTCTAATGCCCCTCGTTGCAACTTTAGAGAGAGTAGCACGCGAGCCTGACCGCGACAATTGCGAGTACAAAAGCCATTGCCCAAACCAATCGCGGACACCGCAAGCTGGTGTTTAAAAGGAACACATAGATCAGCTGATCTATTTAAGTTGACCGGAATTTCAAACAGGACTTGGTGCCAATCGACAAACCCGTGATTAGCTTTCCTTCAGACTATCAATCTTTATGCCCCTCCACTAGAGGCAGAAATAGCCCAATGAGATCTGCCCGCGTAGCAAATGCTTGCGCACCCGCAATTGTGTGGTGCCCTGTGTCATAAAGCGTCTTGGCCCAATCCTCCGTCATGCCAAGGCAACGCTTAACAGTATCGTCGCAGATGTAATCAGCGCGGCCGATTAGAGTAATGGCCGGAATTTTTACCACTAAACGGTCCAGTTCTGAGTTGATAGCGACCACATTCGAGTTTGGTCCAACTGTTGAATAGTGATCAAAGTATGCTGAATTTACTCGGTCATGAAACGTGCCTCGGTCGCAAGCCACATTGCGAAGACAGTCCAGTGCCATTTGATCTGCAAGAGTGTAGTCCCCAGTCCCTGGAAAGCTGGGAAATGGCCGCAAAATGTAAACCGATTTCCCTGCCGCAAGTATCCTTTTCACAACCGCTTCCAACTCGCTTAAATCATTGGGGCCAAAGGCGGTTGCAATAAGTATCGTGTTAGCAGCCAAGAAATTGGGACTCTGCCAAAGGCGCGGGTCTATGTCAGCGATTTGCGTACCAAAGCGTGCGACTTGAGCTTGATCGGTTACGACCTTGGAGCGAGTAAGGATATTGAAAACATCTTTGGCATGGGAATTCCCAATCACCAAAATCTTCTGATCGTTACCGTCATCATCGAACCACAGATGATTATCAAATTTATTCTTGGCCACGCCGTAGTCAGCGTTCCCGGCAAGTAAGCGCAGTTCACTCCAGCTTTCGGTTTTAAGAAGCTGGTTGTCGATCCGGTAGTCCAGATAGTTGAAGTGGCGCTCTACACGTAAAAGCGACTTAGCCTGCGGCTGAGTGATCAGCCATCCTAAGCCATAAAGCGATCCAAGACTTATGATTGCGACAATCAAAACGCCGCGTGTGCTCAAACGTTTGCTGTAACGCATGGGTTTTTCGACAAACGCGTAACTGGCCCACGACAGAGCAAAAGATGCAACTATTGCCAACCAGAAGGCCCATGCGGGCACAGGCGCTCCAAGAAAACCATGACGCAAGTAGGCGAATAGTGGCTGGTGCCACAGGTACAATCCGAACGAGATCAAACCCAACCCCACAAAAGGCCTCCACTGCAGAATTCTACTGCTTAAGAGATCGGGTCGCGCGAAGAACAAGATCAGAGCCGTGCCAAGAGTAGGTATTAGCGCCGCCACACCAGGAAAGGGGATAGAGTCATCGAAGTAGAAGACGGCAAAGCCGATCATAGCTATTCCAAGAAGGCAGCCCGCCTCGGCCAGCCACCGCCGCGGGACTATTGCCTGCGGCGATCGAAGGTAAATCGCAATCAAGACACCGACTAGCAACTCCCACATTCTTGCAGGCAGTAAAAAGAAAACGGCATCGGGATCATCGCTAAGTCCATTCTGAGCCCCAATCAGGCTCATGGACGCTAGCACCACAATTCCGACTCCAGCCGCCCAGCGATGCAATCGCCAAAGGCCCCATAGGATAACCGGAAAGATGATATAAAACTGCTCTTCGACAGCGAGGCTCCACGTGTGCAGCAGTGGCTTCATCTCAGCAGCGCTATCAAAATAGCCAGACTCCAAACGGAAATGGATATTGGATGAAAACGTCGCGACCGCGCTAACACTTTCTCCAAAATCACGAAGCTGAGTTTGGGTTAAGAAAAACCAAGACACCAACACTGACGCGAGAGTCACCAAAAGAAGCGCGGGAAGAATACGCCGCGCACGCCTTTCCCAGAAGCGAGTAATACTAAATCGGCCAGCTTCAAGGTCGGTTAGGATTATCGAACTGATAAGAAAACCCGAAATCACAAAAAATACGTCGACACCAACAAAGCCTCCGGTCCAAGCGGGAAACCCCGCATGGAAAAGAACAACCGGAATAACGGCAATTGCGCGCAACCCGTCAATCTCTGGGCGATAGGCTATCGACATGTTCGCTACCTCTTAACTTGGCTGACGATATTTACGAAATCAAACGGCCAAGCAAGTGGCGGCAACTAGGCAAGACAGTCAATGTCTAAGAGGCTGTCTTTTCAGCCACTTTCCGATTGCGGGGAGCAAGCCTTTCAAGCTCAAACGCAGAACCACAATTTGACGATGACTAGCAGAATCTTGATATGCCTGAACCATCAAAAACCAAACAATTTGTACGCTTCCCTCCGCGAGCTCAGTGCCGCTTCGGTTCACGTGAACTGTGCAACCTTGAACGGCCCCGATGCCATGGCCACGCTTTTCGGACAGCGCCGTTCATACCTTGGGACAGCGGGCACCGAACGCAGCGGTCTTCTGCGCGAGGCAGACGGCGGCGTCCTGTTTCTGGGCGATGTGGACGAGTTAAGCCCGAACATGCAGTACGTGCTGCTTCACGCGATTGAAACAGGGCGGTTCTATCCGCTGGGTTCGGATCACGAAATCTCAAGCCGGTTCCATCTGATCGCCGGAGCCAACCGTGATCTGCGCAGCCTTGCCGCCGCGGGGCAATTTCGCCCCGACCTGCTCGCCCGCCTGAACACATGGAGCTTTACCCTGCCCCCCTTGCGCAGCCGCACCGAGGATATCGAGGCAAACCTGGTGCACGAACTGGACCGTTGCGAACGAAATTTGGGGGTGCACGTCGGCTTTAACTCGGACGCCCGCAGCCAGTATCTTGCGTTCGCCAAAGACCCCGCCACGCACTGGCCCGGCAACTTTCGTGATTTTTCCGGATCGATCCGCAGGCTCTGCACACTCGCCCCGCGCGGCAGGATCACCCGAAACGGCTGAGCCTTTTGTTATTCGGCGACATTTCAAAACACCATGCGACTTGAGCGCAATCAATGCCGCCACCCGAAGTGCCCTTGATCGCAAAATTTTGCTTGTTCCTGAAAGCCAGCAGCATAAGCTAACTGCATTTAGACAAAATAGGTTTTCCCAAGTGCAGTACCGCGCAGATATTGACGGCCTCAGAGCAATCGCAGTCCTATTGGTGATAGCATACCATTTCGGCTTAACTCAATTTTCCGGCGGGTATCTTGGCGTCGATGTTTTCTTTGTGATCAGCGGTTTTCTGATCACCAGCCAGATTCTGTCACAGATAGAACGCGGTCAATTCCGTTTCGCTGATTTCTACGCACGTCGTGCGCGGCGCATACTTCCCGCTCTGTTCGCCGTGGTCGGATCCAGTCTTGTGGCAGGCTACATCCTACTGCTGCCGCTTGATCTTAAGGCGCTTGGCGAACAGGCGATGTATGCCGTGTTCGGCGTCTCAAACTTCTATTTCCTGTCCGAAACCGGATACTTCAGCAAGGAGGCCCATCAGCTTCCACTTCTGCACACTTGGTCACTTGGCGTTGAAGAACAGTTTTACCTGATCTGGCCGCTGATCTGCGTGGCGACACTCTCATGGCTCAAGTTGAGTGCAAGACTGAACCTCGCCGTTCTGTTCGTGCTTTGCGCCGCAAGCTTTGCCTGGCTTCTTCTCAATCGCGGAACCAATCCGGAGTTTTCATTTTTCATGTTGCCGACACGCGCTTGGCAACTGGGCTTGGGCGCGATGATTGCCTTTGCGCCAAGCGTTTCCAAAAGGGGCCTGTCAGAGGTGCAGGTTCTGATCGGACTCGCATTGATCCTTGCCAGCGCTACATTGACCACCGCCGATGACAAGACGATGGAATACGGGATCATCGGGGCGACTGTTGGCGCGGGATTGATCGTCTGGCCCAAAGGACAGAACGGCTGGGCCGACCGCTTGTTATCGATCACTCCCTTGGTCGGGGTCGGCAAAATCTCGTATTCCGCCTACCTCTGGCACTGGCCGCTCTTTGTGTTTTTTATTGTCTGGAATTCCGGCGCGATGCCGGATGGCCACGACATTGCCGTGCTCGCGCTGGTCACATTGGCCCTGTCCTACCTGTCCTACCGCTTTATCGAAACGCCATTCCGGCAACGCAAGGACAGCTCGTTCTGGGTTCTGGCCGTCGCATTTTCGATAGCGACAGCTATTGGACTTCTTGGCTTTTTCCTATTCAAAAATGAAGGCGTGCCCGGACGGCTTTCTGCCGAAAACCAACTGATTGCGGAGTATCTTGAGCGAAAAAAAGTAAAATCAAAGAATTACGCCTGCAGCTTTCCTGACTTCGACAGAAACGAACTTGAAATCAAATGCCTTGATGAGGATCGTTTTGGCGTTCCCGTCCTCTTGATGGGCGACAGCCATGCACATCATTTTCAGGCTGCGCTTCGCAATCGTTATCCCGAGGCATATTTTCACATAGCAAGCTACTCGCTGTGCCTTCCGCTTCTAGGGGGCACTCCTAACAAAGAGAAAAGCAAAAATTCTCGTCAGTGCGCGGAAATTTACAGACATTTGTTTGACGGGCTTCTGACAGAAGGCCGTTATAAAACGATCATCCTGAGCGCACGATGGAAGAACAATGACTGGTCAAAAATTGAGAGTACCGTCAAATATCTGAAGCAGTTTGCCGACGAAGTGATCGTATTCGGACCGACACTTGAATACGTCATGCCGCTGCCCTCGCTCTTACTCGCAGACGCATTGCCGCGTCGCTCTACCCAAGAATTGAGAAACAGCTACACCAAACAAGATTTACTGAAAGAGATCGACGCATCCATGAAAGAACTGGTCGTAACCCAAGGTGGCACCTATTATTCGTTGCTCGACCTTCTCTGCGCCAAAACCAGTGATGAATGCATTTCAGTAGATGAGACGGGAATCCCACTTGCTTGGGACTACGGCCACTTAACTTACGAAGGCGCGAATTTCATCCTCAAGGGCTTTGAAGAACAGGGACTTCGCCTACCCTGACGGCTCGTTGCATTCAAAACGCGCGGACGCGTTGATTACAGCATCGCGATCAATGACTCGCCTACCGGGTGTCTTTCTGTGACCCCAGCCATCTGGAAATCGCGATCACGCGTGTGACGACGATCATGAAAATCAGAACGGATGTGATCAGGCTGAACACCGGCTGCACGACGGGCGAGAATAGGTAGATGCGCCCGGATATGACCTCGGACAGGCCGCTGAATTCACTGAACCTGTAGACGATGCTTTCTGACGTATAGAGCAACGTAATGATCAGGCTGTCCCGCCATGTTGCGAAAAGAAGCACCCATTTTTCCTGCTCTTTAGGGACGCCCTCTGTTTCGCGCGCTCTGCCATAGAAAACCATTGCGACAATGGCCACGCCAACCGCCAAAATCAGGCAGACGATGGACAGGCCGTACATCGTGTTGCGAAATTCTGTAGATGCAATGATGTCGAAAATTCCACTCATACAACTTACTCAATTCCTTAAAATCACTTACAAAATTCTAGGTCACGCTGAAAATTGCGGCGCATGACCTTCACATAGCGCCCCAAACCCGCCTCAGCGGAACCAAGTCCCGTAATCACTGACCAAAAGATGCGTCGGGTCAACGTCTTCGTCAATTTCGGCGAACCGGCCTATGGGTTCGCGGAAGATGTTGTCGGTTTCATCATCGTTCACCGTCGACACTTCACCAATCAGAACGTCACCGCCTTCGCCCCAAAAGGCGTGCCAATCCCCCGGCATCAGGGTCACGCTTTCCCCCGGACGCAGGACCAGCTTTTCACCGGCAGCAAAATCGCGGCGGATGCCGTCGCACCACACTGTGCCGCCCTGATCTTCGGCAAAGTTGCCTTGGTCATCGGAACCGAACAGCTCGATCACCAAATCCGCGCCGCCGCGGTTGATGATGTCTTCGGCCTTGATCACATGGGTGTGCATTGGTGAAAGCTGATCCTGACGGGAAATCAGAAGCTTTTCGGCATAACACATGCCGCCGCCCCGTTGCAGATCGGCCAGCCGGCCGTTGCGTAGGGTGAACAGGAACAGCCCCATTTCGTCGAACCGACCTGCCCCGTAATCGGTGATGTCCCAGCCGCAGCGCGCGTCGATCACATGTCGGGCGTCTGACTGGCGTGCGCGGAATTCGTCCGGCGTCCAATAGGCAAAAGGCGGCAGGGCAAAGCCGTGCTGCCGGATCAGATCATCTGCGGCGGCCATGATATCGTTGATGGTTGATCGCTTCATGCCGGACGGCTCCCCTGTGACGTTTGCGCTATCATAAACCTGATGCGCACCGTCTGACCACCGGCTCGGTTCATGCTTGAACCCGCAGGCCATTCCTGATCCATTCCCCTCAAACGATTTGAAAGGCGAGTATATGACCATCCCTGCCCCGACTCTGGACCACGTGTGCGACCTCTATGTCGAACTGGATCCGATCACCGAAATGGGTCAGGGCCGCGCAGGACATCGCCGGATCATTCCGATCATCGGCGGTCGTGTCGAGGGGCCAAAGCTAAACGGACGTATCCTGAACCTTGGCGCGGATTGGCAGACGGTGTTCGACGGCGGAATGGCCGAACTGGACACGCGCTATGCCATGGAAACCGACGACGGCGCGATCATCGAGATCATCAACTACGGCTATCGCCATGGTCCGGCCGAGGTGTTGGCCGCTGTGGCCCGTGGTGAAGACGTCCCCGTCAGCGACTATTACATGCGCACCCACGCGCGTTTGGAAACGGGCGATCCCCGCTACGAGTGGGTCAACCGCACGTTGTTCGTAGGCACAGGCGGTAGGCAGAAACAGTCTGTGAAGGTGTCGCTTTACGCAATCGCCTAAAAGAAAAGCCCCGCACGCGTCTGCGTCGGGGCTTTATCATCAGAAAGTCAGAGCGCTCAGCCCTTGTCTTTCTCCAGCGCATCAAGGCGGGCTTTCAGCGCTTCGTTTTCTTCGCGGGCTTTCTGGGCCATCGCGCGGACCGCGTCGAATTCTTCGCGGGTCACAAAGTCACGATCCGCCAGCCAACGGTCCAGCATGGACTTCATGGCGGTCTCGGCTTCTTGCCGTGCGCCTTGGGCCACGCCCATCGCGTTGGTCATAAGTTGCGAAATATCGTCGAACACTTTGTTACGAGTCTGCATGGGGCTCTCTCTGCTGTAACACTTGATCCCTATATGGGGTGCAATGGCCCGACTCACAAGGTTGACTTAGGCCGCATCCCTTTGCACAGAGGCATCCATGGTTCCCGCAGCACTCAACTTCCCCGCCATTTCACCCGATGTGTTTTCCGTCTCATTGTTCGGAATGACCTTTGCTTTGCGCTGGTATGCACTGGCCTATATCGCGGGCATCCTGATCGGATGGCGGCTTGCTGTGATGGCGGTCAAACGCGCCGCCCTGTGGCGCGATGACACACCGCCCATGCCCCCTGAAAAGATCGAGGAACTGCTGACCTGGATCATTCTTGGCGTCATTCTTGGCGGGCGGCTTGGCTTCGTGCTGTTTTACCAGCCGGCCTATTACCTTGCGAATCCCTTGCAGATCTTTGCGATCTGGCAGGGCGGCATGGCGTTTCACGGCGGTTTTCTGGGCGTGATCATCGCGGCCGTCGGTTTCTGCCTGAAAAACAAGATCAACATGGCCAAAACCGCCGATATGCTGGCGCTGGCCACACCGCCGGGGCTGTTGCTGGGGCGGATTGCGAATTTTATCAATGCCGAACTTTGGGGCCGTCAGACCGATCTGCCGTGGGGCGTGGTATTTCCCGGCGAATTGGCACAGGCCTGTGGCCAGCCGTTTGGCGAACTTTGCGCACGTCATCCATCCCAGCTTTATGAAGCGGGGCTTGAGGGGTTGCTGCTGGGCATTGTCCTGCTCTGGCTGGTGTTCCGCAAAGGCGCACTGAAAACACCGCTTTTGACCACGGGCGTCTTTGTCATGGGCTATGGCATGGCGCGCTTTATTGTCGAATTTTTCCGCCAGCCTGATGTGCAGTTCCAGACACCGGACAACCCGTTGGGTCTGGCCTACCGGATTGGCGAGATTGGCCTGACTATGGGGCAAACCCTGTCGCTACCGATGATCTTGTTCGGGCTCTACCTGATCCTGCGGGCGCGGCGCGCGGCATGAGCGGGCTGCGCGATATCCTGACCTCGCGCATTGCGCAGACCGGCCCGATGAGCATCGCCGACTATATGGCGACCTGTCTGATGCACCCCGAGCACGGGTATTACAGCACCCGCGATCCGTTCGGCGCGCAGGGCGATTTCATCACCGCGCCGGAAATCAGCCAGATGTTTGGTGAGCTTCTGGGCCTTTGCCTTGCACAAAGCTGGCTGGATCAGGGGGCGCCCAAGCCCTTTACACTCGCCGAACTCGGCCCCGGACGCGGCACGCTGATGGCCGATATCCTGCGGGCCACCGCGCGTGTGCCGGGGTTTCACGACGCGGCACACATTCATCTGGTCGAGGCATCGCCGACCCTGCGACAGGTGCAGGCCGAAACGCTCAAGGACCACGCGCCGGAATGGCACGACACCGTCACCGCCCTGCCCGACGCGCCACTGTTCCTAGTTGCGAACGAATTCTTTGATGCCCTGCCCATCCGCCAGTTCATCCGCGATGGCGACGGTTGGGCGGAACGTGTGATCGGGCTAAGCGACGGTCAACTGGCCTTTGGCCGCACCGATGCCCTGCCGCTGTCGGAACTGGATCACCGGCTGGAGGATACGAAAGACGGTGATCTGGTGGAAACCTGCACGCCTGCGCAAACGATCATGGCCCATATCGGCGCGATGATCGGTGCACACGGGGGTACGGCCCTGATCATCGACTATGGCGACTGGCGGTCTTTGGGCGACACGTTCCAAGCGCTTCAGGCACAGAAAAAGGTCGGCCCGCTGGACAACCCCGGCAACGCCGATCTGACCGCCCATGTGGATTTCGAGGCCTTGGCGAAATCCTGCGCCCCCGCCGTGCACAGCCGCCTGACGCCCCAAGGGGTGTTTCTGGAACGGTTGGGCATTACGCCTCGTGCACAGGCGCTTGCTGCGAAACTAAGCGGCGATGCGTTGGAAACCCATATTGCGGCACACCGCCGGTTGACCCACCCCGATGAAATGGGGTTGCTGTTCAAGGTAATCGGTATCACACCTGATGCATCGACGACTCCGCCCGGACTGGAACCATGACGCTTGAGATCATCACATCTGATAGTCTTTCACCCGTCCACCACGGGTTTTTTACCCGCAAGGGCGGCGCGTCTTCTGGCGTGTTCCACGGTCTGAACTGTGGTGCGGGGTCTTCGGACCAGTCCGATATCGTGCAGATCAACCGTGACCGCGTGGCGAAATCCATGGACGTGGCTGACCGCAATCTGGTGTTTGTCCATCAGATCCATTCGGCCGAGGTCGTGACCGTCACAGACCCGATGGAGCCCAAGGCCCCCCGCCCCCGCGCGGACGCTATGGTGACAAACCAGCCGGGTCTGGCGCTGGCGATTCTGACGGCTGACTGCCAGCCGGTGCTGTTTGCCGATCCCAAAGCTGGTGTTGTCGGCGCTGCCCACGCCGGATGGCGCGGTGCGCTGGACGGCATTCTGGAAAACACCGTTGATGCTATGATCGCCCTTGGCGCGGACCGCGATAACATCACCGCGGTCGTCGGCCCGTCGATCAGCCAACGCGCCTATGAGGTCGGGCCCGAGTTTCTGGACGCCTTCCTGATGGAAGACCAAGCCAACGCCCGCTTCTTTGCCGGGGGGCAAGGTGACCGGATGCATTTCGACCTGCCCGCCTTCGGCCTGCACAAACTGCGCTCTGCCGGAGTGAACGCGGAATGGACGCGCCATTGCACCTATTCCGATGCTGACCGCTTCTTTTCGTATCGCCGCGCGACCCACGCAAAAGAGGCAGATTATGGCAGGCTGATCTCGGTCATCCGGCTGTAACACCCGAAATCGGGCCTTATTCGCGACACATTTCCCCAAATCGCGTGGAAACAATCAGGCCAATTGCGCCTGTTTGTTGCTGCTTTTAGCTAAAAACCGCGATTTTCCCGCGAAACCGGACAATGTGACGAAAACCGTCAAATTGTCTCGTTCTTGTCAAAACCCTGCCCCGATGGCCGGTCAAATTGTCTTTAACAACAAGATAAAAGCCTATTGGCAGGTTCAGGAGCAGCAAAATGAAAACTCGTACACGCTTTATCAAATCCGTTCTGAAAACAGCGGCAACAACCGAAACCAAGCTTCCTTGGGAACGCGGCGCCACACGTCAGGCGATGATCGCCAAACGCGACGCGCAACCGGCAGCACAAAAACGGGCGTAATTTGGACAGCGATTCGGCTGACGCACCGCGAAATGTGGCGCATTAGCTAGACGTACGAAGACAATTCCTCCCCCAAGAACCGGATTGGTCCGTTAACGTGGACCAGTTCGGTTTTTTTTTGACACAATTGCGGAAATAAGGCCAAAACATGGTCAACAAGTCGTAAACGTCCGTCTGTGATAGTTGGTGGGGACCAACATGGATGTGGCCAACCTTCGGGTGTTCACATGTCGAGTCTCCAGTTCAGCGGGCGTATCCGCGACAATGTTTCCGTACCGGTCCAACAGGGCCAGTTTACTCCATCGGATGGCGGCCGACCTCAGCGCAAACTCTCTCACCAGCGCAAATACGAGGTCGCCGCCCTGATGTCTGATCTCTCCATCGAAACCAAACAGGTTGTCGCTCCGGCCACATCTGTTTTCGAAGACACCGCATCGGCCTTTGCCCGCGGCACCATTATCCCGACAGTCAGCGGCCCCGTCGCTGTAGAAGACCTGATCCCCGGCGATTTCGTCGAAACAGAACACGGCCCCGAACCCGTCGTCTGGATCGGATCGACGTCTTACGTTCCCAATATCGAAGGCACAGACAGCAGCCTGACAGGCCTGTACCGCAGCAACGCCGGTGCCTATGGCGATCACGGCCCGATCACCGACACTATGTTCGGCCCTGCCGCACGCGTCCGGTACCAGCGCGCCCATCTGCGCCCGTTGATCGGCAATGACAGCGTTCTGCTGCCCATGGCGGATATGGTCGACGGCGACCGCCTGATCGAAATCACGCCTGCCAGCTCGGTCCAGATGTTCCATATCGCGCTGCGTCACCATGCGATGATCAATGTGGGCGGCGTCAGCGTCGAAACATATCACCCCGGCCCGAACATCAAACGCACCTTGGGCCCTGATCAGTACGACCAGTTCCTAAGCCTGTTCCCGAATGTTCATGATTTCGAAGACTTCGGCGAAATGGCCCTGCCCCGCACCCGTCTTGAGGTGATCCGGCAACTGACCTCGGGCTGACCCGAGGTCGCACACCGGACCAAATGCGTCAGGCCATTTGGGCCAGGCGCTCTTCCAATACATCAAACGGCACACCCGGTTCGTCCTTGGCACCGCGAATAACCAACGAGGTTTTGACGCTGGCCACGTTGGGCGTGGTCAGCAATTCGGATGTCAGGAATGTCTGGAACGTCGACAGATCCGGCGCCACGCATTTCAGGATGAAATCCACTTCGCCGTTCAGCATGTGACATTCGCGAACCAGCGACCATTCATTGCAACGTTCTTCAAACGCCGACAGGTCGGATTCAGCCTGGCTTTGCAGACCGACCATCGCAAAAACCTGAACCTCAAAGCCCAACTCACGCGGATTGACCTCGGCATGGTAGCCGCGAATGAACCCCTGTTCTTCCAGCGCGCGAACGCGGCGCAAACAGGGCGGAGCCGAAATACCAACGCGCTTTGCAAGTTCGACGTTGGTCATGCGACCATCTGCTTGCAGCTCGGAAAGGATCTTGCGGTCAATCGGATCAAGCCTGTGGCTGGGCATGTGCCAGTATCTCCCAGAAATTTTGCGAAGTTATATCACGCCACCCATCACGCGCAATATTATTTCACTAAAGAGAAATTATCTTGCGCAAAAAATATTCAATGCGCCAACAGGTCTCTTTTCCGTGTGCAGCGTTTGCGCGGCGGATGTTGCGGGCGTATATCCCAATCTGACTCGGAATATACAAGACGCGATCGGAGGCCGGCATGGCAGACACGAAACACACGAAGGTTCTTATCATCGGCTCTGGCCCGGCAGGGTATACCGCAGGTGTGTACGCCAGCCGCGCCATGCTGAATCCCGTTCTGGTGCAGGGCATCGAACCCGGCGGTCAGCTGACCACCACGACCGAAGTTGAAAACTGGCCCGGCCACACCGAAATCCAGGGCCCCGAACTGATGATCAACATGGAAGCGCACGCGCGCGCCATGGGCACTGAAATCATCGGCGACATCATCACCAAGCTGGAAACAGACAAACGCCCCTTCGTGGCCCACGGCGACAGCGGCACGACCTACACGGCGGATGCCGTCATTCTGGCAACCGGCGCCCGCGCGAAATGGCTGGGTCTGGAAACAGAAGAAGAGTTCAAGGGCTTTGGCGTCTCTGCCTGTGCCACATGTGACGGCTTCTTCTATCGTGGTCAGGAAATCGTGGTCATCGGCGGCGGCAACACCGCTGTAGAAGAGGCGCTGTTCCTGACGAACTTTGCCTCCAAGGTCACGTTGATCCACCGCCGCGACACGCTGCGAGCGGAAAAGATCCTGCAGGACCGCCTGTTCAAGCATCCCAAGGTCGAAACGCTGTGGCACCACGAACTGCACGAAGTCTTCGGCTCGGAGAACCCCAAGGGTGTTGAAGGCGTGCGCGCCAAGAATGTGAACACAGGCGAGATCACCGAAATCCCCTGTAAGGGCGTTTTCGTCGCGATCGGCCACGCGCCTGCGAACGAGTTGGTCAAGGACGTGCTGGAAACACACATGGGCGGCTATGTCGTGACCAAACCGGACAGCACCGAAACCTCGATCCCCGGCATCTTTGCCGCGGGCGACCTGACGGATCACAAATACCGTCAGGCGGTCACATCGGCAGGCATGGGCTGCATGGCCGCGCTTGAGGCCGAACGTTGGCTGGCGGATCACGAAGAGGCAGGCGAGCCTGCACCGGAAGCGGCCAACGAACCGGCAAGCGCCTAATCATGTGTCTCTCGGTTTATATCGGGAGCAACAATCCACTGACCGAGCCATCCGACCTATGCTCGGGTGGTCTCGGCCTGGAAGCCGCCAGCTGGACGCCAGCCCCGCTTAAGGAGTACACCCATGTGTACTATTTAGGCGCACGCCGGGGCAGCGGCCCGCTGGAGTGCACTTGCCTTTTGGCCGAGTACATCGACTGGGAACAAGATCCTCCTCAGACTATCTCTGATCCACTCTCCGACATTGCTGACTGTCCGTTTGTGCAGTTGCGCCGGTATGTAGAGGCCGCGCTTGTCGGGCAATCGCATATGGAGATGGTATGCGACGACGCAGGCGGCGCTGAACATTCTGCGCCTTCGGAAGACTACGATTCCATGGTTCTGACGCCTTCGTTGATCCGCGCGAAGTCCTTTCTATTTGCAGACGGTGTTAGTACTTTTGCGATGCGCAAATTCACTGTCATTCATGACTCCGCCCCCGCAACAGAATAAAGTTCTGCGCTACGGATCATAATCGAGGTTTTCGCTTCGGTGCTGCGACGCGCCTTCGAACGAACAGGTCAAAGACGTGCTGGAAACGCACATGGCCGGCTATGTCGTGACCAAACCGGACAGCGCCTGAAAAACTGATCGTTGAGACGATGAAAAGCCCAGCGTAACCTAGGCGTATTTTTTGAGCCAGCTATGCCACCTCGGCCATCCATTGTTCGGCTTTATCGCCGCCATAGACAAAACAAACGCGCAGCAAGAAACACGTGACAGCGGTTTCGATGATCAGGTTCGTTTGGAACCGAGCCATTTCAGAAGTAGCGATCTCGTGCCGGATCAGAAAATAGCCGACCGTCGCCAAGACAATCACCGCGACGCTTGTGATGATGTTGAAGGAATGGATCACAGGATTGCTCGGGGCTTCGCCGTAGTGCGAACCATAGTGGTATCCGGCCACCATCGCCGCTAGGCAGGGCGGCACAAAATCAAGCATCGGAAAGCTGAGCCCCAGAACGCTGAGCGCGATCAGGATCAGGCCAAAGAAAAAGTTCGCGGCGACAAACACCGCTAGAACGCGAAGAATTCTACCCATTTCAAAATCCCGGCCCCATGACCCAACAGCCACGTATCAATGCAGAATTCGATATGACTTTACTTTTTTGTCCAAAGTAGGGCTGACCTCGGGTTGTATTTGGACATCTCTTGATTGTCGAACGTGGCCAGATTGCGGTCATCTCATTTTGGGTTGATTGGTCGCAACAAGGAACGTGCGCGACGTTTGCGCATTAGCCATAAACAGCTTGCCGTTTTTGAGCTGTCTCAAGACCATGCATAAACAATATCCGCATAGCTTTGCACATGAAGAACATGACAACAATCAACACCGGAATATGCTCAATTCGTCCGCCGAGAAGAGTCCCCTGCTCGGCGTAGAAGTGCAGCATGTATTGCCCCAAAGCAGTCACGATAAAAAACAAGCTCATGGGAATTGTGTAGAGGTGCAAAACGAACTGCGAAAGGGCACCGCGGCTGCAAAGGGAATATTGATATCCAGCAGCAAAACCGGCGAGGCCCGCTGCAGCAAGCACAACCAAAGCCGGGCTCACGTTGAAATAATTAGCGACGATTTGAAAAAGGTTACCGAAAAGGTAAACGCCTACGAAGGTTCCTGACACCCGTAAAACACTAATCATTCTTTCAATCCTCAATATCAAGCTCTCTGCCGAATTCACTATTCAATGCCGCCAGATAGCCCATCTTTCGTGGCCAAATTGGGACCGGCGCAGGGTCAATGATTGACAATTCAGGGTTGCAGGATTCCAAGAAACCTCAATCATTGCCTTTGGGTCACACCCCGACCCGATCTGCAAAAAATCGCGCAATTTTTCAGAAAAGGGTTTTCTGCGACTGCAAAGGGTGACATGTGTTCACGCGTGAACACACATTGAGTCCAGCGAATGAACGCACCCTCTGCCCCTACGCCGTCGCGGCCAGAAGACGACCAGCTGTTTCAGCTGTTGCGTCAGCTTGACCGTGCGCCAGAGGCAAGTCAGCGCGCCACAGCAGAAGCCCTTGGCGTGTCGCTGGGTGGTTTGAACGCGCAACTGCGGTCTGCGACCGAAGCAGGGCTCATCACTGTCACCCAACGCAAGGGCAACGATCGCCGCCAGCGGTTCGCCTACGCTCTGACCCCTGCGGGTCACGATATGAAGGAACGGCTTGTTAAGTCCTTCCTGACACGGAAATTCGCCGAATACGCGGCCCTTCATACAGAGCTGACAGGTTCTGTTAAGGACCTCATCCCACTGAAGTACAGGAGCACCCTGATGCAATCCAACCTCGCGCCGATCCCCGAGCTGTACGTGTCCTACGACAGCGCCCAAAAGCTGAAAGTCGAAGCAGGCGAACTGGTGTCGCACGATCTGACACCGCGCCAGATTTGCGACCTTGAGCTGCTGATGAACGGCGGCTTCAACCCGCTGAAGGGCTTCCTGACAGAAGAAGACTACAACGGCGTTGTTGAAAACATGCGTCTGGCAGATGGTTCGCTGTGGCCGATGCCGATCACTCTGGACGTCAAGCCCGAGTATGCGGACACCATCGAAATCGGTCAGGACATCGCCCTGCGCGATCAGGAAGGCGTCATTCTGGCGACCATGACTGTCACCGATAAATGGGTGCCGAACAAAGCACGCGAAGCTGAAAAGGTGTTTGGCGCAGACGATCAGGCGCACCCTGCCGTGCACTACCTGCACAACATCGCAGGCGGCGTTTACCTTGGCGGCCCCGTGACAGGCATCCAACAGCCCGTTCACTACGATTTCCGTGGTCGTCGCGACACGCCGAACGAACTGCGCGCCCTGTTCCGCAAACTGGGCTGGCGCAAGGTCGTTGCGTTCCAGACACGTAACCCGCTGCACCGCGCGCACCAGGAACTGACCTTCCGCGCCGCACGCGAAGCACAGGCCAACCTGCTGATCCACCCCGTTGTGGGCATGACCAAGCCGGGCGATGTTGACCACTTCACACGCGTTCGCTGCTACGAGGCGGTACTGGACAAGTATCCGGCAGCCACAACATCCATGTCGCTGCTGAACCTTGCCATGCGTATGGCTGGCCCGCGCGAAGCGGTCTGGCACGGCCTGATCCGCGCCAACCACGGCTGCACGCACTTCATCGTTGGCCGCGACCACGCCGGCCCCGGCAAGAACAGCGCAGGCGAAGATTTCTACGGCCCCTATGACGCGCAGGATCTGTTCCGCGAGCACGAAGATGAAATCGGCGTGAAAATGGTCGATTTCAAACACATGGTCTATGTGCAGGAACGCGCCCAGTACGAACCCGCCGACGAAATCGCGGACAAGGACGACGTGACCATCCTGAACATCTCGGGCACAGAACTGCGTCGCCGTCTGCAAGAAGGTCTTGAGATCCCCGAGTGGTTCTCGTTCCCCGAAGTTGTGACCGAACTGCGCAAAACCAAGCCGCCACGTTCGCAGCAGGGTTTCACCGTGTTCTTCACAGGCTTCTCGGGTTCGGGCAAATCCACCATCGCAAACGCCCTTATGGTCAAGCTGATGGAAATGGGTGGCCGCCCTGTGACGCTGCTGGATGGTGACATCGTTCGTAAGAACCTCAGCTCGGAACTCGGCTTCTCGAAAGAACATCGCGACCTGAACATCCAGCGTATCGGCTACGTTGCCTCCGAGATCACCAAGAACGGTGGTATCGCGATCTGTGCGCCGATTGCTCCCTATGCCTCGACCCGTCGTCAGGTACGTGACGGCATCGAACAGTACGGTGCGTTCGTCGAAGTGCACGTCGCAACCTCGATCGAGGAATGCGAACGCCGCGACCGTAAGGGCCTGTACAAGCTGGCACGCGAAGGCAAGATCAAGGAATTCACAGGTATCTCCGATCCCTATGATGTTCCGGAAAACCCCGAGTTGCGCGTCGAAACAGAAGGCACAGATGTCGACAACTGCGCACATCAGGTTCTGCTCAAGCTGGAATCCATGGGCCTGATCGCAAGCTCGCGCCTGTAATCTGCAGCCTTATACTTTTCGGAAAAGCCGGTGCATCAGCGCCGGCTTTTTTGCATTCGCCAAAGCTTTGGGCGCACCCGCCAAAAACACGCAATTCAGCCGTATGATTTTTGCAACAAACCCGTATCCCGATACCCCAATGTGCCGAATGACACACATCGTGGAACGGAAATGTATACACCCGACCCCATAAGAAATTGCGCCCCAAGCATTGGCTGGACAGCGCAAAAAGACTTTTTAACGAGGGGACACATGAAGAAATCTATCTATGCAGCCATTGGCCTGACTTTATCGGCAAGCACGGCCGTCGCCCAATCTGCCACATACACCTGCGACGACCTCAAAACGCCGACAGCGTTGTACAACGCGACCGTTGCCCTAGAGGAAGGGGACACGCTGACTTTCAACAATCTCTCCGAAAACGCTTGCTACGTTGTGTACACAGGTATTTTTGCGCCCGTTCTCACTTGCGCGGGCTCAAGCTATACAGCGCCGACAAGCGGCATCTACTATGTCGCCACACAATTTCAATTGCCGGAAGGCCCCGGAGTGCCCGAAGCCAAAGTAAATGCAGCCTCATCTACGCAAGTAGTTCTCCCCGGTACTGTTCAGTGTACCCCCCCTTCAGCGTCCAACCCCGGCCTTACGCAAGGCAAAGCCTCTGCGACCGGCGCTGGCGGCTCCACCAGTGCGATTGAAGAAGCCATCGACAACGCCCTTGGCGGCGCAGCAGGCGGCGCGCGCCTGACCCGCAATGGCGTGTTCCTGTCGACCCAAGGCAAAGGCAGCACCGCCCGCGCATGGGGTTCGCTGCACGCCCGTCAGTTCTCGGGCGATGTGGATGGCAAAAGCCTTGAGTTCACGCTGGGCATGGACACGCTTGTCGCGCCGTCGACCCGCGTCGGTCTGATCCTGTCGAAAGGCCGCTCTGATCTGGATGTGAACGGCAGCAGCGTCGACATCGACTCTTTGTCCTTCGGCCCCTACGTGTCACACAAACTGTCTGACATCTACGAACTGTCCGCCTTTGTGGTCATGTCCAAGCCCGAGTACGACATCGACGGCACCGAATATGATGCCAAGCGTCTGAGCGGCGGGATCAAGTTCGATGCCGATTACACGCTGGGCCAGACCGAAGTGAATTCCTACGCCAGCCTGACCGGATTCTCGGAAAAACACCCCGAAGTCACAATCGACGGCACCGATGTAGACGGCCACACCGTGTCATCGCTTTTGGGCGCGATCGGCACCAAAGCGATCTTCAACGCAGGCAAACCGCTGCGCCCCTATCTGGGTGTGGGCGTGGACATGCGGAAGTTCGACGATGGCATCAACGATGTACAGGAATTCGCATCGCCGCGCGTGAACGCTGGTTTCAGCTATGAAGGGGCCGCCGGCACGCTGTCGCTTGATCTGTCGGGCGGTCAAATTCTGGAAGACACCCGCGATGCAAGCATGCGCCTGAGCTACCAGATGGACTTCTGAAGCCTGTAAAATTTTACACAAAGGCCGCCGATTTTCCGGCGGCCTTTTTCTATTGCAGCCCAGTGGCGGAAAGCCTCTGTAAAGTAATTTTGGGAAAATTGGCGGCATCGTTGCTGACAGAAGGTTGCCAATGCTGTTCCGTACCCTGTGCTCTGTTGTTGCCCTGTGTCTCTCGATGGTGGCAACCCATGCCGAAACCGTGCAAAGCGCAGGTATCCTGCCCGTCATTTCGACACGCGGTTCGCTTCTGCCGGTCTCTCACTCTGACGCGTCCATCGCGACGCGCAGATCGGCCAGTCTGTTTCGCGATAAATCCGCCGGTGGTCTGTTTACGCCCATTGCCCCTCGCCCTGCCCCGCAACCCTTTGGCAGCGTCCACGATCAGGTGCAGCGCATCCTTGACCTGATCGCCCGCGCCGAGGCCGGACCAAAGGGCTATGACGCGGTGCAATACGGCGCGAAAATCCAGCCGCGCAGCCCCCCCACGCAACTAACGCTGGCCGAGATCGAAACATGGACGCGCAGCACCCCGCGCCAGCAACACGCAATCGGCCGGTATCAATTCATCCCCGCCACCCTGCGCCGCTTGGTCAAGGATCAGAGGCTGACACCCGACACGCGCTTTTCACCGCAAGTGCAGGATCAACTGGCGCACCAACTGCTGGTCGAGGCAGGCCTGAACGCCTTTACCAACGGCACCATGACCCGTGGGGATTTCATGCTGAACCTTGCGAAGATATGGGCCGGTCTGCCCACCGCGACGGGGCGTTCCTATTACAAAGGCGTGGCGAATAACAAAGCCACGATCAGCTGGGATCACTTCTATCGCGAAATCACCGCGCTGTTTCCGGGGCAGGCATGAAAAAGCCCGCACGAGGCGGGCTTTGCAACGTCATATCTATGTGGCGCTTAGTGCACCGCTACAGGGGCCAGATCGTTCTGCCGCGCAAGGATGAAGGCCATCTTGCGATCCGCGACCAGCGCGATCCGTTCGCCATCAGCGTTATGAACCGCATAAAGCTGCTCTGCGCCTTCGGCCTGTTCCTGTACGTCCAGCGGCAGGTCGGCGGTTGCCACACGACGGACATAGACCGTGCGACCGTCATCAAGGGATTTGAAATCGAACTTTGTCTGCATGGCTTAGTCCTTTCTGATCTTGATGGTTTGAATAACTGTGTCGGGACGCTGTCTTTTCAAATCGACATGCAACAGACCGTTCTCCATCTGCGCGTCACCAACCTCGACCCCGTCGGCCAGCACAAAGCTGCGCTGGAACTGGCGCGAGGCGATTCCACGGTGCAGGAAGATACGCTCGCGCACGTCCTCTTGCTGGCGTCCACGGATCACCAACTGCCGGTCCTCGACCGTGATCGACAGATCATCTTCGGAAAAGCCCGCAACCGCCAAAGTGATGCGGTACGAATCCTCGCCGGTTTGTTCAATGTTGAAAGGGGGATAGCCCTCACTGGACTTGGCAGTGCGCTCCAGCAGCTGCTCAAGTTGTTCGAAACCCAGCATGTGCGGGTATGAACCAAATGTCATTTTCGTCATCGACGCATCCTCGTTGCAAGCGACCGTCTGGTTTTCGGGCCCCAAGCTGGCGACCCTGTAGAAGAAATATGGGTGTCTCTTTGCACTTTCGCAAGCCCATGCGGCGCGGAAGCCTCTTTGCCGCGCGTTAAAGAAGCGTTATCCTGACATCTCAGACGTGAAACGGACCTGCCTTATGAACGCCCCGAACGATCTCTCCATGAAAACCGATGATGTTCTGCGTGTAGAACTTGCCGTTTTTCGCCGCGAACACAGGGATCTAGACGAAGCTATCCGCGCCCTTCAGGAAACCGGCCGTGCCGATGCCCTGACCCTGCAGCGCCTCAAGAAGAAAAAACTGGCCCTGAAAGACCAGATTGCCCTGATTGAAGACCGTCTGACCCCCGATATCATCGCCTGACGTTGCGCAAGACCGCATTCTGTTTATAAGCCACCCCAAGACCTGCATCACGGAAAGGGCAAGCTATGGCAGACGCAGCCACCGTCAAAGTCGGCATCATCATGGGCAGCCAATCGGACTGGCCCACAATGAAAGAAGCCGCCGACATGCTGGACGCGCTGGAAATCCCGCACGAAGTGAAAATCGTGTCGGCTCACCGCACGCCCGACCGCCTGTGGGACTACGGCAAAACCGCCGTTGACCGCGGCCTTCACGTGATCATCGCGGGCGCCGGTGGTGCCGCACACCTGCCCGGCATGATGGCGTCAAAAACGCGCGTGCCAGTGATCGGCGTTCCGGTTCAGACCCGCGCACTGTCTGGTGTCGATAGCCTCTATTCTATCCTGCAAATGCCGCGCGGTTTCCCCGTGGCGACCATGGCCATCGGCGCAGCCGGTGCCGCCAACGCGGGCCTGATGGCAGCGGGCATTCTTGCTGTGAATGACGCGGCCCTTGCTGCCCGTCTGGACAAGTGGCGCGCAGACCTGTCAGCGTCTATCGCGGACGAGCCCGAGCGCGGCTTACCCACTGAATAAACACGATATACCTGAAATATCCAACCTTCGGTCAAGGCAAAACACCATGGCAAATCCCCTTCCCCAAGGCAGCACAATCGGCATCATCGGCGGCGGTCAGTTGGGCCGTATGCTTTCTGTTGCGGCCAGCCGTCTGGGCCTGAAAAGCCATATCTTCGAACCCGGTGCGAACCCGCCTGCGGGGCAGGTTGCAGATCAGGTGACAACCGCCGCCTATGACGACGCAGACGCGCTGAAACGCTTTGCCGAAGCGGTCGACGTTATCACGTATGAGTTCGAAAACATCCCGACCGAAGCGCTGGATATCCTGGGCGCGATCCGTCCGATCCATCCGGGCCGTGAAGCGCTCCGCGTGTCGCAGGATCGTCTGACCGAAAAGACATTCCTGAACGATCTGGGCCTGCAAACGGCCCCCTTCGCCGACATCACCGATGCAGACAGCCTGAGCGCCGCTTTGGCGGACATCGGCACGCCTGCCATCCTGAAAACCCGCCGTTTCGGGTACGATGGTAAAGGTCAGGCGCGGATCATGTCGCCGGACGACGCGGAAAAGGCACTGGCAGACATGGCTGGTGCCCCCGCGATTCTAGAAGGCTTCGTTGATTTCAGCCACGAAGTGTCGGTTATCGCAGCCCGCGCGGCTGATGGGTCGGTGTCGTGCTACGATCCCGGTGAAAACGTCCACAAAGACGGCATCCTGGACACCACAACCGTGCCCGCCCGCCTGACGCCGGGCCACCGTCAGGATGCGGTTCTGCTTGCCGCTAAGATCCTGAATGCACTCGATTATGTTGGCGTGATGGGGGTCGAGCTGTTTGTGACACCCAAGGGGCTGATCGTGAACGAAATCGCACCGCGCGTTCATAACTCGGGTCACTGGACGCAAAACGGCTGTGCCGTGGACCAGTTTGAACAGCACATCCGCGCTGTCGCGGGTTGGCCGCTGGGCGATGGCCAGCGTCACTCTGATGTGGTGATGGAAAACCTGATCGGCCACGATCTGGACCGCGTTCCCGAATTGGCGACCCAGCCGGACACGGCAATTCACCTGTACGGCAAGGCCGACGTGAAAGCGGGCCGCAAGATGGGCCACGTCAACCGCATCGTCCGTAAGTAGTTCTAACCAAATAACCTTTCGGCCACAGCCCCGCGCATATAGCTGACCTGACCACCGGCCAGAGCTGCAGCGATGCGGTTGTTCTGGTCCAGCACCACCAGATCGGCGCGCTTGCCATTGGCGATCGCGCCACGATCATCCAGCCCCATGATGCGGGCAGGCCCGGACGACACCAACGCCCAGCCAGTGGCCCAATCGCAAACGCCGTCGTTAATCAGTTTCAGCGCGGCGTTGCCCAGCGATTGGTAGTGATAATCCGACGCCAGCGCATCGCAAAGCCCCGCCCCTACCAGATCAATCGCCGACACGTTACCCTTGTGGCTGGCCCCGCGCATCACATTCGGCGCGCCCATCACCACGCCGTCGCCCATCGCTTTCGCGGCCTCGGCGGCCTCATACGTTTCAGGGAACTCCGCGATGATCACGCCGCGGGCTTTGGCCTGATCACGGTCTGCGCGCGTGCTGTCGTCATGGCTCCCCAACCGGACACCGCGGGCGCGAAGCCGTTCCGCCAGCGCATCCAGCGCGGCAGGCACGTCTGGGCCAAGTGCATGAAGGGATTGCATATATTCCAGATGACGCTCGGGCGAGCGGCCACTTTTCAGCGCCTGACCGTTCAACTGCTTGGGCCTGCGTCCATCGGCCAGACGGTCGTGCTGAAGATGGTCGTTGAACACCAGATAATCGATGTCATGGGCGTCCAGTTCGGCCTCGGCGGCGGCAAATTCGGACAGAAGATGTGTTTCCAACCGCAGCTGAATGCGCAGATCGGTGGCGAAATCGGCCTTCAGATCGGAAATCGCGGCAAAGACCTTACGCGCGAATTCAGGCCCGCGCATGCCGCCTTCCCAGCTCCAGAATTGAGCCAGATATGCGGTGGTGATCCCGCTTGAGGCCAGTTCAGCCTCGACCGAGGCGATCCCGCCCCGCGGGTCCAGCATCGCACCACGACGGGGCGCGACATGGCGTTCGAACCCATCGCCGTGCAGATCGATCATCCCGGGAAGCAGGCGATAACCGCTTAGGTCAACCGCGCGTCCATCCGCGTCGGCGTTCATCACGCCATCAGCAACACCCACGCTATCCGTGGTCCAGCCCTCGGGTTTCAGCACTTCGGCGTTTTCAAATCTCAGCGTCAGGGACATCGCACAACCACCTTACGTTCCGCGCCCTGATAAGCCGGAAGTCAGCTGCGCGAAAGCCCCCTTTGGCGCGGCACAACCGACAGCGCAACGCCGCCCAGAACGATGGCCGAGGCCATAGCAAAGGACCAAGACACCGCTTCAGACAGGAACAGCCAACCGCCCAGCGTGGCGATCACAGGCACCGTCAATTGCGCGACCGACGCGGTGGTCGCAGACAGCTTTGGCAGCACCGCATACCACAAAGCATAGCCCATGCCCGACGTGATCGCCCCTGACAGAACCGCCAATATGACACCCTGTTTTGTCATTTCGCCAACGCCAACTAACAACCAGACAATCAAAATTGCCGGAGTGGCGAGAATAAAGTTCGCTCCGGTGTTTTGCAGCGCATCCTTGGCTTTGCGACCGATCAGCGAATAAATCCCCCAGCCAATACCCGATGCAGCCATCAGCAGACCGTGGAAAACGCTGACTTGTACCGCGCTTCCAGGCCACAAAAGCCAGGCTAAGCCACCAAAGGCCATCGCCGCTCCCGCCCATCTGGTAAACGGCGGACGTTCACCGCTGATAAGCGCGCCTGCGAACATTGTGATCTGCACACAACCGAACAGGATCAACGCCCCGATGCCTGTGTCGATGCCCACATAGGACAGGGAAAACGCCGCCATATAGAGCAGCAAGGAAAGAACGCCCGTCACGCGGCCTTCGCCGCCCAAAGCGACCGATCCGCGCGACAGCATGCACAGCAGCGCCAGCATCGCCCCTCCTGCGGCCATACGGATCGTGCTGTAACCCATCGCGTCCATGTCGCCGTTCACCAGCGCCATGCGGCCAAAGACCGAGTTCGCGGCGAAAGCCACCATAACGACAACTGTCAGCGCAAGTAGTCGCATCACAACCCCTCAAACGCCTTGGGATAGACCAAGGCGCCGGAACCGGCAGGCCCCGCGACCAACGTGTGGTCCACCGGATAGGGCGATGTCAGCCCCTCGGCCATGCGGAACCCGCAGCGTTGGTAGAAAGTAGGATCACCAAGAACGACCACGGTCTGCCCCGTCTGTTCGGCCCAGCCGACCAGCCAGCGCATCATGCGGCGGCCAAGACCCTTGCCGTGGTGATCCGGATCAACCGCCACGGGGGCAAGGCACAGCCAGCCCTTCGGCCCCTGCATCTGGGACAGCGCGTAATAGCCCAACAGGGTATCCCCGTCGGCCAGAACCTGTTCACCCGCCATCGCGCCGGATTTGCGCAGCTTGGCGACCAGTCGTGCCTCTTCGTCAGACGGAAACGCGCGGTTCAACAGGGCTTCGGCAGCGGGTTCTTCGCCGCGGCGCAATTCGCGCAATGAGCCGGATAGAAACATAAATCCCCCTTCTGGGCCGTCGGTGTTGTCCCGACACTGCCCAAGATCGCGCCAAGGTGCCAGTCACAAAGGGATCAGTCACGAACAGATGAAACGCGGCAAAGAAAAAGGGGCCGCGAAACGCGACCCCTTCCGGTAATTTCTGCGGTTGGCAGATTACATCATGCCGCCCATGCCGCCCATGTCAGGCATTGCAGGTGCGCCACCGTCTTTGGACGGCTTGTCTGCAACCATGGCTTCTGTTGTGATCAGCAGACCAGCAACCGATGCCGCATCTTCCAGAGCAGTACGTGTAACCTTCGCCGGATCGATAACACCGAAGCCGAACATGTCGCCATATTCGTCTGTCTGTGCGTTGTAGCCGAACTTCAGGTCTGTGCTTTCACGAACCTTGCCAGCAACAACCGAACCGTCAACGCCTGCGTTCTCAGCGATCTGGCGCAGCGGTGCTTCCAGAGCTTTGCGAACGATTGCGATACCTGCGTTCTGGTCAGCGTTTGCGCCTGTCAGACCTTCCAGCGATTTGCCGGCCTGTACCAGAGCAACACCACCACCAACGATGACGCCTTCCTGAACAGCAGCGCGTGTCGCGTTCAGAGCATCGTCAACACGGTCTTTACGCTCTTTCACTTCGACTTCTGTCATGCCGCCAACGCGGATAACGGCAACACCGCCTGCCAGTTTGGCAACGCGCTCTTGCAGTTTTTCACGGTCGTAGTCGGAAGTTGTTTCAGCGATCTGTGTGTGGATCTGGCCAACACGTGCTTCGATCTCGGCTTTGTCGCCTGCACCGTCAACGATGGTTGTTTCGTCTTTGGTGATCGAGATTTTCTTGGCAGAGCCCAGCATGTCCATTGTGACATTCTCAAGCTTCATGCCCAGATCTTCCGAGATGACCTGACCGCCTGTCAGGATCGCGATATCCTGCAGCATGGCCTTACGACGGTCGCCGAAGCCCGGTGCTTTAACAGCAGCGATTTTCAGACCACCGCGCAGCTTGTTGACAACCAGAGTTGCCAGCGCTTCGCCTTCTACGTCTTCTGCGATGATCAGCAGCGGCTTCTGCGACTGAATCACTTGCTCGAGCAGCGGAACCATCGGCTGCAGCGAGGACAGTTTCTTTTCGTGCAGCAGGATCAGTGCGTCTTCCAGATCGGCAATCATCTTGTCCGAGTTGGTGACGAAGTACGGCGACAGGTAGCCGCGGTCGAACTGCATACCTTCAACAACGTCTGTCTCTGTCTCGAGGCCTTTGTTTTCCTCGACAGTGATAACGCCTTCGTTGCCAACCTTCTGCATCGCGTCTGCGATCTGGCGGCCGATTTCCGCTTCGCCGTTTGCCGAGATTGTACCAACCTGAGCAACTTCGTCGGAATCGTTTACCGGACGAGCAGCAGCTTTGATCGCTTCAACAACTTTTGCAGTTGCCATGTCGATGCCGCGCTTCAGGTCCATCGGGTTCATGCCAGCAGCAACGGACTTCATGCCTTCTTTAACGATGGCTTGTGCAAGTACGGTTGCTGTTGTTGTGCCGTCACCGGCTTCGTCGTTGGTGCGGGAAGCAACTTCCTTCACCATCTGTGCGCCCATGTTTTCGAACTTGTCTTCCAGTTCGATTTCCTTGGCTACCGATACACCGTCTTTGGTGATGCGCGGCGCGCCGAAGGATTTTTCCAGCACAACGTTACGGCCTTTGGGGCCCAGAGTGACCTTCACCGCGTCAGCGAGGATGTTCACACCCTTCAGCAGACGGTTACGGGCATCTGTATCAAACTTTACGTCCTTGGCAGACATTGAGTATCTCCTATGTCTAGAATGCGTTCAGAAAGGTCAGTCTCAGGACAGAACGCCGAGAATGTCGCTTTCTTTCATGATCAGCAGCTCTTCACCGTCTACGGTGATTTCAGTGCCGGACCATTTGCCGAACAGGATTTTGTCGCCAGCCGATACGGCCATTTCGATCAACTCACCCGAATCTTTGCGCGCGCCGTCGCCACACGCAACAACCACGCCTTCGGCAGGCTTTTCTTTTGCGCTGTCAGGAATGATCAGACCGCCAGCGGTCTTTTCTTCACTTTCAACGCGACGCACAAGCACGCGGTCATGAAGCGGTTTGAATGCCATCTTTGTAGCTCCCTAGGTACAAAGGTTAACTTGGCCCCCCATCAATTGGCAGAGCCGTTAGCACTCAGCACATCCGAGTGCTAACGGCGCACAGTTAGGCACAGCAAATCTGTGAGTCAACCAAATCAGTGAAATTTTCCGCGCTTTGCCCCGGAAACATCCCGTTTCCGCGAAAATCAGCTATCGGCCCAATCAATAAGCCCCTGCCGCCCAGCATCAGAAAGCGCGTAGATACCGGTCTCGACCTTTTCGAACCAGCCATAGTGATTGGTCCGCATGATGGTGGTTGCCTGACGGACGTTGACGGCTTTTGCAACCAATGCGCCCTTGGTCGGGCCGCTTTCCGCCAGATATCTCGCACAGGCCAGCGCGTCCTGTCTGTATCCCGTGACAATCCCATGCCGCGTGGCGCCGCCCGCGTTGGGATCGCCCCTTAGGCGTTCGAATTCCCGCAACAGACGCGCCTGCGCCTTTTTGTTCTTTCGCGGCGCATAAGGACCGGGATCGCAGG
Organism: Thalassococcus halodurans; assembly: GCF_900108225.1. Taxonomy (GTDB): domain Bacteria; phylum Pseudomonadota; class Alphaproteobacteria; order Rhodobacterales; family Rhodobacteraceae; genus Thalassococcus; species Thalassococcus halodurans. The sequence continues at coordinate 79,249 of NZ_FNUZ01000005.1, forward strand.
CGACCTCGACCAGCCCATCTTCGCGCACCGTCATAAAGCCCAACCCAAGCCGCCGGCAAAGACGCGTGTTTTCCAACATTGTCCGGCGGGCTGTCCGGCCTTTGGGACGGGGGATCGAGATATAGACATGATCGGACAGGGACAGCCGATCAATCGCCTGATGAATCAACGTCAGATTAATCCGCAGCTTCAATTCGACTATTAGGAACGGCTCGTTTCCGCGCCGAGCAACCAGATCGGCGCGCCCGACCTCACCTTTGACGGTATAGCCCTGAGCTTCCAGAAATGCCTTTACCGGTTGGTAAAGCTCCGTTTCCTTCTCCATCTAAATGCCCACTCGCCCTCTTGATCAAAGGTATATAGTAAACTACCCTTTGACTGTCATTTTGGATATCTATTGGCATATTTATGCGCGTCTTTCTGTTTATCTTATCATTGTTGATGATCGGGGGAACCGCTTCTGCGAATTGCAGTGGCCAAGACCTCCGCCCGACTTTGGAAGATCAAGAACGACAACACCTGCAAAATGCCGTCGATGAAACGCCCTACGCCGAGGGAAACCATTGGGTTGCGACCCGTGATGCGGAAACGATCCACCTGATCGGCAGCATCCACATCGACCACCCGTCGCTTTTGAACCACGTCGACAGACTTGCTCCGGTTATCGAAACGGCGTCAGTCGCGTTCTTTGAGATGACCCTCAACGATCGCCGCGAGATGGAAAAAGAGTTCCGCGATAATCCCGATCTGTTGATCATGTCTGACGTCACTCTGCCCGAGGTGATGGACGAACCGACATGGACGATGCTGGCAAATGCTGCGCAGAAACGCGGCTACCCGCCGTTCATGACCGCCAAATTCCGCCCGTGGTATCTGACGATGATGCTGGCCATGCCGCCCTGCATGTCCCTCGAACGTGCTCTGGCCGGTGGATTAGACAACAGATTACAAGACGTGGCCTATTCTGCGGGCCGCACAGTGCGCGCCCTGGAAGATTACCACACGGTCATGGATTTCTTTAACAACGCGCCGTTTGACCAACAGATGGACATGTTGCTGGCTGCGATCTTTGATCCGATCCTGACCGAAGACATGTACGCCACCATGTTCAAACAGTATTTCGAAGAAAAGCACGCCGAGGCATGGGAACTGTCCCGCCTGTTGACGAAACGCTCGGCCGCGCAGGACCCTGAGCGGATCGATGCGGCCTTCCGGAATATGGAAGACTTCCTTCTGGACAGCCGCAATCAACGCTGGGTGCAGACAATCGCCGACGCGGCACAGGGATCAACCCCCGACGCCCCTGTCGCAGTCATCGCAGGCGCCGCGCATCTGTCTGGCGAACAGGGCCTGTTGGCCCTGCTTGCCGAACGCGGGTTCCAGCTGGAACGCCGCCCCTTCTGATCAGGCCGCGATCAGACCACGGCCTTTCAACAGCGCATCAACACCCGGCATCCGACCACGGAATTGGGTGTATAGGTCTTCGGCATCGACCGATCCGCCTTTGGACAGGATGAAGCCTTCCAACCGCTTGGCCATTTCAGGGTCAAACGCATCGCCCGCCTCTTCAAAGGCGGCAAAGGCGTCGGCGTCCATCACCTCGGACCACATGTAGCTGTAGTAGCCGCTGGAATATCCGTCGCCCGAGAAGACATGCGCGAAATGCGGGGTCGCGTGGCGCATGGAAATCGCGCGGGGCATGCCGATTTCTTCCAGAACTTCCGCCTGTTTCTGCATCGGGTCCGCCGGTGCGGGCCCTGCGTGGAACGCCAGATCAACCAGCGCCGAGGCCACGTATTCCACGGTCTGGAACCCCATGTCATAGGTCGCAGCGCCCAGCACCTTGTCCAGCAGGTCCTTGGGCATCGGCTCGCCCGTTTCCGCATGCACCGCGTATTCCGCCAGAACCTCGGGCACCTCAAGCCAGTGCTCATACAGCTGGCTGGGCAGTTCCACAAAGTCCCGCGCCACCGACGTGCCCGAGATCATTTCATAGGTCACATCCGACAGCATCTGGTGCAGCGCATGGCCGAATTCGTGGAACAGCGTGCGCGCGTCGTCATAAGACAGCAGCGCAGGCGAACCTTTGGCAAAGTTGCAGACGTTCACCACCAGCGGCACCTGCACATCGGGGAACTTGCGCTGTGCCCGGATTGCCGAACACCACGCGCCCGATCGTTTCGATCCACGGGCAAAGTAGTCGCCGATAAACACAGCCACCGTTTCGCCATCGCGGGTCACTTCCCACGCGCGGGCATCATCGTGATACAGCGGCACATCCAGCGGCGTGAATTCCAGACCGAACAGCTTGGTCGAACAGTCAAACGCCGCCTGAATCATGTTCTCCAACTGGAAGTACGGCTTGACCTGAGCCTCATCCAGATCGTGTTCGGCCATGCGGCGCTTCTGCGCGTAGTAGTGCCAGTCCCATGCTTCAAGCGGGCCATGGATGCCGTCGGCGTGCAGCATGCCCTCCAACACCTTGGCATCCGCATCAGCAGCGGCCTTTGCAGGGCCCCAAACATCCATCAACAGGCCGCGCACGTTGTCCGCATTACCGGCCATTTCGGTCGCCAGTTTGTAGGACGTGAAATCATCATAGCCCAACAGCTTGGCGCGTTCTTCACGCAGCTTCAGTGTTTCAGCGGCAATGCCACGGTTGTCCGTATCGCCGCCGTTCGCACCCCGCAGGCCCCACGCGCGATAGGCCTTTTCCCGCAGATCGCGGCGGGGCGAGAATTGCAGGAACGGCACAATCACAGATCGCGACAGGGTCACACAGGGGCCCTTGCCCCGCTCTTCGCCGGCAGACCGCATGGCGCTGATCACGAAGTCCGGCAGGCCTTCCAGATCGTCCTCGGCCAGTTCCATGGACCAACCGCGTTCATCCGCGAGAAGGTTCTGGGTGAACTGCGTGCCAAGCTCTGCCAGACGCGATTTGATGACCTTCAGACGCTCATCTTCATCACCTTCCAGCGCAGCACCCGCACGGATGAAGTTCCGGTGCATCAGCATCAGAACCCGCTGCTGTTCGTCGTTCAGATCAAGGCTGTCGCGGGCGTCATAGACGGCGGCGATGCGCTGGAACAGCACCTTGTTCGAATAGATTTTCGACGCATGCGCAGCGAACTTGGGGGCATAGTCCCGCATGATCGCTTCGCGCGTCTCGTTGCTGTCCGAGCCTGCGATATTGTAGAAAACGCCCGCGACCTTATCCAAGGCACCACCGGTGCGCATCAGGCCTTCGATCGTGTTCTCGAACGTCGGCGCATCGGGGTTGTTCGCAACAGCCTCGGTTTCCGCCAGATCCTGCTCCATCGCTGCATCAAAGGCGGGCGCGAAATCCTCGTCCTTGATCTGATCGAAGGGCGGCAGGCCAAAGGGCGTGTCCCACTGTTGCAAAAGAATATTGGTCATTGCGAAGAACTCCGTAAGCTTTGGAATATAGCTAGGCCTTGCCACGGGAAGCTTCAATCATTCTCCATGCTGACGACTTACAAAAGCTTATAGCTGGACATGGATATGGTCATCGTGGCGTGCGGCACGGCATCCCTGAAAGCGGATTTTATCACCCGAGACGCCAAGCCGTTGGGCCAGCGGCGGTTCAACGAATAACTTTCCGACCCTTGCGTCCCCCTCTAATGCCACGATCAAAGCGCGTGTTCGGTTCGGTTCAAGCGGTCTTTTGGGGAAAAGCCCCTGCGCCCACCTGAAATCCCAACGCAATGTCGGCCACGCTGCGGGACAGTTTTCGGTATCCAAGCTTTCAAACGCAAAATACCCCAAAGGCGAACGGGTTTTACCGCTTAGGTAAACGCCCTGCTGATCCGTGTAGTAGAACGCTAAATCCAGTTTCTCGCCGTCGTCATGGGACAAGTGCGGCAACAGCGGTAAGCCCGTGAAGGCAAAACCCCCATCCAGCGCGAGCGTCACAGTATCCGGATATTGTGCTTTAATCGCCCCCGCGGCCCTGGTCGCCACCTGCGCCATTTCCTGATCGACGAAATGGCGAAGCGTGACGCAGTAAAACGGTGATTGCATCCGCAGCGTGTCACCAAAACACGGAAGCGGTTCGCGCCCCGCAAGCGGCGCGGTCCACACAGTGAGCAACCAAAGGCAACCGTAGATCAGCGGAAAGCCAAGTGCCTTGCGGCCCGTCCAGACAGCAGCCAGCCACGCCAATCCGCCGACCAAAGTCAAAGCTGTCAGAAACAGGAAAATGGCGGAATGCAAAATCCAGCGCAAAGACCTGCTCCTATCCTCTTAAGACCCGTGGCACACAGGGCAATCATCGCGGGGCTTCAGCCGGATCTTGCGGGTTTCGCCCCAAAGCGCGTCGTAGATCAACATCTCGCCGCGTAGGGGCTGGCCCGCGCCTGTGATCAGCTTGACCGCCTCAACCGCCATCATCGCGCCGATCACGCCGGGCAATGGCCCGATGACGCCAGCGGCGGCACAGCTGGGGGCCAGACCGTCAGCGGGGGCCTCGGGGAAGATGCATTGATAGCAGGGCGTGCCGTGTTTCGGGTCAAAGACAGAAAGCTGCCCTTCCCATTGGCTTAGCGCACCGGATACCAGCGGTATACCCGCCGCCACCGCCGCGCGGTTTGACAGATAGCGCGTGTCGAAGTTGTCGGTTCCATCCAGAACCAGATCGTATTCAGCAAACAGCTCTTCCGCGATGTCGGCCTCAAGACGACGGTGATAGGGTTTCACGGTCACATGGGGGTTCTGCGCCAGCATTGCGTTCTGGGCCGAGAATACTTTGGGTATACCGATATCTTCGTCACGGTGGATGACCTGCCGTTGCAGGTTGGCGTTTTCCACGATGTCGTCATCAACCACACCGATGGTGCCCACACCCGCCGCCGCCAGATATTGCAGCGCGGGCGCACCAAGCCCCCCTGCGCCGATCACGAGCACCTTGGCGTTTTTCAGCTTTTTCTGCCCCTGCCCGCCGATTTCCCGCAACACGATGTGGCGGGCGTAGCGATCCAGTTCTGATGCCGAAAAGCTGCCCGCTTTCGGCGCGGGCTCATCAACGATCTTATCGTCATCCGTCCCCGCCTTTTTGCGCAGGCGTTTGACCACCAGCGCATAGGCAAACCCGATGGCCACCAGCCCGAACAAGATCAGCCAAGGAGCCGCAGATCCACCTGTCGCCATGCGCACCGGATGGCCCATAGGCAGGATCACTTGCAGGATTACAACGCCCAAAAGCAGCAATCCGATCATGTTCAGCCGCACCGAACGGGGGGTGCCCATCAGAACGCCCAAACCCCACAAAAGCACCGCCAAGAACAGGACCAGACCCATATCAACCCTTTCCAGTCGACCCGAAGCCACCGCTGCCGCGCGTGGTGTCATCCAGCGCGGCCACTTCTACAAAAGTGGCGCGCAAAACCGGCGCGACAAGCATCTGTGCGATCCGGTCGCCATGGGCGATGGTAAAGGGCTCGGTTCCTGCGTTCAGAACGATCACACCCAACGGCCCGCGATAGTCGCTGTCGATGGTGCCCGGCGAATTGGGCAGCGTGATGCCGTGCTTTAGCGCAAGGCCCGAGCGCGGCCTGATCTGGACTTCATACCCGTCAGGGATCGCCATGCGCAGACCCGTGGGCACCAGCGTGCGGCCACCGGGTTCCAGCGTGATCTCGCCGCGGTCCGGCAGGTTCGCGCGAAGGTCGGCGCCAGCCGCCCCGCCACTTGCATAGAACGGCAGGCCAAGGGACTGATCCGCCCCTTCATCCCAAAGGAATTGAATTGTCACCACGGCAGTTGTCTTTCTGTTGGTTCAGTCTGCGCCCAGATGGGCGGCGATATGGTCGGCCAGCTGACGCGCCACGGCGTCTTTGCCCATGCGCGGCCATGCCTCGGACCCGTCGGCTGATATCAGCGTCACCGCGTTTTCCGATCCGCCCATGATGCCCGTCGCTGGGGACACATCGTTGGCTACGATCCAGTCGCACCCCTTGCGCGCACGTTTGGCGGTGGCATTGGCGATCACGTCGTCGGTTTCAGCGGCAAAGCCCACCACCAATGGCGGGCGGTCTTTGGTCATCTGGGAAACCTCGGCCAGAATGTCGGGGTTTTCGGCGAACTCCAGCGTCGGTAGGCCGTCTTTGGTTTTCTTGATCTTGGATGTCGCCTCGGTCGCGACGCGCCAGTCGGCCACGGCGGCGGCGAACACACCCGCATCCGCAGGCAGCGCGTCCAGCACCGCCTGACGCATCTCGCGTGCGGTTTCGACCTTGATCACCTCAACACCCTGCGGCGGCGGCACATCGGCGGGGCCAGTGACGAACACCACATCCGCACCCAGCGCCCGCAGCGCGCTGGCAATCGCTGTCCCTTGTGCGCCGGACGACCGGTTCGCGATGTAGCGCACCGGATCAATGGGTTCGTGTGTCGGGCCAGAGGTGACGACGATGCGCTTGCCCTTTAACGGCCCGTCCGACAGCGCGTTTTGCACCGCCTCGACGATTTCCATCGGTTCCGACATGCGGCCGGGGCCGAATTCGCCGCAGGCCATGTCGCCTTCGTTGGGGCCCGTGACCATGATGCCGTCGGCCAAAAGCTGGGCCAGATTGCGCTGGGTCGCGGGGTGATCCCACATGCGCACGTTCATTGCCGGCGCGATCAGCACAGGGGTGTCGGTGGCCATCAGCAGGGTCGAGGCCAGATCATTGGCATGACCGCCCACCATTTTGGCCATCAGGTCGGCAGTGGCAGGGGCCACAACCACCAGATCGGCGACGCGGCTTAGCTGGATATGGCCCATCTCGGCCTCATCCGTCAGATCGAACAGATCGGTGTAAACCTTTTCACCCGCCAGCGCCGACACCGACAGGGGCGTTACGAACTCCGTTCCCGCCTTGGTCAGGACAGGCGTGACCGATGCGCCGCGTTCACGCAAACGCCGGATCAGGTCCAGCGATTTGAAGGCCGCGATCCCGCCGCCGATGATCAATAGAATACGTTTGCCTTGCAGCATCGCGATGCCCGCCAGTTGTTTCCCCATCTTGTTACGGGGCTGGAACGCGAAACTCAATTGCCAGAAAGGCGGTTACGATTTGTCGAAAGCCGCGCAGGGATCGCCACGGTCCACGCCCTTGGTGCTTTCGACCGTGTCAAAGCCCCCGTCGGGCGATGCGCCCTCTTCCCCCAGACCGATGCTGGCGACACTGACATCAGGCGCAGCAAAGGTGACGTAATACGGCGCGCCCCAGTCTTTGCGGGCGTGGCCGTTGCCAGTGATCACCGCGACCGGCCCGCCGGTATCTTGCAGCGCTTGCAAGGCCTGTTCAGCCAGACGCGCGTCACGCAGGCGTTGGATATCGACCATGAGGGGCAGGATCTGTTCAGGCAGCTTGTCGCAATGGGCTGCCATCTGCATGGCTTCGCGTGTGTCCTGCTGATCGGCGGGCAGTGGTTGGACGAGACCGAAGCGATCCGCCCCGTCGCCAAAGACGACGCTTAACCCCTGATCTGACACGCCGCGCGTTTCTTCCCGTGGCACCGCCGCGCCGTAGAACGCAGCACCCTTGGCTGCGGCAAATATCGGGTAATACATCGAAAAATCGGGCCAGCCGCTGTCGTTCCAGCCCAGCGCCTGTTCTAACGCAGCCTCATCCGCCAGCAATTCCGGCGTGATCCGCGCGGCCTGTCCGGCGGTCAGCATTTCAAAGACCAACGCCTTGGCCGATAAAAAATCCACCGCCTGCGCCTGCAAACGGTGATGTTCGGGATTGTCGTGTTGTTCGCCCAGAAAAACGATGTCAGCGCGGGGCACATCCAACGCGAACGCGGGATGTGCCAGTACACATGCTGCTATGATCCAATGCCTCATAGCAGGAATGCATGCACCTCTTGCGACTGTGCTTCAAGACTTTTGCGCATCTTGGCAAAGGCGGCGGCCTCAAGCTGGCGGACACGTTCTTTGGACAGGCCAAGTTCATTGCCAAGGCTTTCCAAGGTGCGGCCATCATCACGCAATTTACGTTCGCGGACGATGAACCGTTCGCGGTCGTTCAACTGCTGCATGGCGAACAAAAGCCATTCGCGCAGTTGGTCGTTGTCGTGGCGTTCTTCCACGGTTTCAGCGGCCTGGGCCGAGTCATCTTCCAGCGCGTCGATCCATTCGCGGCCTTCATCCTCGGTCGATTGGGTGGCGTTCAGGGAATAGTCAGAACCGGAAAGACGGCCTTCCATCATCTCGACATCATGGAGCGGCACGCCGACCTCGGTCGCGATCATCTGGCGCAGCTGGTGTTTATCCAGCGTCTCGCCCGCGGCGGCGGCCTCACGCTCAAGACGGGCCTGCACACGGCGCATGTTGAAGAACAGCGATTTTTGGGAGGAGGTAGAGCCTGTGCGCACCATGGACCAGTTGCGCATCACGTAGTCCTGAATGGATGCCTTGATCCACCAGACAGCATAGGTCGAGAAACGGACACCGCGATCGGGGTCGAATTTGTCAGCGGCCTTCATCAGGCCAAGACCCGCCTCTTGGATCAGGTCGTTCATCGGCGCGCCGTAGCGCTTGAACTTGGAAGCCATGGAAATGGCCAGTCGCATATAGGCGGTGATCAAGCGGTGCAGAGCAGCTTCGTCGCGCTGATCGCGCCATGCGTAAGCGAGCTTTAATTCTGTCTCGGCATCCAGCAATTCAGCCTTCATTGCGCGGCGTGACAGCGTTTGATCGTTAAACGCATCCAGTGCCATTGGCGTTCTCCCCTGGGTGTGTAAGCGATTTTTGTTTTCGTTACCTTTACGCAAGAGGAACGCAGTCGGATCAGTTTTGGTTTCGCAAAAACATTTAGCACTAACGGTTTCGTGATAATGATCCTTCACAGAAATTGATGGCTTTTCCCACAAACATGCATTTTTCTTCACATATTCAGGCGATTAAGCTCGCCGCATCACGAAAGGGGTTTTTATGACGAATAAACTTATTATCGGTGACTACGCCTATTCAAGCTGGTCTTTGCGCGGCTGGCTGCTGTTCCGCCGCTTTGGCATTCCTGCCGAAGTAACGCTGCTGGATTTCTTTGCCGACGAAAGCGTGGCCGAGCAGGTAAAGGCCTATGCGCCCGCCAAAACCGTGCCGATCTGGGTGACAGAAGACGGCGACGTGCTGGGCGAAAGCATTGCCATCGCCGAAGAACTGGCAACCCGCTACCCCGCCGCAAACCTTTGGCCCGCAGACCCCGCCGCACGCGCAGTGGCCCGTGCCCTGACCGCCGAAATGCATTCCGGCTTTGGCACCCTGCGCAATGACTGCCCGATGAACATGCGCGTCGCCTATTCCGAAAGCCCTGTGTCCGACGACCTGAAGGCCGATCTGGCGCGGCTTGATTTCATCTTTGGCATGGCGCGCGAAAAATTTGGCCGCAACGGCCCATGGCTTTGTGGTGAATATTCGATCGCCGATGCCTTCTATGCCCCCGTCGCCGCGCGGATTGCGGGTTATTCCCTGCCGGTCAACCAAGTGACGCAGGAATACGTGAACGCGCACCTGAACGACGGTGCTTTCCGCCGCTGGCGTGCGATGGGCATGATCAAAGGGGCTGATCTGCCGTGGTACGCCCGCGACTATCCGCAGAAACCGTGGCCCGGCCCGACGCCCTTGGCCGCCAAGGCCGTCGACAACGGCTCGCCTGAAAACGATGCCTGCCCGTACTCGGGCCTGCCCGTCACGCATCTGTTGGAACTGGATGGCCGCATCTTCGGCTTCTGCAACGATTTCTGCCGCGACAAAACCGTGACCGACCCCGAAGCATGGCCACAGTTCATGGCGCTGCTCTAAGCCGTTAACCAATCAGAAACCTTCCTTGCGCGATCTTTGCCGATAAGGGTCGCGCAGGGAAACATCATGGTCGCACATGCCTATTCGGTGGCATTCGAAGGGGTCGAGGCCCGCTCGGTCGAGGTGCAATGCGCCGTCAGCCCCGGCCTGCCCGCCTTTTCCATCGTGGGCCTGCCCGACAAAGCGGTGTCCGAGGCGCGCGACCGTGTGCGATCCGCTCTGTCGTCCCTGTCCATCGCGCTACCGTCGAAACGCATCACGATCAACCTGTCGCCTGCGGACTTGCCCAAGGAAGGGTCGCACTTTGACCTGCCCATCGCGCTTAGCCTTTTGGCCGCGTTGGAAATCATCCCCAAGGATGTGGTCGCGGGCACGGTATCTTTGGGCGAGTTGTCGCTTGACGGCACCTTGGTTCCGGTGCTGGGCGCTCTGCCCGCCGCCATGGCCGCCGCCGAACACAGCCGCGATCTGGTCTGCCCCAAGGCCTGCGGGCCAGAGGCCGCGTGGGTCGAGGCCTGCCGCGTGATCGGCGCGAATTCCCTGCACGACGCGATCCGGCATTTCACAGGTGCCGCGGTCCTGTCGCCCGCCACTGCAGGCGAAGTCAGCCAACCCTTCCAAGGCCGCGACCTGCGGGATGTGAAAGGGCAGGAAAAGGCCAAACGCGCGTTGGAAATCGCCGCCGCCGGTCGCCACCACGTGCTGTTTGTGGGCGCACCGGGATCGGGGAAATCCATGCTGGCCGCCCGCCTGCCCGGCATCCTGCCGCCCCTATCACCGGTCGAAGCGCTGGAAACATCCATGATCCATTCGCTGGCCGGATTGCTGGACGACGGCGGCATCAGCCGCGCGCGCCCCTTCCGCGAACCGCATCACACGGCCTCGATGGCCGCTATCGTGGGCGGTGGGCGCAACGCCAAACCGGGCGAGATTTCGCTGGCCCACAATGGCGTTCTGTTCCTTGACGAATTCCCCGAATTTTCCCGCACCGTACTGGAAACCCTGCGCCAACCTATTGAAACGGGCGAGGTCATGGTCGCCCGCGCCAATGCCCATGTGCGCTATCCCTGCCGGTTCATGCTGATGGCCGCAGCGAACCCCTGTAAATGCGGGTTTATGGGTGATGCCACCCGCGCTTGTTCCCGTGCGCCGCTATGTGGTGAGGATTATCTGGGCCGCATCTCCGGCCCACTGATGGACCGCTTTGATTTACGGGTCGAGGTGCCGCCCGTCACCCACGCCGATCTGGATTTGCCTGCCTCCGGCGAAACCTCGGCCACCGTTGCCGCCCGCGTCGCTGCAGCGCGTGATCTGCAAACGGCGCGATTTACGGAGAACGCACGTGTCCACACCAATGCAGACGCCGAAGGACAGGAATTGGAGGAGATTACGCAAATGGACGCCGAGGCGCGCAGCCTGCTGGTGCAGGCGGCTGACCGGTTCGGCCTGTCCGCGCGGGGCTATCATCGGGTGATGCGGGTGGCGCGGACGATTGCCGATCTGGACCAGTCCGAGGGCGTGCACCGGCCACATCTGGCCGAGGCACTCAGTTTCCGCCTGATGTCGGCAAAGGAAAGTTAGGCGGACATCGCCGCGCAACGTGCCTCGATCGCGACCCAGATTTTCTCGGCGATGTTCACACCGTCGAACCGCTCAAGCTCTTGAATGCCGGTAGGCGAGGTCACGTTAATCTCGGTCAGCCAGTCGCCGATCACGTCGATGCCAACAAAGACCTGCCCCTTTTCTTTCAGAAGCGGGCCAATCGCAGCACAGATTTCGCGGTCACGGTCAGTGAGTGCGATCTTTTCAGGACGACCACCAACGTGCATGTTCGACCGGACCTCACCTTCAGCCGGAACGCGGTTGATCGCGCCGACAGGTTCGCCATCTACAAGGATCACACGCTTGTCGCCCTTGCTGACCGCAGGCAGGTATTTCTGCACGATCAGAGGCTCGCGCGAGAAGCCGGTGAACAGCTCGTGCAGCGAAGACAGATTGCGGTCGTTTTCATCCAGCTTGAACACGCCCGCGCCACCGTTGCCATAAAGCGGCTTCAGGATCACGTCGCCATGTTTGGCGCGGAATTCACGCAGCGTTTCCAGATCACGCGCGATGGCCGTGGGCGGCGTCAGATCAGGGAAGCTGAGAACCAGCAGTTTTTCGGGGTAGTTCCGCACCCAGAACGGGTCATTCACCACCAGCGTTTTGCCTGCCAGACGGTCCAACAGATGCGTGGTTGTGATGTAATGCATGTCGAACGGCGGGTCCTGACGTAGCCAGACCACGTCGTAATCTGCCAGATCGACCTTTTCCAACGGCCCGAGGATCGCATGATCCCCTTTGACCCGCTGCACCTTCAGCGAATGGCCGCGCGCAGTGATCTTGCCCTCTTCAAAGGCCAGATGATCGGGCGTGTAGTAAAACAGTTCATGCCCCCGCGCCTGCGCCTCTTCGGCGATGCGGAATGTGCTGTCTGCGTCGATGTTGATCGGACCGATTGGGTCCATCTGAAAGGCGATCTTCATGGGGGTCCCCGCTTTTTACGCCCCAGATACATGGCGCAGACGGGCGGGACAGGCAATGCCCCCATGCGTCGGAAATAGGATCAGGCGCCGAAAGCGTTCTCAATCACGTCGATGTGACCCTGCCCGTCCATCAAAGCCACGTCAAAACGCATGTTGGTCAGGGCGCTATACCCTTGCGCATCCATGAATTCCTGCGACGCAAGGCAAAGCCGTTCCATCTGCCGCCGCGACACGGCCTGTGCCGCACGGGCATGCGAGCGACTTTTCTTGACCTCGACGAACACAAGGCCATAGCCATCATCCATTATCAGATCAATTTCGCCGGCCTTGCCACGCCAGCGTCGTGCCAAAATCACCCCGCCGCGTTCGAGGTAATGACGTTCAACGCCCTGTTCGGCAGATTGCCCCGCCTGATACGCCAACATCCCGCGCGTCGCCTTTTCAGCGGCCTGTCGGGATATCAGCGGATCATGAATGGTCATCGTTTCTCATCTTCATGGCTTGCTGGTAAATCGGGCGCCGTGGCTGCCCCAGCATTTTAGCGACAAAATCGGATGCATCCCGCACCGACATGGTTTTCAAGGCCTCTTCCAAAGCTGTCGTAACATCGGATTCGCTAATATTTTCCGAATGCCCCCGATCAATCAGCACGACGATTTCGCCTTTGGCGGTGTTTTCCCCGTAATACGAGGCTAACTCGGATAGCGTCCCGCGTCGCGCTTCTTCGAACTTCTTGGTTAATTCGCGGCAGACCACAGCCTTGCGATCCCCGCCCAGCACTTCGGCGGCGTCGCCCAGCATCCCTGCAATCCGTTTGGGCGACTCGTAAAACGCCAAGGTTGCCGGAACGCCCGCAAGTTCGGTCAGTGTTTTCTTCCGTGCGCCCGACGCGTTCGGCAGGAACCCCGCGAACAGGAACCGGTCGGTGGGCAAGCCCGCAACCGTCAGCGCCATGATCACAGCAGCCGCCCCCGGCGCGGCGGTGGCAGGATGGCCTTCTTCTATCGCGCCGCGCAGAAGGTCAAACCCGGGATCGGAAATCATCGGCGTGCCCGCCTCGGAGGCATAGGCCACCGATTTCCCTTCGGCCAAATCCGCCATAATCCGCGGCCGCATCTTGCCCCCGTTATGATCGTGATAGGCCAACACGGGGCGTCCGTTTAGCGCAATGCCGTGGATTTCCATCAACCGCTTCAAAGACCGCGTATCTTCGGCCGCCAGAACATCTGCATTTGCCAAGATATCCAGACTTCTTAATGTGATGTCCCGAGCGTTGCCAATTGGCGTCGCTACAAGGTAAAGACCGGGCGCGAGGCGCGTGTTGACCGGATTCATTGTTGGACCTGTCCTTTGGCTGTTTTAAGATCAACGTGTCTTACGACGCGGACACCTTCGGCCCCGCGTCATATATCGGGGGATCCATTTTCACCATGCTCAACTGTTTTTCCAAAGCCCGCAAGGCGATCCGCGGCATTTTGACGGCTGGCGCCGTCCTGTCGCTGGCGGCCTGTGACGTCACCACGCTGCCCAGTGGCGGGTCCGATGGTGGCAGCGGTCCGAATCTGAAATCGGGTGAAACCGTTCAGATCGCGCTGCTGATTCCGCAATCCGACCCCAACACCGGCAATATTCCGCAAAGCCTCGAGAACGCGGCGCGTCTGGCGATTGCCGAGATCCCGGGCGCGAATATTGAATTGAAAGTTTACGACACTGCAGGTCGTGCAGGCACTGCGGCAGCGCAGGCACAGCGCGCAGTTGATGAAGGCGCGAAACTGATCCTTGGCCCGCTCTTTGGTGAAGCCGCCAACGCAGCAGCCGTAGCTGTGGCCGACGAAGGTGTGAATGTTCTGAGCTTCTCGAACAACACCACGATTGCGGGCGGCAACCTGTTCGTTCTGGGCTCGACCTTTGACAGCGCTGCCGAACGTCTTGTCAGCTATGGCGCCCGCAACGGCAAAAAGAACATCGCCGTTCTGTATCAGAACAACATCGCAGGCCAGCTTGGCCGCAACGCGATCCAGGGCGCGGCGACGCGCAACGGTGGACAGGTTGTGGCTGCAGAAGGCTATGACCTGAACACCGAAAGCCTGACTGCTGCGATCGGTCGCGTGAAATCGGCGACATCCGGTGGCAATGCTGACTCGCTTTATCTGACAGACAGCTGGGATGGCGGCCTGTCGGTGGTTCTGCAACTTGCACCGGAACAGGGCGTTTCGCCGGCATCGACGCAATACGCTGGCATCACCCGTTGGGATGTGCGTTCGGACGGTTTCAAACTGCCGGGTATCGAAGGCGCGTGGTTCGCAATTCCGGACAATGCCTCGACCGCCGCCTTTGAACAGCGTTACGCCGCGCGCTACGGCGCACAGCCCCACGCGCTGGCCGGTCTGGCGTTTGATGGCGTCGCCGCCGTAGGCGCACTGCTGAAAAAAGGTCGCAACGACGCTTTGACGCGTTCGGCCCTGACGCAAGGCGCTGGCTTCCAAGGGGCGAGCGGTGTATTCCGCCTGTTGAACAACGGCACGAACCAGCGCGCCATGGGCGTGGCCACCGTGCGGAACCAACAGGTAGTGATCCTTGACCCAGCCCCACGCTCTTTCGGAGGCGCAGGCTTCTGAGCCCGCAACACTTAACAATCCGAACCTAGACCTAATTGCTCCGGTCGAAGATATCTTTGACCGGAGCGCCATCCGCAAAGACCTGTGGGCGGCCATCGAAGACGCCGAAGACGAACGCGCCGTGCGCAAGGCCACCGTGGCCGTACTGGGCGCAGCCCGCGACAAGGGCCGCGACGTCATCGCCGAAGCTTTCAAAAACAAACCGTTAGAAGCGCACCGCGTGACCCATGCCTATGCGTGGATCACCGATTGTCTTGTCACGCTGACCTACGAGGTCGCGACTGAACGCCTGCACCGCAACCCGAACCCGACCGAAGGCGAACGTCTGGCGGTTATGGCTGTGGGTGGCTATGGGCGTGGTGAAATGGCGCCCTTCTCGGATGTCGATCTGCTGTTCCTGACGCCCTACAAGGTCACCGCATGGGCCGAGAGCGTGATTGAATCCATGCTCTATATCTTCTGGGATCTGAAGCTGAAGATCGGTCACGCATCGCGTACCGTCAAAGACTGCATCCGCCTTGGAGCCGAAGATTTCACCATCCGGACCGCGATGCTGGAAAACCGTTATCTGATCGGTCACCGCGCGCTTGCCCGCGATCTGGAAACCAAGCTGTGGCGCGATCTGTTCAAAGGCACCGAAAGCGAGTTCGTCGAAGCCAAGCTGGAAGAGCGTGACGCCCGCCACGAAAAGCAGGGCGGCCAGCGTTATATGGTTGAACCCAACGTGAAAGAGGGCAAAGGCGGCCTGCGCGATCTGCAGTCTTTGTACTGGATCACGAAATACGTCTACCAGATCGACAACACTGAACGGCTTGTGGGCATGGGCGTGTTCCGCCCTGAAGAATATGAAACTTTCCGTCAGGCGGACCAGTTCCTGTGGACTGTGCGCTGCCACCTGCATCTGATCGCCGGTCGCGCGATGGAACAGCTGACCTTTGACATGCAGGTCGAGGTCGCTGCTGCCATGGGATTCGAGGATCGCGGCGGGCGTCGCGGCGTCGAGGTCTTCATGCAAAGCTATTTCCGCCATGCAACGGCGGTTGGTGATGTAACCCGTATCTTGCTGACATCGCTAGAGGCCGATCACACCAAAGAAGCCCCGCTGATCATGCGGATTTTCAAACGCCAGCCGCGTGTACGGAAGGGCTTTCAGGTGGTGCACGGACGTATCGCGCCGCAAGACGACAAGGCGTTTCTGGCCGACAAGATGAACATCCTGCGCATCTTCGAAGAAGGCCTGCGCACCGGTCTGCTGGTTCACCCCGATGCGATGCGCCTGATCAAGGCCAACCTGCATCTGATCGACGAAGAGATGCGCAACAACAAAGACGCGCGGAAACTGTTCCTTGATCTGCTGCTGAAACACGGCAACCCCGACCGTGCCCTGCGCAGGATGAACGAACTGGGCGTGTTGTCGGCGTTTATCCCCGAATTCGAACCCATCGTCGCGATGATGCAGTTCAACATGTATCACCACTACACCGTCGACGAACACACGATCCAGTGCATCTGGAATCTGTCGGAAATCGAACACGAACATCTGGTCGAAGAACTGCCCGTTGCGTCGGAAATCCTGAAGGAAGGCGTGAACCGGAAGGTTCTGTATGTCGCGCTGTTGCTGCACGATATCGGCAAAGGCCGCGATGAGGACCACAGCGTTCTGGGTGCCCAGATCGCCCGCAAGGTCGCGCCGCGACTGGGCCTGTCGGCCAAAGACAGCGCCACCGTGGAATGGCTGGTGCGCCATCATCTGCTGATGTCCGACATGGCGCAAAAACGCGATATCGCCGACCCGCGCACCGTGCGCGACTTTGCCAAGGCCGTACAAACCAAAGACCGTCTGGACCTGCTCTGTGTGCTGACGGTCTGTGACATCCGCGGCGTCGGCCCTGATACGTGGAACAACTGGAAAGCCGCGCTGCTGCGTGCGCTTTACCGTCAGACCCGCCGTGCGCTGGAAACCGGCCTTGAGGAACTGAACCGCGAAAACCGCGGGACCGAGGCGAAAAAGCTGCTGCGGGAAGAATTGGCAGATTGGGACGGCAAAGACATACGCGCCGAAACGCAGCGCCATTATCCGCCCTATTGGCAGGGCCTGCACGTCACCGCGCATGTGGTCTTTGCCAACCTGCTTAAGGATCTGGCCGACGACGAAATCCGCATCGACCTGCACCCGGACGAGGACCGCGACGCGACACGCGCCTGCTTTGCGCTGACGGATCACCCCGGCATCTTCTCGCGTCTTGCAGGGGCCTTGGCTTTGGTGGGGGCAAACGTTGTGGACGCCCGTACTTTCACCACGAAAGACGGCTACGTCACCGCAGCCTTCTGGATTCAGGATGCCGATGGCCACCCCTACGAGGCCGCCCGCCTGCCCCGTCTGCGCGACATGATCCGCAAGACACTGATGGGCGAGGTTGTGGCCCGCGAAGCGATCAAGTCGAAGGACAAAATCAAGAAACGCGAACGCGCCTTCAAGGTGCCGACATCCATCACCTTCGACAACGAAGGGTCGGAAATCTACACAATCATCGAGGTGGATACCCGCGACCGGCCCGCGCTGCTGTACGATCTGACGCGTACCTTGGCGAACCAGAACATCTACATCGCCTCGGCGGTGATCGCGACATATGGCGAACAGGTGGTCGACAGTTTCTATGTCAAAGACATGTTCGGGCTGAAAATGTATGCGGAAGGCAAACAGCGGTCGTTGGAAAACAAGCTGCGCGAAGCGATCGCAGCAGGCTCTGAACGGGCGCTGACCTGAGGTTCGGCGGGCGGCTTACCAGCCGCCCAGTGCCCGCTCGTGTTCGGGTAGATCGTTGAACGCAATCATCGGGCGCGCCATTTCGCCGTAACCCGACAGGGTCGAGTTGCGCTGAAGCGCCGGAAACAGATCATAGATTTCAGCCGACTTCTTGTCATCCATCGCGTGAAGCGTTGTCTCGGTCGGATAAAAGCTTTCTGCCGGTGCGGCGTTGGCAAACATGATTTCGTGCTGGTCGAACATGATGTGCACGTAGGTCACCGTTTTGATGCCCTCAGCCACACGGGCCTTGCCACCAGGCATACAGGCCAGATCCATCGCACGTACCAGATACTCATCCCCGTTGCGGCGGCGCATGACGACCCCGTGCAACGGCGAGACAAGCATACGCTGGCTGGAGTTGATCACACCACGGCTTAGCGAGATGGGCTTAAGGTAGGGCGCACGTGACAGCGTATTGGCGTCGAGTGTCTTGGAACCAGCCCACACAATCGGCTTGATGCCGTTGTCACGGGTTTGCACCAGATCGCCGGGGCGCAAATATTCGATCGGAATTTCACCACGCGGCGTCAGAATCTGTGTTCCGGCCGCGAAACACACCATTCCGGATTGCTCCGAAAACGGTGACAAAGTTGCTGCATACGCGTTTTTCTTGCGATCTCTGGGCACAGGAAATTCGAAATCCTGTACATCAAAGTCCAGCTTTTGTGCGTTTGAGAAGTCCACTGCTAAACCTGCCTATTACCCACCAAAAACAATCGGCGCAGGTTACAAACTGTTACCCGTTACCGAGCAAAGCACGTGTCAGTCTTATTATTGTTTCCCCAAACAGAGCTTAGGACAGACTGTGCCTTAGCAAGTTCTATGGATGGCGGTGAAGCTGGGCGAACTGCGATCAGAAGTGTGACCATTTTTTGTCTTTTGATACCAATTCGCTCTTTTGGCTGGCACTTGGCGAAACCCGCACTACCTGCGCGGGTTTCGCATTCCTGAAAGCGAAATATATCAGGCGTCGACTTCGACTTTCCCGATCGGGTTCGAACAACATGCGAGAATATAACCGCTTTCGATATCCTCGTCCGAAATTCCGCCGCTGTGCACCATGTGCACATCACCGGACAGTTTCTTGACCTTGCACGTGCCGCAGACCCCGAATGTACAGCCATAAGGGATGCGTACCCCTTCCGTCCGCGCAGCAGACAGAATTGTGTCGTTTTCCGGCAAAGTCGTGGTGACGCCCGAACGGGCAAAGGACACCTCTGCCATGACGGATTCCTGCGGGACGACGTCGTCGATATCCGCCTCGGGGGCCAATGCTGCGGCAGGGGCCTGAAAGCTTTCCTGATGGTAGCGGTTCATGTCGAAGCCCAGCGCATTCAGGCTGTCGCGCACGACCTGCATGAATGGCTCCGGTCCGCAACAATAGACATCGCGTTCCAGATAGTCCGGCGCAATCAGACCGATCATCAGCTGGTTGAAACGGCCCTGATAACCCGTCCAGACCGACCGAGGGTCTTCTTCTTCGACAAGAAACGACAAGCGCAGACCATCCACTCGGCTGGCCATATGTTGCAGACGTTCACGGAAAATCAGGTCGGACGGCTTTTGCGCACAGGCGATGACCCGTGCATCGGGTTCGTCGCCCAAGTCGTACAGGTAAGTCGCCATGGACATCATCGGTGTAATGCCCGACCCCGCCCCGATGAACAGGTATTTGCCCTTGGGGTTTTCCGGCAGGGTAAAGACACCCGACGGGCCATAGGCCTTGATCTTCATGCCTGGACGCAGGTTGTCCAACATCCAGCGCGTGCCGATGCTGTCGGGCTGGGCCTTAACCGTGACGCTGATGTTCAATGGCCGCGACGGGCTGGACGACAGCGTATAGGTCCGCGACAGCGGGCCGCCCGGCACCGGCAGTTCAAGCGTGATGAACTGCCCAGGCTTGTAATCGAACCACGCCCCCGACGGCGCACGGAACGCGAATGTTGCGACGTTCCGCGTTTCCGGAATGACCATGGCGCATTCCAGTTCCTCGGCGTCTGTCCAAGGTCCGTTTTTCTTTTGTGCTCCGGCCATCAAATCATTCCGCTGCAAAGAGTTTCCGGCCCGTCAGGCGACGGGTCATCGTGTCTGCGTACCAGTCGACAAACTGGATAACGCCGCTTTCCTGAACAGTGGAATACGGTCCGGGTTCGTAGGCGGGCGAATTGATGCCTTTCTGGTTTTCCTCAACGATGGCACGGTCTTCATCGTTGGTGTGGGTCCAGACGTCGGTCAGGCGCTCCATTTCGTAATCCACACCCTCTTCGGCATCTTTTCTGACGATCCAGAACGTTGTGACCTCGGTTTCGGTTGTGCTGATCGGCAGCATCCGGAACATCATGACCACGTCGGACAGGAAGTGGTTCCATGTGTTCGGGTAGTGGAAGAACAAAAGCGAGCCCGCATCGCGGAACGGCACTGTGCCCAGCGTCTTTTCGCAGGACGGGCCACCATCCATCGTGTAGCTGACCGATTTGCCCAACAGCGGCACACGCACCAGACGCCACTGGCTATCGGGCGCAATAACAAAGCGCGACGGCAGGCCGGCATCTTCGCAGCGCTGCAGGTGCTTTTCGATCACCGGATCGGCGATGCCGTCACCGTTGCCCGCGATGTTCGGGTTGTCATCAAACGTCACGCACAGCGCAGGGTGCGAGCCCGAGCAGTGATAACATTCGCGGTTGTTTTCCATCACCAGCTTCCAGTTCGCCTGTTCGACGATGCTGCTGGTGTGCGCCACCTTGCAGTTATCAAGCCCGTGCGGCGCGAAGTAACGCTTGGTGTTTTCCTCGACCTTATCAAACGCCGGCGCTTCATCGGCCAGACAGATAAAGATCATGCCCCCTGCATCACGGCAGTGAACGGTTTTCAGGCCGTGTTGCGACGGATCGAAATCATCGCCCATCTCGCGCGCCCAAAGAAGTTTGCCGTCCAGATCGTAGGTCCATTGGTGATAAGGGCAGACCAGTTTTGGCGCAGACCCCATACCGGGTTTGCACAGACGCGACCCACGGTGGCGGCAGGCATTGTGGAACGCGCGGATCACACCGTCGTTGCCACGCACGATGATCACACCGTAATCGCCGATTTGCAGCGCGATATGGTTGCCCGCTTTGGGCAGCGCGCAGGCGGGTGTCGCGAAAATCCAGTCGCTGTACCAGATGTGATGCATGTCCACATCGTGCATCGCAGGGTCCACATAGACATCGCGCGGCAGCGAATGGTTCGGCTTGCGCCGCATCAGGTGGGACAGCATGTCAGAATCTTTAAGCATGGGAGGAGTCCTTAACTTCACGCGATCCGGTCAAAGGTCTTTGACCAGACGCAGGGCATCATAAATTGCAGCATGGGTGTTGCGGGCGGATACGGCATCGCCGATCCGGAACAATTGGAACTGGCCATCGGGGTTTGTGGCAATGGCCTGCGGACGACCATTGATCAGCGCGTCATGATCCACCGCGCCAAGGTTCGAAGACAGCGGTTTCAGATCGAAATAGAGATCGTCCAAGGGCAGCGTGCCATGGTTCACCACGATCTGATCGAAATCACGCTCCAACCCCAGATCGCCATAGTCGCTGTCGATCACCGCCATCAGCCGGTTGCCGTCACGACGCACGGATGTCAGGCGGTAAGTAACAGTGAAGGTCGCCTTCAGCTTTTGCAGGCTGCGCATATAGGGCGTCAGGTTCAGGCCCATGACCTCGGGCGCAAAGCTGCGGTCCGGTGTCATGATCTCGACCTCGGCGCCGGATTGCGCGATCACCTCGGCGGCTTGCAGACCGGCGTGGTCGCCTGCGTCGTCGTAGACCAGCACCTTGGACCCCGGTTTCACATCGCCCGACAGGATGTCCCACGTGGACACGAGCAGATCGTTGCCCTCTTTCAGAACATCGGTATTGGGCATGCCGCCGGTGGCCACAATCACAAGATCGGGGTTCAGGGCGGTCACATCTTCGGCTTCGGCCCAAGTGTTGAACCGGAATTCCACCTCCCGCGCGGCGCACTGCGCCATGCGCCAGTCGATGATCGAAATCATCTCGCGCCGGCGGGGGCTTTGCGCGGTCAGGCGGATTTGTCCGCCTGCGTCGCCTGCGGCCTCGAACACGGTCACATCATGCCCGCGTTCGGCGGCAACGCGCGCAGCCTCTAGCCCGCCGGGGCCAGCGCCGACGATCACCACTTTGCGCGAGGCATCCGCACGGGGAATGTCATGCGGCATCGTCAGTTCACGGCCCGTGGCCGCGTTATGGATGCACAGCGCCTCGCCGCCCTGATAGATGCGGTCCAGACAGTAGGTCGCGCCGACGCAGGGGCGGATGTCATCCTCGCGGCCTTCAACGATCTTCCGCACGATATGCGGATCGGCCATGTGCGCGCGGGTCATGCCGACCATATCCAACAGGCCAGCCGATACCGCATGGCGCGCTGTTGCCACATCGGGGATCTTCGAGGCATGGAAGGTCGGCAATCCGATTTCGGAGCGGATGCGACCGGCAAAATCCAGATGCGGGGCGTTCTTCATGCCTTGCACGGGGATCACATTGGTCAGCGCCGCGTCGGTATCGATACGGCCGCGAATGACGTTCAGGAAATCGACCTGACCGGTGTCCTTCAAACGCCGCGCGATCTCTAGCCCCTCATCCGGTGTGATGCCGCCGTCGATGGTCTCGTCCGCTGTAAAGCGTAGACCCACAATAAACTCCGGCCCCACCCGTTCGCGGATCGCGTCCAGAACGTCGTAGGTAAAGCGCATCCGGTTGTCCAAAGACCCACCATAAGGCGCGTCCAATTCGTTCAGCCGTGGCGACCAAAAAGCATCCATCAAATGGCCGTAGGATTCAATCTCGATCCCGTCGAGCCCCGCCGCCTGCATCCGTTCCGCCGCATCGGCGTAGTCGGTGATGATGCGCGCGATGTCCCAATCTTCCAGCTTCTTGGGAAAGGCCCGATGCGCCGGTTCCCATTCGTGCCCTGTGGACACCGACGGCAACCAGTCGCCCTTGTTCCATCCGGTCCGGCGGCCCAGATGCGTCAGCTGGATCATCACCGCGCAGCCGTGTTCGTGGCAGGCATCGGCCAGTTCGGCCATCCACGGCACGACCTCGTCCTTATAGGCAAGGATGTTGTTGAAAGACGGCGGGCTGTCGCGCGACACGATCGCGGACCCTGCTGTCATCGTCAGCGCGACACCAGCCTTGGCGCGTTCCTGATGGTAGGCGCGATAGCGTTCCTTTGGCAAACCATCGACCGGATAGGCCGGTTCGTGGCTGGTGGTCATGATTCGATTCTTCAGCGTCAGATGCTTGAGCTGATAAGGCTGCAAAAGGGAATCATTCGACATGGCGCTATGCTTTGCTGGACGGAGGACTGGCGCCCCTAAAACAGGGTGGCCTCCCCAAAACTGCCAGACCCGTGTCAAGCGACGCGCTTATCCGCGACACGGTCGGGTTCAATTGCGACGCTTATTTGCAACGCTCATTTATCGCACCTTTCAGATGCCGGTTTTTTGCGCAGATTTCGAACAGCAAAAGTTACCGAAGTTTCCTGCATAAAAGCCCAAAAGATTCGCGCCTTATCCGACTTGGGCACGAGAGTTCCAGACCCTGATTGACGAAAAAATCGAAAAAATTTCACCTGTCGGAAGATACAAGATATTGACGCGACCGCCCCTAGAGATACTATCAGCGGTGTTCTAGCAGCGGCAGCACACGCCGTCGTGAAAAGGGAAGACCGGTGAAAATCCGGCACTGCCCCCGCAACTGTGAGTGGTGAGTTTTATGCCCATAATCCACTGGCGCTAAGGCGCTGGGAAGGCGGGTAAAAAACGACCGAGCCACAAGTCAGGAGACCGACTGGAACACGACAGATTACGACCACGAACGGAGGGTTCGGGGCGCTGGTTCCTTGTGAGCTATAGGCGGTTTTTCTGCCCGGCACCCGTGTCCCTGCGATCAAAAAAACGACAGGCAGAGGGGCCCACAATGACAATCACAGTTTACTCCAAACCGGCATGCGTTCAGTGCACAGCAACCACCCGCGCACTTGAAGCGAAAGGCATCGAATTCGACGTGGTCGATCTGACAGAAGACGACGACGCGATGGAGCGTGTGACCGATCTTGGCTACCGTCAGGCCCCCGTTGTGATTGCCGGCGACGCGCATTGGTCGGGCTTTCGTCCCGACCTGATCGGCTCTTTGGCCTGATCTGTCAGGACCGATGTCGGCGCTGGTCTATTTTTCATCCCGCTCGGGAAATACCGCACGTTTTGTGGAACGGCTGGAACTGCCCGCCTTCCGCATCCCGCGCGATCCCGACGGCGTGATGCCAGCGCCCACCACACCTTTTGTTCTGGTCACCCCCACATTCGCAGATGGCGAAGGGCGCGGGGCGGTTCCGAAACAGGTGATCCGGTTCCTGAACGCCCCTGAACGTCGCGCAGGTCTGCGCGGCGTTATCGCAGGCGGTAACCGGAATTTCGGCGCGACTTACGCGCTGGCGGGGGACGTGATTTCCCGCAAATGCAATGTTCCCGTGCTCTACCGGTTCGAACTGGCTGGCACTGATACCGACATCGCCCGCGTGAAAGACGGGCTGGACAAATTCTGGAGAACGGAATGCTTGATCACGGCCTGAACGGCACACAGGATTACCACGCGCTGAACGCGATGCTGAACCTTTACGACGAGGACGGCAAAATCCGTTTTGATGCCGACCGTATGGCCGCGCGTCAGTATTTCCTGACTCACGTCAACCAGAACACCGTCTTTTTCCATTCGCTGGAAGAGAAGCTGGGATACCTGGTGGACGAAGGCTATTACGAGGCAGAGGTTCTTGATCAATATGATCGCACCTTCGTCCACCAGTTATGGAACGCGGCTTTCGCGAAAAAGTTCCGCTTCCCGACATTTCTGGGCGCCTTTAAATATTACACCGCCTACACGCTGAAAACGCGCGACGGCAGCCGCTATCTGGAACGCTACGAAGACCGCGTTTGCATGGTCGCGCTGGCGCTGGCACGCGGCGACGAAAAACTGGCCACACGCCTGATGGAAGAAATCCTGTCCGGCCGCTTCCAGCCTGCGACGCCAACATTCCTGAACGCCGGTAAGAAAAGCCGTGGCGAGCTGATCTCGTGCTTCCTGCTGCGTCTGGAAGACAACATGGAATCCGTTGGCCGTTCCATCAACTCGGCCCTTCAGCTGTCCAAGCGAGGCGGCGGTGTGGCCCTGATGCTGACCAACCTGCGCGAAGCGGGTGCGCCGATCAAAGGCATCGAAAACCAGTCGTCCGGCGTGATCCCGATCATGAAGCTTCTGGAAGACAGCTTTTCCTATGCCAACCAGTTGGGTGCGCGTCAGGGTGCCGGTGCGGTTTACCTGAACGCCCACCACCCCGACATTCTGCGCTTCCTCGATACAAAGCGCGAAAACGCTGACGAAAAGATCCGCATCAAGACGCTGTCCTTGGGCGTAGTCATTCCCGATGTGACGTTCGAACTGGCGAAGAAGAACGAAGACATGTACCTCTTTTCGCCGCATGACGTGGAAAAGGTCTATGGTGTGCCGTTCTCGGAAATCTCGGTCACCGAGAAATACGCCGAGATGGTCGACGATGGCCGCATCCGCAAGAAAAAGATCAACGCCCGCGAATTCTTCCAGACGATTGCGGAAATCCAGTTCGAGTCCGGCTATCCCTACATCATGTTCGAAGACACGGTGAACCGCGCCAACCCCGTCGAGGGCCGCATCACCATGTCGAACCTGTGTTCGGAAATCCTGCAGGTGAACGAGGCGTCCGAGTTCAACGATGACCTCAGCTACAGCCATCTGGGCACAGACATTTCCTGTAACCTCGGGTCGCTGAACATCGCGAAAACCATGGACGGGCCGGACTTTGGCGCGACCGTGGAAACCGCTGTGCGTGCGCTGTCGGCTGTGTCGGAAATGTCGGCGATCGACTCGGTCCCGTCTATCCGCCGTGGCAACGATGAAAGCCATGCGATCGGCCTGGGCCAGATGAACCTGCACGGTTATCTGGCACGTGAAAATGTGCACTATGGCAGTGCAGAAGGCATTGAATTCACGTCTGTTTACTTTGCTGCGATCACCTACCACGCGATCCGCGCATCGAACATTCTGGCGCGTGAACGGGGCGAAAGTTTCAAAGGGTTCGAGAAATCGAAATACGCCGATGGCACCTATTTCGAGAAATACACAACCCGCGACTGGCTGCCGACCTCGGACAAAGTGACCGAGATGTTTGCGGGCACGGAGCTGCCCACGCGCGATGATTGGGCCAAGCTGGCCAAGGACGTGGCCGAACATGGGCTTTATAACCGCAACCTTCAGGCGGTGCCGCCCACAGGCTCGATCAGCTACATCAACAACTCGACCTCTTCGATCCACCCCATCGTGTCCAAGATCGAAATCCGCAAAGAGGGCAAAATCGGCCGCGTTTACTATCCGGCGGCCTACATGAACAACGAAAACCTCGAATACTACCGCGATGCCTATGAAATCGGCCCCGAGGCGATCATCGACACCTATGCCGCTGCGACCGAACACGTCGATCAGGGCCTTTCGCTGACGCTGTTCTTCCCTGCCGAGGCCACGACCCGCGACATCAACCGCGCGCAAATCTATGCGTGGAAGAAGGGCATCAAAACCATCTACTACATCCGCCTGCGCCAAGAGGCCCTTGAAGGGACCGAAGTGCAGGGCTGTGTTTCCTGCTCGCTCTGAGGACTGGCTATGAAAGATCTTGCATCCCCGACCATCCCCCGCGCCATCAACTGGAACCGGTTGGAAGACGACAAAGACCTTGAGGTCTGGAACCGTCTGACCGTGAACTTCTGGCTGCCGGAAAAGGTGCCGCTGTCCAACGATGTCCAAAGCTGGGCCACGCTGACCGAGAAAGAACAACAACTGACGATCCGCGTCTTTACCGGCCTGACACTGCTCGACACGATCCAGAACACCGTGGGCGCCCCTGCCCTGATGCCCGATGCGCAGACGCCCCATGAAGAGGCCGTTCTGACCAACATCGCCTTCATGGAAGCGGTGCACGCACGGTCCTATTCGTCGATCTTCTCGACGCTGTGTTCGACGCGCGAGGTTGACGCCGCTTTCCGCTGGTCGGAAGAAAACGAACACCTCAGCGCCAAAGCGGCTCTGATTTTGGACAAATACGACGCGGTCGCAGACCCGATGAAGCGCAAGATCGCCTCGGTCTTCCTGGAAAGCTTCCTGTTCTATTCGGGCTTCTATCTGCCGATGTACTGGTCCAGCCGCGCCAAGCTGACCAACACCGCAGACCTGATCCGCCTGATCATTCGCGACGAAGCGGTGCACGGCTACTACATCGGCTACAAATTCCAGCGTTCGTTGGAAAAACTGTCGGACGAACGCAAGGACGAGTTGAAGGACTTTGCCTTTGGCCTGATGTTCGAGCTTTATGAGATCGAGTGCAAATACACCGCCGAGCTTTACGACGACATCGGCCTGACCGAAGACGTCAAAGCCTTCCTGCATTACAACGCAAACAAGGCGTTGCAGAACCTCGGGTACGAGGCGCTGTTCCCGCCTGCGCTGTGCGAAGTGAACCCCGCCATCCTGGCCGCCCTGTCGCCGGACAGCGAAAACCACGACTTCTTCTCGGGCTCGGGATCGTCCTATGTGATCGGCAAGGCCGTCGCGACCGAAGACGAAGATTGGGATTTCTGATCAATCACGGATCATCGGCGCATAACCGCGACCTGAAAGACAAAGGGCCCGTTGCAGCAATGCGACGGGCCTTTTTAGTGCCTGCGCAATGGGGTATCTGTGGTCAGAATTCTTGGGGCAGGACCGCAGTTTATGAAACCCATTCGCCTGATTTCCGGCGTCATGACCGTAGGCTTTTGGACATTGGCCAGCCGTGTGCTGGGCGTGGTGCGGGAAATCTTTCTGCTGGCGCTGATCGGCCCCGGCCCTGTGCTGGATGCTTTTGTCGCGGCCTTCCGCCTGCCCAACATGTTCCGCCGCCTGTTTGCCGAGGGCGCGTTCAACGCGGCCTTTGTGCCGATGTTTTCGCGCAAATACGAGGGCGGCGAAGACCCCCTGAAATTCGCCCGCGATGCGATGAACGGTTTGGGCTTTGTCCTGCTGATCCTGTCGGCATTGGCGATGATCTTCATGCCCGCGCTGGTCTATGCCACGGCCAGCGGGTTCGAAGGCGACGCGCGGTTCGATCTGACGGTCGGCTATGGCCGGATCATGTTCCCCTACATCCTGTTCATCTCGCTCGCTGCGTTGTTTTCCGGCGCGCTGAACGCCACAGGGCATTTCGCAGCCGCCGCAGCAGCGCCTGTCTTGTTGAACATCTTTGTCATCACCGCATTGGTCAGCGCACAGCTATTCGGGGCCGAGGCGATCACGCTACTGGTCTGGACCGTGCCGCTGGCAGGCATCGCGCAACTAGCATTGGTCTGGGTCGCGGCAGAGCGCGCAGGCGTAAAACTTCGCCCAGGTCGCCCGCGCTGGACCGATGACATGCGAAATCTGGTGCGCGTGGCGATCCCTGCCGCGTTGGCAGGTGGCGTCATGCAGATCAACCTGCTGGTCGGCCAACAGGTTGCGTCGCAATTCGATAAGGCCGTGGGCTGGCTCTATGCCGCCGACCGTCTGTATCAACTGCCCTTGGGCGTGGTGGGCATTGCCGTGGGCATCGTCCTCCTGCCCGACCTGTCCCGCCGCCTGAAAGCCAACGACACAGAAGGCGGCCGCGCAGCGTTTTCCCGCGCCGGTGAAATTGCGCTAGCCCTGACGATCCCTGCATCTGTCGCGCTGATCGTGATCCCGCTGCCCATCGTGTCGGTCCTGTTCGAACGCGGCGCAACCAGCGCCAATGACTCGGCCGCCATTGCGCTGGCGGTCGCGATCTACGGCTTGGGTCTGCCGGCCTTCGTGCTGCAAAAGGTGCTGCAACCGCTGTTCTTTGCCCGTGAAGATACCAAGACGCCCTTCCGCTATGCGCTGGTGGCGATGGTGGTGAACGCCGCCCTAGCGATCGGCCTTGCCCCCTATCTGGGCTGGATCGCACCGGCGATTGCCACAACGACCGCAGGCTGGGCGATGGTGTTCCTGCTGATGATCGGCGGGCGCCGCATGGGCGAGGTCGCGCGTTTCGACGACCGTTTCCGCAAGCGCGTGATCCGCATCTGCATTGCCTCGCTCGCCATGGGCGGGCTGCTTTGGGGCGCGCTCTGGGCCCTGACGCCGCTGCTTAATGCTGCTGGCTGGCGCTATCCCGCTCTGGTCATTCTGATCATGGCTGGTATCGTCGGCTACGGCCTGATCGGCCAAGCGGTGGGGGCGTTCCGGTTGTCTGAATTTGCCTCGGCCTTCAAACGGAAGAAAGGCTAGGCATGGCGATCACCCCGCTGATCACAGCAGCAGAAGCATACCCGGCGCTTGAACAACTGGCCGCAAATGCCGAACAGGAACTGATCCTGTCGTTCCGCATCTTTGATCACAAGACACCCATCATGTCGCCCGATCTGCTGGAACGCGGGCTGAACACATGGGCCGACCTGATCCACTGGGTCGCGCGCAAAGGCGTGGTGATCCGCATCATTCTCAGCGATTTTGATCCAGTTTTTACCCCGCAACTGCACCGCTCTGCTTGGCTGCATGCCACAGGCTTTGCCGACGGGATCGAAGGCGATGTACAAATCCTATGCGCGCCCCATCACCAGAAGGTCGGCAAAGCGTGGACGACCCTTCTTTGGCCGATGATCCGCCGCCGCATGCGCATTCTGCGGGACGCCGACAGCAACCGCCTGACCCCTGTTCAGCGCGAGGTTCTGCAATCCGGCCCGATGCTGCGCCCTGCGACGCTGCACCAGAAATGCGCGGTCGCGGATGGCGAACACTGCATCATCGGCGGGATCGACGTGAACCCGCGTCGCTATGACGACAACGACCATCAGGGCGATGCAGAACAGACGTGGCATGATGTATCGCTTCAGATCGACGGGCGCTTTGCGGATGCCCTGCGCAGCCATCTGATCGACACGTGGAACGCCGCGTTGGAGCACGGGCAGGCACGATCTGTCGGCGACAAAGCCTTTCCGATTAAACTGACCAACCGTCCCCAGACGACCGAGGACCTGCGCCTCTTGCGCACCATGTCGCTGCCGCGCGACGGGGCCTTTGCCTTTGGGCCGCGCCACCACATCACCGAAAACGAAGATGTGCTGATCAAGGAACTGAGGTCGGCCAAGGATCACATCTACATCGAAACCCAATTCCTGCGGCACAAACCCGTGGCAGACGCCATTCTGGCCGCAGGCCGCGCGTCGCCCGTGTTGCAGCTGATCATCGTCATGCCGCCCGAGCCCGAGCGCATTCTGTTTGACGGACACACAGGCTGGGACGCACGCCATGCCCACGCGCTGCAATCGCGCTTGCTGCATCGGTTGCGCGATGCCTTCGGGGATCGGCTGGCGCTGATTTCACCGGCCCAAGCCGAACGCGCCCCTGAGGACATGAATGGCGAACTTGAGGCCGCAGGCCCTGTTTACGTGCATTCCAAGGTCACGCTGATTGATGGACGTCTGGGCATTGTCGGGTCCGCCAATCTGAACGGGCGGTCCCTGCGCTGGGATACCGAAGCCTCGGTTGCCTTCACCGATCCCGATCTGATCCAGACCATCCAGTCACGTCTGGCCCGCAAGTGGCTGGGGATCGACGGCGATTTGCCGGACGTAACCCGCGCGACCGTCTGGAATGAGGCCGCACAAAAGAACGCCGCGCTTTCGCCGGAAGAGCGCGCAGGCTTTGTCCTGCCCTACCCGCTGACCCGGGCGCGCAAGTTTTCGCGGCTTATGCCGATCCTGCCCAACGATATGTTCTAGGGTTTATCGTTCGCGGATGCGGTGCAGAAGGTGCTGGAAACCACCGGGCACCAGCAGCACAGACAGCGCAAAACCGGTGACAAAGCCCACGACCTCGGCCACCCAGTAATATCCAACGGTCACGAAAAGCCCGAAGATCAGCTGCAATGCCAGCAGCACGCCGATCAGCGAAAACGCCCGGATTTGCGATTCACCCAGGGCCCCCAGCCGCAGCCATAGCAAATAGGTAAACGCCCCGATCAAACCGTAAACCGCCGGAAACGCGCCGATCAGGGGCGGTTGCCCCACCGGCAGCGCTGTATAGGCCAAACCACCCGCCACCGCGCAGGCGAAAAAGATTGCGACCATGCGCACCGGCCCCATGACCTCGGCCACCATCTTGCCCAGCGCCAGAAGCATCACGCAGGCAAACAGCGTTGATGTGAAGGCCCCGTGGATAAAGGGATAGGTGAAAAACCGCATTACATGTTCCGCAGGATAGCGGCCCGTGCCCCACATCCATTTCACCACGTCACCGAAAAACCCGTATTTCTCGATCGCCGCAATGCGCCAGCCCACCGCCGAAGGCCCGCCGACCAGCCCTTTTGATCCCAGATAGAAGGCGATCTCGACGCCCGCGATGATCAGAAACAGCGCCACTACAACCGGCGGGATCGGGTTTACGGGGGCTGCGTTATGGTCGTGTGTCATGGTCGCTCGCTTGACGGGGTTTCGCCCCATGGGTAAGCCCTCGGACACAATAACACCAGATGGAGAACGCCCATGACCGAGGGGGTCCAAACCTCTCCCGCTTTCACGCCGCGTGTTTTCTCAGGCATCCAACCCTCGGGTGGCCTGACGCTCGGCAATTATCTTGGCGCGCTCAAGCGCTTTGCAGACACCCAGAACAAGGGGATTGAATCGATCTATTGCATGGTCGATCTGCACGCGATCACCGTCTGGCAGGATCCGGCCAAGCTGGCCCATGCCACACGCGAATTGTGCGCAGGCTTTATTGCCTCGGGCATCGATCCGGAAAAATCGATCCTGTTCAATCAAAGCCAGGTGCCCGAACACGCGCAGCTTGCGTGGATTTTCAACTGTGTCGCACGCATGGGCTGGATGAAGCGCATGACCCAGTGGAAGGACAAGGCCGGCAAGAACCAGGAAAACGCGTCCTTGGGCCTGTTTGCCTATCCGGCGCTGATGGCGGCAGACATTCTGCTGTATCACGCGACGCATGTGCCCGTGGGCGAGGATCAGAAACAGCACCTTGAACTGACACGCGACATCGCGATCAAGTTCAACAACGACTTCGGTGTTGAATTCTTCCCTGTGACCGAACCGGTGATCGAAGGCGCGGCCACGCGTGTGATGTCGCTGCGGGACGGCTCCAAGAAGATGTCGAAATCTGATCCCTCGGACATGTCGCGCATCAACCTGACCGATGACGCCGACGCCATCGCCACCAAAATCCGCAAGGCCAAAACTGACCCCGAGGCCCTGCCTTCGGAAGTGGACGGTCTCGAAGGCCGCCCCGAGGCGCGCAACCTTGTGAACATCTACGCCGCCCTGTCCGACCAAACGGTTGAACAGGTTCTGGCCGATGTCGGTGGCAAGCAGTTCTCGGAATTCAAACCGATGCTGTCGGAACTGGCCGTCACCAAGATGACGCCGATTTCCACGGAAATGGCCCGCCTGATGCAGCATCAGGACGAAATCGATGCGATCCTGCGTCGTGGTTCGGAACGCGCCCGCGAAATCGCGTCGCCCATTCTGGCCAAGACCTATGAAATCGTCGGCATGGTGCGCTGATCACCATTCCCTGAAACGAAAAAAGGCCCGGACGATCCGGGCCTTTTTTGTATCTTGATGAACCTGCTTAGGTCGGATCCTGGACCACGATTTCAGGTTCGCCTTCAGGCTCTGGCTGCGGTGCGGGGTCGTCATCATCCTTGCCTTCGATATTGGCAAAGCCGACACCGAACTGCGCGTTGCGCTGCAAGAAGTCATAGCCCAGCATGCCCACGCCGTTTTCAAAGTTATAGCCAACGGCCACACCTGCGCCGAACTGGTTGCTCGTCGGATAGAACGTACCCGTCAGACCGCCTGTGAACTCTTCCTCAGTGTTGTCCGACCAGACACCTGCCGTGATGCCGATGCCGCTTGCATTCTGTCCACCAAAATTAAATGTGACGCCAAGGCTGAATGCAGGATCAGCATAAACCGGTTGTGCAATCGCAGTTGCCGCAGCAATTGCGGCCAGAATTTTAAGTTTCATTTATCTAAGCTCCTAAAAAACACGGGAAAGATACCCGTCAAAGGTGAGTCCGTCAAATATGGAATGTGTCTACCAGTGTAAACCGGCAGCATTACACTGACCGGACTTTTGGATCCTGTGCTCCTCTGACTGGAAGACCATTCACGACACTCTAACTCTGCCCCATGGCCGACAACACGCACCCTGACACATCCGCCGTTCCGTCAACCCGCCTCGGGCGCGCAGCCCGTATGGGCGGATTGGGCGGCACGCTTTTGGGGTCGGTCGTCGCAGGCGGGGCACAAAGCCTGTTGTCAGGCCGCAAACCGCGGCTTTCCGATCTGGTCCTGACGCCCGCAAATGCCCGACGCATCACAGATGAGTTGTCCAAAATGCGCGGCGCGGCCATGAAGCTAGGTCAATTGCTGTCGATGGACACCGGCGACGTGCTACCGCCCGAATTGTCCGACATCTTCGCCCGCCTCAGGGCACAGGCGCATCACATGCCACCGGCGCAGTTGAAAACGGTGCTCATCCGCAACTGGGGGCCCGATTTCCTGCGCAGCTTCCGCAAATTTGACGTCCGCCCCATTGCCGCAGCCTCCATCGGGCAGGTCCACCGCGCCACCACCAAAGACGGCCGTGATCTGGCGATCAAGGTGCAATACCCCGGCATCCGCCACAGCATCGACAGCGACATCCGCAACCTTGGTTCCGTGATGAAGGTTTCAGGGTTGCTGCCCAAAGGGATCGATATTGATGCCCTTCTGGAAGACGCCCGCCAACAGCTGCACGAAGAAGCCGACTACAGCCAAGAGGCCCGCGCCATGACGGCCTACGCCGATGCGCTGTCGGACGATCCCCGCTTTGTCGTGCCGCGTCCCGCGCCCGATCTTTCGACCCAAGACATCCTTGCCATGGACTTCATCGACAGTGTTCCGATTGAGGCGATGGCAACCGCGCCGCAGAACATCCGCGACCGTATCGCCCAAGACCTGATCACACTGACCTGCCGCGAACTCTTTGTCCTTGGCACGATGCAGACCGATCCCAATTTCGCGAACTTCCGCTACCAGCCGGAAACCGACCGCACTGTCCTGCTGGATTTCGGCGCCACACGCCATTTCCCAAACCAACGGATCGCCGAATACCGCCAACTGCTGTCCGCCGCCCTGTCCGGCGACCGCGCAAAGCTACACGCCGCCGCGCTGAACGCGAATTACCTGACGCCCGACACCGCCGATCACCACGCCACCCGCGTTCTGGACCTGATGGAAACCGCCACCGCACCGCTGAGCAGCGACCAGCCCTTCGACTTCGCGACCTCTCCACTTGCCCGTCAAATGACCGAAGCTGCACAGGACTTTGCCAAAGACCGCAGCTTTGCCGTCGTGCCCCCCACAGACACGCTGTTCCTGCACCGCAAAATCGCGGGTCTTTACCTGCTGGCCGCACGGCTGGGCGCAAAGCTTCCCCTGCGCCCCATCCTTACGTCCGGTCTTGCGCTGTCAGCGCCTTCCGCAACCGCCGCAGCGACGCCCATACAATCACCCGATGCGCAATCCCCACAGGGATCATGTACGCGCGGCCAAACCAGTTATGGGTCACCACAGACGAAGTGATGCGATAGCGCGCGCCCTCAACGGTCAGGGTCGTCATCACATCCAGATGCCGATCGCGCGCCGTCAGCACCAGCATGTCCGGCGCGCTATGCTCGACCAGAAAGAAATCCAGGTGGTCGCCGACCTGCACGTCCGTCATCTGCTTACCGGAAAATCCCGCAATCCGCTGCACGCCGAACATCGCGGAAATCCCATCGCGGATATCAAACGCCAACTGTAACAGCGGATTGGGCGCGCCCGTGATGATGTTCCACCCTTCCAGAGGCGTCACAACCACCGGCAAATCGACAAAAGCCGTGTGATAATAATCAAGCGCCTCTTTGGGCCCCAAAAGCCCCTGATCGGCAGAGATATCCATAATAATCCCCGAAAAATCTTTCCTCTAATCGCCGTCAGACAATCACGGCCCCACCACACGCACAACCGGCGCAAATCGCCACACCCCGCACCAAAAGCGCCAGATCCGAGGGACGCGCCAACAGGCGTGTCCCGAGACAAACCTGCGTGCGGGCGCAAGCCCGCACTCCATAAAAACAACCCAATTTCCCGTCTGGACCTTCCCATCCAAGGCCCCTAGCCTCCGCCCGAACAAGGGAGGCGCACCATGGCAACCGGCAAAAACATCCACACCTATTTCAACGGCACTTGGCACGACGGCGACCTGCCAGTGATGCGCGCCGCCGATCACGGGTCGTGGCTTGGCAGCACGGTGTTTGACGGCGCCCGCTTCGTGAACGGCTTGATGCCTGATCTCGATCTGCACTGCGAACGGGTCAACCAATCCGCCCACGCGCTGATGATCACCCCGACCGTCGACACGAACACCATGGTCGAGATCGTCAAAGACGGCCTAAGCGCCTACGCCCCCGGTGCCGCGGTCTATATCCGCCCGATGTACTGGGCGATCCACGGCGATGCATCGGCCATCATGCCCTCGCCGGACGCCACCGGCTTTGCCATCTGTCTTGAAGAAATCCCCATGGCCCCCGACACAGCCTCGGTCACGCTGGGCCGCACCCGCTTCCGCCGGCCTGTGCTTGAAGATGCCGTGGTCAACGCCAAGGCCGGATGCCTCTACCCCAACAACGCCCGCATGCTGTCCGAGGTCCGCGCCCGCGGCTTTGGCAACGCGCTGGTGGCCGACGCGCTTGGCAATGTCGCAGAAAGCGCCACAGCCAACGTCTTCATGGTGCGCGATGGCGTGGTCCAGACGCCGGTTGCCAACGGCACCTTCCTTGCCGGCATCACCCGCGCCCGCCACATCGCCAACCTGCGCGCCGACGGGGTCGAGGTGCAGGAATGCGTTCTCGGCTTCCAGGACTTCGCAGAAGCTGACGAGGTCTTCCTGTCCGGCAATATGAACAAGGTCACCGCCGTCACAGGCTTCGAAGACATCTCCTACCAGACCGGCCCCATGACCAAACGCGTGCGCGAACTCTACTGGGACTGGGCCGCAAGCTCCTGATCTCATTGTAGTAGACAGGCTCCAACCCCTTCGCCATGATGCGACAGGAACAGGAGGGCTAAACCACATGCGCAAGTTTCTTGTCGTGCTCGACGACAGTCGCGAATGCCTGAACGCCATGCGCTTTGCCGCCATGCGCGCATCGCACACCGGCGGCGGCGTTGCGATCCTGTCGATCATCCCGCCAGATGAATTCAACCACTGGATCGGCGTCGGTGACATCATGCGCGAAGAAGCCCGCGAACGGATCGAGGCCCACTTCGAGGTCTTCGCCAAATGGATGCGCGACAAACAAAGCGTCGATCCCGAACTGGTCATCCGCGAAGGCGATCCGGTCAGCGAAATTCTGGCCCAGATCAAGGACGATGCCGAAATCGGCGTGCTGGTTCTTGGCGCAGGCACCGACAAAAAAGGCCCCGGGCCATTGGTCACCCAACTGACCCGCAACTCCGGCAGCCTGCCCATCCCGATTACCATCGTTCCGGGCGATCTGTCCAAAGAACAACTCGAAGCGATCACCTGACGCACGGCGCCAGACACGGGGCACCCACCCGAGGGTCCGGCCAAAGGCAGGACCCGAGATAAACCAGCGTGCGGTCGCACGACCGCACCCCGCATCACAGTTTAGAATGATTCCAAACCTTGACGGACCCGCCCTGCACAAGCATATAGAGGGCGAACCCAGAAAGGCTGTGCATCATGTTCATCCAGACAGAATCGACACCGAACCCCGCAACGCTCAAGTTCCTGCCGGGCCAGACCGTGCTAGAGGTTGGCACAGCTGATTTCCCGACAGCAGACGGCGCAGGCGCATCTCCGCTGGCCACACGCCTGTTCGAAGTTGCAGGCGTCCGTGGCGTTTTCTTCGGCAATGACTTTGTGACCATCACAAAAGCAGATGACGTGGATTGGGACCACATGAAGCCCGCCGTCCTTGGCGCGATCATGGAACACTTCCAGTCCGGTCAGCCTGTCATGGCCGACGATGCCCAGCCGCAATCCGGCCACGCAGACCACGACGGCGAAAACGCCGAGGTTGTGGGCCAGATCAAGGAACTGCTCGACACCCGCGTGCGCCCTGCTGTGGCACAGGACGGTGGCGACATCACCTTCCACGGCTTTGAACGTGGCGTGGTGTATCTGCACATGCAAGGTGCTTGCGCGGGCTGCCCGTCTTCGACACTGACCCTGAAAATGGGCATCGAAAACCTGCTGCGCCACTACATCCCCGAAGTGACCGAGGTCCGCCCCGTTGGCGTCTAAGCCTCTCACACTCGGCTTTGATACATCGGCCGCGCATTGCGCGGCCGCTTTGTTACGGGGTGATGAAATCCTTGCGGCCACCGCGCAGGAGATGGGGCGCGGACAGGCCGAAAACCTGATGCCGCTGATCGAAGACATGCTGTCTAGCGCAGACGTGACATGGGCAGATCTGGACCGCATTGGCGTAGGTATCGGCCCCGGAAACTTCACCGGTATCCGTATCTCTGTCTCGGCTGCACGTGGTCTTGCTCTGGCCTTGGACATTCCCGCGATTGGTGTATCGACGTTTGACGCGATCACACAGATCGACGCCAAGGCAACGCCCGCCGTCCCCGCCCCGCGCGATCTTGTGTATGTCACGCATCTTGGCCCCGAACCGCAGTTGCTGCCGATCGCAGAGGCCCAGGAAACCGCCCCTCTGACCCTGCCGCCTGCGCCGCGCGAACTGGCCATCGCCATCGCCCAAGTGGCCGCCAAGGCCACACCGGGCGCCTCGCCCGCGCCGATGTACATCAAACCCGCCGATGCGGCCCCGTCACGGGACGTGCCGCCGCGCATCCTGACATGACGCACCCCATGCCACCGGCCACCATGTCACCGGCCACCGTGGCTCAGATCATGGCGCGCGCCTACACGCATCAGTCGCCTTGGTCC
Source organism: Thalassococcus halodurans (assembly GCF_900108225.1). GTDB lineage: Bacteria > Pseudomonadota > Alphaproteobacteria > Rhodobacterales > Rhodobacteraceae > Thalassococcus > Thalassococcus halodurans. The sequence goes on from NZ_FNUZ01000005.1 coordinate 117,147, forward strand.
GAAAAGGCCATCGCCGACACGCTGGCGCAATCAGGCTGCATATTCCTGCACGCCCCCCTCGGTTTTCTGATCGCCCGCCAGATTCTGGACGAGGCCGAGATCTTGGCCGTCGCCGTCGACCCAGATGCCCAAAGATCAGGCATCGCCACGCGGCTGATCACAGCCTTCCACGACGCGCACGAAAAACAGGGAATCGCCACCGCATTTCTTGAGGTTGCGGCCCGAAACACCGCCGCTCGCGCCTTTTACAAGGCCCACGGCTATACCGAGTCCGGTCTGCGCAAGCGCTATTACCGCCGTCCGGACGGTAACTTTGATGATGCTGTGCTTATGGCACGGGCAACAATCCGCCCCGAAAGCGTGACGTAACGCCAGACAGCCCTGTTTTTGCTGAAAAACCGGTTGACCACTTGGTCAAGACACGCCCTAATCTCTGTCAGATCGTTTTGATCCTGTACAAATGGCCGCACGATTTTGACAGCGGCCAGACATAACACACTGGGAGCCCGTAATGACAATCATGACCAAATTTCTTGGCGCAACAGCCGCGCTGGCACTCTCTGCTGGTGCCGCACTGGCCGATCCTGCGCTGATTTATGACCTTGGCGGGAAGTTCGACAAATCCTTTAACGAAGCTGCTTATAACGGTGCTCAGCGTTGGGCCGAAGAAACAGGCGGCACGTACAAGGACATTGAAATGCAATCCGAAGCCCAGCGCGAACAGGCGCTGCGTCGCTTTGCCGAAGCAGGCTTCAGCCCGGTCATCACAGCCGGTTTCGCCTTTGCCGATCCGATCAACAACGTCGCGGCTGACTATCCGGACACCAAGTTCGTAAACATCGACGGCTGGCTGCCCGAAGTGCCCGAAAACGTTCTGCTGATCAACTTCCAAGAACATCAGGGGTCCTATCTGGTTGGCATGCTGGCGGCGATGGAAAGCAAGTCCAACACAGTTGGCTTCATCGGTGGTATGGACATTCCGCTGATCCGTCACTTCGCTTGTGGCTACGCACAGGGCGCGAAGGCTGTGAACCCCGACATCACCGTGATCTCCAACATGACAGGCACAACACCTGCGGCATGGAACGATCCGGTTAAAGGCACCGAGCTGGCCAAAGCACAGATTGGCCAAGGCGCGGATGTCATCTATGCAGCTGCTGGCGGCACAGGTATCGGTGTTCTGCAGACAGCGGCTGACGAAGGCATCAAGTCCATCGGCGTTGACAGCAACCAGAACCACATGCACCCGGGTTCCGTTCTGACATCCATGCTCAAGCGCGTCGACAACGCCGTGTTCGAAGCAATGTCTGGCGGTGCTGACCTGGAAACAGGTACGTTCATGACACTTGGTCTGGCAGAAGACGGTGTTGGCTACGCGGTTGACGAAAACAACGCGGAACTGATTTCCGACGACATGATTGCAGCGGTTGAAGACGCCAAAGCGAAAATCATCTCGGGCGATCTGGAAGTCGTATCCTACTACGCCAACGACAGCTGCCCCGCGCTGGAATTCTAAGAAGCGCCTAGCGTTTTATCTGAAACTTGGTTGAGGGGCCGTCCACGGACGGCCCCTTCCCCATAGCGATATTCGGACCTTGATCATGAACGATACGGTTCCCGCGATCGAACTCAAAGGCATTTCCAAGGCATTCGGCCCTGTTCAAGCCAACAAAGATATTTCGATCCGCGTCATGCCCGGCACCATCCACGGCATCATCGGTGAAAACGGTGCTGGTAAATCCACCCTGATGTCGATCCTCTACGGCTTTTACAAAGCCGACGCGGGCGAGATTTATATTTCGGGCAGGAAAACCGACATCCCCGACAGTCAGGCGGCGATTTCCGCAGGCATCGGCATGGTGTTCCAGCACTTCAAACTGGTGCAGAACTTTACCGTTCTGGAAAACGTCATACTGGGCGCAGAAGAAGGCGGGTTGCTGAACAATTCGCTGTCCAAGGCGCGCAAGGTTCTGAAACAGCTTGCCGAAGAATACGAACTGTCCGTCGATCCCGATGCGTTGATCGAAGACCTGTCGGTTGGCCACCAGCAGCGCGTGGAAATCCTCAAGGCGCTCTATCGTCAAGCCGACATCCTTATTCTGGACGAACCCACAGGGGTTCTGACACCCGCCGAAGCCGACCACCTGTTCCGCATCCTTGATAACCTGCGGGCCGAGGGCAAAACGATCATCCTGATCACCCACAAACTGCGCGAGATCATGGAGATTACCGACACCGTTTCGGTCATGCGCCGGGGCGAGATGACGGCCACCGTCAAAACATCTGAAACATCGCCCGAAGAACTGGCCGAACTGATGGTTGGTCGTAAGGTTCTGCTGCGGGTCGATAAAAAGCCCGCCACACCGGGTGAAAAGCTTCTGGAAATCAAAGATCTGCGCCATGTGGACGACCACGGCGTGGAACGTCTGAAAGGCATCTCGCTTGATCTGCGGGCCGGCGAAATTCTGGGCATCGCGGGCGTTGCTGGCAACGGCCAGTCCGCGCTGTTGGAAGTGCTGGGCGGCTATGCCGATGCCACGGGCTCGGTCAAACTACGCGGTCAGGAACTGCCGCTGTCCGGCCCCGGATCGGACGGTAGCGCACGGCGCGAGGCGGGTATCGGCCACGTCCCCGAAGACCGCCACCACGAAGGTCTGATCCTTGATTACACCGCGTGGGAAAACGCGATTTTCGGCTATCACCGCGACGCGCAATACCAAAAAGGTCTGCTGATGGATCACGACGCGATCCGCAAAGACGCCGAGGGCAAGATCGAACGCTTCGACGTGCGCCCTGCGAACTGCAACCTTGCGGCCAAGAATTTCTCGGGCGGGAACCAGCAAAAGATCGTTCTAGCACGCGAGATTGAACGCAATCCCGATGTGCTGCTGATCGGCCAGCCGACGCGCGGCGTGGATATCGGCGCGATTGAGTTCATCCACCAGCAAATCGTGCGTCTGCGCGATGAAGGTAAGGCCATTTTGCTTGTCTCGGTGGAACTGGACGAAATCTTTGCCTTGTCCGACCGCATCGCCGTGATGTTCGACGGTCAGATCATGGGCTTCCGCGACCCTGCAGAGACAGACCAACGCGAACTGGGCCTGCTGATGGCCGGCGTCACCAACACGAAAGAGGCAAGCCATGGATAAGATGCCAGCATGGGCCGATGCAGTCCTTGTTCCGCTGATTTCGCTGCTTCTGGCGGCCTTCCTGTCGGCGCTTGTTATTCTGGCCATCGGGGAGAACCCCGTTGATGCCTTTAAGCTGATGGTCGATGGCGCGCTGATGCGGTCGTCGGGTTGGGGCTATACGCTTTACTACGCCACCAACTTTATCTTCACCGGTCTCGCCGTTGCCGTGGCCTTCCACGCGCGACTGTTCAACATCGGTGGCGAAGGTCAGGCGGTTCTGGGCGGTCTGGGCGCGGCGCTGGCCTGCCTGTTCATCCCGTGGCCCCACTGGTCGCTGGCGATCATCGGCGGCGCCTTTGCGGCAGCGGCCTTTGGTGCGCTCTGGGCACTGATCCCCGCCTATCTTCAGGCAAAACGCGGCAGCCACATCGTGATCACCACGATCATGTTCAACTTCATCGCTGCGGCGCTGTTGAACTACGTCCTTGTGAACCTGCTGAAACCCGCAGGCTCGATGGAACCCGCAACCGCGAACTTCCCCGAAGCCACGCATCTTCCGTCGTTCCAGGACATGTTCGCGACCGCAGACAACCCGCTGTTTCGCGGATCACCTGCCAACGTGACCTTCTTCCTTGCGCTGATCGCCTGTGTGCTGGTCTGGCTTCTGATCTGGCGCACGCGTCTGGGTTACGAAATCCGCGCACAGGGGCATTCGGAAACCGCCGCACGCTATGCCGGCATTTCGCCTGTGCGCATCACCATCGTCGCGATGCTGATTTCGGGCGGTCTGGCCGGCCTGATGGCCGTCAACGCCACCATGGGCGAGGCCGAGCGTCTGGTTATCAACGCAGCCGAAGGCGCGGGCTTTATCGGGATCGCTGTGGCCCTGATGGGCCGCAACCACCCTGTGGGCGTTCTGATGGCCGCGCTTCTGTTCGGCTTCCTTTATCAGGGCGGCGCGGAACTGGCGCTTTGGACAAACATCCCGCGTGAACTGATCGTCGTTATTCAGGCGCTGGTCATCCTGTTCACGGGCGCATTGGACAACATGGTGCGGATGCCTCTTGAGAAACTCTTTGTGAAACGGAGGGCCGCGTGATGGATTTTCTGACCCTACTTCAGGTTCTTGATTCCACCGTCCGTCTGGCAACCCCCCTGTTGCTGGCCTGTCTGGCTGGCCTTTACAGCGAACGCGCCGGTGTTTTCGACATCGGGCTTGAAGGCAAGATGCTGGCCGCTGCCTTCCTGTCTGCCGGTGTCGCCTATGTTACGGGTTCGGTCTGGCTGGGTCTGTTTGCCGGTATCGCAGCCTCGGTCGCGCTGTCGGCCATTCACGGGCTGGCATCGATCACCTTCCGCGGCAACCAGCTGATTTCCGGTGTAGCGATCAACTTTCTTGCGGCTGGCCTGACTGTTCTGATCGCACAGAACTGGTTCAAACAGGGGGGCCGCACACCGTCGCTGATCGGCGGCGGGCGTTGGGAAAACATCACCCTGCCCTTCGCTGAAACGCTCTCGGGTGTGCCCGTCCTTGGCCCCATCTATGCCGAGCTGATCTCGGGCCATTCGCTGCTGGTCTATGTGGCCTTTGCCATGGTGCCGCTGACGTGGTGGATCCTGTTCCGCACCCGTTTCGGCCTGCGCCTGCGCGCTGTGGGCGAAGCGCCCGAGGCTGTGGACACCGCCGGTGTCTCGGTCGTCGGCCTGCGCTTTGCGGCTGTGGGCATTTGCGGCATCCTTTGCGGCATCGCAGGCAGCTATCTGGCCACCGGACTTCAAGCGGGCTTTGTCAAAGACATGACCGCCGGTCGTGGCTTTATCGCGCTGGCGGCGCTGATCTTTGCTAAGTGGCGGCCTTGGTACGCGCTTGGCGCCTGCCTGCTGTTCGGTCTGCTTCAGGCCGTCGCGCTGCGCTATCAGAACATCGATCTGGGCGGCGTCGTGATCCCCGTGCAGGTGATGGATGCCCTGCCCTATATCCTGACCGTGGTCATCCTTGCCGGTTTCGTCGGCAAGGCCATCCCGCCCCGCGCGGGCGGCGAGCCCTACGTTAAGGAAAGATAAGCCAAAAGCGGGCGTAGACCTGTGCTGCGCCCGCACTTTTTAAAGCAAATCCACTCTGCCCCCGTTGCCATTTTCGAAATCGTAGGCTCAGAGTGAGAATATGCAGATTTACCTTCCCATCGCCGAGGTATCGGTCAGCCTGATCCTTCTTCTGGGTCTGGGTACGCTTGTGGGCATTCTGTCTGGCATGTTCGGCGTGGGCGGCGGGTTTCTGATCACGCCTTTGCTGTTTTTCATGGGCATTCCGCCCGCTGTGGCCGTGGCCACCGGCGCGAACCAGATTGTGGCCAGTTCCGTATCCGGCGTGATGGCCCATCTGAAACGACGAACGGTCGATCTGAAAATGGGAACGGTGTTGCTGGTGGGCGGCCTCTTCGGGTCCGCCATCGGCGTCTACATCTTCAACTTCCTGAAAACCCAAGGTCAGGTCGATCTGCTGGTCAAGATTTGCTACGTCGTCTTCCTTGGGATCATCGGCGGGCTGATGTTTTACGAAAGCGTCAAGTCCATGATGAAAAGCCGCGCGGGCAAGCGTGGCAAACGCCATGTGCACGTCTGGGTGCATGGCCTTCCGTTCAAAATGCGCTTCCGCGCGTCAGGCCTTTATATCTCGGCCATCCCGCCGCTTCTGGTGGGTGCGGCTGTGGGTATTCTGGCCGCGATCATGGGTGTCGGCGGCGGTTTCATTATGGTGCCTGCGATGATCTATCTGCTGGGCATGCCCACCAAGGTCGTTATCGGTACATCGCTGTTCCAGATCATCTTTGTCACCGCCTTCACGACGCTTCTGCACGCGGTATCCACACAAACCGTGGATATCGTTCTGGCGCTGGCGCTGATCCTTGGCGGCGTTGTGGGCGCGCAGATCGGGTCCGTGATCGGCGCAAAACTGAAGGCCGAACAACTTCGTATCCTGCTGGCATCGCTGGTGCTGGCGGTCTGCTTCAAACTGGCGCTGGATTTGTTCCTGACGCCGGATGAGCTTTATATTCTGGCCGAGTTCGGATCATGATCCGCTACCTCGCCGCCATACTGACCTTTCTGACAGGCGCAGCCGCCGCGCAGGAAGAGATCGTTCTGGGCCTCAGCCACGACACGGTATCGATCTCAACCGATTTCGACGGGTCCGACATTCTGGTCTACGGCGCGGTCAAACGCGAAAACCCGATCCCCGAAGGCCCGCCGTTAGAAGTGATCGTCGCGGTCTCCGGCCCGACCGAGCGCATGACCGTCTACAAACAGGACCGCAAACTGGGCATCTGGGTAAACGCCGAAAGCGTCGAGGTCGACGAAGCCCCATCCTTCTACGCTGTAGCCACCTCTGCCCCTTGGACCTCTGTCATTTCAGCGGTCGAAGACCTACGTCACCGTATTTCCATTCCCAAGGCCATCCGGTCCGTCGGCGCGCCTGATGATGTGACAGACGCGCAGGCCTTCACACAGGCGCTGATCCGTATCCGCGAAAAGGAAGGCCGCTACCGGTTGGATGAAAATACCGTGAATATGCGGGAAGAGACGTTGTTTTCGACCTCGGTCTCGCTGCCGGCGAACCTGACCGAAGGTGAATATACCCTGCGTATATTCCTGACCCGTGAAGGCGCGGTGGTGGGCGATATCGACACGTCGATCATCGTGGAAAAGGTCGGGATCGAACGCTGGCTGTATAACCTGTCGCGCCTGAACCCGCTGGCTTATGGCCTTTTGGCTGTCGCGATCGCGCTGATTGCCGGTTGGCTTGCCTCGGCCGCTGTCAGACTAGTCAGGAACGGATAATGCCCCGCACACCGCCCCCCACCCGCGCCGATTTCCACGCCTTCCGCCCCATCCAGACCCGCTGGGCGGATAACGACGAATACGGCCATATGAACAACGCCACCTACCTGTCGCTGTTCGACACGGCGATCAGCGTCTGGCAGATGGAAAACGGCATCAACATCCGCGGGCCCGAAGCGATCCGCTTTGTCGTGGTGGAAAACGGCTGCACCTATTTTTCCGAGGTGGGCTTTCCCGATGCGCTGACCGCTGGCCTGCGCCTGACCCATCTGGGGCGCACCTCCTACCGGATCGAAATCGCGCTGTTCAAAGGGGACGAGGACACCGCATCGACCCTTGGGTTCTTTGTGAACGTGCTGACCGATCCCGATGGCACACCCACACCGATCCCTGACGCTCTGCGCGCATTGCTGTCCACCATCCTGACAGAGTGATCAGCCCTTTTCGTGGAAGAACCCGTAGATGCGCTCTGCCAGCGCCTCTGACACGCCATCAACAGCCTTAAGGTCGGCCAGATTGGCGCGGGACACGGCCTTGGCCGATCCGAAATGCGCCAACAGCGCGCGTTTGCGCGACGCACCGACGCCCGGAACCTCATCCAGCGGATTGGCCATGTTGGCCTTGGCCCGCTTCGCACGGTGGGTGCCGATGGCAAAGCGGTGCGCTTCGTCGCGCAGGCGCTGGATGAAATAGAGGACCGGATCATTGCGTTGCAGCGCAAAGGGGCGCTGGCCAACGCGGTGGAACTCTTCCTTGCCGTGGTCACGGTCCACGCCCTTGGCCACGCCGACCATGGGAATGTCTTCCACCCCGTATTCGCGCATGATCTCGGCCACGGCGCTGACCTGCCCTGCACCACCGTCGATCAGCAGCAAATCCGGCCACAGCCCGTTTTCCCGATCAGGGTCTTCTTTCAGCAGGCGGGTAAAGCGGCGCGACAGCACCTCTTTCATCATGCCAAAGTCATCGCCGGGCGTAAGGTCTTCACCTTTAATGTTATACTTGCGGTATTGGTTCTTCATGAACCCGTCCGGCCCCGCAACGATCATTGCGCCAACCGCGTTGGTGCCTTGGATGTGCGAGTTGTCGTATACCTCGACCCGTTCTGGCGGGGCATCCAGCGCGAATGCCTCGGCCACGCCTTTCAGCAGTTTGGTCTGCGCCGCAGATTCCGACATCTTGCGACCAAGGCTTTCGCGGGCGTTCCGCGTGGCGCCTTCGATGATCTCGGCCTTTTCGCCCCGCTGCGGGACGGACAGTTCGACACGTCGCCCCAGTTTGCTGGAAAGCGCCTCTTCCATCAGGTCGGGGTTTTCCACCGCATGGGACAGCAGGATCAGGCGCGGCGGTTCCTTGGTGTCGTAGAACTGGCCCATGAAGGCCTCAAGCACCTCGGCCTCATCCACATCGGGGCCAACGCGGGGATAGAAATCGCGGTTGCCCCAGTTCTGGTTCGCACGGATGAAGAACACCTGTACACAGGCCTGCCCCCCTTCCATATGAAGCGCGATCACATCGGCCTCGGTCACAGTACGCGGGTTGATGCCCTGTGACGTCTGCACCTGCGTCAACGCGCGGATACGGTCGCGCAGAGCGGCGGCGCGTTCGAACTCCATCGCCTCGGACGCTTCCTGCATCTGGGCGCCCAATGCCTCTTGGATGCGGGTGGATTTGCCGGACAGGAACCGTTCAGCATCTTTCACCGTCTCGGCATAGTCAGCTTCGCTGATCTTGCCCACGCACGGCGCGCTACAGCGTTTGATCTGATATTGCAGACATGGCCGCGTGCGGCTGTCGAATACCGAGTCCGTACAGTTGCGCAGCAAGAACGCCTTTTGCAGCTGGTTCAGCGTGCGGTTCACCGCCCCCGCGCTGGCGAAGGGGCCATAGTAGCTGCCCTTCTCTTTCTTCGCGCCGCGATGCTTTTTGATCATCGGATAGGGGTGGTCGCCCGTCACCAGAATATTCGGAAAACTCTTATCGTCACGCAGCAGCACGTTGTAACGCGGCTTAAGCTGCTTGATTAGGTTCTGCTCTAGCAGCAAGGCCTCGGTTTCGGTGCGCGTGGTCAGGAACATCATCGACGACGTTTCCGAGATCATCCGCTCGATCCGCCGCGAATGCCCCGAGGGTCGCGCATAGTTCGACACCCGCGCCTTCAGGTTCCGCGCCTTGCCGACGTACAGAACGCGACTTTGCGGGTCCAACATGCGGTAAACACCCGGCGAACTATCCAGTGTCTTTAGATAGCCCTGAATGACCGAATGGCCTCTTGGAATTTCAGGATTCGAATGTGTCGGATCGTCTGTCATTCACGTCACTTGATTCGCTGCTCGGGTGTCCTGATTCTTACGGCTTGCCTGCAAAAAGTTGACCCCCTGATCAAGGCCAAAGGCATCCACGGTTTCTGTGGATAACTCTATGGGCAAATCCGAAGGAATTGGAAAATTTCGTTGGTTTTTAAGGATTTCGCTGATTTGCACAAATTTTAAGCACATAAATAAGCGTTTGTTTTTGCACAATATTTTTTCTTAAAAGCCCAAAACACTGATTTTCCTAAAGCTTTTGTGAACACTATATGACGTCAATCATGATTGTGCAGAACTGACGTCCAATAGGTCACTCGACCCCCAAAACATCCGGCGTTTGCCATGCAAGATGTTGACCTCCGTCGACACACAGCAGTTGGCCGGTGATGGCCGGCGAATCGCAGAAATAGCTGAGCGCGCCGGTTATATCCGAGGTATTCGCACCGCGCCCCAAAACCGTCGCCGCGCGCTGTCTTTCAAAATGGCTATCGCTTTGACGACCGCCCTGAAGCGTCGGACCGGGGCCGATGGCGTTGACACGGACTTTATCCGCCATCGCCTGCGCTGACGTGCGCGTAAACGCCCACAAACCCATCTTGGCGATTGTGTAGGTCATGAACTCGGGCGTCAGTTTGTGCACGCGCTGATCGATCATATTGACTATCAATCCACGCGCCAGCGGTTCGCCGTATTCATCCGTCGCCGCATCCGGCATCTGAGCATAAAGCGCCTGCGACAAAACGAAAGGCGCGCGCAGATTGCTTTCCATGTGCCGGTCCCAGCTGTCGCGGGTGGCAGAACCGATATTGTCGTATTCGAAAATCGACGCGTTGTTGACCAGAGTGCTTATCGGACCGCCAAGCGCCCTGACCGCCTCGGGCAGCAGGTTTTGCACAGCGTCCTCATCCAGCAGGTTCGCCTGCACAGCCACCGCATCACGGCCCTTGGCTTTGATCTCGTCCACCACGGCCTCGGCTTCATCCGCCGAACTGTTGTAGTGCACGGCCACGTCATAGCCCTTGTCCGCCAGACAAAGCGCCATCGCACGGCCCAAGCGTTTACCCGCACCGGTTACAAGTGCTCGGTTCTGAAAGTCTGACATGAGCGGATCCCTGGTCTTAGATCAGTACTGAAACGACATAGCCCACATATAGCGCAGACAAGATCACACCCCAAACCTTCCCGATATTCTGACGGAAAAAGACGAAGGGGATCAGGATCAGCGTCGATCCCAGCATGACCCACAGGTCATAGCGCAGGAATTCTGGGTCCACATCCATCGGCTTGATCAGCGCGGCCACACCGATGATGGCCAGCAGGTTGAACATGTTCGACCCGATCACGTTGCCAAGCGCCACATCCGCCTGACGGCGCAGTGCCGCCATAACCGTTGTCGCCAGTTCCGGCAGGGATGTCCCGATCGCAACCAGCGTCAGACCGATCACCGTTTCCGATACACCGAACATGCGGGCGATTTCCGTGGCGCTTTCAACCAACAGGTTGGCACCCAGCGGCAGGCCCACAAGGCCCAGAACAAGGAACAGGCCAACCTTCCAGCCCGCCATATCGGGATCAGCGCCCTCGGGCTCTTCTTCGTCGTCCTCGCTGGCCGCGGCCCCTTCCCGACGGTGGCGCAGGGAATCGACAATATTGTCCCCCAGCGCCAAGGCCAAAGCGCCCAGAAGGATCAGGCCCGCAATCCAGTCGAACGTGCCGCGAAAGGCCAGCCCGATGAACAGCACGGTCGACGCCAGCATAACCAGATAGCTTTTGCGCGAGTCGTGTTCAGCTGTGTGCATCACCGCGATCAGCGCAGGGATCCCCAGAACCATCAGCACGTTTGCCGTGTTCGATCCCACAACGTTACCCAGCGCGATCCCCGGCACGCCGTCCAGCGCGGCCTTGATCGAAATCAGCAGTTCCGGCGCAGAGGTCCCGAAGGCCACGATGGTCAGGCTGACGATCAAAGCAGGGATGCCGACGCGCAGTGCAAGGTTCACAGCGCCTTTCACCAGTGCGTCACCCGCCAGCAACAAAATGACGAGTCCCAAAGCTGCAGTCAGCCAAACCATACTACTTTTTCCCTTGAGTACAGGGGCACGGGCCCTTGCCTATCTTGTAGCGCCCACAATTGCTGCAGACGCCCGGCAACCTGCGTCCTGCCTTAGGCATCCGCAGACGGCCAAACATGGCCAGTACGGCCATGCCAATCAGGAAGAGGACGACAATCTTGATAATCACGTCAAAGCCCGAAGCGCGCGAATTCGGCGCGTTCCTCGATTTCTGTTAGTCCATCCCGCAACAGCTGCGCACCGAAACGCGCGAACAGCGGGCGGCGCTGACTGTAGCGGCGGAAACGGACCTTATCGCCGAACCGCGCCTTCATCACCGTTTCCAGATGACCTACGCCATCGGCCAGACCAACCTCAACCGCCTTCTGGCCGATCCAGACCTCACCGGTGAACAGATCAGGGTTGTCGGCCAGCTTGTCGCCGCGACGCGACTGGATTTGCCCGATGAAGTTGTCATGCAACTGCGCCAGCAGGCTGTTCAGCCGCTCGATGTCTTCGGGATTTTCCGGTTTAAACGGGTCCAGCATCGACTTGGATTTACCGGCAGTATGCACGCGGCGTTCGATGCCCTGCTTTTGCAGGAAGACATGCGCGCCGAAGCCTGCCGAAATCACACCGATCGACCCGAGGATCGAGCTCGCGTCGGCAAAAATCTCATCCGCCGCAGAGGCGATCCAGTAGCCGCCAGAGGCCGCTACATCTTCGACAAAGGCGAAAACCGGCACCTCCTTTTCCTCGGCCAGCCGACGGATGCGGGCGCCGATCAGGCTGGATTGTACGGGCGATCCGCCGGGCGAGTTGATCTCAAGCGCGACGGCGGCAGGTTTGCCCTTACTGAAAGCGCGGGTCAGCAGCGGCGCCAAAGACGCATCGGACAATGTCCCGCGCCCGCCACTGGCAATCGTGCCTTGAAGGCGGATGACCGAGACAACCGGTTTGGATTTGAGGAATGGCAGCTTTGATCTCATGCCATTGGACTTAGATTGCCCACCTTCAACAAACAAGGGGACGGCCCGATGGAACGCAGGGGAATTTTGCAGTGACGCAAACATGCACAACAAAAAAGCCCCGCCAAAGTGGCGGGGCTTTTGTAATTTCAGTAGGCGAAAGACCTATCAGTCTTTTTTGCGGCCTTTGATCGGTGCCCAGATCTTCTTGTTCACCAGATACAGCAGAACCGACAGAACCGTCAGGAACAGCACGCCAACAAAGCCAGCCTGCTTGCGGGCCATCATCTTGGGTTCCGCTGTCCACATCAGGAACGCAGCAACGTCCTGAGCTTCCTGCTCGATCGTCGCTTCGACTTCTTCATTCGCGTACTCAACGTCGTCACCGTACAGCGGCGGAGCCATCGAAATCCAACCGCCCGGGAAGGCAGTGTTTTCGTACAGGGTCACACCAGCTTCGACTTTGTCTTCGCCTGTGTAGCCTGTCAGCAGCGACGCGATGTACTCGGGGCCGCCCATGCCTTTGAACAGCTGGTTCAGACCAGAGCCATAAGGACCGTGGAAGCCCGCGCGTGCCTTTGCCATCAGGGACAGGTCAGGCGCGCCAACACCGTTGTTTTCCGGGAAGTGATCTGTCGGAACCGCAGGGCGGAAATCTTCCAGCTCTTCGTCATAGACTTCGAAGTTTTCGGCCGCGAAAGCGCGAACCTGATCTTCGGTATAGCCCAGACCTTCTTCCAGATCACGGATCGGTACGAATTTCAGACCGTGGCAGCCTGCGCAAACTTCGGTGAACACCTGAAGGCCGCGCTGCAGCTGGTTTTGGTCATATGTGCCGAAGGGGCCTTCAAAGCTGAAAGCGTAGTCTTCGACGTGGCCCTCACCACCGGCAGCAAATGCGCTGCCGGATGTCAGGCCGAGTGCTGCTACAGCAGCGATAGCGAGTTTTCTGAACATCTTCTTCAGATCCTTTCTTACTCGGCCGGAGTGGCGTCAGACTTGGGGTAGTGCGCATCGAAGTCCGCTTCGATGGTTTCCGGACGCGGCTCGGGCTTTTCGATAACACCCAAGAGCGGCAGGATTACCAGGAAGTAGCCGAACCAGTATGCAGACGCGATCAGCGAGAAGCTTGCATAGGGCTCTTCTGCGGGCATCGCACCCAGCCACATCAGCAGGAAGAAGTCGATGACCAGAAGGACGAACCACATCTTGAACTGCGGACGGTAGCGGCCGGAACGAACGCTGGATGTGTCCAGCCACGGTGCCAGCGCCATAACCGCGATCGCACCGAACATCGCCAGAACACCAAAGAACTTGGCGTCGATGATGCCACCTGTGACGAAGGACGCGATTTGTACGACCCAAACGTCAGCGGTGAAGGCACGCAGGATCGCGTAGAACGGCAAGAAGTACCATTCCGGAACGATGTGCGCAGGTGTGACCAGCGGGTTCGCCTCGATGTAGTTATCGGGGTGGCCCAGGTAGTTCGGCATGAAGCCAACGATCGCGAAGAACACGACCATAACGATGGCCAGCGCGAACAGGTCCTTGATCACAAAGTAGGGCCAGAACGGAACGGTGTCCTTTTCAGCGTCTGCTTTGGATGTGCGGCGCACTTCAACACCTGTCGGGTTGTTGTTGCCTGTCGAGTGGAACGCCCAGATGTGAACGATCACCAGACCTGCAATCACGAACGGGAACAGGTAGTGCAGCGAGAAGAAGCGTGTCAGCGTGTAGTTGTCTACAGCCGGTCCGCCCAGCAGCCATGTCTGCAGCGTTTCGCCGATGAACGGGATCGCGCCAAACAGGCCGGTGATAACGGTCGCGCCCCAGAAGGACATCTGACCCCAAGGCAGAACGTAGCCCATGAACGCGGTGCCCATCATCAGAAGGTAGATGAGGATACCGATGATCCATGTGACTTCACGCGGTGCTTTGTACGAACCGTAGTACAGGCCACGGAAGATGTGGGCATATACAGCAACAAAGAACAGCGAAGCGCCGTTTGCGTGCAGGTAACGCAGGGCCCAGCCGCCGTTCACGTCGCGCATGATGTGCTCGACCGAGGCGAAAGCCAGCGTTGTATCTGGCGTGTAGTGCATAACCAGCGTGATGCCGGTGATGATCTGCAGTGCCAGAGTGAATGTCAGTACGATACCCCAGATCCACATCCAGTTCAGGTTCTTGGGTGTGGGGATCATGATTGTGTCATAGAGCAGACCAACCACCGGAAGGCGCGAATGCAGCCACTTCTCGGCGCCGGACTTCGGCTCGTAATGATCGTGTGGAATTCCAGCCATCTCTACTCTCCCTTATCCGAGAAGGATCGTGGTTTCATCCACGAACTGCGCTGTTGGAACCGGCAGGTTCTCGGGTGCGGGGCCGCGACGGATGCGGCCGGACGAATCGTAGTGCGAACCGTGGCAGGGGCAGAACCAGCCGTCATAATCGCCAGCGCCGTTGCCCAGAGGCACACAGCCGAGGTGCGTACAAACGCCCATCATGACCAGCCATTTGCCGTCTTCGTCCAGCGAACGGTTTTCGTCTTCTGCCGACGCTGTGCCGTCGATGTTGGCGTTACGCGCCAGCGGGTCGATCAGCTCGGACACGTCAACTGCACGTGCCTCGTCGATTTCAGCTTGGGTACGGTTCCGGATAAATACGGGCTTTCCCAACCACTTAACAGTCATCTGGCTGCCTTCAGCGACGCCGCTGATGTCGACACGGATGGTCGACAGAGCACGAACATCAGCCGAGGGGTTCATCTGATTGACAAGCGGCCATACCGCCGCACCGGCGGTCACGGCACCTGCACCTGCGGTGGCATAGTAGAGGAAGTCCCTCCGGGTGCCTGCGTGGTCTTCTGCGTTTGACACGAGGTTTTCTCCATTCCTGGGCCGTCCAAAAAACGACCAAAATTCAGGGTCGCACCGCGCCTGCAACACGGCGTTCTGGCGCGCTATGTAACGAGGTCAGCCTGCTCCGTCTAGATCACAACGCCGAGAGATCAAGAAAAGCGCCCATGTGTCGCGGTTGAAAGGAACGATTCCGACCCCCAATTCGTTAACCAATAGCTAAACCTCTCAACTCTCCTCCCTTCCTCCCGAGGTAGCCATGAAAAATTCACTAAAACTGGCCGTGGCGGCCAGCGCCATTTCTATGGCAACTCCTGCTTTGGCTGAATTCGAACTTTCGGCCTATACCGGTTGGCAAAATGCCAACGACAGCACGGTCACCGGTACATATCCGCAGACCGGCGCCCAGATCGACGCAACCGTCGGCTGGGATGGCAAATCATTCGAAGCACCGCCCTATTACGGCCTACGCGGTACATGGTGGCGCACGGACAATTTCGGCTGGGGTGTCGAATTCACCCACTCCAAGGTCTATGCCGAAGAAGATGATGCACGTGCGATCGGCTTTTCCGGTCTGGAATTCACCGACGGCCTGAACATTTTGACCGCGAACGCCATGTACCGCTGGCCGAGCGCCGCCTTGGGGGCAACGCCCTATGTCGGTGCGGGTCTGGGTATCTCCGTTCCGCATGTCGATGTGAACTCGACCAACGGTTCTGACACCTTCGGCTATCAGATCGGCGGCCCCGCCGCGCGTCTGACGGCTGGCATGTCATACGACCTGACCGAACGCACAGCGCTGTTCACCGAATACCAGTACACGATTTCGGATAATGAAGTTGAATTGGATGGTGGCGGATCGCTCAGCACCGTGATCGAAACAAACGCGATCAACTTCGGTGTGTCGCTACGCTTTTAACGCAAACGGCAGGCCCGATTACTCGGGCTTGCCCAGACCACGCGGGCGGGTGATCAGCTTCCAGATCACAACGCCGATATAGACAAAGCACAGCGCGATCAGGCTCAGCCACGCGTATGTGACCAGCAAAGCCCCCACCAGAACAAAGCCCACCATAAAGATGCGGACATCGCCGCGCGGGACTTTGACCGTCTTGAACGACCACGTGGGCACGCGGCTGATCATCAACAGACCAATCCCGCCCATGTAAAGCGCAAGCAGCAGGTCAGGCAGCACCGGATCTGTGCCAAAGCCGAAGGAAATGAACATCGGCAGCATGACAAGCGCTGCGCCCGCAGGCGACGGCACCCCGACGAAATAGGCGTTCTCACTGCCTTTGCCGGGCATTTCCTCTTTCCGCGCTACATTGAACCGCGCCAGACGCAGAACGCAGCACACCGCATAGACCAGCACCGCCAGCCAGCCCAGACCACGGAAATCCTCAAGCGCCCAGTGATACAGGATCAAACTGGGAACGACGCCGAAGTTCAGAAAATCGGCCAGCGAATCCAGTTCCGCGCCCATTTTGCTGTCAGACCCAAGCGCACGGGCAATCCGCCCGTCCAGCCCGTCCAGCACAGCGGCCAGAAGAACCAGTTGCACCGCCAGTTCGTACTGGCCGTTCAGACCGAAACGAATGGCCGTCAGCCCCGCGCAAATGGCGGTAATGGTCAGCATGTTCGGAATCAGCTGAACCAGAGACAGTTTTTCGTTTTTGCGGTCAGGTCGGGTCATGCGTTGTCCTGTGTCAGGCGGGCAATCACGGTTTCACCGGCAATCATGGTCTGGCCGATCGACACTTCGGTGCCGACACCTTCGGGAAGGTAAACATCCAGACGCGATCCAAAGCGGATCAGGCCAAAACGTTCGCCACGGCGCAGGTGATCGCCCTCTTTCGAGAAACACAAGATACGTCGCGCGACCAATCCGGCAATCTGAACAACCCCCAGATCACGGCCATCATCCATGCGGATCACGATGCCATTGCGTTCGTTGTCCTTGCTGGCCTTGTCCAACGAGGCATTCAGGAACTTGCCCGGCGTATAGGCCACCTTGACCACCTCGCCCGGAACCGGCGCGCGGTTGATGTGGCAATTGAAGACCGACATGAAGACGCTGACGCGCAGACGCGGCGCATCGCCCATGCCCAGTTCGGGCGGCGGCGACACGGTTTCGATCAGGGACACGATGCCATCAGCAGGGCTGATCACAAGGCCCGGAACCTGCGGCGTGATGCGCGCGGGGTCGCGGAAGAAGTAGTAGCACCAGACAGTCAGGCCCACGCCGATCCACCCCAGCGGTTCCCAGATCAGGAACAGAACAACGGTGATCGCGGCAAAAACACCGACAAATTTGAAGCCTTCGGGATGCATCGGCTTCAGAAACGTGTCGCGCATGCGCATGGTCAAATCTCCTGTAACGGTGGTCCGCTGGATGCGCGGGCCAAAGATGTTACGCCTGCCCTAGCCCCCCGCCGCGACGGTGGCAAGGGTCGCTTAGCCTTGTGGAACCGTTGCCTGCATGGAGGGACGCTGGGAAAACTTTTCGTCCCAAGCGGCCAGTTTCGGCCGTCCGTCGCGCCAGTTGCGGTCGTCATGGCGCAAATCCAGATAGCCCAGTGCACAGCCAACCGCGATCTGGCCTGCGTCAAGCGGCCCTGCAAGATGGCTCATCCAGCGCTCTTCCAGCGCGTCCAGACAGCGCGTGACCTTCAGCCATTGCGCCTCGATCCATTCCTGACTCTGGATTTCGGGCGCGCGGTAGCGCAGCTCGTACACCATCGACAACGCCGCTTCGAGCAAACCGTCCGCCGTAGCCTCAAGCGTCAGAACATCCCAAATCCGCGCGTCGGGATAAAGCCCCGCACCAGCGCGGTCGCTCAGATAGCGGGTGATTACTCGGCTGTCGTACAGCGTTGCGCCATCATCACGCACCAAAGCGGGGATTTTGCCGATGGGATTCAGCGCTGTCAGTTCCGCATCAGGCTCCATCACCGAGTTTGCACCTGTTACCATCTCGACCTCGTCGAACTGGCCGGTTTCGTGCAATGTCACAACAACCTTACGGACAAATGGCGATGCGCTAAGCTTCAGCAGCTTCATGGGAGCCCCCTCTTTCCAATGCGTTCGTGTGGTGACCGTAGGGTCGCCCCCCGCAGATGGAAAGCGCCTTTATGCTTTGGGATGCGCCTTTTCGTAGACTTTCATCAGGTGCACCGTATCAACCGCCGTATAGGCCTGTGTCGTCGACAGCGAAGAATGCCCCAGCAGTTCCTGAATAGCCCGCAGATCGCCCCCTGCCTCAAGCAGATGGGTGGCAAAGCTGTGGCGCATGGCGTGGGGCGTGGCCGTCGACGGCAGGCCAAGCTGCATCCGCGCGGCTGCGGTTACCTTTTGCACCATCCGCGCCTGCAACGGCCCGCCACGGGCCCCGCGAAACACCGGATCGTGTGTGCCAATCGGGAACGGCGCCATTTTGACGTATCGCGCGACGGCCTCTCGGGCTGCGGGGATCACCGGAACGATCCGTTCTTTTCCGCCCTTCCCGATGATCCGCAGCACATCGCCCAGCGGCAGGTCGCGGCCCGTCAGGCCCAATGCCTCGGATATCCGCAGGCCGCAGCCGTAAAGCAGCGTCACAACCGCCGCATCGCGCGCGCCGATCCAATCAGCCCGCCCCTGTTCACCCACGGTATCAATCACCGCACGGGCGGCATCTGCCGACAGAGGACGAGGCAGTTTTTTCTGAAAACGCGGCGCGCGGGCGGCAAGGACCGATGTCGCCTCGAATCCCTCACGCTCGGACAGCCAACGATAAAAACTTTTGACGGCAGACAGTTTACGCGCTGCTGATCGCGGTGCCACCCCCTGCCCGCGCAGATGCGCCATCCACGACCGCATGTCGGACACGGTGATGCGCGACAAAGGGCCAAGGCCCTGTGCCTCGGCATAGTGGTTGGTCATGAAGGCGATGAAATCCAGAACATCCGCACGATAGGCGTTCAGCGTATTTTCCGACGCGCCTTTCAGTGCAGCCATCGAGGCCAACCAGTTTTCCAGCGCGTCCCGCGCCTGTGCGGAAATCCCGAGTGTCACGACAACCAGCGGCGCATGGACCGTTCGAACACACCGGCAAAGAATGCCAGAAGGTCCGTGCCGTGCTGCGGCGTAAACTGATGGGGGTCTTCGGCACCGAAGACCAGCAGACCGGGCTGACGGCCTTCGCCGAAGTCCAGCTTCAGGCAGGCCTCGGACCGCAGGTAGCTGCCCTTGTCGCCGTAAATGCGTGCATCGCCTTCGTGCATCTGGCGCAGGGTCACCTGACGGACCGGCAGATTACGGCCTTCGGTCAGATAGTCATTGATAAAGCCCGATTGCGCGATGCTAAGAACATCACCCAGACGGTTCAGCGCCTGATCCTGTTCGCCAGCAGGCGATTCCAGCACCAAGCGGACCGCATCCACGCGTAGGATATCGGCCACTTCGCCACCCAGTTCGCGCAGGAAGGCCTCGAACTCGATCGGGTCCAGCATGCGCAGGATCGCGCGGTGGATCTGATTGGTACCGGAAAGGTTTTCATAGGCCGCTGCAATCACCGACCGGTGGGTTTCTTCCAACCGGTCCAGACGCTGTTCCAGACGATCCATCGCAATGCCGCGCAGATCGACGATATTGGCGCCCATTGCCCGTTCATTGGCCGCAACCAACGCCCGCATCAGATCGGCGTCTTCAAGCACAATATCCGGGCTGGTCAGGATTTTTTCGCGCAAATCGCCTTCAATACGCGCACTGCTGGTCATGGTTGGCCTCGTGTTCTTTTCGCTACCTTACCAGAAAATGGCAGGTGCCTGAGAATTAATTTCTCACTTATTCGCTCGGCGTCATGTCTCTACTTTGGGGCCGCGTCTGTCAACGAAAGCTTGGTGAAAGTTTATGACAAAACGCGCGGCGTTGTGGGCATGTCACGTCATGCCCCACCAAGGTATTGCGCAAGCGCAGGCGGCGGGTTGTCGAGCAACGGGCCCGTGGGTTGCGGCGCATGGGCGATGCCCTCGCTGACCAGAACGGTTTCCGGCGCGAACCGCCGCGCATCGTTCGGATCATGGGTCACGATCAGCACCAGCGCCTGCAGCCGGTCGGCCACCTTTGCCAGCAAATCCAGCATTTCGGCCTTCAGCGCGGGCCCCAGCGCCGAGAAAGGCTCGTCCAGCAACATGATGGGGCGTTCCTGCAAAACCACCCGCGCCAATGCCGCGCGACTTTGCTGACCACCGGACAATTGCGCCGGCTTGCGCCCGCCCATGCCAGCAAGCCCCACATCCGCCAAAGCCTGCGCAATCTTCTCGCGGCCCTCGGCCCCGATGCGCCCCCCGTCTGGGCGCAAAGCCAGCGCCAGATTGCGATCAACCGTCAGGTGCGGGAACAGGTTGTTGTCTTGGAATAGCATCGCCAAGGGGCGTTCTGCGGGCGACAGATCGGTGAAGGGCTGACCGTTCCACGACACCGCGCCAGACACCAAAGGCCGGAAGCCCGCAATCGCATCTAGAAGCGTCGATTTACCTGCGCCGGACGGCCCGATCACGGCATAGCGACCCGCTGCCCGCAAACCCAGATCAGCCCGCAGGTCGAAATCGCCCTCTTTCAGATGCAGGCCCTTCAACTCAAGCATTCACGCGTCCCCCACGGTCAAACAGCCAGAACAGCCCGAGGCTGAGCATCAACAACAAAAGCGCCGCCCCCTGCGCCGCCTCCATCTGGTATCGGCCCATCAGTTGGTAGACGTGCAAAGGCAAGGTCGCACGGTCCGGATCGGCAAACAGCGCGATGACACCCAGATCACCCATCGACAGTGCCGCGGTCAAACCCGCCGCAAACCCCAAAGGCCGCCGCAAACGGGGCAGATAGACAAAGCGCACCCAAGCCCACGGCGTCAGCCCCAATGCGGCGCTGAGCCGCGCATGGTCCTGTCGGATCGCCTCGGCCTCAGGCCGCAGAATGCGCAGGGCAAACGGCAGGCTGACCAATGCGTTGATCACGGCCGTAACTGGCAAGGCCACGGACAACGGGTTGATGTAAGGCCGCAGGATCAGGAACAGCCCCGTGCCCAGAACCAAGGGCGACAATGCGATGCCCAGAAGGCCGATCAACTCGCCCCGCCGCGTCGCGAGCGGCAGCGCCCAGAGGATGCACAGCAATGTCGAGCCCAAAGCGACCGACATCGAATGCCCCGCCGCCTGCCACACCGATGCGCTCAACATTGGCAAACCCGCCAACCCATTCCACGCAACCAGCGCCAAGGGCATCAGCAGGAACAGCGCGGCCAGCATGATCCAGAGCGTATCCAGCGCCAAGCCGAACCGCCCCGCATCAAACCGCATAACGACGCGATCCAAACCAGAGCCGAACCCATCACCCCGTGCCAGCGCCAAAGCGCCCACACCTGCGACCACGGCCAGTACCAACTGCACCAAAGACAGGCTGGCCGCACGGGCCAGATCGAAATCAAAGCGCATCGCCTGATAGATCGCCAGTTCAACCGTCGTCGCCTTCGGCCCGCCACCCAAGGTCAGCGCCACCGCAAAGGACGACAGGCAAATCACAAAGATCACCGCAAAGGCCCCGGGCGCGACGCGCAGCAGCATGGGCCACTCCAACACCTTGTACGCCGCCCACGGGCGCAGCCCCAAGCCAGCAGACAACCGAAACCGTTCAGACGGGATCGCCAGCCACCCTTGCAACAACATCCGTGTCGCCAAGGGCAGATTAAAGAACACATGCGCAATGATGACCCCGTGCAGGCCATAGATCGTCATGCTTGGCAGGCCCAAGGCCCGCAGAAGTCCGTTGAAAATCCCGTTGTTGCCGAACACCGCGATCAGGCCCAGCACCGCCACGATCACCGGCAGGATGAACGGCGCACCCAACAGGGCCACCAAGGCCCCGCGCCCGACAAACCGCCGCCGCGCCAACGCGCGGGCCACTGGAATGGCAAACAACACGCTGAGCCCCGCTGAAATCACCGCCTGCGTCAGCGTAAACCGGATCGCGCCCCAATCACCGGGCGCGAACCCGCCAACCCCGCCAGCCCGCAGTGACACTGCCACCACGGGCCCAAGGGTTAAAAGCGCGACAAGCGCGCCCGCGATTATTGCGAAAGCGCGGTGCGCCATGCCTCGATCGCTGTATCACGCAGCTCGGCTGCTTCGTCTTCGGAATAGAACAGAACTTTTTCGGGCAGGTTCAGCTCTTTGAAACCTTCCGGCCATTTATCCTGTTGCAAAGCCGCAGGGATCGACCAGTTGCCCGTGGCAATCATCGACTGGAACTGTTCAGACAGCACAAACGCCATGAACTGATCGGCCAGTTCCGGCACATCGGTGCTGGCGACTTTGGCGGCGAGTTCGACCATGAAGTAGTGACCTTCAGGGAAAATCGCGGCCTTCTTGGTGCGGTCTTCTTCGGCGATGATGTGGTATGCAGGGGATGTCGTGTAAGACAGCACCATGTCCGCCTCACCATCGGTGAACAAACCATAGCTTTCCGACCAGCCCTTGGTCACAGTCAGCACCTTGGGTGCCAGCTTTTCCCAAGCCGCCTGCGCCTGATCGCCGTAAACCGCCTGCACCCACAGTGCCAGCGCAAGGCCGGAAATGGATGTGCGCGGGTCCTGAATGACCAGCTTCAGATCGTCGTCCGAGTTCACCAGAGCATCAAAGCTGGCGGGCGGGTTGGCGATTTTCTCTTCGTTATAGATAAAGGCCGTGTGCCCGTAGTTATAAGGCAGGAAGATCGCGTCATCCCACTCAAGCGGCAGGGTCAGTGGCGACAGGTCCACATTGTGCGGCGCAAACAGGCCGGTTTCGCGGGCCTTTTTGGTGACATCGGTGTTCAGGCCGAACACGATATCCGCTTCGGTCTGGTCGCCTTCCAGCAGGATGCGCGGCAACAGATCGCCCGGCTTGAACTGCAGATCGCAGCCGCATTCCGCTTCGAACAGCTCTTCAATCTTGGGGCCCGGCCCCCATTCGGATGTGATGTAGTCAGGTGCGTAAACCGTCAGCACATTGTCCTGTGCTGTCGCGGCAGTTGCCGCCATCAGTCCCGCAGCGATGATAAAGCCCTTGGTCATGGCATTCTCCATTCTGCGACGGACGGGCAAGGATGGAGCGGGACAAGGGTCCGTGGGCCATGGCCTTCCCTCCGCCGGTGTTAACCGGTTCAGGTTCGACGGGTTCGCGAAGCGTCGCATCTCAGCTTGGACCAACCCAAGCACCCCGAGGTGCGGCAACAGCTAGTGCCCCACGTAGGTGGATTCAAGCGAAATCCCTTGAGGGTCCGCGTCCCCTGCCCTAGGACGTCACCCAAGATCAGGAGATGCTTCATGAGCTTCAACACATTCGGCCACCTTTTCCGCGTCACCACATGGGGCGAAAGCCACGGACCCGCCCTTGGCTGCACCGTCGACGGCTGCCCCCCTGGCGTTGCCGTGACCGAAGAAATGCTGCAGCACTGGCTGGACCGCCGCAAACCGGGCCAGAACCGCTACACCACCCAGCGCCGCGAACCTGACGCGGTGAAAATCCTGTCGGGCGTGTTCGAAGGCAAAACCACGGGCACCTCGATCCAGTTGATGATCGAAAACACCGACCAGCGATCCAAGGATTACGGCGAAATCGCCGAAACCTTCCGCCCCGGTCACGCCGATATCACCTACTGGCAGAAATACGGCATCCGCGACTATCGCGGTGGCGGCCGCTCGTCGGCGCGCGAAACAGCCGCCCGTGTGGCCGCCGGCGGCATCGCCCGCGCTGTTCTGGCCGACATGCTACCTGACCTGAAAATCACCGGCTACATGACACAAATGGGCCCGCACGGCATCACCGGCGACCGCGACATGGCCGAGATCGAGAACAACCCCTTCTGGGTGCCATCAGCCGCGACCGCTGATCAGTGGGCCGAGTATCTGGATGGCCTGCGCAAATCCGGCAGCTCCGTTGGTGCGGTGATCGAAGTTGTGGCCCAAGGCCTGCCCGCAGGTATCGGCGCACCGATCTACGCGAAGCTGGACACCGATCTTGCAGCCGCGATGATGTCGATCAACGCAGTCAAAGGCGTTGAAATCGGCGAAGGCATGAACGCCGCCGCCCTGACTGGCGAAGAAAACGCCGACGAGATTTCCATGGGGCCGGACGGCCAGCCGATCTACGGCTCGAACCACGCAGGCGGCATCCTTGGCGGTATTTCTACCGGTCAGGACGTCGTCGTGCGCTTCTCGGTGAAACCCACATCGTCGATCCTGAAACCGCGCGGGTCGGTCACCAAATCCGGCAAGGAAACCGAAGTCGTCACTAAAGGCCGCCATGACCCCTGCGTCGGCATCCGCGCCGTCCCGGTGGGCGAGGCGATGATGGCCTGCGTTCTATTGGATCAGATTCTGATGGACCGCGCCCAGACTGGCGGCAAGCGCGGTCAGATCGGTTAAGGGTTCCGCCGCGCTTCGCGCGTCGGCGTAGTGGGGGCTCTGCCCCCTTGGCCTTCGGCCAATTCCCCCGAGGTATTTGTCGACAGAAAATACACTGTGTTCTTAGTGAGATTTTCTGTCCCCAAATACCTCCGCCGGAGGCTCCCGCAATCAGACCTTGCGCGAGGTTTCTGATTTACTCGGCAGCGATGGGTTTCAGGTCCAACCCACCGATATCGCAGAGAAGGTCGATGATCTGATCCACGCCTTTGTTGTGCTTGTTCTGCGCAAAAACAAAGGGCTTGCCCGCCCGCATCCTGGCCGCGTCCCGCTCCATCACTTCAAGCGACGCACCCACGTAGGGTGCCAGATCAGTTTTGTTGATCACGAGGATGTCGGATTTACAGATCGCCGGCCCGCCTTTGCGTGGGATTTCTTCGCCCGCGGCCACGTCGATCACATAGATCGTCACATCCGCCAGTTCGGGCGAGAACGTTGCTGACAGGTTATCCCCGCCTGACTCGATCAACACCAGTTCCAGATCGGGGATCGCTTTGGTCAGCTCATCCACCGCCGCCAAGTTGATCGAAGCATCTTCACGGATCGCCGTATGTGGACAGCCCCCTGTTTCCACGCCGCGAATACGTTCCAATGGCAGCACCTGCATCCGCATCAACGCTTCTGCGTCTTCGCGCGTGTAGATGTCATTCGTGATCACCGCCATCGACAGGCGTGGACCAAGGGCGCGCGCCAGTTGGGCGGTCAGTGTCGTTTTGCCAGCGCCCACAGGGCCGCCGATACCGACACGCAATGGGCCGTTTGGGGATGCCATAAGAAACCTCCTGTTCAGGACCGGAAGAGCCGCGTTTCCAGCACTTCGTGCCGCGCGGATGAGATATCGATAAGGGGTGCAAAGCCGCCGATGTCGTCGATTGGCGTGTCAGCCGCCTGCGCCACAACGTCAGAGCAGATCGCCGCGGCCTTAGCCAGCACAGCCTGACCGTCGCTTTGCCCCAAGGGGATCAGCCGGACGCCTGCGTGAACGAGGTTCGATGCCATGCCCAACAAACATGCCTCGGCGCTCGGGATACGGGGCAGGCCCATCAGGGCCGCAGCGCGACCAGCCGCAACGGGATAGGCCATATCGGGCAAATCCAGCTGCCAGACCTTGCGCATCGTGGCGGCAAAAGCCGCGCCTTGCAGCATGGTTTCGCGACGCCGTTCCTCGGTGCCGGAAAGCGCGGCGGCCAGTTCAGCGACCTCGGCCAGATCGTCCCCCGCATCATAGGCACAGCAAAACAGCGCTGCATCCGTGGCCCCCGCGCCAAAGCGCAGCACGGTTTCCAGCCAGTCCTCCATATCGCCAACAGACGCCACCCGCCCCTCGGCCACCATCGCCTCAAGCCCATGGGAATAGGCAAAGCCACCCGTCGGGAAGGCGGGCGAAAATACTTGGTGAAGGGTCAGGAACGGATCAGCCATGGGCATGCACGTGGGTGTCAGGACCGTGGCTGTGCGAATGATCATGCCCGTGGGTGCGACCGTGCCCATAGGCCCCGCCTTCCGGTGTGAAGGGTTCGACCACCTCGGCCAGTTCCGCGCCCAGACGCTCTAACATATCGCGCAGCACGTGATCGCGCTGGATCAACAGGCGATCCTCTTCGATCTGACAGGGGGTGTGGCGGTTGCCGATGTGCCACGCCAAACGAACCAGCCCATTGCCGCGCACCTCTAACAACGGCTCTGGCGCGGCAACCACTGTCACCTCACCCGCGTCGGTCACCAACACGCCACCCGCATCCAAAGACGTCGTTTGCGGCAGATCCACCAGACAGCGACGATCATCCGTCAGGGTAATCACCTTGCGGCGCAGAAAACGGCCTTCGTAATCCAGAACCACCTCTCCGATCGGGGTGGCATGGGCGTGACCGTGGTAAGCATGGGCGGTGAGCATGAGCGGGCCATTCATCGTAGTGTCAAAGGGTGTCACAGGTGGCCCGACGCCGGTCGGACCCTGAGACTGGGACGTTAGAACAGGAAATAGCGCTGCGCCATGGGCAGCTCTTTTGCCGGTTCGCAGGTCAGCAATTCGCCGTTCGCGCGCACCTCGTAGGTTTCGGGGTTCACCTCGACCTCGGGCGTTGCATTGTTCAGGATCAGGTCCTTTTTGCCGATGTTGCGCGTGTTGCGCACGGCCAGAGTCTGCTTCGACAGACCCAGCTTTTCGCCAATGCCTTCGGCCTGCGCGGCCTCGGACACGAACACCACGGCCGAGTTTTCGACCGCCTTGCCATAGGCCCCGAACATCGGGCGGGTGTAAACCGGCTGCGGTGTCGGGATGGAGGCATTCGGATCGCCCATCTGCGCGCAGACAATCGAGCCACCGATCAGAACCATCTCGGGCTTCACACCAAAGAACGCGGGGTTCCAAAGCACCAGATCGGCGCGTTTGCCTTCCTCGATCGACCCGATTTCATGGGCGATGCCGTGGGCAATCGCTGGGTTGATCGTGTATTTCGCCACATAGCGGCGGACGCGATAGTTATCGTTATCGCCGGTTTCTTCAGGCAGGCTGCCGCGCTGTTTCTTCATTTTGTCGGCGGTTTGCCATGTGCGGATGATCACTTCGCCCACGCGGCCCATGGCCTGACTGTCCGACGCGATGATCGAAAACGCGCCCATGTCGTGCAGGATGTCTTCGGCAGCGATGGTTTCGCGGCGGATGCGGCTTTCCGCAAAGGCCACGTCTTCTGGCACGCGCTTGTCTAGGTGATGGCATACCATCAGCATGTCCAGATGCTCTTCCAGCGTATTCACCGTGTAGGGGCGTGTCGGGTTGGTGGATGACGGCAGCACGTGGTCTTCGCCACAAATCTTGATGATATCCGGCGCGTGTCCGCCACCCGCTCCTTCGGTGTGGAAGGCGTGGATCGTGCGGCCCTTCATGGCCTTCACGGTGTTTTCGACAAAGCCGGATTCGTTCAGCGTGTCGGTGTGGATCATCACCTGAACGTCCATGTCGTCGGCCACAGACAGACAGCAATCAATCGCACCGGGGGTCGTGCCCCAGTCTTCGTGCAGTTTCAGCGCGCAGGCACCGCCTTTGATCTGTTCGATCAACGCCTCGGGCAGAGACGCGTTGCCCTTACCCGCGAAGGCAAGGTTCATCGGAAAGGCATCTGCCGATTGCAGCATCCGACCAATGTGCCACGGACCCGGCGTACAGGTTGTCGCCAAAGTGCCATGCGCAGGCCCCGTGCCGCCACCCAGCATTGTGGTCAGGCCGGAATGCAGCGCGTCTTCGATCTGTTGCGGACAGATGTAATGGATGTGGCTGTCAAAGCCGCCAGCCGTCAGAATCTTGCCCTCGCCCGCAATCGCTTCGGTGCCCGGCCCGACGATGATGTTCACGCCCGGCTGTGTGTCAGGGTTGCCCGCCTTGCCGATCTTGGCAATACGCCCGTCTTTCAAGCCCACGTCGGCCTTAAAGACACCACTGTGATCCACGATCAGCGCGTTGGTGATGACGGTGTCCACCGCCCCACCTGCACGGCTGGTCTGTGCCTGCCCCATCCCGTCGCGGATCACCTTACCGCCGCCGAACTTCACCTCTTCGCCATAGATGGCAGAATTGGCCCCCGAACCGCCAGTCTGGGCCGAGCCGACCGCCTCGGCGGTCAGATCACGCTCGACCTCGATGATCAGATCGGTGTCGGCCAGACGGACGCGGTCGCCGGTGGTGGGGCCGAACATGGCAGCATAATCAGCACGGGAAATCTTGGCGGGCATAAGGTGTCCTTAACGGTAAGGGGTCGTTTCTGTACGTCCTGAGCGGGGATCAGGACGTGGGTTTCTTGGGCGATTTGTCGGGCATCGCAGGCGGCATGGACGGCTGACGTACCACTTTGCGCTTGGATGCGAATTCCGCGTCTTTAGACGGCGTTGCAGGCGCTACCGGTTTGGACGTGGCGGTCTTGGCAGGCGTCGCCTTAACGGGTGTTGCCTTGGGCGGGGATGCTTTGGCAGCGGGTTTCGCTGGCGCAGCTTTAGCGGCAGGCTTGGGGGCCGCCTTTGGACGTGCCGTGGTCTTACGTTTCGGGGCCGCTCTTTTCGCAGCAGGTTTTGCTGCAGGCTTTGCCGGCGCTTTGGGGGTCGCAGGTGCGGGTGTGGCTTTGACCTCGGGCGCAGCCGTTTTGGCCGCTGGTTTCGGTGTCGGCGCAGGGGCTGCTTCGGCCTTAGGTGCGGGTTCGGCCACCTTTGCGGCAGCAGCGGGCTTTGCTGGCGTCTCCGCCTTGGGCGCGACGGCAGGTGTTGGTTTGGCTTTCACAGGCTCGACAAGCTTGGGCTTGGAAGGCACCGCTTTTGGTTTGTCGTAGACAGGCGTGTTCGCCTTGGCCGCCACAGGTTTGGACGCGGTCTTGGCCGCAGGTTTTGACGTGCGGGTCGTTGCAGGATTTGGAATAGGCCAGCCCATGCGCTGCATCGCGCGCGGGCTGATCGTTGCCTCGTACATCACTTCGGCAATCTTGATCTGTTGCACCCAGACTTTCTGGGTCAGGTTCATCCAATTCGTCACTGGTGTCGTCATCATGTCTTCACCTCCTGAAACCGGACCAATGGCCGGTCAGTTGAGCTCTCCGAAAATACGTAAATCTTCTGTTCTGTTTCTCGTTAACCGTTCCAAACACATAAAAAATATCATGTTCTGCATGGTGCCACCGCGTGCCATCAGGCTTTCCGCCTCGCAGGCTTGGTCCCGAAACGGAAGCCATGCCCGCTGCGCATCACGCAGGATATCGACGGCAGGCACCTGACCGTCTTGCAGGTATTCATCCATGGACCGCGCACGCTCCATAGCCATTTTGTAGGCGAGGTTCAGATCACCATCCGCCGCCTCATACGCGCGGGCCGCGCAGCCGGTCATTTCGGCCTGAGACGTCGCATCAGGGCAATCAAGCGCCTGCGCCGCAACGGGGCTTGCCAGTGTTACCAAAACTGCCAGCCCACGCAGCATCACAGCGCCCCCATAACCTTTTGGTTGAAGCCGTACACCACACGGTCCCCCGCGAGCGGGATCAGCGATACTTCGCGGCGTTGACCGGGTTCAAAGCGCACCGCTGTGCCCGCTGCGATATCCAGACGGCAGCCTCGGGCCGCGTCACGATCAAAATCCAGCGCGGGGTTCGCTTCGGCAAAATGATAATGGCTGCCCACCTGCACCGGACGGTCGCCCGTGTTGGCCACCATCAGCGTAAACGCTTCGCGGTCGCTGTTCAGGGTCAGGTCGCCCTCGGCAGGAATGATTTCGCCCGGGATCACGCCCGTGCTCCTCGTGCCCAAGCCAGAACGCCCGCCAAAGCCACAACGGCCAATGCGCCCGCGACCAGACCCAAGGACGAGCCGCTGTCGCCATGCACATGCAGGCCCGGATGGGCCGCCGCCTGTGTCGCTGTAAACATCGCGCCGAATGCCAGTGCTGTCCGCATGATGTGTCCTTTCCTATCGTTCAGAATTATCGAATGGGGTTGTGCACGGTCACCAGCTTGGTGCCGTCGGGAAACGTGGCTTCGACCTGAACCTCGTGGATCATTTCGGGCACGCCTTCCATGCATTGTTCACGGCTGATCACCTCGGCTCCCGCCTGCATCAGATCGGCCACGCTGCGCCCGTCGCGGGCACCTTCGACCACCGCATCGGTGATCAGCGCAATCGCTTCCGGGTGGTTCAGCTTCACGCCGCGTTCAAGCCGCTTGCGGGCCACGATGGCGGCCATGGAAATCAGAAGCTTGTCTTTTTCACGGGGGGTCAGTTGCATAAGTCAGATCATCCAGGGTCTTGGCAGGTCCGCACCATTCAGATGGCGCAGAACGGGAATAAGGGATTGGCGCAGATCGAACCCGTCAGGGGCCAGAATGCGCAGCACGATCAGGTCATCATCAAGGGCCGAGGCACCTGCGGTTTCGGGCAGCATCGCACGCAGCGTCTCCAGTTGCGCAGAGGCCCCGGGCCATGCGGCGATCACGGTGGCCATGGCCACGGCACCACCGCCCAGATGCGCGCGGTTCAGCGCGGCTTGCGCATCGCCTGACAGGCGCAGGCGGTCGGCAAAGACCAGCCTTCCATCACGACGCACAGAAATCCGGTCCATCAGGTCAAGCTGAGTCACGGTTTCGCCCATCAGGGCACGCCCAAAAATCAGGCTTTCAACACCCAGAAACCGCGCATCCGCCGCCATGGTCACGTCCAGCCGACGATCCAGCGCGGCGTGGTCAAACAGGATCGTTTCCTGCGGCAGCCAATCGGCCCGCGCGCCCGAAGCGATCTCAAGGCGGTTCACAACCTGCCCCGGCTTGCCCGGCATCGCGCGGTAAATCCGCTCGGCCGCCTGCGAGGTCAGCACCAGATGCGCACCTTCATCCGCCGCGGCCTCAAGCGTGAACTGGTCACCGCCTGTGATGCCGCCTGCGGTGTTCAGCCAAACACCTGTCATCGGCCCATTCGCAGGACCATGTGGGAACAGCATCTTGGAAGAACCGGACACGGAAAACCCGCCAATCACAGTCGCCTTATCCCGACGCTTTGCCCGCAAAACAACCGCCCCCCGCGCGCGCTGCGCGGTGACTTTGGGTTCGCTGGCAGTGGTGTGATCGTAAGGAATTGGACGGTCCTCGGTTGGTCGCGATCAGAGTTGGCCCAACTCTGCACGGGCGAACAGGGACGGCCAAGAGCGAGACACCCGTCGCGCACCGAGTCGCCCATTTATGCGGCAATCACCGCCAGATTCGCCCAATAATTAATCCGAATTGAATCAACTTCGTGAAACCAACCCGATTTCCCCGATAAACCGACTATTTCGCACAGCAATTCAGCAGAACGCAGACTAAAGCATGTGGTCCCCGTGATGCTTTTTTCTTGCCTTTCTTGCAATTTTTCCCAAATCTGACTCTTAAGCGGGAAATTTTGCAAGATTGGGAGGATTTGCAAAACATGGGCGACGCACTGCACCTTGCAGGACAGCTGGTTTTGTCAGGCGATCCCGATCTGTGGGAAATCGTCCTGCTGTCCCTGCGCGTCAGCCTGATTGCAACCCTGATTGCCTGCATCATCGGCCTTGCCATCGGGTCGCTTCTGGCCGTGTCCCAATTCCGTGGGCGCGGCGCGGTTCTGGTGGTGATCAACGCGCTGATGGGCCTGCCGCCTGTTGTCGTGGGCCTGATCGTCTATCTGAACCTGTCGCGCTCTGGTCCCTTGGGCTTTCTCGGGCTGCTTTACACCCCGACAGCCATGATCATTGCGCAGACGATCCTGATCACCCCGATCATCGCGGCGCTGTCGCGCCAGATCCTTGAGGACCTGAACCACGAATACGCCGAACAATTCCGCTCTTTCGGCCTGTCGCGCATCGGCCAGATGAAGGCGCTGCTATGGGATGGCCGCTTTGCCCTTCTGACTGTCGCTCTGGCCGGTTTTGGCCGCGCCGTGGCCGAGGTGGGGGCGGTGATCATCGTGGGCGGCAACATCGATCATCTGACGCGGGTCATGACCACGGCCATCGCCTTGGAAACCTCCAAAGGCGACCTACCCTTGGCTTTGGCGCTGGGAATGATCCTGCTGACAATTGCCTTGGTGGTAAACGGATTTGTCCAATCGGTACGCAGCACAGCAACAAGGGCCGCCTATGCGTGATTTCCTTGATATGCCCGACGCGCGCACGCGCCATGAACAGGGGCTGGCCCTGTCAGGCATCAGCCTGTCGCGCAACGGCACGTCCCTTTTGAACGACATCACCTGCGCCCTGCCCCCCAGCGGCATCACCGCCGTGATGGGCCCGAATGGTGCTGGCAAAAGCCTGCTGCTGCGCGTGGCGCATGGGTTGATCGACGCCGATCAGGGGCTGGTGCTGTGGCAGGGCGATGCCGTCACCGAAGAGGCCCGCAAAGCGCAGGCCATGGTGTTCCAGAAACCCGTTCTTCTGCGCCGCTCGGTCGAAGCGAACGTGGATTTCGCCCTGAAGGTCGCAGGCATCCGTCATCCGTCCTTGCGCGATGCACTGCTGAACCGCGTTGGCCTGAAGGGCCGCAACAAACAGCCAGCCCGCCTTCTGTCCGGTGGCGAACAGCAGCGCCTTGCGCTTGCCCGCGCCTTGGCCACCAGCCCAAAGCTGCTGTTTCTGGACGAACCCACAGCCAGCCTTGATCCCACCTCAGCCCGCGTGATCGAAGACATCCTGCACGAAGAGCGCGAGGCCGGCACCAAGATCGTTCTAGTCACCCATGACGTGCCACAGGCGCGCAGGTTGGCTGATGATGTTCTGTTTTTAACCAGTGGTCAGCTGCATTGCCATCAGGACGCAGCCAGCTTTTTCCAAACACCGGACAGCGCAGAAGCCGCACGCTTTCTGGCCGGTCATATTCTGAACTAACCCTTTTCTTGAACGGACCCCCATGAAACTGATCCCACTGATCCTTGCCGCTTTTGGCGCGACCGCCGCGCAGGCGGCTGACAGCATTATCGTGCAATCCACCACATCCACTGCGAACTCAGGCCTGTACGAGGCCATCCTGCCCACCTTCAAAGACACCAGCGGCATCACCGTGAACGTCGTTGCCGTGGGCACCGGTCAGGCGATCCGTAACGCGGAAAACTGCGACGGTGACGTGCTCTTGGTCCATGCCAAACCCAGCGAAGAGAAATTCGTCGCCAGCGGCGGCGGGCTGGAACGCACCGATCTGATGTACAATGATTTCGTTGTGGTGGGTCCCGCGAATGACCCCGCGCAGGTTGCCTCGGCCACAAACATCACTGACGCGCTGACCAAGATCGCCAACGCAGGCACGCTGTTCACCTCGCGCGGCGATGACAGCGGCACGCACAAAAAAGAGCGCGTGCTGTGGGCGGCGGCGAACCTGACACCGGCAGATGCATCCGGCACGTGGTATCGCGAAACCGGTTCCGGCATGGGCGCCACGCTGAACGCAGCTGTCGGCATGGGCGCCTACACCCTGACCGACCGCGCCACATGGATCAGCTTTCAGAACAAATCCGATTTCAAGATCTTGCTGGAAGGCGACGAAACCCTGTTCAACCAATACGGCGTGATCCTTGTGAACCCCGACAAATGCCCCAACGTCGATGCAACATCCGGTCAGGCTTTCATCGACTGGCTGCTGAGTGACGCGGGACAATCGGCCATTGCAGGGTATAAGCTGGACGGACAACAGTTGTTCTTCCCCAACGCCCCGAAGTGACATGACCGAAAACGCGCCCGAATACCTGACAGTCAAAGAACTGGCCGAGCTGCTGCGCCTGAAGGAACGCAAGGTCTATGACCTTGCCGCCTCGGGCGCGGTGCCTTGCGTCAAGGTAACGGGCAAACTGCTGTTTCCGGAAAAGGACATCCGCGCATGGATGGCAGCCGGTCAAAGCGACGGCGGCAGCGACGCCATCGGTGCGGCCCGCCCCAACGTCTTTCTGGGCAGCCACGATCCGCTGCTCGACTGGGCGATCCGCCAGTCCCGCTGCGGCATGGCCAGCCTGTTTGATTCCAGCCTTGATGGCCTGACCCGCTTTGCCGCCCGCGAAGGGGCCGCCGCGGGCCTGCACCTCTTGGATGCGGAAACCGAACAGTGGAACGTGCCCCACGTCCAGAAACACTGCGCCAATCAGAACGTCGTGCTGCTTGGCTTTGCGACCCGCATGCGCGGCATCGTGATCCGCCCCGAAGATCAAAGCCGGATCCAAAGCCTGACCGACCTGTCCCAGCGCCGCTTTGCGCCCCGTCAGCCGGAATCCGGCACCGCCAGCATTTTCGCCCGCCTTTGCCGCGACACAGGCATCGACCCCGCCGGTCTGACCCAGACCCCCGCCCAGCGCAGCGAAACTGATGCAGTCAGCATGGTGCAACACGGCGCGGCGGACGCGACCTTTGGCCTTGCCAGTCTGGCCAAGGCACACGGTCTGGCCTTTATCCCGCTGATCGAGGAACGCTTTGACATCCTTGTCGACCGTCGCGCATGGTTCGACGACCCGCTGCAAAAACTGGCCGAGTTCATGCGCACCGACGAATTCGCCGACTACGCCCACCGTTTGGGCGGATATGACATCAGCGCCGCCGGAAAAACGCGCTGGAACGCCTGACACAGGCTCTGCGACCTTAGGTTCGCAACGTTGCCCCTTGCCTGACGCACCCCATAGCGGCAATACATTCGCCACCACTAGGGGATAGGGGCACATGGCAAGCAATCTGATGGAAACCGCGCAGGGCTACCTGCAGCAGGGCGTTGATATCGCGCAAAACTGGCTGCTGACGCCTGCCGCCTGGTCGCAATTCGCAATCCTCATCCTTGCCTATGGTGCAGCCGTTCTGGCCAACCGCATCATCACCCCCAAGATCAAAGCCGTTCTGGAACCGGCCGAGGACGCGACCTCGATCATCGCCAAAGCGCGCCGCTTTGTCCTAATCTTCCTGCCGCTGCTCCTGCCGCTCTTGGCCTACGGGCTGACCGCGATCGGCGAACAGGTCACACGGTCGCTGTTCGGATCGGGCGCAGTGATTGCCTTTGGCAAACGCGTCTTCCTGTTCCTGGCTGCCCGCGCGCTGGCCAACAAGATCATTCAGGAACCCTTCCTGCGCACGCTCGCCAAATACATCCTTGTGCCTCTGGCGGGCCTCTATGCCTTGGGCATCCTTGACGACGTTTCCGCCTTCCTGAACGAAACGCAGGTCAATCTGGGCAACATCCAGTTCTCGGTCATGTCCATCGTGCGCGGCCTGATCGCCGGTAGCCTGCTGTTCTGGGCAGGCACTTGGTCGAACAGCCACACGGCGACCTATATCGACAAACAACCCATGCGCCCCGCGATCCGGCAACTGTCGGCCAAAGCCGCCGAGGCGATGATCTTCGGCGTGGCCTTCCTGTTGTTGATGAACATCATGGGCATTTCCCTGTCGTCACTGGCCATTATCGGTGGTGCGGTCGGCGTCGGCCTTGGTTTCGGCCTGCAAAAGATCGCCTCGAACTTCATCTCGGGCGTGATCCTTCTGCTCGAGGGTCAGGCCACCGTGGGTGACTACGTGGAACTGGACGGCGGCGAGGCCGGCAAAATCATCAAAATGACCGCCCGCGCGACGATCCTTGAAACCTTTGACGGCCGCTGGATCGTGGTCCCGAACGAAGACTTCATCACCACCCGCGTCGTGAACTATTCCGACAGCGGATCGGCCAACCGGCTCGAGGTCGAATTCTCGGTCAGCTACGACACCGACATCAACAAAATCCCCGACCTGATCTCAAAAGCCGTCGCCGCCCACCCCGGCGTTCTGAGCGAACCGGAAGAGCCGGACGTCGAACTGCGCGGCTTCGGCGAAAGCGGGATCGACTTCGGGGTCGAGTTCTGGGTCGAAGGCCTTGACGACGGCAAGAACAAATACTCCAGCGACGTGCTGTTCCTGATCTGGAACGCGCTGAAGGCGGAAGGCATCGAAATCCCCTACCCGCGCCGTGTCATCGAAATGCGCAGCGGGGATGATGGGAAATTGTCAGAAGCGTAATCGCGACGACTTGCCAATGCTCGCCGCCTGCGAGGCAACTATGCGGGACTTTGCTGCCGTTCGGTGACGTCGATAGAACGTCTGCCTTTTTGGCTTCAAGCGTTTTGCTAGCCATCCGCTCCTCTCCCAGCCAGGGAAAATCTAGCGGAAAACTCTAGCCATGAACGAGGACGTTTTCAGGTATGACAGCAGTTGGCCGGAAACGTTCCAGCCATTGCACTGCACTTCTATCAATGTGTTCGTTTGAAAAGGCTTTCCTGTGCCTGAAATCCGGTAATTCCGGCATCCTTCATGGCCTGGTAAAGGTCGTCCGATGCGACGACCCTGTTCCTCAGTCTCTTGTCGATCCAGATATGCCGGTCGCCGACGGCAGACCGGTGCCACATCAATCGCGGCGGGTACTTGGTGACGTCGAGCCGCGGCGGCAGGGGGATACTCCTGCCATCAGGGGCCTGGACATGGGTAATGCTCGATGGCGTGACGTCGGACTCCTCGACAACGATGCCGTCGTCGACATAAACACCGTCCCCGAATGTCACGAGAAATACGGACTCGCCGTAAACGCTTCCGTCCGGCATGGTCACGATCGCGTCCGTGAACTGGACCTCATTGGCGAGAAATTTCTCAAGCAGGTCCCTCGCCTTCAGACCCGCGAAAATCTGCCTGTTGAGAAGCGCCGTATACTCCGGCAGCCGCTCCGGCGCCGATGTCAGCAATACGTGGACCGGCGCTTCCACACCCTCGGGCAATCTGTGGAAATCCACAAAGGCGCGGGACAGATCGTGTTCCGGGTGCCAACGTCCTGCGATTTCAAACTGATCTCTGCCGGTTTCGGCATCAAGAACCCAAGGCATCAACCATTTGACCCGTTCCGCGAGCGCATCTTTTTAAGCGTCTCTTTGTCCATGAGCGACCCCACGATGGGATGGAGGTGCAAATCGCCTTCACAGAACCGACGCGACGTTACGATGCAAAATGCTGCTATTCGCCAACGTCCCAAGCATGCCGATTCCATGTCTTTGCGTCAAACCCGACATTCGGGCGCACTGCAGCATCCTGCACAATGGGCTCCAAGCTGACAATAGCTGCATCGCATCACAAATCATGGCGGACGCGACACGCCCGCCATTATCCATTCTGTAAAAGCCGAATCCAGCCGCTTACCGCAGCCGCGCTTCCGTCGTTGCATCAAAGAACATCGCCTGCGTGCCGTCGCAGGTGATGGTCACGCTGGAGCCTTCCGCGATGTCTTCGTCGCCGCGTGTTTCTACGACCAGCTTTTCACCGTCCGGCGTGATCAGATAGTCGTAGGCCACGCCGCCCAGACGTTCGCGGATGTCCAGACGGGCGTGGTCTCCGCCAGCCTGCACGAACAGATGCTGCGGGCGTAGACCGACCAGCACCTCGGACCCGTCGGCTGGCAAAGACGCAGGCCCCGCCAAAGACGCCCCGCCCAGCGCAGGCACCTGTACCTGACCGCCAGACACCACACCCTTGAGGAAGTTCATGCTGGGCGATCCGATAAAGCCCGCGACGAATTTGTTGTCGGGGTCTTTGTACAAATCCATCGGGCTGCCGACCTGTTCGATCTTGCCCGCGCGCAGCACGACGATCTTATCGGCCAGCGTCATCGCCTCGACCTGATCGTGCGTTACGTAAATCATCGTCGCGCCGATTTCCTTATGCAGGCGCGCGATCTCGACCCGCATGTCGACACGTAGCTCCGCATCAAGGTTCGACAGCGGTTCGTCGAACAAAAACACTTCGGGGCCACGCACAATCGCACGGCCAATCGCCACGCGCTGACGTTGACCACCGGAAAGCGCCTTGGGCTTGCGTTTCAGGTAGTCTTCCAGCTTCAGGATGCGGGCGGCTTCATCGACCTTGGCCTTGATTTCATCCTTGGGATGGCCGTTCATCTTCAGGCCGAAGCCCATGTTCTGTTCGACCGACATGTGTGGATAAAGCGCGTAGGTCTGGAACACCATCGCCACGCCACGATCCGCGGCCTCGACCCGTGTGACATCGCGATCACCGATGTTGATCTGGCCGTCGGTGGTTTCCTCAAGCCCCGCGATCATGCGCAAAAGCGTGGACTTGCCGCAGCCCGACGGGCCGACAAACACACAGAATTCGCCGTCCTTGATGTCCAGATCCACACCGTGGATCACCTGAACGTCACCGTATTTCTTAATAGCCTGTGTCAGCGTCACACCCGACATGGCGATCCTCCCCCGAAAAACCTAGGTCGGGAACTGCCAGCTTTCGGCAGCCCCGGCGATATCCTGCGCCGTGCGCAAAAGCGCGGCGCGATGTTGCTCTAACCCGTCAAAGCTCTGGCGGGATGTGGATGTGGTGATCGACAGCGCGCCGATAACGCGGCCCGTCGATGACAGAATCGGCGCGGCGATACAGATGATGCCGGGCTCGTGTTCTTCACGGTCATACGACACACCTTCGGCCTTGATCCGGTCCAGCTCGGCGGCCAGCGCATCGGGTGTGGTCAGAGTGTTGGGCGTATGGGCGAAATAGGCCTGACGGTTGATGGCATCCTGCCGGTCGTCGGCATCAAGGAATGCCATCATCGCCTTGCCTACGCCCGTGCAATAGCCCGGGCCAACCTTGCCCGCCTGCGAAAACATCTCGATCGGTTCGGCGGCGTTCATCTTGTCGACGTAAAGAACCTGCCCGCGATCCAGCTGGGCAAGGTGGATGGTTTCCCCGACTTTCTGAGCCAAAGCAGTCAGATAGGGGCGTGCTACAGGGGCCAACGAACTTTGCCGCCACGCGCTGTGGGCCAACCGAACCAGCCGCAGACCGGGCGCATATGTCTGGCGATCTTCGTCATAGGCCAGCATGCCCTGATTGGTCAGGGTTTGCAGCAACCGGTAGAGCGTCGCCTTGGGATGCGATGTTTCGGCCAGTAGTTCGGAAAAGCGCACAGGACGGCCCTTGTCAGCGACCTGATCCAACACCTCCAAAGCTTTGCCAACGGTCCCGTCGGCACCACCCTGCTGTCGCACCTGTGAATTCATATGCGTGTTCCTCCCGACATTCGAAACATGAATGCCACCTGTTGACTTTCTTAGCGAGTCGCGATCATAGTTTCAATAGCTGGAAACGAGTTTCATTATTTGGAACCTGTTGACGCTCAGCATCAATCAGGGAGGACGCAATGCTGACCAGACTAATGACAACCGCAGCCGCGGTGGCTTTGACCGCAGGCGCGGCACTCGCTCAGGACTCGAACCTGACAGGCACGCTCAAGATTTTCTCGGACATGTCGAACCCCGCGCCCCGCGCGGTGATGGAGGATATGGCCGCACGCTTTGACGCCATGCATCCCAATCTGACCGTTGAACTGACGGTCATCGACCGCGAAGCGTACAAAACGCAAATCCGCAACTTCCTGTCCGCGAACCCGCCGGATGTGGCCAACTGGTACGCGGCAAACCGCATGCGCCCCTATATCTCGGCTAATCTGTTCGAAGACATTTCCGATCTGTGGGCCGAACCCGAAATCGCTGAAAACCTTGCCTCCACCAAAGGCGCGATGACCATCGACGGCAAACAGTGGGGCGTGCCCTATACCTACTACCAGTGGGGCGTTTACTACCGCGAAGACATCTACAAAGAACTGGGTCTGAGCGAGCCTACAAACTGGGACGAATTCAAAGCCAACTGTCAGGCAATCCTCGATTCCGGCAAGAAGTGCTTTACCATCGGCACCAAGTTCCTGTGGACCGCCGGCGGCTGGTTCGACTACCTGAACATGCGCACCAACGGCTATGACTTCCACATGGCGCTGACCAACGGCGAAGTGGCTTGGACAGACGACCGCGTCCGCCAGACATTCGCCAACTGGCGCGAACTGATCGACATGGGTGCCTTCATCGACAACCACCAGTCCTACAGCTGGCAAGAGGCGCTGCCCTTCATGGTCAACGGCGAAGCAGCGGCCTACCTGATGGGTAACTTTGCCGTGGCACCGCTGCGCGAAGCGGGCCTGAGCACCGACCAGCTGGACTTCTACCAGTTCCCCGCCATCAACCCCGATGTCGCACTGGCCGAAGACGCGCCGACAGACACGTTCCACATTCCGGCAGGTGCCCAGAACAAAGAAGCCGCACGTGAATTCCTGCGCTTCGTTGTTTCCGCAGACAACCAGACCAAGATCAACGCGGGCGACGCGCTGGGTCAGTTGCCTGTGAACGCGCAGTCTTCGGTTGATGACGACGAAATGCTGAACCAGGGCTTTGCGATGCTGTCGTCCAACAGCCCCGGCGGTATCGCTCAGTTCTTTGACCGCGACGCACCGGCGGAAATGGCATCTGTTGCCATGGAAGGCTTCCAGGAATTCATGGTCTTCCCTGACAATCTGGATGACATCCTTGGCCGCCTCGAACAGGCGCGTGGCCGGATTTACAAATAATCCTCCCCGGGCGGATGGCTTGATCGCCACCGCCCTTTGAAACACAGTTGCGCAAGGCCACTGCGGCCTTGTGCCATCCGAACGACTGCGGAGGATCCCCGCCATGGCCACCGCCACGCATCCTGACACATCGCAACCCACAGGCTTTATCCGCCGCAACCGTCAGAAACTGGCCCCTTGGTTGTTTCTGGCTCCGGGTTTGCTGTTCTTTCTGTTCTACGTCATCGCCCCGATTTTCCAGAGCTTCCAGATTTCGTTCTACCAATGGGACGGGCTGGGCGCGAAAGAATGGGTCGGCATGCAGAACTATCAGGAACTGGTCACAGACCGCGCCTTCGAGGTGTCGCTGTGGAACAACCTGAAATGGCTGCTGATGTACCTGCTGGCGATCCCCGCAGGTCTGGGAATTGCGTTGTTCCTGAACCAGACGGTGACGGGCATCCGCCTTTATAAATCGCTGTTCTTCTTTCCATTCGTGATCTCCCAAGTCGTCGTGGGCCTTGTTTTCACATGGTTCTACGATCCCACTTTCGGTCTGCTTAACACCATTCTGGAATCTGTGGGCCTTAGCCCGATCAATGTTCTGGGCGACCCGAAACTGGCCACCTACGGCATCATCGCCGCAGGTCTCTGGCCGCAGATCGCCTATTGCATGATCCTGTACCTGACCGGCCTGAACGCCGTGGACCCCGAACAGATCGAGGCCGCACGTCTGGACGGCGCGAAAGGCCTGCGCATGCTGTGGCACGTGGTTCTGCCGCAACTGGCGCCCGCCACCTTCATCGCCTTCGTCGTCACCATCATCGGCGCGCTGCGTTCGTTCGATCTCATCTCGATCATGACCAACGGCGGCCCCTTCGGATCGACCCGCGTGCTGTCGTTCTACATGTTCGAAAAAGCGCTGTCGGAATACGGCTTCCGCATGGGCTATGGCGCGGCGATTTCGGTCGTTCTGTTCCTGATCATGCTGTTCTTCATCGCCTACTTCCTCTGGTCGATGTGGCGTCAGGAAAAGGGGCGCTGATCATGACACACACCACCATCACACCACGCGCGGGGGCCTGACGATGTTTCCCAAACCCATCGAAAAATCATCCCGTGCCGCCCAGCTCAGCTATCAGGGCCTGCTGCCCATCGCGCTTCTGATGTGGCTGGCCCCGCTGATTGCCGTGGCGCTGTTTTCAATCAAGCCTGACACGGATTTCACAACCGGCAACTACTGGGGCCTGCCCTCGGCCTTTGGCGGGTTTGAAAACTACGGCAAGGTGTTCTTCCAATCAGACATGCCGCGCTATCTGATGAATTCCTTCTTGATCACCGTGCCCACCGTGATCGGGGCCGTGGCACTGTCCTGTATGACCGGATTTGCGCTGGGGATTTACAAGTTCAAATCGAACCTGTGGATCTTCTTTATGTTCGTGGCGGGCAACTTTGTGCCCTTCCAGATCCTGATGGTGCCGGTGCGCGACCTGACCCTGGACATGGGGCTGTACAACACCAAAACCGGTCTGGTCCTGTTCCACATCGCCTTCCAGACAGGGTTCTGCACGCTGTTCATGCGCAACTTCATCCGTGCGCTGCCCTATGAGTTGATCGAGGCTGCCCGCGTCGAAGGCGTTGCTGAATGGCGGATTTTCTGGTTCGTCGTCCTGCCCCTGATGAAGCCCGCAATTGCCGCCCTGTCGGTGCTGATCTTTACCTTCATCTGGAACGATTATTTCTGGGCCGTCGTCCTGACCCAAGGCGCGGAAAGCCAGCCCGTGACTGCAGGCATCACCAGCTTTAACGCCCAATACCGCGCGGCCTATCACCTGATGAGCGCGGGCAGCATCGTCGCCGCCCTGCCGCCCGTGGCGATGTTCTTCCTGATGCAACGCCACTTTATCGCGGGCCTTACACTGGGTGCTGTGAAGTAATGCGGAACTGGCACCTGACTGACGGGCATCAAAGCCTGATCCTTTCGTCACACGGCGATGCCCTGCCGCATGTCGTCTATTGGGGCGCGGCACTAAACGATGATCTGGCCGAACTGACGGCGGCGTCCGAAATGGACGTGACCGGCGGCATGCTGGATGCAAACCCGCCGATCTCGCTGTGTCCCGAGGCATCACAGACCTTCCCTGGCCAACCCGGCCTCATGGTGCAGGACGCAACCGGCGCACCGATGTTGCCGCGTTTCCGC
This sequence comes from Thalassococcus halodurans, assembly GCF_900108225.1. GTDB lineage: Bacteria > Pseudomonadota > Alphaproteobacteria > Rhodobacterales > Rhodobacteraceae > Thalassococcus > Thalassococcus halodurans. The sequence goes on from NZ_FNUZ01000005.1 coordinate 159,881, forward strand.
TATGCCAGCGATCAGGCCAGCGAAACGGCGATCAGCCTGACCTACATCGACGCGGATTTGGGCCTGACCCTCACCTTCGATCTGGGGATAGACACCGCCACGCGCATGATCACCGCGCAAACGACGCTGACATCAGACGCGCCTGTGCGCATCCACTGGCTGGCCGCGCCCACCCTGCCCGCGCCGCAACTGGCCGATCATATGATCGACTTTTCCGGCCGCTGGATTGGCGAGTTCCAGACCACAAACATCCCGTGGGCCGCAGGCATCCACATGCGCGAAAGCCGCACGGGCCGCACGGGGCACGAACATTTCCCCGCCGTGATCCTGCCCGAACGCGGCACCACCAACACGCGCGGCGATGCATGGGCCATCCACTACGGCTGGTCCGGCGGGCACCGCATGGTGGCCGAGGAGCTGCCGGACGGGCGCCGCCAAATCCAGTTTGGTCACGCCACGGGCACCGATCTGGCCCCCGTGACCAAAGCGCAAACCGCCAAGCTTTATGCCACCTTCAGCACCACAGGCCTGAACGGCATCGCCACCACCTTCCAGCGCCAGGTGCGTGACCGGATCGTGACGTGGCCCAAACCCGATACCCCGCGGCCTGTGCACTACAACTGTTGGGAGGCGATCTATTTCGACCATTCCCTACCCGAACTGACCGCCATCGCCGACCGCGCAGCGGCGCTGGGGGCCGAACGGTTCGTGCTGGACGACGGCTGGTTCGGGAAACGCGACGATGACACCTCATCCCTTGGTGACTGGGACATCGATCCGCGCAAATACCCAGACGGGCTCGGGCCGCTGATCGATCATGTCCTCGGGCTGGGCATGACATTCGGCATCTGGTTCGAACCGGAAATGGTGAACCCCGACAGCGATCTCTATCGCGCGCACCCCGACTGGGCGCTTGGCCCCGCCGATCAGGTGTTGGGCCGTCAGCAGATGGTGCTGGACATGGCGAACCCCGCCGTGGGCGCGTATCTTTACGACAAGATCGCCGCCGTCCTGTCGGCCTATGATATCGACTATATCAAATGGGATCATAACCGCGTTCTGCCCTTCCCCGATGCGGCCCAGACACGCGGCTACTATGCGCTGGTAGACCGCCTGCGCGCCGATTTCCCGCTTGTCGAGATTGAAAGCTGCTCGTCTGGCGGCGGACGCATTGATCTGGGCGTACTGGAACGCTCCCAGCGTGTCTGGCTGTCGGACTCCAACGACGCCATAGAACGCATGCGCATCCAGCACGAGGCAGCGCTGTTCCTGCCGCTGGACGTCACAGGCAGCCACGTCGGCCCGCGCCACTGCCACACATCCGGTAGAACGCTGGATATCCGCCTCCGCGCATGGATCGCCGCACAGCGCCACATGGGGTTCGAAATGGACCCCCGCGAACTGACCGAAGACGAAGCGCAGGTTCTGCGCAACGTCACGCAGTGGTGGAAAGACAACCGCCATTGGCGCAGCACCGCCGCGATCCTGCGGCTGGACAGCGCCGATCCCTCTGTCATCGCGGAACAGCAACTGGCCAGTGACGGCAGCCGCTTTGTCGTCTTTGCAGGCAAGCACGCCACATCGCCGCAAATCCTGCCGCGCCCCTTGCAACTGACGGGGCTGGACGCCAAAGCACGCTACAGCATCCGGCTGCTCAACCGCGACGACGCGCTGCCCAATCTGTCACGCGGATCGCAGGCGATCAAAAGCCGCGATATGGTGCTGTCGGGACAATATCTGATGCAACACGGTCTGACCCTGCCTTGGGCCTTCCCCGAGACGATGTGGGTGATCGAAGGAACACGAACATGACCAAGAAAAGACGCAGCGAAAACTGGTACGGCAAACTGGACAAAGACGGCTTCATCCATCGCTCATGGATGAAAAATCAGGGCTTTCCCGATCACGCCTTTGACGGCCGCCCCGTCATCGGCATCTGCAACACATGGTCCGAACTGACGCCCTGCAACTCGGGCCTGCGCGATCTGGCCGAAGGCGTGAAGCGCGGCGTGTGGGAGGCAGGCGGTTTCCCTGTCGAGTTTCCGGTCATGAGCCTTGGCGAAACCCAGATGAAGCCCACTGCCATGCTGTTCCGCAACCTTCTGGCCATGGATGTCGAGGAATCGATCCGCGCCTATGGCATTGACGGCGTTGTGCTTTTGGGCGGCTGTGACAAAACCACCCCCGGCCAGTTGATGGGTGCAGCGTCCGTTGATCTGCCCTCCATCGTCGTGTCGTCAGGCCCGATGCTGAACGGCAAATGGCAGGGTAAGGATATCGGGTCGGGCACAGACGTCTGGAAGTTTTCCGAAGCCGTCCGCGCGGGCGAAATGACCTTGCAGGACTTCATGAACGCCGAAGCCGGCATGAGCCGTTCCAAAGGTGTCTGCATGACCATGGGCACCGCATCCACCATGTCGTCACTTGTCGAGGCGATGGGTCTGTCGCTGCCCACAAACGCCGCCCTGCCCGCCGTTGACAGCCGCCGCATGGCGCTGGCGCATCTGACCGGCAAGCGGATCGTGGAAATGGTGGACGAAGATATCAAACCGTCCGACGTTCTGACCAAACAGGCCTTCATCAACGCCATCCGCGCCAACGCCGCCGTGGGCGGGTCGACCAATGCGGTTGTGCACCTTCTGGCCATCGCAGGCCGTGTGGGCGTGGACCTGACGCTGGCCGATTTCGAACTGGGGTCGGACGTGCCGCTGCTGGTCAACTGCATGCCGTCGGGCAAATACCTGATGGAAGATTTCTGCTACGCGGGCGGCATGCCTGTCGTGCTGCGCGAACTGGCGGATCAGGGCCTATTGGAAGGCGCGCAAACCGTGCTGGGCCGCGATATCAGCGCCTATGCCGGCGGGGCCGAATGCTTTAACCGCGACGTGATCCACAGCTGGGACGCGCCCGTAAAACCCGCAGCAGGACTGCGCGTTCTACGTGGCAACCTTGCCCCCAACGGCGCGATCGTTAAGCCCTCGGCAGCGACCGACGCCCTGTTGGAACACGAAGGCGAGGCCTACGTTTTCGAAAACATCGAAGAGCTGAAAGCCACCATCGACAACGATGATCTGCCGGTGACCAAAGACACCATCCTTGTCCTGAAAGGCTGCGGGCCCAAGGGCTATCCCGGCATGGCCGAGGTCGGCAATATGCCGATCCCGCGCAAGCTGGTCCGCGAAGGGGTGCGCGACATGATCCGCGTCTCGGATGCCCGCATGTCCGGCACGGCGTTCGGCACCGTCATCCTGCACGTCTCGCCCGAGGCACAGGCCGGCGGCACGCTCGCGCTGGTGAAAACCGGCGACCGGATCAAGGTCAGCGCATCGCAGGGCATTCTGGAACTGCTGGTGGACGAAACCGAACTGGCCGAACGCCGCGCCGCGTGGACACCGGACGAACCGCATTACACCCGCGGTTACGCGAAACTTTACATCGACCACGTTCTGCAAGCCGACCAAGGCGCGGATCTGGATTTCTTGGTGGGCAAAGACACCCGCCTTGTCACAAGGGAAAGCCACTGATGGACCTGAATGCCACCTATCACGATCTGAACGGCAAGTCGGTCTTCATCACCGGCGGCGGCTCTGGCATCGGCGCGTCCTTGACCGAAGGCTTCCTGCGCCAAGGTGCCAAGGTCGCCTTTGTGGGCCGCTCGGATGCCTCCGAGTTTGTGGACGAGATGGAGCAGAAAACCGGCAACCGCCCGTTTTTCATCCAATGCGACATCACCGACATTCCCGCCCTACAAGACGCGATTGCCAAATCCGCCGATCAGAATGGCCCGATCACCGTGCTGGTCAACAACGCCGCCAACGACAAACGCCACGCAACCGAAGACGTGACCGAGGACTTCTGGGATTGGTCCATGGCCATCAACCTCAAGGCTTACTTCTTTGCCTGTCAGGCCGTTGTCGGTGGTATGCGTGATGCAGGCGGTGGATCGATCATCAACTTTTCCTCTATCAGTTACATGATGGGGAACGCTGGATATCCTGCGTATACAACCGCAAATTCCGGCATCAACGGCATGACCCGCAGCCTTGCGCGTGAATTCGGCCCCGACCGTATCCGCGTGAACGCATTGGCGCCGGGTTGGGTGCTGACCCAGAAACAACTGGATATGTGGGCTGATCCCGCATCCCTTGCCGCGCATCTGGACCGCCAGTGCCTTAAGGATCACCTCGTGCCCGAAGACATCGTAGGCACCACCCTTTTCATGGCCTCGAACGCCAGCCGGATGATGACCGGTCAGGCGATGGTCGTGGACGGTGGTGTTGTAGTGACAGGATGACCAAGACTATGAAACCCGACTGGATTGCCGTCGATTGGGGCACAACCCACCTGCGTATCTGGCTGATGACAGCCGACGGGCAGGCGTTGCAGCGGATCGACAGCAACAAAGGCATGGCCGGACTGCGCCCCGACCATTTCGAACCCGTTCTGATCGACGCGCTGCGCGATCATCTGGAACCGGGCGTCACCCTGCCCGTGGTGATCTGCGGCATGGCCGGATCGCGTCAGGGTTGGGCCGAGGCGCGCTATGTCAGCGTGCCCTGCAAGCCCCCCGGCATCGATCAGGCCACCCATGTGCCCACCCGCGACGCGCGGATCGATGTGCACATTCTGCCCGGCATCAAACAGGACAAACCCGCCGACGTGATGCGCGGCGAGGAAACCCAGATCGCGGGCGTCATGCAGATCGATCCAGACTTTGACGGCATCGTCTGCCTGCCCGGAACCCATTGTAAATGGGCACATATCAGCGCCGGAGAGGTCGTGAGCTTCCGCACCTTCCTGACCGGTGAAATGTTCGGCCTTCTGTCCGAACAGTCCGTGCTGCGCCATTCCGTGGCCGATGATGGCTGGGACGGTGATGCCTTTACCGACGCGTTGGATCAGGCCATGTCCCGCCCCGCCGCCGTCGCGGCCGAGCTGTTCTCGCTACGGGCCGAGGCGCTTTTGACCGACCTTGATCCAGTGACCGCACGGTCGCGGCTGTCGGGCCTTCTGATCGGCCTCGAACTGGCCGCGGCCAAACCCTACTGGCTGGGTCAGGACGTGCGCATCGCGGGTGCCGCAAAGATCGCCACCGCCTATGCCGATGCCCTGTCGGCGCAGGCCGTTCCCGTGACCATTCTGGATGCCGAAACGGTCACGCTTGCCGGACTGACCGCCGCCTACAAAACCCTTCAGGACGCCTGACATGACACGCAACATTATCGCCATCCTGCGCGGCATTACCCCGCCCGAGGCCGTCGACGCCATGAACACCCTGATCGACGCAGGCATCACACTGATCGAGGTGCCGCTGAATTCACCCGACCCGTTCGACAGCATCGCAGCCATGGTGCAGGCCGCTGGCGACCGCGCGGTGATCGGGGCGGGCACGGTGCTGGATACCGATGCGGTCACACAGCTGGGCAATCTTGGCGCGCAGATGATCGTATCGCCCGACTGCAACCCTGACGTCATCGCGGCCACCAAGGCCGCAGGCATGCTGTCCTACCCCGGTGTGATGACCCCGACCGAATGCTTCACCGCGTTGCGCGCCGGTGCCGACGGGCTGAAAATGTTCCCCGGATCGCTTGTGACGCCCGCTGGCCTGAAAGCCATCCGCGCGGTTCTGCCCGAAGGCACGAAATGCTTTGCCGTGGGCGGTGCAGGCCCCGACAATTTCGCCGATTGGAAAGCTGCCGGAGCGGATGGGTTCGGTATTGGAACGGCGCTGTATACTACAGGTATACAAATCTCCGAGATCAAAACACGGGCCGCAAGAATCGTCGCGGCCTACGACGAAATCTACGGATAATTCCCTATGAAACGCACACTTGGCACCTGCTACTACCCCGAGCACTGGCCCGAAGACATATGGGAGAAAGACGCCGCCCGCATGGTCGAGACCGGCCTGACGTGGGTGCGCATCGGCGAATTCGCGTGGGGTAAAATAGAACCGCGCGAGGGCGAGTTTCATTGGGACTGGCTGGATCGCGCGATTGACGTGCTGGGGCGCGCGGGCCTGAAGGTTGTTCTGGGCACCCCCACCGCCACGCCGCCCCGATGGGTCGTCAACAAACACCCCGATATGATCGCTGTGGATGTGGACGGAAAGCCGCGCAAATTCGGATCGCGCCGCCATTATTGCTTTAGCCACGAAGGATTCAGCGCCGAAAGCCGCCGGATCACCGAAAAAGTGGCGCAGCGCTACGGCAAAAACCCCTATGTCGCCGCATGGCAGACCGACAACGAATACGGCTGCCACGATACGGTGATTTCCTACTCCGACGCTGCGCGTCTGGCCTTCCGCGACTGGCTGCGGAATGCGTTTAACGACGATATCGACGCGCTGAACACGGCTTGGGGCAATGTGTTCTGGTCGATGGACTACGCCGATTTCGACGACATCGATCTGCCCAACCTCACGGTGACCGAACCGAACCCCGCCCATGCCTTGGCCTTCCGCCGATTTTCGTCGGATCAGGTGGTGCAGTTCAACCGCGAACAGGTGGATATCATTCGCGCGCATTCCGACGCGCCGATCAGCCACAACTACATGGGCCGCATCACGGACTTTGATCACTACAAAGTCGGGCGCGATCTGGAAATCGCGACATGGGACAGCTATCCCCTTGGTTTCCTTGAAGATCGCGTTGGTGCCGATGCCGAACGACAGCGCAAATATGCGCGCCAGGGCGATCCGGATTTTCAGGCGTTTCACCACGATCTTTATCGTGCCGTGGGCCTTGGCCGCTGGTGGGTGATGGAGCAGCAGCCCGGACCGGTGAACTGGGCACCCTATAACCCCGCGCCCCTGCCCGGTATGGTCCGCCTCTGGACTTGGGAGGCCTTTGCCCACGGGGCCGAGGCGGTCTGTTATTTCCGCTGGCGTCAGGCCCCGTTTGCGCAGGAAGAAATGCACACAGGCATGCTGCGCCCTGACAGCGCGGACGCGCCCGCGATCATCGAGGCGCGGCAAGTGCGCGATGAACTGATCGATGCGCCAATGGTGCAGCCCGCGCAAGCGCCTGTTGCGCTGATCTTTGACTACGACGCCGACTGGGCGTGGACGGTGCAGCCGCATGGCGCGGGCCTGTCCTATTTCGGCCTTGTGTTCGAACACTACCGCGCTCTGCGTCGCGCGGGGCTTAGTGTGGACATTCTGCCGCCTGATACACGTGATTTTTCCGGCTATGCCGCTGTTTTTGCTCCGGGTTTGATGCATATGCCCGATGACCTGAAGGCAGCTTTGAACGCGGCTGATGCGCAGGTCGTCCTTGGCCCCCGCAGCGCGGCGCGGGATGCGCACTTCTCAATCCCCAACCCGTTGCCACCCGCGTTTCCCGATCTGGACGTGACCGTCACGCTGGTCGAAAGCCTGCGTCCCGACAGCCCCATGACACTGTCAGGCGGCGGTGCGTTCGCGGGGTACCGAGAGGAGCTGAGCGGCGAAGCGGAAACGGTTATGACCCTAACGGATGGCCGCGCGGCGGTGAAACGCGCGGGCCATGTGAGTTATGTGGGCGGCTGGGGCGATGATGCGGCGCTGGAGCGGATCGTTGCGATGATCTGTCAGGCGGCTGGCGTGCCTGTGATGGACCTGCCCGACGGGCTGCGCACACGGGCGACGGCGACCGAACGGTTCTGGTTCAACCACACGGATTCCGAGATCACGTTTGGCGGCAGAACCATCCCCGCTGCAGGCGTGTTGCGCGAAGCCAGTTAAAGCGTATCTGTCTGATATAGCTTTACTTTCAGCCCGCCGTGCGGCACCGGCGGGCTGGTTTTGGCAAAGGTCAAACCGGTCGCCTTGGCCAATTGCGGCTCGCTGGTGATGATGCCAACGCGCCAGCCAGCAAAGCGCTCTTTCAGCACCTCGCCCATCTGCGCATGGACGGCGAACAGCGGGCCTTTGTTGCTGATCCGCGCGCCGTAGGGCGGGTTGATGATGACGATGCCCGGTTCACAGTCGGGGCGCTGCAAATCGGCGATCGCGACGTTGGTGAATTCGGTGAACCCATCCACGCCCGCGCGTTCGGCGTTGGCGGTGGACATGCGCACAGCGCCTGCGTCGCGGTCCGATCCGAAAAACTGCTTTAGCGGGGTGCCGGAGGTTTGCGATGCCTTCATCTGCGCCCAAGCTGCAGCGTCAAAAGAGGCAAGGTTTTCAAAGGCAAAACTGCGGGTACGACCGGGGGCAAGGCCGGCGGCCATCTCAGCGGCTTCGATCACAAAGGTGCCTGATCCGCACATCGGGTCGAGCACAGGCTGCGTGCCATCAAAGCCCATCTGACGCAGGAACAGAGCGGCCAATGTTTCGCGCATGGGGGCCTTATTGACCGCCTCTTTATGCCCGCGTTTGTGCAGCGACGTGCCTGACGTATCGAGCGAGAACATCACAAAGTTATCGTCGATCCGCGCCATCAGCCGCAGTTCGGCGTCGTCCGCGATGGTGATGCCGTGGCTGTCTTTCAACGCAGTTTCGATCCGCTGGGTGGCGGCACCAGCATGGTAAATCTTGGATTTGCGATTGGTTGTGGTTTCGACCTTCACCGGCACGTCCGTGCGCAGGAAATCGCCCCATTCGAACTTGCGCGCGCGTTTGTCCAGCTGCGCCAGATGAAAGGCGCGGAACCCGCCGATGCGGACCAGAACGCGCGTTGCGCCGCGAAGCACCAGATTGGCGCGCCAGACCTCGGGCCAGCCGCCTTGGGTCGTGACACCACCGGGCACGGTCTGGGGCGTGGCAAAACCTGCTGCGCGGACCTCTTCGGCCAACACAGGTTCCAGCCCCGGCGGGGCGGTCAGGAAAATCTCGAATGTCTGATCATCGCTCATATCCTGCGTCATAGCGGGGATTTTTGGCCTTAGCGATGACCAAATGCGTATAGGTCAGGCCTTAGCCATACGAATTTGCATGAAATCCTGAAGCGCGGTCTTCTGTTCTTCATCCATGCGAAGGCCCAGTTTGCTGCGCCGCCAGATCACATCTTCGGCGGTTCGGGCGTATTCATGGTCCATCAGCCACGCGACCTCGCGTTCGGTCAGGGTCGCGCCGAAATCCTGACCCAGATCATCAGCGGTTTCGGCCCCAGCGAGCAGATCCCATGCCTCGGACCCATAGGCGCGAACCAGTCGTTTTGCCCACCTTTCTGTCAAAAAGCCAAACTGTTTGTGCAGATTGCCAACCAGTTCGTCGAAATCGCCGACCTCAAAGTCGCCGCCGGGCAATGCCTTGCCGGCGGTCCACGGGCCGCTGAGGCCCGGGAAGAACGGTGCGATTTCGTCCAGCGCGCTTTCGGCCAGTTTGCGATATGTGGTGATTTTTCCGCCGAAAATGTTCAGAACCGGCGCGCCGCCACGGTCTTCGACCTTCAGAACATAGTCACGCGTTGCAGCCGTGGCCGAGGATGCGCCGTCGTCATAAAGCGGACGCACGCCCGAATAGGACCAGACGATATCGTCGACCGTGATGTCCCGTTCGAAATACTTGTTCACGAACTCCAGCATATAGTCGCGCTCGGCCTCGGTGCATTCGGGGCGCGTGTCTGGGTCAGTGTGATCCTGATCGGTGGTGCCAATCAGGGTGTAGTCGGTCTCATACGGGATCGCGAACATGATGCGGCCGTCTTCGCCCTGAAGGAAGTAGGCTTTGTCATGGTCGAACAGGCGGCGCGTGACGATGTGCGACCCGCGCACCAGTCGCACGCCATCGCGGGAATTGGAGCGGATTGTACCGCTGATGATGTCGCCCACCCACGGGCCACCGGCATTGACCAGCATCTTGGCCGTGACGGTGCGTGTTTGATCGCCCTCTTCCAGCGTGATCCGCCAGACACCGCCTTCGCGTTCAGCGCTGAGAACCTTGGTGCGGGTCATGATATCGGCGCCAAGGCGTTCAGCGTCGCGGGCGTTCAGCACGACAAGGCGCGAATCCTCGATCCAGCAGTCGGAATATTCGAACGCCTTTTCGAATTTGGATTTCAGCGGACGGCCTTCGGGCACCTCGGTCAGGTCCAGTGTCTTGGTGCCGGGCAGGATTTTGCGACCACCCAGATTGTCGTACATGAACAGGCCCAGACGGATCAGCCAGGCAGGACGACGGCCCTTCATCCACGGCATGACAGTGTTCAGAATGCGCGACGTCGGGGTCGACCCCTCGAACCGCATATCTTCATGATACGGCAGCACAAATCGCATTGGCCACGAGATATGCGGCATCGCCCGCAGCAGGGTTTCCCGTTCGATCAGCGCCTCGCGGACAAGGCGGACCTCGAAGTATTCAAGATAGCGCAGACCGCCGTGGAACAGCTTGGTCGAGGCCGAGGACGTGGCCGACGCAAGATCGTTCATTTCGGCCACGCCAACAGATAGCCCGCGGCCCGCCGCATCACGCGCGATGCCGCAGCCGTTGATACCGCCACCGATGATGAAAAGGTCGTACTGCGTGTCCATGGGCCCTAGCCTACGTGATTTTGTTCGATTCACAGGCAGATATATAGCGTACCTCGCGCCAAAAGAAAGACATTTACTTTCGTTTATGTTCGCTTTGCCGTAGAAGTCGCACATTCACAACCATACGCGCACCCTCGCGCAAATTGACGCTTTGCGCATTTCTCCGTTTCCAGTGGCGTATACGGGGCGTATTCAAACCCTATGCTGAACGCTTTGATCCTATTGGTCGTTGTGGCCACCGGTGCGCTGCTGATGTGGCCGAAGCTCGCCAATGCCACGCTGTGGCGGGCTGCGATCACGCCGCTGGCGTCGATCATCGGCAGCGGCTTTCTGGTGTTGGGGCCGATCCTGAACGCGTCTTTCGGGGCTTATGCGCCGCTGGTCATGGCGATCTTGTGCGGCGCAGCCTATCTGTTCGGCGCGGCGATCCGGTTCAACATCTGGCGGCTGAACAACAAGGGCGAAAACCGCAGCCCTTCGGAACGAGGGCTAGAGCTCGCCTCGGCATGGTCGCTGGCTTTTGCCTATATCATCTCGGTCGCCTACTACCTGAACCTGCTGGGCGCCTTTGCCGTCAGCCTGACCGAGGTCGAAGGACACATCCCCGCGAAACTGGTCACCACCGCGACCTTTGCGATCATTCTGATCGTCGGCTGGACGCGCGGCTTTGGTGCGCTGGAGCGGCTCGAGGAAGTGTCTGTTGGCATCAAACTGGCCATCATCGCGGGCCTTTTGTTCGGACTGGCGGTGTTTTTCGGCAAAACCGCCAGCGCGGGCGATCTGGTGTTCAGCGCAGCCACAGTCAGCGGCTGGCAGGCTGTGGCGCTGGTGGGCGGGTTGCTGGTGACGGTGCAAGGGTTCGAAACCTCAAGATATCTCGGCGCAGAATACAGTGCCCCGACGCGTATCAAATCGATGAAACTGGCGCAGGGCGTGTCGACCGCAATCTATCTGGTCTACATCCTGCTGCTGAGCTTTGCCTTCGCCCCCGATGCGCTGGACCTGAGCGAAACCGCGATCATCGGATTGATGGAGGTCGTCGCCCCCATCCTGCCGATCCTGCTGATTGTCGCGGCGCTGAGCGCGCAATTCAGCGCCGCGGTGGCCGATACCGGCGGCGCGGGTGGATTGGTGTCGGAACTGACCGGCGGACGTCTGGCCCCACGGGCGGGCTATGTGCTTTTGGCGGTTGTGGGCGTTGCGCTGACGTGGACCGCCAGCGTGTTCGAGATCATCAGCTATGCGTCCCGCGCCTTTGCGCTTTACTACGCTATCCAGACCCTGATCGCAGCAAAAGGGGCCGCCCTGAAGGGGCAGCCCGTGAAAGCCGTTGGCTTTGTTGCTTTGGCCGGTGTCGCGGTTGCGATCGTGCTGTTCGGCGCGTCGGTCGAGTAGATTTAGGCAAGTCTATTCTGAAAGATAGTTCTTCAACTTCCCTCTTTTGTCTCCGGAGCTAACAGTTCTGAACAAGTTCTTCACAAATGAGGATCGTTGAATAGAGCTTTCAGCAACATGCAAGCGAACCGAACAGGATGCATCGTCAATCGGAGGTAGATAGTGATTATGCAATCCACGGAAAACATCGAACTCGAAGTTTAAACACCTAATGCCATGCGACCAGAAATACCCCTCCGAATGCTTCTGCCTTTCTCTTGATGGATACGAAAACCACTCAGGAACGTCATTTTCGGAATATAGCATAATTCTGACCAGAGTTCGCTGAGGGAAAGAACCTACACCCAATAGAAACAGCCTTACCTCTTCAGAAAACTCTCTACCCAATGCACCGTGATAATCTTTCAATTCGCGATGCCGAGAAAGATTGCACCTCCAAAAGATACTTAAAATAAATCCCGCGATTTTCCTTAATTCTACCTCAGAAAAATGACTACTTAAGTTATTGGATAAATAGTCACTCTCTTCAGATACGGACCGTGCTAGCCGGTCAGGTTCTTTATCCACAAGACGGAAATAGAAATCCTCAAAAGATTGAATCCTCGCTTCCCATTCCTCACACAAAAGCCTTTGCTTCAACTGCTTAGAGCTTAAATACAGTGAATTATTTTCAGGGTCACTATGAACAAGCTCATTGACGCGGTCGGCGGATTGCTTTTGCACCCTCGCATACAAACCTCGCGGAATAATATGGCTATTCATCAATGGGCGGTTTTCGCCACATAATTTGCAATTATCGCGTAAACTCACAATCAAATCCAATCGTGCAGAAATAGAATTTCTGCACGATCTTATCTGACATCAACCATATTCCTAGATAGCCGGTTTGCGGCTGTGCATGACCTCGGGCGCGTCGGTGAACAGCGAGTCCGCCAGATCCGCGCGCAGGCGCAGAACCGCGCGCTGGTTGACCGATCCTTTGTCCGTGACCTCGCCCTTATCAAGGCTGAGCGGCTCTTCCAGAAAACGCACGTGCGGCACACGCAGCGACGAACCGCCAGCGGTTTTATTGTAAGTGCCCAGAAGCGTTTCGACACGGTCACGCAGCGCCGGATGGGCCAGCAATTCTGCGTCAGACAGCGATGCGCCGTTCGGAACGACCTTTTCGATCGCGGGACGGAATGGCACCAGCAGCGCGCCCAGTTCCTCGTGGCCTTCACCGGCGATCACAACGTCTGCCGCCAGACCTTCGAGCGCGTTGTTCAGTTTACCGCGCAGGGCACCGACAGCGACCCACGTGCCTGTGGCCATCTTGAAGTTTTCAGCCACACGCCCGTCAAAGAAGAAGCCCTTGGACGGATCGGTTTCATCGGCAAACCGCAGCGCGTCGCCCAAGCAGTAGAAACCTTCGTCATCGAATGCCTCGGCCGTCAGTTTGTCGTTCCGCCAGTAACCCGGCGTGACAGACGGGCCTTTCAGGCGGGCCTCATACTTGCCTTCGTTCGGGACCAGTTTCAGCGTCAGACCCTTGGACGGCACACCGACGTTGCCCGGCGTTTCCTGATACTCGATCTGTTGCAGGGCAAATGGCGTGGTTTCTGTCGCGCCCAGACCGGTGCTGAGCGTTACGCGCTTGCCTGTGACCTCTTCCGAAATACGACCCAGATCTTCCCATGTGTGCTGGGCCATAGCGGCACCCGCGTACATCATCAGCTTGGCGTTGCGGAAGAAGCACTCCGCCAGCGACTTGTCCTCTTTCATCGCGGTGATCAGCATTTCGTAGCCGACGGGCACGTTGAAGTACCAGTTGGGCGACACATCGCGCAGGTTGCGGATGGTTTCGCCGATCAGCTTGGGCGTCGGTTTGCCCTGATCGATGTGATAGGTGCCGCCGTTGTAGATCGTCAGGTTGAACACCTTTGTGCCGGACGCGACGTGGTTCCACGGCGCCCAGTCCAGCAGGACGGGCGGCTCATCACGGAAAAAGGCAAAGCAATCGGCAACCATCGCCATATTCGCGCACATCATGCGCTGGGTCAGGATCACCGCCTTGGGCGATCCGGTGGTGCCGGATGTGAACATGAACTTGGCCACGGTATCGGGGCCGGTTGCGGCGTTGGCCGCATCGACGGACGGGGTGATGGGAGTTGTCACCAGATCGTCCCACGATACGGCCAGGCCTGTCCCTTCGACCGCAAGACGCGGCAGGTCGGGGAAAACTTCTTCGATTGCGGGCAGGAACGGATCAAGCGTGTCGGCAAAAACAGCGCCCGGTGTGATCTGGTCGCGGATGCCTTTGAGTTTCGCGTAATCGCCAGACACCAGCGCATAGGCCGGCGCCAAAGCCGCCGACGGAATACCCACATACTGCGCACCCAAGGCCATCAGACCGTGAGCGATGGAGTTGCCCGACAGGATGACCAGTGGGCGGTCGGTAGAGAGATCAAGATCAAGCAAACGCTGACCAATGGCACGGATTTGCGCGAACATTTCGCCGTAGGTGACTTTGCGCCACGCATCGTCGGGGCCGCGTTCGGCCATCCATACACGATCAGGCGCGACCGACGCCCAATGCGCGATCTTGTCCGAAAGACGGTCGGGATAAGCGGGCAGCGGGTCTTTCTGCCAGACATAGATTGTCCCGTCGTCGCGCGTTTCGCTTAGGATTTCGGGCTGCCAGAAAAGCGTGTCACGCGAAGTTGCGTCCTGCACCAGATGTCTCCTCCGTAATCTGATCCAATTTAGTTTCCATGGAAACTTTATCCGTGGGTACTATTTATGCTAGGGGTAATCAAGTCTGAACAAAGCACACCGAAGGTTCGCGCGAAAATGCCTGCGAAAACAGCAAAAAAGCCGCCCCTGCCCGCCGACGACGAAACTGTCGAGATCGCGGAACTGGGCGAATCCCTTGGGTTTCTTTTGCGGATCGCGCAGCTTCGCGCCTTTGAGGCGTTCTTTGACGAACTGTCGGCTTTGGGCCTGCGGCCGGGGGAATTCACCGCGCTTTGGCTGGTCTTGCGCAATCCGGGCATGAAGCAGGGCGCGATCGCGCGCAGCCTGTGTATCAAGCCCGCGCATATGACAAAACTGGTGGATCGTTTGGTGACGGCTGGCCTGATCGAACGGGTCGCATCCCCCGAAGACCGCCGCGCGGTGCATCTGTCGCTGACGCCCGAGGGCGAAACGTTCGCCGCTGCGCGCAAGGATGATTTTCTGGCACTGCATCAGGCAGAACGCGGAAATCTGAGTGAGGCCGAATTCAGCGACCTCACCCGTTTGCTTAAGAAGTATTCCGGTCTGGACTGACCCTTAGGACACGGCCTTGATCGGCGTAGCGTCGTGCAGGTCGCGCCAAGCATCATACTGGGCCAGATAAACCTTGCCGGTCAGCTCTTCTAGGAAATGCGCCCGTTGCAGACGGTCCATGACTGGGCCTTTGACCTCGGACAGGTGCAGCTTGATGCCCTGTTCATCCAGACGTTTGTTCAGTGCCTCAAGGGTTTCCAGCGCGGACAGGTCAACCTGGTTCACAGCCGAGAACATCAAGATGACGTGCTTCAGCGCGCAGTCTTTGGTCAGGCGATCAAGGATCTGATCCTCAAGGAAGCGCGCGTTGGCGAACCACAGGGCCTCATCGACACGCAGGGTCAGGATTTCCGGATCGGTTTCCACTTTGTGGCGTTTGATATTGCGGAAATGCTGGGTGCCCGGCACCAGACCGACTTCGGCAACATGGGGGCGCGATGTGCGGAACAGGTGCATCGCGATCGAGATGATCACACCGGCGCTGACGCCCGCCTCGACACCGAAACCAAGGGTCAGAAGGATGGTCGCCAGAACAGCGGCAAAATCGGCGCGGTTGTACGTCCATGCGTGTTTCAGGATCGACAGATCGACCAGACCCAGAACCGCCACGATGATCGTCGCAGCCAGCGTCGCCGTCGGCAGGAAGTAGATCAGCGGGGTCAGCGCAAGGGCGGCAATCGCCAGACCGATGGCCGTGAAGGCACCAGCAGCGGGCGTTTCCGCGCCTGCGTCATAGTTTACGACCGAACGCGCAAAGCCACCTGTCACCGGATAACCGCCGGTAAAGGCCGCACCGATGTTCGCCGCACCCAGACCGATCAGTTCCTGATCCGGATTGATGCGCTGGCGTTTTTTCGCGGCCAGTGTCTGCGCGACCGAGATCGATTCAACAAAGCCGATGATGGTGATCAGCGCGGCAGGCAGCAGTAGTTGCTGCAACAGATCGGGCGACAACGCAGGCATGGTCAGCGGCGGCAGGCTTTGCGGGACAGAGCCCACGATCTTCACGCCGCTTTCATCCAGACGGAACAGCGCCACAGCCATAGTTGTGACAGCAACAGCAGCCACAGGGCCGGCCTTGGTCAGAACGCCCGCGACACTGTTGGACAGGCCAAGCTTGATCAGCGCGTCTTTCATGCCAAGACGCACCCAGAACAGGAAGGCAATCGCGATGATGCCTATCACAAGAGTGATCACATTGGTGTCGCCCAAATGCGTCCACAGCGAATGCACGATTTCCGGCAGGGTATGGCCCGACGCGGACACACCGAAGATGTGTTTTAGCTGGCTGACCGCGATCAGGATACCGGATGCGGTGATAAAGCCCGCAATCACAGGGTGGCTGAGGAAGTTCGCCACAAAGCCCAGACGGAAAATACCCATCGCCAGCAGCATCAGACCGGACAAAAGCGCAAGGCTCAGGGCGGCGGCGGCATAACCGATGGTGCCCTGTTCAGCGATCTGACCTACAGCCGCGGCGGTCATGAGCGACACAACGGCCACCGGCCCCACGGCCAGCGCGCGTGATGTACCAAAGACCGCATAAAGCAGGATTGGCACGATCGAGGCGTACAGACCCGCCTCGGGCGGCAGACCTGCCAGCATCGCATAGGCCAGCGATTGCGGAATCAGCATGATCGTCACGATCACCGCGGCGATCATATCATTCGAGAACGCAGTTTTATCGTAGCTGCGGCCCCAGTCGAGGATCGGGAGATATCTGCGGAAGTCAGGCATGGGCAGTCAATTCAAGAAAAGGGGGCAGCTTGAACATCCAAGCCACAAGCTGCCCAAGGTTTTGGCCAGACAGAGAGGAGTCGGCCATTTCGGGGAACGGGGGCGGGCGCCGCCCCTGTTCGTTGCATTCGGGGCCGATTACTCGGCGGCGATGGTCAGCTTTTCAGGCTTGGCCATCCATTCTTTGCCGCGCAGCATCGCTTTCCAGTAGATCGGCGGCAGCATCTTTTCTTTCAGGAACCACGCCGCGCGTGTCGGCTTGGTGCCGTCGATCAGGAACGCCGGGAAGCTGGGCTTCAGCACGCCGCCGTAACCGAACTCGGCCAGAACGATCTTGCCGCGCTCAACCGTCAGCGGGCAGGATCCGTAGCCGTCATAGGCGGCAACCGGTGACCGGCCATCGATGTCAGCCGCGATATTGTCCGCAACCGTCGGCGCCTGTTTGCGGGCGGCCGCTGCGGTTTTCGCGTTCGGCGCGTTCATCACGTCACCAAGGCTCCAGATATTGTCGAAGCTTTTGTGGCGCAGCGTCGCCTGATCCACATCGACCCAACCAGCCGCATCCGCCAGGGGCGACACACGGATGAAATCAGGGGCCGTTTGCGGCGGGGTGACGTGCATCATGTCAAAGTCGACAGTGACCTCGGTCGCTTCGGTATCGGGCTTGGCCACTTTGAAGGTCGCCTTTTTCGCAGCCCCGTCCACAGACACAAGGTTGTGGAAGAAGTTCAGCGTCACGCCGTATTTGTCGATGTACTGTTCCAGCGCGGGGACATAATCCTTGACCCCGAACAGCACACCACCCGCGTTCATGAACTGGATGTCCATGTTCTTCAGAACGCCACGACGGTTCCATGCGTCACCGGACAGGTACATCGCCTTTTGCGGCGCACCGGCACATTTGATCGGCATCGGCGGCTGGGTGAACAGCGCACGACCGCCCTTCATTTCCTGAACCAGCTGCCATGTGTAAGGCGCCAGATCATAGCGGTAGTTCGATGTCACACCGTTGCGGCCCAGCGTTTCTTCCAGACCTTCCACCGCTTCCCAATCCAGCTTGAGCCCCGGAGAAACGACCAGACGATCATATTTCACCACGCGGCAGCCATCGAGGATCACGGCGTTATTGGCAGGTTCGAACGCGGCCACGGCGGCCTTGATCCACTTGACCCCGCGCGGGATGAGCGAACCCATGGTTTTCGCGGTTTCGCTGGCTTCAAAGATGCCACCGCCCACCATGGTCCAGCCCGGCTGGTAATAGTGGATATCCGCCGGATCGATGATCGCGATCGAGATATCGGGTTTGCGGGCGTGCAGGCTGGCTGCGACAGAAATACCGCCCGCGCCGCCACCTACAACAACCACATCGTACTTTGCGTCGCCTGTTTCGGTGGGGGTTTTGCCACCATTGGCGATGCGTCGGGCCACGCCGTTCATGTCGTAGCCCGCCGCTTTGGTTGCAGCCAGGATTTCCGGCATGGGGCGGTTCTTGGATTCGTGGAAGGACCACAAAGTCGCGGAACGTGTCCCCGTCCGGCAGTAAGCCAGCGTCGGGCCCGGCAGCGTATCAAGCGCCGCGCCGAACGCATCGACATCCTGATCCGACACCATCCCCGCCTTGATCGGCACATAGCGCACCTCAAGACCGGCTGCCTCGGCAGCCTTCTGGACTTCATCAAAGCTGGGCTGGTCGGCACCTTCGCCGTCCGGTCGGTTACAGATAATCGACCGGAACCCTGCTTCTTTGATGGCGGCCATGTCGTTTGGCGTGATCTGAGGCGAAACGCTCAGTTGGGATGAAA
Source organism: Thalassococcus halodurans (assembly GCF_900108225.1). Lineage (GTDB taxonomy): Bacteria > Pseudomonadota > Alphaproteobacteria > Rhodobacterales > Rhodobacteraceae > Thalassococcus > Thalassococcus halodurans. The sequence continues at coordinate 178,573 of NZ_FNUZ01000005.1, forward strand.
TCTTTCTCAGGTCCATGTCTGGCTCCTTTTCCTGTGTGCCGATTAGCCCAGTCCGTTGACCGGAACCTTGAGCATCGGCTTGCCGTCTTTATCCGTCGGCACTTCACCGGCACGCATGTTCACTTGCAGCGACGGGATGATCAGTTTGGGCACGGCCAACTGGGCATCGCGCTCGGTGCGGAACTTGACGAATTCTTCTTTCGTCTTGCCCTGACCGACGTGAATGTTGTGCTCTTTTTCCTCGGCAACCGTGGTTTCCCACTGGATGTCACGGCCGTTCGGTCCGTAGTCGTGGCACATGAACAGACGGGTTTCGTCCGGCAGTGCCAGCACCTTCTGGATCGAGTCGTACAGCTCGCCTGCATCACCACCCGGGAAGTCGGCACGGGCCGAACCGCCATCAGGCATGAACAGTGTGTCACCGACGAATGCCGCGTCACCGATCACATGCACCATGCACGCAGGCGTGTGGCCCGGTGTGTGCATTGTGAAGGCAGGCATGCCACCGATGGTGAACTCGTCACCGTCTTGGAACAGCTTGTCGAACTGCGACCCGTCACGCTGGAATTCGGTGCCTTCGTTGAAGACTTTGCCGAAGGTGTCCTGCACAACGGTGATCTTGTCGCCGATGCCGATCTTGCCACCCAGTTCCTGCTGGATGTACGGCGCGGCAGACAGGTGGTCGGCGTGCACGTGTGTTTCCAAGAGCCACTCGACGGTCAGGTTGTTGTCCTTCACGTACTGGATGACCTCATCCGCGCTTTCATAGCTGATGCGGCCAGCGGCATAGTCGATGTCCATGACGGAATCGACGATGGCACATGCGTTCGAGTTCGGGTCTTTCACCACGTAGGTGATTGTGTTTGTGGCCTCGTCAAAGAAGGCTTTGACTTCGGGCTTAACAGACATGTTTACAGGATAATTGGTCATAGGTCTGATCCTTTAAGTCGTAGATTTGGTAAGTGCGTTCACGCCAATGCGGCGCAATCCGCGTGCTGTCAGAAGGCCGGCGATCAGGGATGCGACGAAGATCGCAACTTCGATCATGCCAGTGCCAAGGGCCGGCAGAGCACCACCCGGGCAGAAGCCCGCGATACCCCAGCCGATGCCGAAGACCGCCGAACCGCCAATCAGCGGCAGGTCAAGATCGCGGCGTGTGGGCACTTCGAAGCGGGGCGCCATCAGCGGGGCCGACCGGCGGAAGGCCAGACGGTAGCCGATAAACGTCACAATCAAAGCACCACCCATCACGAACATCAGGGACGGATCCCACGATCCGGCAAGGTCAAAGAAGTTCAGGACCTTGGCAGGGTTGGCCATGCCCGAAATCGAAATGCCGACGCCGAAAACAAGACCGATCAGGTAGTAGACGATAAGTTTCATGGCTTAGGCTCCGATCACGTGGCGGACGATGTAGACGGTGACAATTGTCGCCGCCATGAAGGTCAGGGTCGCGATGATGGACCGCGGCGACAGCCGCGCCATGCCACAAACACCGTGGCCCGATGTGCAGCCCGACGAAAAGTTCACGCCGACTCCCACAAGGAACCCGCCTACGATGATCATCGGCAGCGAGATCGGGATTTCCACGGCAGGCATGGAACCGGTCATGAGCTGCACCGCCAGCGGACCGGAAACCATTCCGGCCAGCAGCGCCCAGCGCCATGCTCGGTCACCCGCACCTGATGGCAAAATCGCACCTGACAAGATGCCCGTGGCGCCAAAGATACGGCCTCCGAAGGTCATCAGCAGAACGGCAGCAACGCCGATCAGCGCACCGCCAAAGGCCGAAGCCAGGGGTGTGAATTCAGTTACGATTGGTGTCATGCGCGGCACGTCCTTATTCCGAAAATTGAGTAGAGCGGGCAGTTGCCCAGTGCTGATGTCAGCAAGAAGACCGCAGCCACGACCAGCCCCAGCCAGTGCCACAGACCTGCGGCAGGCAGGATACCGGTGAAGGCCGAAACGATCAGAGCGATCGCGACCACAATTCGGATGGTCCGATCCAGTTTTCCCATGTTCTTTGTCATCTCGGTTTCTCCAGAAGGAATCACTTGATGACGCTGTTTTCTCACATGGTGGTCAAATCTACGGTGACTTCGTCACATAGAGGAAGAAGAGCGTGCCAAACGCTCTAATCCTTCGCGTCCGATAATACGGACAGTACCGCGGGATTGTTCAATCCAGCCACGGCGTTGGAACTCTGAAAGGGTGCGAGAAATCACTTCGCGGGCGGTGCCAAGTTCGTTGCCGAGCACCTGATGCGTTGCCTTGACCGTATCGCCGTCACCCGCCAATTCAAGCAACCGCGCGGCCAAACGCACGTCCATGCGTTGGAAAACGATGTCATCAATCAAAGTAAACAAATCAGTCATCCGCCGCGAATAGGCGGCGAAAATCACATCGCGGAAGGGCTTGGACAGCCCTGCCAGTTCGTCAAACGTGGCACGCGGAATTGCCACGGCCAGAACGTCGGTTTCTGCGATACCCTCGGCGGAATAGTCGTCAAAGGTGATCATGAAGGCTGTGGTCAGAACACAGCTTTCACCGCCATTCACACGATAAAGGAACACCTCGCGCCCCGTGTCCGAGGTCTGCTGGACCCGCACGGTGCCTTCCAGAAGCATCAAAAGGTTATCTGCGGATTGGCCGGGGCCGAACACTTGTGTGCCCTCAGGGACCGAGATCACCTTGCTGCCTTTTTCCAGAATAGCACGATGTTCGGGCGGCAGTTGCTGCAGCCCGGGAAACCGGTCAACCCACGATCCTTCCATCAGATGATCATGTACGGTGTCGTGCATGGCAAAATGGTGTCCCTTCGTATTCGCTTAGGCTAATCCAAAAGGCCGCGTTCTACCAGCACCTGCAACACCTGCTATGGCGTGTTTATGCAGATCGCCCCGTCAGATGCATCAGCGGTTCAAAATGATGCATTGTGTCAAAGGTGCAGAATTCGATCGCCCCGAGGTCGATAGGCCCGATGTCTTCGGCCACATCCGCCGTCAGTTCGGCGCTGAAATCCGCCATTTCCTGCGCCAGCGTGTCCGACACCCAATCAAGCGGATAGGCCATGGTGATGTGGAACACATAGTAATCGAATTTCGCGGGACTGATCCCTGTCGCATCGCGCAATATCCGGCGGGCATGGCGCAGATCGGCCTCGGCCGCCTCATCCGCGCCGACCGTTGTCAGGGAATGTAGGGCAAACAATTCGGTCGTGGTGACGCGGAAGGACGACGGCAATACCAGATCGCGGGTGCGGGCCATCAGTTCGGCGCTGACCCTGTCGCGCGGTGTGTTCGGCGCAAGTCCATCGGGCATGCTGGCGGGCAGATCGGGGGACAGGCCCTGAAACACCGTCATGTGAAAGCTGGTGGGCGTGAGAAACGCAAAGAAGCGCTGGAATTCGCTGCATTTGACCTGTTCCTGAAGATCCCGCATCGCCTCCCACTGGGGGGATTTACGGTTGATGTGGCAGATGAACGTATTCCCCGGCCAGATCAGCGCCTGCCCGTCCGGTGTGAATTTACCGCCGCCCCCCGGCATCGAAATACCGCCTGGACGATCAGTACCGCTATGGCGACCGGTCATGAATTCTACGGGATCAGGGCGAAGTGGGATCATGGGGCACCGTGGCTGGCTGGGATTTCCCTGTTGCTATCCACGGAACACGACAGCCGCGTGACTGTCTACTGAAACCTGTTATCTGGCTCAGATTTCAAACCTGCATCGCCACAGGCCCATCCACGGCCCTTTGTGGTGCGCGGAATCATAGCAAAGGCCTTGTGCTGCCAGCCACGGGCCCAGTTCGGCCTGCAAATCCTGAAGACCTGTTTGCACAGGTCTGTAGCGGGGATGCCACGGGGCCGGATGGTGCTGTCCCTCACGGTCCCAATGCCCGCCACACCATGGTCCCCATGGGGATACAGAGTTGTATTCTGAGGATATACGACAGTTGAGCAGCACACATTTGCCAACCGCCTCTAACGTCTGGCGGCTGATGGTGTTGCCATCTTCAGACAGGATCGACACAGGGCCCAGATCGACGCGGTAGTCGGGATCAGGCGGGATGCCATAGGGGGTCGCGCGCACGGCTTCGAACCACTGTCGGCCCAACAAGACCTGCCCGCCCGCGACATCGCCCGCACCGTCATGGGTGAAGTGACATTCGTTAAAGACAAAACCGTAGGGCACGTGCATCCGCGTGCTGGGGGCAGTGGCCCAGCTTTGGGCCTTGCGACTGCCCAAGGACCGGATGGTGCAGCCTTGGAAATGGGCGGTGCCCTGCCCGAAAATGAAATCCACATCGCCTTCGATCAGGCAGTTTTCAAAGGCGCTGCGGGTGATGCGGCCTTCGCGGGATTGCAGATACAGCGTGTCCTGAAAGCTGTGCAGCGCCACGTCGCGCACAGCCAGCCCGTCGCCCAAACTTAGCAAAGCCACTGCCTGATGCTGCCCGCTAAGATACTGCCCTTGGGCGTTTTTCTCATCGCTTTCGGCGGCGGCATCGCGGTCGCAGTTGTAAGTGTTGCGGATGCTGAGGCCCTGAAGGCAGGTGCCCACCGCTTCGTTCCGCAGGACCGAGGCATTGGCTGTGCTCAGCTTGCCCCGATCTGCGATTTGTTCGTACAGAACCTGCACCGGAAGGGGGGAGACCGCGAATTGCGCCGCGAAACGTGCGCGGTATTCCGACCCCGGCGATTCCGCATCGATGGCGGCGGTCAGAACCGTCCTGCCCTGCCCCGCGCCGGTGATCCGGAAACGCAATGCGTCATCCCCGATCTGCACGTTGGGCAGATAGACCAAACCGTCAAACTGGCCCTCGGCCAGCCGCAACTCGGCCAGCCCGCCATGCCCATCGGCCACAGCAGCCATGATCGCGGCATCAACGGCGGATTGGACGGTCTTGTGGTCCGATCCTGTCACGCCGACCGTCATCACCCAATCGGGCGACGCGCCCCATGCAGGGGACCACGGCAGGTCGTCAGGCGCGAGCGTCGCGCCCGCACGGGACAACACCCTGTCGCGCGTGAACAGCGCGGCCTGTTCTTCGGTCAGTTCGGGGTTAACCGGTTTCATAAAGGCTTAGGCGCTGACCTTTGACGGCATGCGCTGACCTTCCAGTTCCAACGACACCGCATAAGCCATCATCATCGGCCCGACGCCTTTGACATCATCCGACACAACCTTTTCCGACACGTAGTATTCGGCACTGCCATCGCGGAAGCGGCTTTCGTAATAGCCAAGGCCCGCGACCTCGCACATCCCGGCCATCTCGGGGCCGTTTGCGCCCTGCTTCATGACGCCAGCGGTCAGCTTATCCATCAGGTCAGACGGCGCATCGCACAGGCCCAGCGTGCTGCCTTTTTGCAAGGCATAGACAAACATCGCCGAGGCCGAGCTTTCGCCGTAGTTGCCCGCAAGATCGGGCTGATCCATGACCTGAAGCCAAAGCCCCGACGGCTGGCGCAGGTCCAGCGTGCGTTTCAAAAGGCCGCGTGTGCGGGCCTCAAGCGGTTCAAACCGCGCGGCACCGACCAGTTCGCGGATATCGACCAGCGCCATCGCCAGCCAACCCACCGCACGCGACCAGTGGGCCGGATTGTGGCCTGTCTGCGCATCGGCCCACGGTTGAAGGCGGGCTTCGTCAACGGCGTGGGCGTAAAGACCGGTGTCGGCGTTGTAGGTCATGTCCAAGGCGGTCGACACCTGCTGCAACGCGTCCGCAACCAAAGCGTCATCGCCTGTTTCCTGACCATAGCCGATCTGGAACGGTGCCCACATGTACAGGCCGTCCAACCAGACCTGCCAAGGGTATTTCAGCTTGTGCCAATAGACGCCGGATTTGGTGCGGGGGTGGTTTTTCAACTGAGTCAGCAGATGCCCCGCCGCCGACAGCCACCGTGCATCGCCCGCTTTTTCGTGCAAATACAACAGCGACCGGCCGGACAGCACATGGTCGACGTTAAACTCAGCCGGATCATAGCCGAAAAGTGTTGCGCCTTCGGGGCCATCCTGCACCTGTTCGTTGATCAGACGCATCAGATGCGCTTCCCAGCGCGGATCGCCTGTTGCCTCAGACAGGAACTGCAGACCGCGATAAAGCAGACCATCCTCATAGCACCACGTTCCGCGTTTGTAGGCGTGGTAATCGCGGGCGAAGGCATCAAAGAAATCGATCAACATAGGATGGGGTCCTTCAAAGGTTCGGCGCACAGGGGTTCGCCCGTGACCTGAGTATTTTCGGCAATCATGGGGATGTGGCGGACGGGCGTTTGGCCCTCGGCCATCAGGGGTTCGGCGGGTTCGGCATCGGGGTCGAACGTGACCGAGAAATATTCCAGCCGCACATTGGTGATCGGGCTTTCGGGCAGGCCCAGCATCGCGGCACCCGCCAACTTTGCCATCTTGGCCGTCACGTTGCGGACAAGGATATTGTCGATCGCAGGCGTTTTTTCAGTGATGGCGGCGGGTTTGCGGGATTGCACCCAATCATCGCTGCCATCGGGGTCGCAGAAGTAATAGGCGTTGGCGACAACGGGTGTGTCCACATGGGTCATGTCCACGCGCTCCATCACCACATTGGCGACGCGCCCGCCACGTCCACGGCGGGTTTTGATGCGCAGGCCGCGGTCGGTCCGGTCGAACGTGCAGTCGGTGATGGTGACATCGGTGATGTCGCCGGACATTTCCGAGCCGAGGACGACGGCCCCATGGCCGCGTTCCATCAAGCAATGGGTGACGGTCAGGCCCGTGGTCGGCGCCAGGTGATCAGCCTCGCCCTGATCCCCGCGCTTGCCGGCCTTTACCGCGATACAGTCGTCGCCCACGCTGAAATGCAGACCCGTCAGGGTCACGTCACAGCAGCTTTCGGGGTTCAGGCCATCGGTGTTCGGGCTGTCGGCAGGGTTCTGGATATGCAGGGCCGAGGCCGTAAGCCGGTCGCAGCGGAAGGGGTGAACCGTCCAACTGGGCGAATTGCGGATGGTCAAGCCCGAGATCTGGACATCGTCCGACCACGCCAGAAACAGCGTGCGCGGGCGGCGGGCATCGCGGCGGGTGGATTTGGGCCACGACCACCAATCGCCCCTGTCGCCACCACCATCAATCACGCCCCTGCCCGTCAGGATCAGGCCGTGGCAGTCGATGGCTGTAACCGGCGCCGCAAAGGCGGCTTCTGGCAGACCTTCCCAACTGGACAGAGGGCGGCCTGTGTCATCGCGCGCAGGCAGGATCGGCCAGTCGGACCAATCACCATGGGCGTTCAGCTCGGCCCCTTCGGGCAGATAGAACGTCATCCGCGGTTTCAGAAAAATCGGTCCGATGGTGTAGCGACCCGGCGCAATGCGCAGGGTGCCGCCCTCGGGCGTAGCATCAATCGCGCGCTGGATCGCGGCGGAGTTGTCGGCGGCGCGGGGATCGGCCCCGAAGTTGCGCGCATCCACCAGACCGGCACATTTCAGCGTGCGGAAACGCAGACGCCCCAACGGCGTGGTCAGGCAGTATTCGGTATCCGGCGTCAGGTTTTCGAAAAACAGCGGAGCCACAGTGGCCTTGCCCGACGCGCAGGGTTTGTCACCACAGCTGAGTTGCCAGCTGATCGGAACCGGCACGGCATAGCGTGCGCCGCCCGGGGCCAGCAAAAGACTTGCTGTCCGCGAAGACAGCTGGAGAACGCGAAGATCGCTCATAGACAAACCATTGTTCGAAAAGGCGGGGCGTCTGCGGGTTAGAGGACAGCAGACGCCCCGTCAGGAGGATTACGAGTCGATGTCAGCCAAGGCTTCTTCGATGCCGTAAATCATCTCGTCCGCTGCCGTTTCGGCATCCACTTCGCCGTAGGCAAACAGCTCGAGATTGTCTTGCATCGCCGAACGGACGTCGGGATGCTCCATGAACGGGTGGATCGCCGGACCGGCCGCTGCCAGAACCTTGGCCTGCGCTTCGATCTGAACCGGCTTGATGGCGTCATTGGCCAGAAGCTGTTCACGCGCGGCGGTCGAGGACGGCACACCACGGGCGGTGCCCATGGCCGCAATGCCTTCGGGTTCGTTCAGCAGGCAGTTCAAGACCTGAGCGGCGGCTTCCTTGTTCTCGGAATTGGCCGAGATCGAGAAGACCATGGATGCCTTACGGTAGATGCCCGGTGTCTGCTGGCCATCCTGGCTAAGCAGATCGACGTAGGCCAGTTCCTGACCATCTTCCAGCGGATCGTTGATTTTGAAGTAGGTGGAATCCCACTGGTAGGTGCCCGCGATCTTGCCCTTGGCCCATGCCGGATCTTCGTGCAGCGCCTTGACGCCCGATGCCTGCGCGGCCTTCCAGTTGTTGATCACGTGGTTGTCGACCAGCGTCTGGTAGAAGTTGATCGCGTCGATCAGTTCTTCTTTGGACCACAGGATTTTGTTCGTCTCGGGGTCGATCAGTGGCTTGCCGGTTTTCTGCGTGCCGTAAAGCGTGACGATCAGCGTCGCGTCCAGCTTGGTTGCTTCGAACGGGAAGTAATCGTCGCCCAGCTTTTCCTTGAACACAGGGCCAGCCGCGATCAGTTCGTCCCATGTGGTGGGAAGCGGAACGCCCGCTTTGTCGAAGGTGGTTTTGTTGAACACGAACAGACGGCCTGTTGTGGACACCGGCAGGCCGTTCAGCTTGCCCTTCATGGTGCCTGCAGCCAGCTGATCAGCAGACCACTGGCCCAGATCGATTGTGCCGGACAGTTCGTTCAGATCGGCAAAGCCTGTGCCACGGGCGGAAAAGATCGGCAGCCACGGCCAGTTGATCTGCATAATGTCGGCCTCGGTCCGGCCTGCGATCTGGGTCGCGACCTTTTCAAAGTGGCCGGACCAGCCGGTGAATTCAGGCTTAACGTTGTGGCCGTACTTTTCGCCACAGACCTTGATGCCTTCTTGCGTGGCCGCGTGACGGCTGTCGCCGCCCCACCAGCTCATGCGCAGGTCGGCAGCAGAGGCCGTGCCCGCAAGCGCAGTTGTGGCAAGGGCAAGTCCCAATACAGTCAGTTTCATCGTCAGTTTCCTCCCTGGACGATTATGAATTCTGGTCAGCCAGCGACACGTTTTCGCCGGTCTCCGGATCAAAAAGATGCAGACGTGCCGCGATGGGTCTTAGGCCCACTTTGTCGCCACGTTGCAGGGTGGTGTCGAAACGTTCGGTCGGCACGACGGCGACAAAGGTCGCGTCACCGACACGGGCATGAACGTTGACCTCGTGCCCCATAAACTCGAGGTTCGAGATCGTTCCGCTGAACGCCTCTGCGGCACCGTCTTCGAGCACCTCAAGGTGCTGCGGACGGATGCCCAAGGTGACAGGCCCATCCGCGGTTTGCAGACGTGCTGTCAGGTCTGGTCCTGCCATGATGGTTTGTCCGGCAAGGGTCAGACGGGCTGCGCCGTTGCTGCTAAGAACAGCAGGCACAAGGTTCATTTCCGGCATGCCGATGAAGCCCGCCACAAAGGCGTTTGCAGGGCGTTCATAGAGCGTCGCAGGATCGGCCACCTGCATGATGTGGCCGTCTTTCATCACGCAAATCCGGTCGCCCATGGTCATCGCTTCGACCTGATCGTGGGTCACGTAGACCACGGTCGCGGGGCGGCCTTCGGATCGCAGGCGTTTGTGCAGATCAGTGATCCGCACCCGCATCGAGGCGCGCAGTTTGGCGTCAAGGTTGGACAGCGGTTCGTCGAACAGGAACACGTCCGGTTCCTTGATCAACGCACGCCCCAGCGCCACACGCTGGGCCTGACCGCCGGACAGTTGTTTCGGCAGACGATCCAGCAGTTCCTCGATCTCAAGGATGTTGGACACAACCTGTGTTGACTGTTCGATCTGGTCTTTGGGCTGGCGTTTCAGGCGCAGGCCAAAGGACAGGTTCCGGCGCACTTTCATATGCGGATAAAGCGCGTAGTTCTGGAACACCATCGCGATGCCGCGCTTGCCCGGAACCAGATCGTTGACCACCTGATCGCCGATGCGGATTTCACCGCCTGTGACCGTTTCCAGCCCTGCAATCATCCGCAGTGTTGTGGACTTGGCGCAGCCGGACGGGCCGACCAGCACCATGAATTCGCCTTCCTTGACCTCAAGGTTGATGCCGTGAACGGCCTTGAACCCGTTGCCATAGGTTTTTTCCAGCGATTTGAGTTGAAGCTCGGCCATTAGCCTTTGACCCCCCCGGTAGAGATGCCTTCGATGAAGTATTTCTGAGCCATGAAGAACACGACCAGCGACGGTGTCAGCGCGAGCACGGACATGGCGAGGATCTGGTTCCAGGCGAAGGCTTCGGTTGTGTCGATCGACAGTTTAAGTGCGAGGCTGACAGGGTATTTTTCAACCGAGCTGATATAGATCAGCGGCCCCAGAAAATCGTTCATGGTCCACATGAACTGGAACAGGCACACCGAAATCAGCGCAGGCATCAGCATCGGAACAACGATAAAGATCAGCGTCTGAAGGGTGGTTGCCCCGTCCACACGTGCGGCCTCTTCCATGTCGCGCGGGATGGCGCGCAGGAACTGGATCACCATGAAGACAAAGAACGCATCCCCCGCCATCGCAGACGGCACCCACAGCGGCAGGAAGCTGTCCAGCCAGCCGATGTCACGAAACAGCAGGTACTGCGGAATACGTGTGACAACGTTGGGCAACAGAAGCGTTGCGATCACCGTGGCGAACAGGATGTTCTTGCCCGGGAAGTCAAAGCGGGCAAAGCCGTAGGCCACAAGCGTACAGGAAATCGCTGTGCCGATGGTTTTCGGAATGATGATCCAGAGCGAGTTCAGAAAGAAATGCCCGAAGGTGTAGGGCGTCGAGGTTTTCCAACCGTCGATATAGCCCTGAACCGTGGGTTCGCTGGGCCAGAAGCCGGGCGACGAGAACATTTCAGAGTTCGTCTTGAACGACGCCCCCACCAGCCAGATCAGCGGATAAACCATGATCAGGCCGATGACCGCCAGCACTGTGTATCGCAGCGCCGAATTGATGCGAGCCTTGCGGCGCAGTTTCAGTTCCAACTGGGTCGGCGCATCGCCGGTGTTGTGGGCGGGGTTGGGCAATTCGGAATAGGACACCATTGCTCAGCTCCTCTTGTCGCCAGCGTAGTAGACCCACTTTTTCGAGGACCAGAACGCGATGAGTGTAAGAACCATGATGATCACGAAGAGCACCCAAGCGATGGCCGAGGCATAGCCCATGTCAAAGCTCTTGAACGCTTCGTCGTAGATATACAGCGGCAGCAGGTATGTGCTTTTCAGCGGACCACCTTCGGTGATGATGTAGGGGCCGTTGAATTCCTGAAACGCCTGTACGGTCTGCATGATCAGGTTGAAGAAGATCACCGGCGTGATCAGCGGCAAGGTGATGTAGCGGAAGATCTGCCACTGGCCCGCACCGTCGATAGCGGCCGCTTCGTATAGCGATTTGTCCACCGATTGCAGCGCCGCAAGGAAGATCACCATGGCCGATCCGAACTGCCAGCAACGCAGCAGCGTGATGGTGAACAGCGCGGTGTTGGGATCGCCGAACCAGTTGATCGGTTCAACCCCGAACAGCGCAAGGCCCATATTCACAAGGCCCGTATCGGCAAAGATATAGCGCCACAGAACCGCAATCGCGATAGACCCGCCAAGGATCGATGGCACGTAATAGGCCGTGCGGAACAGGTTGATGGCCTTCAGCCGGTAGTTCAGCACCACCGCGATGAACAGGGCAAAGACCAGTTTCAGCGGAACGGTCGTGAACACATAGATCAGCGTCACTTTCAGCGACTTATCGAACGTCCGGTCGCGGGTGAACAGCTTTTCATAGTTCTTCATGCCGACCCATTCAGGCGTCGACAGCAGATCGTAATCCGTGAAGCTCAGGTAGAAAGAGGCAAGGAACGGAAAGGCTGTGAACAGCAACAAACCGATGATGTAGGGCGAAACATACCACAGCCCCAGATACTTACTGTCACCGCCCATGACCGCCGCCTCCGTGCATCAGCCCGCCAAGCGGGGCGCTAAGGGCGCAGTGGGGTGTCACGTAAGAGGCGGACGCACCGCCGGTATACGCGTGTTCGAAATAGTTCATGTGTTTATAGATCAAGCCGCCCCTCTTCCTGTGCAAATCGACAATGCACAGGTCAAATGGATGCTTATTTGCCTCCCTAAGGTCCATCCTTTTCGGTCAGGACCACGTATTGATTCCCTGAAAGCACAGTAAATCGCCTTGCCAGCCCGACTAAATGTCAGCTACAGACAAAAAGATGGACAAAACCGTAGATTTTCCGCTTTCCCTTATGCCAATGCGGTCGCTGTCGCTGCGTTTGGCGCGTTCGACGATCCGGATGCACCACGGTCCCGCGTGGCGGATCGACAAACTGAACCCCGTACACGACCTGATTATCTGCCTGACCGGACGGGGGCTATATCACATCGACGGAGAGGAGATCACAGTTGAACCGGGCGATGCGCTGCTGATCCCCGCCTACACGCGGTTTCGGGGCCAGCACGGTGGCGGCGATGACATTTACACCGGTGTCGCACAGCACTTTACGCTCGATCTGTTCGGACGCGGCAATGTGGTGTCGCAGATGGATTTGCACCGCAAAGTGCGCCTGCGCGATTGGGAGGCACTGGGCCCGCTGGTGCAGCACTACCGCGCGTCGGCCACCCCGACCTCGACCACTTTGGCACAGCATCACCAGTTTATGGTTCTGTTGCTGGCCTATCTGGAAGACGCGTTTTTGGGCTGGAAATCGAACGAGGCCATCGAGGATTCACAGGATCAGCTGTCGATGCACATCATGTTCGTGGCCACTCACCTGTCGGCGGACCCACTGGGTTCGGTGGTCGAGGAGACCATGGCGAATGTGCCCTATAACCCCGACTATTTCCGCCGCGCGTTCCGCGACCGGATCGGTATGACACCGCAGAAGTTCCGCGAACTCAAACGCATGGAATTTGCCGCCAACCGTCTGGGCCAGGGCCTGCCGGTTAAGGCCGTGGCAGCAGAACTTGGTTTTTCCGACCCCTACTTTTTCAGCCGCATGTTCAAACGCTTTATCGGCGCCAGCCCGTCAAGCTACCGCGAAAAGAAAAGCAAACTGGTCGAGGATGGGAAGGCGGAGTGAGTTAGGCCCGCACAAAACCACCAAGGATTGTTAACTTGACTAAGTTAGCAATCTAGAATTGCTACATGAACGCCATACTAATATATCCCGTCAAACTCCAAATTTGAATGGGTACTAGTGGCGTGAACACAACCGACAAACCGCAAGAGAGCGAAAAAGAACCATCAACATGGAACACAATAATAGGGCCCTTTGGCCTTTGGTTCGTAATAGGTTCCTTAGCGTCGACTATCGCACTTTTCAATCTTGAAAGCGCTTCATACGATGCAGCAAAAGATCTCGTAAATTCGGTATTATCGAGAACATTGGCGGTTATTTTAATTCTGGCGACAGCAATAATGCAAATTGCTTCGGCCTTAGCGAAGTCCAGCTTTATCTCAAGAGCCTTAACCGAATTACACAGCTCCTGCCAAAACATTTTCGGGGCATACGTGGGGGTGGCCTTTCCACTGTCTATTCACAGTTGCATGTATGGTAGTTCGCCCATTCCCCTCTTAGAATGGATGGTTTACGTTGCCATACTTGCAACAATTTTTGGATTTCTTTGGACGCACACAGCGAGAATCGAAAAATTCGTAAGTAATATCAAAAGGCCGCAATATTGTAGCTTTGTTCCCTTCATAGCCTTGTTAGCAGTTGGTACATTTCTGTTCTTTTACCAAAAAACCTCGTTGTTGGAAAAGCTCCGAACAGATTGCCGTCTATGTGAACAGGTTCCCCAGACAAAAGCTGCAGAAATCGAACAGATCAAGTCAACCGCGAAAGAATGATGTCCTAAATCACTCTTCCTGCACAATCGCGCTGTAGTCGCCGCGCAGTTGCAGGGTGACGGTCACTTCGGATTTGTCGCGGTTGCGCCAGAACCAGCCGTGGTTGCCTGCGAAGGGCGTTTCAAAGCTGCCCTCGCCTGCGGTTTTACCGCGGCCCTTTTCATAGGTCACGTTCTGACCATCGGCATGGGCGTGCAGATCAAAGTTGATCCGGCCACCGTCTGCCACCCATGAGTAATAGAGCGTGGCGCCCTCCTCCATCGTGGCTTTGATCTCAATATACGCACCGGGATCGAGGACGAAGGTGATCTCGTCCGCCCATGCCTCTTCGGCGTAGGCGGCAGATACAAACAAGCCCATCAGATCGTTGATCAGCGAAGAGGACTCATCCGGCGTGTGCAATTCCGCGTCTGCTGCGGCCTCGGCGGCGAGTTGCTGTTTGATCTCGCCCATTTCCGTCAGGCCAAGAAGCGTGCCGAAACCGGTTGGATCCTTGCCCAGTTCCGCAGGCATATAAACCATCACGCCGATGGCCACCGCGCCGATGCCAGCCACGATGGAAGACCGACGAAGCTGCGCTTTGGTGGGCAGATCTTCTAGGTTCGGCTTGGGTGCGTTGTGCATGGAATGCTCCTGTTCTTATGTGCTGGCGAGGTAGCCGGCGATCTGCTGGTAGGTCAGCAAAAGGCCAAGGGCGACCATAATCCAGTTGGCGTAGGTGGCTTGTTGCATGAACCGAGGGCTGCGCCGCCAGTAACCCATGACGATCAGAATGACGAACAGCGCCAGAATTTGGCCGATTTCGACGCCCACGTTGAAGGCCAGAAGGTTGGCCAGAAGGCCCTCGGGGTCGATCTGGTAATCGATGATTTTCGACGCAAGACCCGTGCCGTGGAACAGGCCAAAGATCAGGGTTGCGGCCTTGGTGTTGGGTTGGACCCCCAGCCATTTCTGGAACGCGCCAAGGTTATCCAGCGCCTTGTAGACGACAGACAGGCCGATAATGGCGTCGATGATATAGGCGTTGATGCCCCAACCATACCAAACGCCCAGCAACATAGTAATGGAATGGCCTAGTGCAAACAGGCTGACGTAAAGCGCCACGTCTTTCATGCGGTACAAAAAGAACACCACGCCGAGCAGGAACAGGATGTGGTCATAACCCGTGATCATGTGCTTGGCGCCAAGGTAGATGAAGGGCACGATGTGGACGCCCCAAATTTCCTGAATGTAGCCAGCGTCACCGGGGGTGACGTCATGGGCAAAGGCGGCGCTGGCCGTCATTTGCAGCGCGGCCAAGGCTAGCAGCAGTGAATATGGCGTCAGGCGCGTGTTGTGGCGCGGCTTTGATCTGGAAGTGCTGGGGTTCACGCGTCTTGCTTCGGCTCTTGTTCCGGTCTGCCCAAAGGTAGAGGCCAACGGAGCGCCCGACAAGTTGCCATTAGGTACGGGTGTGGCCGACCCGATTACAGCAGCGCGTCTTTCAGGGATCGTGGCGCTTCGTCCTGTTCGCGCAGGTCCAGCGCGGAATGCAGATCGACCAGATGCGACCGCATCAGATCAGCGGCCTTGTCCCCGTTCCCGTCCGCGATGGCCTGCACCAGTTCATGATGCGCGTGCTTTTCGCACAGGGCGCTTTCGCGCCGCCAATAAAGCGCAATTATCAGTGAGGATCGGGAAATCAGGCTTTCGACAAAGGCCGCGATGGTTTGCTGATCGGCGATGCGGGCGATTTCGATGTGGAATTGGCCGGACAGATGCAGCGCGCGGCCATGATCGGCCTCGGCCAATGCCGCGTGTTCGTCATGGATGTGCTGCTGCAAAAGGGCGATGTCTTCTGCCGTGGCCTTGGCAGCGGCCATGCGGGCGATACGCGGTTCCAACAATTCGCGGGCCTCGAACACCTCGCGCGCGTCGCGCAGGGTTGGCTGGGCGACAAAAGCCCCGCGGTTGCGCTGGATATCGACCAGTTGCAGATGTGCCAAAGCATGAAGCGCAGAGCGGACGACCGTGCGGGACACGCCATAGATATCGGCCAGTTCATCCTCGCCCAGCTTCATCCCCGGTTTGATCCGGTGTTCGTGGATGGCCAGCGTCAGCGCGCGGGTCACGTCCTCGGCCAAGGGCTGTGCGGGTCTTGCTGACGGGGTTTTGATGATCGCGGGGTCCATGTCGTCTCCTTGCCTTTGGTTCTGACAAAAGCACCGCGCTCACTCAACCCGCCACAGTGTTGTACGGGATGTTTTTAAAAATTGTATACAGTTTTGCGCTCAATATTTACCCAGATTGAATTTTTTCTGCGGAAATTTTCAGCAACATCAGGATTCCACCCACATCACAGTCACTGAATTTTTGCTGCGGCGCAAAAAGTCGCTCCTGTAGTCCCAACGCAGGAGGCGACATGAGTCTGAATACCAAAGAGCTTGAACTCGTATCGGTCACGAAACGCTATGGCGACACGGTCGCTGTAGACGCCGTTTCGCATCATTTCCGTCCGAACAGCTACACCTGCCTTTTGGGGCCGTCGGGCTGTGGCAAATCCTCGACCCTGCGGATGATCGCAGGGCATGAAACCGTCAGCGACGGCGCGATCCTGTTGGGTGGCGTGGACATTTCGCACCTGCCCCCCGCTCAGCGCGGCACGGCGATGATGTTCCAGAGCTATGCCTTGTTCCCGCACCTGAGTGTTGCGGAAAACGTGGCCTTCAGCCTGAAGATGAAAGGCGTCGATAAGGGCGAGCGCCTGAAGAAAGCGGGCGAGATGCTGGAACTGGTGGACCTGTCGGCGCTGGCGGACCGGCTACCGGATCAACTGTCGGGCGGTCAGCAGCAGCGTGTCGCACTGGCCCGCGCGCTGATCACGCGGCCGCAGTTGTTGCTGCTAGATGAGCCACTGTCAGCGCTAGACCCGTTCCTGCGGATCAAGATGCGCGCTGAACTGCGCAAGCTGCAGCAGGAACTGAAGATCAGCTTTCTGCACGTCACCCACGGACAGGACGAAGCGTTGGCGCTGGCCGACGAGATTGTCGTGATGAACAACGCGGTGATCGAACAGGCGGGCACAGCCCGCGAGGTGTTCAACACCCCCAAGACCGCCTTTGTCGCGCGGTTCATGGGCGGTCACAACGTGGTGTCGCTGGCTGACGGCACCTATGCCATTCGCGCCGATGCGGTGGGGCTGTCGGCCCCCGGCGCAGGGTCCATCGACGGGACTGTCACCGCGATCGAATTCCAAGGCACCCATGTTTCGGTATCGGCACGCATTGCCGGCGACCAAGAGGTCACCGCGCTTTTGCCTGACGCCCGTTTCTTTGAGCAACCGAATAACCCGGGCGATCCCGTCGGACTGACCTGGGAAACAGACCAGCTGCACAAGCTGAGCGCATAGACCCACAAGGAGAGTATGACATGACCAAAATGACACGACGCGAACTTCTGGCCGGGGGCACGGCCCTTGCGGCGGGCTCCACCCTAGGGGCGCCGATGATCTGGGCGCAGAACATCAAGGATGTGACCCTGCGCCAGTTCGGCACCGGCGTTTCCAACCTGAACGAGGTTGCCGCCAAGGTGAAAGAAGATCTGGGCTTTACGCTTGAGATGACAGCGCTGGATTCCGACAGCGTGACACAGCGCGCGGCGACACAGCCCGAAAGCTTTGACATTGCCGACATCGAATACTGGATCTGTAAAAAGGTCTGGCCGACAGGCAACCTGCAGGCGATGGATACGTCCAAGATCAAGAACTATGACAAGATCGTCGGCATTTTCCGCAGCGGTAAGCTGACACCGGAAAGCGAGATCGCCCAAGGCACCGCGCCCCACACAGTGGGCTTTGTCGAAGGTCAGAACGGCACCGAGTTTGTGGACAATGAATCCGGCTGGATGACGCTGATCCCGACAATCTACAACGCCGACACGCTGGGCATCCGCCCCGACCTGATCGGTCGCCCGATCAACAACTGGTCCGAACTGCTGAACCCCGAATTCAAGGGCAAGGCATCGATCCTCGATATCTCGTCCATCGGGATCATGGACATGGCGATGGTGGTCGAGTCGATGGGTGAATACAAATACCCCGACAAGGGCAACATGACGAAAGAAGAAATCGACATGACCCTTGGCATCTTTACCGAAGCCAAGAAAAACGGCCAGTTCCGTGCCTTCTGGAAGTCGTTCGACGAAAGCGTCAACCTGATGGCCTCGGGCGAGGTGGTGATCCAGTCCATGTGGTCGCCCGCGATCACAGCGGTCAAATCCAAAGGCATCCCCTGCGTCTACCAGCCGCTGGAAGAAGGCTATCGCAGCTGGGGTGGCGGCATCGGCATGTCGGCGGCGCTGACCGGTCTCGAACGCGACGCGGCTTATGAATACATCAACTGGTACCTTGATGGCTGGGTCGGCGGCTTCCTGATGCGTCAGGGTTACTATTCGGCCGTTCCGGAAACATCCAAGAACTACATGACCGAAGACGAGTGGGGCTTCTGGTTCGAAGGCAAGCCTGCACAGGGCGACATCACCAACCCGTTCGGCGACGTCATGGAAACCGCAGGTGCGGTGCGTGATGGCGGTTCGTTCTATGACCGTATGGGCAAGGTTGCCTGCTGGAACGCCGTTATGGACGAAAACCAGTACATGGTCCGCAAATGGAACGAATTCATCGCGGCCTGATCTGACATGGTTTCGGTGCCTAACGGCACCGACCGGGGCGTGCGGGCCGCTGGCCCCCACGCCAACCCCTGAATATCAAAGACAATGATTGGCAACCAACCGATGCGCCTGTCCCCCAATTCCAAAAGCCTGATGATGGTATCGCCGCTTGTTGCGGTGCTGTTCGTCTTTCTGGTGTGCCCCATCGCGATGATCGCGATCGTCAGTTTCTGGCGAGCGACCGAATTTTCGATCATCCCTGCCTTTGTCTTTGAGAACTACGAATTCCTTTTCGGGTCCTCGGTGACCTATCGGGTGTTTTTCAACACCTTCAAATATGCACTGATCACATGGGCGGCGACGCTGCTGATCGGCTTTACCGTGGCGTATTTTCTAGCCTTCCACATCCGCACACTACGCTGGCAGATCGCACTGTTTCTGCTGTGCACGATCCCCTTCTGGACGTCGAACATCATCCGTATGATTTCGTGGATTCCGTTTCTGGGCCGCAACGGTATCGCCAATTCGACGCTGATATCTTGGGGCGTGATTGACGAGCCTTTGGAGTGGCTGCTGTTCAGCGACTTTGCCGTCGTGCTGGCCTTCGTGCACCTTTACACGCTGTTCATGGTCGTCCCGATCTTCAACACGATGATGCGGATCGACAAGTCACTGATCGAGGCCGCACGCGACGCCGGTGCCAATGGTGCGCAAATCCTGTGGAATGTGATCATCCCCCTGACCAAACCCGGCATCATGATCGGCACGATTTTCGTGGTCACGCTGGTGATGGGCGACTTTATCACCGTGCGCTTTATGTCAGGCAGCCAATCGGCCAACGTGGGCCGCCTGATTTCCAACGACGTGGCATTGCTGGCCTATCCCTCGGCCTCGGCCACTGCGGTTGTTCTGCTGTGTACCGTGTTGATCGTGATCGGCATCCTGCTGCGGTTCGTCGACATCAGAAAGGAGCTGTAAGATGGAGCCCCGTTCCCGTTCCTTCTATGTCCTCGCCGCGTTTTTCACGCTGTTCATGCTGTTCCTTTATGGGCCTACCGTGACCATCGCGATCCTGTCGTTTCAGGGCCCAAGCGGTGGCCTGACCTTCCCGATGAACGGCGTGTCGCTGCACTGGTTCCGCGATCTTTTCGAACAACAGGCCGTGGGTGACATCTGGGGCAGCTTCAGCCGCAGTCTGGTGCTGGGGTTGATGGTGATGGTCACGACCGTCGTCGTCTCGGTCATGGGTGGCCTTGCCTTCCGCCGCCGTTTTCCGGGATCGAACATCCTGTTCTACCTGATCATCACGGCGCTGGTCATTCCGTCGATCCTGATTTCACTGGGCGTCGGATTGATGTTCAGCCAGTCGGGGATGACGGTGCATTGGGCGACCTCGGGCTTTGGCGCGCAGCTGACATGGACCCTGCCCTTTGGCCTGTTGATCATGTTCGCCGTCTTCAACCGTTTTGACAGCAGCTATGAAGAAGCCGCCCGCGATCTGGGGGCCACGTCATGGCAAACCATCCGCCATGTGGTGCTGCCGATCATTGCGCCTTCGCTGATCGGGGTGGCGCTGTTCGGCTTTACGCTCAGCTACGACGAATTCGCGCGGACGCTGCTGACGGCGGGCAGCTACAACACCCTGCCGCTTGAGATTTTCGGGATGACGACAAACGTCACGACGCCCGTGCTTTATGCGCTGGGAACGCTGACCACCGGATTTTCGCTGATCATGATCGGGGCGTTCCTGTTGCTGACCTGGGTCAGCACAAAACGAAAGGCGCGCGCCGGATCGGATGCGGGAAAGGGCATGGTATGATCGTTCTGATCAACCCCAACAGCACCGTCGCCATGACCGAAGCAATGCAACGCACGGCGGAACGCACCTTGCCCGGAATTGAGGTGCAGGCGTGGACATCCCATGACGGGCCGCCCTCCATTCAGGGGGGCGAAGACGGAGACGCTGCCGTGCCCCCCATGTTGAAACTGGTTCAGAAAGCCTCGGACCAAGGGGCCAGCGCAATCATCATCGGGTGTTTTGACGACACAGGGCTTTATGAAGCCCGCGACATCGCCGCCTGCCCCGTCATCGGGATCGGGCAAGCCGCCTACCACGTGGCCGCCTGCGCTGGCGGACGGTTTTCGGTGGTGACAACTTTGGCCGTTTCCGTTCCGATTTTGGAAAGCAACATTGTGACTTACGGGCTGTCGCCCCATTTGTCCCGTGTGCGGGCCAGCGACGTGCCTGTGTTGGAACTGGAGTCCGATCCCAAAGCCGCCAACGCCAAGGTCATCGCCGAAATCAAACGGGCCGAAGCCGAAGATGGTGTTCAGGCCATCGCCTTGGGCTGTGCAGGCATGGCGGGGCTGCTGGCCGAGGCTCAAGCGGAGACGGACCTGTTGTTGGTGGACGGTGTCCGCGCAAGCCTGCACATGGCGGCCACGTTGACCGCCTAACGCCTTCGCATCAGCCGCGCGATTATGGGCGATCCGATGATCACCAGCACGATCCGCGTCAGGTGATGCGCGATGACATATCCCAGATCGGCCCCTGCCACGATGGCCAGAACCGTCATTTCCGCCTGACCACCGGGGGCGAAGGCCAGAAATGCCTCGGTCCCAGCGGCCAGCCCGACATGGGTCACCACATAGGCAACGATGGCCGCAAGGATCGACAGGATCACAACGTAAGCCGCCCCTGCCGCCACATCGCGCGACAGTTCGCGCCACGACACGCCCACGAAATGCACGCCGATGCCGCATCCGATAAAGAACTGCGCGGTCAGGATCGCCTCGGCCGGTGGGCGACCGTGCAGCACATTGCCCAACGACAAAGCACCCGCCACAATCATCGGGCCAAGGATGGACGCGCCGAACAGGCCCAGCTTTTCACCGCCCTTCCAGCCAACCAAGGCCGCCACAACCATCAGCGCCATCTCGTGGATCGGCAGTTCGGACGCAGGCACGCCCAAGGGGTTCGTCAGGCTTTGGCCATAAAGCTGGGTCAGGAAAATCGGCGCGAGCGTGACCACGATCAGAACGCGCGTCGCATGGATCAAGGACAAGGCGCGCGCGTCGCCCCCTGCCTCGATCCCGAAGATGACCATGTCCTGCAAACCGCCCGGCATCGCGGCGTAATAGGCGGTGGGTTGGTCGAACTTCCACACCCGGCGAAAGAAGGGAACGCCGATCAACCCGATCAGCGCGATGTAGAACGGAACAATCGCCACGGACAGCGCCATTTCCGGCAGGCGCGCCACGACCGCAGGGGTGATCGACCCGCCGATGGCGATGCCCAGAATGGTGCGTGCCGCGACCGACACCTGACCAAAGCTTTTCAGGCGGAAACCAGCAAGAGCCGCGACGAGACAAGCGAACATGGGGCCGAACAGAAACGGCAATGGCAAATCGAGAATCCAAAAGAACGCGACACCGGCGCAGGCAAAGGACAATGTCATAAGTCGTTGGGAGGTAGGGGAATTTAGGGCCACTCGGCGTTCCTTGACGAATCTTGTATCCAACTGTATTCATCCGGATACATAATTCAGGATAAGACGTTTGACCAGCCAAAACGACAGCCAACAGGACGCGCAGGGACAGTCCGTTTACAGCCAGCTTCTGGACGACATTCGCGCGGGCCGCCTGAACGCGGGAGACCGCTTGCGCGAGACCGAATTGGCCGACCGGCTGGGCGTGTCCCGCACCCCCGTGCGCGAAGCCATCCGCCAGTTGGAAGCCGACGGTCTGGTGGCCCACGTGCCCCGCCAGGGCGCCAGCATCCGCACGCTGGATTACGCCGAGGTGATGGAGCTTTACGAGATGCGCGCCGTGCTGGAAGGCACCGCCGCGCGACTGGCCACACGCGCCGCATCGGACATCGAAATCGAAGAACTTGAGGCGCTGAATAACGAGTTGGAAAAGGCCGGTGCCACGCCCGAGGCGTTCAAGCTGAACCGCCTGTTTCACGCCGCTTTGCTGGACGCCGCCAAGAACCGCTTTCTAACGAAATCCATTACCGGCCTGCAAAAGGCGCTGATGATCCTGGGCCCTACGACCCTGACCCAGCCCGAACGCGCCCGCAACGCCGTAGAAGAACACCGCGCCATGATGACCGCAATCAAGGCCCGCGACCCAATTGCCGCCGAAGCCGCCACCCGCGCCCACATCCAAGCCGCCCAGCGCGTCCGCGTCAGGGATTTGCGTTTCAGGGACCGTGGCGTTCTAGACGACGCGTTTTAGAAAATCGCCGAAGGCTACGCATCCGCCAGCATCCAGCGTGCCGCTTTTTCTGCGATCATCAGGGTTGGGGCGTTGGTATTGCCGCTGGTGATGGTGGGCATGACGCCTGCATCAACCACGCGAAGGCCACTGATCCCGCGCACGCGCAGGTGCGGATCGAGAACCGCCATCGCGTCGTCATCGCGGCCCATCTTGGTGGTGCCCACAGGATGGAAGATCGTTGTCGCGATATCGCCTGCCAGTTTGGCCAGTTCTTCGTCGGTCTGATACTGCGTGCCGGGTTTGACCTCGGCCGGTTTGTATTGCTGCATCGCGGGCTGCGCCATGATCGAGCGGACCTGCCGCAAACTGTCGGCGGCGACTTTGCGGTCGTCTTCCGTCGCCAGATAGTTGGGTGTGATCTTGGGCGCATCGCGGTAGTCAGATGACCCGATCCGGATGTGGCCGCGGCTGGACGGGTTCAGGTTACAGACGCTGACTGTGATCGCAGGGAAGTCGTGCAGGTCTTCGCCGAAGGCCTCAAGGCTCAGGGGCTGGACGTGGTATTCAAGGTTCGCATGCGGGCGGTTCGGGTCGGAACGGGTGAAGGCGCCCAACTGGCTTGGGGCCATGCTCATCGGGCCAGAGCGTTTCAGCACGTATTCCAGACCGATCATCGCCTTGCCGAACAGGGAATTGGCCAAAGTGTTCAGGGTTTTTGTACCCTCAACGCTGAACACCGCGCGGATTTGCAGATGGTCCTGCAGGTTTTCACCCACCCCTGGCGCGTCCAGAACCACGTCGATGCCGTGCTGCTGCAACAGCGCGGCAGGGCCGACGCCCGACAGCTGCAATATCTTGGGCGAGTTCACGGCACCTGCGGACAGCGCCACTTCGCGCGTCGCGGTCACATCCACGATCTGGCCCTTGTGATCGACCTGCGCGCCGGTACAACGCGGCCGGCCATCGTCGCCAGCCTCAAACGTCAGCTTGACCACCTGCGCCTCGGTCCAAATCGTCAGGTTGGGGCGCGTTTTGGCGGGGCGTAGAAAGGCCTTGGACGTGTTCCAGCGCCAGCCAGATCGCTGATTCACATCAAAATACCCGACGCCCGCGTTATCGCCGCTGTTGAAGTCATCCGTCTTTTGAATGCCGTTCTGTTCGGCGGCATCGGCAAAGCTGTCCAGCACGTCCCAGCGCAGGCGCTGTTTTTCCACGCGCCATTCGCCGCCGTGCCCGTGCATGTCCGAAAAGCGGCTGTTGTCGCCCGTTTTGGGATCAGCGCCGTTGTCCAGTTTGTAGTGATCTTCGTGGACCTTGAAATCGGGCAGCGCATTCGCCCAGCGCCAGTCCTCTTCGCCCGTCTGATCGGCCCAACTGTCATAGTCCCGCGCCTGTCCGCGCATATAGATCATGCCGTTGATCGACGAACATCCGCCCAGCGTTTTGCCACGCGGATAGCGCAACGACCGCCCGTTCAGGCCCTTGTCCGGTTCGGTGTTATACAGCCAGTCAGCGCGCGGATTGCCAATGCAGTAAAGATACCCCACGGGGATATGCACCCAAGGATAGGTGTCGGGCTTACCAGCCTCTAACAGAAGCACGCGGTTCTTCGGATCAGCGCTTAGGCGGTTGGCCAGAAGGCATCCTGCCGTCCCTGCCCCGATCACGATATAATCAAAGTCACCGCCAGAATGTGCCGCCATGTGTCCGCCCTTTTCAAATACAGCCCTAAAATCCAGCAGGTTGGGACCGGTTGCAAGGGTTTAACCGTGCAATGCCGGACTGTGAAAAAGCAGAACAGGAAGTGGGTGTTTCTGGCGCCGTGCGCACGCCGGACGATACCGGGCCCACACAACAGGGATACACGACGCATCCATACCCCGAAAACCATCCCGCGTATCACGGGTGCGCAGCAGCGCCAGAAACGAAGACACACGAGACAAGGCGCGCGTCTTTGGCAGCCAGAGCCGGAAGGATGGCCATCCTCCGGCTATGACCAATGCTTAACCAGCCGCAGCCTCGCGTTCGCGGGCCATGGTCATGGCGGTGTCCTGGATCATGTCCTCTTGGCCGCCGATCATCTTTTTGCGGCCCAGTTCGACCAGAATGTCGCGTGCCGGCAGACCGAACCGCTGTGCCGCGCGTTTGGCGGGCAGAAGGAAGGTCGAATACACACCGGCATAGCCCAGTGTCAGCGCCTCGCGGTCGGCACGGACCACGTGATCCATGAAAGGCACGACCACATCTTCGGCCAGATCCATCAGCGCGAACGTGTCGCTTCCGGTGTCGATGCCCATGCGGTCACAGACGGCGGACAGCACCTCGATAGGCGCGTTGCCTGCGCCTGCCCCAAGGCCCGCAAGCGAGGCATCAATGCGGGTCGCGCCTGCGCCAATCGCGGCGATCGAGTTGGACACACCCAGACCCAGATTGTGGTGACCATGGAACCCGATTTCCGTTTCCGGCTTCAGCGCGTCGCGCATCATCGAAATCGCTTCGGTCACTTCGTGGCCCAGCATCGCGCCCGCACTGTCGGTGACGTAGACAGTGTTCGCGCCATAGCTTTCCATCAAAAGCGCCTGTTCGGTCAGACCTTTGGCGCTGTTCAGATGCGACATCATCAGAAAGCCGGTGGTGTCCATACCCAGTTCGCGGGCAAAGGCGATGTGCTGGGGCGATGTATCGGCCTCGGTGCAGTGGGTCGCCACATGGACCGATCGCGCGCCGCAGTCATAGGCTTCTTTCAGTTCGGCCATAGTGCCCAGACCCGGGATCAGCAGAACCGAGATCACAGAGTTTTCCACCACGTCCGCGACGGCCGAGATATATTCGGCGTTAGAGGCCAACGCGCGGCCGTGCTGGATCGAATTGCCGCCCAGACCCGCGCCATGTGTGACCTGCATATAAGGCACCTTGGCGGCGTCCAGACCACGCGCGATCTGCACCATCATATCGACGGAAATCTGTTCCCGCTTGGCATGCATCCCGTCCCGCAGGGACATATCATGCAGCTTGACCTTCATACCTTCCATTGCGCTTTTGGACATCAGGCCATCTCCGGTTTGGGCAGAACAAAGGATCCGTCAAGGATACGTTCCGCGAACATTTCAGCAGTACGGGCGGCAGCCGCCGTCATCACATCAAGGTTGCCCGCATAGGTCGGCAGGAAATCCCCAAGGCCCGCGACCTCAAGGAAGATCGCGACACGGTTGCCATCAAAGTCCGGCCCGTTGACCAGCTTGTAGCCTGGCACATAGCGCTGGACCTCTTTGATCATGGCGTGGACGGATGCGGTGATGGCGTCCTGATCCGGCGTGCCTTCGACCTCGCAATAGACCGTGTTGCGCATGATCAGGGGCGGTTCGGCAGGGTTGATGATAGCCAGCGCCTTACCCTTTTTCGCGCCACCCAGTTTTTCCAACGCGCTAGAGGTCGTGTAGGTGAACTCATCAAGGTTCGCGCGGGTGCCCGGACCCACGGATTTCGAACTCAGCGACGCGATGATTTCGGCATAATCCACCGGCTGCACCTGACTGACCGCAGCCACCATCGGGATCGTGGCCTGACCCGCGCAGGAAATCATGTTCACGTTCATCGGGCGGTCACCCGCCAGATCGGCAAGGTTCACCGGCGGCACGCACAGCGGGCCGATCGCGGCAGGCGTCAGATCGACCATCAGCACGCCCAGTTCGTTCAGCTTGGCGCTGTTTGCCGCGTGCACATAGGCCGATGTCGCGTCAAAGGCGATTTCGATATTGTCCGCCTCGACATGGGGCAGCAGACCGTCAATGCCTTCATGCGTGGTTTTCAACCCCTTCTCGGCGGCGCGTTTCAGGCCCTCGGACTCGGGGTCGATGCCCACCATCCACACAGGCTCTAGCACCTCGGAGCGGAGCAATTTGTACATCAGATCGGTGCCGATATTGCCCGATCCGATCAAAGCACATTTGATCTTGCGCATTTTAGCCTCCTGTTCAGGGGATCATTCGGTGAAAGTCACCGTGATCGACCCCATTTCGTAAAAACGTGCGGTGATGGTGTCGCCGGGTTTGACAGCGACGGCGGCGGTGATGGCACCGGCCATGACGAAACTGCCTGCGGGCAGCACCTCGCCCATGTCATCCAGAACGCCGACCAGCATGGCGATGGCCTCGGCGGGATGGCCGAGAACCTCGGCGCCCGCGCCGATCTGGGCGATTTCGCCGTTGTGTTCCAAAACCACGCCCACAGTGCGCAGGTCCAGCGCATCAGGGCGGATCATGCGGCCACCGGGCACGTAGCGGGCCGAGCTGCTGTTGTCGGCGATCACGCTTTCCAGATCGAATTTGAAACCGGAAAAGCGGCTGTCGATGACTTCGAGGGCGGGCTGTACATAGTCGGTCGCCGCCATGACCTGCTCAGCGGTCACCTTACCGGATAATTCGGATTTGGTGACAAAGGCGATCTCGGCCTCGACCCGAGGATGGATCAGGTCGCTGACCGTGATCTTCCTGTTGGCCGGACGCTCCATCGCGTCGGTCAGAAAGCCAACGCCAGGTGTCGACACGCCCATCTGCGCCATCTTGGGCTTGGACGTCAGGCCCGCTTTCCAGCCGATGACGCGCTGACCGCGTGCCTCATAGCTGCGGCGCAACGCGGTCTGGACGCGGTAGGCCTCGGACAGGGTCATGTCAGGGTAGTCTTGCGTCAGCTTATGGATCGGCGTCGCATAGCGCTGTGCGGTTTCAACCCGTTCGGCCAAGCGGATGATCGCCTCGTCGTTCAGGGTTTTGGGGTTATCAAGGCTCATACCATTGCCCTTCCTGCAAACCGCATTTCGCATTTTCCGATGCCCGCGATTTCGCAGGTAAAGTGGTCGCCGTCGGTCACCGCCAACAACGGGGCCTGCGCGCCCGACAGGATGATTTCGCCAGCCTTCAGACCGATGCCCAATTCACCCAGCGTGTTGGCCAGCCATGCCACCGCCATCACGGGCGATCCCTGCACAGCGGCACCGGCACCCGTGGCGACAACCTCGCCGTTCTTTTCGATGACCATGCCCGCAAGGCTCAGGTCCAGATCGCGGGGGTCTGCCTTGGCCGCGCCCAGAACGAACACACCGCAGGATGCATTGTCGGCGACCGTGTCTTGGATACGGATTTGCCAGTCCTCGAAACGGGTATCGACGATCTCGAAACAGGGGGTGACGTATTCGGTGGCGCGGATCACATCGGTGGTGGTCACGCCCGGCCCCATCAGGTCTTCTTTCAGACGGAAGGCCAGTTCGCCCTCAAGCCGCGGCTGCATCAGTTTGCTCAGATCGATGATGGCACCATCTTCGAACAGCATGGTCTTGGTCACTTGACCGAAATCCGGCTGATACACGCCCAGCGCATCCTGAATGGCGCGGCTGGTCAGGCCGATCTTTTTGCCGATCACGCTGTCGCCTGCATCCAGACGGCGCTGCAACATGCGCAACTGGATGCGGTAGGCATCCTCGATATCGCTTTCGGGTTCCAAGACGCTGATCTTGGGGGTCGGTTTGCCCGACTTCAGCGCATTATACAGCGCATCGCCCAGCGCGTCGGTTCTTGATTGGTCCAGCATAGCTCCTCCACTCGCAATTCGTGCAAGTCCTGTCGGAGGCCAAGCTAGAGAGGTTGACCGATACGCTCCAATACTTTGGCAGACCGCCCTTGATACCGATACCGCATCGCAAAGCGCCGCCACTTGATACCAAAACCGTATCAACACCCCGCTGCAAAAGCATTGGAGCGCATCACGGGTGCTCTCTACATATCTAGCACGGTGATTAAAGGCGGAGGACACCATGAAAACGCATCAACTCTTTATCGATGGCACCTATCGCGACGCGAAGTCCGGCAAGACCTTTGACAAAATCTCGCCCGCGACTGGCGAAAAGATTGCCGTCGTGCACGAAGCACTGGCCGAGGATGTGAACGACGCGGTCATGGCCGCCGATGCCGCGCTGAAGGGCGAATGGGGCAAGATGCCCAAGGCCGCGCGCTGCGATCTGCTGATGCGCCTGGCCGATGCCATTCAGGCCCGCACCCCAGATTTCATCGAAGCCGAAGTTGCCGATACGGCCCACACCCGCCATTTCGCCGAAAAGGTCGAAATCCCCCGTGGTGCCGCGAACTTCCGTATCTTTGCCGAAATGCTGAAACACACCGGCGGCGAGTTTTATCATATGGACACGCCCGACCACACCGGCGCGGTGAACCTTGAACTGCACCGCCCCAAAGGCGTGATTGGCGTTATTTCCCCGTGGAACGCACCGTTCCTGTTGATGACATGGAAGGTCGGCCCTGCCCTTGCCTGCGGCAACACCGTTGTTGTGAAACCGTCCGAGGAAAGCCCCTACACCGCAACCCTTCTGGGCGAGGTGATGAACGAAGTGGGCATTCCGAAGGGCGTCTATAACGTGATCCACGGGTTCGGCCCCGGATCAGCGGGCGAATTGCTGACACAGCATCCCAAAGTGTCCGGCATCACCTTTACCGGCGAAACCCGCACCGGCGAGGCGATCATGAAACAGGCCGCCGTCGGCCTCCGCGATGTGTCCTTCGAACTGGGCGGCAAGAACCCCGCGATCATCTTTGCCGATGCCGATATGGACAAGGCGATCGAAGTCACGATGCGGTCGGTCTTTGCCAACACAGGTCAGGTCTGTCTGGGCACTGAACGGGTCTATGTGGAACGCCCTGTGTTTGACGAATACGTCAGCCGCCTGAAGGCCGGTGCCGAGGCACTGAAACACGGTGGTCCGGAAACCCCCGGCGCCACAATCGGCCCGCTGATTTCTGACGAACACCGCCGCAAGGTCCTAGGCTATTACGACAAGGCCCGCGAATTGGGTGCGAAGGTCGTGACAGGTGGCGGTATGCCCCAGTTCAATGACGAACGTCAGGGCGGCTTCTTTGTCGATCCGACGATCTGGACGGGCCTGCCCGAAGACAGCGCCATCGTGAAAGAGGAAATCTTTGGTCCCTGCTGCCACGTCACGCCCTTCGACACCGAAGAGGAAGTGATCGCCATGGCCAATGACACCACCTATGGACTGTCTGCCACGATCCTGACCGAAAACCTGTCCCGTGCGCATCGCGTCGGCGGACAGATCGAGGCAGGTCTGGTTTGGGTCAACTCGTGGTTCCTGCGCGACCTGCGCACGTCGTTCGGTGGTTCGAAATCCTCGGGCATCGGGCGCGAAGGCGGTTTGCATTCGCTCGAATTCTACACCGAGCGGTCCAATCTGTGCATGAAACTGTGATGCGGCAGCGTGGCGCTTGCATGGCGCCACGCTCCTCGACACAGTGTTGTCCATGATGGGCACGAACATGAACCTGAGACAGCTGCGCTACTTTATTGCGGTCGCCGAGGAACTGCACTTCGGTCGCGCGGCTGAACGGCTGCACATCAGTCAGCCGCCGATCACCCGCCAGATCCAAAGCCTTGAAGAAACGCTGGGCGCGCAGTTGTTCATCCGAACCCCGCGCGGCGTAGAACTGACACAGGCCGGCAGCCTGTTTCTGGAAGAGGCCCGCAATATCGCAGAGCTTCTGGAACAGGCCGCTGACCGCGTCCACCGCGCCGCCGAGGGCAATCTGGGCCGCTTGGACATCGCCATTTTCGGCACCGCGATCCTTAGCCTGATCCCGCGCATCATTCTAGAATTCAAACACCGCTATCCGGACGTGAAAATCGTCATGCATGCCAGCGATAAACTGGCGCAGATCGAAGGGCTACAAAACCGGTCGCTGGATCTGGGGTTCAACCGGATGCTGGTGCCCGTGCCCGGTTTGATGATCGAAGAACTGCAGCGCGAACAGCTTTATGCGGTGCTACCCGATCCCGGCCCGTGGTCAGACCGTGACAGCATCGCGCTGTCCGAACTGGCCGAGCAGCCGATGGTGCTGTTCCCAGCCAGCCGCGCGCAGGGTTTTGTCGAAAAGGTATCTGGCCTTTGCCACGAAGCGGGCTTTGCCCCCAACGTCGCACAGGTCGTCGGCGACGGCTTTACCGCCATGGCGCTGGTCGCGGCGGGTTTCGGCGTCTGCCTTGTGCCGGAATCGATCACTAGCGTGCGGATGGACGGCGTGATCTGCCTGCCGCTGTCTGACGTCAACGAGGCCGCGGGTGTCGACATATCCTGCATATACCGTGAAAACGACAGCTCGCCCTTGCTGGCGAATTTCCTGCAGGTCGCACGGGAAATGACAGATTAACCGTGCCGTTCGTCTCGATGCCAAACCGGTATCGGGTGCGGGACGAAATGGTATTTGATTGCATCGCTCGCACTGGGCCACAGTTGCAGGACGGACGCGTGAGGAGGCCCCGCAATTGGGGAAGCACGCGCCACCACGCAAGAGGAGCCCAAATGCCTGTAATCCAGATTCACCTGATGGAAGGTCGGACAACCGACCAGAAACAGGCGCTGATGCGCGCAGTCACAAACGCAGCAGCCGAGTCTTTGGGTGTGCCCAGCCAGAGCGTACGCATCCTGCTTCAGGAACTGCAATCTGGCCACTTCTCTGTCGGGGGCGAACCGAAATTCGCCGATGCGGACGCAGCGGCAAACGACACGGGAAAGGCCCGCGTCGCGACAAGTAACTGACACCCAGCTGTCTTCACGGTTTTTAAGGGAGGAACCATGAGCTTTCAGGAACAAATCCACGACGTTGCACAACTGGCAATGGTCGAACTTTTCACCCCGAAATTCGAGGAATCCTTCTGGTTTTTCCACGACGTTCTCGGAATGACGCCGACCGAAGATGATGGCAAATCCTGCTATCTGCGCGGCTATGAGGATCGCTATCACCATTCGCTTAAACTGACGCGATCTGATGCGGCGGGCGTTGGCACCGTTTCCTGGCGCGCGGCATCGCCGCAAGCGCTTGAACGTCGCGTTGCCGCGATCGAAGCGACAGGCCGTCCAGGCAAATGGGTCGAAGGCCACAAAGGCTATGGCCGTGCCTATGAATTTACAACGCCCGACGGCCACGTGCAGCACATCTTCTGGGACGTTGAATACTTCAAACCCAGCGAAGAGCAGAAATCCAAACTGCTGTCCCGCATCCAGAAGCGCCCGCTGCGCGGTGTTCCGGTCCGCCGGATCGACCACCTCAACCTGCTGTGCTCGGACGTGACCAAGAACGCCCAGTTCTTGCAAGACAGCCTTGGCTTCCTGAAGCGTGAAAACGTGATTTTCGGTGGCGAACAGGAACTGGCCTGTTGGCTGTCCTGCAGCCCGATGGTTCACGAAGTTGCCTTCACCGTCGATCAGGCAGGCCCCGGCAACCGCCTGCACCACCTTGCATTCTGGTACGGCAACCAAGGCCAGATGCTGGATCTGGCAGACGTTCTGGCCGACTACGGCGTCACAATCGAAGCGGGCCCTGCCAAGCACGGCATTTCGCAAGCGTACTTCATGTATGTCTACGAACCGGGCGGCAACCGGATCGAACTGTTCGGCGACGCTGGCTATCTGATCTTCGACCCCGAGTGGAAGACGCTCACATGGACCGAAGAGAACTTCTTTGATGCAGGCGGCGTCTGGTACGGCGGCGAATTGCCTCAGGACTTCTTCGTCTACGGCACACCCATCGTCGAAGCGGCGATGGAAGCGCAGGCAGACGAAAAAGAAGCGGTGCAGGAACCCGCTGAATAAGGTCGAACTCCCAAGCGACCAAATCACCGCCCCTACCGCTGATCCGGTGGGGGCGGTTTTCGTTTGGGCGATTGGGAAGAAATCTTTGGGAAAACGCGAAGCTGCAACTGGTACAACTACGCGTTTTCACCATGACAGGTCACACTGCGCAGGTGCCGCGCAGTCAGTCCACAAGGTGCCGATCGTCATCGGCAGACCGACCGTGACCAGCCGATGGTTCAGGTTCTGCACCACCGGCTGATTGTTGTCAGTAGGGCGAATTGTCCCCGACGCTACGTTTTATCGGGACCCTGACTGAATTCGCCCCGCAGTAGAAAGACGCATGCAACGGCGACCAGTGCCATGCAGATCACCCCTATCACGGCCCCGCTGGGCGCCACCTTGGCCAAAGCGGCCACCACCACAACACCGCCAATACGAGCAAAGGTGATGTCAAAGCTGGTCGCGATCCCGCGCAGAGAGTCCGGCACAATTCGAAGCACAAGCTGCGTGGACGGCGCGTTGCTACAGGCAAAGCCTGCACCAACGGCAACCCCCGCCACGAACAGCGCAAAGGCATGTTCTGTGAGCAGTGCCAGGACAAAGCCTGAGGCAATCAGAACCGGCGCTGCAAACATGATCAGCCCCAACTTCTCGCCATCCACCGAATTGCGCAGAACCGTGCTGAAGACCGCAAAGCTGAACCACATCACAGCCAAAAACAGCCCGATCGCCTTGGCGGTGTAATGCGCCTCGCCCAGAAGAAGCGGGAAGTCGAACAGGAAGAACGTGATGCAGCCGTATGTACAGAACACATAAGCAAAGGTCAGCCAGAGCTTGGGCAAGCGGCACAGCGCCAGAACATCCCGTTTCAGCGTCAGTTCGCGCTTTTCCTCGGGCATGAACAGCAACGAAGACAAAAGCAACGAGACCACCGCCAGAACGGCAAACAGGGCAAAGATCGCGTGCCATCCCGCCGCCTCGACCAGCTTACCGCCCAAAAGCGGAGCGAAGGCTGCGAAATATCCCGCGATGCTGCCCCAGATGATCAGGATCTTGCCCGGTTTATCCGGCATGGCCCGCGTCAGCAGAACAGGGACAAGGGGCGAAAACAGCCCCCCGCCAACGCCCTGAATGATCCGGCCCGCGATCAGCGTGCTGAAACTGCCCGAGGCCGCGGAAACAGCGGCCCCCAGACAGAACACGATGATGCCAATACCAAAGACCCGTCGGGCCCCCAGAATATCCCCACCCCAGCCACCAATCAAAACAAACACAGCAACTGCGAAGGAATAGGAATTGAAGACCCAGACAAGCTGGGCCGTGGTCAACTGCAAGTCGCCTTGCAACGTCGACAAAAGCAATGGGACAAGTGTCATTTCCAGAACGAAAACGACACTTGCCAGAATGATGCCCACGATCGCCAGGTTCGAGACCAGGCGACCGGAGGCTTTTGAAATTTGTTCGTTCATCAATAGTCTTTCAAATGCAGAACCGACGAGTCATCCCCGCCCGATCTGCGGTTCTTTCAAGCGACGACACTCATGTTGGCCATCAGTTCCTGACGGTTCGGCAGAACACGTTCGTCCGAAAGTGCTTTCGGCGACGTTTCAAGGAACTGCTCAATGTCCATCCGGCTCATCCAGACCAGCATCTCATCCGACGTGATCTGATTGTCGGGACCGCGCCAGACACCGGGTTCACAATGGGTGTACCCGTAACGAACCGGAGCCCCTTTCGCGGCAACTGTGTAATCGACAAAACCGAATACATAGTCCGGTGACCAAATTTTAAGCGCCAACTCAAATACAACACGCGACAAAAGACCGGTGAAGCCCTGGCTTCGATGTCCGCCTTTGCCACCCTTCAACCAAAACTCACCATGGTAACACACACGACCAGTCACGCGATCCATCGCATTCGTGGACGAAAAGAAAGT
Source organism: Thalassococcus halodurans (assembly GCF_900108225.1). Classification (GTDB taxonomy): domain Bacteria; phylum Pseudomonadota; class Alphaproteobacteria; order Rhodobacterales; family Rhodobacteraceae; genus Thalassococcus; species Thalassococcus halodurans. Next base: position 212,922 of record NZ_FNUZ01000005.1, read on the forward strand.
ATTCTCAGGGTCAGGAGTTGAATTGGGAGTGATGTACTTTAACCTGTGAACTCTGAGATGTTCGCTGAGCGACTGGTGCGACAAGTCTAGCAGGCGAATAGCTTGTGTGTGTACCAGTTCCCCTACGTCATTGTATCCACAAACCCAAAATGCATTTGATGAATCTACGTAGGATGCCGATGCATCGAACATGGGATAAACGCCAGACCGGTCATCTTGTTGATTTCTCAGACGGCGGAACACTGTGAAATCGTCACCGATTTCCAACCGCATTCCCGCGGCTTCCAATTCTCTTGTGATGTTTCCGACATTTACAATCATTGTATAAAGTTTCAGTGCAGACATGGGCATTCCTTTCTGGGTCCAAGCATTGCCATAATAGAATGCTACCAGTGAATTTCCCTAAATACGTGCATGTTTTTCGCTTGGAAGTTGCGTTATGTGCTAAAAATTGCCTTCACCTCGTCTGAAAGTGGGGGTAACTCGATGTTTTCGAGCGTTTTTATCTCAATCTGGTCCGTAATCACGGCGACCATGGCCAAGGCAGGTGTTTCGTCAGGAAACACGCAGCCCATTAACATCCGCTGAAAACTGACCGGTACAGACTCGCTGCTATCCTCTCTCGGAAGGTGGGCGTAAATATGATCCAATCGCACCCCGCCTTCACTGTAGATGCGGGCGTACGCACCGGCGATAAAATCGTTGTAATCGTCGCCTGCATTGTCTTCCTGCAAAAGCCTGCCGATGGCGCTTTTGGACCAAGCCCAGCCAAACCACTTTGCATATGCAGACTCTTCACCGATCTCGACGCAGATCCAGCCACCCGCGCTTTTTCTGTAGACCACCATATAGGGACGGATGTCTTCCATCGCCGAGTCTTCGATCTGTGTTTGCGCACTCCCCCAAGATGCCAAAGCTGCCTTCAGAATGGGAAGGCCATTCTTTGCAATAGAGCTAATTGAATGCTGTTGGGAATAAAACTTACGTCCATCCGAATCGGTGTATTCAGCGCTTTCCAGAAATTCTGCGCTACGTCGCGCCAAATTTGCACTGCCCGACCAACCTTCTATCTGACGCAGAATGCTTTTAGCTTCGGGAATTGATTCAGCGCCGAATTGGGTCAGGGAATATTCGTGCCGATGAAGCGTGAATAATTTCTCGCCTTTAATTTCTTCCAAATCGGTAATGTGGCGCCGCACAGTTTGGCGTGTGACCTTCAACGTTTCCGAGGCACGGGTTAAATTGAGACACTCCGCCAAGGTCACGAAGGCGCGCAACATATCGACCGAGACGTTCGCATTTCGAGTCAATTTTGACAAAGCTACACTCTCATTTTGTATTCCCCTTAGTGTATGACAAATCATCCACCAGGTGGTAATTTTTTATCCATAATCGCTCAAAATTTTTGGAATTTTCAAGACTGCACTTCTCAAAATAAAACAACTCTAAGGAGATTTTTGAAATTTGGCCCAGATTACGGGTCTTCAGTAAGCGACTAGAGGTAACCAGAATTGCAGTTAGCACCGGAAAAAATTGATGTTCACGTCGGTTCCAAACTTCGCTTTATCCGCGAATCGAATGGAATGTCTCAGACACAGCTCGCATCGACAGTTGGCCTGACCTTCCAACAGATCCAGAAGTACGAACAAGGCAAGAACCGCATCTCCGCAAGCAAACTGTGGCAGTTCTCCGATGTACTGGGCGTTTCCCCCAACTTTTTCTTCGATGGCCTGACCGACGCTCCGGTTGGCTCGAATGAACGCATCAACCGCAAAGTCGCAGAAGCGGCGGCCCAACTGCACCAGTTGGAAAAGCCGGAAAATCGCCGTCATGTATTGGAATTGATTAAGCTTTTAAGGAACACCGAGTTAGCTCCAACCGCCATGAAGGCGGAGTGATTTCAACGAGTTCCACGTTTCCACCTTTTGTCATCAGTGTTTTCAATTTTCTGGATGTGGACCTTAAAAGTTTCTGTGTTTTAACGAGTGATCTGTTTCTTTTATTTAGTTCTATTTTCATCAAGCGCCGTGTTGGCCTGATCCAGTAACGTTAACAATTTCTCGAGTCGGTCTGCTCCGATTCGCTCTCCGATCTTGGCATAGACTGCCGCGCTTTCCGGGGACACAGAACGGATAAAGGCGCGCCCGGTGTCAGACAATCTGATGCGGGCGCGTCGTCCGTCTCCGGGGCTGCGTCCCAGATCGATAAATCCCCGTGCCTCAAGTGTTTTCAGGATTCGCGACAATGACGGCGCAAGAATCAGTGCCCTGTCGGCCAGATCGCTCGCGGTGACTTCCTCGACTTCGAACAGCACCCGCATCACGCGCCATTGCTGTTCGGTCACACCATGCCCCGAAAGAATCGGTCGGAATTCAGCCATCACCAATTCGCGAAGCCGCAAAAGCGCCATCGGAAGCGTGTGCCGCGTTTCCGACAGCTCAAAGCCGTCACGCATTTCCGGGTCCGTCATAGGGTCTGTTCCTCCAACCGTGTTTTTAGTTCCGGAATATTCCATCGTTGACAAGCAACCATTTACTTAACATGTTCATTATTCAAGGGAGGAATCATAATGCCACACCTGTCGATGGAATATTCCGCAGGACTGGAGGCGCGCTGCGATATGCAAACCGTTGCGCGCACGGCCTATCAGGCGATGATTGATGCGGGGATCTTTCCCATGGGCGGTATTCGCGTGCGCGCCTATCGCGCTGACATTGCGATTGTGGCCGATGATCACCCCGAAAACGATTTTTTGGCCATGACACTGGCCGTCGGCGCAGGTCGGGACACAGACACGCTGAAAGCTGCCGGCGACACGATTTTCGCCGCTGTGCAAGGCGCGCTGGCTGACCCGCTTGGCACCCCTCATTTTGCCCTGTCACTGGAAATTCGTGAAATTGATCCGGCGCTTAGCTGGAAAGATACGCCGATCCACGCACGGCTTTCGAAAAAGGACTAGGACATGAGCGTTCTGCAAGACAACATCGCCAAGGCCACGGCCTATATGGCCCATTTCCGCGACACCGGCGTGTTGAACCACATCGACGGTCAATCCGTGCCCGCAGCAAGCGGCCAGACTTTTGAAACCATCACGCCGACCGATCTGTCGGTGCTGGCCACAGTGACCCGTGGCGGCGCAGAAGACATCGACCGCGCTGTCGCTGCCGCCAAGGCCGCCTTCCCCGAATGGTCCAGGACCCCCGGCGCCGAGCGCCGGAAAATCCTGATCAAAGTGGCCGAGGCAATCGAGGCCCGCGCCGAAGAGATCGCCTTTACCGAATGCATGGACACCGGTCAGGCGCTGCGCTTTATGTCCAAGGCTGCGATCCGTGGCGCAGCGAACTTCCGTTACTTTGCCGATCAGGCTCCTGATGCCGAAAACGGCGAGGTCACGCGCACGCCCACGCAGATGAACACCACCTCGCGCCGCCCCATCGGGCCCGTCGGAGTGATCACCCCGTGGAACACGCCTTTCATGCTGTCCACATGGAAGATTGCCCCTGCACTTGCCTCTGGTTGTACCGTTGTTCACAAGCCCGCAGAATTCAGTCCGATGACCGCCAAACTTCTGGTTGAAATCGCCGAAAGCGCCGGTTTGCCCAAAGGCGTTTTGAACGTGGTGAACGGGTTTGGCGAAGAGGTGGGTAAAAGATTAACCGAACATCCCGACATCAAGGCCATCGCCTTTGTCGGCGAAAGTCGGACGGGCAGCATGATCATGGCCCAAGGCGCGGCCACGCTGAAACGCGTTCATTTCGAACTGGGCGGCAAGAACCCTGTCATCGTATTCGACGATGCCGATCTGGACCGCGCCGTCGATGCTGCGACCTTCATGATTTATTCGCTGAACGGCGAACGCTGCACATCTTCGTCGCGCCTGTTGGTGCAGGACACGATCTATGATGAGGTCTGCGCCCGCGTCGCCGACGTCGCCAAACGCATCAAGGTTGGACACCCTCTTGATCCGGACACTGTTGTCGGCCCGCTGATCCACCCCGAACATGAATCCAAGGTTCTGTCCTACTTCGACAAGGCAGAAGAGGAAGGCGCGACCATCGCGGCTGGCGGTGAAAAGGTGGGTGACGACGGCTGCTATGTTGCGCCCACACTGTTCACAAAAGCCAACAACGACATGGCCATCTCGCAGGAAGAAATCTTTGGCCCTGTTCTGACCGCGATCCCCTTCAAAGACGAAGACGACGCGCTGCGCATCGCCAATGACGTGGACTACGGTCTGGCCGCATATCTGTGGACAAACGATCTGAACCGCGCCATGCGGATGACGGACGAATTGCAAGCAGGCATGATGTGGGTGAACTCGGAAAACATCCGTCACCTGCCCACGCCCTTTGGCGGCGTCAAAGCCAGCGGCATCGGTCGTGACGGCGGCGACTGGTCGTTTGATTTCTATATGGAGACGGTCAACGTCTCATTCCCCCGCGCGACACACAAAATCCCGAAACTCGGCGGCTGATACGCCGCACCTATACGCATTCTTTGGGAGGAGACCCAATGCCGATCCCCGCACCAAACCTGAACCCCGCGTTCAACATTGTGCGCCTCAGCCACGTTGAATTCGGCGTGACCGATCTGGCCGCGAGCCGCAAATTCTATACCGAAATCCTTGGCCTGCAGGTCACAGACGAAGATCAGGACACGATCTATCTGCGCGCCATGGAAGAGCGCGGGCATCACTGCCTTGTGCTTAAGAAAAAGCCCGAGGCAGGAATTGACTACCTGTCCTACAAAGTCTGGTCCGAAGAAGAACTGGACAAGGCCGAGGCGTTTTTCAAAGCCAAGGGTCACAAAACCGAATGGGTCGAACGCGCCTATCAGGGCCGCACCCTGCGCAGCCAAGACTGTTTTGGCGCACCGATGGAGTTTTACTACAAAATGGACAGGCTCGAGCCGATCCATCAGAAGTACGAACTCTATCGCGGGGTGAAACCGCTGCGCATCGACCACTTCAACTGCTTTGCGCCGAACGTGGATCAGGCGGTTGAGTTCTATGGCGAGCTTGGTTTCCGCGTCACCGAATATACCGAGGACGAAGAAACCGGTCATTTGTGGGCGGCATGGGCGCATCGCAAAGGCGGCGTGCATGACATCGCCTTTACCAACGGCACAGGCCCGCGCCTACACCACACCGCGTTCTGGGTGCCGACACCGTTGAACATCATCGACCTGCTCGATCTGATGGCGACCACCGGATACGTCAGTAACATCGAACGCGGTCCCGGCCGTCACGGCATTTCCAACGCGTTCTTCCTGTATATCCTTGATCCCGATGGTCACCGGATCGAAATCTACTGTTCGGACTACCAGACGGTCGATCCCGATCTGGAACCGATCAAATGGGATCTGAAAGACCCGCAGCGCCAGACCCTTTGGGGTGCCGCCGCGCCGCGCAGCTGGTTTGAACACGGGTCGGTCTTTACCGGCGTCGACACGCGCGAGGCCGAGTTAAAGGCCACGCCGATTATCGCCCCCTGACCCCGCAGACGATCTGGAAGGTTTCCCATGAACACCCCTAAACTCGTCTCGTTCCGCGTCGATGGTCAGGACCACTACGGGCTGATCACAGATGATGGCGTGATCGATCTGTCGTCAGACTTTGGCGGCAGGTTCCCGACCCTGCGCGAAGCGATCGCTGCGGGCGCATTGGAAGAACTGGTGGAGGCGGGAAAATCCCGCACGCCCACTTGGTCCGAAGACGCCGTGACCTACGGCATCCCCGTGCCGAACCCTGCGCGGATCATCTGTGTTGGCGTCAACTTCCCTGACCGGAACGCCGAATACAAAGACGGCAGCAGCCAACCGAAACACATGTCGCTGTTTCCGCGCTTTCCCAGCAGCTTTACGGGCCACAACTGCCCCCTGATCCGCCCGCCGGAAAACCACACGCTGGACTATGAGGGCGAGGTTGTAGTGGTGATCGGCAAGGGTGGCCGCCGCATCAAAGCCGAAGACGCCTATGACCACATCGCCGCCCTGACGCTGTGCAACGAGGGCACGATCCGCGACTGGGTGCGCCACGCCAAATTCAATGTCACCCAGGGCAAAAACTGGGACAAATCCGGCGCCATCGGCCCGTGGATGGTGCCCTTTACCGATCCGGCGCAACTGGACGACGCCAAGATCATGACCCGTGTGAATGGCGAACTGCGTCAGGAAGACGAGCTGAAGAACATGATGTTCCCGATCCGCGAAGAGATCGCCTACATCTCGACCTTCACCACGCTCGAACCGGGCGACATCATCATCACCGGCACCCCCACCGGCGCAGGCGCGCGGTTTGATCCGCCGAAATACCTGAAACCCGGCGATGTGGTCGAGGTCGAATGCCCCGGCATCGGCATCCTGCGCAACACGGTAGAAGACGAATGACCCTAAGCCAGAGCGATATCGACCGCGCTGCCGCCGACCTGCTGCAGGCCGAAGAAACCCGTGAACAGATCGGGCTTTTGTCCCTACGACATCCCGGTCTGACGCTGGACGATGCCTATGCGATCCAAGCGGCGCAAATGGCGCAAAAGCTGGCCTCCGGTCGTACGATTGCAGGCTGGAAGATCGGGCTGACATCCAAGGTGATGCAGCGCGCGTTGAACATCGACACTCCGGATTCGGGCGTGTTGTACGACGATATGGTGTTTGATCACGGCGCGACCGTGCCCAAAGGCCGGTTCATCCAGCCTCGGGTCGAGGCCGAGATCGCCTTTGTCATGAAATCCGCGCTGGATGGCGATGTGAACCGTGACGATGTGCTGGCGGCAACCGACTATGTCGCCCCGTCGCTGGAAATTCTGGACACCCGCATTCTGCGCAAAGACCCAGACAGCGGTCAGGCGCGGATCATCACCGATACGGTATCGGACAACGCCGCCAACGCGGGCGTTGTTCTGGGCACGGGCCGCCATGCGCCCGACGCCTTTGATCTGCGCTGGACCGGTGCCATCTTCCGGGTGAACGGCGAGGTTGAAACAACCGGACTGGGCGCTGCGGTGCTGGACGATCCGGTGATGGGGCTTGTCTGGCTGGCGCGGCGCATGGGTCAATATGGCCAGCGGATCGAAGCGGGCCAGATCGTTCTGTCCGGTTCCTTCATCGCGCCGATTGAATGCCCCTCTGGCACGGAAATCGACGCCGATTTCGGCCCCTTCGGCACTGTCGCCATCAACTTCGAGTAACCCGATGCCCGCACCTGAGAACACCTTCAAGAAACGCCTGACATCCGGCGAAACGCAGATCGGATTGTGGGTGGGCCTTGGCGACCCCAGCGTGGCCGAGCTTGCCGCAGGCTGCGGGTTCGACTGGCTGGTGATCGACGCCGAGCACGGCCCGAACGGGCTGCGCGATGTGTTGGCGCAACTACGCGCGGCCAGCCATGGCACGGCCCATCCCGTGGTACGGGTCAAAGACGACAACCGCGCGGACATCAAACAGATGCTGGATATCGGTGCGCAGACCCTTCTGGTGCCGATGATCGAAAGCGCAGATCAGGCGCGTGAGGTCGTGAAATCAATGCTCTATCCCCCCGACGGCGTGCGGGGCGTTGGTGCGGCCTTGGCGCGCGCGTCCCGTTATGGCGGCGAGGCCGATTATCTGGCGACCGCCAACGATCAGGTTTGCCTTCTGTTACAGGTCGAAAGCCGTGCAGGTCTGGACGCGCTGGACGATATTCTGGCGGTCAAAGGCGTGGATGGCGTGTTTATCGGCCCCTCCGATCTGGCCGCAGATATGGGCCACAGGGGCAACCCCGCCCACCCCGAAGTACAAGAAGCCGTGAACGATGCCCTGACCCGCATTCGCCAAGCAGGCGTCGCGGCAGGCATCCTGACATCCGACCGAACACTGGCCAAAGGCTATGCTGATCTTGGCGTGGAATTTCTGGCCGTTGGATCAGACGTGGGCACATTGCGCAGCGGCCTGACCGCGTTGCGACAGGCGTTCTAAGTCGCGGGCCGCAGCCGCCCGAGGCTCTCTGCGAATTCGGCGGCGATGGCGCTGGCGTCCAGACTGCTGCGTTCGGCTGACAACCGCAGACCCAACAAATCTGACTGATACCGCTGCGCCAGAACCGCCGGATCAAGGTCAGGGTCGATATCCCCGTCCGCCTGCGCCTGACGGAACAGTCCGGTGAACTGTTCTTCCATCATGTTCAGCAGATCTTCGGCCTTGGCCGCCAGAGGATGGTTCTGCGCGTGCAGCTCTAGCAGTGTTTTGGACACCATACAGGCCTTGGCCGGCGCGCCTTCGGCTTCGACTACGACAGCAGGCAGTTGGGTCAGTGCACCGAAGGCGCCGAACTGGTCCACCAGTTCTTTCACGGTGGCCTTACTGCCTTCCGAATACTTTTCCAGCGCCAGTTCATACAGCGCCTCTTTTGATCCGAAGGCCGCATAAAAGCTGCCCGGCTTCATCTTCAAAGTGGCCTCGAGGTCTTTCAAAGACGTGCCCGCCCAGCCGCTGCGCCAAAACAAATCCCGCGCGCGGTCTATCAGGTCATCCCGGTCATAGTTCGGCCGTCTCGGCATCCGTTCACCAATATTTGAGCGATTACTCAAAATATATACTTGAGTGATCACTCAAGAAACCCCTAATGATGCATACCCGTATTCAACTAAGGACACGATTCATGACATTCCCGTTCCACAACTTCGACACCGCCCCCGAAAATTCGAAACCGTTTCTTGAGGAATCCCAAAAGGCGTTCGGTCGCCTGCCGGGCCTGCACAAGGTACTGGCTGAAAGCCCGCAAGCCTTTGAAGCCTATCAGTTTCTGCACAAAACATTCATGGCCACCGATTTCGACGCCGATGAGCTAACGGTCGTCTGGCAGGCCATTAACGTCGAACATGAATGCCACTACTGCGTGCCCGCACACACCGGCATCGCCAAGATGATGAAAGTCTCGGACGAGATCATCGACGCCCTTCGCAACGAAACACCCCTGCCGTCAGAAAAGCTTGAGGCATTGCGCACATTCACCATTCAGATGGTCCGTACCCGTGGCAATGTCAGCCAAGAGCAGATGGACGCCTTTTTTGCCGCAGGCTACGGCCACCGCGCCGTTCTGGATGTGATCCTTGGCCTCGCGCAGAAAACCATGTCGAACTACATCAACCACGTGGCCGACACGCCGGTGGACGAGGTCTTCCACCCCCTGAAATGGACCCGCAGCGCCACGCCGCTGGACGTCTGATACCAACCGGCGCGCCGAAACAGGCGCGCCACCGCCGACGCGGCAATCCAGTCTATGGATTGTTAAGGGATCACAACCTAAACTCGGGCCATCCACACCAGCGAAATGGCAGGAACAGGCCCATGATCCGTACAGCAGTCGCCCTATCTATGTCCCTTATCCTGACCGCCTGCGGCAGCGCGGGCACGGCACCGTCGCCCAAGATCGTGACCTATGATGTCGAACAGATCACCTCGACCGATCCCAGCCTGCCGGACCTGAACCAGATCCGCGCGAAGTTTGGGCTTCAGCCCCTGTCTGTCTCGGCCACCGCGACCCGCGTGGCACAGAAGCACGCCCAGGATATGGCGCGAAACAACTTTTTCAGCCACCGCGGATCGGATGGCAGCACAGGTGTTTCTCGCCTCACCGCCGCAGGCTGTCGCGGAACACGCGCCGAAAACATCGCCAAGGGCCCGTTCAACGACAAAACAGTACTTCAGGCCTGGATGGATTCCCCAAGCCACCGCGCCAGCATGCTGAAACCGGACGTGCGGGTGTACGGGCTGGCAAACGTGAACGGCTATTGGGTGATGACGCTGGCGGGACGGTGTTGATCGCTTTCAGCCTTCCGGCTGCTTGATCAAAAAGTTGTTTCTTTTGAAACCGCTGGTACCCGCGGCCGGACTCGAACCGGCACGGCATTACTGCCTGGAGATTTTAAGTCTCCTGTGTCTACCATTCCACCACGCGGGCCAGCAGCGCGACCATAGCGACGTGTTTAGGGAAGTGGAAGTAGCTCAGAGCTCTTCGCCGGGAAGTTCTTGCAAAAGATGGCGTTCTGACAGCCATGGGTTCAGCTCCAAAGCCTCGCGCAGCACCTTTGCGCCTTCGGAATACCGATCCAATCCGAACAATGTCAGGGCCAACCCCGAATAGGCCCCAATGTGGGTGGGGTTGAGGGACAACGCCTTATCCAGATCAGGCAAGGCGGCCTCATAATCTTCGCGCAGGAAATTGATGAAGGCCCGTTGATTGTAGCCTTCGGCATAATCGGGGCAGTAGTCCACCAGCCTGCTGAACTGGTCGAGGGCGCGAATGTAATCATAGGACGACCGCGCAGACATGCCTTCGTTCAAAAGCATCTGTGCGGTTTCATCCGGCGCATCCGTCCAAAGCGCCCACAGCTGATCATTCAGCTGCTGGGCCTCATATTCTGTATCCGCGTTCTGGATGGCCGCAATCAGCGCTTCGGTTTCAGGAGTTTGATGCGCAAACTCGGGGCAGTCGGCCATGGCAGGCAGCGGCACAAGGCCCAAGATGGTTATGATCAAAGCGCGTATCATACCGTGAATGCGACCACGGCGACCGGCTTTGGGTCAAGTCACGTCTGCGAGACTTTCCTCTTTCACCGCTTGCATCGCCACATAGGTCGAGGTGCCCGCCATATAAGGCAGCGTCGAAATATGGTCCGCCAGAACACGACGATAGGATCGCATGTCGTGAGTGCGAACCTTGAGGAGATAGTCGAAGTTCCCCGCAATCAGGTGACACTGTTCGATTTCAGGCACTTTGGCGACGGCCGCATTGAACTTGGCCAGCGCCGCTTCGCGGGTGTCGGACAGGCGCACCTCGACAAAGGCGACGTGGTCCAGACCCAAGGTGATCGGATCAAGAATGGCGCGGTAACCACGGATCGCGCCGATTTCTTCCAGTCTGCGCAAACGGGCCTGTGTCGGGGATTTCGAAAGACCGATCCGCTTTGCCAATTCGGTGATCGAGATTCGGCCATCCTCGGCCAATGTGCGCATGATTGCCTGGTCGAAACGATCGAAATCCACCATTGCCATTTGCATCGAAAATTACCCGTTTTTTAGTTTTTTAGACATTTGAAACGGCAAACTTCAGGGAAAATCACCGCCTATTCTCGCGTATCATAGTCATATCGACCGGAGATTGCCATGCTTAAAAACACCTCACATGCCCTGCGCGACGCAATTGAGCATAGTGCCTATGCCGATGAAGCCCAGAAGATCGCTGATCTGAAGGCCAGTGCAGATCTGTCCGTAACGGATCGCGACATGATCAGCACCGAGGCCGCCATTCTGGTGCGCGCCATTCGCAACGACACGCGCCCCGGTTTGATGGAGGTGTTTCTGGCAGAATACGGCCTGTCCACCGATGAAGGCATCGCGCTGATGTGTCTGGCCGAGGCTTTGTTGCGGGTTCCGGATGCCGACACCATCGATGCGCTGATCGAAGATAAAATCGCGCCTTCGGATTGGGCCAGCCATTTGGGGCATTCGACCTCGCCCTTGGTGAACGCCTCGACGTGGGCGCTGATGTTGACGGGTCGTGTTCTGCATGACGAAGACAAAGGCCCCGTCAGCCATCTGCGCAGCGCGATCCGGCGTTTGGGCGAACCGGTGATCCGCACGGCGGTGTCCCGTGCGATGCGTGAAATGGGCAATCAATTTGTTCTGGGTGAAACCATCGCCTCGGCCATGAAGCGCGCCAGTCGGTCCGAGGCCAAGGGTTATACCTATTCTTACGACATGCTGGGCGAAGCCGCGCGCACCGACGAAGACGCCCAGCGCTATTTCGAGGCCTATCAAAACGCCATCCGTGCCATCGCGGGTGCGGCGAAACATGACGATATCCGCGAAAATCCTGGCATTTCGGTAAAACTGTCGGCGCTGCATCCGCGCTATGACATTCTGCAACGTGATCTTGTGGAACAAGAGCTGATCCCCCGTTTCCGCGCCCTGTGCATCAAGGCCGCACAGGCTGGCATCGGGTTGAACGTCGACGCGGAAGAGGCGGACCGCCTGACCATATCGCTAGATGTGATCGAAGCGGTACTTGCCGATCCAGCACTGGCCGGTTGGGACGGGTTCGGGGTGGTGGTTCAGGCCTACGGCAAACGCGCCGCAGACGTGGTTGACTGGCTGTATGATCTGGCCACACGACTGGACCGCAAGATCATGGTGCGTCTGGTCAAGGGCGCCTATTGGGACACCGAGATCAAACGCGCACAGGTGGCGGGATTGGACAGCTTTCCGGTCTTTACATCCAAGTCCGCAACGGACGTGTCCTACATCTCGATCGCACGGAAACTGCTGGGTATGACCGACCGGATTTACCCGCAGTTCGCGACCCACAATGCGCATACCGTCGCTGCCGTTCTACACATGGCGGATGATCTGAAAGTCTTTGAATTCCAACGACTTCACGGCATGGGCGAGGCATTGCACGACATCGTCAAATCGCGCAACGGCACGCGCTGCCGTATCTATGCGCCGGTCGGCGCGCATCGCGATCTGCTGGCCTATCTTGTGCGCCGCTTGCTGGAAAACGGGGCGAATTCGTCTTTCGTGAACCAGATCGTAGACGAGGACGTCAGCCCGACCGAAATCGCGGCTGATCCTTTTGAAAACATCTCTGGCGCGGCCATCCAAACCGGTCCTGATCTGTTCATGCCGGAACGGACGAACTCCAAAGGTTGGGATATGCGGGACACGCCGGACATGACGGCGATTGATACCGCCCGTGGTGCCTTTGCCAACCACGCATGGACTGCTGATCCGCTGGTCGCCGATCAGACGCCTGACGGAGCGGTGCACCCTGTGCTCAATCCCGCAAGACCAGACGATCACGTTGGGCAAGTCACGTGGGCCGGTCCCGAAACCGTTGCACAGGCGGTTGAGGCCGCCAGCCCTTGGAACGCTCCTGCTGTGGTGCGCGCCGCTGTGTTGACCCATGCCGCGCATCTGTATGAGGAAAACTTTGGCGAACTCTTCGCGCTCCTGCATCGCGAGGCGGGCAAAAGCGTGATGGACGCCATCGCCGAACTCCGCGAGGCGGTGGATTTCCTGCGCTACTACGCGGCCCGCGCCACTGACGCGCCCGCCTTGGGGCGGTTTGCCTGCATCAGCCCGTGGAACTTCCCCTTGGCGATCTTCACAGGCCAGATCGCGGCCGCCTTGGCCGCAGGAAACGCAGTTCTGGCGAAACCGGCAGAACAGACACCGCTGATTGCCGTGCGTGCCGCCGAACTGATGATCGAGGCCGGCGTGCCCCCCACTGCCCTTCAAATCCTGCCAGGTGACGGGGTGACAGGCGCTGCCCTGACATCGAACCCCGCCATCGACGGGGTCGCCTTCACCGGATCCACAGAGACCGCGCAAATCATTCACAAGACAATGGCCACGCACCTGAACCCCGGTGCGCCGCTGATTGCGGAAACCGGTGGCTTAAACGCGATGGTCGTGGATTCCACAGCGCTGCCGGAACAAGCGGTTCAGGCGATTATCGAGTCTGCCTTCCAATCCGCAGGCCAGCGCTGCTCGGCCCTGCGGTGCCTGTATGTGCAAGAAGACATCGCAGACGGGTTTATCGACATGCTGAAAGGCGCGATGGACTGTCTGCAAATCGGAGACCCTTGGCAGACGCACTGCGATGTCGGCCCCGTCATTGACGAAGAGGCACGCGCAGGCATTCAGGATTATATCGACGAAGCTATGGCCAAAGGCCGTGTGCTGCATGCCCTACCCTGCCCCGACAACGGCCACTTCGTTGCGCCTACGTTGATCAAGGTGAACAGCATCGCCGATCTGGGGAAAGAGGTTTTCGGCCCCGCCCTGCACGTCGCGACCTTCAAATCGGAAGAACTGGATGCCGTGATCGATGCCATCAACGGGACGGGATACGGGCTGACCTTTGGCCTGCAGACACGGATCGACGATCGCGTTCAATACGTGGCTGATCGGATCGAGGCGGGGAATATCTATGTGAACCGCAACCAGATCGGCGCGATTGTCGGCAGCCAGCCCTTTGGTGGCGAAGGCCTGTCCGGCACCGGCCCGAAAGCAGGCGGACCTTTGTATCTGGATCGCTTCCGTTCGCATCCGGTGGATCAGTCTGAGCTGAAGGCCGCGCCAGACGCCCAACTGGAACTGCCCGGCCCAACCGGCGAATCCAACGTGCTGACGCTTCGCCCGCGCAAACCGATCCTATGCCTTGGCCCGACCAGTGACGACATCGCGCGTCAGGTACAGATGATCGAAGCGATGGGGGGCGCCGCAAAAACCGTGTCCGGCCAATTGGAGCCAGCCAAGCTGGCGGGCTTCAGCAACATCGCAGGCGCCATTTGGTGGGGCGATCACGACACCGCCCGCGGGTATCGCAAGGCACTGGCCCAGCGCGCGGGCCCGATCCTGCCGCTGATCACGGGCGCACCTGACACGGGCCACGTGATGGGCGAACGACACGTCTGTGTGGACACCACAGCAGCGGGCGGAAATGCGAAACTATTAAGCGGGGCATCTTGACGCCCCGCCCGTTCGCCCCGACTTTGATCCCATGTTTCCAATTCGCGATCACAACCCGTCGGGGCGCGTGCCCTTTGTCACCTACCTTCTGATCGCGGCGAATGTCCTGATCTTTATCGGCTATTACCCTCTCTTTTCCCAAGAGATGGAGTTGAACCGCTTTTTCTATGACTACGCACTGATCCCCGCCCGCGTCAGTCAGGGCGACGGGCTAAGCGGTTTCGTCAGTTCGATGTTTTTACATGGCGGAATCGCACATTTGGCTGGTAATATGCTATTTCTGTACATTTTCGGCGACAATATCGAAGACAAGATGGGCCATCTGGGCTTTGCCCTGTTCTATCTGGCCTGCGGTCTGGCCGCCGGTGGCGCGCAGTATCTGACCGAACCCTTCACCCCTGTTCCCATGGTCGGGGCCTCGGGCGCGATTGCGGGTGTAATGGGGGCTTACCTGCTGCTGTTTCCAAGGGCACAGGTGGATATTCTGATCATCCTGATCATCATCTTCCGCGTTATCACGATCCCTGCGTGGATTATGCTGGCCCTGTGGTTCGGCATGCAATTGATCGGTGGGATCGGCACGGCGACCGACGCAGGCGGCGTGGCCTATTGGGCGCATGCGGGCGGCTTTATTGCAGGCGTGGTGCTGGCCCTACCAGTCTGGCGCGCGCTGGGCGGCCCGGATTTCTGGGACCGGACAGACGGACAACCGCCGCATCCCGAAGCGACCTATCGCGTCGGGCGGACCAATGTTCCGAAAATCAGAAGAAAGCGCTGATTACGCTTCGCGGATCGTGCGGGCGAACTGATCGAAAATCTGGTTGTTCGCACAAAGGATCGAACCGCTTTCCAGCGGGTCCTGACCTTCGCGTACACCGGAAACCAAGGCACCGGCCTCAAGCGCCAGAAGCGCACCAGCGGCGGTGTCCCAGATCTGAAGCTCACGCTCCCAATAGCCGTCATAACGACCAGCGGCGACATAAGCCAAATCCAGCGCGGCGGAACCGAAGCGGCGCACACCGGCGCAAGCGGGCATCAGGTTGGCCAGATCTTTCAGCGTGGCTGGCAGCGTCTTTTTCGCGGCGAACGGAATGCCAGTGGCAAAGATCGCTTCGATCATGCGCGTACGACCAGAAACGCGCAGACGTTTGTTGTCGTTCAACCATGCACCTGCGCCGCGCTCTGCGTAGAACAGTTCGTCCTTGGCCGCGTCAAAGACCACACCGGCCACGATCTGGCCCTTGTGTTCCAACGCGATGGACACTGCCCAATGAGGCAAGCCGTGCAGGAAGTTAGTTGTGCCGTCCAGCGGATCAACAATCCAGCGGCGTGTCGGGTCTTCGCCGTCGATCTCGCCACCTTCTTCTGCCAGCCAGCCGTAAGTGGGACGCGCGCCCAACAGTTCTTCCTTCAAGATTTTTTCCGCCGCCAGATCAGCGCGGCTGACAAAGTCGCCTGCGCCCTTCATGGACACCTGCAGATTCTCGACTTCGCGAAAATCTTTTACCAAGGAACGGCCCGCCTTACGGGCCGCTTTGATCATGATGTTTAGGTTGGCGCTGCCTTGCATGGCGATCGGGACTCCACATTCGTCAGGGCGCGCGTATACGCGTCCTTTTCCCAGAAGCCAAGAGCAGCAGAAGGCTTAGCGGTAAACGACGCCTTTTTCACCGATAGGCGCATAGACACCCTTCACGCCAACAGGCGCGCTGTAGCTGCGCACGACCTTCTTGGGGGCGCTTGCACGGTTGATGTAGGGGCCTGCGTTCGGCTCGCCGCAGCAGATCACGCCACCCATCATCACAGGCTGCTGGCCTGCTGGGCAATTGTTTGCGGCTTTGTATTCGTGCATCAGAACGTTGCTGTTCGGATTGTGGGTGGCGTCGCCCTTGTAGGCATCATCCCACGCAAAAGCCGTCGACGTGCTAAGCACCAGTGCAGCAACCGCCGCCGGAAGTGTTTTTGTAAACCGCATGGGTTCCCCCGTAAAACTCTTGATACTCGGGACCAAAGCGCCCCACTTGCTGCGCTGAATCTTACCCAGACTGCTGATTAAGTCAAACTTTTCAAACCATTCATGATGGCTGATGTGTTGGAACGGACATTCAGGCCGACGCTTGGCGCAGCGCATTCCCATCCGGACAAAAAACAAAAGCCGGCACGCAGGGTGCCGGCCTTCTTAAAGTCATTGGTCTGGCGTTACAGCAGAGCTTGGAATTCGCGCCATTCGCCTTTGGACATGCCGGAATTTTCCTGCGTGACCTCTTCGCCTTTGATCATGCGGCGGACGCAGTCCAGTGCGGTGGACGACAGGGTCGCGCCGCCCATGCGGTAGTCTTCGAACGCTTTGTAGGCGTAGGGCACCCAATCAGCGACCAGTTTGCAGATTTCATCGGCATAGACGCGGATTTCGTACTGGGCATGGGCATCGGCACGCAGGCGCAGGAAGTGCAGCAGGTTGTGCAGATCCACCTTCCAGTACCACTGGGTGTAGACGTTTGCAGGCAGGTTCATGCGGGCCAGTTCGCGGGCCAGACCCTGCTGGTCGTCTTGACTGATCATTTCTTCGTAGTGATCATAGCAGCGCATCGCATCATCGCGCAGGTAGCGCAGCACGCGCTCGGCCTCTTCGCCGCTCAGGGCTTCGCCGCGGCCTTGGTTGTTCACCACAGACTGCGCCGCCAGATGTTCCGGCGCAGGGATATAGAATTCACGATCCAGAATCGAATAGCGGGCGGAATATTCATTCACGTTTGCCGTCCGGTGGCGAATCCACTGGCGCGCCACGAAGACCGGCAGTTTGACGTGCAGTTTCAGTTCGCACATCTCGAACGGGGTCGAGTGCCAGTGACGCATCAGGTAGCGGATCAGACCTTCGTCATTCGATACGGCCTTGGTGCCTTTGCCGTAAGATACGCGCGCCGCCTGCGTGATCGCGTTGTCGTCGCCCATATAGTCGATGACACGGACAAAGCCGTGATCCAGAACCGGATAGGCGGTATACAGATGCTTTTCCATGCCGGGGGCTGTCGCCCGCAGGGTCTGCGTGGTGGTGGACCGCAGTTCGTTGATTTCGTCCTGTTGGTCTTGTGTCAGGGGCATGGTCTGTCTTCTCCCACCAGATGAATCGCTCGCCCCATATGTTGCAGATAACTTCGGGGAAAACCACCATATAGAGTGAAGACATTTAAGCCGCAGGAAAATTTATTTCGCGGTCAAGACCTTCGTTAAGGTTGACTTGGCAGTGGGGTATTCTCAGGGTATTGGCAAACCCAAATAAATTAGGTTCGGGGCAGTTTAGGCATGTTACGTATTTCCGCGATGATTTTGGCATTGGCGCTTGTTTCCGCGTGCGGCGGTGGCGGCAGCAACCCGCTGCAGAACACCGAAGAAGAAGAAACGGACACGGATACCGGTACAGACACCGAAGACGATGCTGATCCCATCGGCGGCGATCGCACCTTACCGCCGGGCACAGCAAGCCCAACACCGGACACAGCAATTGTTCGCGTAGAAGCAGATGACGGCGAAGGCGCGGGTGTCGCAACCGGCTACGACTATGACTCGGCAACCGATACTTTCTACGTTGATAACCTCGCGTTTGACGGCGACAACACATACAGCCGCGGGACTGCAGTATCGTCCTTGGCCCCGAATATTGCCGTGTATGAATCCGACGCTCCGGGCATCGATCCCATTTCCGGCCTTCAACACGATGATGCAGAATACCGTGCCGTCTATGGCGTCTCGGATACGGGTACGACAAAATTCGCGATTGTGCGTCCGGCCGGTTACAACGACTTTGGGTTCCGCGGATATACATACGAACGGGAAGGCAGTGTTACGCTGCCCACGGATATTCAGGCGACCTATATTGGCGACTACGGCGGCGTCCGCGTCTACGAAGGAGCCACCGGGTTGGACTATGTCACCGGCACGGCCAGGATGAGCGTGGATTTCAACGACTTTAACCAAGCTCCGGGCGTGTCGCTTTATGTCGTTGACCGTCATCTCTACGATATCAACGGGAACGATGTGACGACCGAGTATCTGGATGCGCTGATGACAGCCAATACCCAAGGTGTTCGCCCGACCAACGGACTTGGCCAAGACAATCTGCCTGACATCAACCCCGTGATCCGCATAGATGCCGCTGATACAAACGGCGAAGTCACAAGCGAAGTCTTTACGCTGCTCGAACTGGACAATGGCTCAACCACGAACCTGTCGAGCGGCAACTACTATGCGATCATGGCAGGTGACGGTGCTTCCGAGATTGTCGGTATTGTTGTGATGACCGGTACAGACCCTAGAAACTCGACCTCGTTCGAAGAAACCGGCGGCTTCATCGTCACACGCTAACTGCGCGGACCTGATTAAAGAGGACGCCAACCATGCGACTGGCACGTTGTCTGATCTGCATTGCAGCCGCCAGCTTTGCGCTTGCGGCACCTGCCCTATCCGATACTGGGGCAGGACAGGTCACAGTCGCGTCGGGAACCTACACGCCGGATGAAATGCGCCGATTGGCTGTGACCCTTTTGGTCAACCGTCAGCCAGCTCAGGCGTTGCGTGTGGCAGAGGCCCTGACAGTTCGCGATCCCGAAGACGCTGATGCATGGTTGTTAGTCAGTCGTGCTGCGCGGGATGTAGGACAGAGCGATTTGGCAAAATCCGCTGCGCAGAATGCGTGGAAATATGCCAATAACGATGAGGTCAAATATGCTGCGGCACTGGCCAATGCGCAGGCCTTGTCGTCGGACGGGGCACGCACGCGGGCGCAGTGGTGGTTGCGCCGGGCGTTGCAGATTGCGCCGACACCGGAACTGAGGGCCAAGGCCGAGCGTGATTTCCGGTATGTGCGTGAACAAAACCCGTGGTCCACGCAACTGAGTTTCTCGGTCTCGCCCAGTTCGAACGTCAATGGTGGATCCAGCAGTGACACGGTGTCGATTTACGATCTGCCGTTTGATTTTGTGCTGCAAGGATCGGCACGGGCGCTGTCAGGCGTTGAATATTCCTACGGACTTTCAACGCGTTACACGCTGCGAAAGACGAAACAGACACGTACAAGCCTAAGCTTTGCGGCCTCGCACAAGACCTACAGCCTGTCCGAGGAAGCCAAGGATATTGCACCTGACACCAAGGGCAGCGACTTTGCGCTTACACAACTGTCGGCGGGACTGTCGCAAGACTGGTTTGCTGCCAATGGGCGTTTGGCGCTGAACGGGCAGATCGGCGTCAACAAAGCGTGGTACGGCGGTGAGCCACTCAGCCAGAGCGCAACCGCCTCGACTGGTCTGAGGTATGCGATCACGCCAAAGCTGGCGGCAAGTTTGACTGTGAACCACGAATGGCAAGAAGGTCTGGGCGAACGTCAGGACGCCGATTTGCTGCGCAGTTCGGCCAGCCTGAGTTACGTCATACCCGGCGGCCACGGGCTTCAGGTAGGTGTTGGTCAGGCCAGTAGCCAATCGGACGCGACCTATCTGGATTTCGAAGAACGCTCTGCCTTTGTAGCCTTTGCATTGGGCAAGCCTGTGTTCGGCACAAAGGTGCAGCTGGCCGTTGATGCCAAGCACCGCCACTTTGATGCGACCACCGTGTCGTTTGGCGACCGCGACGACTATACCTACGGGGCCGAGGTGAATTTCACCGTCAATGCGCTGGATTACTACGGCTTTGTTCCTACAGTAAAAATCCGCACGGAAGAGACGGACTCGAACCTAGCAATTTACGACCGGGACAATCTGGGTTTGCAACTGGGCCTGAAATCCCGCTTCTGAGCCCCTCGACAAACCCGCGCGGGCCGCTACCCTCGGATAAAGATTTCAAACCGAGGACACCCTATGTCGATCCGATATCTGCACACGATGGTCCGCGTCAAAGACCTTGAGGCGTCGATTGCGTTTTACAAACTGCTTGGCCTGAAAGAACGCCAGCGCAAGGAAAGCGAGGCGGGGCGCTTTACGCTGGTGTTTCTCTGCCCGCCTGATCAGGACGATGGCACCGCCGATGTGGAACTGACGTATAACTGGGATGGCGATGACGGGCTGCCTTCAGACAGCCGCCACTTCGGCCACCTCGCCTATAAAGTCGGCAACATTTATGAACTTTGCCAAAAGTTGATGGACAACGGCGTGACGATCAACCGCCCGCCGCGTGATGGCCACATGGCCTTTGTCCGCTCGCCCGACAACGTGTCGGTCGAACTGCTGCAAGAGGGCGATGCCCTTCCACCGCAAGAGCCATGGGCCTCGATGGAGAATACGGGCCATTGGTAAACGGCAGCGGGCAGCGGCGATCCTTTTACCATCGCGCCCTAACCGGCGCGGTGGCGGCTGCTGCCTTCTGTTTTCCAGCGCTGGCTCGGGCCGATTGCAGCTTGGCCCTGCTGCTTGCGCTGGATGTGTCCTCATCGGTTGACGCCGAAGAATACGATCTTCAGCGCAATGGCGTGGCTTTGGCGCTGGACGATCCCGACGTGCGCCGTGCGCTGCTGGCATCCGGCACTCCTGTTGCCCTTGCCGTCTACGAATGGAGCGGCCGCCGGCAGAACCATATCGTTCTGAACTGGTCGCTTATCAACGACAACTCCGACATCGACCGGGTCGTCGCGGCCATAGCGTCGTCCAAACGCAGCTTTACACGGTTTCCGACCGCGATGGGCTATGCCCTTGGGTTCGGAGCCACGATGCTGGAACGTGCGCCGCAATGTGATCGCAAGGTGATCGATGTTTCAGGCGACGGCATCAGTAATGACGGGTTCGGCCCGCAATTGGCCTACAAACATTTTCCGTTCTCTGATGTCACCGTCAATGGCCTCGCCGTTCTGGGGGCCGACCCGATGGTTGAATTCTATTTCGAGGATCAAGTGCGCCACGGTCCGGGCGCCTTTGTCGAAACTTCCACGGGCTATGTCGGTTACAAAAACGCGATGACGCGCAAACTTTTACGTGAAATCGGCGGTATGGTGGTCGGCCATCTGGATGATCCGGATCGTGCCGATATTGCCGCCAATTAATAAATGTACCTGATCTGATCAGTCCAATAGCGTTCAACGCGCTTTAGGGAATCCGTGATATCCAGAAGGCCCTCGGCACGCAGAACGTTCTTTTTCTCAATCCCGTCGGCGTGACGCTGGAACAGCTTGTCCACGATGGCGCGGATTTCGCGGCCCTTTGGCGTTAGCTTAACCCGCACAGACCGGCGGTCGATTTCGCAGCGCTGGTGATGCATATAGCCCATTTCGACCAGCTTTTTCAGGTTATAGCTGACGTTGGACCCCTGATAATAGCCGCGCGATTTCAGCTCGCCCGCCGTCACTTCGTTGTCGCCGATGTTGAACAGCAATAGCGCCTGAACCGCGTTGATATCCAGCACGTTGGTGCGTTCGAATTCGTCCTTGATCACATCCAGCAGCAAACGGTGAAGCCGTTCGACCAGTGCCAATGCCTCAAGATACCCGGTCATGAACCCGGAACGGGCCGGTGTACCGAGCGTGGAATGTATGCTCATCTGTCTCTCCGTTTGTCCGTAAACGCAGAGAACGTTGCGCTAATTTCACGAAAAATCGGTTAAACCACGACGTTTCGATAAAATCTGAGTTATTTCGCAGGCTCTTGGGCTGCAATTTCGGAAATCAGACCGGAAAATTCCGAAGGCGCCGCATCCTGACCGGAAATCCATTTGTAGAGATCCTGATCATTTTCCGACAACAGATCATCGTAATGGGCCAGTTGGTCGTCTGTCATGCCGGACAGACGCGCATCAGCAAAGCGCATCAGGATCAGATCCATTTCCTTCGTCCCGCGACGCATGGACCGCATCGCCAAGCGCTTGATCTTGTTTTCGCGGGTTTCATTTTCCGGTCGGATTTCCTGCATATCAGCCCCCGTTGGCGATTGCGGTCCGCAGACGTTTTTCCAAACGCGACATACGGCCAGCCATCGACTTAATTTCAACCTGCAGATCACGCATGTCCTGCAGGACGGCCTTTACATCAGCGGAGGGGGCCGTTTCGTCAAGGGGTGCTTCAACACCGTCACCTTCGCCCATCAACAGCCAGCCAATCGACACATTCAACAGACCCGAGATCATCGAAAGCTTGTTGGCCCGAGGCTCCGAGATATCTGCTTCCCAGTTCTGCAGCGTCTTCAGTTTGACACCGATGCGACGTGCGAACTGTTCCGGCGTCATTCCCGCAGCGTCCCGTGCAGCCGCGATCCGGTCACCGAATGTTGCTGTTTCAGGTCCATACCAGTCGTCTGTGCTCATCTGTGTCTCCTTATAGGTCGTCAGTTTCATACAGCATTGCATGCCCGTCGATGCCGACTTAAGACATGGGTAACAGCCATATCGGGAACGGTTTCCATGCCCTTTTTGTCCGAGACCCTCGCGAGGGTCAAACCATCTCCCACCGTTGCAGTTTCGCAATTGGCCCGTGAACTGGCCGATGCAGGCAAGGATATTATCTCGCTCGGTGCCGGTGAGCCCGACTTTGACACGCCTGAAAACATCAAGAAAGCCGCTATTGCGGCAATTCATGCAGGTAAAACGAAGTATACAGCGCCCGACGGCATTCCTGAATTGAAGCAAGCCATCTGTGACAAATTCCAGCGCGAAAACGGACTGAGCTATCAGCCATCGCAAGTGTCGGTTTCTACCGGCGGCAAGCAGGTTCTGTACAACGCCCTGATGGCCAGCCTGAACCCCGGCGACGAGGTGATCATCCCTGCCCCTTACTGGGTCAGCTACCCTGACATCGTCCGTCTGGGCGGGGGGACACCTGTGATTGTCGATTGCCCCATGGGCACCGGCTTTAAGCTGACACCCGACGCCCTTGAGGCCGCGATCACGCCGAATACTAAGTGGTTCCTGTTCAACTCGCCCTCCAACCCGACAGGTGCGGGGTACAGCTGGGACGAATTGAAGGCTCTGACAGATGTTCTGCTGCGGCACGAACATGTGTGGGTTCTGACAGACGATATGTATGAACATCTGGCCTTTGACGATTTCAAGTTCTGCACGCCAGCACAGGTCGAGCCCAAGCTTTATGACCGCACATTGACCGTGAACGGCGTGTCCAAGGCTTATGCCATGACCGGCTGGCGCATCGGCTATGCAGCTGGCCCCGAGGTCATCATCAACGCCATGCGCAAGATCCAGTCGCAATCGACAACCAACCCCTGTTCGATCAGCCAGTGGGCCGCGGTTGAGGCGCTGAACGGCCCTCAGGACTTTCTGGCAACCCGCTGCGATGCGTTCCTGCGTCGCCGCGATCTGGTTGTTGCGGGTCTGAACGATTGCGCAGGCATCACCTGCCCCACCCCTGAAGGTGCGTTCTACGTGTATCCGTCTGTCGCAGGCTGCATCGGTAAAACCAGCGAAGGCGGACGCAAGATCGAGAATGATGAGGATTTCGCAACCGCGCTTTTGGAAGAAAAAGGCGTGGCCGTCGTCTTTGGCGCCGCCTTTGGCCTAAGCCCGCATTTCCGCATCAGCTATGCTACATCGGATGAGGCCGTGACCGAGGCCTGCGACCGTATCAAATCCTTCTGCGCCGGACTGACCTGAGGTTCCCCATGACTTTGCCCGAGCTATACTTCCGTGTGCGTGAAAATGGTGCTGTCGTCTTCCGCGTCGATACGGAAAACCGGCAACGCCGGATCGATATGGAACAGATCGCCGTGGCCAACGTCCGAAATGGCGACATCAAACCCCATGGCGACCGCACCCTCACCGAGGGCGAAAAGCTTGCCATTCAGGACTGGATTTCCAATCGTCAGGCACTTCTGGCACAACGCGACGTGGACGATATCCACCGCGCCGTGGACCATCTGAACCTGACCACCCAATGGGCCCAATCCAAAGCTACAGATGACCAACTGGAAAGCGTCACAGATGCGCTGTTGTTGGCTATGCACGACTTGCGCAACGTCCTTGTCCGCAAAAAGGCCGACCGGCTCGCTTCCAAATAAACAGCCCGCCCTTTTTACGGGACGGGCCTGAAATGCGCTGCATTTCCTTTCACGGTCAACGGCGCCTCCGCCTGTACCGCACACGAACGTTCGCTCACAAAACTTAACAACCTGCTATTTTCTTTCCCCAAATACCTTGGGGGAATTGGCCGTAGGCCAAGGGGGCAAAGCCCCAAAGAAAAAAGGCCCCGCGCATCGCAGGGCCTTTTCCAATTCATATAAAGACGATCTTACTCGCGGCTTTCCGGTGTATCGACGACCAGTGTGTCGAACGCGTCGCCACCGATTACGTCGTCTTCGCCAGCCGATGCTTCCGGTGCAGCCAGAGCGGCTGCAGCTTGCGCTTCGTCGCGGCGTGCTTCGATAACGACGTTGTCGCGCTCGGTTGCGATACGACGCACTTTCTGCATCGCGCCACCTGTACCGGCAGGGATCAGACGACCCACGATGACGTTCTCTTTCAGGCCAACCAGCTTGTCTTTCTTGCCCTGTACCGATGCCTCGGTCAGAACGCGGGTTGTTTCCTGGAAGGACGCCGCCGAGATGAACGAACGAGTCTGCAAGGACGCCTTCGTGATACCAAGCAGGATCGGTTCGCCCTGTGCCGGACGGCCGCCCTTCTTGATGGTCTTCTCGTTCATCGCGTCGAACTCTGCCTTATCGACATGTTCGCCCTTCAGAAGCGTTGTGTCACCGCTGTCCAGGATTTCCCACTTCTGCAGCATCTGGCGAACGATCACTTCGACGTGCTTGTCGTTGATCTTAACGCCCTGCAGACGATAGACGTCCTGAACTTCGTCGATCATGTAGTTCGCCAGCGCTTCGACACCCATGATGGACAGGATGTCATGCGGCGCGGGGTTGCCGTCCATGATGTAGTCGCCCTTCTGGACAAAGTCGCCTTCGCCAACCGGAATATGCTTGCCCTTCGGGATCATATATTCCTTCGGCTCGAGGCTGTCGTCCGCCGGCTCGATGGAGATGCGACGCTTGTTCTTGTAGTCCTTGCCAAAGCGCACATATCCGTCGATTTCCGCGATGATCGCGTGATCTTTCGGGCGACGTGCTTCGAAGAGTTCGGCCACACGCGGCAGACCACCGGTAATGTCCTTCGTCTTCGCACCTTCGCGCGGGATACGGGCCACGACGTCACCAGCCTGAACCTTCTGACCGTCTTCGGACGACAGGATCGCGTCCACGGACATCGGGTAGGTGATCGGGTTGCCAACTGCGTTGCGTACGGGCTCGCCATCTTCACCCATCAGGATGATTTCCGGCTTCAGCTCGTTGCCTTTCGGCGCCGCACGCCAGTCGATCACGATCTTCTGGGTCATGCCTGTCGCATCGTCGGTCTCTTCGCGAACGGCCAGACCGTTCACGAGGTCGACGTGACGGACGATACCGTCCTTCTCGGCGATGATCGGCAGTGTGTACGGGTCCCATTCGAACAGTTTGTCACCGCGGGCAACATCCTGACCTTCTTTCAGGAACAGCTTGGTACCATAGCCCAGCTTGTGGCTGGCGCGTTCGGCACCGTGCTCGTCCACGATCCGCAGCTTCATGTTGCGGCCGACAACCAATGTTTCGCCGTTGGCGTTTTCAATGGTCTGGTCGTTTTCGTAGGCGATCTTACCTTCCTGCGATGCTTCGAGGAAGGACTGCTGACCACCCTGAGCAACACCACCGATGTGGAACGTACGCATTGTCAGCTGTGTACCCGGTTCACCGATGGACTGAGCGGCGATAATACCGACAGCTTCACCTGTGTTCACCATTGTACCGCGTGCGAGGTCACGACCGTAGCACATTGCGCAGACGCCTTCTTCGGCCTCACAGGTCAGCGGCGAGCGGATGCGCGCTGTCTGAACTGCGGCCTCTTCGACGGCATCGGACATACGTTCGTCGATCAGCTGGCCTTCACGGATGATGACCTCGTCTGTACCCGGACGCAGGATGTCTTCTGCAGCCACACGGCCCAGAATACGTTCGCCCAGGGACGCAACAACTTCACCGTCGTTGATGGCGGCTTCTGCTGTGATCGACTTGTCAGTGCCACAGTCATTCATGCGAATGATGCAGTCCTGCGCAACGTCAACCAGACGACGTGTCAGGTAACCCGAGTTCGCAGTCTTCAAAGCGGTATCCGACAGACCCTTACGGGCACCGTGTGTCGAGTTGAAGTACTCAAGAACGGTCAGACCTTCTTTAAAGTTCGAGATGATCGGCGTTTCGATGATGTCGCCGTTCGGCTTTGCCATCAGGCCACGCATACCACCCAGCTGCTTCATCTGAGTAACCGAGCCACGAGCACCGGAGTGGGCCATCATGTAAACCGAGTTCGGTTCCATTTCTGCGCCATTCTCGTCGTGCTGCGATGCCGAGATCGTGCTCATCATCGCTTCGGTGACTTTGTCGTTACACTTCGACCACGCATCGACAACTTTGTTGTACTTTTCGCCCTGAGTGATCAGGCCGTCCATGTACTGCTGTTCAAAGTCTTTAACCTGATCACGTGTCTCTTCGACGATCGGCCATTTGCTGTCAGGGATAACCATGTCGTCCTTACCGAACGAGATGCCTGCCTTGAAAGCTTCTTTAAAGCCGGTGGACATGATCTGGTCACAGAAGATGACCGACTCTTTCTGACCGCAGTAACGGTAGACGGTGTCGATGACTTTCTGCACGTCTTTCTTACGCAGCAGCGTGTTGACCAGGTCAAACGGAGCTTTCGCGTTCATCGGCAGCAGAGCGCCCAGACGGACACGGCCCGGCGTTGTTTCGAAACGCTTCCAGACTTCGTTGCCTTCTTCGTCGATCTGCTTGACGCGGCAGGTGATCTTGGCGTGCAGGTGCACTTCGCCAGCGTTCAGGGCGTGTTCCACCTCTTCCAGCGACGAGAAGGACATGCCTTCGCCCTTCATGCCTTCACGCATGATGGAGACGTAGTACAGACCCAAAATCATATCCTGCGACGGAACGATGATCGGTGCGCCGTTTGCGGGCGACAGAACGTTGTTCGTCGACATCATCAGAACGCGGGCTTCAAGCTGCGCCTCCAGCGACAGCGGTACGTGAACCGCCATCTGGTCACCGTCGAAGTCGGCGTTAAAGGCCGAACAGACCAGCGGGTGCAGCTGGATCGCTTTACCTTCGATCAGAACCGGTTCGAACGCCTGAATGCCAAGACGGTGCAGCGTAGGCGCACGGTTCAGCATGACCGGGTGTTCGCGGATAACCTCATCAAGGATATCCCACACCTCGGGACGTTCTTTTTCGACCAGTTTCTTCGCCTGCTTAACAGTCGAAGACAGACCTTTGGCCTCAAGGCGCGAATAGATGAACGGCTTGAACAGTTCGAGCGCCATCTTCTTCGGCAGACCACACTGGTGCAGCTTCAGTTCCGGACCTGTCACGATAACCGAACGACCCGAGAAGTCGACGCGCTTACCCAAAAGGTTCTGACGGAAACGACCCTGCTTACCTTTCAGCATGTCGGACAGCGACTTCAGCGGGCGCTTGTTGGCACCTGTGATGACGCGGCCACGACGGCCGTTGTCGAACAAGGCGTCAACGGATTCCTGCAGCATCCGCTTTTCGTTACGGACGATGATGTCAGGCGCGCGCAGTTCGATCAGACGCTTCAGACGGTTGTTCCGGTTGATCACACGACGGTACAGATCGTTCAGATCCGATGTCGCGAAACGGCCGCCATCCAGCGGAACCAGCGGTCGTAGTTCCGGCGGGATCACGGGGATCACGGTCATGATCATCCATTCCGGACGGTTGCCGGATTCCAGGAAGCTTTCGACAACCTTCAGACGCTTGATGATCTTCTTGGGCTTCAGTTCGCCTGTCGCCTCTTTCAGATCAGCGCGCAGTTGCTCTGCTTCGGCTTCCAGATCGATCTGGGCCAGCATTTCGCGGATCGCTTCGGCACCGATGTTCGCGGTGAACGCGTCCATGCCGTACTGGTCCTGCGCGTCCATATACTCTTCTTCATTGAGCATCTGGCCGTAGGTCAGGTCAGTCAGACCCGGTTCGATCACGACGTAGTTTTCGAAATACAGAACGCGTTCCAGATCACGCAGCGTCATGTCCAGCATCAGACCGATACGGGACGGCAGCGATTTCAGGAACCAGATGTGCGCGCAGGGTGCTGCCAGTTCGATGTGGCCCATGCGTTCGCGACGCACTTTCTGAAGGGTAACTTCAACACCACATTTTTCGCAGACAACGCCGCGATACTTCATGCGCTTATATTTGCCGCAGAGACATTCGTAGTCTTTGATCGGGCCAAAGATACGCGCACAGAACAGGCCGTCACGCTCGGGCTTGAACGTCCGGTAGTTGATGGTTTCGGGTTTCTTGATCTCACCAAAGGACCAAGACAGGATCCGCTCGGGCGATGCCAGCGAAACCTTGATCTCGTCGAACACCTTGGGTGCCGCGAGAGGGTTGAACGGGTTGTTGGTCAGTTCCTGGTTCATATTGTGTCCTCACAAATTAGAGGGTGCGGGGGAAAAGAGTGAAACCGTGAGGTGCGCCCTTCGGCGCACCGCCGGTCTGGATCGGGCTAGGCCCTGATCACTCTTCGTCTTCCTCCGCATCCAGGAGTTCCATATTCAGGCCAAGGCCGCGAACCTCTTTGACGAGAACGTTGAAGGATTCCGGAACACCGGCTTCAAAGTTGTCTTCGCCTTTGACGATCGATTCATAGACCTTCGTCCGGCCAGCCACGTCATCCGACTTGACCGTCAGCATTTCCTGCAGGGTGTATGCAGCGCCATAAGCTTCCAGAGCCCAGACCTCCATCTCACCGAAGCGCTGACCACCGAACTGCGCCTTACCACCCAGCGGCTGCTGCGTAACGAGGCTGTACGGGCCAGTGGAACGTGCGTGGATCTTGTCATCGACCAGGTGGTGCAGTTTCAGCAGGTATTTCACACCAACGGTGACCTTACGGCTGAACTGTTCACCTGTACGACCGTCGAACAGTGTCGACTGACCCGAGGTATCGAAACCGGCACGCGCCAGAGCGTCGTTTACGTCTGCTTCTTTCGCACCGTCGAAGACCGGCGTTGCGATCGGAACACCGCTTGTGACGTTGCCCGCGATTTCCAGCAGTTCGTTTTCGTCGAGGCCTTGGATGCCTTCGGCGTAAACGTCTTCGCCGTAAACCAGCTTCATCGCTTCGCGAACAGGTGTCAGGTCGCCGGAACGACGGTATTCCTGCAGCGCATCATCGACTTTCAGACCAAGGGCACGAGCGGCCCAACCCATGTGGGTTTCAAGGATCTGACCGACGTTCATACGCGACGGAACGCCCAGCGGGTTCAGACAGAGGTCAACAGGCGTACCATCTTCGAGGAACGGCATGTCTTCCATCGGGACCACGCGGGAAACGACACCTTTGTTCCCGTGACGACCCGCCATCTTATCGCCCGGCTGAAGCTTGCGCTTCACGGCGATGAAGACTTTGACCATCTTCATAACGCCCGGGGGCAGATCGTCGCCGCGGCGGACTTTTTCGACCTTGTCTTCGAAACGGGCATCCAGAGTACGCTTCTGCGCCTCGTACTGCTCGTGCAGGGCTTCGACGATTTTCGCATCGTCTTCGTCCTCAAGAGCAAGCTGCCACCACTGACCACGTGTCAGGCTATCCAGCAGTTCATCATCGATGACCGAGTTCGCTTTGACGCCTTTCGGGCCTTTCACAGCGACTTTGCCAAAGATCATGTCCTTCAGACGCGCATAGATGTTGCGGTCCAGGATCGCGAGTTCGTCGTCGCGGTCACGTGCCAGACGTTCGATTTCTTCGCGTTCGATCTGCAGCGCACGTTCGTCTTTTTCCACACCGTGGCGGTTGAAGACGCGGACTTCTACGACTGTACCGTAGTCACCGGGCTTCACGCGCAGGGATGTGTCACGAACGTCGGATGCCTTTTCACCGAAGATGGCGCGCAGAAGCTTTTCTTCCGGCGTCATCGGGCTTTCGCCCTTCGGTGTGATCTTACCGACAAGGATATCGCCCGGCTCTACGTCCGCACCGATGTAAACGATGCCAGCCTCGTCGAGGTTGCGCAGCGCTTCTTCACCGACGTTCGGAATGTCGCGAGTGATTTCTTCCGGCCCAAGCTTGGTGTCACGTGCGGCGACTTCGAATTCTTCGATGTGAACCGAAGTAAAGACGTCATCACGCGAGATACGCTCGGAGATCAGGATCGAGTCTTCGTAGTTGTAACCGTTCCAAGGCATGAACGCGACGACCACGTTCTTACCAAGCGCCAGTTCACCCATATCTGTGGACGGACCGTCAGCGATAACCTCGCCTTTCTGGACCGTGTCACCCACCTTCACCAGCGGACGCTGGTTGATACATGTGTTCTGGTTGGAACGCTGGAACTTGCGCATACGGTAGATATCAACGCCCGGATCGCCGGGTTCGAGATCTTCTGTCGCGCGGATAACGATACGCATCGCGTCAACCTGGTCGATGACACCGGCACGCTTGGCCATAATGGCCGCGCCCGAGTCACGCGCCACGACTTCCTCGATACCTGTACCAACCAGCGGCGCTTCAGAGCGCAGGGTCGGAACGGCCTGACGTTGCATGTTCGAACCCATCAGGGCGCGGTTAGCGTCGTCGTTTTCAAGGAACGGGATCAGAGATGCCGCAACCGAGACCAACTGCTTCGGCGAAACGTCGATCAGGTCAACGCTTTCGTTCGGAGCAAGTGTGTAGTCGCCGGACTGACGGGTCGAGACCAGATCGTTAACGAAACGGCCCTCTTCATCGAGGTTGGCGTTCGCCTGAGCCACGGTGTGGCGCATTTCTTCTGTCGCGGACATGTAGTGAACTTCATCCGTCACCTTACCGTCTTTGACGACGCGGTAGGGTGTTTCGATGAAGCCGTACTTGTTCACACGTGCGAAGGTCGCCAGCGAGTTGATAAGACCGATGTTCG
Source organism: Thalassococcus halodurans (assembly GCF_900108225.1). Classification (GTDB taxonomy): domain Bacteria; phylum Pseudomonadota; class Alphaproteobacteria; order Rhodobacterales; family Rhodobacteraceae; genus Thalassococcus; species Thalassococcus halodurans. The sequence goes on from NZ_FNUZ01000005.1 coordinate 244,378, forward strand.
GACCTTCCGGCGTTTCAATCGGACACATACGACCGTAGTGGGTCGGGTGAACGTCGCGAACCTCAAAGCCCGCACGTTCGCGTGTCAGACCGCCCGGCCCAAGCGCGGAGAGACGGCGCTTGTGCGTGACTTCCGACAGCGGGTTGGTCTGGTCCATGAACTGCGACAGCTGGGACGAACCAAAGAATTCGCGCACAGCGGCAGCAGCCGGTTTCGCGTTGATCAGATCCTGCGGCATAACCGTGTCGATCTCGACCGAGGACATACGTTCCTTGATCGCACGCTCCATACGAAGCAGGCCGACGCGGTACTGGTTTTCCATCAGTTCGCCAACGGAACGGACACGACGGTTACCAAGGTGGTCAATATCGTCGATGTCGCCACGGCCGTCACGCAGATCAACCAGCGCTTTGATACACTGAACGATGTCTTCACGATCCAACGTACGCTGCGTATCCGGCTTATCCAGCGCCAGACGCATGTTCATTTTCACGCGGCCAACGGCGGACAGGTCATAACGCTCGCTGTCGAAGAACAGCGTGTCGAACAGCGCAGAGGCTGCTTCAACGGTCGGCGGCTCGCCCGGACGCATAACGCGGTAGATGTCCATCAGCGCGGTTTCGCGGGTCGCGTTCTTGTCCTGCGCCATTGTGTTGCGCATGTACGGACCGACGTTGACGTTATCGATGTCCAGAACCGGAATCTCGGTCACGCCAGCGTCGATCAGCTCTTTGAGCGTGCCGCCTGTGACTTCACCGTCCTTGTCGACAGTCCATGTCAGTTCGTCACCGGCTTCGACGTAAATCGCGCCAGTTTCTTCGTTGATAATGTCGCGAGCAGCAAACTTACCAAGGATGTTTTCGAACGGAACAAGCAGGTTCTGAACCTTGCCTTCGTCGATCAGTTTCTTAACCGCGCGCGGCGTGACCTTTTTGCCGGCTTCGGCAATCACTTCACCTGTGTCGGCGTCGATCAGATCGAACAGCGGGCGGGTGCCGCGAACACGCTCGGGGAAGAACTTGGTCTCCCAGCCTTCACCCTTGCGCAGGTTGAAGGTGACCGTGTTGTAGTACGCGTCCATGATCGCTTCCTGGTCCAGACCCAGCGCATACAGCAGGGTGGTCACAGGCAGCTTACGGCGACGGTCGATACGAGCGAAGACGATGTCTTTCGCGTCGAATTCAAAGTCCAGCCAGGAACCGCGGTACGGGATGATACGGCAAGCGAACAGCAATTTACCCGAGCTGTGCGTTTTACCTTTGTCGTGGTCAAAGAACACGCCCGGCGAACGGTGCATCTGGGACACGATCACGCGCTCGGTACCGTTCACAACGAACGTGCCGTTCGGTGTCATCAAAGGCATATCGCCCATGAACACGTCTTGTTCTTTGATATCCTTAACGGACTTGGCGCCAGTGTCTTCATCGACATCAAATACGATCAGGCGCAGCGTCACCTTCAGGGGTGCGCTGTAGGTCATGTCACGCTGCTGACATTCCTCAACATCGTATTTGGGCTTTTCAAGCTCGTAGCTGACGAACTCGAGAACCGAGGTTTCATTAAAGTCCTTGATCGGGAAAACCGACTGGAAGACGCCCTTGATCCCTTCGCCGTCAAGCGGCTCTGGCTGGTCGCCAGATTTCAGGAACAGGTCGTAAGACGATTTTTGAACCTCGATCAGGTTCGGCATGTCCAGAACTTCGCGGATCTTACCGTAGTATCTCCGAAGACGTTTTTGGCCAAGGAAGGATTGTGCCATGGTCTATGTCACCTTTGCGATAAACTCGTTCAAGCGCATACCGTCGGGCTCCGGCATGTCTTGTCAGTGACGGCATTGAAATCAGATCCATTCTCGGCCTTCGTCCCACCGAAGACCACTCGATCCTGAAAGCCCTGCCTTGGAAAAATCCTGAAGCGTCAGGATCTTACCAAGTCAGCGTTTTTCATCGTTAAAAAACACAATTGCGACGGAGTTTTCAGCGCCCTTCTTGGGCCTTTGTCCGTGTGCGAATTGTGTTGATCAGCTGTTGCGCGCCACCCTCTGCATCGGACAAGTAAAAGCGGGCTTCGAATCACTCGAACCCGCAGGAGACTTCCGAATATTCTGTAAAGATAGGAAACGCAACCACAATTCCCACGTAACTATTGTTAACCCGTTTTGCAGCATTTCGCAAGCAAACCGAAAGCACTGACACAAAATCAAAAAAGAAAGGGCGCCCCGAAGGACGCCCCAAACATCCGAAGATCGAACTATTACTTGAGTTCGATTTCCGCGCCAGCTGCTTCCAGCTTGGCTTTGATGTCTTCAGCTTCCTCTTTGGAAACCTGTTCTTTAACGGCTTTGCCGCCTGCTTCAACCAGCTCTTTGGCTTCTTTCAGGCCCAGACCGGTGATGCCGCGAACTTCCTTGATCACGTTGATCTTGGATGCGCCTGCCGACTTCAGGATGACGTCGAATTCAGTCTGCTCTTCGCCTGCGCCTGCTGCGCCTGCGTCGCCAGCTGCTGCTACCATTACGGCGCCGCCAGCTGCGGGCTCGATGCCGTACTCATCCTTCAGGATGGTTTTCAGTTCTTGTGCTTCGAGAAGCGTCAGGTTGACGATTTCTTCTGCGAGTTTCTTCAGATCAGCCATTGTGACTACTTTCCATTACTAGATGTGTTCTAACGTCGAGGAATAAACCCCACGAAAATCCACTGGATGCCTTATGCTGCTTCCGCTTTCTCTTCGATGGTCGAGAGAATGGAAGCAATGTTCGACGCAGGCGCACCGATCGCACCGGCAATGTTCGAAGCGGGTGCACCGATGCAGCCAACGATGGAGGCAATAAGCTCCTCGCGGGACGGCATTTTCGACACAGCTTCTACACCAGCTCGGTCCAGAGCGTTCTCACCCATTGCACCGCCAAGGATCTCAAATTTCTTGTTATCTTTGGCGAAGTCCTCAACCACTTTCGCCGCGGCGACAGGGTCTTCGGAATAAGTCAGAACGGTCATACCCTCGAGGTAGGATGCCACGCTTGCGCAGGGCTTACCCTCAAGAGCGATCTTAGCGAGCCTGTTCTTGGCGACGCGTACGGATGCGCCAGCGTCGCGTGCGCGACCCCGCAGATCCTGCATCTCGGCAACCGTGAGACCTTCGTAGTGGGCAACCACAACGACGCCAGAGCTTTCAAAGATCTGGCCGAGTTCCTCGACCACTTTCTCTTTCTGGGCTCTATCCACAGTTTCACTCCAATTGTTGGAGGGGGCGACCCCTCCGGCTCACGTCAGCCAGACAGATGTCTGGCCAGAAAGGTCCGATCGGGTCGTCACAATCGCGTCTCCGGTCTTTCAGCAGAAAGCACGGAACGATATGTCTCTTCCCGTCTCGGGCAGGATTTAACGGCCCTGCGACCAACCCACCGTCTCGGACGAAATAAGGGCGCTACGAATCGCGATCCGCCCTTGGGTGCTGGCAATAGTCGGATCAGCCCTAAATGCCAAGGGTAAACTGATCCCAAGGCCCGATGCGCTTTCGCGCACGGACATTTTTACCTCGTCCTCCGCCTGTGGCGTCGTCCTCAGGTTGGCGCATGTTTGTATTTTCTTTCCCAAAATACCTTGGGGGAATTGGCCAAAGGCCAAGGGGGCAAAGCCCCTAATGCGACGGCGGCCAATCGGGGTCCGTCAGCCCCAGTTCCACGCGTGTCCACGACCGCAGCGCGCCACCGCGCTCCATCTGCGCCAAGCGTTCTTCATTGAAAACATGTAGGCAGTCGTACAACTCCCGCAGCGCGGCTTCAGGCTCTGGACCCTCCATCCGCTTCTCGATTTCCAGCCGCATCGGCAGACGGAACCCACGCGATGACAGCCGCCAGCGGATTTTATTGCGCCAGACCTCATAGCCCTGATCCACGAAGTGGAACAGATAGGCCCCTTCGTCCGCCGACAACGTCGCCCCTTCAATCGGACCGTCCTGATCTTCAATCCAATGCTGGCGCACTTTGACAGGCGACATCCCTGTGCGGGTCACCGATTTGCCCACTGTGTGCCCCATCAAACCATGACGCGGCTTCACCGCCGGGGCCAGATCGCCATAGATACTGCGCTGGACCCAGCCCTTTTGCGGCAGGCGGAAGTACAGGCGATCGGGATCGTCGGGGCTTTGGACATGCTCGGCGGGCAAAAACCGCAGGGCGCGGCAGGAAGCGGGTTGCTTGGCCACCTCTTGGGCAATGGTGCGCCCCTCAAGGAACAGCAGCTCGTCACTGTCGACATTCAGAAACCAGCCGCCTTCGGGGATGTTGCGATAGACATGTCCCATCGCCAAATTCTGGCGCTTGGTGAACCGCTCGTCTGCCGTTGTGCCCAGCCCCTCCCAGAACTCAGGCGTCGCGCGAATGGCGATGACATCTTCACGCCCGCTGACCACCTCGATTGCGGGGTCTTCGGGATCATCAAAGCACAGGACGATGCACCCCGCCCCTTGGGCGGCGTACCATTCGACAAAGCGCACAACCGTGGACACCGGTTCTTTCAAGATTGCGCCAACTGTCAGCATAAATCGTCCTTCTTTCCCGATTGGCTCGCATCATGCGCGACAACACCGGAAACGTAAAAAAGGCGGATGTTGCCACCCGCCTTTTTCAAAACTCTGTGCCTACTCCGCAACGGAGTAGAAGGCTTAGTTGCCTGTCGCGTTTTCGACGTCGATCGATACGCCCGGGCCCATGGAGGAAGATACAGAGACCTTCTTCATGTACGTGCCTTTCGCGCCTGTCGGCTTGGCTTTTGCAACGGCGTCAACGAAGGCGCGGATGTTTTCAACCAGCTTCGCTTCGTCGAAGGACACTTTGCCAACGCCTGCGTGTACAACACCGGCTTTTTCAGCTTTGAACTGAACCTGACCGCCTTTTGCGTCAGCAACAGCCTGAGCAACGTCCATTGTAACTGTGCCAACTTTGGGGTTCGGCATCAGGTTACGCGGGCCCAGAACTTTACCCAGACGACCAACGATCGGCATCATGTCGGGTGTCGCGATGCAGCGATCGAATTCGATGGTGCCGCCCTGAACGGTTTCCATCAGATCCTCTGCGCCAACGATATCTGCGCCAGCTTCTTTGGCTTCGTCTGCTTTTGCGCCGCGAGCGAAAACAGCAACACGTACTGTTTTTCCTGTGCCGTTCGGCAGGCTGACAACGCCACGAACCATCTGGTCAGCGTGACGGGGGTCAACACCGAGGTTCATCGCGATTTCAACTGTTTCGTCGAACTTCGTCTTGGAGTTGCCTTTGATCAGTGCAACGGCGTCTTCGACGGTGACGTTTTCTTTGCCAGCGAAAGCTTCGCGTGCGGCGCGGGTGCGTTTACCAAGTTTCGCCATCTTACTTCACCTCGATGCCCATGGACTTGGCCGAGCCAAGGATGATCTGCATGGCTGCTTCTACGTCGTTCGCCGACAGGTCCTTCATTTTCGCTTCTGCGATTTCACGGACTTGGGCAACGGTCACAGTTGCAACAGTTTCACGGCCGGGGTTTTCAGCACCACGGGGGCGGTTACGCTTGCCCACGTTTTTCAGACCAGCAGCTTTTTTCAGGTAGTAAGACGCAGGCGGCGTCTTGATGTCCATGGTGAAGGACTTGTCCTGATAATAGGTAATCTCGGTCGGGCAAGGTGCGCCCTGTTCCATGTCCTGCGTCTTGGCGTTGAACGCCTTACAGAATTCCATGATGTTGATACCGCGCTGACCCAGCGCAGGGCCGACGGGCGGCGACGGGTTGGCAGCACCTGCAGGGATCTGCAGTTTCATCTTGCCAGCAAGCTTCTTGGCCATGAGGCCTCTCCTTTTTCCAACAGCCGCAGGACGCGTTCCTTTGGCTTTTTTGTCGTGTGGTCAGGTCCGGACAACGCGTTGCCCTCGCCTCCCACAATGATTCCCGCAATATGGGGAATAGGCGGTGCGGTTACAGTGATTTGAACCGCAGATCAACCGGCAACAGGGAAATCCCCGATAAACTGCCGGAAAATGAAAGCCCCCGATCTTCTGGATCGAGGGCTAGAATGCTTTTCAGGCGCGGGCGATCAGCCCTGCTTGGTGACCTGAGTAAAGTCCAGTTCGACAGGTGTTTCGCGGCCAAAGATGGACACGGTAACCTTGAGCTTCTGGTTTTCGTCGTCGACGCCTTCGACCATACCGTCGAAATCTTCGAACGGACCGTCGTTGACTTTGACCTTCTCGCCGACCTCGAAGTGAATAAGCGTGCGCGGTGCTTCTTCGCCTTCCTGAACACGGCCCAGGATCGCGGTCACTTCGCTGTCACGCATCGGCATCGGGCGGCCTTGCGGGCCAAGGAAACCTGTGACGCGGTTGATCGAGTTGATCAGGTGGTAACCGGCATCGGACATTTCCATGCGCACCAGAACGTAACCCGGCATAAAGCGGCGTTCGGATGTTACCTTTTTACCGCGACGTACTTCGATCACCTCTTCGGTCGGAACGAGCACTTCTTCAATCTGATCCTCAAGCCCTTGCTCGGTTACAGATGTCCGGATTTGTTCGGCGACCTTCTTTTCGAAGTTCGAGAGCACGCTCACCGAATACCACCGTTTTGCCATTGGGCCGTCCCCTATTGTCCTTCCGCTGCCTTGTCTTAAAGCGCAATCCGCGCGACCTGCAACGTGGTCCCTACAAAGAAATGCGGCGTGCAACTCGAATCATTGCACGCCAGCCTAAACAGTTTCGTGTGCCTACCGAATGATCCACACGAATTCAAGTACCTGACGGCTGTGCCGTTTCAGCGGGTGATTAGCCGAACATCCCCAGCAGCGCCTGGAGGCCGCCGCGGATCAACAGATCAACCAACGCGAAGAAGACTGCGGTAAGAGCCGCCATGATGAAGACCATGACAGTCGTCAGCAGAACTTCGCGGCGCGTCGGCCAAACGATTTTGCCCACTTCCGAGCGGACCTGCTGAATAAACTGGAGCGGATTGGTTTTTGCCATCACACGTATCTCTTTTTGCTGTCCGTCGGCACATACGGTGAAGCGCGCCGTCTTTCAAGCCAATCTGTACCGACACCCCGCCACAGGGGCGTGATCCGTGGAACTAATATGAACGCGCGTATTGCCCGAAACGGCAAAAAGTTCCCTGAGTTCGCGGGGATATGAGCAACCCTCACATACGAGTGAAGTGCTGAAATTTCGAGGAACGACTGCGGCGCTGGCCCGTTAATTCCACGAACCGGGTGACAAACCCTAACGCAAACAACAAGCCGCACTTCACCAGATACTGGTTCGACGGTGCGCACATAAGGAGAAAGACATGAAACGCTTCATGATCACAACCGCACTGACACTGACAACCGCTGGCGCTGCTATGGCCGCGACCGAAGGCCAGATCAACACCATTGAAAACTACCTGCCGGAAGCGAACGTCGCTGCGTGGTCTGACACTCAGGTGATTTCTGCCCTGAACGTCATTAAATCGGGTGACAAATCCCGCGGCGAAATCGAAGCCCAGCTGAAGGCCATGTATGTTGTCGACGGTGAAAACTTTACACCGGCCATGATCACTGAAGGCGAACAAGCAATGCTGGACATGTATGTTGACGGTGTTGACTACTCCATGCTGCCGCAGCCGGTCGTGGACCAAGCGATTAGCGTCGCATATTCGGACCTGAACAACGACCAGAAGGCCGAACAGATCGAAACGCTGCTGACAGTGGTGTCGCCGACCGAGACTCTAAACCGCGCGACAGAAGGTGAGATCGCCCTGATCGAAAGCTATGTGCCCGAACTGGACGCAAGCCTGCTGAGCGAGGAACAAGTTGTGGTGGCCCTGGACATCATTAACTCGACAGACAACGAAGCCGAAATCGAACCGCGCCTGAAAGCGTACCTGAACATTTCGTAATCGCTTCTGAACACCAAAATAAGGGTCGCTCCGGCGGCCCTTATTTTTTTGGCGCATTCAAAATTGACGGGTAAAGCACGCGCCGACACAGTGACGGCAATTGGAGCACCGTCATGTCATTTGAATTTCTGTTTACATCTTTGATCGTCGTTCTGCTGCCAGGCACGGGCGTAATCTACACCTTGGCCATCGGGCTTGGCCGCGGTTTCCGCGCCAGCATCGCCGCCGCAGTGGGCTGCACTGTGGGCATCGTGCCCGCCGCCTTTGCCAGCATCGTGGGGTTGTCGGCGCTGTTGCACACCAGCGCGCTAGCCTTTCAGGTGCTCAAATATCTGGGCGTCGCCTACCTGTTCTATATGGCGTGGAAAACGCTGAAGGACGACAGCACTTTAGAAGTGCGCGAAAATGACAGGCCGACGCACTACACCAGTATCGCGGTCAACGGCGCGCTTCTGAACGTTCTGAACCCGAAACTGTCGCTGTTCTTTCTGGCCTTCTTGCCGCAGTTCATTTCTGCTGACGCCGCACGGCCAACGATGCAACTGACGGGGCTGGCGATGGTCTTTATGGCGATGACCTTCGTAATTTTTGTGGGCTATGGCGCATTTGCCGCCATGGCGCGCGATTATGTGATCCAACGCCCCAAAGTCACCGCATGGATCAGGCGCGCCTTTGCCGGAACCTTCGGCGCATTGGGCGCAAAGCTGGCGTTGACAGACTGACGCTGTCCGACGCTGCGCTGATTTTTGTGATTTGGCTTGGCAGGGGCAGCAGGGTTCGAACCCGCGACCTACGGTTTTGGAGACCGTCGCTCTACCAGCTGAGCTATACCCCTAAGCCGAGGGACGGGATACAGCGGCCCCAAACCGAATTCAAGCGGGAAAGTTGGGAATCGCGCGAAGGTTTTTCAAGAAACCTGCCGACCCCGCAGTGACATATCCCTCACAAACCGCGGACTATCGCTCACCGCACCGTTAGCGACAGGAAACATTACATCTGCGCACAAATGCACACTTAGATGTGCAAGCGTCGTGTCGGGTATCCAAACACCCGTGCCGACCCGAAATGCTACAGCGTTTGTGAAAAATGGCCCATTCCTGAGGGCCTTATTTTGTTGGGTTTCCGGAAGATCCCGGCCGCATTGGCACTGAATTTCCTTTTTCAATAGCACAGTTACGTGAGAATTCGCGATCAATTCTGTGAGTTGCGAACCTGCGGAAACTCCCCAATTTGACTGTTGTCGAACGCAACAACGCGTTCCCCAAATCAAACCGCCGCACAGGCAAAAACACAGATCAAATGGAGAATGACCCATGAAAAACCTTATCGCACTGACCGCCGTTTCTTTCGCTGCTCTGACAGGCGTCGCATCCGCTGATGTTGCTCCGGCGACCATCGCATCGGTCGAACGTTACACAAACGAAGACGTCTCTGCCCTGACAGACACACAGATCCTGTCGCTGGCTCAGATCGTTACATCCGAAGACAGCCGCTCTGAAATCGAGAGCCGCATCGACTCGCTGATCCGTCAGTACCAGTAAACCCAACCCCTCTTTCTCCCCCTCCCCAAAGGCGCAACGCGCCACATCAAAGGACTGAAACCATGAAAAACCTTATCGCACTTACCGCTGTATCCTTCGCTGCCCTGACAGGCGTTGCTTCTGCTGACGTTGCTCCGGCCACAATCGCGTCGGTCGAACGTTACACAAACGAAGACGTCTCTGCCCTGACAGACACACAGATCCTGTCGCTGGCTCAGATCGTTACATCCGAAGACAGCCGCTCGGAAATCGAGAGCCGCATCGACTCGCTGATCCGTCAGTACCAGTAAGCTCAGGTTTAGCGGCTCCCAACTCACTCCCCCCGATGCTGGGGATCGCTGAACAGAAAAGGCCCGCCATAAAGGCGGGCCTTTTTGTGCAGATGCAGGTGACCACGTATCAGGCAGCCGTCTTGCGGCGCCCGATATCCTGCACAACACCCCGATCGAACAACTGCTGGATTTCCGTGTCTGTCAAGCCTGCGACTTCGGACAAGACCTCTTCCGTTTGCGCCCCCAGATGCGCGGCAGGTGCAGGTTCCTGACGGGCAAAACCGGTGTAGTTGACCGGTGAACCGGGGACAGGGAAGCGGCCCAGACCGGGCTGATCCATCAGTTTGAACATCGGGTTATCTTCGGACAGGTCCGGATCTTCGGCCAAGGCCTCGGGGACCGTACGGAAAGGTGCCCAAGTGACACCCGCCGCGTCCAGTTCGCGCGCCACGACAACTCGTGGGCGGTAGGCGAACCAAGGTTTTAAAATCTCGGTAATGTCGTGACGCAGGGCGAAACGCACGCCCTCGTCTGCAAGGTTCTTACCGGTCGCGGATGCAAGGCGCTGCATTGCTGCCTCGGTTCCGGTGACCTTGACCAGACCTTTCCACTGACGTTCGGTCAGGCCGATAACCATCACACGCTTGCCATCGGCGCACAGGAAATCGTGCCCGTACGCGCCGTAAAGCGCATTGCCCGCCTTAGGACGCGCACGGCCTGTCATTGTCGCCTCGCCCAGCAGGCCCAAGTGACCCAAGGTGGCTGCAGCAACATCCTTCAGCGACAAATCAACGCCCTGCCCCGCACCTGTGCGCAGACGATGACGTTCTGCGGCCAACAGCGCCTGAACAACGACGTGACCGGCGGCAATGTCCCACGCAGGAAGCGCATGCGCGACCGGCGCGTCGTGGCCTTCGGGGCCGGTCATTTCCGGAATGCCCAGCATCGGGTTCACGGTGTAATCGACCTGCGGGTTGCCGTCGCGGTCGCCTTTCAGGGTGACCGTGATCATGTCTTCGCGCTGCGACGACAACGTTTCATGATCTAGCCAGCCTTTGACCGCCAGATTGGTGATGAACAGACCCGCATCCTGACCGGGCGCGGTGATGATCCGGCTGATCAACTCGCGTCCTTCACGGGACTTCATATCAACCGCGACGGATTTCTTGCCCTTGTTCATGCCCGCCCAGAAATAGCTTTCACCATTGGGCGCCACCGGCCAGCGACCGGCGTCCAGACCGCCACCGATGCGGTCGAAACGGATCACCTCGGCGCCCATCTGGGCCAGCGTCATGCCCGCAAGCGGGACCGCCACAAAGGCCGAGCCTTCAACAACACGCATTCCATTCAGAATTCCAGTCATGCCGTCTCCTCCCATTCGGCGGTGGCCTGCAGGCCTTGGTTTTCATCGCCCCGCGCTGTGCAAAGCCGTAGCTTGCCCTGACCGTCCTCCTCGGCCAGCAAACGCATGTCGCGATCGTGAAACATCGGGTGCACGCCACGGAACTTGAAGCGATCCGGCGCACGGCCCATGTGCTGGGTTCCCACCTGACACAGCATCATCGCCTGAAGCGGGCCGTGAACGATCAGGTTGGGGTATTTTTCTACGTCTCGCGCATAATCCAGATCAATGTGGATGCGGTGCGCGTTGAATGTGCAGGCGGAAAAGCGGAACAATAGCGCTTCGTTCACCGGCACGGTTTTGTCGATAACCGTCGCTGTGGGCGGCTGGATGGCCTTGGGCGCGCGGAATTTCTCGGGCATCTCAAGATAGACGATGTCCTGCACTTCGCGGATCGCCAGACCGTTTTCGCCCGCGATTTCGTGGGCCACAGTTACGAACACCATCTTGCCGGTCGAGCCTTCTTTCTCGGCCACATTCTTGATGATCGAATGGCGCGTCAGACGTTCGCCAACGCGCAGCGGTTTGACGAATTCCAACTGCCCAGCGGCCCACATCCGGCGGGGCAACGCTACCGGCGGAAGAAAACCGCCCAGCTTGGGATGTCCATCTTCGGCCAGTTCGCGCATCGAAACTGTCGGGAGGAACGCAACCCAGTGCCACAGGGCGGGCAGTTCATCACCATGGCGCGGGGCGGTGGCACCGGCATCGGACAGTGTCGCGGCCAGCATCGCGGCCTGAATTTCTTCGACACGACCTTGGGCAGTTTCTTCGCGCCCAATCCAATCGGTGACTTGCAGTGCCATGGTGTTCCCTTCTCCCGTGATAGAAGAAGAAACTGCCGAAGCGGTCGTAAAAAATCAAATGTTTTTAATGACTTAGCGGGATACCACGGCATACCAAATCCGTATGCACGGGAATACAATTCGCGCAGTTCTTTGAAAGATTGAACAGATTTGCCTTTCTGCAAATGCAGCATGAGCCGCGCAAAAAGCGGCGGCCAGATTGTCGCATGCCCCCTGAAACAAGTATATTTCGGCCCAGCCACCGTTTGACCCTGCCCAAAACCGTGGGTCAGCAAAGGAAAAGGCCGCCCGAAGGCGGCCCATTCATCAGCGATATTCGTGTAGCAAAAGCGCCCTAGAACGGAATGCGGACACCCACGGCCAGAACGTGACCTGTCACATCAAAGTTCAACGCTTTGACCGGCACTTCGCCAGTGTCGTCAGGGGTCGAGCCGCCCTGCGCCTCGCCCAGGTTGAAATACCGATAGGACATATCCAAGAACATCGGGCGTTTCACCTGACCCAAGTCATAGGTCACGCCAGCACCAACCGACCAAGCCAGATCAACGTTGGTATCGTCCGAGAAGGTACGTACCGGTCGCGTCGTATCATTGTCAGGATTGGCTGTGCGGGTCCATGATGTCACCTTGTTACGGGCAACGCCGACACCGGCCGTGACATACGGCTGAAGCTTACCTGACATAGCAAAGTCATAGCTGACGTTCGCCATCAAGGCCGAGGTTTTGAACTTTGCGTCTGTGATGTCCGCATGTTCGCTACATGGCGTGCCATCCGAGGCAGAGTCGCAAGCACCTGTCGCGTCCGTCGCGCCAGTCACCAAAAGTTCGACATCACCACGAATGTTGTTCCCAAAGGATTTCCCGATGGCCACGCTGGCAAAACCGGTGTTGTCCATTGCACCGATATCAAAGTTGACCTGCGGATCATCCGGATAGCCGTGCGGTCTCCAGTATTCGTCCTCAGCTGTAGGGGCAAACGTACCCAGTTGAAGCTTCAGATATTCGCCTTCTGCAACTGCTGCGACCGGCTGCGCAGCGATCAAAGCAGCCAGAAGACCTGCACCAATTTTCGTTTCTTTTGTCATGTGTCCCACACCCTCAAAAGGATTTTTTTATTGAAACCCACCCCACATGCGTGGGGTGAGCAAAGCATAAGCAGATCAACCGTGACCTTCCAAGACAGCCTGGCGGATTTCCTCGGCGTGGTATGCCAATGTGGCAACATACGCGTCAGACACCGGAATGTCGTAGATGACAGCCAAGGCGATGACGGTCTCTTCTGTGATCGGCACGGTTTTGTCCGAAGCGATGCCAAGGAACACAGCCGCCAGAGTGAAGGCGTCATTGGTGATCCCCACCGAAGACAGGTCGATCTCGCCGTCCATCGCATCTTTCAGCAACGCCAGATTGGACAGCGGGCTGTCGACCAGCGTCAGGTTATCCCAATCGTTGGCCAGCGCATCTTTGATGTCTTCCAGAGACTGGTTGTAGAAATCTGCCGACGCAGGCAGGGCAAGCAGGGCCTCGTCATAGGCCTGATCCAGAACCTTTTCCGGACTACGCGCAACATTCAGGCGCCCCAGTTCGATTTCCGGAATACCTTCTTGTGCCCAAGCCGGTTGACCACCGTCATCATGCGACGGGCTACCTGCCTGCGGGCCAACGCCTTCGGACGAGTCATCTGGTCCGGTCTGGCCATCACCGCCGCCCTGATTGTCCTGACCATGCTGTCCGGCAGAGTTTCCACCACCGCTTTCGTGATCCGAGTCATCATGGTCAGAGTCATCGTGATCAGCGTCATCATGCGAACCTGATCCGCCTTGGCCGCCCTGCCCGCCACTGCCAGAGCCAGCCCCGTCACCAGAGCCGTCACCAGAACCTTCGGCAGCCACAGCGACATTCGCGAAACCAACAACAAGAGGTGCAGCGACACCGGTGATCAAAAGCCCGGTTGCCAGAGCAGTTGTGATAAGCAGCTTAGATTTGAACATGTCTTGCCCTTTCCCAGTTCGGACGAAGATTCGCCCTTAAGATGTAGAAAGGTTACCGCCGCTAAACGTGGGCCACTTTGTTCTAAATCAAATTCGTGAATATTTAATGTTCGGCGCAATTTTACGGGGGAAACACCTCGCAAAAAGCAAAAGAGCCCCGCAATTGCGAGGCTCTTTCAATCTGTTCAACGCATCATCAGCGTTGCGTCGTTCCGTGTGGAACCACCGCTTATGCGATGATTTTGGAGACGACGCCGGAGCCGACGGTGCGGCCGCCTTCGCGGATCGCGAAGCGCAGCTTTTCTTCCATCGCGA
>NZ_FNUZ01000007.1 GCF_900108225.1 Thalassococcus halodurans
ATCAGAACCTCGCCAGCCTTCGGGCCCTCAAGGTTCACTTCCATCACTTCCAATGGCTTCCCGGCTTCCAAAGCCACCGCCGCACGTGTCCGCATGTGCAGGCTCCTCCCAAAAACTTCGTATTCCACAATTCGCTCTGACGGCGATTGGTCAGAGTATGGGTTGATGCGACATTTTCGAACAACGCAGACAATGGTGGGTATTGGTCTGAATGGACATGTTCTTGAGGGTGCCACATAGTTCCTGACAGGGAGGACAGCATGATTAATTTCCGCGCAGGGCTTAGTGCCCTTTTATTGACCACAACGCTTGGACAGCCGGTGTTCGCGGCCGATTTCTCGGACCCGACATGGCCCTGTATCCAACGCAAGGTGGAACGTCTGTCCATCGGCCTGATGTGGCCCCACCCTGTGGAAGAGGCCAAGATAGAAGGCCCCACAGGCGAGGCGGTACGAGATTTAGCAGGGGCCCTGACCCTGCGCCGCGTATCGCTGGAAGAGGCCGAGGCCCGCATCGCTGAATTCGTAGGCGAACACGGCGCGGCCGAACCGCTGATCAGTCAGGTCTTTGTCCGCGTCTTCGATCAAGTGGCCCGCCGACGGTCGACCATTATGGATGGAATCGCGGATTTCTCGCTTGGCCAGATCGCCCAGTCGGAACGAATCGAAGAAGCACGGGTGGAATTCGACAGCCTTCTGAACGTCGAAAATCCTGACTACGACAAACTTGATTCGCTCGAAGAGCAGATCGATTGGGACGAACGCATCTACATCGACCGGCAGAAAAACCTGACCTACGTCTGCGAAACGCCGGTGCTTTTGGAAAAGCGTTTGTTCGCCATTGCGCAGATGTTGATGCAGGTGGTCGAGGACTAGGCGCTATTCCCATTCAAGCTCGGTAAAGGCAACCGTCGCATTGCGCGGGTTGTAGGCATCGAACAGCGTCCAGTGATCCCGTTCGCTTTCGGCGATCCGGGTCACGGCCTCGCCCATGTGCATGCCGTCATCAATCGCCTGTCGGGTGTCATGGGCCAGCACCTCCAGATACCGCTCCATATCCGCCGTCCCTTCGGGCCAGTCCAGAAGCGGCCCGCCGTGTCCGGGCAAAATACCGGTCGGGTTCAGATCGGCAAACTCGGCCAGCACCTTTTGCCAACCGCGCAACGACCCGTCCAGGGCAGGCGTGTGTTCGTGAAAAACCAGATCGCCGGTAAACAGCAGCCCTGTCAGATCGTCCTGAACCGTCAGGTCCGTGCCCGTGTGCGCCGCAGGCCAAGCGCGCAGCGCCAACTGACGCCCGCCCAGATCAAGAACCATCTCGTCTTCGACCACGACCGACGGCGCAATGATGTCACTGCCGATAAAGGCGCTGTCCCCCAAAAGGCCCGACAGGCTTTCCAGATAATTGTCGCGCCGATCCGCCAAGGCACGGGGCAGTTTCGCATGCCCCACCACTTCGCCCCCGGCCTCGGCCAGAACATTCGCGCCCAGCACATGGTCGGGGTGCATGTGTGTCAGGATCACATAACCAATCGGCAAATCCGTGCGCTGCCGGATCGCGCGCAACAGCGCCTCGCCCATCCAGCGCGCAGTGCCCGTGTCGATGACCGCAACCCACTCCTCGCCGATCACAAAGCCAAGGTTGGTCACATCCCCGCGGTTCACTCTATCGGGTTCCTCGATCAATCCGCGGTGCCAAAACACGCCGTCCCCGACCTCGCTCACCTTCAGCGCGGGGCCTTCCGGTTTGCACGTCAGCGCTGTCGCGGTCAGGCCCGACGGCGGGACATAATCCGGAACGGTACTCAAGGACGCCAGACAATCGGCCTGCTCTGCCGCCCGATGGTTGGGCAACAGCACATCCCGACAGATGTCCGGTTCCATCATCAGACACACAGTCACCACCGCTTCGAACATCTGCACCCTCCCCTTTCGGCCCAGCAAACATGGCCTGCACACCGATCTGTGAACCAGCGATACCATCCGCTGAATATCTTTCTGATCAATTTTATGGCATACCACAGCGATTGAACCGCCGTTTCGGAGGAGGAGACGGACATGAAAATGACTTATGCGGCCGCCCTGTTGTGCGCCCTTGCCAGCCCCTTGGCAGCAGAAGAGATCAAGAACCCCCTGACCGAAGGCGCCACATGGATCGACCTGCGCGGCGATGTGGTCGGCGACGCCCAGATCACTGAAAGCCAAACGCTTTTCACCGTGGATGCGCCATATCGCGCCCATGACGCGGCCACCGTGCCGATTGTCATCCATCAGGCCGACACCAGCGTTCCGATCACCGCCGCAACCGTGGTTGTCGATGAAAACCCCGCCCCTGTCGCGGGACGATTCGAATTCGGCCCGTCGATGGGTCCGATTGATTTCGAACTGCGGGTCCGTGTGAACCAATATTCCAACGTCCGCGTTCTGGCCGAAACGCCCGAAGGCTACGTGATGAACGGCCGCTACGTGAAGGCGTCGGGCGGATGTTCGGCCCCCGCGACCCGCGATCCGGAACTGGCGCTGGCCAGCATGGGCCAGATGAAACTGCGCCTGTTTGGCGATACGCCCGCCATGTCGCAGGCCCGCCGCGAAGCCCAGATCATGATCCGCCACCCGAACTACTCGGGCCTTCAGCGCGATCAGGTGACCCAGTTGTTTATCAACGCTCATTTCATCGACACGATCGAGGTCCGCCAAGGCGACGATCTGCTGTTCACGATGGAAGGCGGGATTTCGATCAGCGAAAACCCCGTGTTCCGGTTCTCGTACAATGACAACGGGTCCGAGACTCTGACCGTCCGCGCGACAGACACCGAAGGCAACATCTTCGAACGCGAACTGTCCAAAGTCGCAGAAAGCTAAAACGGGAAGGCGGTTCTACCGCCCCCCTGCCACATCCAGAATCGAACCTGTGCAATAGGACGCCTCGGCGCTGCACAGCCATGCGATGGCATTCGCCACCTCTTCGGCTGTCCCTGCCCGCCCGAGCGGTGCCGTTTTGCCCAAGCGTTCGGCGCGGTCCGGTTGGCCGCCGCTGGCGTGAATGTCTGTTTCAATCAAACCAGGCCGCACCCCGTTGACGCGAATACCGTCGGGGGCAAGCTCTTTGGACAACCCAAGCGTCATCGTGTCGATGGCCCCTTTGGTTGCGGCGTAATCCACGTATTCATTGGGCGACCCCAAACGCGCCGCCGCCGATGACAACAGAACAATGGCCGCGTCCTCGCCTGACTTATGCGCAGGCAAACGCCGTGCAGCTTCGCGGGCGAACAGGAATGCGCCCAGAACGTTGGTGTCGAACATGGTCCGCAGCCGCTCGATAGACATATCCGCCAGTCTCGAAGACGGCGCCACGACGCCCGCATTCACCACCACCGCATCCAACCCGCCAAAGGCACTGATCGTCTCATCATAGGCGCGCAGGACATCGGCCTCATTCGCGGTGTCACCCTGAATGGCGATGGCCTCGCTTCCCGCCGCATGGATATCGGCAACCGTTTGGTCCGCCGCCGCCTGATCCCCGCGATAGGTAAACGCCACGCGCCAACCCTGCCCCGCCATCACCAAACCCGTCGCACGCCCGATGCCCCGCGAGCCGCCACTGATAAGAACTGTCTTCTGCATGGGATGCCCCCTTACGTTTGACCCCGTCTTGCAATCAGTACGTCTTTTAACCCCGAAGGAAAGAGCTCTGGCCCGCCGTCCACATCCAAACGCGCAAGGTCGAACCATTCCGCCCAACAGGTCATGCCGTTGTCTTCCTGAAAACTGATCCGCGTCGCACCCGCATAGGCCCCTTCAGGAAACCCCACATCAAAAAGCGCCAGCACCTCGTGGCCGACACTGCCTTCGTGGGTGTAAAGGTTTTCCATGAAAACAGGCGGCCCGAGGATGTCGATCGTAAGGCCCAGCTCTTCCTGAAACTCGCGGATCAGGGCGGCCTGTGCTGTCTCTCCGAATTCGACCGTGCCACCCAAGGGCCGCACGCCTTTGACGTGGCCCGTATCGTCATGCACACGTGCTAGCGAATGGCGGGCGTCCGGACAATCGGGTTCAGAAACAGATGATCTCGGCCTCGGCCTGTGCGCGGCGCAGGTCGGCGACCAGATTATTGGCGGCGACCGCGCTATTGAACACGGCCATACGTTCACCACCGGTCAGCCGCATGGACAGAACCGTCTCGGCCTCGACGTATTTGTCGTAGGGCAGGATTTGCGCGATCTGGTCGATAGAACAGGAACACTGCTCCAGCACCTGACGGCTTTGCCCGTTGGTGGCCATGCAGGCGAACACATAGTCCGCCCGCGCCGCCGTGGGATAGTCGTTCAACCGTTCCGCAACCGTCTGGGCCTGCGCGGCCCCGCCGATCATCGCCAGCAAAACCGCCAGACGTTTCATTGCGCGGTCTCCAGTTCCTTGAACGTGATCTGCGACAGGTAGATCCACGCATCCTCATGCTTGGCATCGGGGGCTGCGGCGGTCAGGCTCAGGTACCAGCCGGGCACCTCGTCGGACATCTGAACAATCAGTTCCAGATCGCCAAAGCCCATCATCCGGTCCGCATTCGGATCACCGTCAAAGGGATGGATTTTCACCGTCGTGATCGGGATCGTCTTGCCGTCAAATTCGGCCTCGCCCGTGGTGATATCGGCAGGCTGAATCAGCGAGTCTTTCACACGGTTGCGGATGTAGAATGGACTGCCGCCGGAAATCTCGGCCATGTCCCGTACGACCGTTTCATAAAAGTACATGATCATCGGGTTGCCGACGCTGGCGGGGAACGATCCAAGGTTCCGCTTTTGCCCGCCGAACTGGGTGAATTCCAGACGCGCAACAGGTTTATCCGCCGGGGTGATCGTCAGGGCAATATCGCCCGTGTCCCGCTTGGATATCTCGGGCTTCACAGGGTTGCCCGACGACCGGCTGTAGACCAGTTCCGCACCTTCGGGGATATCGTCCAGCGTGCCGTTCTTAAACAGCACATCATAGGTTTCGTTTCCCGATCCCTCTGCCGCCGACACAGCCGGAGCAGCAATCGCCAACGCGCATAACGTCGCCAGAATTCTTAGCATTATTTGAGTCCTCCCGAGGTCAGAGCCTATTGACTGTAAACCCTGTGTCAGGCGCTACTTTTGTATCACTCACCGGCATAGACCGCCTTCATGCCAGCCCCGCTGCGGTTTTGTGGCCGCGTTTTCCAATCGATCAGCGGACGCAGGCGCGACAGCTGGACGGGTTTGGTCAGAACGGTAAAGCCCATCTGCGCCCCGGTGCGCACCAGATCGGGGCTTCGGTCGGCGGTGATCATGATGGCGGGAACCTTGGTTTTCGTCTCGGACCGCACCTGACGGATCGCGTTCACGCCGGTATCGCCGTTGTCCAACTGGTAATCCGCCAGAATGATATCCGGCGGCATGCCGATATCGCGGATCAACCCCAGCGCCTCTTCGGTCGAAGCCGCAGGCAAAACGCTCGCCCCCCACAGTTCCAGCTTCTGCGTCGTGGCGAACAACACGTCTTCGTCGTTTTCCACCACCAGCACGATCAGATCCATATCCGCTTCGTTGGCACCTGCTGGCGCAAGGTAGGTCGTGGGTTCCTGAGGCTGACCTTTGACCAGATCCATCTCGATGGAAAAGATCGACCCGACCCCGCGTTTCGACCGTACAGATACCTTGTGCCCCAGATGGCGACAGGTCCGGTCCACGATAGACAGACCAAGCCCCATCCCCGACCCGATCGGCACGTTGTCAGCCCGTGTGAATTCGTCGAAAATCCGTTTCTGATCCTTGGGGCTGATGCCGATGCCGGTATCCCAGACCTCAAGCACGATCTTGTCGCCCCTGCGCCGACAGCCCAGCAACACCCGCCCGCCTTCGGGCGTGTACTGGATCGCGTTCACCACAAGGTTCTGGATCGACCGCATCAGATACCGTTGATCAGACCGCACCAGCGCACTGACCGGCACCACATCCAGCTGTACCTTCTTGCGGGCTGCCAAAGGCGCCTGATCCTCGACCACGCCCTGCATCAACGTGCCCAGACAGACATCGGACGGCGTCAGCGCCGTGTCGGTGGAATCCAGTCGCGAGATATCCAGAAGCGCGTGCAGCAGTTCCTCGATCGAGGTGAAAGACCCCTGCAAACGATCCACCGTGCCGGACACGGGGTTATCCTTGGTGGTTTCCTTCAGGGTCGAAATTAGCAGCTTGGCCGCATTGATCGGCTGCAACAGATCGTGGCTCGCCGCCGCAAGGAACCGTGTCTTGGACGACACCGCCGCTTCGGCCCGTTCCTTGGCCAGACGCAGTTCCTCTTCGACCCGCGCTTGGGCCTCGTATTGCGCGGTCAGGCGTTTGTTGGCCTGTGTCAGTTCCAGCGTCCGTTCGTCGACGCGCTTTTCCAGCATCTCGGTCGCGCGGCTTTCCAGCGTGACGTCCTTCAGTTCCACTAGAAAACCCTGATCCGGCAACACATGCGCATGCAGGTCCAGAACCCGCCCGCCCGCGTGGCGGATGCGGCGGCGCAACCGCCCTTGATGGGCCAGACGTTCGCGCCACAGGTTCACGTTAAGCGCGGCACTGTCCAGAACCAGCGCATTGACGCTGATGAAATCCAGCACCTGCTGCAGCCCTGTCCCCTTTTGCAGCAACGTGTAGGGCAGGCCCAGCAACTCGCGGAACCGCGTGTTGTGCATCATCACCTCGCCGTCCTGCGAAAAGGTGCAGATGCCCGCCGACATGTTTTCGAACACGGCCTGTAGATACAGCGCCTGTTTGTCGATGAGGTTTTCCTTTTCCGACCGGTTCTGCCGGACAATGCCGGTGATCTCGGTTTGCAGGATCACGATGTTGTCCGAAGACGTGCGCTGCATGTTGATCTGGAACCAACGGTCTTCGGTCAGTTCGATCACGAAAGACAGAACCATCGCCCCCACAGGGCCGCGCTGAGCTTCGGTCAAGGACGTCGACATGCGCCCGTCGGTGCTGACCAGATAGCGGCTGTTGCGAAGCGCGTCGAAATACAGCTCGATCTCTAATCCCGGGGCCAACTGGCGGCTCAGGTCAGGCAGAAGCGTGCGGAACAGATCGTTGCAGACCTCAAGCTTGCCATCGGTGAACAGGGCAAAGCCACCCTCCATCGACGCCAAAGCATCGGTCAGGCTTTTGCGGGTCCGTTCCCGATCATAGCGGACGGATTCAAGCTCGTTTGTGGTGCGTTCCAGATCGCGGGTCTTGGCCCAGATCTGTCCCTGCAACGCAATCGCCGACTGAAACGCGCTATAGGCCGTGCTGCCGATCTCGTGCTGGCGGTTGGCGCGGCGCACCAGTGCCTCGATGATCTTGGCCTGTTTCTGAACCTGAAGGTTCAGCGGATCGTCCGGATTGATCATCAATGCAAATCCCTCCGTGACGGCTGAAAGAAGGCGACGCCCACAAAGGTCTGGTTCACATGCACCCCTCGGTGCTGTTCGCCATAGGTGTTAAAGCCCACGACCCGCCGTTTCCGAAACACGTCCGAAATCTCATCCGACATCTGCTTCTGTTCGATCTCAAGCTTGCGCAGCACACAGTCGAACCCGAGGATAAAGTCCGGCGCGCGGCCCATCTCATCCTGAACGTCCAGTTCCGTATCCAGCGTGCGGACGATTTCCTTGCCGCGTCCAAGCGTCATGATCAGACCGTCGTCGATAGCACACAGGAATGACAGCGCATGGGGCGATACCGCCCCGTGAATGGCCCGCACGTGATAGCTCATGTTCTGACGCACCAAGAGAGGGTTTTCAGCAAACACCTCGGGCGACAGGTCTTCGACATCGCGACCCACAAGGCGGGCATATTCCTGCGCCGCAGGCGCGCCGTTGATTTCCAGAACAAGCCGTTCTTCCGGCTCGGCCTCGGTCACGACCAGTTGCTTTTCGGTGGGCAGAAAATGGTGAAAGCCCAAGCCCTCGAACCGCAGGTCGGTTTCCAGCAACAAAAGCAGCGCGGCGTTTGACCGGAACTTGCCGTCATGCAGCACAAAGGTCTGTTCGAAATGCAGCCCGTTGCCCGCCGATCCGCCAAAGATCGGCACATTGACCAGCGCCGTTTCCAGCGTGGACACCAGCACGTCTTCCTGTTTCGACAGCCCATCGGCAAAGACCAACGCCAGCCGGTCCCACCCAGCCGTGCGCTGGAAATGCGAGGCATGTTTTTGAACATCCCGCGCGATGGTTTTGATCGACAGTGGTTTCAACGGTTCGATCAGCAAAGACGCGCAGCGGAAATGTTTCCGCGAAAACGAAATCGCCAAAAGCGCCTCGGTCTCGTAGCCCTTGGGGGTGATCTGCCCTGCCGTGGTACAGCCGAATACCGGCACGCTGCCCAGATGGGCATTCAGCGCTGTTTCCAATTCCTGCACATCCAGACGGTCGGGCAGGAACACCAGCACAAAACAGCTGTCCTGCAAATCGATCTGGCTGGCAATTTCCGCAACCGCGGCGTCCGCATCCAATTCATAGGACACGGAGACACCGACAAAAGGTGATCCGCTTGTGTCCAGCACCTTGCCCTGCCCTTACCGGCTCAGGAAGACTTGGGACTCGGGATCGCCCGCCACCGCTTCTGCCATGGATGCCTCGACCAGAACCGCCGCCTGCGTCCGGTTCTGTACCCCCAACCGGCGCAACAGCGCGGTGATGTGGGCTTTGACCGTCGCTTCCGCAAGGTTCAGCTCATATGCAATCTGTTTGTTCGGCTTGCCCGCACAGATCAGCTTCATGATCCGCGCCTGCTGCGGCGTCAGTTCGGAAATCTTCGACTGATCCTTACGGCACATCTCGTCGGATGCGGGCGCCGCTGCGGCTGTCTGATAGCTTTTGGGCACAAACTTGCGCCCCGTGCTCACGTCAAACAACGCCGATTTCAGAACCTGCGCCGAGGCATCCTTTGGCAGGAAACCCGCCGCGCCCTTTTCCATCAGGGCCGCCACAATCTCGACCGACGTCAGCGACGAGATGACCAGAATAGGCGTATCCGGCACACGGTCGCGCAGGCTTTCAAAGCCCGAAATACCGTTCACATCCGGCAATTTCAGATCGAACATCACCAGATCAGGGACAAAGCCCTTATCCAGCAAACTCAGTGTGTCGCCCAAAGTCTGACGTGCCTCGATCGTGCAGTTCGGAAAAACCAACCGCAACGCTGCCGATAGTGCATCGCTATACAAGGGGTGATCATCGACAATCACAACAGACCGGATACGTCCCGGAGCCTGTTCCAGATTTTCATGCTTCATTTCCCCAATCCTCCCAGAAGCGAGACTACAGTCCGAATCGGTGCTGTGGCAACAACGGCTTAGTCAGAATCTTTAAAACGCGGAAACCGGCGCATCCCGAAGGCTGCGCCGGTTCCTCACCAGGGTTCTCTTACTTCAGCGCACCCGACGTTTTTGCCACATGCGTCGCAATCGCATCCATCAGCGGTGGCGACAGGCAATCGTAGGGCTCCAGCCCCAGCTCTTTCAGACGCGCGCGAATGTCCCCCATCCGTTCGGGCGCGACCCCGGATTCAATAATCGACGACACAAAGGCCGCGAATTCTGGCGCGGACCAACCCGACGCCGAGCTCAGTTCGGTATGAACAAAATCCAGACCGTGGAACGGGTGGCCTGTGTTTTCGATCCGGCCATACATGTGAACACCGCAGTCCTTACAGGCATGACGCTGGATCGCCGCCGCTTCGTCAACAATGGCCAGCTTGTCGGCGTTTTCTGTGACGGTGACGTTGTCACGTCCCACAACGGCGATCTGGCTGAAAACCGCGCCCGCGGGCTTCCAGCACTTTGTGCAACCGCAAACGTGGTTGTGCGCGGTTTGCGCCGACACTTCTACAACCACCGGGTTCGAGGAACATTTACATTTCAGCGTACCACCCGCGAAATTCGCGGACCCTGCCGGAATGCCGTTATCTACACTGGGGTGAATTTTGATATGCGTATATTGCGGAGCAGCGGATGCAGAAGAATCCCCCCCTCCGAAAAGGTTGGATAGAAATCCCATTTCAGACGTCCTCCCTAAGGACACGAGTTAAGTCGTGATTTTTATTTTTAGTGGTGACAGCCTGCGCGCCCTTTAGGATTCGGGCAATTCAACCAATAGTATCGACTTTAGTGCAATACTCGGCTCTGGTTTTCACTCTAAGCGGCGCTCAGAAACCTGCGGACAAATCCCTCTGGCACCTGTCCGCCATATCCTTCGGAAAACAGCAGATCATCCAGTTCGGACAGCCGCGCTTGCCTGTTTGCCCCCGCCCCGTCGCGCCGGATCAGGGCCTGTGCGGCACGGCGCAATGCCACGCCGTCGCCCGCGCGTTCGGCCCGTTTCAGATCGCGCACAAGCGGGTCGAACATGGGCCAACGCTGGATTGCGTCGGGGCTAAACCGCCGTCCCATCAGCATCACCACCAGACCAAGCGCGGCCCCCACCCCGAAGACCGCCATAACCGGCAGACTTCCCAGACGCGCAGGTTCCGCGACCACCGGCGGTGCATCCAATTCGCTTTCCAGATAGGCTACACGTTGCGGCGAAATCACCGCCTTGCGCGGCACACGGTTCACCGTGTCGAAATAATCGAATTCGATCGGTTCCAGAATGGCCGAGGTCGTGTTCGTGGGCCTGATCGTCCAACGCCAGAAGGCCACCGACACAGGGCCATAAGGGGACAATTCGACAATGCGTTTTTCCGGATGTGGAAAGATCATCGCAGACGGTGATTTCAGCTCTGGCATCGGCGGGATCATATCGGGGCCAACGCCGATCGCTTCGACCCTGATTATGCGCAAAACGCCTTCGCCTTCGACCAGTTGATCGGGCGAGTTTGACCAGTTGTCACCAACCTCCAACCGGCGCACAGGAAACCACCAACCGCCATCGGGCACTTCGGGGGCCTGTTCGACCTTGATGGTGAAAGGTTCAGACTGGATGTCATGGGCGAACCAATCATCGCCTTCATCGGTCAGCGTCAGATGATGGATGAACGGCCCTATCTCGATCTCGCCGGCGCGATCAGGATACAGCGCCATGCGCCGTTTGAATTTCTTGACCTTCTTTCCGGCCTCGGTGTCGTCGTACCAGAAATCCGCGCCCAACTGCATCCAGTTGAAGCCCGACAGATCAGGCTGCTCCAGCTTTTCCAAGGTGATGTGCCGCCGGTACACGCCTTCGATGGTGATCAGGATCATCTCTTGGGTGTAGGGCGTGACCTCGGCGTTTTCGACGGTCACGGTCAGTTCCGCATCGGTCGGCAAAACCGTGCTGGATTGCGCAAAGGCAACCGAAGTCCAGAACAACCAAGCGATCAGCCATCTCATCGCGGGTCCTCCGGATTGGGCGGTGTTAGACCCGCTTTGTGGCGGCGTTTGTATTCGTGTTTGATCCGCTCTTTCAGGTAGGCGCCCGGCACGTCCTCAAGCGTGGCCAACCAGCGGTCATTGGCCACGACAAACTTGTCATCAAACACCCGCCGCACGCCCGATGTTTCGGCCCATGTCGTCAGTTCCGGCAGGCCGAACAAGGTGCCCGCGTTCGTCGTGTCGGTCCCCTGCCCCGCGGCCCGCGCACTGCCTTGCGCCACAGGCCCGCGCACCTCGGGCCCGTCTTTGTCGCGCGTCGTCACCCATGACAGCGGCGCATCCGCGTCGACCGCCAGACCGGCATAGTAGGCAGACACCAGATCAAAATTGGTCGAGGCATCTGCATGCCCGCGCATCCGGTCTATATCAAAGGCCTCAAGCGCGGCGGCGTGATTGCCGCGATGCACCTCGGCATTCCCCAAGTTGAAGAACGCCCGCGCCTCGCGGAAGGACGCGGCGGCACTATCCATATCGCCCGCCCGATACTGCGCCACGCCGCGCCAATAGGGGTCTTGAAACACCTGCGCAGCAACCCCGTGCAGACCCACAGACATCAGCACACGCCCGAACGGCTGCGCCCCGCCGATCAACACCGCAGCGCCCGTGCAAAGTACCGTCAGGATCAGCAACACCCGCGCCATCACGTCACCGCCCTTCGCCGGAACAACAACATCGCGGGGATCAGCACCAACACCAGCAACCAGCGCCCGTAGTCTGACCAGAACAGCAGCGGATAATCCTGCTGCTCCAACCTTTCCCGCGCCGAAGTGCGCATCCAGTCTGACAGCGCATCGGTCTGATCCAGGGTAAACACCCGCCCCCCGCCGATCTGCACAAGTGTCTCGATTCCAGCCGTAGGCGCCTCAAGCGAGATCACCGACAGCCGCGCGCCACGGGCGGCAATCGCCTCCGCCTCGGCAAAAGCGCGCGGCGTCAGGCCTGCGCCATCGGTCATCATGATCACATCGCCCGCCAGTATCTCGGCCTCTTGCTGAATACGCCGCGCCAGCGCCAGTCCCCGTTCAGGCCGCGATCCCGGATCAGGCATCGTATCGCGATCCACCACCGACAGCGTCTGCCCCAACTGCCGTACATCACCGGTGATATCCGTCGCCACATAGGCATCGCCCCCGTAGACAACCAACCCCGCAGGCCGCGACCCGAGCGACGCAATCCCGAACCGCCCCATGGTCAGCATCTGCGGCCAGCGCGGGCTATCGACGACCGACGATGACGCATCGAGCACAAACACCACCCCGTCCAGATTGCGAAACGCCACCGCATCGCGCCGTTCCATTGCCGGCCCCGCCAAGGCGACGATCAACAACACCGCGCCGATGGTCGCCCCTTTGGCAACCCGCCCGCCATGCCCCGCATCAACGCGGCCCATCGCGCCCAAGGCCTGCATCAGCTGCGGATCAACGACGGCCTCCCAATCGCCCGCACCCCCGCGACGACGCGCCATCACCCAGACCAGCACCGCCAACGGCATCAATGCCAGCAACCACCAAGGGCGCAGCAGGGTGATATCCGACAGCCCGATCACGCCTCTTGCCTCCAGACAATAATCAGGGACAACATCAGCGCAATCGCGGCAGGATAGAGCCAGAATTCACGGAACACCTCGGCCGCCAGACCGTCGCTGTCATTCGCCTCAAGCTTATCCAAAGCGTCCGCAACAGCGACCAGATCCTCGGTCGTTTTCACGCGGAAACTGGTGCCGCCAGACAGGTCCGAAATCGCGCGCAGCGTGGCCGCGTCCACAACCCCGCGCTCGCCCTCTTCCGCTGTGGTCAAATCCTTGGGCCCCATGGCGATGGTGTGCACCCGCACCCCCAGCTTCGCCGCCAGTTCTGCTACCCCCCTCGGGTTCGTAGCACCTGCGTTGCTGACCCCGTCTGACAGCAGGATCACCACCTTGGTCGCCGCGTCGCTTTGCGCCATGCGCTTCAACGCCAACCCCAGGGCATCCGATACATTCGTTGCCCGCCCCGAAATGCCGATGACGGCGGTTTCGATCCGGCGGGCGATGGCCTCGGTGTCATAGGAAAACGGCGCGGCGTAATAGGCGTCAGACCCGAAGACAATCAGCGCCACACGGTCGCCCCCACGGCCACGGGCGAAATCCGCACCAACACGCTGCACTGCCTCAAGCCGCGTGATCTGTTCGCCGTCCAGATAGAAATCATCGCGCACCATCGACCCCGACAAATCCAGCGCAATCGCCAGATCCCGACCCGACACCTTTAGCGCCGGAATAGGCTCTAATTTCCGTGGGCCGGTCAGTGCCAGAACCAGCAAAACCCAGATCACCCAAGGCAGGCTGCGCGACACCCTCCGCGCCATGCTGCCGCCCTGCCCGCCTTGCGCCAGCAATGCCGTGCCCACCGTGTCAGGAACAGCCAAGGCCGCGCCCCGTTCCACCCGCACCGGCAGGAACCGCATCAGGATCAGGGGCAGCGGCAACAGGATCAGCGCCCAGGGTGTGGCCAGTTCAAGCATGATCGCGCAACTCCTGCTCGATCACGTCGGGCGCAGGGATACCGCCCTTTTGATAAATCCGCTGTGACAGAGCCTGATATCGCGCAGGCGACACGTCTTTCAGCAGGTGCAACAGCGCCACTTGCTGCGCATCAGATGGCAGCTCACGCGCGGCGATCACACGGTCATTCAACGTCACGGGTCGCTCTCGTTTGGGCCGCATGGAAAAGGCGCGCAAAATACCCCCGATGATCAGCGCCAGACCCAACCCCATCGCCAAGGCCGCCAGCATCTGGGCAATACCCCCACCCGCAATCTCGGGCGGCAGGTGGATGTCGCGCAGCCCCTGCAACAACGCCTCTTGGCTGATGGCCCTGTCCGCCATGCCCTAAGCCCCCCGATCCGGCGGGAAGGCCGCAGCGATCAACCGCGCGGTGGCGTCAGGGGTCTGACCCGCATCGATGGTCAAAACCGGCTGGCCTGCGATCTGGTCAGAAACAGTCTCTGATTTCGCCCCACGCACCGTCGCGCGGGTCCGTGTGCCGTCGCTCAGAACGATGGGATAGGAACCGTCCGGCAGGCTCTGTGCCGCCTGATCCACCACCCGCAAACAGCGCAGGCTGCGGCGTTCGGACAGTTCATCAATCCGGTCCTGAAACCCCGCACCCAGACTGTCATAACCGGACGCCAGAATAATTTCGGACCCGCGCGGTGAAATACGTTCCAACCGCGCAAGGCCCGTGGCCAGATCGGGGTCGTGCCTAACCCCCGACAGGGCCAATTCCAAAGCGGCATCATGGGCGCGGATCATGCCGCCGATGACATCCAGCATTCCGCGCGCGCGTCCACGGGCCGGAACCACAGCGGGCTCCCCTGCCCCAAGCGCCAGCAAACCCACGCGACCGCCCTCTTCCACAATGCGCCAGCCGACCAACGCCAAAGCCTCGGCCGCGGCGACAGACCGGAAGGCGCGCCGCGTGCCCCACAACATCGAAGGCCGAAAATCGGCAACAAGGATCGACACGCGATCCCGTTCTTCCTGAAACCGTCGCACATGTAGGGTGCCCGTCCGTGCCGTCGTGCCGCGATCCAGATGGCGGATATCATCGCCCGCCACATATTCGCGCACGTCCGCCACATCCTGCCCGTGGCCTTTGCGTTTCGTCACGAATCCGCCCGGAAGCGCGGCCAGCGGGATATCCAGCGTTTTCATCAATGCCGCGCGGCGCAGCCCGATCAGCGCCTCGGCCCGAAGCGCAACGCCGGGGGCCTGAAGCGCATCGCTCACAGCGGTTCAACCTGTTTCAGAACATCCGCAATCAGCGCCCGCGCGGTCCGCCCCTCGGCCACCGCGCGCCACGTCAACACGATCCGGTGCGCCAGCGCGTCACTTGCCACCGCCTCCACATCCTCGGGCAGCGCATGGTCGCGCCCATGCAGATACGCCCGCGCCTTGGCCGCCGCCGCAAGCGCCAGCGTGCCACGCGGCGACACGGCATGTTCGATCTCATCCTTGAACGGCGCCACCCGCGTCGCCGTCACAAGGCGCACGATGTAGTCCTTCAACGCAGGCGACAAATGCACCGCCATCGCCTGTTTCCGCGCTTCAAGAACCTCGGCCAACGGCACCGGTTCAGGGTGGGTCACACCCGACACGGATTCCGCCTCGACCAGATCAAGGATACGCCGTTCGGTATCCGGATCAGGCAGGGTTAGAACCACATGCATCAGGAAGCGGTCCAACTGCGCCTCGGGCAGCGGGAAGGTACCGTCATGTTCAATCGGGTTCTGCGTGGCAACCACCAGAAACGGGTCCGGCAGTGGGTGCGTTTCATTGCCCGCCGTCACCTGCCCTTCGGCCATAGCCTCAAGCAAGGCCGACTGCACCTTGGGCGGCGCGCGGTTGATTTCGTCGACCAGAACAAGGTTGTGAAACACCGGCCCTTTGACAAACTCGAAGGTCCCGTCCTGCGGCCGATAGACAGGCGTCCCCGTCAGATCCGCCGGCATCAGATCAGGCGTACACTGGATCCGCGCAAACGTTCCTTCCATCGCCTCAGCCAGCCATTTCACCGCCCGCGTCTTGGCCAAGCCCGGCGCACCTTCGACCAACAGATGCCCGCCAGCCAGCACCCCGATCAACAGCCGTTCGACAAGAACCTGATGCCCGACCAGCCCGTCTTCCAGATGCGCGGCAAGGCGACCGACGCCCACCGGCGCGGCCTTTATCGTCTGGTCCATGGTTCCTCCCTTCGTGCGAAGTGCGCACGTTTATCCGGAAAGCCTAGCGGCAATCCCGAAACCCACAAACACCGCAGAAGGTATTAGCAATCACAATCAGTCGAACGGCCCGCGGCATTCAGGGTCCAGAATGGCCTGAAACCGCCCGTCCGCGACAACCCGTTCAGCGCGCTGCCAAAGATCGTCGTAGCGCGCATCGATGAAATCCAGAAACGCGTCTTCGTTCGTCTGCTGAACTGGCGCATCTGCCACGGCATGCAACATGAACACATCAAACGGACACAGCCCGCGCGGGTTCGACCGAACCAAGGCCTCCATGAACGGCTCTGAATCCCACGGCAGATAGCGCAGATCGACGGGGTATTCCTCAAGCTTCGACACAAAGGCCGCCTCGCGATCGAAATGCAGGATATCCATGCCAAAGGTGAAGGACTGGAACAGTTCCTCGATCAGGATCGAGCGGTAGAAATCCCGCTCCATATCGGTCAGCTCGTCATGACGGGGCTGTTTGACCATCACATGGGTGCCCTGCCCCTTACGGCCGAAAAACGTCTGCGCCATCGCGGGCGATCCCGCTGAATACTGCCGCCCCTGCGGCAGGCCGAAGTCGTGGATCTCGTTCATCCACATCAAATCGTCCGTCAAAGCAGAGCCTGGAGGTCTGCCGGAATAGAGACGAATAACCACCGTCCGCCCTGCCCCGCATTGCCGTGCTGACACACCGGCGTATCGCATGGGCAACGGCTTGCCCGTGACCTCGGCCACCAAGGTCCGGAATGCGTTCAGGCTGGCGCGGGTTTCCAGATGCGGTCGCTCGCCCACCAGACAGATCGATGCCCCCAACAATGTCTGCCCGTTGATCCGCACAGGGATCGACATATCGCGCCCGATCATCGTGGTGCGCAGCTGATAGATCCAGCCTTTGCGGGCGATATCCAAGAACGCCGCACGGTCCGGCGTGGCCCAGGACAGGCCCGAAAGACATGTCAGAATGAACGCCAGAAAGGCGGTGCGCAGAACCATCTTGGACCCTCCTTTCGCCACGAACTAGCGCGCAGGTCTTGATGCGTCCAATAACGGTTAAGTTGCGCCCCGACTTAGCCTTCAGGAAACAGCACGGCGACGCGGGACACATCCACATCAAGGCTACGCACCGCCCGTTCGATTTTCCGCAGAAGATGCGTTTGCACATAAGACGCGTGGAACCGTGACGGGGCCATCAGCATCATCACCTCGCCGCGTGTGTCGTGATGGGTCAGCGGCGCAATCCATGCGCCATAGCTTTGCGGATCATCCCCGTGCAGCATCCCTGCCGCCAGCGCCCACGGATCCCCCGAGGACACATCCGGCGCAGGAACCTGTTTGGCGCCGGGAAAGGCGACGATGGCCCCCTGCCCTGTCGCGGGCTGCGGCGCTTCTGTTTCCAAAGAAAGCCGCGCTTCGAAATCCGGCCCGACATTGGCCCATGCCACACGGGTGTCATCCAGTATCCGGTCCAGCATCATCCGGTAGGTCGTGATCCGTCCACGGGCCCCTGCCCGTTTCACTTCGATCCAGCCCATCGCCTTCAGCTTGGCCATCTCGCGTTTGACGGTTCGTTCGTCCACACACCACAGCCGTGCCATCTCGACCCGACCAACAATCAGTTCGTCGTTGCGCCAGTTGTAGCGTGCTGTGATCAGGGTCATCAGCCGCAACGTCAGTCGTTGTGCGGATTTGTCCTGAGACAACGCAAGCGCACCAAGGGCGGTAAGTATGTCGTATTTCCGTGATGCCGCATTGCGACCCACGGGATGGGTGACGGCCATCTGCTCGGTCCTCGTTTCCTGTCGGGACTATGATTGTCCCGTTGCTGCCTCAGTTCGTTTTCTGCGGTTCTATGCCACTTTGTCGGTCTTCATACCGCATTGAGATGAAAACTCAACGCTTATCGCCAACTTGATCTGATTTGCGTCCGGAAGTTCGATTCTGTCAAGCGTTTTGCCATCTGGGATCAAACCCTAACCAAATTTTTAAAAAGAAAATTGGTATTATTGGTATAGGGGGACATCCAGTGTGTCCCCTTATTTGGCCAAAATGTCCCCCTAAATGTGGATTTTGCCCCAAACCTGTCCCCAAAATATTGGTTCAGTTTCAAGACCCTCCTGCCCCCCATCTCTCCGAATCGCCAGAATCGGTTGAAAGCAGAAATCCTTCGGGAAAAAGGCCGAAAAAACCTGTCTTTTATACAATATTGGGTTTTGCCAAATTCCGCAAATCATCGTAAATTCCGTTTTATAAAGAAATAGCGTCCCCAAAAAAGGTGGAAATGTGAGTTATACACACGAAGATCTGGCAGAGTTGCAGGCAAAGTCACTTAAGATGCAGGGTCACATCCGGCGTCAAACCTTCTCACCCGAGATGGAGAAAAGCCTTCGGAGGTTCTCAAGCTGGGAAGTGTCCGAGCTTATCTTTAAGGTGAACCAGTCCACATTCCGTGGCCGTCTGGCCGCTGACCCCTCCCTCCCCTCTGGCGAGGTTGAGGAAGACGGTCGTCAGCGTTGGTACACTCTGGACGAAATCAACGAGATCCGTCGCCGCATGAAAGTGAACCGCCGGTCGCTCATGCCGAAACGTCCTGCCAATAAGCGCGCCTTCCGCGCCGCGATCGCCAACTTCAAAGGTGGCGCGGGCAAGTCGACTGTCGCTTTGCATTTCGCGCACGCCGCTGCCCTTGATGGTTACCGCGTTCTGGTCGTCGACTTTGACCCGCAGGCAACGCTGTCCCATTCCATGGGTCTGAACGATGTGGCCGAAGACTATACAGTCTGGGGCATCATGGCCCGCGACCTGATCCGCGAAACCGACCGGATGAACAGCGCTTCTGTTGCGGCGGAATCCGGCGTACAGCTTCCGACCCGCAAACTGCCGGACTCGATCCGTGACATGGGTCTGGGTGAGCTTCGGAACACCGACTTCATCAAGCCCACAGCCTGGAGCGCGATTGATATCGTGCCCTCTTGCGCCAACGCGGCCTTCGTCGAATTCGCCTCGGCCCAGTACCGTCACCTGAACCCCGAATGGTCGTTCTTCGCCGCCGTGTCCCGCTACTTGGACAGCATCCCGGCCGACGCCTATGACCTCGTGATCTTCGACTGTCCGCCGGCAATCGGCTACCAAAGCATGAACGCAGTGTTCGCCGCCGACATGCTTTATATACCCTCCGGCCCCGGCTACTGGGAATACGACTCAACCACCTCCTTCATCGGCCAGCTGGCCGAAGCCCTTGAAGACCTCTCCCACGGGTTCCCCGCGGGGAACCTCAAGCTGCCGAAGGTCTTTACGGACATCCGTTTCCTGATGACACGGTATGAACCTGGCAACGATCTGCACCGTGCGATGTTTGATGCTTTCAGAAAGGTTTTCGAGGGTCACGTCGCCGAACACCCGATCGAGATGACGCGGGCGGTTGAACAGTCGGGGCGCTTCCTGTCTTCGGTCTACGAGATCGACTACCGGGATATGACGCGGGAAACGTGGCGCCGTGCGCGCGCAACGTTCGATCAGGCGTATGAAGAGTTCCGCGACACCATCCTGAAAGCATGGGATCAGTTGGAGGATGAGGCATGAGCAAGAAGCGTAGAGTTTTCGATATCGACCTGCCTGTCGACGACACGCCGCCCGCTGCTGCGCCCTCGCGCGATACGAAGGCGGATGCGCGGCGTGGGCCTATGGCGGCGGCGGTGCGGGAAACGGCCGAGTCGTTAAATTCCCGTGCAGAGATCGAACAGAAAATCCGTGAGGAAAACGACCGTCTTGCGCATGAGCATGTGCGGCTGAAAAAGGCGGGGCTGATCACCGATCTGGTGCCGCTTGGCAAGATCCGCGTCAGTAAGCTGATCCGTGACCGTCTGAGTGAAGGCGATGATCTGACCGAGTTGAAAGAGTCGATCCGCGCGATTGGTCTGTCGAACCCGATCCAGCTGGAAGAAGCCGATGACGGATATTTCGAACTGGTGCAGGGTTTCCGCCGTCTGAGCGCGTGGCGCGAGATGAAGGACGAAACCGGCGATGCGGAAAAGTGGGGCCATATCCCCGCAACGATCATTGCCAAGGGCGAGGCGCTGGAGCGTTTGTATCGCCGCATGGTCGACGAGAACCTTGTGCGCCGAGATATTTCCTTTGGTGAAATGGCCGTCCTTGCGCGGGACTATGCGCATGATCCCGAGACCGAAGCGAAGGACGTCGATGAGGCGGTTTCGGTTCTGTATGAATCCGCCAACAAACAGAAGCGCAGCTATGTCCGCGCCTTTGCGAAACTGCTGGAGTATCTGCAGGGCGCCGTTCTGTACCCGCAGATCATTCCGCGTGCTTTGGGGCTGGAGCTGCGTAAGCTGATCGAAGAGGGCTTGGTTCTGCCCGAGACAGTGATTGCGCGCATCAAGGCGGTTCCTGCACCCAGATCACCGGAGGACGAACTGGCGGTTCTGCAGAGCTTTGTCAGTGCCGCGAAACCCGCTGCACCAAAGCCCACGAAAGAACAGAAGCCGCGCGTTGCGAAAACCACGTTCCGGCTTGAGCGGAGCAGGGGTGCGGCCAAGGTGACGGCGTCGCAAGGTCGGTTGGAAGTTCTGCTGGATTGCGACTTCTCTGCCAAGGATCGCCATGCGCTGGAACAAGCGCTGGCAGAGTTTCTGACTAAGTTGGAAGAGTAGCGTTCCCCGCGGGGAACCATTGTTAACCCGTCTGTGGGTGGAGCGAGTGAGGGGCCGAAGGGCCCCTTTTTCTTTGGCCGCTATAGAGACTGATATCCGACGTAATAGAGTCTATGTCAGCTGTTGGAGAGGGCAGAGCGAAGCGCCAACAGAGTTGGGCTTTGTTAGAGACTGTTTTGTGATAGGATAGAGCCTAATCTAGCACGAAAAAGGCCGCAGAAGCGATTCTGCGGCATCGGTATTTTATGGCTGATGAAAGTAATCAGAGTGCGAAAGGCCGGCGTCGATAATGGGGCAGGGGACCCTTATTCCGCCGGTTCGGATTCTTTGCCCGGTGCTTCGCGGTAGACCAAAGGCGCGTCTGCCACAGAGGCATGCGCATCTGCCTGAGCCTGTAGCGCGCCGTGGTGGGGCGACTTGATGCAGACCGGATCGGTGGCTGAGGCATCGCCCACAATCGCCATCGCCTGACACCGACAGCCGCCGAAATCGACGGTCTTGCGTTCGCAGCTTTGGCAGGGTTCAGACATCCAGTCTGTGCCGCGGTATGCCTGAAACGCGCTATTGTAGTACCAGATGTCAGACAGTGATTTGTCCCGCACGTTATCGAATTGTAGGTGGGGGATGGTTTCTGCCGCGTGGCAGGGTAGTACCTTGCCATCAGGGGCCACGTTAAGCCCTGTGGTGCCCCAGCCGCCCATACAGCGCTTGGGGAAGTCTGAATGGTAGTCAGCAGGCACGTAGTCGATCACCAGGGTGCCTTTGAGCGCTGCACGGGCCTCGGACACGATACGGTCGGCTTCACGCGCCTGTTCGCGCGTGGGCATCAGGGTATCGCGATTCTTAAGCGCCCAGCCATGGAACTGCACAGTCGCGACCTCGATCCGGCGTGCACCCATCTCGACCGCCATTTCCAGCGCGCGGGGCAGCTGGTGCAGATTGCGGCGATGCAGGACGGCATTGAGTGTCAGGGGAAAGCCGATGTCGGCAATCCATTCAGCAACCTTCATCTTGCGATCAAAGCCACCTTTGTAGCCGCCGATCTGGTCGGCCATGGGCGCGTCGGTTCCCTGCAGGGAAAGCTGGATGTGATCCAGTCCGGCCTCGTCCAGGGCCTTAAGGCGGCGTTCGGTCAGGCCGATGCCCGAGGTGATCAGGTTGGTATAGAGCCCAGCATCGCGCGCCGAGGTGACCAGTGTTTCCAGATCACGGCGCGAGGCGGGTTCACCGCCCGACAGATGCAGTTGCAGGACACCCAGTTCGCCGGCCTGTTTGAATACGGATTGCCACGTTTCAGTGTCGAGTTCCGAGTTGATCCGCGTCAGTTCGACGGGGTTGGAACAGTAGGGACAGGAGAGGGGGCAGCGATGGGTCAGTTCGGCCAGCATCGCGATGGGCGGGCGGATTGCGGAACGGTCAAGGGCCATCACTGTACCTCGAGGAAGCGGCGGTCGCGCAGCGCCTTCAGAAAGCCCGCGCTGTCCTGCACGATCTGATCCTTGGGCGCGTTGTATTTGGCGGCAAGGTCGTCGGTGATCTGGCCGAAGCTGCGGGTGCCATCGAGTTCGGACAGGATCGCCTGACCCACCTGATCGAGCGTGATGGCGCGTTCAGGGGCCAGCAGGACCCATGTGTCGCGCACCTTGTCGAAATGCAGGCGGACGCCGCGGGGCAGGTAGGGGATCGCGTCAAGCTCCATCAGGCGGCCTTGGCGTTGGCCATGCCCTGACCGGGCTGCCATGCGCCCGGCGGGATGCGGCCGGGTTCGACATAGGCCGAATGGAGCGCGTCAAGCTGTGACCAGAGAACATCTGTCTTAAATATCAATGCGTTAGCGGCCATATCCTGCTTTTCTTGCGTGTCCGCATGGTCCAGCACCCATTTCAGGCCGAACGCCACGTCTTTGGGGGCCTCTTTCAGGCGGTTCTGGAAGTAGGAAAGCGAGCTGTCGTCGGCGAAATCGTAGTTCTTCAGCAGGCCCTGAATGCGGTCGGCATGGATCTTGGGCGCGAAAAGCTCGGTCAGCGAGGCGGCGACGGCCTCGAGCAGGGTTTTGTCGCGGACAAAGCGGACGTAGGCGTCGACGGCGAATTTGGTGGCGGGCATGACGCCTTCGGTCGAGGCGACGTAGTCGGGATCAAGGCCCACGGCCTCGGCTAGTTTGAGCCAGCGCTTGATGCCGCCGGGGTTCGTGTCTGTTCCGTCGTGATCTTCGATCCGCGAGCGCCACGCGCGGCGCAGGTCGGGGCTTTCGACGCGGGACATGAAGGCGGCGTCCTTCATCGGGATCGAGTGCTGGTAGTAGTAGCGGTTGATCACCCATGCGCGCACCTGATCGGGGGTGCAGCCACCACCGTGCAGCAGGTGGTGGAAGGGGTGTTTGTCGTGGTAACGCTCGGCGCCGATCTGGCGCAGGCGGGCTTCGAACTCTTCTCGGGTCTGGGTCATAGGGTGATCTCCATTCCGTCTTGGCCGATGATCCATCCGGCGGCCTCTGCTTCGGCTTTTTCGGCCGAGTCCGGGCGCAGGACGGGGTTGGTGTTGTTCATATGAACGTAGATTTTCTTGGCGATGTCCATGTCCGCGAAACCGGCGATGGATCCGTCTTCGCCGGACATCGACATGTGGCCCATGCGTTTGCCGGTCTTCTGGCCCAGTCCCGCGCGGACCATTTCATCGTCGCGCCAGAGGGTGCCGTCAAAGAACAGCGTGTCCGCGCCGGTCAGGCGGGCGCGCAGGTCGTCGTTCAGGATCGCGCAGCCGGGGATGTAGTAGGCGGTGCGGCCATGGGCTGTCAGTTCGACGCCAACCGTCTGTTCACCGATCAGGTCGGTCTGGACCTCATCGCCCTCAAGATAGAGCGGCACCTTGCCCGGAACGGCAAAAAGCGTCGCTGAGAGGCCCGGGGCGATTTCGCAGGGCTCGTCCAGCCGGATGGTGTTACGGGCCACCACAGAGGCGTTCAGGGCGGCGAAAATGGGGTTTTCGGCGATCACATCGTGGATGCCTTGGGTCGCATGCACCGTAAAGGGCTGCATTTCCCGCAATGTCAGCAGGCCTGCGACGTGGTCGATGTCGCCATTGGTCAGCAAAACGGACCGAAGCGGCATGTCACGGAGGCCGGTGGGATGCAGGGCAGGGGTGTCAGCCAGTTGCTGACGGATATCCGGAGACGCATTCAGAATGGCCCAGTCCACGCCATTGGCGGTGACGGCCAGAGAGCTTTGCGTCTGTGGGGGGATTGCGCCGGTTCGCGCCAGATTGCAGTTTTCGCAACCGCAATTCCATTGGGGAAGGCCGCCACCGGCAGCCGCCCCCAGAATTTGCGCGCGGAATGTCATAGTAACGCCTCCGCGCGCTGGAACTTAGAACAGTACGCCGTCTTCTTCGGGGCCGTACATGTTGATTTCCATGCCGCACTCGATTTCGCGGACTACGGGTTTATTCCATGCCATGGTCTTCTCCTCCATATGTAAGTTGTCTTACTGGGGTATCCTGCGTCGGGCGTGCTTCTTATCCAATTCTTATTTTCTAAGAATGGCCTAGACCATGGTCGCATTTATTCGGGCGCGAAAACCGGGGGTAGACCGTCGATGACAAAACCTTTCCCGCGCAAGGTTTTGATCTGAAAGCCGAATTTCTGCGGAAGGCCGATTTTCCGGCGCAGGTAGCCCAGATAGACATCTACGACGTTTTCACTGCCGTTGCCGTCGCCAGCCCAGAGCGCGTCAAAGATTTCGCCGCGCGAAAGCACCTTATCGGCGTTTTCTAAGAAGAGCCTAAGAAGGTCATATTCCCGTTCTGTCAGAATGGCCGACTCTGACCCCATGGTCAGGCGGCGCGATTCGGTGCCCAGACGGGCAGGGGAGGGGCGCGCACTGGCGGCGCGTTTTTCCTGCACCTTCAGACGGGCGACCAGTTCGTCAAAGGAAAAGGGTTTGACGATGTAATCATCGGCCCCGGCCTCAAGCCCCGCGGCACGGTCTTCGACCTCGGACATGGCGGACAGCATGAGGATGGGAAAGCGATGTCCCGCCTCGCGCATGGCGCGGACCAGATCAAAGCCGTTTTCCGACCCGATCATCACATCGACAATCGCGGCCCCCACCGTGGTGGTATCCAGCGTCTGCATCGCATCGGCGCAGCGATGGACGGCCACCGCCTGATAGCTGTGAATGGCCAACCCCCGACTAAGCGCCGAGGTGATTTCAGGGTCATCATCGACCACGAGGATGGGTGGTTGGGTCGTCATGGGGGCAGTCTAGGGGTATTTCAGCACTCAGCGCGAGGCAGCCTTTGGTGGGTGCGGTGGGGTTTCTAGGCCGTAAGCGATGCCAGCGACGAGCGTCCCATCGGGCAGTTCGCAGGCAAGGGGTTGTCGGGCGATTTGTTGGAAGCCGAGTTTCTGCGCCAATCGCGCGCTGGCTGTGTTGGGTTCGGCATGGCCTGTTGTGACCAAGCGGGCGTCTAGCGTGTCGAAGGCAAAGGCAATCATCGCGGTGACGGCTTCTGTGGCATAGCCATGTCGTTGCGCGTTGGACCGTATCCAATAGGTCAGTTTCATTTGGCCCCTGCGCCAGATTGGCTGAAGCGCGACCATTCCGATCAGGTGGTCTTCTTTGAACGCGTAGTAGGTCAGGCTGTTGCGCTGTTCGAAGTCTCGTGATTGCTGGTCGAGCTTTGTTGCTTGCCATTCAGGATCACCTTCTTCGGCTTCTGTTCCCATGTCGCCATGAAACCATGGGTACAGCGATGCGTAGCTTTCCGATCTTGCAGCGGCGAGCGCAGTGGCCAGCTGAACGGAAGCGCGTTTCAGGCGCAGGCGTGGGGTTTCGACTTGGTGTGGTACGTGAACCTTCAACGGGTCGATCAGGCGGGCCTTGGGTTCACCAGTCATGCGCGTGTCCAATCCATCCCAGCCACCCGACTGTCTGCGTCAAAGCTGTCTGGCGGGAACTCCACGGCTGTGCGGGGGTGGTCGCAGAGGGCTTGGACTCCGTTGGCACTGATGCGGATGCGCCATGTTTGGCGTTGGGTGGGTTTGGCGCGGGCGAAGGCGGTGCAGGTCAAAACGGCGACGTTGGCACCGCCGTCCGGATCGCGGGCGGATCGGTAGCGGATGACTTCGGCCCCGATGTCGCGAGCGGTTTCGGCCAGTGTTTGGCAGGGGGCGTAGTCGGTCAGGTGCTCCCACGCGTCGGCGTCTTTCGCCAGTTCCCCTGAGGTCAGGTCCACAGCGGCCGCGGTTTTTACCGGAACGGCAAAGGCGGTGTAGTCGGCGGCGGTGTTGGGGAAGGGAGTGTCGGGGCTCTCGGCATAGAACAGCACGCGGTAGAAGGCCATTTCGGCCAGCGCTGTGTTCGGGTCTTCGGCCCCGTACCAGACGCCCGGCGTGATCCCTGCGCGGCGAAAGCGCGAGCCGTGAGGGTAGGGGCGGTAGCGGAAGGGCGTGGCCAGCAGATAATCCAGATGGGCGCAGTCCGAAGGCACAGGTGGTTTGGTGTCTTCGAGGATGTCTTCCAGCAGTTCCTGTTCCGCCAGACTGTCGGTTAGTTTCAGGGTCGAGACGTGGTGCTGTGCCTCGACCAGACGCCATGCGGGTTTGTTGTAGGGCTGCGCCTCAGACCGGAGCGCGTCGGGCGTCCAGGTAGGTGCAGACATTGGTCAGGCCTTGGATAGAGG
Source organism: Thalassococcus halodurans (assembly GCF_900108225.1). Lineage (GTDB taxonomy): Bacteria > Pseudomonadota > Alphaproteobacteria > Rhodobacterales > Rhodobacteraceae > Thalassococcus > Thalassococcus halodurans. Next base: position 26,492 of record NZ_FNUZ01000007.1, read on the forward strand.
TGATCAGATCGACGGGGCGGCCGCCAAGCGCAGTGTTGTCGGCCCGCATCCACGCGCGGGCAGCGGTTTCGTCGCCGCCGGTGATGGCGTCAAGCGAACGGAAGGCGCGGACCAGCAGGGCGGCGAGTTCGAACGCTTTGGTCTGTTCGTTCAGCGGCGCGGTGCCCTTTTTGAGGCGCGAGATTTGAGGTTCCGACAGGCCTAGCACGGCAGCAAGGGTTTTGCCGCTGAGGTTCAGTCGCTCGGCGCTGCGCAGCACGGCCTTGCCCAGAACGGTGCCGCGATCGGGCGTTTGGGTGGTTTGCGTGCGGAGCATGTGTGCTTTCCTGTGAAAGAAAAATGTATAAATCTTGCGTAGGAAAGTATTGTTCTTCGCGTGATCGGTCAAGACCCGCCGCTAAATTGCCAAAGGCAGGGACAAAGTGACCGTCGTGCCGGGGTTGTCGCCAAGGGCCGTGTCGCGGGGCAGGGGGCTGTGGATGGTGATCTGGCCACCCTGTTCCTCGATCACCCATTTCGCCAGCGCGAGGCCCACGCCGAAACCGGCGGCGCGGGTGGTGCCGGACCCTTGGGCGAAGCGTTCGAAAATCTTGCCTTGATCGGCGGGGGCGATGCCCGGGCCGTTGTCGGTGATGTGGATGAGCGCGGTTGTGTCCGTGGCCTCGGCCCCCAGCGACAGATGCGTGCCGTCGGCGGCGTGGCGGATCGCGTTGCGGATCAGGCTGGCGATGACCTGGCGTATCCAGTTGCGGTCGCCTTCCACGGTCAGGTCAGGAATGGTGTGGAGTGTCATCTCCATCCCTGCGTTGGCGATTTCGGCGCGGGTTTCATCCAGCGCTTCGTCGATCATCTGAGGCAGGTCAAAGGGCGCGGGGTTCAGTGCCAGCTGTCCGCTTTCGGAACGGGCGACGCGGAGCAGGTCGTCAATCCGGCGGTTCAAACGTAGTGCGCGGGATTCGATGGTGGCAAAGGCCGCTTGCGGGTCGGGTCCACCGGCGCGGCCCAGTTGGGATTCCATCAAGATTACGGTCAGTGGCGTGCGCAATTCGTGGCTGACATCGGCAAAGAAGCGGCGGCGGTCTTCGTCGGTTTTGGCAAGCTTGGCGTTGGCATCGCTGAGTTCCTGCGTGCGGTCTGCGATGATGTCGTTCAGCTTGGCCCATTCAGAGGCGACCTCGGCCTTGCGATCTGACAGGGCGGCGGCCATGCGGTTGGTTTCGGAAAACACGCGCCCGATTTCATCGGTTTTGTTGTCGGGCAGGGCGACGGCAAAATCTTCGCGACCGATGCGTTGGGCCGCGTCGCGCAGCATGTCGAGCCTGCGGAACTGGGGCCGGATCAGCGCGAAATAATAGGCCAGCAACAGGACGATGGTGACGGCCGCGACAGCCGCGGCGATGAGGGTCAGGCGCTGGCGCAGGGTTTCGATGCCCGACAGGATCGTCTGACGGGCGCGCATTTCTTCGACGACGACCTCGTTCAGCAGGGGGTCAAAGCTGATCGAGAAGATATCAAGGAAGCCTTGCAGGCGGTCGGGGTCTTGGGTGTCGGACAGAAACCCGTCGCGGGTCGAGGTGAACATCGCCTCCATCCGCGCGATGCCAAGGGATTGGGTGGCGCGGCGGGATTGTTCGTCGATCCCCAAGGCGCGGGCTTCAAGCACGGCGTTGTCGAGATCCTGCCGGATCTGGGTGAGGGTGCGCATGATGTTGCTGGTCACAGATTCCAGACGAAGGGCGCGATCATCCGGTGGCATTCGGGTCTGGATGGATTCAGCGGCGATGACGATAAAGGTCGACACCTGAGTCGAAAGGGCCGCGTAACGTTCGACCCGCTTTTCCGCCATGAGCGCGGCATCCAGCCGTTGGGTGACGCGATCCATCGCAACCACCATCATGCCTGCCGTCACCAGCGTCACCAAGCCCAACAGCAACGCACCAAGGCCCAAGCGTGCCTTCAGAGACAGGCTGAGGGCCTTGGGCGATGGGGCATGTTGGGACAGATTTGCTGACATAAATTGCCGGTTTTTTGTGCAGACACGGAACAAACCGGTCGATTTCGCGCCAAAATGCTGCATTGCAGCAATCGGGCGTGCGTTGCGTTTAGGGAAAGCTACGGAGTTTGGCGCAATCCTAGCATTAAGACTTTAGTGGTAACTTAACAGGAGAAGAAAATGATCGAACTATTATTTGTCGCCTGTCTCAGTACAGCGCCGGACCAATGTGAAGAACGCAGTATGATTTTCACCGATGCCACGCCGATGGCCTGCATGATGGGCGCGCAGCCCCAGTTGGCCAAATGGGCAGCAACGCATCCTGCGTTTCGCGTAGCGGGTTGGAAATGCCAACAGGTACGCACGGCCGAGAAAGAGGCCTGATTTACGTACCGACCCTGCCTTAGAGGAGGGGCAGGATCAGGCCGCTGAGTGCCATGGGCACACCCATCGGAACGCTTCTGGGGGTATTGATCGCGGCGAACCGCGTGTTTCCTTGGCGGAACACAACGCGCACTGCCATCAAGAGCAGTGTGACGATCAGAAGACTGATCGCAAAGAGCAGCACAAATTGGGACAATGATCCGGGCGGCACGAACAGCAGCAGCGCCGGAAACATTTTGGCATCCCCACCACCGACAATCCGCGTGATGAAGGCCAGAAAGCCGATGGCAAAGGCGCTGCCTGCGTTGATCACGCGTGGAATGATTTCTTCCGACGGCACCCAAGGCAGCGTCAGAATGAACACCCCGATGGTGGCAAAGACCAGCAGGTTGGGGATGCGAAGGTGGCGCATATCGCCGTAGCCGAGAACCAGAAGCAATGGGGACAAAACAATCAGTGGCGTCATGCGCAGTAGGCCCTTTCCATATGGGATGCGGATCTGACGGGCTCGTTGCCGCTCATGAGGAAGAAGACGAGTTCGCGTTGGCCGGTGCAGCCGGTCTTGGCGTAGATGTTGCCCAGATGGGTGCTGAGGGTGGATTGGCTGATGCCCAGCTCTTCTCGGATGGCGGCGCTGTCCAGACCACGGCTGAACATCACGCAGATGCGGTATTCGGCGCGGCTGAATTTGCAGGGATTTTCAAAGCTGAGCGCCATCGGCTGGTGGGCCGCGTCACGCTTGGGTTTGGAGTGGCGCAGCAGGCTGTCGGTGAAGGTGCCCGCGGCGCGGGTTTGCCAAGTGGCGGCCAGCGTAGGCGCAATCATGTTCAGATGCGCAAAGGCGTTCGACGACGTGGCGCGGGGGAAGTGGAATTCCAGAAAGTCGCCGTGTTTGTCGGTGCTTTGCAGCGGGATCAGAGCGAGTTCGTGAAACTGGCGCATACGCTGGAAGCGGGCCAGATCTTCGTCGTGGTCGGGGGCGACCACGGATTGCACCCAGACCGAACCCGGTTTCGCGCCGGTCAGGTAACCGGCCATGATGTTGCGGGCAAAGCTTCGGGCGCTGGCCGAGCCGTAGTTGTCGGGGCGTGTCTCGGACGACAGCGCGCGGCTTGGCATGTTGGGGTCTTTGGGAACGCGGGACAGCAGGACCAAGCCTGCGCCCATCGCGTTGGCCAGTTCGTCCAGAATGCGCAGGATCGGTTTCTGACCCTGAAGGCAGCTGCACCAGTTGGCGGTTGTTTCGATGAAATTGGCGCTGTTCACCAATGTCTGCCCCTGTGCGTAGGGGGCGTAACTTTCAATAGGTTGTTGTATCTGTTGGACCACGACTTGCTCCACCCGTGAAATGATTTTCACGGATGGTCATTCAAGTTCCGCGCCATTTGCGCGGGCGGTCACGAAGCCGTGTAATGGGGGTGCTTTTGGGTGGGGTCAGTCGCCTCCGAAAAAGCGGATGTAGCGGATGAGAACGGGGCCGACTGTCAGCAGGATCAGCGCGGGCAGCATGAGCGAGGCCAGCACGGCAGACATTTTCACCGGCAGTTTGTTGGCCATTTCCTGTGCACGCAGTTCACGGGTTTCGCGCAGTTCTTCGGCGTAGGTGATCAGGGCCTCGGACATGCCAGTGCCGAATTGCATGGATTGCTGCACGACGTTGGCAAAGGCACGGACGGTTTCAACGCCGGTACGATCGGCCATGTCGCGAAGGGCTGCTTCGCGGGCGCGGCCCGCCTGTACCTGACGCTGGACCGACAGGAATTCAAAGGCGATGTCGGGGGACACCTCGGCCAGCTCGTTGCCCACACGGGTCATGGCGGCGTCAAAGCCCAAGCCCGATTCCACCGAAATCTGCATCAGGTCGAGCGCGTTGGGAAAGCCCTCTTCGATGCGTTGTTTGCGTTCGGCCACGCGGGAGGAGAGCCAGCGCACAGGGCCGAAGAACCCGATGGCGACGGTGATCGTCAGAAGCTGAAACACCTGCATCGACGTCAGGCTGCCCAGCCAGATCAGAACGGGCAGCGGGGCCTGAAGTTCGGGCATGCGCGACAGCATGATCATCACCAGAAGCGTCGAAGGCAGGCCAAAGCCCAACATCGCGCGGATCAGGGTAAAGTCGCGCAGCGCATTGCGCCCGCTATAGCCCGCTTGGGCCAGTTGTTTTTGCAACTTGGTTCGCTCGGCCTCGTCACTGGGCAGCAGCGTTTTCATCAAGCCTTTGGGCGCAGTGGTGGGTGATTGAAGGAAGCCGCGGTCGCGGCGGTCGATCTTGGTTTTTGCGGCGGCTTCGATCCGCGCGGCGGCGGCATCGCGGTTGGTGACAAAGGTCACGAGCGCAAAAAAGATCAACAGGGCACCTGCACCGATCCCGTAGGGCAGGACCGTTGAAGCTGACATACCTTGAAGAAACGCGAGTTGGGTCATGGGCGCGGACTTTTACTAGATGCGGAAATTGGTCATTTTCCGCAGGACAAGGAAATTGAGGACCGTGAACAGGACGATCCCGGACATCATGGGAATGAACAGGGGGTCTTCGGACACACCGCCGTAATAGTCGGGTGACGAAATCGAGGTGATCACGAAGATCGCAACGGGAAGGCCGGACAGGAACCAGGCTGTCAGGCGTCCCTCGGACGAGATCGCGTGGATTTTGCGGCGCATGGCGATGCGGTTGCGGATGACTTTCGCCAGAACCGCGATCACCCGTGCCAGATCACCGCCGGTGCCGTACTGGATGCCAATCGAGGCCGACAGATAGTGCACGTCTTCGATATCGACACGTTCGGCAAATTCAGAGAAGGAATCCACCAGATCATCGCCATAGCTGATGCTGTCAAAGACGATGCCGAATTCGCTGCCGATGGGATCAGGCATCTGTTCGGCCACGCCTTTGATCGAGGTGGACAGCGGGTGGCCGACCTTCAGGCCGCGTGCCATGATATCCAGCGCATCGGGCAGCTGGTTTGTCAGCGCCTCGGTCCGTTTGGAGCGGCGTTGGCGCAGAACGGTGACAGGCAGGATCCACCCCACGGTCAGGGTCAGGGCCAGCGCAGGCAGCGGATCGAAAAACCGCAGGCCAGCGGCCAGACCGGCGGCGGCAAGTGCGCCGCATATGATCAGGAACCGCGTGGGCGACATGGTCAGACCCGCCTGCACCAGAAGTGAGGGCAGATCGCCCGAGAAGGGCAGGTTCGGCAGAATGCCGTTGGCTTTTTTGGGCTTGAGTAGAGCCAGAAGTTCAGAGGTGGACTTGCCGTCGGACAACATCTTGATCCGGCGGTTGCGGACCTCGTCAAAGTTTTCCCGCCGGCCCAGCATCTGGGCCAGACCCGAGAGCGCAAGGAACACACCCAAGGCAACGCCGATGTAGACGACGTAGCCCATCATGCGTGTGTCGACGGCAAGTTCCATGATCAGTTGCTCCGGTGGATGAAGGATTCAGGCGACAGTTGGCAGCCTGCAGCGATCAGCTTGTCCCAGCAGGCGGGGCGGATGCCGGTGGCAACGAATTCGCCCAGAACCTTGCCATCGTCTGTTTTGCCGTTTTTGCGGAAACAGAAGATGTCCTGCATGGTGATGATGTCGCCTTCCAGACCGGTGATTTCCGAAATCGACATGACCTTGCGCTGACCGTCGGCCAGACGGTTCAGCTGAACGACAAAGTTCAGACCCGAGGCAATCTGCGAACGGATCGCGGACAGCGGGAAGTCGATGCCGATCATGGTGACCATCTGTTCCACACGGCCAATCGCGTCGCGCGCGGTGTTGGCGTGGACTGTGGTCATGGACCCGTCGTGACCGGTGTTCATCGCCTGAAGCATGTCGAATGTTTCGGCGCCGCGCACCTCGCCTACGATGATGCGGTCGGGGCGCATACGCAGGGCGTTTTTCAGCAGGTCGCGCTGATCGACCGCGCCGCCGCCCGAAGGCGTGGGGGTCTTGGTTTCCAGACGGACCACGTGGCGCTGTTGCAGCTGGAGTTCGGCGGCGTCTTCGATGGTGACGATGCGTTCGGTCTTGCCGATGCTGGCGGACATCGCGTTTAGCATGGTGGTTTTACCAGAGCCTGTACCGCCTGAAATCAGGATATTCATGCGACCGGCCACGATGGCCTGCAGGAATTCGGCGGCAGCACCGGACAGCGCGCCGTGGCCGACCAGCTTGTCCATCGTCAGCGGCGATGCCGAGAATTTACGGATCGACATGGACGGCCCGTCGATGGCGCAGGGGCGGATGATTGCGTTGACGCGGCTGCCGTCAGCAAGGCGGGCGTCAACCCACGGGTTGCTTTCGTCGATCCGGCGGCCAACGCGGCTGACGATCTTGTCGATGATGCGCAGAAGGTGCTTTTCGTCGCGGAATCGTGTCGAAGTCACCTCGAGCATACCGCCGCGTTCGACGAACACATCGCGGTGACCGTTGACCAGAATATCGCTGATTGTGGGATCGGCCAGAAGCGGCTCCAGTGGGCCGAGGCCCAGCACTTCGTCGATCAATTCGTCGATCAGTTTCTTGAAGGCGTCCGACGACATGGAGGGGCCGTCCTTGGCCAGCTCTTCGCTGACCAGAGCGGCGACTTCCTGTTTCAGCTCGCCCGGTTGGATTTTGTCGATGACGGCAAGGTTCATCCGGTCCAGCAGCATGTCGTGCAGACGGCTTTTCAGTTCGAGGTTCTGCTTGTGTGCGGTGTCCTCGGGGCTGGGTTCGCGCGGGGCTGCGGGGGCCGCAGGCGGCGGTGTCATGCCCTTCGGCTGAAGAGGAACGACATTCCCGTTTTTGGGGCTTTGGGCACGTGTGAAATTACCGAACATGGGGGCTCCTTTCAGCTGGATTGGGTTTGGGCTGTGTGTTCAGCCGGAAGAGATGTGCTGATCGACGAGGCGATCTTGCGGATGGATTTGCAAAGGCCCGAACGGGGGGCGCAGGACAGAAGGGATGCGCCGCGATCGCAGGCCTCAAGCGCGGCCTTGCTGTCGGGGGGCAGCCAGTGCGAGAGGGGCATTTCCAGAAGGCGGGCGGCGGCGCGGTGGTGACGTTTCAGCGAGAATGGTTTGCGTTCCTGGCTGACAACGATTTCCACCGGCAGGTTCATGGCGTCTTCGCGGTAGGCGTCCAGCAGACGGCGCGCCTGACGGATCGACGGCACGGTGGTGTCTGTGACCAGAAGCAGGCGGTCGCTTTGGGCCAGAAGCGGGCTGATCCAATCGACCAGCAAGTGGGGCAGGTCGATGATCACATAGTCAAAGCGCGCCTTCAGAAGTTCGATCAGGCGTTCTGTCTGGCTGCGGTCCATCGACTCGAACGGAACCATCTTTTCAGGCGCGCTGAACAGGGTCACGCCGTTCGACATTTCGCAGGCCCAGTCGTCGAGAATGCGGTCGTCGGGCATGGTGCCTTTCATCGCCAGATGGAACAGCGTGTCCGAGGCATTCTGGTCATAGAAGCTGGCGATGGCGCCGAACTGCAGGTCCAGATCGACCAGTGCAACGCTGGGGGCGGCATCACCGCCTTTGCCGGTATCGACCAACGCATGGGCCAGATTGACGGCCACTGTGGTGGCGCCGATCCCGCCACGGGATTTGGTGATGGTGATGACCTTGCCGGTTTTGCGCGGGGCAGGGGCCACGGGCACCAGCGCGTGATGCTGGGCGATGTAGCGCTGGATCACCTGCCACAGATCTTCAGAAGTGATGATATCGGCCAGTACGTCGTCGGCGCCTGCACGTTTGTAATCCATCACATCTGTCAGCGTGGTGTTGCTGCTGGAAATCGCGATCACTGTGCAGGTGGGTGACAGCCCCTTGCGGATGGTCGAAATGGCCGAAGCGGGATGCGCGCCTTCGCCGGACAGCGCGATAATCGCACAGTCGAAGCCTTCGGGACTGCTCAGATCGGTTTCCTCGGTCAGACGGGTCACCTTGGCCCGTCCGTCGATACCCTTCAGCGACGGGACCGTTTCTGTGTCACGGTCTGTCACCAGCAGGATGCGGGCCGATTGGGTGGAGGGGATCATCTGGTTCATCGAGTACATCATTTCGGATCACAAGCTAATGCCGCCGGACAGGTCTTCGGCAGGCATCGAGACACTGAGGGGCGGGAACGGAAGGGATTGTTCGGGCATGGTTTCGGCGGTTGATCCGGTCAGGGACAGGATCGATCCAAGCGGCGAGACAAAGGTGAACCACGCATCTGTCAGCGTGATGGTTACGATCGGCACATAAGGACCGCCAAGGAATCCAAGGTTTGGATCGTAGGAGTAGGTGATTTGCAGATTGGCGGGTGTGGTGCCCATAGGCAGGGCGCCATCGATCATGGGCCAGATTTCGGCCATGGTCGGGTTGGTAAGGCTGCCTGTGCAGACGATATCGCCCGGGTTCGAGCAGATGTTCGACCCTTGGTTACAGTCGATGCCAAAGGGCACGGGCGACGATCCGTTGGTCGAGGGTCCGCGCGTGTTGACGGTCGGTACATTGGGGCAGAGCGGGCTGCGCACAATGGCCACGCGGGTCGCGTTATACAGCGCCTTTTCCGTGGTCACGAGGTGGAAGGCCAGACGACCGAAGTCGATCAGGCCGAAGTAAAGCAACAGAAAGATCGGCATCACCACAGCCAGTTCGACCAGAACGGTGCCGTCTGTTTTGCGGGCAAAGCGCGACAGGAAGGGAAGGTGACGTTTCATGTTCCGAACACCCTGCTGCTGTCTGAAATGGTTGTGGTGCGGGTGGCCAGCGTGTCGCCCGATCCGAAGAACAGCATGTTGGCAAAGATCGGGGTCACTTCGAGCCGCGCGCTGACACGAGCAATGGGCAGAACCGCGCCACGGTAGTTGCCTGTGGTGCAGGTCAGACCGGCGCTGACGCTGAGAAGGGTGATCTGGCCTGCGGTCACCGGATCGCCGTTCAGGCGGGTGCGCACGATGGTTTCCAGTTCGGACTGGTAGCTGCTGAGAGAACCGCTTGTGTCGCAGATGTCATAGGGCGCGCGGCGGGCGATATAGCGGGTGGCGTCACGGATGCCGGCCTCGGCCACCTGATAGGCCCAAAGCAGGCGCGCGCCTTCGATGATCACGGCGAACAGCAGAACCATCATTGGCAAGAGGATCGCGAATTCGACCAGCGCCGCGCCGCTTTCGTCTTTTCTGAATTTATGAAAACCGAAGCGCATGGATCACCTGTACAGCTGGACAAAGTCGCGGACGTTGCCGGACGACATGCCGGTGCCTGCGCCACCGTCGTTTGCAGGGCCGATGATTTCGCCCCAGATATCGAGCGTGGGCGGCGACAGACCGTCAGAGGCGACAGGTTCGGTTAGGAAGATTTTGACGAACTCGTGCACGGGCACGTTGGTGGCGGCACCCGCGATAGCGTTGCCGACGCAATCGATGCCAGCGGCTACAACGACGCGACGGTTGGGATCGTCGCTTTGGTTCGGGCTGCACTGCGGGCGGCCTGTTTCAGAGCGGCCCGTCAGGATCGAAGTGGTCGAGGCGCCCCCGCCTGCGGCTTCGATCTCTGCTTTGTAGTAATCAAATCGTGTGACGGCCTCGGGATGCGGATCGACCACGCCGTAGTTTGCCGCAACATAGGCCAGACGCCCCAGCGTCCATGTGCCATCGCCGTATCGGGTGCAGAGGCCGGTGGAAAAGCAATCGTCGCGGGGCAGGCCCAGCGTGTCGGTGGACAGCTCCGGCGACGGTGCGGTGCAGCCGTTTGTGCCCAGTTCCAGCCCGCGAATAACGTTGGGGGCAGGCGCATAGGCAGGGTCGTTTTTGGCCCCATTCATGATGGCCGAATACATGTCAAAGCGGACGTTGAACGACGCGTCTTCGATGCCGACTTTCTGGCCCGGTTCGATATCGACACCGTTGATCGAAAAGCATTGGGTGATCGTGCCGGTCGCGCCGATCAGGCAGGCATCAAGGTTGATGCCGCTCAGGCCAGCGCAGGGACCGGAGGCGTCGACGAGGTTCTTGGACGGGTCAAGGAAACCAAAGTCGCCCGGACCCCAGAGCGAGCCCACACCGCCCGAGCGCAGGCGGACCATGACACCTTCTGCGTCTTCGGCGGAAAAGGACGGATCGGGGATGCAGAACATCAGCGGGCTGATGTCGCAGGCAAGCTGGGCAAAACCCGCTGTTGCGCTGGCTTTGACACTGCCTTCAGGGCCTTCTTTTCCTGTGAGTGATGCAAAGGCCGCAGCAAATGTCATGGGCACTTCGCCCGGTGTCATGGTGGCTTTGACATAGCGCGCAAGGCGGGGGTCGGTGGTGACCGCGCCCATGGCGGTTAGGTCGTTTTCCGGCAGGTCGCTGTAAAACGTCAGCGTCACATCGGCCGAGGTCAGCGCCTTGTCGCCCTGGGCATAGGTCTGGATGTCGGTCAGTTGGGCGGCGGCGTTCGTGGCGCGGGTGATCGCATCGCTGCGGCCGTCCAGTTCACCAGCGGCGGTCAGGGCGACCTGATCGGCATAGGCCTGAAATTCGCTTTGCGTGGCGCCGACGCGGCCCAGATCAAAAGACAGGGCCACGATGCCGAAGAAGACAACAAAGGTCACCGCCCAAACGGGCAGAAGTGTGCCTGTTTCGTCTTGGATGAGGGACTGGGCGGCGCGTTTCATTGTCGGGGTCCGTTAGCGGATTTCTTCTTTGAACATCACGTTGGCGCGGCGGACCTTGATGGTCTTGACCGGCTCGGTGACGGGCACGGGAGAGCGTTCGATCAGCAGATCCGACAGGCGGATGGAATCGAGCGGTGCGTCTTCGCTGGCTTCCAGCGTGCGCAGCGTCAGGGACAGGGTGCCTGCCTCTTGCGCGAGCGCCAGTCGCTGGCCTTGTTCAGGGGTCACTTCGACAGTGACGGTGCGCGCGACCTCGGGCATGTCGGATTGTTCGTCCGAATCCTGATCCACGCCGATGACGCGGATGTTCTGAAGGATGGTGACGGCCCGCAGGCTTTCTTCGCGGCCTTGGGTCAGCAGCACGTCGACATAGTCACCCGGCGTGACAAAGCCGCCAACGGCGGTTTCGGCATCAACTTTGATCGCCATAGCGCGGCGGTTCGGGCCGAGCGTTTGGACGATGGTGACCTTTTCGCCGAAGTTCGACACTTTGCCCGCAAGGACCAGTTCGCCTTTGCCAATGGCGCGACGGGCGCGGCGGCCTTCGTCTTCGCCTTGGGGCAGAAGATCGGTGAATTCTGTATATACACCCGGCGGCAGGGCATTTTCCGGCCACTTGATGGTGCTTAGCATGGTGCGTTCGATTTCCTGACCAAAGCCGATATCGCTGGCCGCAATAACGACCGGAACCAGCCGGACGGCTGGGGCGGGCGAGGATTCGGCTGCGTTTGTGTTGATCAGGGTTTGAGCGATGTAGGCTGAACCACCTGCGACTGTCAGGCCTGCAGTGGCCAGCATAAGGGCTTTGATACGCATGGGTCAGCTCCTGCTGTGTTAGGTTGGGGGGTAAGGCTGCATTCCAGACTGTGGAGGTGCGGAATGCAGCCTTTGGTGATCCGTGAAGTGGATCAGTTCGGCATAGCTAGGCCGGCTGCGCCCATTGCGCCGCTGACTTCGCCGCCCAGCGTGGACAGAGCTGCAACGCCCAGTGTCACCGCCAGAGCCAGTGCGATACCGTATTCAACAAGCGTCACGCCCCGCTCATCGGATTGGAACGCAACCATGGTCTTCAAAATCATGTCTTTCATCGTTTTTTCCTCGGAATAGATGGCTCAAGGCCGACCAAATTGGTCCTGCGGATTATCCGGCAGGTTGGAACAGGCTATTCCTTGGGGAGAATTCGCGGATCAGAGCGATTTGCCAATTTTTCAACTATAAGGAGAAAAAACAGTAGAGGACCTGCTTGGACGCAGGGTTTTGGCGGGATTATGGAATCGATTCAGGTGTGATTCTGTCCGTCAGAGAAACAATCCGGCCAGAACGAACAGGCCGATAAACACCGTCTGCGAGGCAATCATGATCATCGGCGCAGGGCCGACGAATCTTAGTTGTTCGAGCGAGGTTTTCATGCCGACAGCGGCCACGGCAACGACCAGCGACGCGCGGGAAATGACGTTGGCGGCGTCAGTGACAGGAGTGGGAACCAGATCGTAAGAGTTCAGCGCGGCCAGTATCAGGAACGCGAGAATGAACAGCGGCAGAAGAGGCGGGCGGTCTGCACCGTTGCTTTGATGTTTGCGAAGGATCAGCGCGCCGATGAACACGACGGGGGCCAGAAGCGTGACGCGGAACAGTTTGACGACGGTTGATACATCGCCTGTTTCCTCGGAAATCGAATAGCCCGCGCCGACGACCTGCGCCACGTCATGGATCGTGCCGCCCATAAAGATGCCCGCCTGTTGCGGATCAAGGCCCAAGGTGTTGGCAAGGATCGGGTAGAGGATCATCGCGACCGTCGACAGGACCGTGACCGAGATCACGGTGAAGGACAGGTTCTGGTCGCGCTCGGGCGATTTCGGCAGGATCGAACTGATCGCAAGCGCGGCGGACGCGCCGCAGATCGCGACGGAGCCACCGGTCAGGAACCCGAACAGACGGTCTTTGCCCACCAGCGGCGCGATTGCGACGGACAGCAGGATCGTTGCGGCCACTCCTGCTGTCAGGATCGCGACTTGCGTCCAGCCGATGGCGGCGACCATGTCAAAACTTATGCGCAGCCCCAAAAGGGCGACGCCGACGCGCAACAGGACCCGCGCGGCAAAGTGGATGCCGGGGGCGGTTTTAGGATCTTCGGACAGGAACTGAAGTGGGATGCCCAGAAGGATCGCCATTAGCATGACGGGTGCGCCGTAGTGATCGGCAATGAACTGAGCCGCCATCGCGACCGACGCCACGATCAAAAGACCCGGCATCAGCGTGCGGGCGTGGGTGGCGGCGACGGTGGGGCTCATGCTGCGAAGGCGGGAACCGCCAGACCGTTGTCGCGGCGGAACAGGTGGATGCCGTCGGTGTCGGGCGTCAGCGAAATCTGGTCGCCTGCCTTGACGGTGGTTTGGCCGGCCATGTGGACGGTCAGGGTTTCGCCGGTGGCCAGTGTGCCGAACACATAGCTTTCGGTGCCAAGCTGTTCGACCTCGGACACGGTGGCCTTGATCGGGCCATTGGGGTCGATCAGCAGGGAACGGGGGCGGATGCCCAGTTCGAAGTCTGTGCCTTCGTCGTTCAGGTGGGTGTGGCCCATGGACACGACGGTGCCATCCGCCAGCGCAAGGCTGTCGCCCGAGCGGGTGACGTTGACAAAGTTCATGGCGGGCGACCCGATGAAGCCCGCGACAAAGCGGTTACGGGGATTGTTGAACAGCTCGAGCGGTGTGCCGAATTGTTCGACGCGGCCCGCGCGCAGAACGGCGATCTTGTCGGCCATGGTCATTGCTTCGACCTGATCGTGGGTGACGTAGATCATCGTGTTGCCAAGGCGGCGATGCAGCGAGGCGATTTCGCGGCGCATGGTAACGCGCAGTTCGGCATCGAGATTGGACAGTGGTTCGTCGAACAGGAAAATCTTGGGCTCGCGCACCACGGCGCGGCCGATGGCGACGCGCTGGCGCTGGCCGCCGGACAACTGGCCCGGGCGGCGGTTCAGATAGTCGTCGATCTGAAGCATGGTGGCGGCGTCGTTTACGCGTTTGGCGATCTCGGCCTTGGGCATGTTCAGGTTCTCAAGACCGAAGGACAGGTTCTTTTTCACCGACATATGCGGATAGAGCGCGTAGGACTGGAACACCATCGCCAGCCCGCGCTGTGCTGCGGGGACGTGGTTGACGACTTCGCCATCAATCACGCAATCGCCCGATGTGATCGGCTCAAGCCCCGAGATCATGCGCAGCAGTGTGGACTTGCCGCAGCCCGAGGGGCCGACAAACACACAGAATTCGCCGGATTTGATCTCCATATCGATGCCGTGGATCACATCCACATCGCCATAGGATTTCTTGACGTTTTTCAGGGTCAGATCGGCCATTATTTCAGTCCTGTATTGGCGATGCCGGCGGTGATGTATTTCTGAAGGAACACAAAGACGAGCGTGGACGGGATCAGGCTGACCATGGTCATCGCAAGACGGTAGTGTTCCTGACTGATGTGTTCGCCACGGAATTCCAGCAGACAAAGCTGGATGGTGTAGGCCTCTTTCGTGGTGGCGATGGCGACCAAGGGCAGGATCAGATCGTTCCAGCGCCAGATCACCGACAGAATACCCAGTGCGGCCAGAGCGGGCAGGGTCAGGGGCAGCATGATGCGCCAGTAGACCTTCCATTCCGATGCCGCGTCCATGCGGGCGGCCTCGATCAGCTCATCAGGGATGGACAGCATGTATTGGCGCAATAGGAAGACGCCTGTGGGGGTTGCAGCACCCGGAATGATGACGCCCCAGATCGATCCAGACAGGCCCGTGGCGTGGATCGCCTTGAACACACCGACCAGAGTGATTGTGGGCGGCACCATCAGGGTGGCGAGGATGACGATAAAGAACAGCACCTGACCGCGGAATTTGTATTTCGCCAGCGCGAAGGCGGCCATCGAGTTGATCAGCAGCGTCAGGATCGTGGCGATCACTGTGACCAGGACCGAGTTCGTGAAGCAGGTGGCAAAGTTGACGTTCACGCCAAAGGCCTGACCTGACAGCGGCTCGGAATAGTTTGACCAGGACGGTGCGAAGCGGCGTTCGGCGGTGATAGTGTCGGTGGGCAGTTTGACGACATCGGTGCTGCGGTTATCGACGTAGCGTGCAGGGGTGATGTCGCGGTTGGGACGGATGTTCGACACGGCGAATTGTGTTTTCTGGCCGGTCTCTGGATCGGGTGCTGTGACAAGAATTTGGGTCGCAAAGCGCGATGCCTCATACGGCGGAAGGCCGAGGTATTCAGACAGCAGGCGCTGATCGTCAGCGGACAGGCGCGACAGGATCGCATCCACATCGTTTTCTGCCTTGGCATCATCGGACATGGTCACATAGCGGGTGATCCAGTCGGGCAGGTTTTCGCGGGCGATCAGATCATTCACTTGCACCTGCAACTGCCCCAGATGGGTGCGCAGGGCATAGTAGGTCAGCCCGTCAAAGCCTTCGATAAAGGCGGCGGGATCCTGTTTGGCCTGTTCTTCCTCGCTCAGATCCTGCCAGTTCAGCACCCATTCCGGCAGATCGCCGATGATAAAGATTTCCTTGCCGTCGGCTGTATTCACTGTCGCGCGCGCCACTCGTTTGTATTCGGTGGGCAGCAGGGCGAGGTCCTGCTTTTCCAACTGCGACTTGGTCTTTAGCGAATTCAGGCCCAGCCACGCGACGGGGATCACGATCATCAGGAAACCGAAGGCCAGATAGGCGTAGGTCAGATAATCCAGCCAGTTCGCCCGTTGTCCGCCGGACTTGCGCGTCAGGAATGTGAGGATACCGCTCATTTGTTGGCCCTTGACGAGAGATAGACCTGCAACAGCGACAGGATGATCAGAACCACAGCCACCAAGAGAGAGGCCGTCGCCGCGATGCCCAAGCCGTTCGCCGTGGGCTGACCGCGCAGGCCCGAGGTGTCGAAGATATAGGACACCAGCGAAATCCAGCGCACGGACATGGCGTACAGCTCTTCAAAGGCCTGAACGGCTTTGATCAGCGACAGGACCGTGACCACCAACAGGGTGGGGGCCAGCAGCGGAATGGTGATGCGGGTCAGTTGCCGCCACGCAGGGGTGCCATCCATTTCGGCGGCTTCATAGACGTCGCGCGGAATTGCCTGAAGGCCCGCCAGAAGGATCAGCATGTAGAACCCGAGGTGCGCCCATGTGTAGACGAAGACAGACCAGAACATGGTCCAGCTTGGGTCGGTCAGCCATTGGATCGGCTCTGATATCCAGCCCCAGTTAATCAGCGTCTGACTAAGCGCGCCTTGACGTTTCAGGATCAGCGTCCAGAGGAAACCGACGACCACGGGCGACAGCATGACGGGGTAGAAAAACACCGCCCGCCACAGGCCACGGCCCTTGATATCGCGGTTCAGCGCAAGCGCCGTCATCAGCGCCACAACGATCATGATCGGGACCTGGAAGATCACAAAGATCGCCGTGTCATAGACGGCGGCCATGAACTTATCATCTTCGCGGTTTTCACCGCCCGTATCGATCTGGGTTTCAGACAGAAGGCGTTGGAGGTTGTCGTCGCCCGCCCATGCGCGGTCGGCGAAATTGATCGACTGCCCTTCGGTCACCGAGAAGCCCATGTTGATGAACAGTGGCGCAAAGGTGAACAGGCCGAAGACGATCATGTTCGGGATCAGGAAGATATAGGGAAGGCCCGTCGCGCCCGACAGGCGCTGGACCATTTCCACCGGCCAGCCCACGACGGTGGCCAGTCGTCCCCAGAAAGGTCCGGTCGGGCGAAGGATCGCCCAACCGATCAGCAGGTAGATCAGAAGCGCAAGGGGCCACGAAGACCCTGCGAATGCAGCAACTAAAGCGTCATGCATAATTCGGGTTCCGTGGCCTTGTGCGTTTCGACTTTATTCCGCGATCTTCGCGGCAACATCCGCGTCGATGGCTGCAAGCGCTTCGTCCAGCGTGATTTCACCGGTGATTGCCTGTGTCAGGTAATCGGGGATGACGCCGTAGATGACAAAGTTCTTGTTGTAGCCTTGGAACGTGTAGGCCTGCGGTGTGGTTTCTGCCGCTTTGCCTGCGTTGGATGCAAACGTGGACAGCGCCGCAGCGACAGCCGGATCGGCCTTGGCATAATCGATGCCGGAGGCCTGAAGCGCCTGGTTGGCCGAGATGTTGTTGGTTTCAACCGCAAACTTTTCGGCGTTTTCGGTGCTGGCCATGAAGTCGATGAAGGCTGCCGCGGCCTCGGGCGACTTGGTGGATTTGAATGCCGTCAAAGCCGCACCGCCGGGCATCGCGCCACAGCCACCGTCGCCACAGGGGGCAGGGACCGCTTTCCAGTCGAAATCGGTGATGTTGGCGGCGTAGTTGTTGATCATCCACGACCCCGACATGTGCATCGCGACGTCACCCGACTGGAACAGCGGGGCGGCGTTGCGGTACTGTGTGCCGGAACCTGCGGGCCAGCCTTCGGCGGGCATCAGGCCGGATTTGTGCCAGCCGACGAATGTTTCGGCGAACTTGCGGAAGCCGTCGTCAACCAGAATGGGGTTGCCTGCGTCGTCAAAGAACTTGGCGCCATAGCTGAATGCCGGACCCGCGATGCGGTGTGCGGTGCGGTCGATTGCCAGACCACCCAGAATGCCGGTGGCGTCTTTGACTTCCATAAGCGCTGCGGCCCAGTCATCCCATGTGGCCCCTTCGCCCGGCATGTCGACGCCTGCGTCGTCAAACAGGGACACGTTCACATAAGGACCGGTCACGGTCAGCTGTGTCATCCAGCCGTAGACGCCTTTGTCTTCGCCACCCGGCGCACGGAACCACGGCAGGGTCGCGCCATAGTTGGCTTCCCATGCGGCTGTGTCCACGTAAGGGGCGAGATCAAGGTAGTACTGGTTCAGTCCGCCAAGGTTGGTAACGCGGGCCACGTCGGGCGCGGCGTCTGTCTGAAGCTGGTTTTCCAACTGGTCACGGATCACGTCATAGCCGACGGTGTCCATTTTCACGGTGTGGCCTGTGGCCTCGGTGAAGGCGGGGATCATTTCGCCGATCACGTCGCATTCATTGCCGTCCTGATAGCACAGGAAGGTGATTTCATCTGCCTGCGCAACCGATGCGCCCGCAAGGATCGTGGTTGCAAGCGCAACCGTCTTGGTCGTTTTAAATGCGCCTTTCATGGTGTCCTCCTCTGTACACGTGTAGGCCGTCTTTTCTGTCTTGTTCTTGCCCTGCCGTCCCCTCCCAGAGTGGCAGGGAAGGTCTTAGTCGGGTTTCGGGGCGAATGTGCCGATCTGGCCCCCGAAGAACCCCAACGCTTGGCGGTCTTTGGCGAAAGAGGCGCGTTTGACCCTGCCCACAACAATGGCATGGTCGCCCCCTTCGAACACCGCGTGTTGTTCGCAATCGAACCGCGCAAGGCAGTCTGTCAAAACCGGAATGTCGTCCCCGTCTAAATGGTAGTCTTCGGACCGCAGTCCATATGCGTCCCGTGCGATGCGCCAGCACAGGTCTTCCTGATCTGACGCTAGCACATGAATGGCATAGGTGCGGGCCGAAGCGAAATGCCCAAAACGACGGGAATTCTTATCCGGCGACCAGAGGACCAGCGGCGGGTCCATGGAGACGGACGAAAACGAATTGGCCGTGGTGGCCACGGGGCCGCTGTCGGTCAGGGTGGTGATGACGGTCACGCCGGTGGCAAAACGCCCGTATGCATCGCGAAGCAGGCGGCCGTTGGTGGCGTCCGGTTCGAAGGCGGTGTGCTGTTTTGCCGAAAGCGCGTTCATCACGGCACCTCGGCGCCAAGTGCTGCTTCATACAGCATGAACCAGCTTTCGCGATCCAGCTTGACCTTCAAGGCATCCGCCAGTGTGGCGATGCGGTCCAGATTGTTGGTGCCCATCACCGGCAAGATTTTCGCCGGATGCGCCAGAAGGAAGGCAACTGCAATCGCGGCGCGATCAACGCCGTGGTCTTTGGCAAGCGTATCCATCCGGTCGGCCAGTTGGCCGGACGCGGTCATCAGGTTGCCGCCGCCAAGGGGCGACCACGCCATGATCGGATGATCGTGCTGTTGGTGGAATGCCAGATCACCGTTGGTGAAGGGGCGGATTTCAGCCAGCGAGATTTCGATCTGGTTAGTGACCAACTGATTCTTCATCGCCGATTGCAGCAGGGACCAGTCCCACGGGCGGAAGTTCGACACGCCCACGGTGCGGACCTTGCCCTCGGCCACCAGTTCATCAAGTGCGGCGCCGGTTTCGTGGTGGTCCATCAGCGGGTCGGGGCGGTGGATCAGCAGCAGGTCGATCACATCCAGCCCCATCACCTGAAGCGAGTTTTCGACGGATGCGCGGATGTGCGCGCGGGATGTGTCGTAGTATTTGACGGGCTTGTCCGAATATTTGCCGATGGGCGCGACGATATCGCATTTCGTCACGATCTCCATCTTCTGGCGCAGGGTCGGATTGGCGCGGAGCGCATCGCCCAGCACGGCCTCGGCCCCATAATCACCATAGATGTCGGCCTGATCAAAGGTGGTGATGCCCTGATCCAGACAGGACTGGATTTTGGCGGCGACGTGTTCGGGCGATGTGTTGGCATCATCGGCCACACGCCACATTCCGTAAACAATGCGCGAAAAGCCAAGGTCGGATGTAAGTGCGACGCGATCCATTAGCGACGTTCTCCTACGCCAAGAGGGGTTGCAGGGGTTGAGGAGGGGACACGACCATATTCGTGCGGGAGGGAACAGGTTTTCATATTCGGCAGGATGTGTTTTCCGACGTGAAGCGCCTCTTCCTTGTGGGGGTAGCCCGAGAAGATAAAGGCGCGGATGCCCATTTTCTGATAGGCCTCGATTTTCGACATAACCTGATCGGCGGACCCGACCAGTGCCGCGCCGCAACCGGACCGCGCGCGGCCCACACCTGTCCAAAGGTTGGCTTCGATAAAGCCGTCGTCATCCGCCATATCGCGGTTCTTGGCCTGATGGCTGACACCCAGAGACGTGGCATCCAGCGCCCGTTCGCGGATTGCGCGGCCCTGTTCATCGTCCAGTTTGGACACGATGTAATCGGCGTATTCGCGGGCCTCGGCCTCGGTGTCGCGGACGATCATGTGAACGCGCAGGCCGTAATCCAGCGTGCGGTTGTAGCGGTCGGCCACGGCATGAACGGCTTTCATCCGGCCTTCCAGCATGTCCATCGTTTCGGGCCACATCAGGTAGACGTTGCAGTGTTGGCCACAGAGTTCAAGCGCGTCGGGCGAATAGCCACCGAAATAAAGCAGCGGGCCGCCGGTTTGGTAGGGGCGTGCTGGATCGGTGCTGAGGCCGGTGAAGTTATAGATCTGGCCGCGATGGTTGATTTCGTCCTGCGTCCACGCCTGTTTCAGGATTTCGATGACCTCGCGCGACCGCTGGTACCGATAGCGGCTTTCGTCCTTTTCACCGGGGAAGTCGGACGAGATGATGTTGACCGTCAGGCGGCCTTCCAACATGTGATCCAGCGTGGCGATGGTGCGGGCCAGCATGATGGGCTGCATTTCACCGCAGCGTACGGCGGCCAGCATGTTGATCTTGTCGGTGATGGGCGCGCAGCCTGCGACGAAGGACAGCGTGTCCTGACCGACCTGATAGGACGACGGGCAGAGGATGTTGCGAAATCCTTGGTCTTCGGCGGTTTTCACAAGGCTTGAACAATGCGCCCACGATGACCGCAGGGACCCGTCCGGCACGCCCAGAAACTGGTAGTCGTCCGAGCAGAGTGCTGCGAACCAGGATACCTCGGCTGCATCCAGATCTTCGGATGTCACGGGGACCACGCCCATACGATTCCTCCACTAAATCGTCTGTCGATTTCCTCTTGCGTATCAAGCGCATTGATGTAGATCAATGGTGTATCAATAATTTTTGCGACAAAACGACCCGACGCACGATGCAAAGACGCGAAAGCAATACGGCGCTGCCGATATACCTTCAGATCAGTGAATCGCTGATGCGTGACATCGCGAGCGGTCGTTACGTGGTGGGCGAACGCCTGCCGCCGGAACGGGAACTGGCCAAGACCTATTCGACGACTGTGCGCACCTTGCGCAAATCGCTGTCCGAGCTTGAAAACAAAGGCATGTTGGAGCGGATTCAGGGGTCCGGCAATTACGTGCGCGACAACACGAATGCGCGGTCGGTCTATTCGATGTTCCGGCTGGAATTGCCCGGTGGCGGGGGCCTTCCGACGGCGGATGTTCTGGGGGTCGACTATATGGCGAAACCCGATGATCTGCCGCGCTTCGGCACCTCGGATCATGCATCGCGAATCCGTCGTCTGCGCTATCTGGATCAGACGGTGATCGCGGTTGAAGAGATTTGGCTGGACGGTGATTCCGGCCGTATCGATCCGGCGGCTTTGTCGGATTCGCTGTATTTCTACTATCAGAACAAGCTTGGTTTCTGGGTGTCCCACGCTGAAGACAGCGTTTGGGCGGCGCCGGTTCCCGATTGGGCGCCTGAGGCCTTTGGCCCCAACGCGGGCGACCCCGCAGGCTATATCGAGCGGTTCAGCTGGGCGCAGGTGCCCGAACCGGTCGAGTTTTCACGCACATGGTTTGACACGAACGCCGCACGCTATGTGCAGCGGATGAAATAGGATCGCTTATGTCAGAGCTTACGCGCTACGGCGTCATCGGTTGTGGAATGATGGGGCAAGAGCATCTGCGCAATATCGCGCTGTTGCCTGACACGCAGGTCGCGGTGATCTTTGAACCAGATGCCGACATGCGGACCGCGGCGGCAGAGTTTGCGCCCGAGGCAGTGTTTGTCGAGACATTGGATGAGTTGTTGGCCTTTGATGGGTTGGACTGTCTGATGATCGCCAGCCCGAACCACTGCCATGTGGAACAGCTGGAACGGATCGCAGGGGCGCGGCCTTTGCCGGTGCTGGTGGAAAAACCGCTATTTACGGCTTTGGACGATCTGACCCGTTTGGCCGATTTCGCCGCCAGCTATCCCGCGCCGGTTTGGGTGGCGATGGAGTATCGCTATATGCCGCCTGTTGCCGCGTTTTTGAAACAGGCGCAGGGGGCGACCGGCGGGATCAAGATGCTGACGATCCGCGAACACCGCTTTCCGTTTCTGGATAAGGTCGGGGCGTGGAACCGGTTCAATGCCCAGTCCGGCGGGACGTTCGTGGAAAAATGCTGCCACTTCTTTGATCTGATGCGCTTGACGCTTGGGTCCGAGCCTGTGCGCGTCATGGCGTCGGGTGGGCAGGACGTGAACCATCTGGATGAAGCCTATAACGGGCAGGTGCCTGATATTCTGGACAACGGCTATGTCATCGTGGACTTCGCCGATGGTACCCGGGCAATGCTGGATCTGTGCATGTTTGCCGAAGGGGCCGAGTATCAGGAAGAAATCAGCGCCGTGGGTCCGGCGGGCAAGATCGAGGCGTTTGTGCCCGGTCCGGGACGCTTCTGGCCCGATGATCTGGGCGCGCCGCCTGTGCCGAAACTGGCGGTCAGCCCGCGCAGCCCCAAGGGGCCTGTCACGCATGATATCCCTGTAGATCCGACGCTGCTGGATGCAGGGGACCACAACGGATCGACGTTTTACCAGCACCAGAAGTTTCTGGAACTGGTGCGCGGTGAACGGGACGCGCCCGAGGTCAGCATGGCCGACGGACGTATGGCTGTTTTGATGGGGATCGCGGCACAAATCGCCATGCAGGAAAAGCGCGTGGTGGAAATGTCGGAATTTCTTTAAGGGGCGTCTTGACCTTCCAGTGACTGGAAGGACCATGTATGATCCAAACTCCGTCTATGGGGACTCGGATCATGTCACAAAACCAGTCAGCAACTTTAATCGTTGATCGCATGTCCTGCGCGTCTTGCGCAGGGCGGGTCGAGGCCGGCGTCGGCACGCTTGAGGGCGTGTCCGAGGCATCGGTGAACCTTGCCGCCGAAACGCTGCGCGTGGCGGTGGACGACAGCGCGCGCCTGCCTGATATCAACAAAAAGCTGGATGATCTTGGCTATCCCGCGCGCAAGGCGTCGGTCGAGTTGAGCGTCAAATCCATGTCCTGTGCGTCCTGCGTGGGTCGGGTGGATAAGGCGCTGGCTACGGTGCCGGGTGTGATTGACGTGGCGGTGAACCTTGCATCCGAGACGGCCAAGGTGACTTACCTGCAAGGCGTGACCACGCCGAACGCCTTGGCGCAGGCCGCGACCGATGCGGGCTATCCTGCGTCAGTTGCGGGGGCCGACGCGGCACTGGATCGCGAGGCGGAAAAGGAAGAAGAGGCCAAAGGGCTGACGCGGCAGGTGATCATCGCGGCCTGTCTGGCTGTGCCTGTCTTTATTCTGGAAATGGGCGGGCATATGTACCCGCCGTTTCACCATTTCATCGGACAGACCATCGGTCATCAAGCCAGCTGGATCATCCAGTTCCTGTTGACGACCGCCGTCTTGGTCGGGCCCGGTCGCGCGTTTTACACGCGCGGCATCCCTGCCTTGCTGAAAGGCGCGCCGGATATGAACAGCCTTGTGGCGGTCGGCACGCTGGCGGCCTACGGGTTTTCGGTCATCGCAACCTTTGTGCCGTCGCTTTTGCCCGACGCCGTGCGCGCCGTGTATTTCGAAGCCGCGGCGGTGATCGTGGTTCTGATCCTGATCGGTCGTCTGCTTGAGGCCCGCGCCAAGGGCCGGACCGGTGCGGCGATCCGCAAGCTTCTGCGCCTGCAATCGCGCGAGGCGCGGGTGGAGCGGGACGGTCAGGTGATCGAAGTGTCGGTCGATGATCTGAAGGTCGGTGACGTGGTGATCGTGCGCCCCGGTGAACGGATCGCAGCGGATGGTGTGGTGCTGGAAGGGGCCAGCCACGTTGATGAAAGCATGATTACCGGCGAACCTGTGCCAGATGAAAAGACGGTGGGTGCCAAAGTGACGGCGGGCACTGTGAACGGGGCAGGGGGCCTGCGTATTTCGGCGACCCATGTGGGGGCCGATACGGTTCTGTCCCAGATCATCCGCATGGTGCAGGACGCCCAAGGGGCGAAGCTGCCGGTGCAGGGCTTGGTTGATAAGATCACCATGTGGTTTGTGCCTGCGGTGATGACGATTGCCGCGTTGACCGTGGCGGTCTGGCTGATCTTTGGCCCCGATCCTGCGCTGACTTTGGCCTTGGTCGCGGGTGTGTCCGTTCTGATCATCGCCTGCCCTTGTGCCATGGGTCTGGCCACGCCGACCTCGATCATGGTGGGCACGGGGCGCGCGGCGGAACTGGGTGTGTTGTTTAGAAAGGGTGACGCGCTTCAGGGATTGGCGGACGTGGATATCGTGGCCGTGGATAAGACCGGCACAGTGACGCAAGGGCGGCCTGAACTGACCGATCTGGTGCTGGCGGATGGCTTTGACCGCGCCGGGGTTCTGGCCAAGGTCGCTGCGGTCGAGGCGCAGTCGGAACATCCCATCGCCGACGCCATTGTGCGTGCAGCGCGTGCCGAACTGGGCGGATTTCCGGATGTGGACCAGTTCCAGACGGTAACCGGCCATGGTGCCATGGGTCAGGTCGATGGCGTGACCGTTCTTGTGGGCGCTGATCGTTTCATGGCGCGTGAGGGTGTGGAAATCTCGGGCCTGACCGCGCAGGAAACCGCCTTGGCTGAAAGTGGCCGCACAGCGCTTTATGCGGCGATTGACGGAAAGGCCGCGGCGGTGATCGGTGTGGCCGATCCGGTGAAACCCAGCAGCAAGGCGGCAATTGCGGCGCTGCGGGCGAAGGGGCTGAAGGTGGCGATGATCACCGGTGACAAACGCGAAACCGCCGAGGCGATCGCGCGGGAAACCGGCATTGATCAGGTGATTGCGGGCGTTCTGCCCGACGGCAAGGTTGCTGCGCTTCAGGCGATGACCAAAGACGGCGAAAAAATCGCCTTCGTGGGTGACGGCATCAACGATGCGCCTGCTTTGGCGGTGGCCGATGTGGGTATCGCGATTGGGACTGGCACAGATGTGGCCATTGAATCGGCGGATGTTGTGTTGATGTCGGGTGATCTGGCGGGCGTGGTGAACGCGCATGAGGTGTCGGCCCGCACAATGCGCAATATCAAGGAAAACCTGTTCTGGGCCTTTGGCTATAACGTGGCGCTGATCCCTGTGGCGGCGGGTGTGCTGTACCCTGTGTTCGGCATCCTGCTGTCGCCGGTACTGGCGGCGGGCGCAATGGCGTTGTCGTCGGTCTTTGTTCTGTCGAACGCGCTGCGCTTGCGCTGGATCGAGCCGGCCATGGCGGATGAGAAACCTGCCACACCGGCCCCTGTACTGAAGGAGGCGCACGTATGAATATCGGTGACGTTGCAACCGCATCCGGCCTGCCCGCAAAAACGATCCGCTATTACGAGGACA
Source organism: Thalassococcus halodurans (assembly GCF_900108225.1). GTDB lineage: Bacteria > Pseudomonadota > Alphaproteobacteria > Rhodobacterales > Rhodobacteraceae > Thalassococcus > Thalassococcus halodurans. The sequence continues at coordinate 51,870 of NZ_FNUZ01000007.1, forward strand.
TCGCGCTGGTGACACCCAAGCGCGAGGCCAACGGATATCGCGTGTTTTCCGAAAACGATCTGCACAAGCTGCGGTTTCTGGCCCGTGCCCGTGCGTTGGGGTTTGCCATTGAAGACTGCCGAACCCTGCTTGCACTTTATGAGGATAAGGGCCGCAGCAGTGCCGAGGTCAAGGAGCTAAGCCGCAAGCATCTGGATGAGATCGACCAGAAGATCGCGCAGTTGCAATCCATGCGAAACACGCTGGCGCATCTGGTCGAGGCTTGTGCAGGCGATCACCGCCCCGACTGCCCCATTCTGAATGATCTGGGGCAATAGACTGTCCGTTTGCGGTGGTTTTCATTTCCTGCGCCAGACCCTAAGAAGCGCCGGAATTGACGACATCCTTATGGTGCTGCCCGAATGAAAGAGATGATCCCGACGTGGGTTGATGGCGATCTGGTCGCAGTCGAGAAGCTTGAGGCACATCAGCGCGGGCTTTTGCACAAGGCGATTTCTGTCTTTGTGATCTGCGATGGCGCTGTGCTGATCCAGCGCCGCGCGATGGGCAAATACCATACGCCGGGTTTGTGGGCGAACACCTGCTGCACCCATCCCCATTGGGGCGAAAGCGCGCTTGATTGTGCGAACCGTCGTTTGCAGGAAGAGCTGGGGATCACCGGCCTGACGCTGGAGCACCGCGATCAGCTGACCTACCGCGCCGATGTGGGTGGCGGGCTGATCGAACATGAGCGCGTCGATATTTTCCTGTGCGAATTAGTGGAACGGATCGAGGTTGCGCCGAACCCTGACGAGGTTATGGACACAGCCTGGGTCGATATCCGCGAACTGACCGTTCTGGTGCAAAAAGCGCCTGAGAATTATACACCGTGGCTGCGGATTTACCTGACCGAACACGCCGCGCGGATTTTTGGCGAAAACGACTGACGCGCGTCGCATTCTGGCATTTCCATCGTCGCTGGAACTGTTATTCTTATCGCTAAGGGGCAGGCGATGGCGTCGCCTTCGGCCAGCGGGCCGATAACCCCTGATCACCCATCCTGAACGCCGGGATCTTGCTTTGCTGCCTAAGGGCCGCGGGGGAAGGTGTCGTCCTTTGCCTTGTGGTCCCTGTCGCAGCCCAAGATGCGAAGGAGTCCTTTGATGGATCGTCCCCAGTTTTACCGTTTTCACCAAGGTGAAAAGACACTTCCTTTTTCAGACGCGGAATATGAGGCGCGCCTTAGTGGCCTGCGCCGGATCATGGCCGATCAGGGCGTTGATGCGGTTGTGCTGACCTCGATGCACAACGTCGCCTATTACTCCGGCTTTCTTTATTGTTCGTTCGGGCGGCCCTATGCGCAGGTCGTGACCGCGACGGATACGGTGACGTTCAGCGCGGGCATTGACGCGGCCCAGCCGTGGCGGCGGTGCTATGGCGACAACATCACCTACACCGATTGGCAGCGGAACAACTACTGGCGCGCGATCCTGTCGGTGACGGGCGCGGGCAAGGTGATCGGCTATGAGGGCGATCATCTGACGCTGACCCAGATGGGGTTGCTGAACGATATGCTGTCGCCGTCGGCCACTGTCGATATTGCGCCCCTGACAATGCAACAGCGGTTCCGCAAATCCGACGCCGAAATCGCACTGATCCGTGCGGGGGCTGCCGTGGCGGACGTAGGTGGATACGCGATCCGCGATGCCATCCGCGAAGGTACGCGTGAAATTGACGTGGCCATGGCAGGGCGCGATGCGATGGAACTGGAAATCGCCCGTCGGTTTCCCGATGCGGAATATCGCGACACGTGGGTGTGGTTCCAATCGGGCATCAACACCGACGGGGCGCACAACCCTGTCACGTCCCGGGCCTTGCAGCGTGGCGATATCCTGAGCCTGAACACCTTCCCGATGATTTCGGGCTACTACACTGCGCTGGAACGAACCCTGTTTGTGGGCGAGGTGGATGACGCATCGCTGGCCATCTGGCAGGCCAATTTGGATGCCCATGAATACGGGATGAGCCTGCTGAAACCCGGTGCGTCCTGCGCCGAGGTAACCGAAAAGATCAACGGCTTCTTTGCCGAAAGGGAGCTGCTGCAATACCGGACGTTCGGTTATGGCCATTCCTTTGGTGTGCTCAGCCACTATTACGGGCGCGAGGCGGGGCTCGAGCTTCGTGAAGACATTCCGACTGTGCTGGAACCCGGCATGGTGATCTCGATGGAACCGATGCTGACCATCCCAGAAGGGCAGGCAGGTGCGGGTGGCTACCGTGAACATGACATCCTGATCATCACCGAAGACGGCAGTGAAAACATCACCGGCTACCCCTACGGGCCGGATCACAATGTGATCGGTTAATCCGGTTTTGGGCCGGTTTGCAGGGGCACGCGGGACAGCGTGTTTCCTGCCTCGGCGATCTTCCCCGCCAAGCGGATGAACTCGGCCTTTTCGCTGTCGGACAGGCCGGGCAGGATGGCGTCCTGACAGGCTTCGACCACAGGGATCAGGCGGGTCAGGGCGGCGTCGCCTTCGGGCGTCAGGGTCAGTACCTTGGCGCGGCGGTCCTCGGGGTTGGTGGTGCGGGCGACAAAGCCCTTGGCCACCAGACGATCCACCACGCCTCCGATTGTCGGACGGTCATAGGCGATCAGACCGGCAAGCGTGGCTTGATCAATCTCGGGGTGGTCGCGCAACATCGCCAAAGCGGCAAACTGCGGTGATGTCAGATCAGACCCTGCCGCTTTCATCTGTTCGGCAAAGACCGAGACCGAAATCTGCTGAAGCCGCCGGATCAGGTGCCCAGGCATGGTGTAAATAATCGTCATGCGCGCAGGATAGGCGAGCGTTTGGCCCAAGGCCATAGCCCAGCGTCAGAACAACAGCGACAAAGTCAGCGTCACGGTGACGGCGCCCAGAAGCGTGGTCAAAACGATGGACGAGGCGGCGACGTCTTCGACTTCGTGGCGGCTGGCGAAGGCGACGAAGCTTAGGAACAGGGGCATGGTGGCAAAGACGATGGCGCCTTTGGTGGCGTCTGTGTCCCAGCCGATCAGCAAGCCAAAGGCCATGGCAACCAATGCGGGTTGCAGGAAGAGCTTGGCCGCAGATACCGCCAGAACGCGGGGGCCCGATCGGGTCAGGCGGTTTTGCAGCATCGTGCCGCCGACGACAAAGAGCGCGATGAACGGTGCGGCCGAGACGATGGATTTGATGACCTGAGACGTCCAGTCGGGCAGGTCGAGCCCCGTCAGGCGGAACCCGAAACCGGCGAACAGGCCGACCGCAACGGGGCTGCGCAGGAATGCCATCAGCAAGGGGCCGACGGATGTGTCATCACGATCCTCGGCCATCAGGGCCAGCGTTGTCATGATCGGGATAATGAAGGCGATTTCGGCGATGATGATCCATGCAAAGACCTCGTTCGCGCTGTCGGGCATAAAGATGGTCAGGATCGGAAAGCCCAGAAACACGCTGTTCGCGGTGGCGGCGCCCATCGCCAGAATGACACTTTGCGCGCCGTGGCCTTTCAGGACGAGGCGCAGAATGACCCAGAGTAGGAAGCATCCCAACACCGACGCACCCGCATAAAGCGCCGCGTTTCGCCAGGCCTCGGCCCCGAAGCTGTCGCTGCCGGTGACGGCGGAAAAGAGCAACGCAGGGATACAGGCGTTCATGACGAACTTGTTCAGGATGGGCAGGCCTTCGGACGGGAACCAGCCTTGGTGCAGAAACAGACTGCCGATCGCGATCATCGAAAAGATGGGAAGCATCAGGATGATAATGTCGATCATGGTCTTTTGGCCCGCGTGGTACTGTTTGGTTTTATTATGTGGGGTAAGGCCTCGGGGGAGATCGGGCAATGGGTTTGAGATTATGCGGGGCAAAAATTTTAGGCGTTGAAAGGGCTGGTTTTGCGACGTGCCAGCAGTTCGAAGCTGAGCCGGAGTCTGCAATAGTGCTGTGCCTAGGTCATTCCAAACGGGTCCGACTGTCCACGTAGCAGACAAATGACGGCCTTGCCTGATAGGTTCTGGCCAGATCGTCAGAGCCTCGTTTTTCGAGGTAGCCTGCCGGATCCTCATGAATTGAGGCGACCTGTCCATCCGTGTTCACAAAGGAATGGTTGTGTACCTTTGCCACGTCGCCGAACGTGTACCCGTCTGGCAGTTCAAAGAAATCAAAGGAAAACGACGAGCCGTAGGAAAAGACCGAACCATCGGACATTTCGAACACCCAACCCGTCCAGCCCATCATGGTCTCGCCCTTGATTTGGCTCATGACCTCTGACGGGAGTGCGAAAGGGCTTGGGTCGACGGATTTCACATAGAAATCGTCGATCGATGAACCAGAGGTCACGAAGTGCCGGACAATCTGCTGGTAAGGCTTTTTAGATTTTCCGAAAACACCTTTGCCATGCTTTTCGTCGTCAAACCGGCGTAGCGCCAGATCGACCGTGGGTGCGGCCTGCCTTAGGATGACGCACGGCAGAACAAGCCCATCTGTCAGGGTGACAGAGCAACGACATTGCGGCCCATAGATCGGGTCGGTGCGGTCTACGTTCGCGTCCAGATACTTCTGAAGTTCATTGCCACCCATTAAAACACATCTCAAAATTTCGCCGAAAAAGCCGTCTTGGAAAGGTACACATCAACGCCGGTTTTGAGCAACGGTCGTGTTTGGCGAGTCGGGAACTGAGTTGCCGTTCTGGTTGCAGCGCTAGTGTCGGATTTCGACTAGGTCGCAGGAGCCCTTGGGTGTTTTGATGACGCGATCAAACGTCTTAGCTTTGGTCTGAGTGGCCAGACAAACATTCTGCTAATCAACGTAAAGGCTGGTCTTGAATTGCGCATCATTGAAAGTGCGTATTCGTTGGCTTCCCGTTCCTGTTCAGAAACCTCCCCCCCTTGGATGTGCCCCGATACGTGATGCCCTATTTCGTGATAAAACGTGAATTCCGCGTCCAAACGATTAAACCACTGCTCGACGCCTCGGGGCGTTTTAGTAGGCCATGTCAAAATAATACCGGAGAAGAGCAAGTTATACTTTCCTAAATAACCCAGTTCTGGGTGTCGCGGGATTACGTCTATTCGGGTAATGTTTTCGAGTGAAAGACCCTTTGTGGTGCTCCACGTTTCGATGTTTTTGATGACGATACTGCGGTCTTCGATGTCCGAGGCTATAAATACGGGTACCTTCTCGGCAACATGAGTAGCAGGCGCTTCGAAACGTCGCCTCGAAAGAATGTCCAGCGTCTTCCTGTGCATGGGGTGCAAATCACATTTTCGAAGCCTTTTAACTTCGTCTTCAAAAGCAGATGCATCTAATTCGCTCAGTATGGAGAGCAAAACTCCAAAGTATTTGGCCAGAGGCCCGCGAGGATTCTCAGACCAAGCGGCGGATGCCAGTTTTGCTTTTACGTCGCTGACGGACGCTGCGCCTTCTTTCAAAGCGTCGCGCCATGCATCCCGAGCGGTTTCTACGTGATCCGTCGAAATACCTCTTAACAATCTGTCTATGGCTGGATGGGGCTTCTTTTTCATAAGCGAATAGAAGCAGGTAAAACGGGCGATTTTCGGGCGATTAAGTTGTTTCCAGCAAAAAATATCGCCTTAAAGGGGTGCGCGACCCCATAGGGCAACGTTACTTTTGCCCTTCGCGGTGTCCGGAACTGTGTGTTGTTTGGAGGCACTCGCGGGATTGTAGGCATATCCAAAAATCCCGATCGATGCGCGTTTCCCTGGACCTGCGCCATTTGCTGAGAGGGGTTGACTCGCGATTATAGTATGTATACTTACTAATATAAGGTCGCGACAGGAGGAGATGCCGCATGCAATTTTATCTGGACGGGTTTCGTACGGGTGATCCGCTGAAAACGCCGGAGGCGGACAAGGCGCCCAAAGCCAGTGATCATGTGGATGTCGCGATCATCGGATGTGGGCCTGCCGGTCTGACGCTTGCTGCGCAACTGGCGGCGATTGGTGGCATGTCGGTGCGCATCTTTGACAAGAAGGACGGGCCGCTTGAGGTCGGGCAGGCTGATGGCATTGCCTGCCGGTCGCTTGAGATGTTCGAGGCCTTCGGTTTTGCCGAAAAGGTTTTGAAAGAAAGCTATTGGGTGAACGAGGTCGCGTTCTGGCGGCCCGATCCCAGTGGCTCGGGCCTGCATCGCGCTGACCGTATTCAGGATGTGGAAGACGACCTGTCCCATCAGCCGCATGTCATTCTGAACCAGGCGCGGGTGCATGATTTCTATCTTGAGATGATGGAGAATTCGGCGATGGGGCTGGTGCCGGATTATAACCGTGATCTGGCCGGACTGGTCTGTGATGACAGTGCCGAGCATCCCGTGACGCTGACGTTCGACTGCCTTGATGCACCGGGTCAGCAAGAAGTGGTTCACGCGAAATATGTCGTCGGTTGCGACGGTGCCCGCAGCAAGGTGCGCGCCGCTATGGGCTATGCGCTAAAGGGCGAGGCCGCACGGCAGCTTTGGGGTGTGATGGATGTGCTGGCGGTGACGGATTTTCCCGACTACCGCCTGAAATGCGCGATCCAGTCAGCCGAGGCAGGCAGCATCCTGATCATCCCGCGCGAAGGCGGCTACCTGACGCGCCTGTATATCGAGATGGACGCATTGCATGGCGATGAACGCGCCGCGGATCGTGGCGTGACCGCCGAAATGCTGGAAGGAAAGGCGCGCGCCATTCTGGCACCCTATCATTTCGAAGTGAAAGAGGTTGCTTGGTTCTCGGCCTATGAGATCGGGCAGCGGGTCTGCGATTCATTCGATGACCTGCCGTCGGACATTCGCGACGGGGACATTCCGTGCATCTTTATTGCCGGTGATGCCTGCCACACCCATAGCCCCAAGGCGGGGCAGGGGATGAACGTGTCGATGGCGGATACGTTTAACCTTGGCTGGAAACTGGCCGCCGTTCTGAAGGGGCGTGCGCAACCCAAACTTCTGGCGACGTATTCGGAGGAACGTCATGCCAAGGCGAAAGAACTGATCGACTTTGACCGCGATATGGCGCGGCTGTTCAGTGAAAAGCCCAAGACAGCCGAGGAAAGCGCGCAGTTCCAGCGGTATTTCCAGAAGCACGGGCGGTATACGGCGGGGGTTGAGACGACCTATGATGCCTCGTTGATTATTGGCGGGACGGCGCATCAGGATCTGGCCAAGGGTCAGGTCGTGGGCAAGCGGTTCCATTCGGCCCCTGTGATCCGGCTGGCCGATGCGAAGCCGCTGGAATTGTCCGAGGCTTTGACGGCGAACGGGCGGTGGCGCGTAATCTGTTTTGCGGATGCGTCCGATACGGGAGGTCCGGGTGGCAAGGTCGCGGCGTTGTGCGATTATCTGTTGGAAGATCCGAAGTCGCCCCTGATGAAATTCGGGCGCGATGGCGAAGACTTGGATGCGGTTTTGGACGTGCGGGCAGTGTTCCAGCAGGCGCATCGTGATCTGGATCTGTTTACGATGCCCGATTTGCTGGTGCCGAAGAAAGGCAAGTTGGGACTGACGGATTACGAAAAAATCTTTTGTCCCGATCTGAAATCGGGCGTGGATATTTTCGATATACGCGGAATTGACCGTGCCAAAGGGGCGGTGGTTGTCGTGCGGCCCGATCAGTTTGTGGCGCAGGTTTTGCCGTTGGATGCCTATGATGACCTAGGCGCGTTTTTCGCCGAGTTCATGATGTGAACGAGCGATCATGTTAAACATTGACCGTCCGGTCGGTTACAAATAACCTTTCCTCCAAGCCCCGCGAAAGGGGCAGGGAGGACATGACTAATGACATCATCCGACACCGTGCTGTCGCGGTTGGACGCGGGCGTTCTGTGTATAACGCTGAACCGTCCGGACCGGTTGAACGCCTTTACCGAAGAGATGCACATCGCGCTGCGGGCCGAGTTCGAGCGCGCAAGGGATGACGATGCGGTGCGCGCTGTTCTTCTTACCGGCGCGGGGCGTGGCTTTTGCGCGGGGCAGGACCTTGGGGATCGTGATCCGCGCAAGGGCGAGGCGCGCGATCTGGGGCAGACGTTGGATATGTTTTACAACCCGACGCTGCGGCTGATGCGGGATTTGAAGAAACCCATCGTCTGCGCAGTGAATGGCGTGGCGGCGGGGGCAGGGGCCAATGTGGCCTTGGCCTGCGATATTGTGCTGGCCGCGAAATCCGCCAAGTTCATTCAGGCTTTCAGCAAGATCGGACTGGTTCCCGATGCAGGCGGCAGTTGGACGTTGACGCGCATGATTGGCGAGGCGCGCGCCAAGGCGCTGACCATGACGGCGGAGCCTTTGATGGCGGAAACCGCAGCGGACTGGGGATTGATCTGGAAGGCCGTCGATGACGACGCGCTGATCGATGAGGCGACGGCGCTGGCGGAAAAGCTGGCGGCGGGGCCGACCTTTGGTTTGGGCCTGACAAAACAGTTGATCCATGACGCGGCGACCAACGATTTCGATGCGCAGCTTGATCGCGAACGGGATAGTCAGCGCGCGGCGGGGGCGTCGGACGATTACAAGGAAGGCGTCATCGCGTTTCTTGAAAAGCGCGCGCCAAGTTTTTCGGGGCGTTGATCGTGGCACAGGACATGACAGATCAGCAACTCGCCGAAGCCTGCGCCAAGGCACTCTGGTCCACGGATAACGCAACGCAGCAGTTGGGTATGGAGCTGGCCAGTGTCGGCCCCGGTGAGGCGGTGATCGAAATGGTCGTGACCGAGCGGATGACCAACGGACACGGTACGGCCCATGGGGGCTATCTGTTCACGCTGGCCGACAGCGCCTTTGCCTTTGCGTGCAATACCTACAATCAGGCCACCGTCGCGCAGCATTGTTCGGTGACCTACATCACGCCCGGCGCTTTGGGGGATCGTCTGACCGCCCACGCCCACGAGATTTCGCGCAAGGGCCGGTCGGGCATCTACGACGTCACGATCACACGACAGGACGGCACCGTAATTGCCGAATTCCGCGGGCATTCGCGCAGCTTGGGACAGCCGCTTTTGACGGACGCAGGCGCATAAGGATTAGGGGAGGAGAGACCATGAAAGACCTGACACCACCAAAGGACATCCTTGACCCGATCGAGATTGCGAGCCGCGATGAAATCACCGCGCTTCAGGAGCAGCGGATGGCGTGGTCGCTGCGCCATGCCTATGACAACTCGCCCTTTTTCAAAGCGAACTTTGACAAGCACGGCGCGCATCCGGATGATTTCAAAACGCTGGCCGATCTGGCGAAATTTCCCTTTACGATGAAGCAGGATCTGCGCGATACCTACCCCTTTGGCATGTTCGCTATGCCGCAGGATCAGGTGGCGCGTGTGCATGCGTCGTCGGGCACTACCGGCAAGCCGACAGTGGTCGGTTATACGCAGAACGACATCAGCAATTGGGCCGATTGTGTTGCGCGGTCGATCCGTGCCTCTGGCGGGCGGAAAGGGGACATTTGCCATATCTCCTATGGCTACGGGTTGTTCACCGGCGGTCTGGGTGCGCATTACGGGGCCGAACGTCTGGGCTGCACTGTGGTGCCTGTCTCCGGCGGGATGACCGAACGGCAGGTCACGCTGATCCAGGATTTCAAACCGCAGATCATCATGGTGACCCCGTCCTACATGCTGGCCATTCTGGATGAGTTCCGCAGGCAGGGCATCGACCCGCGCGAGTCCTCTTTGAACGTCGGGATTTTCGGGGCAGAGCCGTGGACGAATTCGATGCGCGGCGAGATTGAACAGGCGTTCGATATGCATGCGGTGGATATCTACGGCCTGTCAGAGATCATGGGGCCCGGTGTCGCCAATGAATGCGTCGAAACCAAAGACGGGCTGCATGTCTGGGAAGATCACTTCTACCCCGAAATCATCGACCCCGCGACGGGCGAGGTGCTGCCGGATGGCGAGATGGGCGAGTTGGTCTTTACCACGCTGACGAAAGAGGCGTTGCCGATGGTGCGCTACCGGACCCGCGATCTGACGCGCATCCTGCCCGGAACGGCGCGGTCCATGCGGCGGATCGAAAAGATCACGGGGCGCAGCGACGACATGATCATTCTGCGCGGCGTCAACGTGTTTCCGACCCAGATCGAGGAACAGATCCTGAAATGCGCGGGTCTTGCGCCGCACTTCCAGATCGAATTGATCAGCAAGGGCCGGATGGACGCGATGGTGGTGCATGTGGAATGCACGGCCGATATGTCGTCGTCGGACGCGCGCGATGCGACGGCGCGGGAACTGGCGCATCACATCAAATCGGTCGTTGGCATCACAGCGGCAATCACCGTGCACGATCCCAATGGCGTCGCCCGATCCGAGGGCAAGGCCAAACGGGTGGTGGACAACCGGACCGGCTAACGCTCGACCGTCCGGGGTGGCGGAGAGGACCGCCGTCGTTTAAGCCAGCGATGGAGTATCAGGGAAGGGCCGATTGGTATGGCCAGAACACGCGCTAAGGATTTCGAGGAAAAGCAGCATCAGCTTTTGCTGGTGGCCGCCCATGTCTTTGCCACCGACGGGATGGAAAAGGCGTCGATGTCCGGTATCGCGAAACTGGCGGGCGTGTCGAAATCGCTGCTCTATCATTACTACCCCTCCAAGTCCGAGCTGATCTTTTCCATCATTCAGGCCCACCTGGTCGAGCTTGAGGCGGCCTTGGCCGAAGCGGATGACCCATCGCTTGCGCCACGTGACCGGTTGCAGAAACTGGTGAAGGCCACGCTGGATGCCTACGAGGGCGCCGATGATATGCACAAGGTGCAGCTGAACGCGGGCGAAGCACTGGACGAAGATCAGCTGGCCCAAGTCACCACAATGAACCGCCAGATCGTAAAGCGCATTGCGGATGTGATCGCGGAAATCCACCCTGAACTGGCGGCTCCGTCAGGATCGCTTTTGATGCCAGTCACCATGTCGCTGTTCGGGATGATGAACTGGGCCTATCTGTGGTTCCGCGAAGATGGCCCCATGACGCGCGAAGATTACGCGCGCATGGCGACCACGCTGATTTTGGATGGCGTAAAGGGCGTCGCCTGACGCCCCTTAGGCATCGTCCGGCAACGGCCAGCTTTTTGCGACCATCGTCAGAACATCGTATTGCGCGACAACCTCGTCGTTCTGGTTGGTGACGCAGCAATCCCAACGGACCTCGCCATAAACCGATCCTTCGCGGGGACTGATTTCCTTACAGGTCAGCTGCACGCCCAGACTGTCGCCGAAATAGACCGGCGTCAGAAAACGCAGGTTGTCGATGCCGTAGTTCGCCAGAACAGGGCCCGGATCGGGCTGTACGAACAGGCCTGCGGCAAAGGACACGATCAGATAACCATGCGCGACGCGGTCGTCGAAGAACGGGTTCGCCTTGGCCGCGACTTCGTCCATATGGGCGTAGAAGGTATCGCCGGTGAATTTGGCAAAATGTTCGGTGTCTTCCAGCGTGATCGCGCGTCGGGCGGTGACCAACTGGTCGCCAATGTGCAGCTCTGCCAGCGATTTCCGGAACGGATGCATGCCGGATTGCGCAGGGGCGCCCGCCACCCATTGGCCCGTGATTTTGGCCAGCATACGGGGCGTGCCCTGAATGGCGGTGCGCGCCATAAAGTGTTTGACCCCGCGCATGCCACCCATTTCTTCACCCCCACCAGCGCGGCCGGGACCGCCGTGGATCAGCGGCGCAAGCGGAGAGCCGTGACCGGTGGACGTTTTGGCGCTGTCGCGGTTGCCGACCAGCACCCGACCATGCTGCGGCGCAAGGCCCAAGGTCAGCTCGGCAGCGAGAGTGTCGTCATTGGTAAAGACCGACGACACCAAGGACCCGCGGCCTTTCATGGCCAAGGCGATGGCTTCGTCCACGCCGTCGTAACCCATGACGGTGGCGGCGGGGCCAAATGCCTCGGTGTCGTGGGGGGCGGTTGCGGTCATCGAATTGGCGCAATGCAGCAGAACGGGATTCATGAACGCGCCTTTGTCGGGATCGCCCGACGAGGTGCTGACCGCGTCAGGATCGCCGAAAACGATTTCGGCGTCGGTTGTGATACGGGCGATCTGGGCGCGGACGGTGTCGCGATCGGAAAGTGAGGCCAAGGCCCCCATGCGGGTTGCGGCAACCGATGGCAGGCCCGGCTGCACCTTGGCCAATGCCGCTGACAACGCGTCGATCACGGCCTGTTCTTGGGATTTCGGCACAAGGACGCGGCGGATGGCGGTACATTTCTGGCCCGCCTTCGACGTCATCTCGCGCTGGACTTCTTTCACGAACAGATCGAACTCGGGCGTTCCCGCCACCGCATCGGGCGCAAGGATCGAGGCGTTCAGGCTGTCGGCCTCCATCGTGAACCGGACCGAGTTTTTGACGATGGCCGGATGGCTGCGCAGCTTGTGGCCGGTCGCGGCCGATCCGGTGAAGGTGACCACATCCTGTTCGGTCACGTGATCCAGCAGATCGCCGACACCGCCGCAGACAATCTGCAACGCGCCGTCGGGCAGAATGCCCATGTCGATGATCCGGCGGGCGACGAGTTCTGCCAGATAGGCACCGGTCGAGGCCGGTTTCACAAGACAGGGCATGCCTGCGATCAGGGCTGGGGCGATCTTTTCCAACATGCCCCAGACGGGGAAGTTGAAAGCATTGATATGAACCGCAACGCCCAGCATCGGGCTAAGGACGTGCTGGCCCACGAAAGAGCCGTCTTTGGACAGTTGTTCGACCGGACCTTCGGGCAGAACGCGGGCGTTGGGCAGTTCGCGACGGGCCTTGGAGGCGAAGGTCAGCATGGTGCCGATCCCGCCGTCGATATCTGGCCATGCATCACGGGGCGTGGCCCCTGTGTGCAGACTTTCGCGGTGGAAGTCGTCTTTCATCTCTAACAGCTTCAGACCGATGGTCTTCAGCATCATGGCGCGTTCGTGGGTGGTGTGGCGGCGCAGGGCAGGGCCGCCCACGGTGCGGCCCCAGTCCAGCGCGGCAGCCATGTCCAGACCTTCGGACCCGATCAGCGCGTGGATGTCGCCGGTTGCGGCATCAAAAAGCGGTTTGGGTTCACCCGCGCCGGTGCGCCACGCGCCGCTCAGGTAGCTTTCCAAGCGGCGGGGAGTTTCATTCGTCATAGGTCAGCACCACTTTGTCGGACAGGGGAATGCACTGGCACGACAGGACGTAGCCCGCGCGCACTTCGTAATCTTCCAGCGCGTGGTTCATTTCCATTTCGACCTCGCCCTCCAGCACTTTGGCGCGGCAGGTCGAACAGACGCCCGCCTTGCAGGAATAGGGCGCGTCCATGTCATGTTGAAGCGCTGCGTCCAGAACGGCGGTTCCGTCGCGCGGCATCTGGAAGCTGCGGGTCACGCCATCGATGGTGACAGACACGTCGCAGGCGTCGCTTGTCTGGCTGTCCGCCTTTGCGCTGGCCTTCTGTTTCGCGCGGCCCGGCTGGGACGAAGCGAAAAGTTCGAATTTGATCTGGTCATCGCTCAGCCCGTGTTTGCGCAGGCCTTCGGCGATGGTCAGCATCATCGGCTCGGGGCCGCAGATAAACGCGGTGTCGATGCTGTCGGCGTCGATCCAGAGGCGGAAAAGCGTATCGAGTTTTTCGGCATCGACGCGGCCCGAGAACAGATCGATATCTCCGCCGGTTTCCAGAATATGGATGACCGAGAAACGCCCCAGATAGGTGTTCTTCAGATCCTCCAGTTCCTCGCGGAACATGATCGAACTGGCGTGGCGGTTGGCGTAGACCAGCGTGATGTTTGCGTTCGGTTCCCGCGCGAGGGTGGTCTTGATGATCGACAGAACAGGCGTGATGCCGGACCCGCCCGCAAAGGCCAGATAGCCGCGCGCGCTGTCGGGATCGAGCGGGGTAAAGAAGCGGCCTTGCGGTGTCATCGCCTCGACCGTGTCGCCGGGGCGCAGGTTTTCATTGGCCCAGGTCGAGAACGCGCCGCCATCGACCCGCTTGATGCCGACACGCAGCAGATTGTCGTCCAGACCTGCGCAAATTGAATAGGACCGGCGCAGTTCCTGCCCGTCAAAGTCGCGGCGGAAGGTCAGGTACTGGCCTTGGGTAAAGGTGAAATCGCCATCCTGCGGTTTCAGTGTGACAACCACGGCATCACGGGTGTCGTGGTGGACATCGATCACATCAAGGGTGTGGAAGCGGGGCATTATCGCGTCTCCTGTTCCAAGTGCTCTGAGGCCAGCGTTAATGGCATTTGAAATAGTCAAAGGGTTCCAGACAGTCGCGGCAGACATAAGCCGCTTTGCAGGGCGTCGATCCGAACTGGCTGACTTTGTCGGTATGTGTCGATCCGCAGCGGGGGCATTCGATTGTCAGGTTCGATCCCGCCAAGCGCGCCGCGCGGCCCATGCGGCCATCCGAGGCCGTGCCGTTCACGGGTGGCGCGATCCCATAAGCGCGCAGCTTGTCGCGGGCGCTGTCGGTGATCCAGTCGGTGGTCCACGGGGGCGACAGGCGTCGTTCCAGCGCCAGCTTTTCGATACCCTTTTCGCGCAGTTTATCCTCGACCATCATGTCGATCACTGCCGTGGCGGGGCAGCCGGAATAGGTGGGCGTGACCGCGACGCGCAGGATGTCGTCGTCCCAGCGGACATCGCGGATGATGCCAAGTTCGGTAACTGACACGACGGGGATTTCAGGGTCGGGCACCTCGGCCAGCCATTCCCATATCTGGTCGGTGCTGGCTGTCACCACTCGGCCCCCGGATAGGCGCGTTGCAGGAACTGCATTTCGGCCAGAAGGTAGCCCAGATGTTCCGTATGCCGTCCTTGCTTGCCACCTGTGTGCACGTCGAAACGGCGTTCGGGCAGGGTCAGCGTGGCCTCGTCCAGAATATCCTTCACAGTGGCGGTCCAGCGTGTTTGCAGATCACTCAGATCAGGGGCGATGCCAGCCTCTGTCATCGCGGTGTCGACGGCGTCGGCTGTGAACATCTCGCCGGTGTAGGGCCAGAGGTGGTCCAGCGCGGCCTGCATTCGGGCGTGGCTTTCTTCGGTGCCGTCGCCCAGCCGGACAACAAGGTCCGAGGCTCGGTCCAGCTGATAGGCCACTTCCTTCAGCGCCTTCGCGGCGATCTCGGCCACGCGGGTGTTGGGCGAGGTGGACAGCTCTGTCAGAAGTTCGAAGTGGAAGGCATCGAACAGGAATTCGCGCATGATTGTCTGACCGATGTCGCCGTTGGGCAGTTCGACTAGCTTCACATTCCGGAAGGCCATCGCATCGCGCAGATAGGCCAGTTGGTCGGCTGTGCGGCCCTGACCCTCGACCTCGGCGGCAAGGCCCAGCCACATCTGGCAGTGCCCGATCAGGTCCAGCGCGGTATTGGCCAGCGCGATGTCCTCTTCCAGCGCAGGGCCATGACCGCACCATTCCGACGTGCGGTGCCCAAGGATCAGCGCGTTGTCCCCCAGCCGGCAGAGCCAGTCGAACATGGCGGGGCGCAGGGCGTCATCGATCTTCACAGGATCGCGTCCGTCCAGAGCCATCACATGTGCCCCACTTCATCGGGGATGTCGTAAAAGGTCGGGTGGCGATAGACTTTGTCTTCGGCCGGATCGAAAAGCGGGCCTTTTTCAGAGGGGCTTGATGCCGTGATCGCGGACGAGGGCACGACCCAGATCGACACGCCTTCCTTGCGGCGGGTGTAGACATCGCGAGCGTTGTTGATCGCCATTTCAGCGTCAGGGGCGTGCAGGCTGCCCACGTGACGGTGGTTCAGGCCATGCTGGCCACGGATAAAGATTTCCCACAGGGGCCATTCTTTTTTCGACATGATTTCTCCTCCCCTCAGTGTCCCTATTCCGCCGCTGTCCGGCGGGTGGCCTGTTTGTCGGCGTAGGCCGATAGTCCTTCGCGGAACCACTGGCCGTCGTCCCAAGCCTTGCGGCGGGCCCCAAGGCGTTCTTCGTTACACGGGCCGTTGCCTTTCAGAACCTCAAAGAATTCATCCCAATCCGGTTCGGAAAAATCGTAGCCCTGTTTGTCGTCGTTCCAGCGCAGGTGTTCATCAGGCACGGTCAGGCCCAGATATTCGGCCTGCGGCACGGTTTCGTTCACAAAGCGCTGGCGCAATTCATCGTTCGTGTTGATCTTGATTTTCCACGCCATGTTCTGCGTCGAATGGACGGACTCTGCATCGGAGGGGCCGAACATCATCAACGACGGATACCAGAAGCGGTTCAGCGCATCCTGCGCCATTTCCTTTTGCGCAGGCGTGCCTTGGGCCATCTTCATCATGATGGAATAGCCCTGACGTTGGTGAAAGCTTTCTTCTTTGCAGATGCGGACCATCGCACGGGCGTAGGGGCCGTAGGATGTGCGCTGTAGCGGCACCTGATTCATGATCGCGGCACCGTCGACCAGCCAGCCGATCGCGCCCATGTCGGCCCATGTCAGCGTCGGGTAGTTGAAGATCGAGCTATACTTCATCGCGCCGGAGTGCAGCTTTTCGAAAAGCTCATCACGGGTGACGCCAAGCGTTTCACAGGCTGAATAAAGGTACAGCCCGTGGCCTGCTTCATCCTGCACTTTGGCCAGCAGGATCTGTTTGCGCTCAAGCGTGGGGGCGCGGGTGATCCAGTTGCCTTCGGGCAGTTGGCCGACGATCTCGGAATGGGCGTGCTGGCCGATCTGGCGGATCAGCGTTTTGCGATAACCCTCAGGCATCCATTCCTTGGGCTCGATCCGTTCTCCACGGTCGATTCGCGCCTGAAACTCGGCCAACGCCTGCGGGTCGTCATTGGACGATTCCGACTTGATCATCTGTGCATACATGGTCGTGCCTCCCATCGCGACAGGTCAGCCATCTTATTCGTTGACCGACCGGTTGGTGAATATTTAGCGCAAGATGGGCCAGTGGATCAAACAAAATTTGAAGCGGGCCGGAAATTCGGTTGTTCCCATGCGCGCCTTAGCGCCGCTTGGCCAGTTCGCGGTAAAGCGCTTCTCGGGATACGCCCAGAATATGCGCCAGATCCTGAAGCTGTCCTTTCGGGGGAAGGGCAGGGTTGTCGACCAACCATGCATCCAGCCGCTCGGCCACTGTTTTCAACGTCCGGATTTCGGACTGCATCCGCGATTTCTGAAGCGTTCGGGCCAATTGTGCGGCCCATGCCCGTGTCAAAGGGGCAGAGGCATGAAGCCGGTCAAGAAAGTCGGCGACAGGCAGACGCAGCAGGGTGGCTTTTGTGCTGGCCTGACCATCGCAATGATAGATCGGCGAATAGGCCGATGCCTCGGCCAGAATCGCGCCTGCGTTTGCGCGGTTTAGGATCAGCCGTGTACCCGAAGGGCTGACGCGCACCAGATCAATCTGGCCGCTTTCGACAAGATACATCGATGCGACCTGATCGCCCGAATGAAACAGGTATTCGCCCGCATGTGCGATGATCGACGGGCAGTCGTGAAAAAGATCGTTCAGGCAAGGTGACATGATCATGATCATATAGGTCGCGCGAGTCTGATGCTACGGCTGGTGTCAGAACTTGTGAACCGGAGGGACGTAGGATGGATCAGGTCATACGGGTTATTGCGCTGGGGGTTTTACCGACCGGCCTTTGGGCGGCAGGGATGGACCATGCCACGCCCTACGCAGGCTTTCAGGATCGTGCGATCAAAAGCCTGTCGGATGACGACATTGCCGAGCTGCGGCGTGGGGGTGGGTGGGGTCTTGCGCTGCCTGCGGAGCTTAGCGGGTTGCCCGGACCTGCGCATCTGTTGGAGATGCAGGACGAGATCGGACTGAGCGAAGATCAGGTCGCGAGGATCATGGTTATCTATGACGGGATGAAAGCCGAGGCCATTGAGGCGGGTGAAAAGTTTATCGCTGCAGAAGCCGCGCTAAGCGAGGCTTTCGCCGCCAAGGATATAGATCCGGACAGCCTTCGCGCCCTTTTGGCGGCCTCGGCAGAGGCCCGCGCCGCGCTCCGTTTTGTGCATCTGTCGCGCCATTTGATGACGCCTGATGTGCTGAGTGAGGACCAGATCGCGGCGTATCAGAGGTTGCGTGGCTATGCGGATGATCCCTGCCAAGCGATACCTGAGGGGCATGATCCCGACATGTGGCGCCGCCACAACGGCTGTACAAAGTGACCTTGATCAGCGCGACGAACCCTGTGCCAGTTCCACCATCGCCATGGTGACGCGGCTCAGTTCGTCGGGCGTGATGATGTAGGGTGGCATCGTATAGATATTGTGGCCGAAGGGACGCAGCCAGACACCTGTTTCTGGCGCGCGCGCATGGGCGATGCGTGCATCCACAGGATCGTGCATTTCTATAACGCCGATTGCGCCAAGAACGCGCACGTCCCGAACGCCCGGAAGGGTGGCGGCAGGGGCGAGGCCGTCGCGCAACTGCGCCTCGATCGACTGAACGTTTGTCTTCCAATCGCCTGAGGCGAGCAGGTCCAGACTGGCGCAGGCGGCTGCGCAGGCCAGCGGGTTGGCCATATAGGTCGGCCCGTGCATCATAACGCCAGCGGCGCTTTCGCCAATGCCGCGCGCGACCTCTTCGCTGGCGATGGTCGCGGCAAGGGTGATGTGCCCGCCGGTCAGCGCCTTGCCCAGACACAGAATGTCCGGAACGATATCCGCGTGATCCATGGCAAACATCTGCCCGGTCCGGCCAAAGCCTGTGGCGATTTCGTCAAGGATCAGAAGCACGCCATGGGCGCGGCACAGGGCCTGTGCCTGACGCAGATATTCGGGATGATAGAAATACATGCCGCCCGCACCTTGAACGACCGGTTCAAGGATCAGCGCGGCGATAGAGCGGGCGTTATGATCCAATAGATCAGAGAGCGCACCAATGCCGTTCAACGCCGGATCATCGCTCCAGTCGTCGGTCAGGCCAACAGGTGGGCGCGGCAGGAAATGCTGGATCGACAATGCACCGGCAAAAAGCCCGTGCATGCCGGTGACAGGGTCGCAAACGCTCATCGCTTTCCACGTGTCGCCATGATAGCCGCCGCGAATGGTTGCGAATTGGGTGCGACCGGTTTCACCCTTGGCCATCTGGTATTGCACGGCCATTTTGAGCGCGACTTCAATCGCCACGGACCCGCTGTCGGAATAGAAAATCCGGTCCAGTCCGTCGGGCAGCATCGCCACCAGTTTACGGCCCAGTTCAATCGCCGGATCATGGGTCAGCCCACCGAACATGACATGCGGCAGCGTGTCGATCTGGGTATGCATCGCGCTGGTGATCGCAGGGTGCCTATGGCCATGGACGGCACACCACCATGACGACATCGCATCAATCATCTGTCCGCCGTCATCGCGGGTCAGCCAAACGCCTTCTGCCTTGGTGATCAAGTGCATCGGGCCGGGGGCCAGAACATTGGTGTAGGGATGCCAGAGGTGACGGGCGTCAAAGTCGAGCGGGGTCATAGCGCGGCCTTGATCGTAGCGGTGTCGACCTTCGCAAAAGCCGTGGTCAGTGTTTCGGGGGTCAGAGGCGACAGATGGGGCAGGCGGCCAAGATGTGTGGTGGCGCACATCTGGACGATGGTGTCTTCGACATCCGGTTCCGGCGCGCCGATAAAGGCCACGCCGACCACAGAACAGCCCGCGTCACGCAGCGCCATCAGGGACATGGCCGTGTGATTGATCGTTCCCAACTGGGTGCGCGCCACAAGCACGACCGGGGCCTGCCATCTGGCAAACATATCGCGGTAGAACAGCTTGCGGGTCAGGGGAACCATCACGCCGCCTGCGCCTTCAACAACAAGCGGGCCGTCGGTTACTGGCAAGGCGAGACGGTTCGGATCAATTTCGACGCCCTCGGCCTCGGCCGAAAGATGCGGTGAGGCCGGCAGTTGCAGGCGGTACGCTTCGGGCAGCGCAGGGCGACCTGACAGGCGGGCGACCTGTTCGGTGTCGGTTGCCTCTTCGAGCCCGGATTGGACGGGCTTCCAATAGGTGGCATTCAACGCGGCGGTCAGGCCCGCGGCAAAAACGGTCTTGCCGATGCCGGTGTCGGTTCCGGTGATGACAATCGCGTTCATGCGGCGGCCTGCCGGTGGTGCGTCAAGGCCTCGAACAATGCGGTGATGTCGGCGTTGCTGACGTTTCCGGTGATCGAAATCCGAAGCCGCGATGTCCCCTTGGGCACGGTTGGCGGACGGATGCCGCGTACGTCAAAGCCCTGTGCTTGAAGGCCCGTCGCAATATGCATGGTCGGGGCGTCTTCGCCGATGATCACCGGAATGATCTGGCTTTTCAGGGCGTTGTCAGAAATGCCATGGGCGCTTGCCGTGGCATGGGCATGATCGATGCGGGCCCGCGCGGATGTGACCAGCGTATCGTCTGCCGCCAAATGGGCGATCGACGCACGCACCAACGCGGCGGTGAAGGGGGCAGGCGCGGTGGCAAAAATAAAGGGGCGTCCGCGATTGACCAGCATATCGATCAAAACCCGCGCACCACAAACCAGCCCGCCGGAGACACCCAGACCCTTGCCACAGGTGTGCAGTGTCAGAACCTCGGCCTTCAGCCCGTGGGCCAGTCCGCGACCTCCCGGTCCGTAAAGGCCCGTGGCATGGGCTTCGTCCACCACAAGGATCGCGTCGGTTTCGACCGCCAAGGCATCAAATTCGGCTAAGGGGGCAAAATCGCCCTCCATCGAATAAAGGCTTTCGACTGCGATCCAGATGGATCCTGTGCCACCCTGCGTGCGCCAGTCGCGCAGCACGCGACGGGCGTCATCGGGATCGTTATGTGCAAAAGACCGGGTTTCGGCGCGACCTGCGCGCATTCCGTCATGGGTGCTGGCGTGAACGAGTTCATCATAAAGAACCAGATCGTCCGGCCCCGGAAGTGCGGCAAAAATAGCCTGATTGGCCTGAAACCCGCCAACGACAAATAGCGCGGCTTCGGCCCCGAAAAAGGCGGCGGCTTCTGCTTCAAGTGCTTCGTGTTCGGCGTGATTGCCGCGCAGCAACCGTGATCCGCCGGACCCCAAAGGCACGCCACGGGTCAGCGCATCGGCAGCGGCGGTGCGCAGGACATTAGAGTTCGCAAGGCCCAGATAGTCGTTGGATGCGAAATCCAGTCCCGCCTGCGGGATCAAGCGTCTGCGACGGTGGCGCGCGTCAAGATCGTCCAGCGACGCGGCGAGTCTGCCAAGGGCGGTCATTCTGCGGCCTTTGCGCTTTGTCCGGCGGCGGTTTCCGCCTGAATGCCCAGTTTGGCAAACAGCAGTGCATCCTTGTCTTCTTCGGGGTTTTCGGCGGTCAAAAGCGTTTCGCCCACGAACATGGAGTTTGCACCGGCAAAGAAACACATTGCCTGCATCTCTTCGCTCATGTCGGAGCGGCCTGCGGACAGGCGGACATAGGACCGCGGCATCATGATCCGCGCCACGGCGATAATCCGGACGAAATCAATGGGGTCAACGGGGGCTGCGTCGGCCAAAGGCGTGTCCGCCTGGGGCATCAGCATGTTGACCGGAACGCTGTCGGGGGCGGGGTCAAGGTTGGCAAGCGTGACCAGCATATCCAGCCGGTCCTGCGTTTCTTCCCCCATACCCAGAATGCCGCCAGAGCAGACCTTGATCCCTGCTTCTTTCACGCGGTTCAGCGTGTCTATGCGGTCGGCGAAGGTGCGGGTGGTGATGACTTCAGGGTAGTAGCGTTCGGAGGTGTCGATGTTGTGATTGTAGTAATCCAGACCCGCGTCCCGCAGGCGTACCACCTGATTGTCGTCAAGCATGCCAAGGGTCATGCAGCTTTCCATGCCAAGGGCCCGCACGCCTTCGACCATGGCAACAAGGCTGTCCATGTCGCGGTCTTTTGGTTCACGCCACGCGGCCCCCATGCAGAACCGTGTCGCGCCGCCATCACGGGCGCGACGGGCCTCGGCCAGAACGCGTTCGACCTCGATAAGTTTCGAGGCGGGGAGTGTCGATCCGTTTCGGGCCGACTGAGAGCAATACGAGCAATCTTCGGCGCAGCCGCCGGTTTTTATCGATAAAAGCTTCGAGGTTTGCACTTTGTTCGGATCAAAGTTCTGCCGATGGACGGTTTGTGCCTGAAACAGCAGGTCCATGAGTGGCTGGTCGTACAGGGTCTGGGCGGCCTCGCGGCTCCATTCTTTGGACGTGCTTGTCATTTTATCGATAAAATCCATGCGATTTTCTGTTTGGGTATTTTTTTATCGATTGTGGGCTGACTGACAAGCCCATTTTTGGTCGCAGCCCCTTGGTCAACAGGCCACGATTTTTCGCCCCTTGCCAAAAACCCAGGCCGGACATAGCGTTACGCCGAATCCGTTGGGGTGCCCGTCATCGGGCTGAGAGGCGTCAGTCAACCCATCGAACCTGATCCGGACAATACCGGCGTAGGGAACGGAAGCGCGCTAGATGGCACCCCATGCCGTTTTGCCTTTTGTTTGCTGTGCCGTTCCCTTGATGGAGGCACAGTTGGGGACGATCGCAAAATTACTGATTATCGCAGGCTCTGACAGCGGCGGCGGCGCCGGGATACAGGCCGATCTGAAATCCGCATCCGCGCGCGGCGTCTATGCCATGACAGCCGTCACCGCGATCACCGCGCAGAACACCCAAGGGGTGCAGGCGGTTCAGATGATGTCGCCCGACATGGTTGCCGCGCAAATCCGGTCGGTCCTGTCGGACATTCCGCCGGATGCCATCAAGATCGGCATGTTGGGCACTGCCGAGATCGTCGAAGCTGTCGCTGATGCGCTGGCGGAGTATCGCGGCCCTATCGTTCTTGATCCGGTGATGGTGGCGAAATCCGGTGATGCCTTGCTGGACGACACGGCAGTTGATGCGCTGACGCGGCGCTTGCTGCCGCGTGCTGCGTTGTTGACGCCGAACCTGCCCGAGGCCGCGCGGTTGCTGGATGGTGCAATGGCTGGCGACCCGCAGGCGCAGGGTCAGGCGCTGCGGGCGCTTGGGCCGCAGGCGGTTTTGATGAAAGGCGGCCACGCCGATGGTGCGCTGTGCGAGGATTTTCTTGTTGAAGCGGATGACATGACCCGCTTTGCCGCGCCGCGCGTGGATACGCGCAACACGCACGGCACGGGGTGTTCGATGTCCTCGGCCATCGCGTCCGAGCTAGCAAAGGGCCGTGACATGAAAACTGCGGTGCAGGTGGCGCACGACTGGTTGCATCAGGCGATCCTCGCAGCGGATCAACTGGACGTCGGGCAGGGGCACGGGCCGGTTCATCATTTCCACGCGATGTGGCCATGACCGGGGTCACGATCCTTGGGGCCGGAGTTGCGGGGCTGTGCGTCGCACACGAGCTGACGACGCGGGGGGCATCGGTGCGTCTGATCGATCCGCAGGGCGGTTTGACCGGATGTTCGCGTTATGCCGGCGGCATGCTGGCCCCGTTTTGCGAAGGCGAAACCGCCGTGACAGAAGTTGTCACCTTGGGGCAGGGGGCTGCCGATTGGTGGGCGGCGGCGGGCGTTCAGGTGGAACGGCGCGGCACATTGGTGGTGGCTTTGGGCCGTGACCAGCGCGAACTGGTGCGGTTCGGCCGTCGCGTGCCCCAGCATCGTGCCCTGTCCGCCCCTGAGATTTCTGAACTGGAACCGGCGCTGGCAGATCGTTTTCAAAAGGCCCTTTTTATTCAGGACGAAGCCCATCTTGATCCGCGCAAAGCCCTGTCTGTTTTGCGCGACGGTCTTGCGCGGCGGGGTGTTTCTATCGTCACGGATGGCCCGATATCGGGTCAGTTGATCGACTGTCGCGGGTTGGCGGCACGGGAAGATCTGCTGAAACTGCGCGGCGTTCGGGGCGAGATGGTGATCCTTCGCGCCCCTGATGTGACCCTGCACCGGCCCATCAGGATGCTGCATCCGCGCCACCCCATTTACATCGTACCCCGTGGCGAAGGACTCTACATGCTGGGGGCGACCCAGATCGAAAGCGGCGATCAGGGGCCAGCACGGTTGCGCGGCATCGCCGAGCTTTTGAATGCCGCCTACGCATTGCACCCCGCCTTTGCCGAGGCCGAGGTGCTGGAAATCGGCGCCGACGCGCGCCCCGCTTTTCCCGACAACATGCCGCGCGTGGTGAAGGCACCGGATCGTATCCACGTCAACGGTCTGTTCCGCCACGGATTTTTGATGGCCCCCGCGTTGGCCCAAGAAGCGGCGACGCTTGTTTTGAACTCCAGAAAACCGGAGCACATTGAATGAAGATCACAGTGAACGGAACCGTGCAGGAGGTGTCTGCACAGACGCTTGATGCCGCCCTGGCTGAGCTTGGCTATGGCGATGCGCGCGTGGCCACCGCGTTGAACGCCAATTTTGTGCCTGCCGCGATGCGCGCGTCGCAAAGCCTTGAAGCGGGGGATCAGCTTGAAATCCTCGCCCCGAAGCAAGGGGGCTGAGATGCCGGTTTTTTATGAAACAGAGATCGCGTCGCCCCTGATGCTGGGCACGGCGCTATATCCGTCACCTGATGTTTTGGCAGATGCCTTCCGCCGGTCCGGAGCGGGCGTGGCGACGGTGTCGTTGCGCCGCGAGTCTGCGGGTGGCGGCGATTTTTGGGAGCTGATCCGCGAACTGGATATCCCCGTTCTGCCGAACACGGCAGGCTGTCATTCCGTGCGCGAGGCGGTGACCACGGCGCACATGGCCCGCGAGGTTTTCGACACAGATTGGATCAAGCTTGAGGTGATCGGCCATGCCGACACCTTGCAGCCGGACCCGTTCGGGCTTGTCGAGGCGGCGCGCATTCTGTCCGAAGACGGGTTCCGCGTATTTCCCTATACCACCGAAGACGGCGTTCTTGCGGGCAAACTGCTGGACGCTGGCTGCGAGGTGTTGATGCCGTGGGGTGCTCCGATTGGCACAGGGCGCGGGTTGATGAACCCCTACGGTCTGCGCACGCTGCGGGCCCAGTTTCCCGAGGTGCCGATGGTGGTGGACGCGGGGCTCGGGCTGCCCAGTCATGCGGCGCAGGTGATGGAGATGGGGTTCGATGCGGTCCTGTTGAACACCGCCGTTGCGCAGGCCGGTGATCCGGCGGCGATGGCCGAAGGCTTTGCGCTGGCGCTGCGCGCCGGAAAGCTGGCCTATGACGCTGACCCGATGGAGCCGCGCGATATGGCGCAGCCGTCAACACCCCTGATGGGATTGGCGGTGCTGGAATGACGCTGGATCGTTTCTATCCGATTTTCGACCATCCCGATTGGCTGGAACGTGCGCTGCCCTTGGGGGTCAAGCTTGTGCAGTTACGGGCCAAGGATTGTGCGCCCGATGACCTGAAACAGCGGATCGAACGGTCGCGTGATTTGTGCCGCGAGGCTGGGGCCGTGTTGGTGGTCAATGATCACTGGGAACTGGCGATCGAGCTGGGATGCGATTGGGTGCATCTGGGGCAAGAGGACCTTGATAGTGCGGATCTGAACGCCCTTCGTGCCGCGGATATCCGGTTCGGCCTGTCGACCCATGACGAAGATGAACTGGACAGGGCGTTGGCCTGTGATCCGGGGTACATCGCGCTTGGGCCAGTATGGCCGACCATCCTGAAAAAAATGAAGTGGCACGAACAGGGGCTGGATCGTGTGACCGAATGGAAACGCCGGATCGGTGATCTGCCTCTGGTCGCCATTGGGGGTTTGTCGGTCGAACGCGCGCCTTCGGCCTTTGCGGCGGGGGCCGATATCGTGTCGGTGGTGACGGATATCACGCTGAATGCCGATCCCGAGGCCCGCATCTGCGACTGGATCGAGGTCACGCGATGACCCGCTATGCCCGTCAGCAGGCGGTAATCGGGGCCGAGGCGCAGGCACGTTTGGCCAAGGCATCTGTTCTGGTTGTGGGGGCAGGGGGCCTGGCCGCGCCGGTGTTGCAATATCTTGCTGGCGCCGGTGTCGGCAGCTTGCGGGTTGTGGATGCGGATGTGGTCAGCCTGAGCAACTTGCACCGCCAGACGCTTTTTCGCGCGGCTCAGATCGGGATGCCAAAGGTGATTGCGGTGCAAGAGGCACTAAGCGGTCTGAACCCGGATGTCCGGATCATTGCTGAACAGGCGGCCCTTATGCCCGCGAACGCGGAAGCGTTGTGCGATGGGGCGACGGTTGTTCTGGATTGCGCCGACAGCTTTGCGGTCAGCTATATCCTGTCCGACGTTTGCAAGGATCAGGGTATTCCGTTGATCAGCGCATCGGTCAGTGGAACGGATGGCTACGTCGGCGGATTTTGCGGGGGAAAGCCGTCGCTGCGCGCGGTGTTTCCGGACCTGCCGGAACATTTGGGGTCCTGCGCGGTCGAGGGTGTTCTGGGCCCTGTCGTTGGTGTGATCGGCAGCCTTCAGGCGCAGATGGCGCTGACCGTTGCTGCGGGCGATCCGGCCCCGTTGGGGCAGATCACAACCTTTGACGCCGCAGGCCAACGGTTTGGCGGGTTCCGGTTTGATAGCGCCCCCGAACCCGACCGGCAGGCCGTGTTCATCGACCCCGATGCGGTGCGCACCGACGATTGGCTTGTGGATCTGCGCGGCGCGGAAGAAGCGCCGCTTGTCCACCCTGATGCGCGCCGCCTGACTGTCGACACCTTCGGCCCCGATGGCCCTATGCCCGAAGCAGGCCAACGCGCCGTGCTTTGTTGTAAATCCGGACTGCGCGCATGGACTGCTGCGCAGCGCCTTTCTCTTGTGTGGCAGGGCGACATTGCCCTGATCGCGCTGCCTGATTTTCCGAATAATTCCTGAAGGAGACCTCTTGTGAAACCACTTGCCCTGTTGGCGTGCCTGTGTGCGACGCCCGCCTTTGCAGCTGACCAGATGTCTGTCGTGCTTGACTGGTTCGTAAACCCCGACCACGGCCCGATTATCGTCGCGCAGGAAAACGGCTATTTTGCAGAACAAGGCCTTGAGGTCGAAGTGATCGCCCCGGCCGATCCTTCTGATCCGCCCAAGCTGGCCGCTGCCGGAAAGGCCGATCTGGCGATTTCCTATCAGCCTCAGCTTCATTTGCAGGTGGCAGAAGGTCTGCCGCTCAAGCGCGTTGGCACATTGGTCGCCACGCCGCTGAACTGTCTTCTGACGCTGGAAGACGGCCCTGTTCAATCCATTGCGGATCTGGCCGGACGCAAGATCGGATTTTCCATCGCAGGCGTGGAAGAGGCGCTTTTGGGTGCGATGCTGCAGCCTGCTGGTATCGGTCTGGACGATGTTGAACTGGTCAACGTGAACTGGTCGTTGTCCCCTGCGCTGATGTCGGGTCAGGTGGATGCGGTGATCGGGGCCTTCCGCAATTTCGAACTGAACCAGATGGAGATCGAAGGCATTGCGGGCCGCTGCCTTTATCCCGAAGAACACGGGGTTCCCGCGTATGACGAACTGATCTATGTCGCCAACCCCGACACGATGGATGCCGACCAGATTGCCCGTTTCCTTGCAGCGACGGAAAAGGCCACGCAATACATCGTCAACCATCCCGACGAGAGCTGGAAAATCTTTGCTGCAACCTCGGCGGAACTGGACGATGCGCTGAACGCGATGGCATGGCAGGATACCTTGCCGCGCTTTGCGTTGCGTCCGTCGGCGCTGGATGAAGGCCGTTACGCGCGGTTCGAGACGTTCCTGCATGATCGTGGTCTGGTCCCCACAGTGCGACCTGTGTCCGATCTGGCCGTGACGGTGGCCCAGTGACCTACGGCAGTACCTTTCCCGTCTGGCGTGCTGCTGCTGGTGATCACTGGCACGCCTATACCCATCATGCCTTTGTCGAAGGGCTGAGGGACGGCACCCTGCCGCGCGAAAGCTTTCTGCATTATCTGGTGCAGGATTACCTGTACCTTGTGCATTTTGCGCGGGCTTGGGCCTTGGCGATGACCAAGGCCGAAACGCTGGAAGAAATGCGCCATTGTGCGGCGACGACCCAAGCGTTGATCGATGATGAATTGCGGCTTCATACCCGCATTTGCGCCGAGGCGGGGATTTCCGAAAGCACATTGCAAAGTGCCGAAGAACGCCCCGCGACGCTGGCCTATACCCGCTACGTTCTGGATGCAGGCCACGCAGGCGGGTTTCTTGATCTGATGGCAGCACTGGCCCCTTGTGTGATGGGCTATGGCGAAATCGGAGCCCGTCTTTTGGCGTCGGATCCGGCGCCGGACTATGCAGACTGGATCGAAACCTATGGGGGTGGTGATTATCAGGTACTGTGTTCCCGTGTCGGTACCTTGATCGACGAGGCGGTGCGCTTGCGTCTGGGGGAGGGGGCCGAAGCATCACCAAGCTGGCCGCGTTTGTGTCAAAGGTTCACCACGGCAACGCGGCTCGAGGTCGGGTTCTGGGATATGGGGCTTGATCCGTGACAGCGCGCGCACCTGTCCCTGGACTATCCTTTGAAGGTTCGGTGTTTGCCGATGCAAGAACGGGTGCGCGGCGATTGCTTGGCCCATTGTCCTTGACTGTAACGGCGGGGCGCTGGACATGTCTTTTGGGGCCGTCCGGCGTTGGAAAATCCACGCTGTTGCAGGCCTTTACAGGTCTGCCGGACGGGTTGCGGATGGATGGATCGGCGGTGCTTGATACGGGGGCGCAGCCTTTGGGGCAGGTGGCCCTTATGGCGCAGGATGCGGGGCTTTTGCCGTGGTTGAGTGCGCTTCAGAATGTCTGGATCGGGTCGCGTCTGCGCGGAGAGAGGCCAGATCACGCCCGCGCAAAGGCGCTTCTGGAACAGGTCGGGCTGGGCGCGCAAGGGGCGCAAAACTGCACCCGTCTTTCCGGTGGTCAGCAACAGCGTCTGGCCCTTGCGCGCACGCTTTACGAAGACCGCCCGGTTGTTTTGCTGGACGAGCCGTTTTCCGCGCTGGATGTGGCGACGCGGTTGCGCGTGCAGGACGTCGCCCGTGATCTTTTGAGCGGGCGTACTGTGCTGCATGTCACCCATGATCCTGCCGAAGCCGCGCGCATTGCCGATGACATTCTGATCCTTGATCACAGCGGGCTGACACCCGTGTCTGTGCCGCAGCATTCAAAGCAGGCTGACGATCCGAAGGTTCAGGCGCTGACGTCCGATCTGACACGGCTGTTGCTGGAGGCTGCATGAAATATCTTTTGCCCGCAGCTTTGATCCTGTGCCTTTGGCAGAGTGTTGTCTGGGTGACGGACGTGCCGGCCTTTATTCTTCCGCCGCCGGCAAAGGTCGCTGTGACGTTGTGGGGCAATCGGGCGCTTTTGGCGGAACATGCCATCGTGACCCTGTCCGAGGTGATGATCGGGCTCTTGCTTGGAGCGATACTGGGTATGGTGACAGCACTTGGCCTTGCGATGGCGCCGCGCCTTGATCGCTGGCTGAAGCCTGTGTTGGTGCTCAGCCAATCCATTCCCGTTTTCGTGCTGGCGCCGATCCTGACGCTTTGGTTCGGCTACGGGCTTTGGTCAAAGATCATGATGGCGCTTTTGATCATCTATTTCCCTGTGACATCCGCCTTTCATGACGCGTTGGTTGCGACCCCGCCCGCCTGGTTGCGGCAGGCAGAGGTCATGGGTGGAACGCGCTGGCGTGTTCTGTGGTTTTTGCGCGTGCCCGCGGCGTTGCCCGGCCTGATGTCGGGTCTGCGGCTTGCGGCTGTTTATGCGCCGATCGGGGCGATTATCGGGGAATGGGTGGGGGCGTCTCGGGGGCTGGGCTATTTGATGCTGCTGTCCAACGGTCGGGCGAAAACGGGCCTGATGTTTGCGGCTGTTCTGGTCGTTGCGGTGATGACAATCCTGCTTCATGCCGTTGTGAATCGCCTTGCATGCAAGATCGAAAATAAGAGTCGCGGGCAGGCGGAGCCGTCGCTCTGACCCCCGTTTTGTAACCGCTCATAAATTGAGCAATCCCGCACTGTATGCCTGATATTATCGCGCTGGCTGTAGTGGTCGTACATTTTGCGAGCAAAAATCGCGCTTAGGCTTGGACCTTCTGACGCTTATGCAGGCATTCGGCGCGCGAAGCTTATACGCAGAGTGACAATTCGGCCTAATCTAGTTGTTCTGGTTCTGCGTGCCTACGAGTCGAAAAGGACAGCCTATGAGCCAGCCATTAGCCCCAGTGGCAACCTTTACCCGCATCGCCGAAGTGTGGATTCCCGAAGGGGATCATTTGGTGCATGGCGGTGGTGCCTATGACGGTGCCGAAGGCCTGAGCGATCTTTCCGGTCAGATGAGCTTTGCCAAGGGCGAAGGCCTGCCGGGCAAGGCGTGGGCCGAAGCGCGCCCCGTTGTTCTTAAGGAATTCGACGGATCGTATTTCAAACGGACAGAGGCCGCGAAAGAGGCCGGTCTGACCTGTGCCGTGGCCGTTCCTGTCTTTGCCGGAAAAACGCTGAAGGCCGTTCTGGTTATTCTGTGTGGCGACGATGCGGACCATCACGGCGCAATCGAAGTCTGGGAAGACGAAGGCAGCAAGCTGGTGCTGACAGACGGCTACTACGGGACCGCCAAGAATTTCGAAGCGATTTCTCAGGATATCTCGTTTGCCTACGGGCAGGGGCTTCCGGGGGGTGTTTGGGCGGCGTCCACGCCGATCCTTATGCGCGACCTGTCCCGTATCGGCGCGTTTATCCGTGCCGAGGCCGCAGGCGAGATCGGGTTGAAGAACGGTTTGGGCGTGCCTGTGCCGGTTCCGGGCGACAAATCCTATGTGCTGACACTGCTGTCCTCTGAAAACACACCGATCGCGCGCCGGTTCGAGATTTGGGACGCACGCCCCGAAGTGGTTGGCGCCGAGAAAAAAGCGCTGCGCATGGACGGGTTCTGCGCACTTGAAGGGCCGCTTTGGCCCAAAGAAAACCCGCCTGTCGATGCGGTATCGGCAAGCGCATGGCAGGGACCTGTCGGTCAGGTTCTGGGGTCGGGTCTGCCCGAAGTCCATCAAGGCGCGACCGGCCTTCCCAAGGGCTACACCCTGATGGTGGCCCTTCCTGTCTACAAAGACACCGAGCTGACCCACGTGGTCGCCTGGTACCTGTAAGAAAGGCAATGACGATGCAGAAACTTGTGGTTATCGGGGCAGGCATGGCCTCGGGACGGGTGCTGGAACACCTGTTCGACACAGCGCCAGAGGCATTCGACGTCACTCTGTTCAACGCCGAGCCGCGTGGCAACTACAACCGGATCATGTTGTCGCCTGTTCTGTCGGGGGAAAAGACATTCGAAGAAATCGTCACCCATGACGATGCTTGGTATGCAGACAACAAGGTGACAACGCGGTTTGGCGAAAAGGTCACCAAAATCGATCGCGACCGTAAGGTGGTTGTCGGTGAAAACGGCGAAGTTGCTTATGACAAGCTGATCATCGGCACGGGCTCTGCCCCGTTCATCATCCCGATGCCGGGCCATGATCTGCCGGGTGTCGTTGCCTACCGCGATCTGGAAGATACAAACGCCATGATCGACGCATCGGCCAAGCCGGGCGGCAAGGCTGTTGTGATCGGCGGCGGTCTGTTGGGTCTTGAGGCTGCGGCGGGGCTGCGCCTGCGCGGCATGGACGTGACTGTGCTGCACATCATGGGTCACCTGATGGAGCGTCAGCTGGACGAAGCCGCGGGTTACTTGCTGAAACAGGATCTGGAAAAGCGCGGCATCAATGTGATGCTGAAGGCGCAGACCAAGTGCATCGAAGGGGATGGCAAGGTCGAACGCGTTCTGCTGGAAGACGGCACTGTGCTTGAGGCCGATATCGTCTGTATGGCGGTCGGTATCCGTCCGGCCGCAGCACTGGGTCAGGATGCCGGTCTTGAAATGGGTCGCGCGATCAAGGTCGATGCGCAGATGCGCACCTCGGACCCTGATATTCTGGCGGTGGGTGAATGCGTCGAATTCGAAGGCAACCTGTTTGGTCTTGTTGCTCCGCTTTATGATCAGGCCAAGGTTCTGGCCAAAACCCTGTTGGGCGAAGACGACGCGTTCAAGATGCGCGAACTGTCGACCAAGTTGAAAGTCACAGGCTGCGACCTGTTCAGCGCAGGCGATTTCGCCGAGGGCGACGCACGCGAAGACATCGTGTTCCGCGACCCCAAGCGCGGTGTTTACAAGCGTCTGGTCATCGAGGACGACAAGCTGGTTGGTGCCGTGATGTACGGCGACACCGCGGATTCGAACTGGTTCTTCGGATTGATCAAAGACGGCTCGGACATCTCCGAGATGCGCGACACGATTATCTTTGGTCCGGCATTCCAGGGGGGTGGCGCTGCCGCCGCGGACCCTCTGGCAGCCGTTGCAGCATTGCCGGCTGACGCCGAAATCTGTGGCTGTAACGGCGTTTGCAAAGGCACAATTGTTACCGCCATCGAAGGCGGCGCGACCACGCTGGACGATGTGAAGGCCATCACCAAGGCTTCGGCGTCCTGCGGGACATGCACCGGTCTGGTGGAACAGGTTCTGGCCGTCACGCTGGGTGACAGCTTTGAGGCGAAGGCCGAAAAGCCGATCTGTAAGTGTACCGACCTGACCCACGAAGACGTGCGCCGTCTGATCAAATCGCAAGAGCTGAAATCGCAGCCTGCGGTCTGGCAGCAACTGGCGTGGAAAACGCCGAACGGCTGTCACGTATGCCGTCCGGCCATCAACTATTACCTGCTGGCGGACTGGCCGCTGGACTATCAGGACGATTTGCAGTCGCGCTTTGTGAACGAACGCAACCATGCGAACATCCAGAAGGACGGCACCTATTCCGTAATGCCGCGTATGTGGGGCGGGATGACCGATCCCGACGAGCTGATCGCCATCGCGCAAGCGGCGAAAAAGTTCGACGCCGTGGTCAAGGTGACAGGCGGTCAGCGGATCGACCTTTTGGGCATCAAGAAAGAAGACCTGCCAGCGATCTGGTCGGATCTGAACGATGCGGGCATGGTTTCCGGCCACGCCTACACCAAGGGCCTTCGGACGGTGAAAACCTGTGTGGGGTCTGACTGGTGCCGCTTTGGTACGCAGGATTCGACCGGTCTGGGCATCAAGCTTGAAAAACGCCTGTGGGGGTCTTGGACACCGCACAAGGTCAAGCTGGGTGTATCGGGATGTCCGCGCAACTGTGCTGAAGCGACCTGTAAGGACGTGGGCGTGATTTGTGTCGACAGTGGCTATCAGATCGGTGTTGCCGGCGCGGCGGGTATGGATGTGAAAGAAACCGAACGTCTGATCGATGTGGCGACCGAAGAGGAAGCGATCGAATGGACCGTGGCTTTTGTCCAGCTGTACCGCGAAAACGCCAAGTATCTGGACCGCGCCTATAAGTGGGTTGCGAAAGTCGGGCTGGATTGGGTCAAGGAAACGCTGGACGATCCGGCGACCCGTGCCGCACTGATCGAACGTTTTGATATCTCGCAAAGCGTCTATCAGCACGACCCGTGGGCCGAACATGTAGAAAACCGTAAGGCGCAATATGCGCCGCTTGCCGACCTGACGACGGAGGCCGCAGAATGAGCTGGACCGATATTGGCGCCCTGACAGACATCCCCCTGCGCGGCGCGCGCATCGTGAAAACCCCTGCGGGCTGCATTGCTGTGTTCCGCACTGACGAAGCCGAAGTCTTTGCGACATCGAACAAATGCGCCCACAAGGGCGGCCCTTTGGCCGAAGGCATCGTGCATGGAAAACAGGTGACGTGCCCGCTGCATAATTGGGTTTATTCGTTGGAAACCGGCGAAGCCCAAGGTGCGGACGAAGGCAGCATTGCGACCTATCCGGTCAAGATCGAAGACGGTCGTCTGCTGCTTGATACGGATGCGGTTGCCGCGCGGAACGCCGCCTGATGACGGCTGCCACGACGCGATCAACCTGCCCCTACTGTGGGGTGGGTTGTGGTGTTTTGCTAACGCCTGACGGGCAGGGCCGCCTGACCGTCAAAGGGGATCCGGACCATCCGGCGAACTTCGGGCGTCTGTGTTCCAAAGGATCGGCTCTGGCCGAAACGGTGGGTCTGTCGCACCGGTTGATGACCCCGCGCGTTAACGGGACCGATACCGATTGGGACAGCGCGCTGGATCATGTGGCCAAGACGTTCTCGAAAACGATCGCGGAACACGGGCCGGACTCGGTGGCGTTCTATGTATCGGGCCAGATGCTAAGCGAAGACTATTACGTCGCCAACAAGCTGATGAAGGGTTTCATCGGTTCGGCCAATATCGATACCAATTCGCGTCTGTGTATGTCGTCGACCGTGGCAGGGCACAAACGCGCCTTTGGCACCGACACGGTGCCCGGCACCTATGAAGATCTTGAAAACGCCGATCTGATTGTTCTGACCGGTTCGAACCTCGCTTGGTGTCATC
This sequence comes from Thalassococcus halodurans, assembly GCF_900108225.1. Classification (GTDB taxonomy): domain Bacteria; phylum Pseudomonadota; class Alphaproteobacteria; order Rhodobacterales; family Rhodobacteraceae; genus Thalassococcus; species Thalassococcus halodurans. Next base: position 86,118 of record NZ_FNUZ01000007.1, read on the forward strand.
CGGTTCTGTACCAACGCATTCTGGCCGCGCGGAAATCCCGTGGCACCAAACTGGTGGTCATTGATCCCCGTCGCACGGCAAGCTGCGATGGCGCGGATTTGCACCTTGCTTTGCGGGCGGGCAGCGACGTGGCGCTGTTCAATGCCTTGCTGGCGGAAATTGACCGGCGCGGGCTTTTGGACCGCGCCTATATCGACGCTTACGTCAGTGGCGCGGATAACGCGATTGCAGCGGCCAAGGCCAGTGATCCGGCGATCACGGGCCTGTCCGATGGCGATCTGAAGACATTCTTCGATCTCTGGATCGGGACGGAAAAGGTCGTGACCATTTTCAGTCAGGGCGTGAACCAGTCTTCGTCCGGCACGGATAAGGTCAATGCGATCCTGAACTGCCATCTTGCCACTGGCCGCATCGGACGGCTTGGCATGGGTCCGTTTTCCGTAACCGGACAGCCCAACGCGATGGGCGGGCGCGAAGTGGGTGGTCTGGCCAATATGCTGGCTTGTCACCTTGATCTGGAAAACGCCGACCACCGCGAGGCCGTGCAGGGGTTCTGGGCATCGCCTGCGATGCCCGATAAGGCCGGTTTGAAAGCGGTCGATATGTTCCGCGCGTTGGGCGAAGGCCGCATCAAGGCGCTGTGGGTGATCCATTCGAACCCTGCCGTGACCCTGCCGGATGCCGACCGTGTGCGCGGTGCTGTTGAAGGCTGCGATTTTGTTGTGGTCAGCGATATCACCGAACGCACCGACACCGCGCGTGGCGCGGATGTGTTGTTGCCTGCGGCGGCATGGGCCGAAAAATCCGGCACGGTCACAAACTCTGATCGTACCGTGTCGCGGCAGCGCGCGGTTCTGGCCGCACCGGGGATTGCCCAGCCCGATTGGTGGATTCTGGCCGAAGTTGCAAAACGCATGGGCTTTGACGGTTTCGATTGGACTAGTCCGGCCGAGATTTTCCGCGAATATGCGACGCTTTCGGGTATCGCCGGGTCATTCGGGCGCGACTTTGATATCTCGGATTTCAAGGACATTTGCGACGCCGATTATGACACGCTGTCGCCATTCCGCTGGCCCCAAAGCGCAGCAAAGCAGGGTGGCCGGTTCTTTGCTGACGGTGGTTTCTACCACGCGGATGGCAAGGCCAAGATGCTGGCGCTGACGCCGCGCGATCCTGCGTCTATGCCGGATGAGAAGCGCCCGTTCAGGCTGAACACGGGGCGTCTGCGCGATCAGTGGCATACTATGACGCGGACAGCTCTTAGCCCGCGACTGTCGGCGCATCTGCCCGAACCCTTTGTGGATATGCACCCCAAGGATGCGGATCGACTGGGCCTGAAGCCCGCAGACCTTGTGCGCCTGACAAGTCCGCACGGAACCTCGGTCTTGCGGTTGCGGCGCACCACAGATGTGGCACCGGGGGATCTGTTTGTTCCGATGCACTGGACCGGTGAAACGGCCCCCTCTGCACGGATTGATGCGCTGGTCGCACCCGTGACCGACCCGATTTCGGGGCAACCGGAAAGCAAGGCCAGCACCGTTGCGGCCGAACCGTTTCCTGCGAAATGGTATGGTTTTGCGATCTCGGCCACGTCGTTTGATCCGGACTGTTCCTATTGGGCGCGGGCGCGGACTGGTCAGGGCTGGCGTGCGGAACTGGCGGGCGATACGATCCCCGATGATTGGGAAGCCTACGCACGTTCGCTGCTAAAACAGTCCGAGACCTCTGCTCAGGTTCTGAAGGATCCGAAGCGGGGCACGTTCCGGATTGCGTTCTATCAGGACGAAATCCTGATCGCAGCGCTTTATGTCGGTCCCGAGCCTGTGGACCTGATGCGCGATTTCCTTGCGGGATTGCCGGGCACGGAAACGCTTTGGGCGCTGGCGGGCAAGGCGCGGGGCGATATGCCCGATCCCGGTCCGGTGGTTTGTTCCTGCTTTGCGGTTGGTCGCAACACCATTCTGCGCGAGATTGAGGAAAAGGGCCTGACCACGGTCGAGGAAATTGGCGCCTGCCTGTCAGCGGGCACCAATTGCGGGTCGTGCAAATCTGAATTGGCGGGGCTTTTGGCCGCGGTCGAGGTCAGCGAACCAGCAGAGTGATCAGCAAGACAGCCGCCACGCTGGTGGCTGTCAGTGCCCATGTGCGCCAGAAGTTGCGGCCCCCGCGCTGCAACAGCGGCACAAAGTCACCGCCTGCGGCGGCTTCGGCCCGTGCGCTGCGCAGTTCACCCAGAAATTCGGTCATCACCTGCGGGCGTTCTTTGGGTTCGAAATCAATGGCACGCAGAATGGCGGCGCTTGCAGTTTTCGGCAAATCAGGGCGCGCGTCGGTCAGCGGTTTCGGCACCCAGTCTTTCTGGTTCACGGACAGGCGATTGCCACGTTTTTCGTGATCGAAAGGCACTTTGCCGGTCAGCATTTCAAAGGCGATCACGCCGATGGAAAACAGATCCGACAGGTTGGACGCGGGTTTTCCGGCCAGCACTTCGGGGGCGATGTAGTTCAGCGATCCTTCGGGAAGGTCTTCGTCGGCGCCCGCAAGAAGGCCCTTGAAACCAGCGACCTGAACCGATCCGAAATCGATGATTTTCGCGGTGCCATCTGCAAGGATCATGACGTTCTCAGGTTTCAGGTCTCGGTGCACCATGCGCAGGCGATGAAACACCCGCACGGCTGAAACGAGCGATGTCAGGACAGGCAGCACATCGCGCAAACGGGGCGTCGGATGCCTTGTGATCCAATCGCGCAGGGTTTCGCCTTCGACCCATTCGGCAACGAAATAGAGAAAACTTGTGTCTTCATGCGGCAAGATTTTCATCACTTGAGGATGTGAAATCTTGCGCCCGACCCATTGTTCGAGGGTGAAGCCTTCGAGGTACTGAAGCGTTTCGGCAAAGTTGCGGGACGGAGCCTTAAGCACATATTCGCCATCGGGCTTATCTGCGCGACGCACCTTGTAGACATGGCTGCGGGTCGAGGCGTGCAGCACTTCTGTCACCTGCCAGCCGTCGATCCGGTTGCCCGGCTTCATAACCGGCGGAATGACCAGATCGGTCAAACGGCGGTGGGCTTCGGTCACGCTTTCCGAGGGCAGGGATTCAACCGCCATCAGCATGGCAGACACGTTATCGTCACTGCCCGCCGCAAGCGCCGCGTCGCACAGGGCGCGGGCTGCTTTTTCCAGATCGCGTTGCGTTTTCAGGGGCGCTGACAGCTGTTCGAGCAGGGCGTGTTCGGGCAGGGCGCTGTGGACCCCATCGGACAGCAGGATAAACACATCCCCTGCGGCCATTTCGTGTTCGGCGTAATCCACATTCAGGCGTTGATCGATGCCAAGCGCCCGTGTCAGGACCTCTTTCTCGCCCATGTACATGCTGGTGTGGTCGGTGGTCAGACACTTCAGACGACCGTTGCGCAGCAACAGACAGCGCGTGTCGCCTACATGCACGATATGCGCTGTGGTCGACTTGGCGATCATAGCGGTAAAGGTGGTGACCTGACCCTCTGCCTCGGGCGAACCGCTGCGGTTCTGCGCGTAGAAGAAGGTGTTCAGCGCCTGAATAAGACGCCCCGAACAATCCGCCACTGTCCAGCTTTCGGGGGCCGAGTAATAGTCCTGCGCGAACTGCATTACCGACGTTTGCGCGGCCTTCCATGAATTGCGACCGGTGCTTATGCCGTCGGCAATACAGATCATCGCGCCGCGCGCGTGAAGTTCATAAAGGCTTTCCGGAATGCGGCCCGAGATCGCGTCGTCGTTACGCGGTTTGACACCTGCAGCAGAATAGCCCCCCATCGCGGCCTTGAGCGGATGGGTCGGAAACTGACCTTTGACCAGCGGTTGTTCTGAATTTGCAGGCATCGTCTTCCTCATGATGCACGAAAAGGCGGGACATGCCCGCCTGATCGTTTTCAACCGATTCCGGTCTGATTAGGTCACTTTGATCATGGTGACCGCGCCGTCCTCGTCAACCTCGGCGATCTCGCCCGAGGGTTCTTCAAGGAAGAGCAAGGCGATGAAGCCCAAGACGGCAGTACCGGCGATGACCATGAAGAAAGTCGAGGCGTCCACCACCGAATAGATGATCAGGTAAATCACCGCGCCAACATTGCCGTAGGCACCGGTCATGCCTGCGATCTGGCCTGTCAGAGACCGTTTGATCAGCGGGACCACAGCGAACACGGCGCCTTCACCGGCCTGTACAAAGAACGAACAGGCCATGGCTGCAACAACCGCCAGCCAAATCGGCCATGCCGCATCGACGACGCCCATCAGAGCATAGCCAAGCGCGAGGCCCGCGGTCAGGATCAGCAGTGTCTTTTTGCGGCCGAACCGGTCGGAAATCCAACCGCCACCGGGGCGCGACATCAGGTTCATAAAGGCGTAGGCCGAGGCCACCATGCCCGCGACGACAGGTGTGAGGTCGAAGGTTTCCAGAAAGAACAGCGGCAGCATGGACACAACAGCCAGTTCCGAGCCGAAGGTGGCGAAGTACAGGATGTTCAAAATGGCGACCTGCTTGAACTTGTAGCGCTGGAATTCAGGGACTTCTTCGGTCAGGACATTGCGGTTGGCGCGCACGGCCAACATCGAGTCATAGAGGTACAGAAGAAGCAGGCCGAAATAGACAACGTTCGTCGTCATGGGTGTGAAGATGTCGACGTTCTTCAGGCGCCATGCCAAAGCACCCAAAGCGATGTACAGCGGCACTTTCATGACCAGCAGGAAGAACAGATCGCCTTTCGAGGTGACCTCCATCGCGGTGGCGTTCTTGGGGCGGAAATACTTGGACCCTTTCGGCACGTCCTGAACGCTTGCGTAGTAGATAAAGCCGAACACAAGCGCCATTGCACCGGTCAGACCGATCGCCCAACGCCAACCGTCTTCACCGCCGAACCAAAGCGCGATGGTGGGCAGGGTGAAGGCCGCAGCCGCCGAACCGAAGTTGCCCCAGCCGCCATAGATGCCTTCTGCGGTTCCCAGTTCGTTGGCGGGGAACCATTCAGAAACCATCCGGATGCCGATGACGAAACCGGCCCCGATGAACCCAAGCGCGAAACGGGCCAGCGCCAGTTGGGTAAAGTTTTCAGCGACAGCAAAGATAAAGCAGGGGATCGACGCCAGAATAAGCAGCGCCGAATAAACGCGACGGGGGCCATATTGGTCGGTCAGCATGCCGATGATGATCCGCGCCGGAATGGTCAGCGCGACGTTCAGGATCAGCAGCGTGGTGATCTGCGGCTTGGTCAGGCCAAGGCTTTCTTTGATCGCACCCAGCATCGGGGCAAGGTTGAACCAGACCACGAAGGTCAGGAAGAAAGCGAACCAAGTGAGGTGAAGGATTTTCATCTTCCCCGAGAACGAGAAGATATTAAAATTGCTCGAGGACATGACGGTCTCCAAAGTCTTCCGTCGCGCCGTGCGACGGGTCGCTGAGCGATTGGATCATGTCTTGGTCGAATGCATGCATTTTATCCCTAGTGGGGCGAATGGCGGCGTGTTTTTGGGCGTGCGCCTAAAAAATGGGCGCTATAGCGGGAAGGGTTTGAATGTTTGTGCATTCTGCAAAATCACCAATTCGGTGATCTCGGGCATTCGTGACCGCTTTGTCTTTTGGGATGGTTGCCCTGTTCCGGCGGTCGGGCTAGGTTTGCCGCCCAAGCCTCAGGGGACCTCGCGTGCTGGATCAGACGCCTAAAAAATCCGACGACATTGCCCATCAACTTGCCAGCCGCATTGTGCGCTGCGAGGTATCGCCGGGTGAAAAGCTGCGTCAGGATCTGGTCGCCCGCGAATTCGGTGTCAGTCAGGTAACGGTCCGCGAAGCGTTTCTGCGATTGGAAGGTCAGGGCCTTGTGATCAGCTTGCCTCGTCGCGGGACCTGCGTTGCGTCGATGGATCAAAAGACGGCTGAAGAGCTGAAGGTGATGCGCGTGGCGTTAGAGCCTGTCGCACTGGAACGCTCGGTACCGAACCTGACACCTGAACAGGTGCAAGACATCGAAGACGCGCAAGACGCCTGCGATTTCGCCGAAACGGTCGAAGATTGGGAAGACGCGAACCGGCGTTTCCATCTTGCTGTGATCGCCGGATGCGACATGCCGCGATTGGTGGCCGAGATCGCTGAACTGCAGGTTTTGTATTCGTGGCACTACAATATGCACTACGCCGGCCGCTGGAAAAAACGCGCCGACCGCGACCATGCCGCAATCCTTGCAGCAATCAAGGAAGGCGACGCTGCCACAGCGCGTATCGTGATGCAGCGGCATCTATCCCGTCTGTCCTGAGACGTGAATTAAGTTAACATAAGATAGATTATCAGATCGTCGTGCGGTGCCCACAACGCAAGATTTCTAGCACCAGCCTATGCAAGGCTAAATTGCAGCTTTTCCCGTCAAGAACCGGCACCTTTACGGCCATAACCCCCAACTGGAAATTCGCAACGGGTCACATAGTCGGCTTTTGCATGTAGCCGAATTAGGTCGTCCATTTTTATTGGTTGAGAAGACAACATTCCGTCATCCAACAGGACCCCGAGATAAAACTCGGCAAATGCCTTTAGAAATATCCGATCTGCATCCCTCGTAATTTTTCCGCTGTGCTCGGAAAGAAAGGCCCTGTAAAACGAAGCCGCTTCGGACGTGCAGTTGCCTTTGTGCATGCTCACTGCCTTTTGCAGGCACGCCTTCGCCACATACTCCGCCGGCTCTGTGACAAGATCATATTGCTCGCATGCCGCTGCAAACTTGCCAACATTCACAAACGCATCGCCTTTTTGAAAAGCTCTAATTGAGCGCCATCTTGTCAGAATACCCATGATTTCCAATTTGTTTGATTTCTCTGAAGACTTGTAGCTGGGTACGGAAACCACTGGCAAGCGGTGCGTCCGGAATGTTTGTCGTCGCTCTTGGCTCGTCCCAACTGGGACGCACTCCGGCTATGCATACCCGGTGACATTTCTCCTTGCGGGGCAACACAAGCTATCCGCTCAATCTGCCTCCAACCCCGCCAAAAGCTTCATATGCCATGCCAATGCGTGGTTCGAACTTAGAACCGGCATATTCAGGTCGAGCATCAGTGGTTGCAGGATATCCAGCGTGCGCAGGTTTGTGCAGGACAGGAAAATAGCGTCGCAGCCACCCTCTTGGGCGATATGGAGGGCCGCTTTGGCGATGGAGGCCGGGGTGATACGCGCGACCTGCGCTTCGATCTCTTCTCCGAACGAAAGCCTTTGCGACACGGTGATGCCACGTTCGGTGAAGGCATCACATAAGGGGCCAGAGACACTGTCGACATAGGGTGAAACGACCCCGATGCTGCCCACGCCCAAGGCTTTCAACTGGGCCACAGCGGCGGTCAGCGGGTTGGTGACGTGCTGCGCCGTGCTGTTTTGACGGACCAGGTCCGTCACGCGGTCTTCTCCGATTAACGCCGTGCCCGAGGTGCAGGCATAGCCGACAACCGCTAACGGCCCACCCGACGGCAGAAGCGCGGCTGAGGTCGCAAGATTGTCTGCCATATGCGCAATGCTTTCCGGTGACAACGTGTCGCCGGACTGCACGCGCGACACATAAAGCCGCGCCATGTCGGGCGGGATCATGCGGTGGAACTCTGGTTCCAGTGTTTCATCCACACGCAGCGCGATCAGGCCCAAGGCGGGTAAATCGGGTTCGGATGTTTCGTATGGAACCTTGGTCATGTCCCCTACTCCGCCAATGTCATCAGGGTTTGCGGCGCACGGGTTGTCAGCAGTTCAGGCCCGTCATCCCGCAGCACGATGTTTTCTTCGTGCACCAGAATGCGGTCGCCTTCGACCACAGCACCCGGTTCCAGTGTCAGCACCATTCCGCTGCGCAGTTCGGTGTCATCCAGCGGGGTCAGTGACGGCCATTCGGTCAGCGTGATGCCCAGCCCATGTCCCAAGCGCCCGCCTAGGGGTGTAGCCCCCCTACCGGTCAGGCCGTTGTTCAGGATGGCCCACAAATCGCGGGCGGTCATGCCCGGACGCAGCTGTTCCAAGGCGTCCTGCGTCGCGTGCCATAGCGCGTCGTGACAGCGGGCGGTGGCGGCGTTGGGTGTGCCGACCGTAAAGTTCCGGTCAAAGTCGCAGAAATAGCCGTCTTTCACAGCACCTGTGTCGAGCATCAGAATGTCGCCCTTTGCCAAGGGGGTTGCAGGCGCGGGAGAGATGACGTCGCCATAGCCCCCCTGCCCTGCGCCGCCTGCCACGTAGCTGACCCAATCCGCGCCTTGAGTCAGCAACGCGATCTGGAAGTCGCGGAAGATGGCGTCGATGCCTTTTCCAGCCATGGCGAATTCGGGCACGCGTGCAAAGGCGCGGTCGGCAATCTGGCAGATGTCGTGGATTTTGGTGATCTCGGGGTCTGATTTGATCTCGCGCACTCGTTGGATCACGTCGGTGCCGTCGACGAACTGACGCGGCGCTATGCTGTGCTGCACCGCGTGGTAGTCGGCCAAGGGCATCCGTAGGTGGGTTTCCAACCCCATGGGCGTGGCGATGCGGCCTGTTTCGGGAGTGACCTCGCGCAGGGAGTCTGACAGCAAAGTAACCCCGTCATCACGCGGGTCCGGTGCATTCCATGTGCGGATGTCGGGCATCCATGTGCGCCCCATCAGATCCGCGCCGATGGAGGGGATCACAGCAATCGGATCGCCCTGCGCGGGGACGATGACGAACCACGGGCGTGCGGGGCTTTCCCAGAAACGGGTCAGGAAACCGGTGGTGTAAAAAATGTCCGCCGCGGATGTAAGCAGCAGAGCGTCGCAGTCTTTCGCGGCCAGTTGCGCCTGCAAGCGCGCGATGCGCTGGCGGTATTCGCTGGCCGGAAAGATCAACGACCTGTCAGGCATCCTCGGGCCCTTCGCTGAGGAATGTCAGCACCCGCGCGTCAGGCGGCAGGCTCAGACCCGCCAATAACGCGGCAAGCCCTGCCCCGCCGGATGGCGTGGTCTCGAACCCATGCTCGGCAAGTGTGGGCATCGCGTCCTTGGCTTCGTCTTCTGTGATCAGCGTGAACTGGTCGGCATCGCGCGAAAGACCTGCCAATGCGATGACCGAGGGCGTTTTGCAATCCAGCCGACCCATTGAAGACACAGGGCCCGTCGTGTCCACCAGTTCGCCCTTCCGAATGCTTTCATAAAGCGCGGGCGCTGCGTCGGGTTCGACGACGATGATCTGTGGGACATCACCCCATGTCTTGCGGGCGTGGGCGGCAACGGCCCCTGCCAAACCACCGACGCCCGCCTGCAACAGGATATGAGTGGGTGGTTCGGAAATGTCCTGCGCCGCTTCGTCCGCCATTTGAACGTAGCCTTCCATTACGCGCAGTGGCAGTTCGAAATAGCCTTCCCAACTGCTGTCTGAAAGAAGCGTCCAGCCGTTGTCTTCGGCGGCCTTGGCGGCGGCGGTCATGCTGGCTTCATAGTCGTCGCCTTCGATGATGACATCGGCGCCGAAAGACCTAAGGCGGTCGGCAAAGGCGGCGGGCACGGTTTTGGACAGATAGATCACCGCCTTGGCCCCGAACACGCGGGCCCCTGCGGCGACGGACAGGCCGTGGTTGCCGGCGCTGGCGGTGACAAAGACCTGCCCGTTCAGGGCGGTGGACCAATCGTCAGGCGCGGTAGCAGCCGCTTCGCGGGCAATGGCATGGGCCGCGCCAAGCGCCTTGAAACTGCCCAATCCCATGCGGCTGCGTTCATCCTTGATCCAGACCTCTGCTACACCTGCCAGTTTCGCCAGTTCAGGACTTTGGGTCAGCTGTGTGGGTTGATGCGCAGGGCATTGCGCCAACAGCGCTGCCACGTCTTCTGCATGATCAATCGGGTGGATCGCATCGGGCAAAAGTCCTTTGCCGCGCCACGGGTTTTGCAAGTGCTGGGGCATGACATACCTGACTGCTGACTTCTGTTTCGCCATTAGGATCAGGCAGTCGCGGTCTGGTAAAGAAAATTCGGGATAATCTGGCGGAAATTCTGATGTGTTCAGAAACTTCCGAATGTGCTGCCCAGAACAAGAACCGCGACCAGTGCGATCAGCGGACACAGAACAGCCACAACAAAGATATCAAAGTAGGCATGCCTGTGCGTCAGCCCGCAGATCGACAAAAGCGTCACTACCGCCCCGTTGTGCGGCAGTGCATCAAGCCCGCCAGTCGCAATCGAGGTGACGCGGTGTAGTAAGGCAGGGTCAATCCCGTGCTGTTGCCCGAGTTCAAGATAAGTCGCGCCAAGTGTGTTCAACGCAATGCTCATCCCGCCCGAGGCCGATCCGGTGATGCCGACCAGTGCATTGACGGCAAGCGACAGGGAAATCAGCGGGTTTTCAGGGAACAGATCAAGCAAAGCAAGGCGAACGGTATCAAAGCCTGAAAGCGATGCGATTACTGTCCCAAAGCCCACAAGCGAGGCTGTGCTTGCAATGGGAAGAAGCGCGTTTTGCGCCCCGTCTGACAGTGACTGCTTCAGGGATTTCAGGCGTTTTGCTTGCAGTAAAATGATGACAAGGCAAGCCGCCGCGAGCGCAACAAGAATGGCCCATATGCCAGAGACCGACGCGACGGTCGTGGCCCCGTAAGTCGGGGACGCAAGGTAATCGGTGTTGGCCAGCGGCAAGACCACATAGACCATCAGCGCGTTCCCCAGCAGCACGACGATAATCGGCAGAAACCCAATGGCCCAGTGCAGGGTCCGGCCGGACGCCGCGCCGTTGGAAAGATCGGTTGGCTGGGGGTTCGACGTCAGCTCGGCGACTGATGTGTCGTGTTTGCGGCTTCGCACTTGAAGCCACGCCATGCCGAACCCCAACATGATCACGCTTGCGATCATCCCCAGCCCGGGCGCGGCGTACAGCGTTGTGTCGAAATAGGGCATCGGGATCGCGTTCTGGATCGCAGGCGATCCGGGCATCGCGGTCATGGTAAAGGTGAAGGACCCAAGCGCTATGGCGGCAGGAATGAATCGGTCCGCCGTGCCGCTTTCTTTGAACAACTGGCGGGCGATTGGGTAGACTGCGAAGGCCACGACAAACAACGATACCCCGCCATAAGTCAGCACTGCGCAGGCCAGAACCACCGAATAGATCGCGCGTTTAGGCCCCAGAAATCGCGCTGCGGCTTGGGCAATGGCGGCGGCCGAACCAGAATCCTCCATCAGCTTTCCGAAGACCGCACCGAACAGGAATATCGGGAAATATACGACGAGAAACCCGCCAAGCCCTGACATGAATATCTGGGTATAGGTTCCAAGCGGTGGTCCACCGCTAAACACAGCGGCAAGGATCGCCAGAAGCGGTGCCAAAGTAAGGATGCTGTGGCCGCGGTAGGACAGATAAATCAGCAGTCCAAGCGAGGCCGCAATGCCAAATAAGCTCATGTTAAAATGCTATCTCTGGGTCGGGCGCGTGTCTAGGAACGCAGCCTAGACAGAGCGTCGCAGGGGGGTGGTTTGTGTAGGCGCTTAGGAAACAGGCAGGTTCGCCCCGCCGAAATCATGGCGGCGGGCTATTTCGTCCATTCCAAGGGGTCGAGCCGCAAGAGCTTGGACAGTTCGGCGTAGACCTCGGGCTCTTCCTTTTTGAAGCGTTCGGGCTTTTCGAAAAAGGTCTCGATCGCGACGGCAAAGAACTCTTGGTGGTTTTCCGCGCCGTAAGGGTCCATCGCGGTTTTGCGGCCGCGTTCGGTGTTGGCGACGTGGCGGTCGAATGCATCCAGAATGACCCGTTCCCAACGGGCAAATGTCTGGTCTTTGCCCAAGATCGGCACGCCATTTGTGTGGCCTGTCAGATCGTCCAATTGGTGGGCAAATTCATGAAAGACCACGTTGTGCCCGTCCTTATCGTTCGCGGCCCCTTGGGCAACACAGTCCCATGACAGGATCACCGGTCCCCGTGACCAGCTTTCGCCGGATCGGGTCTCGTTCACCTCAGTCACGACATAGCCGTCGTGATGGGCCTGTTTGGCGCGGAACGCACCGGGATAGACCATCACGTTGGTCAGGTGATCGAACCATGCATCGGTGTTCATCACCAGAATGCAGGCTTGCGCGGCGATGGACAGTTCGATTTCTTCGGTGATCTCAAGACCGTTGTAGCCGTAGAAATCGAACTCGCTCAGGAACAGGTTGATCTTGCCTTCCAGCTTTTGTTGCAGGTGGTCGGGCAAGGTGCGGACCAACGGCACCTGTTCATGCACAATTGCCCTTTCGTGATCTGTGAGCGGGGTGGCCAGCCAGTCTTTTCGCAACTGCGCTTTGGCCCTGCGCCGATAGAGCCGGTAACCAAGTCCGAGAATGACAATCGTTAAGACAAGAATGGGCATGCGCGTGGCCGTGTGTAAGGCGGTGTACTGCCCTGCAACCTATGCATGCAGGGCAGGTTTTACCACCTGCCCTGCCCACTTTCGCGCGAACCGTTACCCCAAGGCGGCCGCAACGGCCCAGGCTAGCGGCGTCGCGGGGCGGCCGATCAGGCGTTCCAGTGTGCCGCTTTCATCGGTCAGCCATCCGTTCTGCGCCTGTGCATCGGCGTCTGCAATGACGGTCGCCAAGGCCTCGGGCAGTTGGAAGCTGATCAGGATGTCTTTGTAGGCGGCTTCGGGCAGATCGTTGTAGGGAATGTCCTTACCGGTTTGTTTGGACAGTTCTGCGGCCAGATCGGACAGGGTAAAGGCGGTGCCACCCAGTTCGTAGATCTGACCTTCGTGCCCCTCACCTGCGGCTACGGCGGCGATTGCTTCGGCGTAGTCCTGACGGGTGGCGGGCGTGACTTTTGCGTCACCGGCAGAGCCGATCAGCGCGCCAGCCTCAACTGCGGCGGGTAGCGAACCGGTCCAGTTTTCGGTGTACCAGCCGTTGCGGAGGAAGGTGTAGGGAATGCCGGATGCTTTGATCGCGGCCTCTGTCACCTTGTGATCCTGCGCGATGATCATGGGGGATCCATCGGCCTTCAGGATCGATGTGTAGATCAGATGTTTCACGCCTGTTTCCGTGGCGGCGTTGATCACGTTCTGATGCTGGCCCGCGCGGTCGTCAAAGTCGCTGGAGGAAATCAGAACAAGACGGTCGATGCCTTGCAGCGCAGCGGTCAGGGTTTCGGGCTTGTGATAGTCCGCTTCCCGCGACTCAATACCCAGATCGGCGACTTTGGACGGGTCGCGAACCAAGGCGACGATATCGCCTGCGTCCACGCGTGTTTTCAGGTTTTCGATAGCAAGGCGACCCAGTTGGCCGCTGGCCCCTGTAATGGCGATTTTCATGGTTGTTGTCCTTTTGGAGTTTCATTGACAACAGTCCATCTACTGCCTAACTAACAAAAAGGAAGTACATACAAAAATGTAAGTATGGAAAAAACGATGGATACGCTGGAAAAAGTTTTCGAACCCGATGTGTTAAGCGCGAATTGCCCGTCGCGGACGCTGTTCAATCACGTCACCAGCCGTTGGGGCGTGTTGGTGCTGATTGCGCTGCAAAACGACACGATGCGGTTCAGCGAGTTGCGCCGCAAGATCGAAGGCGTCAGCGAACGGATGTTGTCGCAGACGCTTAAATTGTTGGAAGAAGACGGGTTTGTGGACCGCAAGGCGTTCGACGTTGTGCCGCCGCACGTCGAATACAGCCTGACCGCGTTCGGACAGGAAGTGTCCAAACGGGTCAGGGAGTTGGCTTCGTGGATCGAAGGAAACCTTGGCGATATCCTTGCGGCGAAACAGCCCTGAGGGTCAGAGGTTTTTGGTCAAACGGTCGATGGCAACCAGACCGCGCAGCACGCGTTCCAGATCATCGACAGGCACCATGTTCGGGCCGTCGCAGGGCGCTGTGTCTGGTGCTTCGTGTGTTTCCATGAACACAGCCGCCGCACCAACGGCAAGTGCGGCACGGGCCAGCGGTTCAACGAATTCGCGCTGACCGTCGGTTGAGGTGCCTTTGCCGCCGGGCAGTTGCACCGAATGAGTTGCGTCCATCACCACCGGATAGCCCGTCTGCGCCATGATCGGCAGTGACCGCATGTCAGAGACCAGCATGTTGTAGCCAAACGACGCCCCGCGTTCGCAGAGCATGATGTTTTCGTTGCCTGTGGACGCGATTTTATCGGCGACGTTGGTCATGTCCCACGGGGCAAGGAACTGGCCCTTTTTCACGTTCAAAGGCTTGCCCGTTTCGCCTGCAGCCAGCAGCAGATCGGTCTGACGGCACAGGAACGCGGGGATTTGCAGAACGTCCACGGCTTCGGCCACGGTGGCGCATTGGTCTGCGTTGTGGATATCGGTCAGGACCGGCACGCCGAATTCTTCTCGGATTTTCGACAGGATCGACAGGCCTTCATCCATGCCAACACCGCGTGCAGCGTTGAGGGACGACCGGTTCGCTTTGTCAAAACTGGATTTATAGATCCAGCGCACGCCAACGGCATCAGCCGCTTTGGCGATCTTTTCGGCCATCATGCGGGCGTGGTCCAAACCTTCGATCTGGCAGGGCCCTGCGATCAGGGTAAAGGCGGCGTCGTTCGCGACAGTGATATCGCCGATCTTGACGGTTTTCATGACAGTCCTTCCTGCTTCAAAACGGCCTCGATCCGTTCTACATCGATAGGGTTGTTCAGTTCCCAGAACACGCGACCACGGCCTTCGACGGGCACACAGGTGATGGGCCAGCCGTTTTCAAGAAAGCGCAGCTGTTCCAGCCCTTCGGCCTTTTCCAGCGGACCTTCGGGCCATGATCCGTAGGCGGCCAGCGCCTTGGGGCGGTAGGCGTAAACGCCCACGTGGTGCCAGACCTCGGGCGGATTATCGAGCGATCCGACGTAAGGCAGCACCTCTTTCGAGAAATAGAGCGCTTTGCCATCGGGGCGGATGGCGGCGGTGGTGCCCCCTACCCGACTGTTCAAACGGTCGGTCACAAAGTTGGTCAGCGTTTCCTTGTCACAGCGCAGAACGGGCGTGGCCATCTGCACCTCTTCATCAGCGGCGACGGCAGCCAGCAGGTCTTCGATGAACCAAGCAGGCGTCAGGGGCGCGTCGCCCTGAAGGTTCACAACCACATCAGGCTGACCCTCCAGTTGCGCCAGACCTTCGGCACAGCGTTCGGTGCCATTGCGCGCGTCAGATGAGGTCATCAGCACATCGGCGCCAAAGGCCAGCGCCGCGTCGCGGATACGGTCGTCATCCGTCAGGACATAGACAGCATCGACGCCGTCAACGGCTTTGGCCGCTTCCCATGAGCGTTGGATCAGGCTTTTCTTGACGCCATCCGCGCCGGTCAGTTCGACCAGCGGTTTTCCGGGATAGCGCGAGGATGCGTAGCGCGCGGGGATAAAGATAACCGATTTCATGCAACACCTGCCCGAAGCGCGTCATGGATGTGGATCAGACCGCACAGGCGGTTGTCCTGATCCACAGCAAAAAGCGCGCTGATTTTCTTGTCATTCATGATGCCCAGTGCTTCGACCAGCAGGACATCGGGTTCAATTGTACTGGGGTTCGGGGTGGCCACGTCACGGGCCTTACACTCCATCAACCCGTTCAGATTACGGCGCAAGTCACCGTCGGTGATGATGCCGACCAGTCTGCCGTTCTCGACCACAGCCGCAACGCCAAAGCCTTTTTGACTCATCACGACCAGCGTTTCGCCCATGTCGGTGTCGGGGCTAACGATGGGAAGCTCATCATCCTTGTGCATCACCGCCGACACCTTCAACAGCTGCGCCCCCAACGTGCCACCCGGATGGAAGACGCGATAGGCATCACGGTCAAAGCCGCGTGCCTCCATCAGTGCGACCGACAGCGCGTCACCAAGCGCCATGGTCAGCGTTGTCGATGTGGTGGGCGCCATGCCGATGGCGCAGGCTTCGGGCGCGTTGGGCAGTTGCAGTGTATGGTCGGCCTGTGCGGCCAAAGTGCTGTCTGCATTCTTGGTGATCGCCACCATCGGGATCGAGAACCGGCGGGTGTGGGCGATGATGTCGGCCAGTTCCTTGGTTTCGCCCGAGTTGGAGATCAGGATCACTGCATCATCGCGGGTGACCATGCCCAGATCGCCGTGCGATGCCTCGCCCGGATGGACGAACTGCGCGGGCGTGCCTGTCGAGGCCAGGGTCGCTGCGATTTTCGCACCCACATGGCCGGACTTGCCCATGCCTGACACGATCACACGGCCCTTCAGGTTCAGGAACAGATCGACGACCGCATCGAACTGGTCCGACAGCTCGGCGATCATACGATCCAGCGCATCGCGTTCGGTTTCCAGAACACGGCGGGCAATTTGGGACGGCGTGGACGTCATAAGCATCATTCCGGTTTGCGTTTTCTGGGTCATATCCCGCCTATTTGCTGCTGTCCAACCCGCCCGTGCGTTGACAGCGATTGTCTGCTACAGCATGACACCCTTTAAACAGTACAAGAAGGCATGAGCATATGAAGATTGCGATGATCGGCACCGGCTATGTTGGGTTGGTTTCGGGGGTTTGCTTTTCCGATTTCGGGCACGAGGTTGTCTGCGTCGACAAAGACCCGCGCAAGATCGAGATGCTCGAAAGTGGCGAAGTGCCGATCTATGAGCCCGGTCTTGACCTGCTGATGGCCAAAAACGTCGATGCTGGTCGCCTGACCTTCACGCTCGATCTGGCCGAAGCGATCAAGGATGCGGATGCCGTGTTCATCGCCGTGGGCACACCCACACGTCGTGGCGATGGCCATGCGGACCTGACCTATGTGATGGCGGCGGCGGAAGAGATCGCGAAGGCGGCGGACCATTATATGGTCATCGTGACCAAATCGACGGTTCCTGTCGGCACCAACGCCAAGGTGCGTGAAGTGGTTGCTGCAGCAAACCCCGATCTGGATTTCGACGTGGCCTCGAACCCTGAATTCCTGCGCGAAGGCGCGGCGATTGATGACTTCATGAAGCCTGATCGCGTCGTGGTGGGCGTTGAAACCGATCGTGCGGCGCAGGTGATGGCCGATATCTATCGCCCGCTGTACCTGCGTGATTTCCCGATTGTGACGACTGATCTGGAAAGCGCCGAGATGATCAAATACGCCGCCAACGCGTTTCTGGCGACCAAGATCACCTTCATCAACGAAATCGCGGCCCTTTGCGAAAAGGTCGGCGCGGACGTAAAACAGGTGTCCAAGGGCATGGGTCTGGACGGACGCATCGGCAACAAGTTCCTGCACGCAGGGCCGGGCTATGGCGGTTCGTGCTTCCCCAAGGACACCAAGGCGCTGGCCCGCATCGGTCAGGACCACGCCAGCCCGATGGTCATCACCGAGGCGGTGATCAAGATCAACGAAGACGTCAAACGCCGCATGTTCGACAAACTGCTCGATCTGGTCGGTGGGTCATTCAACGGTAAAACCGTGGCCGTTTTGGGTGTGACATTCAAACCCAACACCGATGACATGCGCGATGCGCCGTCCCTGACGATTGTGCCTGCGATGGTGGGTGCCGGTGCCGAAGTGCGCGTGACCGACCCGCAAGGCAAACGCGAAGGCGAGGCCCTTTTGCCGGGTGTTCAGTGGTACGATGACCCCTATGCCGCGGCCAAAGACGCCGATCTGTTGGTGATCCTGACCGAGTGGAATGAATTCCGTGCGCTTGATCTGAAACGGGTCAGCGCAAGCATGAACGACGCCCGCCTTGCTGACCTGCGCAACATTTACTCGTCGCGGGATGCGAAAGAAGCCGGATTTGTTGCCTATGACAGCATCGGACGCGCGGGATTCGGCATATAGTTTGCATAGCGGTCACATGCCGGTTGGCGGTGCCGTTATTCAAAAGGTAGTTTTTTCCGCCAATAAACACTCTCGTCTATTAGGATCGAAAAATGCCGTTGCTTTCCTCGAACTGGATTTTCCAAAATTGGTTGGAAGTTTACTACGGCTCGAACCGTGGTGCCGACACCGTTGACCCTGAATTATCACGCACCCTGACCCCGACACAGGAAGTTGGGCAAACTATTGGGACGTCGTACGAAATTTTGGTGGGTGACAGCGTTAACAGTTCCATCGAAACCGGTGGCGATCAAGATTGGTATGCGGTCGACCTAACGGCAGGGCAATACATTCAGGTCGACCTCGGCAACGGAACGCTCGAAGACAGCTATCTGACGATTTATGATTCGAACGGAAATGTCCTGGCTCAGGATGATGACTCGGGAACCAATCTGTGGGCGTCGACAAGCTACTACTCTGACACCAACCAGACCGTGTATATCGCTGCGCGCGGTTATGACTCGTCCGACGTGGGTACGTACCAACTGACCGTTGAAGAGGTTTCTTTTTCTGACGTTGATCTTTTGGCAACCTTGGATTGGGGCACATCACTTTCGTCGAACACCATCACGGTCTACTTCGCACCAAGCGGTTACACCGAAGACGGTTTCACGTCTGAGGGCGTGAACAGTTACGAACGCCAGCAGTTCCTTGAATCTCTGGAACTGATGTCACAAGTGGCGGATGTTACTTTTGTTGTGACGACCAATGCATCGCAGGCAGATTTTCGCATCATCGTTGATACGAACGAGGTTAACGGCGAATTCCTTGGTTACTTCATCCCGCCCGGTGGCACGAATTCAGGCGTGGGCGTTTTTGATGCAACCCAATGGGATCGAACGGCGGGCGGCGATCTGGAACTGGGCGGTTATGGTTTCGTCACCATCACGCATGAATTGCTGCATGGCATGGGCTTGGCGCATCCGCATGACAATGGCGGGACATCGACTGTCATGCCCGGTGTTACAGCTCCGTTTGGCAGCTATGGCATTTTTGACCTGAACCAAGGCATTTATACGACGATGTCGTACAATACGGGTTTTCCGACTGAGGGTAATCCGAGCACCTACGACTACGGTTATGAAATCGGACCTATGGCGCTGGATATTGCCCAGCTGCAGGCGACCTATGGTGCGAACATGACGCACGCGACCGGTGACAACACTTACACACTGGTGTCTGTGAATGCGACGGGCACCGGCTATCAGGCAATCTGGGATGCCGGTGGCACCGATGAAATCGTTTACACCGGTTCGGCCAGTGTCACCATCGATCTGCGCGCAGCCACGTTGAACGCCGAACTCGGTGGCGGTGGTTTTGTCTCCAAGGCGGATGGTATCTACGGCGGCTTTACAATCGCGAACGGTGTGATCATCGAAAACGCCACAGGCGGCAGCAATGACGATATTTTTGTCGGCAATGATGCCGACAACATGTTCACAGGCGGCTACGGTGACGACGTCGCGAACGGTGGTCTGGGCAATGACACTTTTGTTGTCGCTGTGGCCCGTGAGGATGCGACAGTGACAGAAACTGCCGACGGCTATCAGCTTGTGTCCAACTTTGGCACCGACAGCTTGACCGACATCGAATTCATCGCGTTTTCTGATGGTACAGTGACAGTGTCTGACGCGGTATCCGGTGGTACGGGTGGTGGTGGAACTGGTACGCAGCCTACGGGCCTTGGCCGTCTTTTTGCATCGCAGCACAACCTGTTTGAAAGCTTCCTGAGCCTCGACAGCTTCAGCTTTGTTCGCACGTCACAATCGACAACAACTTCGACGACGACGTCCACAATCGGCCTGTTCTCGGGTCTATCATTCACGACGCGTGTGCCCAACGCTCAGGAAATCGAAGAGCCGACGGACGCGACAGCCTATTCGAATGACTGGCTGTATTCGGATACCGTATTTGATTTCCTCTGATCGCAAACCGGCGTTTCATGCGCCGATTTGAACCTGCTTTTAACCTGTGTCGGGGCAAAACCGTCTGACACAGGAAGGGAACAGGAATGCCATCTTCTGGACAGCCGGTTTTGCACTCGGTCCACGGGCAGACACAGGGGGCCACTTGGCGTGTGATTGCCGCGCTGGTGCTACGTGAAATGGCAACAAGCTACGGGCGGTCCCCGGGCGGGTATCTTTGGGCTGTGCTAGAGCCTACCGTGGGCATTGCAGCGTTGGTGATCCTATTTTCGATCGGCTTCCGCGCCCCGCCCTTGGGCGACGATTTCGCGCTGTTTTATGCCAGCGGCTTTCTGCCCTTTGTCATGTTTCAGGCCGTCAGCACCAAGGTGTCACAGGCGATCAACCAGTCAAAACCCTTGCTGGGCTATCCGCGTGTGACGCTGCTCGATACGATTTTGGCGCGCTTCCTTCTGGCCGTTCTGACCCAGACAGTTGTGACGGTGATTATTCTTGCGGTCATTATGGTGGCCTTCGACCCGGCCCAAAGACTGGATCTGGCGATCCTGATCCCGTGTTACGGCGTTGCGGCGGCGTTGGGGTTTGGCGTCGGGTGCCTGAACTGTATGCTGATCACACGATACGTGATCTGGCAAAGCATCTGGTCAGTGTTGATGCGACCTATGGTGCTGGTGTCCGGTGTGATTTTCCTGCACGATATGGTGCCGCAACCTTACCGCGACTGGCTGGAATGGAACCCTTTGGTACATATCACCGGCCTGTCGCGTAAGGCGACATATGCGTTCTATTCAGCCGATTACGCGGGCTATCTGTACCCCTTGGGATTTGCGCTGTTCACGGCGGTTCTCGGCATGCTGATCTTGCAGGCGTTCCGACGGGATTTGCTGGAACTGTGATCAGGCCATACCAAGATCGTTTTCCAACGCAGTCGTCGTTCCGACCCCTTCGATCACAAGGCGTCCGTCCGCCCCGAAATCAAAAACAACCGTGCCGTCCTGAACATGGGCGAGGGCCGTGATTTCATCGGGGTCCAGCGCAGCGCCACCCCACAGTGCGGGATCAATCAGAAGGTGGTCCACATCGTTCTGGAAATCCTCGATCCGCACCGATCCACCGCGGAACACAAAGGTATCGGCCCCCAGACCGCCGTTCAGAATGTCCGTGCCGCCGCCACCTTCCAACCGGTCATCACCTGAGTTTCCAAACAGCGTGTCATTGCCGCTGTCCCCGATCAGGCTGTCGTCACCGTTGCCGCCAAACAATTGATCATCACCGGCCCCGCCTGACAGCTGATCATGGTTGATCCCGCCAGAAAGGATATCGGCCCCGTTCCCACCCGAAAGCTGATCTGCCCCTGCGCCGCCTTCCAGGCTGTCGTTCCCTTCCCCGCCGTCCAGCGTGTCATTACCTGATCCGCCGTCCAGGGTATCGTCACCCCAATCGCCCGCCAGAATATCGTGGTTCAGTCCGCCCAGCAGGACATCGTGATCAAGCCCACCGTCAAGCTGATCCGTACCGGCATTCCCGTTCAACGTGTCCGCGCCTGCCCCACCAAACAGCCGGTCAGGCCCTGCGTCCCCCGACAGATCATCGTTTGCGTCGCCGCCCTCAAGAAGGTCTGCCCCGAGACCTCCGAATAAAATGTCGTCCCCAAGATCGCCAAAAAGACTGTCGTTGCCATTGTTGCCGCTGATGAGATCGTTACCGGTGCCGCCTTGGATATGATCATAGCCGTTGGCGCCGCTGACGGTGTCATCGCCAGCGCCCCCCATCATCCGGTCGCTTCCTTCGCCACCTGCGATGCTATCGGCCCCTGCCCCGCCGTCGATCAGATCGATACCGCCGCGGCCCAGAATGACATCATCGCCATCACCGCCCTGGAGCGTGTCGTTGACGGTGGTGCCATCCAGCTGTTGGCCGGGGATGACTTCATCAGGGCGGGTGCCAGTAAGCCACCAGGGCATGT
Source organism: Thalassococcus halodurans (assembly GCF_900108225.1). Taxonomy (GTDB): domain Bacteria; phylum Pseudomonadota; class Alphaproteobacteria; order Rhodobacterales; family Rhodobacteraceae; genus Thalassococcus; species Thalassococcus halodurans. The sequence goes on from NZ_FNUZ01000007.1 coordinate 107,798, forward strand.
ACCGGTCGGGTCCAGTGGCAAGAGCCGCCGTCAAAAGATTGGGGTCGATCGGTTGCAGGTCGTTCGAGGTGATGACCAATACTTCTTCGCCGATCAGGCTTTGAAATCTGATTTCGGCCCCCGTTGCCGTGGGATTGATCACCAGTTGCGTTGGGCTGCGATAAAAGGCCCAAGCCGTCAGGTCGAGCATGTCCTCGGTAATGTCGAAGCCGGTGATCTGATCGCGGGCGGCGTCGGCGGTCATGACAAACAAATCCTGCCCCACGCTTCCTGCCAACTGGGTTTCGCCGTCGCTGTCCGCGACAATCGTGGCCGTTTCCGAAACAGAAAACAGGCTGATGCCGCTTTCGCTGCTGGCCATGGTCAGTAACCCGAGATCGCCATCCGTGCGGCTGAACATGTCCAATGTGACCGATCCGGAAAGCGACGTATCCAGTTCGTCCATAAGGGTGGCGACCTGAACCAGTTGTCCGTCCGGCATCATGCGAAAAAGGCTGACGCCGCCGTCTGACCCTGCGGCTGCCACATAGATCGCATCGCCTATCACCTGCACATCCAGCGATGACACGCCGTCAAACCGGCTATTGCGTGAATCGATGATGTGATCGCGCAGAAACAAACGCCCGTTCTGGTTTTGCGCATAAACGCTGAGTGTGCTGCTGTCCTGACCGGCAATGATGACGAAACGGGTGCCGTCCACTTCGACCGTGGCCAGATGAGTGGTTCCTGAAATGCCCGGCGTATCGCTGCGTTCGATTTCCTGATGCGCAATCAGCGTGCCGTCCGATGCTATGTCGTAAACCGTAATCGCGCGCGTGCCGGTGGATCCGGCAACAAGGTAACCCCCTGCGATCAGAAGGCTGTCTTGATAGGGGGACGTCACTGTCACACCCGCATCAACCAACGTCGCCTGCCCTGTGGCATCCAGTGCCCAGACCGAAGGCCGCGCAGAGCCGTCTTCGATCCCGTAAAGATAGGTTGTGCCACCGGTTGCGTGCATAACGAAATGCGTCAGATCGGCATCAATCCCGCTTGCGAAACTGCCTTCAAGTGTCAGGTTGTCGGTGTCATAGCCCGTCAGCCCGATCTGGGAGGTTCCCGAAAGAACGGCAAAAGTATCGCCATTTGACGTCGTCGTATGGCTGACGACCGGATCTTCGCCAACAGATGCGGCTCCCACCGCTTGCGCTGATGACGTCAGGGACAGGCCGGTGTTTCCAACTGTCCACTGGGACAGCCAGATCCCCTCGGTTGGGGTGGCCACAACATATGCTGTTATCCCGTTCGGCCCATCGACAACCTGCAAATCGCGTGCGCCCAGCAAAACAGGCTGGGCGTCACTGAAGACAGAACCAAGATGAACCACCGACGCAAACATGACCGCAATTTTGCTGTCAGGGCGGGCAAATCTCACGGAAAGATTAAGGCTCGCTGGTGGCGATTTTCACGAATTTTACGTGAATGCCCTAGGCCCAACGCCCGATGGCTATGGCAAAGACATCGCAACTGTCCGAGACCCCGAAATCCGTTTGTCCCGCGACACGTTTCAGGCTGATCGTGGCCGAGACCCCGTCCGGCACAACTGCGCCCACGCCCAGAAGGGCATCGTCAGTCGGGGTCAGGCCCGAAGTGCTTGTCATATCCAGCGTCGCCTGCACCATCGGGGCGGCGATAAACGACTGGCCAAAGCTCCACGCGGCCGACACTGTGGCGGCATCGCTTTGGACCAATGTCAGCTTGGCTGTCGCGATCTGCGTCCCATCGGCAAAGCGCACATAGCCTGCCCCGCTTTCGATCACCGCGCCCGTCGGCGTTCCACCCGACAACGATACCGCACCCAAAAGATTACCGGGACCGTAACCATAATCGGCCCGCATCAAACGACCCGCCGTGGTGTCGTCGGGCGTGGCCTGCACCGCGGCGCCGCTGGCCGCACCTGTCGCGGGATCGAACTCAAGCGCGGTGATCCACGCACCGCCATCGGGGCTGACCTTGATGGAAAAAGCGTCGCTGCCCGCCAAACCCATTTCGGCCCGACCTGACCAGTTTGTCTGGAACAACAGGCTGTTCGTATCGCCCACTGCTGCCTTGTTGATCTTCAACTGATGTCCTGCGCCGGCATGGGTCAAAAGCGAGGCCTCGGACGCGACGGCCAAACGGTTGATGCTGTCGTACGAGGTCATAATCCCGAGGCCGTCAATATTGGACAGCGATGTCGGGAACGTAGCCCAGACGGTACCATCAAAAACAACCTCGGCGTTTTCGGCCACGACCCATCCGCGCCACCCTGTTTTGGGTGTCTCGAACCGCCAATACGTCTCTTCGAATACGGCGATGTCCTGATCATGCCCCGCCCAGTCACCAGTGGCAGACGCCGCCACGATGTAACAATCACCCGTCGCAGGCTCTGTCGGCGGCACGGTCAACGCCCGGTCCAGCACGCTCAATTGTGTCAGCACATCCAGCACGCGCAGCGCCTCATTGTGGGTGACATGTTTCTGGGCTTGGGAAGGTTCGATGTAAGGCATTGAAAGAACGGCGGAAACGGACGGCATGATCACCTCGGCGGTCTAGATTGCGTTGACCGGACCTTGGTGAATAGGCCCTTAATTTTCGACGACCGTGGCGGGCGTTGCGCAGTGGTTGGGCACCAACCGAAAAATATCTCGCATTTGATACAATCGACTGTTTTACCGTTTCACTTAAACCGGTCTTAAAAGTCGCCATGGCACCAAAAGCTATCACCAGCAGGAGGTCCCATGTTCCGCCAGATCGCAGCCCTTTATTCCCGATACGCGCACAGGCATTTGGGTTTGTCCGCGTCTGGCCCGTCTTTGACAGACAGCAGTGGGGCGGTGATCGGGCATATTGACCGGATCGCCTATGAAAACGGGTGTTTTCGGCTTGTGGGATGGGCCAAAGCCGAAACCGTTTCGCTGGTTCTGGCGGGTCAGCAGGTGGTCGCAAAACCCTCGATCTGGCGCAGTGATGTCTTTGCTGCGGCCGGAATTTCCGGCCCTCAGGGGTTTGATCTGTCGCTTCCAATCGGGTTTTCCGAACTACCGAAATGCGCGCCGCCGGGCCTGAAGGTCACACCTGCCAGCGATGCGCCAAAGGTGGGTCCCGTCAGCCTCCCCTCCTTTTCAACGCGTCAGATCAAACGCGCGCATCGCCGATGCCTTCTCGGCTTTCTGCGCGACGGCATTGCAGCGCTGCCCGCGATCATTGGCTGGATGACGGAACGACGGCCGAATTACCGCGAACAGGTCAAACGACACTTGGGCCTTTGCCATCCCGTCCCACGGGCGGGCGGAGTGCCCTCTTTGGGCCCCGTTGGCGCGATGCATCCTGCGCTGGCAGCATTGCGCAGGTCTCGTAAACCCGGGGTGCTGATTGTGCTGCCGGTTTACAACGCGCTGGCTTCCCTGAAAGAGGCGTTAAGGCGGGTTGAGGCGCACACAGATATTCCGTGGCATCTTGTTCTGATCAACGACGCATCCCCTGATCCCGACGTTCAGCCCTTTTTGAACGCTTGGACCGCGCGCAATAAAACCCGGGCGACGTTGCTGCAAAACGCTGAAAATATCGGGTTTGTCGGCACGGTGAACCGTGGTCTTGATCACGTCGCAAAAATGAAAGCAGAACGGCACTGGCCCGTGGTTTTACTGAACTCGGATGCATTTGTACCCGATGGTTGGGCCATGCGCCTGATTGCGCCGCTGCTGACAGATCCCGGTATTGCCAGCGTCACACCGATGTCCAATGCCGCCGAGGTCATGACCGCGCCCATCCTGTGCCACAACGTCGGTTTGAAGGCGGGTCAAGCGGACCAGATCGACCTTGCCGCACAGCGCCTGAATCCCCTCGACTGGACGGCGACCGTGCCAACAGGCGTCGGCTTCTGCATGGCGCTTTCGCGTGAATGGCTTCGCCACGTACCGCAGTTGGATACCGCTTTCGGGCGCGGATACGGGGAAGAGGTCGACTGGTGCCAGAAAACCCGCGCCCTTGGCGCCCGTCACGTGGGGCAACCGGCGCTGTTTGTCGAACATGCAGGTGGTCAAAGCTTTGGTGACACCGCCAAGTCCGCTTTGATAACCGCCCATCACAGCATCATTCTGAACCGCTATCCGGATTATGACCAGCAGGTGCAGGATTTCATCGCGACCGATCCGCTCAGCTCGGGCAGGCTCGCACTTGCATTTGCGTGGGCCGGTGCGATTGCGACAGAACATACCCCCGTGTTTATTGGGCATTCCATGGGCGGCGGTGCAGAGCATGCCTTAGAAAAGGACATCCAGATCGCTTTAAAAACGCACCCAGCCGCGATTGTTTTGCGCCTTGGGGGCACGCATCGTTGGCGGCTCGAACTTTTGACGTCGCACGGGCAAACCACCGGTGAAACCAATGAGCTTGAGAACGTTCGCAGCTTTCTGTCACTGATCCCCCGCAAACGCTTGGTTTACTCTTGCGCTGTCGGTGATCGCGACGTTGCCGGGCTGCCGGACGTTCTTTTGTCGATGCTGAACCCCCATGATCTGTCCGAGCTGAAGTTTCACGACTACCTGCCTCTGTCTCCGTCCTACACCTTGCTGGGGCAAGACGGCCGCTACACTGGTCCGCCCTTGGCAGAAACACAGGATCGTGCGCATTTATACACGCGGCCGGATGGAACGATCACACCACTGACCGACTGGCAAAGCGCGTGGCATCGACTTGCCAAGCGGTCCAAGCTGACCGTTTTTTCCAAATCGAGCAAATCCATCGTCTCTCGGGTCTGGCCCGATCTGAAGCAAGCGATCTGCGTCGAGCCCCATATTGCCCACACGGTTCCGCGCGTGATGCAACACGGAAACGCGGGCGTCACCATCGCTGTTCTCGGGGCAATCGGTCAGCAAAAGGGGGCAGAGTTTGTGCGTGCTCTTTCGCTGCAAATGCCGCGCAATCCGAACGTGCGCTTGGCCGTAATCGGGCACGTGGACCCGTCGTTCGGCCTGCCCCCGTGGGTCACGGTCCACGGTGCTTACGACAGACGGGACATCCCAAGGCTGGCTCAGAAATACAGCGTCACCCATTGGTTGATCCCGTCAATCTGGCCCGAAACCTTCTGCTTCACGGTTCACGAGGCTTTGTCGACCGGCCTGCCCTGTCTTGCTTTCGATCTTGGCGCTCAGGGCGAAGCCGTATGGAACGCCCCGAACGGTGTCGTACTACCAGCAGAGCTATTGACCCGTCCCAACGCGCCACAACAAGCGGCGAAATTGATCCTCGAGACTGTCCAAATACACGCATTGAAGGGGGCCGCGTAATGAAGCCCGTCGCCATTGACCATCTACACGCACTTGGGATCGAGGTTCTGCCCCGCGGCAGCGCCACCATCAACCTTCCCGATCAATGCGAAATCGAAGCCCCCTGCAGCCTGAAATGGACGCAATACGAATATTCTCTGTGTCTCGGGGCCTTTTCCTATCAGGTGTCCGGCTATTGTTTCGGCGCGCGGATCGGCCGGTACTGTTCGTTTGGCGAAAACGTCCAGATCGGACGCCAGAACCACCCGATGACCTGGGCCTCAACCAGCCCGGCCTTTTATCAGGCGCAGGCTCTGATTTCGCTTAATCCGCAAAACTGGGCAAACGGGGCGACATGGCCCCCGCATTTCAACATCCGGAATGGGCCTGCAACACAGGTGAAACTCACAACAATCGGCAATGATGTCTGGATCGGACATGGGGCATATATCGCGGCGGGCACGACCATCGGGGATGGGGCTGTTGTTGCCGCCGGTGCTGTCGTGACGCGCGATGTGCCGGCCTATGCGGTCGTCGGCGGCAATCCGGCGCAAATTCTGAAAATGCGCATCCCTGCCCGACAGCAATCAGCCATGCTGAACTTGCGGTGGTGGCGCTTCGCGCCGTGGCAGCTTCAGCACCTCGACCCCTCAGATCTGGACGGATTTATCGCCGGACTGCGCGACATGAAGGACGTGCAGCCGCATGTATTCGACTGTTTCAGCACGCAAGGCTTGGCCGCATGACACAGCCCACACTGGTTTTTCTGCACATCCCCAAAACCGCTGGCCAATCCATACACGCCGCGCTGACCGAAATCGCAGGGCCGGAAAACGTGTCGCCAATACGGGTGCACACTCAGGTGCCAGATGGCCAAACCCAAATGCCTGTGGGCTGCCAAATCTATTCCGGCCATATCGACTGGGTCGACTTGGAAAATTTGCCCAACGATCCAAAGGCGTTCACCGTTTTACGCGATCCTCTGGAACGGATTGCATCGTTCTATTTCTACCTGCGCAGAAAGGCCGACCTGATCGGGCCCAACGCTCTGACCCTACAAGAAAATATGGGCATGCAGCGGGCGGCAGTGTGGTCTCCGGAAGACTACTTTTTTGCCGGAAACACCATGTGGCAGGCCTTTATCCGTGACCACTATTGGAACCCTTATTGCAGCTATCTGGTCACAAAACGCATTCGCGGCGCGGCGCAGGCAATCCATATGCCGTCCGATGTTCTTCTGGCCAAGGCCCAAGCCGCGGCCCGTGACCTGTCCGGACTTTACCACACCAATGACCTACGGCCCCTTGAACGGGACCTGAAACGCTGGACTGGCAAGTCTGTGTCCATCGTCGACAAACGCGTCAACGTCGGGCCATCAGACGGCCCCAGATGGCCGAAACTGGCCGCCCTTCTGTCAAAGGACGCAGTGCAAAAGCTTGAACAGATGGTTGCAGTTGACCAGCGCCTTATGCACGCGCTTGGGTTTGCGCCTGCTGGGGCATCATACCGGATGGTCGGCTAAGCCGACCCGTTTTGGCGAGCAGCAACAAAAGGTGATCCCCCATCGCGCTTTGACGATGAACGGATTGGGGAAGTTCCGCGTTTTTCCGCGCCACGATGAATTCGCCCAAACATTGCATCGCCTCAGAAGTTAACGACCCTTGGATGGCTTCCAAGGCCCGCAAGTTCCGATCAATCCATTCGCCGTAAGCTCCGCTGACCAATAGGCCAAACCGCGCCCATCGCCCGCGCAACTGGCTGTGGTGACCCAATTGGTTTCCCTTGTGCTGGCGATAGAAAAGCCCGGGCTTTTCATCATTAAAGATCGTGGCCCCTTGGCCGGTCAAAGCAAGGTACACCCACCAGTCATGAAATGGCACATCGGCCGCAATCGCGGCGGGCACGGTACGCGCCACAGCGGCTGCCGCACGCGGGGATAAAACCGTCGCGTTGCCCGGCAATATGTTCTGGACCAGCGCATTTCCGAAGGACGCCCCTCGTGGCGGCAAAGAAGACGTGCCCATTTCATTCAACTCGGCATCTGTCAGGATTGCCCGACAGCAATATGCCATTGCCTGTCGATGCCAGCCGGACTGGCTAGCGAACCAACGGACGGCATTTGTCAGCTTATCCGGCATCCAGACGTCATCCTGATCGGTACAGCTGATCAGTGCGTCGGGCCGCTCCCGCACCGCACGCGCCAACAGAAACAGGAAATTCGCCGCCACGCCCCGCCCGGGCCCGTAGAAATACCGGATTTGCGGATATTCTGCTGCGTATTCGCGTAAAATCTTGCGCGTCTCATCCCGCGATCCGTCATCGGCCACGTCCAGCGACCAATCCGTGTGGGTCTGCGCAATCAAACTGTCCAACTGCGGTCGTAAATAAGCGGCCCCGTCCCGCGTGGCCATCAAAAGACGAACATGTTTCGGCGAATTTGGCACAACGGTCCTTTCTGGATTCAGCTTCTCTTCACTCCATGATCCTAAGGTCGGTCTCGTTACGGTTTGCTAAAGATTCCCATAATGAAAGGTGAACAGAGGTGTCGGCACAGTCTGATCCAATCCCGCTTCGTCCCGCACAGGATGGCGCCTTTCAGACGGGGCATGCTGCCCATCATCAACGAATGGCCGGACATCATAAGGCGCTGATCGCCAAGTTTTTGCTGATGTTCATCGCGCCTGTTCTGGTTAGTGCATGGTACCTGTGGACGCGCGCCGCCGATCGTTACGTGTCCCTCTCGGGGTTTTCCGTCCGCACCGAACAAACAGGCTCTGCGCTGGAACTTTTGGGTGGCGTTGCGGAAATGCCCGGCGCTGCGGCCTCGGACGCCGATATTCTAGCGCGCTTTATCGAAAGCCCTGCCTTGGTTGCCAAGGCTGACGCCGTTCTCGACCTGCGCACTCTCTGGTCCCTGCCCGGAACGGATTGGCGACACCCCGCGTCTGATCCGATCTTCGCCTATCACGCTCCCGGCCAGATCGAGGATCTGACAAAATACTGGAACCGTCGCGTGACGATCAACACGGACACAGGCCGCGGTCTGATCGAGGTGCAGGTTCAGGCCTTTACCCCCGAAGATGCCCGCGCGCTGAACCGCCTGATTTATCAGGAAAGCGCCGATATGATTAACCACCTATCGGCCATCGCCCGCGAAGACGCGACACGCTACGCCCGTGCAGAGCTGGACCGCGCCAAGGCCGATCTGAAACGCGTGCGCGAAGACATGACCATGTTTCGAAACCGCACCCAGATCGTTGACCCCGAGGCCAGCGTTCAGGGCCAAATGGGCCTTCTGTCTTCGCTTCAGGAACAGCTGGCCCAGACCCTAATCGATGTGGACGTGCTCCGCCAATCTGCCCGAAGCGTGGACCCACGTATCAAACAGGCCGAAGCCCGCGTGATGGTGATCGAAGCACGGATCGCCGAGGAGCAGGCAAAGCTCGGGTTGGGCAGCAATCAGGACGGCGGTCAGGACACCGCTTTTGCCAATCTGATAGGCGAATATGAAGGCCTGATGGTCGATCTTCAATTTGCCGAACAAAGCTATGCTGCCGCGCGCGCCAGTTTCGAAAATGCCCTGGCCGAGGCGCAGCGCAAAAGCCGCTATCTTGCATCACACATCGACCCGACCCTGCCCGAGGCGGCACTGCGCCCACATCGCTGGGGCCTGCTTGCTATGGTCGCGTTCTTTGCCGGGCTCGCATGGATGCTCAGCACATTGATCCTTTACGCATTTCGGGACCGGCGATGATTGTGCTGAAAAATTTAAGTAAATTCTACGATGGCCCGACGGGGCGCGTCTGGACCGCGAACAAAATCTCGGCGGTGTTCCCGACCGGCCAATCGGTGGCTTTGCTGGGGCGCAATGGCGCGGGGAAATCCACGCTGTTACGCATGATAGCGGGGGCATCGCGCCCGAATTCGGGCGACATTCTCAGCGACGGGCGCATATCCTACCCTGTCGGCCTCGCCAGCGCGATGCATCCCGATCTGACCGGCGCGCAAAACGTCAAATTCGTCGCCCGCATCTACGGCGCAGACACCCGCAAGGTACTCGGGTTTGTCGCCGGGTTCTCCGATCTCGGCAGACAGTTGCATCAGCCCGTGCGCCAGTATTCGTCAGGCATGAAGGCGCGCTTGGCCTTCGGGATCAACATGGCGCTGGATTTCGACACCTACCTGATCGACGAGGTGACGGGCGCTGGCGACAAGTCCTTTGTCGAAAAATCCCGCGCTGTTTTTGCGTCTCGGGTCGCTGGGGCCAGCGCAATCTTTGTCAGCCACTCGATGCCGATGCTGCGCCGGATGTGCACTGCAGGCGCCGTGCTGCATGACGGCCAGCTCGAATATTTTGACGATCTCGAAGCCGCAATTTCGCGGCACGAAACACTGCTTAAAAGGAACTGCGCATGATCCAGATGCCTATCGCCAAAGAGTTTGCGAACTCGGTCACCTTTCCAGACACAGCGCGCATGTTCTACTGCATCGGCGCGCAGAAAGCGGGCACAACTTGGCTTTATCAATACCTGTCCCGCAGCACCGACGTCCATTTTCCACCCGCGAAAGAGGTGCATTACTTCGACATCGAAACCGGCCAGAACACGTTGAGCTACGACATCCGTCTCAAAGCCCTACGCCAGATCGTGGAAACACTGGAAGCACAAGGCAATTCCCCGAAACAGGAAACCTTGGACCGGCTTGAAAATCTGGTCTCGCTTTTGTCGATCCATGGCGGGCAAACCGCGACGGACCACGCCCGCTATATCCGGTATCTTTGCAAAGGGTATGCGGGGCAAAAGGTGATTGCCGACATTACTCCCGCCTATGCCATTCTTCCAAAACGGAAATTTTCCGAAATGGCCGAGATCGGCAATGCGAAATTTCTGTTCATCATGCGCGATCCAGTCGCGCGCATGTGGTCGCAAATCCGCATGGGTGTTTCCGCGCGGCTTGGACCTGACGTCACACAATCGGAACTGCAACTGGCCTGCATCACCCATGCAGAAACGCTGATTGCGTCTGGGCGCATGGCGCGGGTTGAACGTGCCGACTATCTGTCCACGCTTTCGCGCCTTGAACATGCTGTCCCGGACGACCATTGGCGCACGATTTTCTATGAAAACCTTTTCAACCCGAAAAGTTTGGACAACATCTGCCGGTTTCTGAACATCAAACCGGTTCAGGCCCCATTGTCGGACCATGTGAACCGCGGGAAGCCGGTGAAATTGCCCACCGATCTGCGGGAAAAAATGCGCAGCGTGTTCGCATCGCAGTACGACGGCATCCGAAAACGCTACGGATCAGAGGTCCCTGCTGAATGGCGCGTATAGCGTCAGTTCAGCAGCGCCAGAAGATAGGCACCGTAGTCGTTCTTTCCGAAGGTTTCGGCCCGCTGGCGAAGCTGATCGGCGTCGATCCACCCTTTCTGGTATGAAATCTCATCGGGATTACCGATTTGAAGGCCTTGCCGCTGGACCAGCGTCCGCACGAAATTGCCCGCATCCAGAAGCGACCCGTGCGTGCCGGTATCCAGCCAGGCATATCCTCGGCCCATACGGCGCACGTCTAACGATCCTGCATTCAGATACATCTCAAGAAGCGATGTGATCTCAAGCTCTCCACGATCCGACGGCTTGACAGCCCGCGCCTTTTCCGGCGCAGTACCATCAAGAAAATAAAGCCCCGTCACCGCATAGTTCGATGGCGGTTTGGCTGGTTTTTCAATGATTTGCGTCGCCTGGTCGTTTTCGTCATAGGCCACGACGCCATATCGTTCTGGGTCTGCAACACGGTATCCAAACACCGTGCCGCCCACTTCCTTCTGATCCGCCTCGGCCAGCATTTCCGGCAGGCCATGACCGAAGAACACGTTGTCCCCCAGAACCATTGCCGACGGTGCGCCATCCAGAAACTCTTCTGCCAGCAAATAGGCCTGCGCCAGACCATCGGGATTGGGCTGCGCGACATAGGTCAGCGACAATCCCCACTGCGATCCATCGCCCAAGGTGCGCTGGAACTGGTCCTTATCCTGAGGCGTCGTGATCACGCAAATTTCCCGGATACCCGCCAACATCAACACCGACAGCGGATAGTAAATCATCGGTTTATCATAAACAGGCAGCAGCTGTTTCGAGACACCCATGGTGATCGGATAAAGCCGTGTGCCGGAACCGCCAGCAAGGATGATCCCTTTGCGCTGTGTCATGAGAAAACTCCAAGATCGTTCAAAACAAGGTCAAGTTCCGCCTGCCAATCGGGGCGCGACACGCCGAAAACCGCTTCGGTGCTGGAACAGTCCATCCGCGAATTCAACGGGCGGGCCGCGGGTGTCGGGTAATCCGAGGTTGGAATATCCGTCACCGCACAGTCCAAACCGGCCCGTTTGAAAATCTCCCGCGCGAAGTCGGCCCAGCTGACGTCCGGCGCCCCACTGAAATGGTAGGTGCCGCTTTTGCTTTGGTCACACAAAAGCTGGTCGGCGATTGTCATGCAGGCCGCCGCGATTGATCTGGCCGAGGTCGGACCGCCGGTCTGGTCCGCAACAATGGTCAGACTGTCCCTCTCGGACCCGAGCCGCAGCATCGTTTTCACAAAATTCGCGCCATGCGCCGAAAAAACCCAAGACGTCCGCAAAATCGCATAAGGGCAACCCGCACTGCGCACCCCGTCTTCGCCTGCAAGTTTTGTGCGCCCGTATGCCCCCAAAGGGGCTGTCGGATCATCCGGTTTAAACGCGGTCGTACCGCTGCCGTCAAAAACATAATCGGTCGAGATATGGACAAGCGGAATACCAAGCTCGTCACAGGCAGCCGCCATCGCCGCCGGTGCATCGCCGTTCACAATCTGCGCCGCAGCTTCTTCGCTTTCGGCCTTGTCGACGGCTGTCCAGGCGGCCGCATTGATCACAACGGTTGGATTGGCATCACGGATCGCGGCGGCACAGGCCTGCGGATCGGCCAAATCAGCCTGATCGCGCCCCAGCGCGGTAACCAGTGGTCCGCCAAGCGTCTGCAGTTCTGTCGCGACCTGACCGGTTTTGCCAAAGACAAGAATGGTCATGACAGCCTACCCTGTTCCCAACCGTTTGCCGACGCCATCGCGATCCAGCAACGCCTGCCACCAGTCGGTGTTTTCAAGATACCAGGTCACGGTTTTCTCAAGACCTTCCTCGACCGTCACCGAGGGGTGCCAGCCCAATTCCGTGCTGATGCGTGTCGGGTCGATTGCATAGCGCATATCATGCCCGGGGCGGTCGGTGACAAAGGTGATCAGGTCAGCATGGGGCGCGTTTTCTGGGCGCTTTTTGTCCAGAATAGCGCAGATCGTTTGCACCAGTTCCAGATTGCTGCGCTCGTTTTCGCCGCCGATATTGTAAGACCGTCCCAACTCGCCCTTTTCCAGCACCAGCAAAAGCGCGTCGGCGTGGTCTTCGACGTACAGCCAATCACGGACGTTTTCACCCTTGCCGTAAATCGGGATCGGGCGACCGTGAAGCGCGTTCAGGATCACAACCGGCACCAGCTTTTCCGGAAAATGGTAGGGGCCGTAGTTGTTCGAACAGTTGGTCAGGACAACCGGCAGATCGTAGGTTTCATGCCACGCACGAACCAAGTGATCCGACGATGCCTTGGACGCGGAATAGGGCGAACGGGGATCATAGGGCGTCGTTTCGGTAAACTGGCCATCAGTGCCGAGCGATCCGAAAACCTCATCGGTCGAAATATGATGGAAGCGGAAGCCCTCTGGTTTGCCTTGAGCGACCCAATAGCTGCGCGCCGCTTCTAACAGATTGAACGTGCCGATGATGTTGGTTTCCATAAAATCGGCCGGACCGTCGATGGAGCGGTCCACATGGCTTTCGGCCGCCAGATGCATGATGGCATCCGGTTTGTGATCGGCCAAAATTCGGTCCAGCGCTTTGCGGTCACGGATATCAGCGTGTTCAAAGGTGTAGTTCGGTTTGTCAGCCACGGTGGCGACATTTTCCAGACACGCCGCGTAGGTCAACGCATCCAGATTGATGACCTCGTGCCCCCGCTCGACCGCCTGTCGCACCACCGCAGATCCGATAAAGCCAGCCCCACCTGTCACCAGAATTTTCATGCCGTCGCTCCACAGGCAAAGGGGCTGTCGAACCCTGCCAAACCGGGCGCAGCAGCGTCCTTGTCAGATAGCACAGGCGCGATATCCAACGGCCAGTTGATCCCGATTTCGGCGTCATTCCACAAAAGCGCGCCTTCCGTTTCCGGTGCATAGGTATCGGTGCATTTGTAAATGATTTCGGTTTCGGGAACGAGCGTCATGAATCCATGGGCAAATCCCGCTGGCACCAACAATTGTTTGCCGTTTTCTGCGGTCAGTTCCACGCCAACCCACTGCCCGTATGTCGCACTGCCCTTGCGGATGTCGACAGCCACATCGAAAAGCGCCCCGCGACCGCACCGAACCAGTTTGTCCTGCGCACGCGGAGGTGCCTGAAAGTGCAAACCGCGAACAGTGCCGGGCGTCATGGAGAGCGAATGGTTGTCTTGCACAAAGTCATAGGACAATCCGGCGGCATCCATCGCGGATTTGTTCCAGCTTTCGGAAAAGAACCCCCGATGATCCCCGAACCGTTTGGGCGTGATGATCACCACACCGTCCAAAGCGGTCTTTTCAATGTCCATACCGGAATACCCATGCACAATCAGTCGTGGGTTTCTGTTAACAGTCCGATTGTGGTGAAGTCACGGCGAAATAGGAGAATTTTCTCAACCGTGTTTCGGCGGCCAACGGCCAAATTTGCGGTACAATCAGAAAACCAAGTCAGCCAATTCCTTGATCCGCGCGTCCCATTGGTCTTCCTCGTCATCGGCAATTTCATGGCCAATATCGATCAGGGACGCTTGGGTCAGGTCCGAAACCGAGGTCTGACCGGTCAGGTAGCCGATCATCAACTCGCCATCGATCCGCTCTTCGTCCCAGTGTCGCTGGGCGGTAAAACCTGATCCGTGCTGCTCCAGCGGCACTCCGGCGGGATCGCCGTCGGCTTCCGTCATCTCGGCATAGACGGCGGTTGCATGTTCCCCTGTAAAGACAGGGTTGCCTTCGCTGTCTTCGGAAATTAGCCCCAGCCGTTCCCAAGACACCCCAAAACCGACAGCATGCAGCATTTCGTGCAATACCAGACTGTCCAGATCACCCCGTTCGGCCAGCGCCGCGATGTCATCCTCGTCAACGAAAATGTCCACATCAACAGGCAGGTCGTCGGCGCCAAATTCATTCACCAACGTGCGGGCAACCGATGCCCCCTGCCCGTCAATCGCCGCCGTCTGGATATGGACCTGCAAGTCATCAATCGTGTCCGTGCCTGCGACATCACCTGTGATTAGGGTTTCCAGCGTTTCCTGCGCACGCAGCACCGACTCTCGTAATGCCGCGGGCACGTCGTCGTCGAAAATGACGTCGATGGTATAGCTGTCGTCTAAATCTACCTCGGACGCGGTATCGACCGTATCGGACCCCATCTGTCTTTCCGCAAGATTGGACATTTCGTTATATTCAGGCTCGGCCTCGCGCTGATCATTGTGATCTGACGACCGGCCAGAGCCCGCGTTTTGCCCCTGACCTATTCCCCAGATCGAAAAGAATGCCATGAATGCAGTGAAAAAGCCCATTTGGTTTCTGCCGCTCTGCCCTGTGGTCTGCTCTTGCCACATGACAACGGTTCAATTGACGGGTTCTGTACCCCGTCCATGAAATCATCGTCACGTTTCCCCACATTGCGCGCGGAAACATTTCGACGGGCTGAACTCTGGAAAGGATTCAGCAGACAATTTGATTTGAATTTTGCAGGATTTACTGCGCGCGTTTCAGAACACTCGGGCTGAACAAGTCAGAGGCAAAACTCAGCACTTCGTCCATGTTCAACGGCTTTTGCAGAACCAGTTCCGCGCCCACTTCGTGGAAACGGTCCATATCGTTGCCCACAGCCGCAGCGGTCAGGCCAACCGTGGGAATATCAAAGCCGTCCTGAAGCATCTCGCGGATCAACTCATCGCCTTCAAGTTCGGGCATGAACAGATCGGTGATCACCAGATCGTGCGGGTCGTTGCGAATGTATTCCAGCGCGATCCGGCCGTTCTGCGCAAGATCGACACGGCCAAAGTGCCGCTCTAATTGCTTCTGCGTGACTTGCCCCATCAGCACGTGATCTTCGACCAGCAGAACACGGCAATCTTCAAAGCGGGTCGTGGCCGAGGGCGCCGGAGCAGAAGACGCACGCGCTGGCGCCATGTCTTCGGGAACGGTGAACTGATAGGCCACGCCTTTGATCTGGGGCAGATACTCGA
The DNA here is from genome assembly GCF_900108225.1 of Thalassococcus halodurans. Taxonomy (GTDB): domain Bacteria; phylum Pseudomonadota; class Alphaproteobacteria; order Rhodobacterales; family Rhodobacteraceae; genus Thalassococcus; species Thalassococcus halodurans. Next base: position 123,420 of record NZ_FNUZ01000007.1, read on the forward strand.
TCTTGCCGGACAGCGCTTCGACCGTCAGCTTGGCGATAAACAGGCCAAGCCCGCTGCCGTCCGGTCGGCTACCCGCTTCGACACCGCCGCGTTCAAACGGTTCGAACAGGCGATCGATGTCTTCTTTCGGAATGCCTTTGCCGTCATCCGAAACCGTCCAGCGGCTATAGGTTCGCCCGTTCGCAATCAGCTCTTCGAACGCGATTTTCACGTAGGTGCCACCGGAATGGACAAGTGCGTTCTTGACCAGATTTCCAAGCACCTGCTTAACCCGAAGCTGATCCCCAATGCGGTTGTTTTCAGCACCCGCCGCCAGGGAAAACACAATCTCCATCTGCTTATCTTCGGCCAGATAGTGCAGCGTGTTGCGCACCGACTGTGCCACCGCCGCAGGGGCATAGGCACCCTTCTGGATTGTCATGTTCTGATCGGGGTTCACGGCCTGACGCATGTCAGCCAGAACGCCCAACAACTGTTCCGACCCTTCCTGAAGCTGCGCCTGCGTTTCTTTGACATTTTCTGCGGTCAGGTCATCGGCCAAAAGCGAAATCACCGAGGCCGGCGTGCGCAGTTCGTGCGAGATGATCGAGAACATGCGCCGTTGCTTTTCGTCCTTTTCCTGCAGTTCCGACAACGTCCGCCGCAGCTTGGTGGCCTGTACATTCTGCTCGGTCACATCCAGCACCAGACCGAAAGCAAGGATCAGACCGCTGTCGGTTTGTTCGGACCAGACATAAATCATCAGATCGCGGATATCGTCTTCGTGTCGCGTGACGCGGATGTTCAGGTTGGCGTTTTTGCCTGCCTCAAGAAAGTTGATGCTTTCAAGCGCCAGCCGATCTTCGGGCCGCATCCTTTGAAGAACCGTCTCAAGGCTCATGACCGATTGGTCGATGCCCATGACGCGCATGCCGGTTTTGTCCAAACGGATCAAACCACGCTTCAGGTTAACCGCGAAAATACCCACATCGGCAAAGTCGCGCGCCGCATCCAGACGGTTTATGTTATTGACGTGCTCCTGTTCGCGCGTCTCGAAATAGCTGCGCAGGGCCAGAACGAATGTCCCGATTTGCAAGACGATGATCGAATAGGTGTCAAGCAACGCCTCTTCGGCAGACACAAAAACCTGATCGTTCAGATAAGTACCCGTGGCCGCAGCGTAAATCGCAACCCCCAACGCCAGCGACAGTGTCGCGATCGAACTTGGCAAAACCACAGCCAGAAAGACCGCCACGACAGAGGCATCAAGCGCCGGAAAGCCGCCCAATCCGTTCGTGTGCAAAAAGGCAAGCGCGATGAACAGAAGAATGGTCGCGGCCAATGACCGGAAATCACGGCGTTTCGGACGCTGCAAAATGATCAGGAAGAACGCCAACACGACCGAACCGCCGCGCAACGCACGACGAATGGCTAGCTCGACATAGTTGTCGCCCAATCCGGCCATCGCCCGAATGTCCGGATCAAGCCCCTGAAAAACGACCGAGGTCGTCAGGATAAAGGTCACGTTCACGATTAAGAAAATCGCTGCAGTCAGCATCACCTGCGCGATGTCCGCGCCGTAGGGCGTGAACCGCTGCGGACCAAGATTGATGCTGGCCACGGAAAGGCCGATGATCGTGCCCATGACCATATTGGAAATCAGGAAATACAGCACGATCTCGGGCGCTTGTTGCAGCGTGAACTGCCATGCATCGTTGTTCAGCGCCGGGATCATGATCGGCACAAGGAAAATGGCCCCCGCCGCCAAGGTCGGCATCCAGAACAGGCGCACCGGATAGACAAGAATGCCCAGAATGATGGAATAGAGCGAGATTGCTGGCGAGTACTGAACGGCAAAGTCGTTCCGCCCATGCACCAGCGCCCCGTAGGTCATCGCCACGGTCCAGAACAGCACCAGAGGAGCAAAATAGATCAGCCCTTTGACGGGGTGTTTTTTGATCGCCCTGCGCAAACGGAAAAGGCGCGAAACCGAAAAGGTTTCACGCAAAGGCTCGGGTACACCCAGATCACTTCTGAAAGGTTGGCCGTCCGTGTGCTCAGTCATTTCTTATGGCGCTTCAATCGGCTTACACTTGATATCGGTTCGTTACTTGCAAATTTAGATGTCGCCCATAATCACCTTATCCCATGGGAATACGACGTTTTCAGGGCACAACAGGCTTACAAACACATAGCACTCGGCCTTTTGTTGCTAGCTATCCGAAAGGTGACAGTACTGCCCGATCTGCTAGGCAGCTCTGCGCCCTAACCCGCTGCGCCACACCAAGCTTAGTACGAAAAGCCCCGAAAAAATAAGGATAATTGTCGGAGCTGGGGCGCTATCTATCCAAAAGCTCAGGTAGATGCCGGATATGCACGAAAGAAGTGCGACTAGTACGGAATAGATCAACATTAGCGAGAACTTATCGGTCATCAGATAGGCGATTGCGCCCGGTGCAATCAGCATGCCAATCGCCAGAACCAACCCCACAGACGACAGCATCGCTACGATCATGCCCGACAACATCGCCAGCAATCCGTAATGGATCACCCGAACTGGCAGTCCCGCAATGCGGGCGTGCATCGGGTCAAACGCATGGGCCAGAACCATGCGCCATGTCGCCAGAAGGATGACCGCGACTGCAATGGAAATCGCACCTGCCGTCCACAAATCCTCGGGCCCGACACCCAGCATGTTGCCGAACAAGATATGATCCAGATGCACATCGCTTTCGATCGCGGTGTAAAGCACGATGCCAAGCCCGAACATGCCGGAAAACACGACGCCCATTACCGTATCCTGTTTGACCCGTGATGTGTTCGCCAGAAATCCGGTGGACACGGCACAAAACAGCCCCGCCAGAAACGCGCCAAGGATCAGGGGCGCGCCAACCACATAGGCCAGCACCACACCCGGCAAAACCGCGTGGCTCACCGCGTCGCCCATCAGGGACCAGCCTTTAAGAACCAGAAAACATGACAGCATCGCAGCGGCTGGTGCGATCAGCATCATGATCAGAAAGGCGTTCTGCATGAACGGAAACTGGAACGGCAGCAGCAGCTCTTGGATCATTCCGCCACCTCTGCAGCAACCCGTCGTTTCGCCGCCAAAAGCCCGTGTTTTGGTGCAAACAGATAGGCCATCAGGAACAGCGCCGTTTGCAGGCAGACGATAATGCCGCCAGTCGCGCCGTTCAGGAAATAGCTCAGATAAGCCCCCACCGCGCAGGTCACCGCGCCGAAGATCACCGAAATCAGGATCAGACGCGGGAAGTGATCGCTTAGCAGATAGGCCGTCGCCCCCGGTGTCACCACCAGCGCAATCACCAGAAACGCGCCCACAGTCTGCATCGCCGCCACGGTACAGGCCGCCAGAAGCGTAAAGAACACAACGCGCAGGCCCGTCACTGGCAGGCCAATGCTGCGTGCGTGGTTTTCATCGAAAAACACCGCCATCAGATCACGCCATTTGGCCAGCAGCACAATCATCGACACCGCCCCGATGATGACCAGTTGCACCGTATCCTCGACCGAGATCGCCAGAATGTTGCCCATTGTTATGGTCTGCACAGACACCGACATCGGGTTCAGCGACACCATAAACAGGCCCAGTCCGAAAAAGCCGGTAAAGATTAGCCCGATGATCGCGTCTTCCTTGAGGCCCGTCCGGCTGCGCAAGAACAACATCGACAGCGCCGCCAAGCCACCCGCCAGAAACGCGCCCAAGGCAAAGGGCAGGCCCAGCATATAAGCTCCCGCCACACCCGGAACGATCGAATGGGACAGCGCGTCGGCAATCAGCGACCAGCCCTTCAGCATCAGGTAGGATGACAGGAACGCACAGACAGCCCCAACCAACGCCGACACCCAGATCGCGTTGGTCATGTAGTTATAGGCAAAGGGTTCCAGCAGGACCGACATGGCCTATTCCGCCGCATCCAGAAAGATCGCGTTGCTGCGCCCGCCACCAAAGGCACGGCGAAGCTTTTCCGGTGTGAAGGTTTGCTCCAAAGGCCCCGCATCCAGAACAGTGCCATCCACCAGAACCGCATGATCGCAGAACTGCGGCACGGTGTTCAGGTGGTGCGTCGCAACGAGGATCACGGCACCTTCGTCACGCAAAGCGCGCAGCAGGTCCATGATCTGCTCTTCGGTCTGGACGTCAACACCGGCAAAGGGTTCGTCCAGCAGAATAACCTGCGCCTCTTGTGCCAGCGCACGGGCCAAGAAGACCCGCTTTTTCTGACCCCCAGACAGCTCACCAATCTGGCGGTTCTGATAGTCCTGCATGCCGACACGGCTTAGCACGGCCTCGACCGCCAGTTTGTCAGCCGCCTTCGGACGACGCAGAAATCCCATCCGGCCATAGCGGCCCATCATGACCACATCCTTGACCAGCACGGGGAAAGACCAATCAACCTCTTCCGACTGGGGAACATAGGCAACCATTTGTTGATCCAGCGCCTGTTCGGCGGGTTTGCCCAGAAACTCGACCGTGCCTGATGTAACTTTCACAAAGCCCATCAGCGCCTTGAACAACGTGGACTTCCCCGCGCCGTTCACACCCAAAAGCGCGGTGATCGATTTTTCTGGCAGTTCGAAACTCGCATCACGCAGCGCAACATGGCCGTTGGGGTACGTGACCCCGATCCCGTTTGCGCGCAGGCCGGTCATGATTGTAAGCCTTCCAAGATCGTCTCGGATGTGACCCGCAGCAAATCCAGATAGGTCGGCACGGGGCCGTCAGCCTCGGATAGGGAGTCCACAAAAAGCACCCCGCCATAGGCCGCGCCGGTTTCACGGGCGATCTGTTTGGCCGGACGATCCGAGACTGTGGATTCCGAGAAAACGGCAGGCACGCCATTCGCGCGGACCGCGTCGATGACATCCTTGATCTGCTTCGGCGTGCCCTGCTGATCCGCATTGATCGGCCAGAGGTACAGTTCCTTCAGGTCAAAATCCCGCGCCAGATAGGAAAACGCGCCCTCGGACGTTGCCAGCCAGCGCTGGTTTTCGGGCAGCGCACGCACCGCATCCCGCAACGGGCCAATCGTGTCGGCAATCTGGGTTTTGTAGACCTCGGCGTTGGCGGCATAGGCCTCGGCATTCGCTGGGTCGACCTCAGACAGCGCATCGCGGATGTTGTCCACATAAATCAGCGCGGAATCCAGCGCCATCCATGCATGCGGGTTCGGCTTGCCTTCATAGGACCCGCTGCTGATCGGCATCGGATCAACGCCGTCAGACAGAACAGCCGCAGGCACATTCCGCAGATTGCGGAAAAACTGTTCGAACCACAGTTCAAGGTTCATCCCGTTCCACAGGATCAAATCGGCATCTTGTGCCGCCAGAATATCGCGCGGGGTCGGCTGGTAGCCGTGGATTTCCGAACCCGGCTTGGTGATCGACACCACATCGGCCAGATCACCCGCCACGTTCTGCGCCATGTCTGCGATAATGGTGAAGGTGGTCGCCACCTTGATACGGCCGGATGCAAAGGCCCCTGCCCCCGTTCCGGCGAAAGCCGCGAAACCGGTGGTGCCAGCAATAAAGCCACGTCTTGTGAACATGAAATGCTCCCATCTTGTCCCTTTATGCATTTGCAACTGATTTGCAACTTGTCAAGCTTGTTGCGAACGATTTGCAAGAAGGCTTGATGATTTTTCCGCCCCGTGCCAAAGAATAGGGCATGACCAAAGCAGATGACCTGACCCAAGCCCTGCGCGACGCAGGTGTGCGCATCACCCGCCAGCGGGCGGCTTTGCTGACCGTGATCGCGGGCGCAGATGACCATCCAGACGCCGTGGAACTGCACCGCCGCGCGTCCAAGGATATGCCAAGTCTGTCGCTGTCCACCGTCTACCGCACTCTGACCGCGCTTGAGGATCAGGGCGTCATCCAGCGCCATCAGTTCGACGGCACCCCTTCCCGCTTTGAGAAAGCCGAAGATGACCACCACGATCACATGATCGACGTGGACACCGGCGAAGTGATCGAATTCTGCTCGGACCGCATCGAACAGTTGCAAACCGAACTGGCCGCCGAAATCGGCTATGAAATCGTCCACCACCGGATGGAGCTCTACGTCCGGAAAAAGGACGGCTGACTTTTTCCGCCGATAGGTGCGCGGGCTCTTTTCCCCGATTTGTCCTAAGGCTAGAACGAACCTCCAACACTTTCGGAGGCCTCCTTGGACACCAACGCACGTATCGCCCAGCTGATCGCCACTGACATTTCGGCACAACCCCGTCAGGTGGATGCCGCCGTCAAACTGCTGGACGAAGGATCGACCGTTCCTTTCATCGCCCGCTACCGGAAAGAGGCCACAGGTGGCTTGGACGATTCCCAACTGCGCACGCTGGCTGATCGGCTGTCTTACCTGCGTGAACTGGAAGCCCGCCGCGCGACCATCCTTGAATCCGTCAAATCCCAGGACAAGCTGACCGACGAACTGGCGCGGTCGATCGTGAACGCGACAACCAAGTCCGAGTTGGAAGACATCTACCTGCCCTATCGCCCCAAACGGCGCACCAAGGCGACCATCGCCAAGGAAAACGGGCTGGAACCACTGGCCGACGGCATCCTGAATGATCGCAGCGTCGACCCCGAGGCCTTGGCCGCAACCTTTATCACCGAAAACGTGCCCGACGTAAAAACGGCCCTGAACGGCGCGCGCGACATCATCGCCGAACGCCTGTCCGAGGACGCCACCCTGCTGGGCCGCCTGCGCGATTTCATGCGGGCAGAGGCATGGCTGACATCCTCTGTCGTCGCAGGGAAAGAGGCTGAGGGTGCGAAATTCCAGGACTATTTTGACAAGCGGGAAAAATGGGCTGACGTTCCCTCTCACCGTGCATTGGCAATGCTTCGTGCTGCCAATGAGGGTATCGTAACGCTCGATATCGCGCCCGATCCCGAAACCGGCGCACCCCGCGCGGCGGGTATTGTGGCGCAGGCACTGAACGTCGGTCAGGGTGGCAAAGGCGACGACTGGCTGCGCACCATGGCGGGCTGGACGTGGCGCATCAAACTGTCACTGACCATGATGGTCGATCTGATGGGCGAAATGCGCGCCCGCGCCCATGAAGAGGCCATTCAGGTCTTTGCCCGCAACCTGAAGGATCTGCTACTGGCCGCCCCCGCTGGTGCAAAATCCGTGCTGGGCCTCGACCCCGGTATCCGGACAGGTGTGAAGGCCGCGGTGGTGGATGCGACGGGCAAGGTGCTGGCGACAGACACGCTCTATCCCTTCCAGCCCAAGAACGATGTGAACGGCGCGATTGCAGCCATCCACCGCCACATCGCCCAGCACAACGTCGCCCTGATTGCCATCGGCAACGGCACAGCCAGCCGCGAAACCGAACGTCTGGTCGCGGACGCCATCAAACTGCTGCCCAAGGGCATCCCCGCCCCCACCAAGGTCGTCGTGTCCGAGGCGGGTGCATCGGTCTATTCGGCCTCGGAGCTTGCCGCCAAGGAATTCCCCGATCTCGACGTGTCGCTGCGTGGCGCCGTGTCCATCGCCCGCCGCCTACAGGATCCGCTGGCCGAACTGGTCAAGATCGAGCCCAAAGCCATCGGCGTGGGCCAGTATCAGCACGACGTGGACCAATCCCGCCTGACCAAAGCGCTGGATGCCGTGGTCGAAGACGCCGTGAACGCGGTTGGCGTTGATCTGAACACGGCCTCGGCCCCGCTTCTGGCGCATGTGTCGGGCCTTGGCCCTGTGTTGGCCGAGGCTGTCGTCGCCCATCGCGACTCCAACGGACCCTTCAAAGATCGCAAATCCCTGCTCAAGGTCGCGCGCCTTGGGCCCAAGGCGTTTGAACAATGTGCGGGCTTCTTGCGTATCCGCGACGGCGAGGAACCTCTGGATGCGTCCTCGGTCCACCCCGAAGCCTATGGCGTCGCGCGCAAGATCGTTGCCGCCTGTGGCCGTGATCTACGCGATGTGATGAAGGACCCTGCCCTTCTGAAACGCCTGAACCCTGCTGATTTCGCCGATGACACCTTCGGTCTGCCCACCGTTCGCGACATCTTTGGCGAATTGGAAAAGCCCGGACGCGACCCTCGCCCGAGCTTCAAGACCGCGCAATTCACCGACGGCGTCGAAACCATCAACGATCTGCGCGAAGGTATGGTTCTGGAAGGCACCGTCACCAACGTCGCCGCCTTCGGGGCCTTCGTTGATATCGGCGTCCATCAGGATGGTCTGGTCCACGTCAGCCAACTGGCCGACCGGTTCGTGAAAGACCCGCATGAGGTGGTCAAAACCGGCGATGTCGTCAAAGTCCGCGTGACCGAGGTCGACGTCCCCCGCAAACGCATCGGCCTGTCCATGCGCAAAGACGGCGGCACCTCCGCGAAAGAGGCCCGCACCGAACGCAGCGCCGGTCCGTCCCATGGCACGGGTCGCCCCCAGCGGCACAACGGCAAATCCGCGCCAAAACCCAAACAGGACAATTCACAGGGCGCACTTGGTGCTGCCCTGCTGGAAGCGATGAAAAAGCGCTAAACGTCCACGTTGGACAGGATATGTTCGGCTGAGAACGCGATATGCGTTTTCAGCGCCTCTTCTGCCTGAACAGCATCGCGATTGCGCAGCGCCCGCACGATTGCCCCGTGCTGATCGTGCGAGGTATTCAGCCGCGCGGGCGTGTCCACCTGACGGGCCACCAGCCCGATCAAACGCCCCCGCACACCGGTGCGCATCACAACCAGGTCTGGGTTTTTGGTGCTGCGGCAGATCATATCGTGAAAGCGCGCGTTCGCACGGTCATAGGCATCGTAATCCTCGGCCTCGACCATCGCCCCCATCTGGCGGTGCAACTCTTCCAATGCCCATACTTCGCCAAGCGTCATCCGCTCGGCCGCAAGCCTGACACAAAGCAGATCAATCTCGCTCAGCGCCTCGAACATCTGCGCAATCCGTTCTCGGGTGATCTCGGCAACCACCAGACCTTTGGAATAACTCCGCTCTGCCAGATTGCGCGCCACGAGCGTGTGCATCACCGACTGGATATCCGCCCGTTCAACTCGATACTTTTCGGACAACCAAACTTCGTCCAAAACAGTGCCAGCGGGAAGTGCACCGCTGACAATATCAGATTCAAGAGCGGCCGAAATTGCCGCTATCTGCGAAACCTGTTCGCTGTGAATAAATGTGCCTGTGGTGTTCATGGATCGACAATAATCACCCACACGCTACAGGCGAATGACAATCAAACTGTCAGTATCTTTTGCCTACTCACATCCAGCTTATCCGCTCAATCCTTGGGCAAACGTCCAATTTTCAAGCAATCGGTGATTTTGAACGAAAACAGGGGGGCGAAAAACTTCCCGTTTCGCCCCCCTGCTTCCGCTTATCGAACCAATCCAACAGGTCACTATATGTTTGCAGGACAGACCTATTGGCAGCGCGTGCCATCGCCGGTTCTTCAGGATTATTTCGTCAAAATCAGTTTGCCCGCGCGGGTGATCCGCAGCGTGTAGACTTGGTCGTTCAAACGGATATGGGCCAGTGTGCCGCCCGAGGTCAGAAGCTCGGCTTCATGCGTGGGGACGATTTGCGCGCCTTCGACGCTAACTTCACGGTTCATCATTGTGTGTGCCCTCAGTCAGGGTTGGCCATTTCGGCAAATTGCAGGAACGCCAAGGGCAACCCCCTGGCACAGCGATCTGATCTGGCTGACCCTGTGCGGGGTGGCTGAGTTATTCCTGATAGAATTAGTAGGGTTTGTCAAGGCGGGAATCCGAGCACCCCCTAAAACAAAAAACGCGAAGGTTTCCCTTCGCGTTTCGATCTTACATCACAGCCCCGACTTGCCATGGCACGGTTTCGTTGTCGCCTAGCCCCAGTTCTTCGCTTTTGCTGGGCTGGCCCGAGGCGACAGCAAGGAAGTGTTCCAACATCTCGCGGCCCTTGTCAGGGATCGATACGCCTTGGCTCAGGATATCGCCGCAGTTGATATCCATGTCCTCGGACATCGACTGATACAGCCGGTCATTGGTGGCCACCTTGATCGTCGGCGCAGGTTTCGATCCGAACGCCGATCCGCGCCCCGTGGTAAACACAATCAACTGCGCCCCACCGGCGATCTGACCCGTCACAGACACAGGATCATATCCGGGCGTGTCCATAAAGATCAGGCCCTTGTTGTCGATCTTCTCGCCATAGTGCAGCACATCCGACAGCGGCGCAGACCCCGCCTTGGCCACAGCGCCCAAGGATTTTTCAAGGATCGTGGTCAACCCGCCCGCCTTGTTGCCGGGGCTCGGGTTGTTGTCCATCGAACCGCCGTTCATCTGCGTATACTCTTCCCACCAGCGTATACGTTCGATCAGCTTGTCGGCAACGCGCCCATTCACAGCACGCCTCAGCAACAGTTGTTCGGCGCCATAGATCTCGGGCGTTTCGGACAGAACGGTCGTGCCGCCCTGCGCCACCAGCAAATCAGATGCGGCCCCCAAAGCGGGGTTCGCAGTGATGCCGGAATAGCCGTCAGAGCCACCACACTGAAGCCCGATCACCAGATCAGAGGCAGGACAGGTCGTACGTTCGGCCTTGGCCACCTCGGGCAGCAGTTCTGCCACCTTGGCAACAATCGCTTCAATCGTGGCGCGCGTGCCGCCTGTGTCCTGAATGGTCAGTCCATGAAACCGTTCGCTCCCCTCGGCCCCGAACAGCGTTTTCATCCGCGCAATCTGCATCACCTCACAGCCGAGGCCCACAAACACCGCCGCGCCCACATTGGGGTGCGTCGCATGCCCCCAAAGGACACGCTGAAGGTTATCCCAACCCGCACCCTCCGACGCCATGCCACAACCCGTTCCATGGGCCAAAGCAAAGATGCCATCCACGTTGGGATAAGGTGCAAGCAGACCACGACGCACAACCTCATCCGCCGCTTTCCGAATGACGGTGGCTGAACAATTCACAGTGGCACAAAGCGCGATATAGTTCCGCGTTCCCACGCGCCCGTCTTCACGGCGGTAACCCTGAAAGGTCATCGGCTTTTGCGGGGCAACAGCCGCCTTGGCAGCCTCCAGATCCGCACCGATCTCATAGCCCCGATCGTGATCCCCGATGGCACAGTTGTGGCTGTGTACATGCTCACCCGCGGAAATGTCTGCCGTGGCATAGCCGATGATCTGCCCGAACTTCCGAATCGCGGAGCCTTTGACCAAACCATGCCGCGCAACCTTATGCCCCTGCGCAACAGGCGTGTCCAAAGGCGCACCCAGTCCCAAAGGATCATCCCCCGCACCGGCCTTGGCCGTCAGAATGGCCACGTCATCTTTCGGGTCCAGAACAATCGGCTCAGCCATGTGTGGCATCCGCATAGGTCAAACCGGCGATCACACCGCGCAATTCCGCCAAACCGCGCAAACGCCCGACCAACGGATAGCCCGGATGGGTATTGCGCCCTTCATCCGTCAACAAGGCATGACCATGGTCCGGGCGGAACGGAATATCCGCATCCCTACGCCCGTCTTTCCGGCGACGCTTCTCTTCCGCCAGCAAAACCGCAACCAGGGCCGGCATATCCGTGTCCCCATCCAGATGCGCTGCTTCCTCGAACGACCCATCCGGTTCCTTCCGGACATTCCTGAGATGGGCAAAGTGAATCCGGTCAGCAAACTCTGCCGCGATGGCAGGCACATCATTGGCCGGATTAGCCCCCAGCGAACCAGCACACAGCGTCAGCCCGTTGGCCACATCATCCACCATGCCCATGATCGCCGCGATATGATCGCGCGATGAAACGATGCGCGGCAATCCCAACAACGGACGCGGCGGATCATCGGGATGGATACACATCCGCATCCTCAACTCGGACGCCGTCGGGATAACCTCTTCCAGAAACCGCTTCAGGTTCGCCTGCAAATCTTCCGTGGTAAACCCCTGCCAAGGCGCAAGCGCCGCTCGCAGGCCCTCAACATCATACCGCGCATAGGCCCCCGGCAAACCGGACATGATCGCCGTCAACAACCGCTGCCGCTCTGCCTCATCCGCACCGTCGGCCCACTTGGCGGCCTGATCCAGTATATCCTGAGTATACTCGTTCTCCGCGCCTTCGCGGCCCAGCATATGAACCTCGAACCCGGCCATCTCGACCTGCGAAAACCGCAGCGACGTACCGCCATCCGGCAAAGCAGCATCCAACCGCGTCCGCGTCCAGTCAAGAAGCGGCATAAAGTTATAGCAAACGGTCGTCACGCCCTGCGACGCAAGGTTCGCAAGCGACTGGCGGTAGTTCTCGAACAGCCCATCCAGATCGCCTTGCCCCAGCTTGATATCCTCATGCACCGGCAGGCTCTCCACCACCGCCCAATGCGCACAAGAGGCTTCAATTATCGCCTTGCGTTCGGCAATCGCCTCAACCGGCCAGACCTCACCATAGGGAATGTCGTGCAAGGCGGTCACAATACCCCGCGCCCCAGTCTGCGCAATCTCGGACAAATCAATCGCGTCCAACGGACCAAACCAGCGCCACGTCTCGATCATGCCACCAACTCCTGCACCATGGCGCGCGCGCCTTTGGCAACCAGCCCCGCATAGGCCCCCGTCACCGCATCCCGAAAACCGTCATGCGCCGCCAACTCGGGCGCGAACACATCCTCAACCGCCAACAGGGCGGCCACCTTCGCAGCGGGCGTTGCCGCACCTTCCGACAACTCGCGCAAGCGCGCCGCCAAAGGATCACGCACATCAATCATTGCCCCGGCCTCATCCACGCCACCCACGTAACGCATCCACCCCGCCACAGCGAGCGCAAGTCCAGGCACGGTCCGACCCGCCGCCAAAGCATCACTTACCGTTCCCAAAATCCGCTGGGGCAGCTTCTGCGATCCGTCCATAGCAATCTGCCACGTCCGGTGACGAATGGCCGGATTGCGATACCGCTCTAACAAAGCCGCCGCATATGCCGCCAAATCCTCGCCTTCGGGCTGGGGCACTGTGGGTATGATTTCATCTGTCCATAAATACTCACACAGCACAGCGAATGCCGCATCGGACACCGTGTCGGAAATCGTCTCATACCCCGCCAAGTAGCCCAGATAGGCCAGCGTCGAATGGGTGCCGTTCAGACAGCGCAGCTTCATGGTTTCATGGGCGTCCACGTCCCGCACGAACTGCGCGCCGCCCAAATGCCAATCAGGCCGCGCGCCGCCGACGAAGTCATCCTCGATGACCCATTGGCGGAAGGGTTCATGCTGAACACAGGCCGGATCATAATAGCCCTGCGCCTCTTCCAGCGCGGCGATATCGGCCTCGGTCGTCGCGGGCGTGATCCGGTCCACCATGGTGGCCGGAAACCGCCCCTCGGACGCGATCCAGTCGCGGAGACCGGCGTCCACTTGCCCCGCAAACTCCAACACCATGCCGCGCGCCAGATGGCCGTTCGACGGCAGGTTATCGCAGCTTAACACCGTGAAGGGTGCAACACCTGCTGCGCGACGCCGCGCCAAGGCACCCACGATAAACCCGAGCGCCGATTGCGGCGCATCCAGATGCGCCAGATCATGCACGATGTCGGCATGATCCAACCGCAGCCGCCCCGTAGACGGCTCATGGCAGTACCCCTTTTCGGTGATGGTCAACGACACGATCTTCACCGCCGGATCAGCCATCACATCCAAAACCGCAGAAGGGTTTTCCGGTGCGACAAGCACCTTGTTGATCGAACCGATCAAGGTATGCGTAACGCCCTCGGCCCCCAAGGACACGGATGTATAAACACCCCCCTGCGGTTCAAGCTGGTCACGCGCCGTGGGGCTGCGTAGGCTTACAGCCGTAATGCCCCAATCGCCGCCCGCGGCCTCCATGGCCTCTTGCGTATAGATCGCATTGAATGCGCGAAAGAACGCGCCGGGGCCAAGGTGGACGATGCCGGTTTTCGGCGCGTCGCCTTGGCGGTTCAGTCTCGGGTTAGCGGGCAAGCCAGCCTCCATCCACATTCAGAACCGCACCTGTCACGTATTTCGCAGCAGGCGTGCACAGGAAGGTCACAGCACCGGCGATATCCTCTGCATCGCCCCAGCGACCCGCCGGAATACGATCCAAAATCGCCTGATTGCGCGCCGCGTCGTTACGCAGCGCTTCGGTGTTGTTGGTCGCGATATAGCCAGGTGCCACGGCATTCACGTTGATGCCCTTCGCGGCCCATTCATTGGCGAAAATCTTGGTCAGACCAGCCACACCATGTTTCGACGCGGTATAGGCAGGCACGCGGATGCCGCCCTGAAAGCTCAGGAGCGAGGCGATATTCACAATCCGTCCCTCGGCCCCACGTGCAATCGCCGCCTTGGCAAAAGCCTGACACAGCAGGAACACGGCCTTCAGGTTCACATCCATCACGTCGTCCCAGTCGGCCTCGGAATAATCGACCGAGTCCTCGCGCCGGATGATGCCGGCGTTGTTCACCAGAATGTCCAGATCACCGGCCTTGGCCAGCTCGCCCGCGCCTTTGACCGGATCGGACAGGTCGAGCGTCAGCGCTTCGGCACTGCCACCTGCGGCGGTGATCTGCGCGACCGTGTCATCACAGGACGACCGGCCAGCGGCGATCACATGGGCACCGGCGGCGGCCAGACCAATGGCAATCGCCTGACCGATCCCTGTGTTCGCCCCCGTCACCAGCGCGCGCTTGCCTTCGATGCTGAAGGGGTTGGTCATCGCAGGTCCTCCATCGCGACCATGTCCATGTCGGTAAAGTCGACGTTGTCACCGGCCATCGCCCAGCAGAACGTGTAAGAGCCTGTGCCCGCGCCCGAGTGGATGGACCACGGCGGGGAAATCACGGCTTCTTCGTTCGCGACGACGATATGACGCGTCTCGCTCGGCTGGCCCATGAAGTGGAACACGCGCTGGTCTGTCGTCATGTCAAAATACAGATAGGCCTCCATCCGGCGGTCATGCAGGTGGGCGGGCATCGTGTTCCAGACAGAGCCTTCTTTGAACTGGGTGTAGCCCATCAACAGCTGACAGCTTTCGCAGACATCGGGGTGCAGCAGCTGGATAATGACCCGCTCGTTGGCTGTCGCGATCGAACCCAGTTCAACCCGCTTGGCTTCGGCCAGTGTGATCAGCTTGGTCGGGCATGTGCGGTGCGCTGGGGCGGACAGGATGTAGTAACGGCCTGCCCCGCTAAAGGTGATCGCACCTGCGCCCATGCCGATGTACAGAACTTCGCCGTTGGCAATTTCATAGGTTTCGCCACCAACATACACCGTGCCGGTGTCGCCGATATTCAGAATGCCCATTTCGCGGCGTTCCAGAATGGTGGCGGTGCCCGTTTCAGGCACGTGATCCAGCGTTAGGTCCTTGCCCGCAGGCACGGCCGAGCCAAGGATCAGACGATCGTAATGGGAATACACCAGCTTGATCGCGCCCTCGGCGAACAGGCCGCCCACGTGGAAATGATCGCGCAGACCTTGGGTATCCAGTGTCTTGGAGGTTGCGGGATCAATGGCGTAGCGGGTTTCAGCGGTGGTCATGGAAATGGCTCCTATTCAAAGAAAATCGTCGCGGCGGGGGGTAAAGGTGTCGATCAGCTCGCCCGGCTCAAGGCAGGTGCAGCCGTGTTCAGCACCCGACGGGATGACAAAGCTGTCGCCGGGTTTGACGTCAAAGCTGTTGCCAGCCACGGAAAAGCGGAACTTGCCGGTCTTCACATAGGTCGACTGGACATGCGGATGGCTGTGCAGCGCGCCCTTTGCACCCTCTTCGAATGCGAAGGACACAACCATCAGTTCAGGACTGTCGGACAACACCTGACGGGTCACGCCCTGATCAGGGTGAACAACCGGAAACGTGCGGATCATCGAAAACTCCAATCAGCGGAATAGAGAGGGCAGCCAGAGCGACAGCGCAGGCACATAGGTGACCAGCAGCAGCACGCCAAAGGCCGCAAAGTAGAAAGGCCAGATCGTGCGCATGGCCTGCCCGATCCCGATCTTGCCCACGGCACAGCCAACGAACAGCACGGCACCCACGGGCGGTGTGCACAGGCCGATGCCAAGGTTCAGGATCAGGATGATGCCGAACTGCACCGGATCGACGCCAAAGGCGGTGGCGACCGGCAGGAAGATCGGCGTGGTGATCACGATCAGCGGGCTCATGTCCATGAAGGTGCCCAGAACCAGCAGGCTGATGTTGATCAGCAGCAGGATCACGATCGGGTTGTCCGACACGCCCTTCAGGAAGGTCACCATTTCGGAAGGCACCTTAAGGAAGGCCAGAAGCCAGCCGAAGGCCGCCGCCATGCCGATGACCAGAAGAACCATCGCCGTTGTGCGCACGGCGGCAAAGGTCGCTTCGCAGAACTCGGTCCAGTTCAGGCTGCGATAGGCGAATACCGTCACAAGGAAGGCATAGACCACGGCAATACAGGAGCTTTCAGATGCGGTGAAAATGCCCGAACGCACGCCACCGAAGATGATTGCCACAAGGATCAGACCCGGCACAGCCGAGGCCAGCAGAACACCCATCATCCGCATTCCGGGGAATGGCTCGGTCGGATAGCCGCGCTTCCGCGCCACAAGCCACGCCGCGACCATCAGCGCGACTGCCAACAAAAGGCCGGGAACGATGCCAGCGGTGAACAGATCGGCGATGGACAGACGCCCACCTGCCGAAATCGAGTAGATGATCAGGTTGTGCGACGGCGGCAGCATCAGCGCGATGATCGACGACACGACCGTTACGTTCACCGCATAGTCGGTGTCATAGCCCTTCTTCTCCATCTGCGGGATCATCAGGCCCCCGATGGCCGACGCATCCGCCGCGGCAGAGCCCGAGATGCCACCAAACAGCACAGACGCCGTGATGTTCACTTGGCCCAGACCACCGCGTAAGTGGCCCACAAGCCCCCCCGCCAAGGCGACCAGCCGTCGGGCGATATCGCCCCTGACCATCAGTTCGCCCGCGTAGATAAAGAAGGGGATCGCCATAAGCGCAAAGACGGACACGCCCGAATTCAGGCGCTGAAACACCACCACCGGCGGCAGGCCCATGTACAGAACTGTCGCAAAGCTGGACACACCCAGACAGAAGGCGACCGGCGTACCGATCAGCAAAAGAAAGGTGAAGGTTCCGAAAAGAATCCAGAGTTCCATAGGTCAGTCGTCCAGTTCTTCGCCAAAGCGGGCGGTCGGCAATCCGGCGGCGCGGCGCGCCAGCCGTTCCAGTGAAAACAGCACCACAAGGACGCCGCCCACCACGATGGGAAGGAAATCATAAGCGCCGGAAATACCCAGCGACGGGATCTTGTTGCCGGCGGTTTTCATGGCCAGCAGCGTGCCGTACCACACCATGCCAAAGCCGAAGGCCGTCACCACAATGTCCGAGATCGAATACAGGATCAGCTTCAGCCGGTCCGGTGCAAAGTGCAAAAACACCTCGAACGACAGGTGATAGCCTTCGCGGATTCCCACGGCGGCCCCCAGCAGAATGAACCAGCCCATCACCATGACGGATGCGGGTTCGGTCCAGATGATGCTGTCGTTCAGAACATACCGCCACCAGACCTGCGCCGCGATCATGACGGTCATGGCAACAAGCCCCGCCCCCGCGATCCACAGCCCGATACGGGCAAGTTTCCCTGTGATGATCGCAATCGTTTCCACGGCGCGTCTTTCTGTTAGGAGGGGCGCGCGCGGTAAGAGGACACCGCGCGCACCGATCAGGGTCAGATTACTCTGTCGCCTGAATACGTGTGACGAGGTCTTTCAGCTTGTCGGATGTGACGTGCTTTTCATAGACCGGCTTCATCGCTTCGATGAACGGGGTTTTGTCGATGTCGGTGATCACCTCGACACCCGCGTCACGGACCTTTTGCTCGGACACTTTTTCACGCTCGGCCCACAGGGCGCGCATGACCGGAACGGCGTCTTTTGCCGCCTGACGGACAATCGCCTGATCGTCGGCGCTCAGCTTGTCAAAGCTGGCTTTGGACATGACCAGAACTTCGGGAACGATCAGGTGCTGGTCCAGTGTGTAGTAGCCAGCAACTTCGAAGTGACCCGAGGATTCATAGGACGGCCAGTTGTTTTCCGCGCCATCGATAACGCCGGTCTGGATCGAGGAGTATACCTCGCCGTAAGGCATCGGTGTCGCGTTCGCGCCAAGAGCACCAACCATGTCGACAAAGATATCCGACTGCATCACGCGAAACTTCATGCCCGCCAGATCTTCCATCGATGTGATGGGTTTCTGCGAGTTGTAGAAGCTGCGCGAACCGCCGTCGAAGTACGCCAGACCGACCAGATCATGCTGCTCAAACGCCGCAAGAATTTCGTCGCCAATCGGGCCGTCCATGACATTGTGCATGTGCTCGACCGAACGGAAGACGTAAGGAAGCGATACGACCTGTGTTTCTTCGATGATGTTGTTGAACGGGCCCATCGAGACGCGGTTCATGTCGATCACGCCGAACTGCGTCTGTTCGATGGTGTCTTTTTCCTGACCCAGCTGCGCCGAGTGGAACACTTCGATGCACAGACGGCCATTGGTGCGCTCTTCCAGCATCTTGCCCATTTCCTGAACGGCAACCACGGTGGGGTAGCCTTCGGGGTGCGTGTCGGACGACCGCAGGGTGACTTCGCAGGCGCTGGCCGCTGTGGCCATCGCGGATGTGGCAAGCAGCGCTGCCATCAGGTGACGTTTCATTGATAATCCTCCCTTGGATTTTTGGCCTGTCACAGCCGGTATGCCTCTTTGGCGAGGCGATAGGTCAGGTCCTGTGCCACCTCGAACGCCTCGTCCTCTCTCAGGCGTCCAGTCGCGACCAGAGTCGCGAGGTAGGCACAGTCCGACCGCCGCGCGACGTCGTGGCGCGCGGGGATCGAACAGAAAGCACGGGTGTCGTCGTTGAACCCGGCTGTATTGTAGAAACCGCAGGTTTCGGTCGTGGCTTCGCGGAATTTCCGGATGCCTTCGTAGCTGTCAAAGAACCACCACGGCGGGCCCAGACGCAGGGCCGGATAGGCCCCTGCCATCGGCGCCAGTTCGCGGCCATAGGTGGTTTCATCCAGCGTAAACAGGATGACCGTCAGGTCACGTTCCATCCCCACCGCATCCAGCAGCGGGCGCAGCGCGCCGACGTAATCGGTGCGGCCCGGAATATCGAAGCCCTTGTCGCGGCCATGGGCGGCAAAGACCGGTGCCGAATGGTTCCGTCGTGCGCCCGGATGGATTTGCAGGGTCAGCCCGTCTTCAAGGCTCATCCGCGCCATTTCTGTCAGCATGTGACCACGGAAGGCGTCCGCCTCGTCCGCAGTGCAGGTGCCTTTCAACGCCTTCTGGAACAGCGCATTGGCATCCGCCGCAGACAGGTCTTCGGTCCGCGCGGTAGCATGCCCGTGATCCGATGCGGTTGCGCCGAATTCCTTGAAATAGGCGCGGCGTGCGCGATGGGCATTCAGATAGCCATCCCACGTTGCGGTATCTTCACCAGTGATCGCACCCAGTTCGGCGACATTGTCCGCGAACCCTTCGAATTCCGGATCAACCACAGCATCGGGGCGGTAGGTGGTGATCACCCTGCCCTGCCAACCGCTTTCGCGGATTTGGCGGTGCCATTTCAGATCGTCCAGCGCGCCTTCGGTCGTGGCCAGCGCCTCGATCTTGAAGCGGTCAAACAACGCGCGCGGGCGGAAATCATCCTGCGCGAGCTTCGCGTCGATATGATCGTAATACATATCCGCCGTTTCGGCAGAAAGCGGTACATCCAGACCGAACACATGTTCAAACGAATGGTTCAACCACATCGCCGAAGGCGTGCCGCGCAGCAGGTAGTAATGCTCGGCAAAGCGTTTCCAGATCAGGCGCGGATCGGTTTCGGTCGGGCCGCCGTCAACGCGGGGCACACCCAGATCGGTCAGGGGCACACCCTGCGACACCAGCATGCGGAAGACGTAGTGATCGGGGATTACGAACAACTCGGCGGGGTTCGGGAAACGTTTGTTTTCCGCAAACCACTGCGGATCGCAGTGACCGTGGGGCGAAATAATCGGCAGGTCTGCCACGCTTTCATACAGCGCGCGCGTCAAACCACGCAGGCCTGTTTCGACCGGAAATAGGCGATCCGGATCAACCAAAGCCATAATGTCCCCCCACTTTGCGACTCGTCATTTTTCCAAACTAATATGCTAGTTGATTAGTTGTGTCAAAAAAGATTTCGTCTATACTGTCCAAAGCTTGGAAAAACGGGACGACGCCTTGCCTATGAATGACCTTTCCATTGCGCCCCTGTCGGCGATCCAGACTGTCACCACGACAGATCAGGTTTTTGAATCGCTCTACCACGCGCTCATCACGTTCAAGCTGGCCCCCGGAACCAAGGTTTCCGAAATCGAGATTGCCAAGGCGCTTGGCGTTTCGCGCCAGCCCGTGCGCGACGCGTTCTTTCGCCTGTCGCAAGTGGGCTTCCTGCTGATCCGCCCGCAACGCGCGACACTGATCACCAAGATTTCCTCACAGGCAGTGCTTCAGGCCAGCTTTATCCGGACCGCGCTGGAAACCGCCTGCTTCCTTGATGCGGTCAACACCATGACCGAGGATGACTTCGACGAAATCCGCAGTCTGCTCGCACAACAGAAAACCGCCATCGCCGCAGATGAACGATCCAAGTTCCACGAACTGGATGACCGCATGCACCAGCGCATCTGTGAAATGTCCGGTCACGGCTATGCCTGGGCGCTGATCCAGGAACAAAAGGCCCATATGGACCGCGTGCGGTTTCTGTCCCTGTCGTTCGGCCAGCAAACCGCCTTTGACCAGCACCTGTCGATCACCGACGCGCTGTTCGCCCGCGACGCGGATGCGGTTCAAAAACACCTCGAGGAACATCTGGGCCGGATCAAATACATCCTGCCCCAGATCCGCGAAGAACATCCCCAATATTTCGAAGATAGCGACACATGACGCAGACAGTTCTCGCCATTGGCGAATGTATGGTCGAAATGGCCCCGACAGGCGACGGCCATTACGCGATGGGCTTTGCCGGCGATACGTTCAACACCGCGTGGTACCTGCGCAAACTGGCGGGCGATGACCTGACCGTGTCCTATTTCAGCGCCGTGGGCGATGACGCGGCCTCGGCCCAGATGACCGCCTTTATGCAAGACGCGGGCGTGACGCCCGAACTACGGGTAATCCCCGGCGCGTCGGTCGGCCTGTATATGATTTCCCTGAAGGACGGAGAGCGTAGTTTTTCCTACTGGCGCAGCGCCTCTGCCGCGCGGCAGATGGCAGACGGGCTGAGCGAACTGCCGAACCTGAAAGCAGGCGATGTGGCGTTTTTCTCGGGCATCACCTTGGCGATTTTGCCGGTTGAGGGGCGCGAAACGTTGCTGTCTGTTCTGGCAAAAGCCCGTGCGAAAGGCGTGCGCATCGTGTTCGACCCGAACCTGCGCCCGCGCCTCTGGGCTTCGGATCAAGAGATGTGTGATTGGATCATGCGCGGCGCGGCAGTGGCGGACATCGCCCTGCCCTCGTTCGAGGATGAAGCCACCTATTTCAACGATGCCGACAAGGCCGCGACAGCCAAACGTTATGCCGACGCGGGCGTTACCCTGTCGATCGTGAAGGACGGCGCAGATGCCGTTCTTATCGACGCCGCAGGCCAGCCACAGGAAACCGTTACGCCCCTCAAAGTGACCCAAGTGGTCGACACTACGGCGGCGGGCGATTCCTTTAACGCGGGCTTCCTAAGCGGTTTGATGTCGGGTCAGTCCAACGCCGATGCGGTGCGCGCGGGCTGTGCCCTAGCCGCGCAGGTCGTGGGCAAACGTGGTGCATTGGTCGATCTGGACTAAAGCGCGCTATTCCTCGACCGAGAACTTGGCGCAATCGCTGCCGAAGGGCATCGAGATATCGCTGCCCGTAACCCCGCGCAGCAATTCGCCCAGTTCGACCTTGGATTTGGCCAAGCGGACCTTGGCGCTCATGATGTTGGTGAAATCGAATTCGTAGTCGGAATCCGGTAGGCCGGTTTCAAGGAAGGCCTCATTGCAAACCGGCTCTAACAAAGCGGCGGCAGGGTCCGACGCATAGAGGTCGTAACAGACCTTCATGGTCATATGCTCGGCCTCTTGCGTGCGGGCCAGTTTGAAGTTGTCATACTCTGCCTCAAGGCTTTTGACCGACTCTTGCGCAGCCGAGATTTCGCATTCCAGCCGCGCCCGTTCGTTCTGATAATCGATTTGGTTCGAGGCCTTTTTGTTCATCGCCTTGTCGATATAGTCCTGCTCCATATCCGCCTCCATGCCAGTCAGGAAACGGCTTTTGGTGGTGAAATATGTCCACTCGCCCCCTTTGGCGGCTTCAAGACAGGATTTCGCGTCAGCGATGACTTGGGTTGCGAACAAGGCGCGCCATTCGATGATCTGATCAGCAAGGGTTTCGGCGCGTTCCATGTCATCGGAACGAACGGCTTCCAGACAGGCCGCGACCGTTTCCTTGTGGGTGTCCGCCTGCGCGCCCGGACCCACGGCATAGGTCACACCGGACAAAACCGCCAAAGGCGCAAATCGGATAATGCCATTCATCAAAATATCCCCGCAGGCTTAATGCGTAAATTCGCGTAGGGCCGCAGAGCAATAATGAAACAGCAACAGCATCACCTGAGCGGCCATGCTGTTTAACGAAACAGGGCGGGGTTTGTTCCCCGCCCTGAGTGTTTTAGATCACCGCTTCGAACAGCGCTGTGACGTTTTCGGTGGTCAGTTCCACCGGATTGCCACCGCAGGACGGATCGGACAGCGCCATGGGCACCAGCACATCCATCTTATCCCCCGTCACGCCCATCTCGGACAGTTTGCGCGGGATGTTAAAGCTGTCGTTGAACGTCTGAACAAAGGCGCGGAAGCCGTCATATCCGCCATCAATGCCCAGATATCCCGCCGCGCGATCAAACCGGTCGCGGATCATGGGTTCGTTCAGGTCTAGAACCGCAGGCATACAGACCGCGTTGGTGGTGCCGTGGTGCGTGTTGAACACCGCGCCAATCGGGTGGGACAGCGCGTGGATCGCCCCCAGACCTTTCTGGAACGCCGTCGCCCCCATCGCCGCCGCCGACATCATCTGTGCGCGGGCCTCGACATCCGTGCCGTCCTGATAGGCGCGGGGCAGGTAGTCGATGACCAACCGCATACCTTCCAGCGCGATGCCTTGGCTCATGGGATGGTAGAAGGGTGACGAAAAAGCCTCGACACAGTGGGCAAAGGCATCAAGGCCCGTGCCTGCCGTGATCATGGGCGGCATGCCGACGGTCAGTTCGGGGTCACAGATCACCACCGATGGCAAAACCTTGGGGTGGAAGATGATCTTTTTCTCATGCGTGGCCGAATTGGTGATGACACTGGCGCGCCCCACCTCAGACCCTGTACCAGCGGTGGTCGGCACAGCCACGATCGGCGCGATGGCGTCGGCATCCGCACGGGTCCACCAATCGCCGATATCCTCAAAGTCCCAAACAGGGCGCGTTTGACCAGCCATAAAGGCGACCATTTTGCCAAGGTCGAGACCCGAGCCACCACCAAAAGCGATCACACCGTCATGGCCGCCTTCTTTATAAGCGGCCACACCAGCGGCCAGATTGATCTCGGACGGGTTCGGATCGACGTCCGAGAAAATGCCACGGCCAAGGCCTGCGGCCTCCATGATGTCCAGCGTCGCGGCTGTGATCGGCAGCGGCGCAAGGCCCTTGTCCGTCACCAGAAGCGGGCGCTTGATGCCAGCGGCTTCGCACGCGCCGGGCAGTTCGGCGATGCGCCCTGCCCCGAATTTCACTGCGGTCGGATAGGACCAGTTTCCAACAAGGCTCATTTCGTCACCTTCTTAAGATGGTAGGATTTCGGACGGGTCAGGTTCTGATAGCCGATCACCGACAATCCCCCGCCACGTCCTGTGTTTTTGCACCCCGTCCAGCACAGACCGGGGTCAAGGTAATCGGCGCGGTTCATGAACACCGTGCCGGTTTCGATCTGGTCGCCCACTCGCTGCGCACGGTCCACATCCGCCGTCCAAAGGCTGGCGGTCAGACCGAATTCGCTGTCGTTCATCAGGGCAACCGCCTCTTCGTCGCTTTTGACGGACATGATGCCGACCACGGGGCCAAAGCTTTCGTCGCGCATCACGCGCATGTCGTGGGTGACATTGGTCAGGATTTGCGGCGTCAGATAAGCGCCGCCGTCATCCTCTGGGAAGGTATCGATATGGGTCTTTGCACCCATCTCGACCGCCTCGGCGATTTGCGCACGCACCTCTTTGGCAAAGCGGATGTTGGCCATCGGGCCGATGGTAGTTTCCGCATCCAACGGGTTGCCAAGCTTGTAGCCATTGACCACGGCAACGGCCTTTTCAACAAAGGCGTCAAAAAGGCTTTCGTGCACGTAAATCCGTTCGATCCCGCAGCAGCACTGACCCGAGTTGAACATCGCGCCGTCGATCAGCGTATCAACGGCCGCATCCAGATCGGCGTCTTCCATGACATAGCCCGGATCCTTGCCCCCCAGTTCGGTGCCCACGCCGGTAAACGTGCCCGCCGCTGCGCGTTCCATCGCCTGACCACCGCCGACGGAGCCTGTGAAGTTCACAAAGTCGAAGGCCTTTTCCGAAATCAGGGCCGAGGTCGTGTCGTGATCAAGGAACACGTTCTGGAACACGTCCTCAGGCACGCCCGCATCGTGGAACGCCTTGGCCATGCGTTCGCCCACCAACAGGGTCTGCGCCGCATGCTTCAGCACAACGGTGTTCCCCGCGATCAGCGCAGGCGCGACCGTGTTGATCGCGGTCATGTAGGGGTAGTTCCAAGGCGCCACGACAAAGACGACGCCGTGGGGAATGCGTTTGATATAGCGTTTGAAAGTGGCGTCTTCGCCGACCTGAATATCAGCCAGCGCCTCGGCTGCGATGTCCGCCATGTAAGACGCGCGTTCGTTGAAACCGCCGAATTCGCCGCCGTAGCGCACGGGACGCCCCATCATATGGGCCAGTTCCGGCACGATTTCGTCGTTCATCGCACCCACAGCGGCCACGCCTGCCATAACCAGATCGATGCGTTCCTGAAGCGGGCGCCCGGCCCAAGCCGGTTGCGCCGCGCGGGACGCACTTACCACATCGCGCGCGGCCTCAAGCGTCAGAGTTGGACGTTCTGCATAAACCGATCCGTCGATCGGCGAGATACAAGTGACGGTCATGCGACCTCTCCATAGTGATTTCGGTTCGATGGAACCGACGTGTTTGTAAAACTCAGGCCCGTTCGAAATTCCGGCGGATTTCGTAGTCGGTGACGATGCGGTCATAGTCTTCGATCTCGACCTCGGCAGCGCGGGCGTAATGGGTGATTACGTCTTCGCCAAAGGCCTCTTTCAGCATGTCGGAAGCGATCAGCGCTTCGCGCGCATCCCGCAGGGTCGAAGGGATTTCACCGGCGTCCGCGACTTCATAGGCGTCGCCTTTCAGCGCGTCCGACAGGCTCAACTTTTCCTCGATCCCCTTCAGGCCCGCCGCCAACATTGCCGCCTGCGCCAGATAGGGGTTCATATCCGCGCCCGGGATACGGCATTCAACGCGCACGCCTTTGGTGCCATCGCCACACAGACGGAAGGCGGCGGTGCGGTTATCGACCGACCAGACAGTGCGCGTGGGCGCAAAGGTGCCTTTGGCAAAGCGCTTGTAGCTGTTGATGTAGGGCGCCATGAAGTAGGTGTAATCGCTGGCATAGGCGATCAGACCCGCCATGTAGTGATCCATCAGTTCGGACTTCGCCAAGGGGCGGTCGGCGTCATAAAACGCGTTCGTTCCGTCCTTCCAAAGCGACTGATGCACATGGGCAGCACTGCCAACGCGATCATGATGCCACTTGGACATGAAGGTCGCCGCAGCACCGTTCTGATGGGCAATTTCCTTGACCGC
This sequence comes from Thalassococcus halodurans, assembly GCF_900108225.1. Classification (GTDB taxonomy): domain Bacteria; phylum Pseudomonadota; class Alphaproteobacteria; order Rhodobacterales; family Rhodobacteraceae; genus Thalassococcus; species Thalassococcus halodurans. Next base: position 149,323 of record NZ_FNUZ01000007.1, read on the forward strand.
GTGCTTGGCAATCGTGTGGTGATCGGCGCAGGCCAAGGCCTCGGCGTATTTGATGTTCAGCTCTTCCTGACCGGCCTCGGCCTCGCCCTTGGACCCTTCCACCGGCACACCCATCGCGCGCAGGTGGTTCCGGATCGGGCGCATGATGTGCTCTTCCTTGGACGTCTGGAAGATGTGGTAGTCTTCGTTGTAGCGCGAGATCGTCTTCATCTCGCGGAAGCCTTCCGCACCGATCTGGTCATGCGTGCCTTGGAACAGGAAGAACTCAAGCTCCGTCGCCATAACCGGCGTCAGACCCATCGCAGTCGCCCGCGCGATCTGGTTCTTCAGCATCTGGCGCGGCGCGTGCGGCACGGGTTTATGAGTGTGGTGATCAATAATATCGCACAGAACCATCGCGGTGCCTTCCAGCCACGGCGTGGGCCGGATCGTGCTCAGATCAGGCTTCATGACATAGTCGCCATAGCCCTGTTCCCAACTGGTCGATTTGTACCCTTCAGGCGTCGACATCACCAGATCGGTCGCCAGCAGGTAATTACAGCAATGGGTTTCATCCTCGGCTATGTCCAGAAACGCCTCGGCGTGGAAACGTTTGCCCATCAGACGTCCCTGCATATCGATCATACAGGTCAGAACGGTGTCGATGGCACCGCTTGCGATCTGGGTCTTAAGCTCTTCAAATGTCATGTCAGCCTCGGAATTGATGCGCGGGACAGACAGCCCGACAGGGCCCGCCCATCCCGCTAATGTTAGGATCAGCCGTAGCGATACGGACGACCGGCCTTTGTCATGTCGGCATTGTACTTCTTGAAGATCTCGACGACTTTGGCCTTTGTCTCGGATTCAGCCGCGATCTCGTCCCAGAACTTGACGGCCGCTTCTTCAACTGTGGCCCATTCTTCATCGGGAATCGAGGTCAGTTGCATCTTGTCGCCGTTGACGCGCAGCGATGCTTCGCCACCCCAATACCACCACTGACGATAGTAGTGCGACTGGTCACAGCAGACGCGGAACAATGTCTGCAGGTCTTCCGGCAGTTCGTTCCAGCGGTCCATGTTGGCAAAGAACGATCCTGCCCACGCGCCCGAGATGTTGTTGGTCAGGAAGTAGTTGGTCACATCCGCCCAGCCGACTGTGTAGTCTTCGGTGATGCCGGACCACGCGATGCCGTCCAGTTCGCCTGTCTGAACCGCGACCTCGATGTCTTCCCAAGGCAGCGTGACCGGCACGACGCCGAACTGTGACAGGAAGCGGCCCGCTGTCGGGAAGGTAAAGACGCGCTTCCCTTTCAGGTCTTCCAGCGAACGGATCGGGTCTTTGGTGGCAAAGTGGCACGGGTCCCAGGAACCGGCCGAGATATGTTTGACGCCAACCTTGGAATATTCCTCATCCCAGATTTCGTTCAGGCCGTACTGGTTGAACAGCACCGGCACATCCAGCGAATAGCGCGACCCGAACGGGAAGTAGCCGCCGAACACGGTGACTTCTGTCGGCGACGCCATGGAGTCATCATCAGACTGAACCGCATCAATCGTGCCACGCTGCATTGCGCGGAACAATTCGCCCGTGGGCACCAGCTGATCGGCATAGAACAGTTCGATCTGCATGCGGTCGCCTGCGATCTTGTTAAACATCTCGATCGCGGGGTCGATCACGTGAGCGGCCAGTGCGGGGCCCGCGTATGTCTGCATGCGCCATTTGATGGTGCTTTGTGCCAGCGCCGGTGTGGCCAAGGCCGCCGGAGCTGTGGCCGCGCCGGCCAGAAACTTACGTCTTGAAGTCATGTCTTCTCTCCTACTGTTGGGTGGACGGGCCGGTTTTCCCAGCCTCTTGGTGATGAATTATTTTCCGTAAACAAGGTCCGGCAGCCAAAGCGCGATCTGCGGGAAGATCATCACAAGCGCGAGCGCGACAATCATCACGGCCACAAACGGCACGATAGAGCGGTAGATATCTTTGATGGTGATTTCCGGCGGGGCCATGGCCCGCATCAGGAACAGGTTATAGCCGAAGGGCGGCGTCATATACGCGATCTGGCAGGTGATGGTGTAAAGCACGCCGTACCACACCAGATCAAAGCCAAGCGCACCGACCAAAGGCACATAAAGCGGCGCCACGATGACTAACATCGCGGTGTCGTCCAGAAACGTGCCCATGACGATGAACGACAGCTGCATCAGGATCAGGATGACCCACGGGTTCAGGCCCAGACGTTCGGTAAACAAGTCCTCGATGGCGCGCACAGCGCCCAGACCATCAAACACCGCCCCAAAGGCCAGCGCCGCAAGGATGATCCACATGAACATGCAGGTGATGGCCAGTGTCTGACGCACCGATGTTTCAAACACCACACGTGTCATCCGCCCTTTCAGCACCGCCGCAACAAAGGCCGCGATCGCGCCGATGGCCGAGCTTTCGACAAGGCTGGTCCAGCCGTTCACGAACGGCACCATCATAACGGCAAAGATTCCAACAGGCAGCAGACCCGCGCGGAGCAGGCGCAGCTTTTCGGCCATGCCAATATCGCGTTCCTCGGGCGGTAGCGCCGGACCCAGTTCAGGGTTCAGGCGGCAACGGATCGCAATGTAGATGATGAACAGCGTCGCCATCATCAGGCCTGGAATGGCCCCCGCCAGCCACAGCTGACCCACCGGCTGCCGCGCGATCATCGCATAAAGCACCAAGACGACAGAGGGCGGCACAAGGATACCCAGACTGGAGCCCGCCTGAATGACGCCGGTCACCATCAGTTTGTCATAATTTCGCTTCAGCAATTCGGGCAGCGCGATGGTCGCACCAATCGCCATACCTGCCACCGACAGGCCGTTCATTGCCGAAATCAGCACCATCAGCCCGATTGTCCCAATGGCCAGACCGCCGCGCAAACCGCCCATCCAGACGTGGAACATTTTGTACAGATCGTCGGCAATTTTGGATTCCGACAGCACGTAGCCCATGAAGATAAACATCGGCAGCGTCAGCAGTGGATACCACTTCATCAGCTTCATCGCGGCGGAGAACCCGATGTCATAGCCGCCACGGTCGCCCCACAGGAACAACGCTGCCATGACCGCTACAAAGCCAATCGCCGCAAAGACGCGCTGACCTGTGAACAGCATCAGCATCATGGTCGAGAACATGAGGATGGCGATCAATTCATACGGCATCGCGCATCTCCTCGCCTGTTTTCAGGAACAGGATGTCTTTCGCCAGTTCAGACAGGCTTTGCAGCAGCATCAGAACAATGCCGAACACCATCGTCACCTTGATCGGCCACAGATACGGGCGCCACGCGGTCGGGCTGCGTTCGCCGCCGTACTGGAAGGAATACATGGTTGAATCGATCCCGCCCCACAGCAGGACGCCTAGGTAGGCGATCAGGAACAGCACCGTGATACAGTCCATCTGCGCCTTTTTCTGCGGGGTGAATTCGCCATAGAACAAATCCATCCGCACATTTGCGCCCATCTGCATCGCGTAGGGCCCGCCAAGGATGTAGTAGCCCACCATCACGAACTGGGCCATTTCCAGCGTCCAGAGCGACGGGGTGAAGAACGCCTTACTGATCGACGACCACAGAAGAATGCCCATCAGAACGAACAGCCCGTACATGACGAACCGCCCGATGGTGCGGTTAAACCGGTCAACGATGCGGATGTATGACCGCAGAAATTTCATCCCGCCTGCCCCTCTGTTTCGGTGATCTGCGCCACGGCTTTGGTTAGCACCTCTTGCAGATGCGCGGCGACGCTGGCGGCGTTTTTCGAGGTGTCGATCAGGTCATTTCGAACCTCGATCATCACATTCTCGCGCCCCTGACTGTCGCCATGCAGAACCAAGGTGTGGGTCACACCATCCTTGGGCGCGTAGGGTTCGTTCAGGGCCGCCTTGAACTGCCCTGCCCCCTGCTCGGCCGTCAATGCGGACTCGGCCAGCGCGGGACGGCTGTCGAACAGATAGCCGATGTCCAGATCCCGCCGAACGCCGTTATAGACGGGCGTAAAGCTGTGCACGGTGACAAGGATGGGCGGACGCGCCATGGCCTGCTCTTGTGCAAACAGGATGTTCGCCACCGCTGCATGGAATGGCTGATGGATCAGGTCATAGCGGCGCTGACGTTCCTCATTCGACAGGCCCACATTCCCTGGCACGTCGTAGATTTCGCTTTTGGCAGGGATCGCACCAGCGGACTCAAGCGGGCGGTTACAGTCGTAAACCAACCGCGACACTCGGCCCGCGACAAGCGGGGCGCCAAGGCCAGATGACAGGAATTTGGCAACATCCAGCGCCCCGATGTCCCATGCCGCATGGGAACTTGCTGCGTCACGGGTTAAACCCAGCCCACCGAATTCTTCGGGAATGAAAGCCGACGCATGTTCACAGACCAGCACAATCGGGCTCTGCCCAATCGGTCCTGTCACATCGACAGCGATCCAGTCGTCTGTGTCCATTCGTCTTCAATCCCCTTCGGTGTGTGTAAACATCACTACAAAAATTCTTGGAGCGTCAAGGAATTTTCTGTATCTTTTTTTACAACGCTCCAAATTTTGTAACGAATGGAACGAAAATGGACAGGAAGCGGCTGGTCAAAGACCTGATCAAAGACAAGCAATCGGACCTTACCGCGTCCGAGCGAAAGGTGACCGCCCTGCTTCAGGACGATTCGATGGTTGCCGGTCTGCAATCCATCACAAAGCTGGCCGAAGACGCCGGTGTGTCCACGCCAACCATCATCCGTCTTGCCCGCAAACTGGGGTTCGAAGGCTTCCCCGATCTACAAAACGCTATCCGCGATGAGGTCGCCGCACGGATGCGCGAACCGTTGGCCAAACTGGAAATGGCCGAACGCGCGGACCATCAGGATCACATCGTCAGCCGCTTTGCCGTCGCCATGGCGCACAACATCAACCGCACCATCGACCGGCTTGACCTGGCCGAGTTCGACGAGGTCGCGGCCCTGCTATCCGATCCCGCGCGCACCCTGTTTCTATTGGGCGGCCGCATCACCCGTTCGAACGCGCATTACTTCTACAACCACCTGCAAATCATCCGCTCGGGCGTGTCGGCGCTGGATTCATCGCCCAGTGTCTGGCCCCAGTCGCTATTGGATATGACCGACCAGTCGGTGCTCATCATCTTCGATATCCGCCGCTATGAAAAAGAACTGGAACGCCTTGCAGAACTGGCCGTCGAACAGGGCGCAACCATCGTGCTGTTCACCGATCAATGGGGATCGCCCATCGAAAAACACGCACGCTACAGCTTCCGCGCGATGGTCGAGGCCCCATCAAGTTGGGACTCGACCCTAGCCATCAACTTCCTGATCGAAGCGATGGTGGCAGACATCCAAAGCCTACGGTCCGACTCCAGTTCAGAGCGTATTTCTGCGTTGGAAAAGATGTTGGGCCAAAGCCGGATATTTCGATCTTGACCAAATTTGTCCAATTTTTTTAGAATGGAATAAAACTATTGGGATCATCCCAATTTTGAAACTCTAAGATATTATCCGAACGCTTTATTATCGTTCTTTTGCCCAGCTTTCTACGCCAATAATTATCCGCGGAAATTTCTTTCGACTCCAAAACGTCACTATCATCAGAAAAATGCTTGGAGCCACTCCACTCTATAACAAATTTACGACCTTTGAACTTTTCTTTTATAATCCGATTTAAATGGTCATCAAATCCACCATATCCAAACAAGATAACCTCATCAGCCTCACCAAGAGCCTTGCTAAACATTTTCCAATAAAGTCTTAGAACCTCCGATCTCTCAATTAGAAAAGGCTTCAGTGCACCATCGGACAAAATAATATGTCGTGCGCTTTTTGGATCATGCCCATTTACTTTGTGCCTTTTTAGTTTCCTAGGCGCATTACGCCTGTCGACGATAAGAGGGCTACCATGTAAATGGAGATAATAACCGAAGTCTTCTCCCGTCTCCCTGTCGAAATTAGCTTCATCAAAGCCTGTCTTTCGATAACCATCATTAAGGCAAGTTCTACTCGAATATCGATGACAAATTCTGTAAGATTTACCATCAACTTCTTGGTCGTCATTAAATTCTGAATAAAATAAAGTGTCGTAATTCAGCGTTGCAAAATGAGATCTTGTATCGTTCAAAAATGGTATTAAATCATCTATAAATTTCCGAAATCTGAGATCATCCTGAAACTCTTCTGAGTTACAATTTAAAGTACGTGCAACATTGTAAATATATTTCGCAATTACTTTTTGATATTGCATTGCCGGAGAGGTAAACTAATCAGTTAGCTTGTTTTCGTCAACGGAATTACTAATCAGCTCATGCCCAAGTTGCGCAATCTGCGCATTCATCAGCTGTGATTCTTGCGTTGGTCCTTCTTCGCTATTTACTCCCTTTAGGCAGTGAGCAATTAGTTCACGCTCGGCCTTATCTGAGTCTGAGCAACAAAAGTTTTCCCAAACAGCAGGCATGACACTTTTCAGGTCAAATTTTTCAGGACAAAGTGCCATTCCAACACCATTGCCAATAACTATCAGTTTTCTCTTCATTTTTTCTCTACACGACTGACGTGCCACCTATACGTGTATAGCTTTTCTTTGTGAAGAGACCTTCATCCAAAAAGTCAAAGTGTCAGCCACGGCGTATTCCCGCTGTCCTCTAGCGACCACTGTGCTTCCCAAAGTCCATTCAACCGCCGAAAATTCAGGTAATTCCGTTCGGCGGAATAGTTGTGGTGCTGACCGGGCAAGGGCGCGATCTTGATTGGATGGCCCGCCAAAGGTGCCTCACCCAGCCGTGCGAAGGTCCCCAGTGACAGGGCGTAAAGCTTGGGTGGTGCAGGATGCGAAATGCCCGAGGCCACCAGCTGCTGGACACCGCCCTTGGGGCTATCCATGACGGCACGGGTCGCCAGATGGATTTCGCCCGAAACGGCCGTCACCGTCGCGCCCTGATCCTCAAGGTTCAGGACCGTCTGCAACATCCTCTGCCATTCCACCCGATGGGCACGGCTTTGCCACTGGTCACGCAGGTCGTCATGGTATTTTTTCACGATATGGAAGGTGTTGAAAATCCACTCCAGCACCGACAAACGCGGCCCAAGAAGCGGAACAGAGGACACAAGGATCACCCGTTCCTGCACGTCTTGCGTAGCACTCTCCATCGCCGCCCAGCCATTTTCGCCCATGATCCGGTCGCGCGTGCGCTCGGATCGCAGATCAGGCGCGATGATGCTGACGCCGGGCAGATCATAGCGCCATGCCAAAGACCGCCCCGTCTGATCCAGAAACAGCTGCGGTACATCCGCATCGGTCGCGGCGTGTTGGAACAGCAAAAACGCCTCACGCGCAGCGCGGAACAGGGTTTGCGCGATGGGATGATCGACGATTTCGGGTTTCAACGACCCCCAGCCATCGCAAATGTCATGATCGTCCCACATCATCAGCGACGGCGTCCGCGCCATCACGCGGGCAAAAGGTGCCGCGCTATAAACCTGCCCGTAGCGGTGCAGATAAGCCGCGCGCAATGACTGGAACAGGTCTTCAAGCTCTGCTTCGGTGAAATCATCGCTCAGATCGTCAGGCCAGTGGCGGGTCAGTTTATGTGCGTTCGTCACCTCGTCGGCGTAAACCTGATCCCCACCGTGCAGCATCAGATGATAGGGCGTCGCATCGGCTCGCGCCGCAAGATCGTTCCACATCAGGTTGCGTTCTTCGGGATCACGTTCCAGATCACCGTTTTCCTGCCCGTTACACGACACAAAACCGATGTTCAGATCCCCGTCATACCGGGTATCGACCGGAAACGTCTGTTCGCCATAGGCGTATTCGGCCACCTGCCCCACTGGCAGGGCAAAATCGAACCGCCAGATCACATGCCCGTCGATTTCCGCCAAGCGTTTGGGATCAACAGGCATGTTCCCGACCGAAAAGCCCAACGGCGGGTTTTCTGACCGTAATGACATCACCGCAGCCAATGACACATTGTCGCTGTCTGTGCCGCGCCAGATCAAAATCGGTCCGAATTCCACACCAAAGCCCTTTTATCATTGCCTGTTTTTGCATTTGGGAACGATTTGCCGCAAAAACCAGTCAGCAGATCGAATTTGCTGACTTATAGGCCCTTTGTGCTAGGTACAAACCCACGTAGAAAGGTTTATCAACGGTTTTATGACGCGAACGTACCGGTTTTTGAAAAGATCAGTAGTGCCCAACACGAAAGCACACACAGCATGACAACCATGGCAGCGAACAAACCCCGCCGCGGTCGTCCTCCGGTGTGCGATCCGGCGGACCGTCGCGATCAGATCCTTGATGCAATGCAGGCTGTGTACAATCAGGACGGCATGGCCGGACTGACGATGTCCGCCGTTGCCAAAGCGGCCGGCATGTCGAAACGCACGCTTTATACCGTGTTCGAAGACCGCGCCGATATGCTCGAGGCTTATACCGAACGCCGCGTGAACAGGATCGTCAGCAACCTGACGCCCGCAGAAACCGAATTGCCCTTGGCCGAACGTCTGCGCCTGTTGTTAACGCCCGACGAAAGCAGCCTGTCGCTGCCCATCGCGATCTTGCGCACCATCATCATCGACGCCGTCGACCAGCCCGAAATGGCCGAGCGTATCTTTTCCCGCTCGCTTCCCGTGATCCGGACCCGCATCAAGGCCGAACTGGACCGCGCCAACGAACGCGGCGAGGCGCAGATCGACGACACGCAACAAATGGCCGAACTGCTGGCAGATATGGTGCGCCCGTCGCCTATGGATGCGCTGATCCTGCAGAAAAACCGCGACCCGTCGGAAATCATGGCGCGGTTTGAGCTGGGTCTGGATATTTTCCTGAAGGGACTGAACCTGAAATAGGCCTAGTGCTTGCGCTTCAGGATCGCGATCACACCGGGAAGAACGGCGGCCAGAAACACCAGACCAAAGGCGATCGACGCGGCCAATCCTGCGGACGCAGTCGCGCCTGTGATCGGGAAGAGCGCCGCCGCCACCCCTTCGCGCACGCCCCAGCCCGACACCGTCACCGGCACCAGCATCATAAACAAGATCAACGGCACCAACCCGAAGGTCGCCGCCATTGGAAGCTCGGTCCCCGTCGCCAGGGCGCACAGGTAAAACGCCCCGATATTGCAAAGCGCCGTCAACAGGCTCAGCACCACCTGCACCGGCAATGCCTTGCCCTTTAACATCGACGCAATCACCGCCTGCCACATGCTATCAAGCGCGCGTTTCTGCGGGCCGGGCAACTGCCACCCCAGCCAGAACACCACCGGCAAACCAAGGCTGATCAGTACCGCTGGCGTCACGATCGAATTCAACCACAAAGGCCATGACAGCCCCCCTGGCAGGATCGTTGTGATGATGAAGGCCGCAAGGAAGAAAAAGAAAATACCCGCCTGCTGTGCAGCGCGTTCGAAAAACACTGCCTGCCCCGCTTTGACCAGCCCCGCGTGATGACGCGCACGATAGGCGCGGCCCGCGTCGCCGATCATCCCACCGGGCAGCGACTGGTTGATAAACTGGCTCAGGTAATATTCCGACACGGCGGTTTTCCACGTGAACCGCTGGCCCAGCTTGAAAGCGATCAGCTTCCACCGCACCGCAGACAACACCGTTTGCAGCCCCATGATCAGCCACGCCAAGGCCAAAAGCCCCAGATCAGCGCGGCGCAGGATGCGCATTGCTTCGGCCCCGTCGACAGCATGGAACAGAATGAACAGCAGGCCGAAACTGACGGCCAATTGCACAATCCGCATCTGAGCGCGCGTGAGGCGCGGAAGCCATGCCATTCTGGAGTGTGCCTTTTCCGTCCCTTTGGTCGTCCCGCATATACGGGCCTGCAAAGCCATGAGCAACACGAACCAAAGACTGCCGGAACATGCCCGCCCCCCTTGCCAAGTCAGCAAATCGCCCAACCTCTTATAATCGCAGGGTGTTCACGTTCTCGTATGAAGAATTGCAACAAACGACATCCTTGTGTCTTTATGCCCGAAACCGTCCCAGAGACCCCGAATGCTTGACGCCCGCGCCCGCCAGATCATCGACCCGCCGCTGAATGCCCTTGGCCGCACTTTGGCCAGAACCGGCGTCAGTGCAAACGCCGTCACGCTGATCGGCTTGGTGCTTGGCCTGCTATCTGCTGTCATGATCGCCCAAGGCGCGCCGCTTGCCGCGCTGATCCCCCTTCTGGCCAGCCGTCTGGCCGACGGGCTGGACGGGGCCATTGCGCGGGCCACGCATAAAACCGACTTTGGCGGTTACCTCGATATCGCCAGCGATTTCCTGTTCTACGGCGCGGTGCCTGTGGGCTTTGTGGTGTTGAACCCCACCGACAATGCCATTGCGGGCGCGGTCTTGCTGTTGTCGTTCTACTTCAACGCCGCAAGTTTTCTGGGCTTTGCGATCCTTGCTGAAAAACGCGGGATGGAGACATCGGCCCAAGGATCGAAATCGCTTTATTATTCGAATGGCCTGCTGGAAGGGACAGAAACCATCCTGTTCTTTGTGGCCCTTTGCCTGATGCCATGGGCCTTTGCCCCCTTGGCATGGGTCTTTGCCATTCTCTGCTTTGCCACCGCAGCGCTGCGCATCTGGGCCGCGCGCGAGATTTTCCAAGACGTTTAAGGAGTGCTTATGAAAACCCTTCTGACCGCCCTGCCCCTGCTGGCCACGCTTGGCCTGCCGATGGCGGCGCTTGCCGAAACCGATCCCGCCGACTGGGACGCCGTCACCAGCGCCGCCAAGGGCCAGACCGTTTATTGGTACGCATGGGGCGGCTCGACCGCCACAAACGATTTCATCGCATGGGTCGGTGATCGAGTGTCCGAAGATTACGGCGTGACCCTGGAACATGTGAAACTGACCGACACCGCAGATGCGGTCACCCGCGTTCTGACTGAAAAGCAGGCCGGTCAGGATGACGACAGCGCCGTCGATATGATCTGGATTAACGGTGCCAACTTTGCCTCGATGAAAGAGGCCGATCTGCTGTTCGGTCCCTTCGCCGAAGATCTGCCCAACTGGCAGTACGTCGATGTGGACGGCAAAACCGTTCAGACCGATTTCACTGTTCCGGTCGAAGGCTACGAAAGCCCTTGGGCCATGGCGCAGGTGGTGTTCATGTACGACACCGCCGACATGGACGCGACCCTACCCACGGCCGAGGCGATGCTGGAATGGGCGCAGGCCAATCCCGGTCGTTTCACCTACCCCCAGCCGCCGGATTTCCTTGGCGCGACGTTCCTGAAACAGGTTCTGATCGAACTGACCGATGACAACGACGTTCTGGCCAAACCGGTGGACGAGGCCAACTTTGCCGCCGTCACCGCCCCGCTTTGGGACTATCTGGATGCGTTGACGCCCGTCCTTTGGCGTCAGGGTCAGGCCTATCCGGCAACAGGCCCTGCGCAGTTGCAGCTGATGGCCGATAACGAGATCGATCTGGCGATTTCCTTCAGCCCGGGCGAAGCATCGACGGCCATCGCCAACAACCAACTGCCCGACACCGTGCGCACTTTTGTTCTAGAGGCCGGCACATTGGGCAACGCATCCTTCGTAGCCGTTCCCTATAACTCCGGCTCCAAAGAAGGCGCGATGGTTGTCGCCAACTTCCTGATGTCGCCCGAGGCACAGCTTCGCGCGCAAGACCCGAGCATCCTTGGCTACGGCACCGTTCTGGACATGTCCAAACTGTCCGAGGATGAGCGCACCGCCTTTGCCAACCTTGATCTGGGCATCGCCACGCTCAGCCCTGCCGAGCTTGGCACGGTCCAACCCGAACCCCACGGGTCGTGGATGACGCGCATCACGCAGGAATGGACCGAACGCTACGGCGCGGGCCAGTAAGCGTGGACCTCTAACATGACAGACCGCGCCGTCAGGCGCCCCGCATCGGCGGCGCGGTCTTTCTGGGGCGCGCTGCCCCTACTAACCCTGATCATCATGATCGGCCCCGTTCTGGCGGGGCTTTTGGGCACTGTGCTGCCTGCCTTCGGCTATCTACCCGCCGCGGGTCTGGGCGCATTTTCAATCACCCCCTTCACCGACCTTTTTGCATGGAACGGCATCTGGGCAGCCACGCGCCTGTCGGTCATCACGGGCTTTGCCGCAACCTTTTTGTCCTTGGCTATCGTCACGCTTCTGATGGCCGGTTGGTCCGGCACCCGCGCCTTTCGTTGGTTGGAAACACTGCTCTCCCCGCTTCTGTCCGTCCCCCACGCCGCAACCGCCTTTGGCATCGCCTTCCTGATCGCCCCCTCGGGCTGGATCGCCCGCATGATTTCGCCTTGGCTAACCGGTTGGGAACGCCCACCTGACGTGCTGATCACCCAAGACCCTTTGGGCATCGCGCTGACCTTGGGCCTTGTGACCAAAGAGGTGCCGTTCCTGCTTCTCATGGCGCTGGCCGCCAAGGGCCAAAGCGCCAGCACACAACGGATGCGCGTCGCGCAGTCGCTGGGATACGGACGCGTCAGCGGATGGCTGAAATCGGTCTTTCCGGTGATCTACGCCCAGATCCGCCTGCCGGTGCTGGTCGTGCTGGCCTACTCCATGTCGGTCGTCGACGTCGCCATGATCCTCGGCCCCACAACGCCGCCACCGCTATCGGTTCAGGTGGTGAAATGGATGTCCGATCCCGACCTATCCAAACGCCTGATCGCCAGCGCCGCAGCGCTCTGGCAACTGGCGCTGGTGATCGCCGCGCTCGGGGTCTGGTGGATCGGCGAACGCATCACCGCCCGCTTGGGTCTGGCGTGGGTGGAACGCGGCACACGCAATCTGCACCTCGATAAAACAACGCGGCCCCTTGGCATCATCTTGGGCACACTCTCTGCGCTTTCGGTGCTGCTTGGCCTGCTCTGCCTTGGCGTCTGGAGCGTCGCTGGTTTCTGGGGCTACCCCGACGCGCTCCCCCAATCCCTGACCCCCAAAAACTGGGCCCGCCACTGGCCAGATATCAGCGATAGCCTGATCACCACCCTTCTGATCGCAGCCCTATCCGTGGCCGTCGCCGTAACGCTGGTGATCGCCTGCCTTGAGGCCGAACACCGCACAGGGCGCAGCCTGTCACAAAAGGCCCTCTGGCTGATCTATGCGCCTCTGCTGATCCCACAGATCGCCTTCTTGCCGGGCGTGCAAACGGGGCTGTTGATGACAGGCGCGACCTCGGGTCTCTGGCCCGTAACATTGATGCATGTGGTCTTTGTCCTGCCTTACGTGTTCCTGTCCCTTACCGACCCATGGCGCAACTGGGACCCGCGCATCGACACCATCGCCCGCAGTCTCGGCACCTCGCCCACGCGCGTCCTGTTCACACTCCGCTTGCCCATGCTCCTCCGCCCCATCCTGACCGCCGCCGCCGTCGGCTTTGCCGTCAGCGTCGGTCAATACCTGCCCACCCTTCTGGCAGGTGGCGGTAGAGTTGCAACACTGACGACCGAAGCCGTCGCGCTCAGCTCGGGCGGCGACCGCCGCGCGATCGGCGCATTCGGTGTCATGCAAACTTTGGCCGTCATCGCCCCCTTTGCCATCGCAACGCTTCTGCCCTACTGGATGTGGCGGAACAGAAAGGGGCTTCATGGATAACGGACTGCACCTGAAAGCCGTCGAAATCTGCCGGGGCGGACAGCCCCTGCTGCAAATCGATGCGCAGGTAGCCCCAGGCGAAATCCTGACGGTCATGGGCCCGTCGGGGTCCGGAAAATCGACGCTTCTGTCTTTCCTGACTGGCCACCTTGCCCCCGCTTTCGCGGCAACAGGACAGGTGGTCTTGGATGGCTCCGACGTCACGGCCCAACCGCCAGAACACCGCAAAATCGGTATTCTCTTTCAGGACGACCTGCTCTTCCCCCACCTCAGTGTCGGCGCAAACCTTGCGTTCGGCCTGCGTGGCGGAACCAAGTCCGAGCGACAGAAGACCATTGAAACCGCGCTGAGCGACGTCGGGCTTAAAGGTTTTGAAACCCGCGACCCCGCAACACTTTCTGGCGGTCAAAAGGCACGTGTCGCGCTGATGCGGGTTCTCCTGTCCGACCCAAAGGCGCTGCTGCTAGACGAGGCCTTCTCAGGCCTCGACACAGACCGCCGCGCCCAGATCCGCGACCTGACCTTCGATCACGCGCGAAAGAAAAACTTGCCGGTCGTTATGGTGACCCACGATATCGACGATGCCAAAGCAGCGGGCGGGCGTGTGATCCAGTTGGGCCCATAGGGGCTTTGCCCCCTTGGCCTTCGGCCAATTCCCCCAAGGTATTTATGGAAAGAAAATACATCTGTTCTAGGCGCCAAACCCGAGGACGCGGGCCGAAGGCCCAAGGACGAGATGGCCTGTGCGGCGCAGCCGCGCATTTGGATTGCGTTCCGCGCGAAAATAGGGACTGATCCCCATATGATCCGCGCCATTTGCATATTGCTGCTGTTCCAGCTTGCGGGCGAAAGCCTGTCGCGGGGCTTTGATCTGTTTGTTCCGGGTCCTGTGATCGGTCTGGCCGCGCTTTTCATCGCTCTGCTGATTTTCCCCAAACTGGCCGAGGTCATCCGCGTTGCCGCCAATGGCCTTTTGGCGCATCTGTCGCTGCTCTTTGTGCCTGCGGGCGTGGGCGTCATCGCGCATCTGGGCACGTTTGGCACCAACGGGATTGGCCTGATCGTGGCACTCATCGTCAGCACCGCGCTGGCCATTCTGGCCGCTGTGTTGACCTTCGTCCTTTTCGCGCGGCTCATGGGGCAACGCCATGAATGACGCGGTTCTGCTCTGGTCCTATCTCGCGCAGGAGCCATTGCTGTGGCTGACCACGACGCTGGTCGCCTACACCATCTCGGACTGGGCGGCGGGCAAAGCCGGACGGCATGCGTTGGCCAATCCGGTTCTGATGGCGGTGATTCTGATCGCCTTGGTTCTCTGGGTCACCAGCACACCCTATGCGACCTATTTCGAGGGCGCTCAGTTTGTGCATTTTATGTTGGGGCCGGCCACTGTCGCGCTGGCGCTACCGCTTTATGACAATCTGCCCAAGGTCAAAGCCGCCCTGGTCCCGATGATTGCCGCGCTGTTTGCCGGATCGCTCACCGCAATCATCACCGCCCTAGGCATTGCCAAAGCCATGGGCATCACCGGCGAAACGCTTATGTCGCTTGCCCCGAAATCGGCTACCGCCCCCGTGGCGCTTGGTGTATCCGAGGCCATTGGCGGGCAGCCTACGCTGACAGCAGTCTTGGTGATCCTGACCGGTATTTCCGGCGCGATCATTGCCACGCCCATGTTGAACGCTTTGAAAATCACCGACTGGCGCGCGCGGGGCTTTGCGGTTGGCGTCGCCGCCCACGGGATCGGGACGGCGCATGCCTTTCGTATCAATTCCACAGCAGGCGCATTCTCAGGGATCGGCATGGGGCTGAACGCGGTGCTGACCGCCCTACTGGCCCCGCTGATCGCGCGCCTGTTTCTGTAGCGTTTACTCGATGTTGATATCCACCCGCTGGCTTTCACCGTTCGAGCCCGGGATTTTCAGGAAATAACGACCCGGTTTGATCGCCAGAAACTCGATCTCCATCGTGCCTTCTTCGTCGAACTCCACGGATTCCAGACCGAAGGGACGGATTTCCAGACCGTTCACCACGACCTCATTGATCCAGATCGCACGGAAAAAGCCCGAGCCTTCCAGCGCCAGTTCGCCGGAACCGTCCGCGTAAATCTCCAACTCGTACACCATGCCCGAATTCAGCGTGATCGGACCGTCCGCCAGCGGCTTGCCCAAGGCCAGAGTGATCCCCGGCATCTCGCCTTTGTTTGTGTTCGACAGAACGCCCGCAAAACCGAAATCATGCGCGGCCGCCATACCCGCCGCGCCCATCGCCAAAGCCGTCACAGCTGCAAAAATCTTCTTCATGGTATCTCTCCCGTTTCTACCAAATGAGGCGCCAACACTGCTGGTTGACCGCGCAATTCCAGAATTCTGTCGGCCAGTCGCGTGGCCTCTTCCCGTGCATGGGTCACAAACAAAACCGCAGGTCCGGTTTCCGCGATCAGCGTTTCGGTCAGGCCCAGCATGGTGTCTGCTGTTTCCGGGTCAAGCGACACGAAAGGCTCATCCATGATCAGAAAATCGGGCTGACCGGCAAAGGCACGCGCCAGTGCCAGACGACGTTGCTGGCCCAGCGAAGTCTGACCCGGAAACAGATGTGCCTTGTCGGCAATGCCCACCTTTTTCAGCATCCGCATGGCCGCGTTTTCGGACAGATCAGGGTGCACCAGCGTGACGTTCTGCAACACCGTCCGCCACGGCAGCAGTGTGGGTTCCTGAAACACGATGGCCATTTTATCGGGCCGCGCAACGGTGCCCTGATAATCGGGATCAATGCCGGCCACGATCCGCAACAGCGTCGATTTCCCCACACCCGAAGGCCCCAATATGGCGACCGTTTCGCCCTTGGGGATCTGGAACGCAACGCGCCCCAAAATCGGGGTATCGCCATAGGATTTCTGCTGGATGTCGACGCTGATCATGCGGCCCTCCAGCGGCGCACGCGCCGTTCCCATGGCTGAAGCAACAGCCATTCGACCGCCAACATCACAAAGATGAACGAAAACGCATAAACCAGCACCATCGCCACATCAAACAGTTGGAAATACAGATGGATTTGAAAGCCCACGCCAGACGAGCGGCCCAGAAATTCAACCACCAGAACGATCTTCCAGATCACGGCCACCCCGTTGCGCGCAGCACCGGCGATAAAAGGGGCCATCTGCGGCAGGGTCACATGGCGCAGCTTGGTCCAGCGCGACATGCGATAGACCTGCGCCATGGCATCCAGATCACGCGAGGTCGCGCGCGCCCCTTCGCGGATCACCGTTGTCACGTTCGGAATTTTGTTCAACGTCACCGCCGCGATCGCGGCCGTTTCGTTCAGCCCGATCCACAGGTAGCACAGCACGATCAGGACCAGAGCAGGCAGGTTCAGGAACACCACCAACCACGGGTCCAGCCAGCGGTTGATCCGTTCGGACCGCCCCATGATCAGGCCAAGCGCAATCCCCACGCCCATAGCCAGTGCAAAGGCCCAGAGCACGCGGATCAGCGTTTGGAACAGATGATATGGCAGCTCGCCCGACGCGACCTCTTGCAAAAAGGGGTCAATCAACGCCCAAGGCTGGGGAAGGACCGTGGGATCGCCGGAAATAGCGGCGGCCACGATCCAAAGACCCAATAGCGCAATCAGAGAAAACGCCGGAACAAGCCTGTTTTCAGTCATCCAGAGGGATCATTCTACGGCTGCAAAAAGACCCTCGGGCACAGTGGACGCGCCACCGACCAGATCGGCACCACCCAGATCGAACATAACCTTCAGGAACGCTTCCGCGCCTTCGGCATCTACCGGACCACGCGCAGGCACACCGGCCAGCCAGTCATTCTTAAGCTGTTCGAACTGCGCGTCTGTCTTGGCGTTCATACGCGGTCGCACGGCCTCCCATGCGGCAGGGTCAGAGGCCAGCAAATCCTTGGCGTCGCGGCTTGCGTTATAGAACGCCTGCGCCAGACCCGGGTTCGCATCCAGATAGCTTTGCTTAAAGAAGTAGCCCAACAAAGGCGTATCCGTGTTCAGGCCCAGTTCTTTGGCAGCGGTCTGAACCGACATAACCTCTTTCATACCGGCGGCTTTCATCTTGGCAAGGAAGTGCCAGAAGTTGATCGCGCCGTTCAGTTCGCCACCCAGACCGGATTTGAAAATCAGCGGCGGGGCACCAAACACCTGTTCGGTGTCTGCCTTCAGATCCATGCCGTATTCCTGCTGCGCATAGGCGCGCAGGATCAGCCAGCTTTTGTCCAAGGGACCACCGGCAATGCCGATCTTGCCGCCTGCCAGATCCTTCAGGCTGGTGGCAGTACTGTCCTTGGGCACCACGATACCGCCCACGGCCTTGGAGTACGGCACAACGACGTAATCCTTGCCATCGGCGTTCTGGCGCGCGACCCAGATCCAGTCGGCAACGGCCATATCGGCTTCGTCGCCTTCCACGGCGACACGGGTCGCGCCGTTGTCTGCGTAGGGCATCACCTCGAGCTTGAAGCCGTGCTTTTCGTCCAGACCGTTTTCGACAATCGTCGCCAGTTCCCAGTTGACCGTTCCGATCTTAAGAACCGCTGCACGAACTGTCGGCAGATCCTGCGCAAAGGCCGCGCCTGCCATGGCCACAGCAACCGCCGTTGCGCCCAGTCTTGTCAGAAAATGTTTCATCACGTTTCCTCCCACGGGTGATGGTGCCTGCGCGTCAGGTTATTCCTGACGGCGGCTCACTTCATTCAGGTCCAGATCAAGCTTGATGTCCTGCTGACCACTGCCTGCACAAATGACATCATCCAGATCGTACCCGTCTTCTTCAACCTCGATATCATCGGGGTCCATTTCGCACTGCTGTTCCGCCAGAAGCGCCATGATCTGTGCAACCACCTCTTCGGATGCTTCCTCTTCATGAGAGGCTGCAAAGACCGGTGCCGCAAGTGTCAGGCACAGGGCGGATGTCATCAGTTTCTTCATGTCTATAACTCCTGAAACGAAATCAATTCGGCGTCACGACAACGCCCCAAGGCTGTTGTCCGACTTGTACAGATTTGATGGCCTTTTCCTTTTCAACATCGATAACAGTGATGTCGTTGGAATTGCCATTGGTCGTTAGTAGGTACTTCTGGTCAGGGGTGAACCCCAACTGCCAGACGCGCTGCCCCACAATGATGTAATCCTTCACCTCAAGCGTCGCGCCATCGACGACAGCGACACGGTTTGCAGGCCCCAGCGCGATGAAAATCTTGGATCCGTCCGCCGTCACTTTCAGGCCCACAGGCTGCAGCCATTCCGGCAAAACGCCCGGCACCTCAAAGCTGATCTTGCCCGCAACGGTCGGCGCGCCGGTGTCATCGATATCCATCACCGTGACCGTGCCGCCGATTTCAGACGTTACGAACAGACGCTTGCCGTCATCGGTGTATTGCGCATAGCGCGGGCGCTGATCGACCAGCACGTTGTGCTTGATCTTATAGTCTTCGGTCGAAATGAAATGCGCCATGTTGGTGGTTTCAGAGGTGTTCACCACAAACTTGGTGTCCGGCGAAATGCCCATGCCTTCGGGTTCAACACCCACCGGCACCTCGGCCAGAATGGTACGCGTTTCCGTATCCGTCACGGTCACAAGGTTGTCGTCCTCGTTCGCGATATAGAGCGGGTTGCCGCTGGGATGCAGAACGAACAGCTCGGGGTCAGGACCAGACGGAAGGGTGTGGATTTCCTTATACGTCTCGGTATCGAACACCCGCACAGTGTCGTCGTCCGATGCCGCAACATAAAGCTTTTTCCCATCGGGGCTGATGGTGATGCCGCGGGGGCGGTTGCCAGCATCAAACTCTGCCAGCACTTCCCAGGTGTCGGTGTCCACCACGGTGACCGTGTTGCCCTTTTCGTTCGACACGAACGCCTTGTTCGCCATGGCGGGCATCGCCACCACGGATGCCAACGCCGCAGACAAAAACAACGATTTCATCACGGTAATCTCCAATCAGTTAAATGCGGTGCAAGAAGATTCAGGCTTATCCAACCCGAGTGTATCGAGCGGCGAAACCTGATGCAGGAACCCGTCCTGCGGCGACACGCTGACTGTTATCCGCCCGTCATAAAGCAGAATTGGCTGGCGCAACTGGCCGTTCCAAGGCCGGAACGTCACTGGCACGCCCTTGAAGGCGGCCAGTTCGAATTCATCACTGATCGCATAGTCCAGAATGGTCTGCGGATCGTTTGACGAGGTCCGGATCACCGCCTCGCCCAGCACGCGCAGGGACAGCCAGACCTGATAATCCTCTTCACGGATATAGCGGCCTGTCAGTTCTTCGAACCGGCGCTGGAACTGGGTCGCGCCCCATGCCTCATGCGCGCCGTGGATTGTCACAGGCCGCAGCCCCGCCGCCCCCATCACAGGGCGCGGTGTCCACAAATGGAACGGAAGGTATGGCGCGAACACGTCGGACTCATCGGCGGCGATCACCACCTCGTGGTCGTCGGCATCTTGGGTAAAGACCGGCAACTGACGCTGAACCAGAACGTGGCCCGTATCGGTACGGCGCGACCCGCCGGTGTCTTCGAACTCACGCTCTTCTGCGATACGCCCGCCGAATTTCTTTGCCGCACGGCGATAGGCACCAGCCAAAGCCTGATCTTCGGGGTTCGAGCCGTGGATCAGGAACCAGCGCGGCCAGCGCTTCCACAAGGCAAACTGCGCCACCGCATCGGCCCGCATCGCGCGGGATGGCGCCACATGCAAAACGTTTGCGCGGCATTCATTGTCACGCAGCGCAACGCCCTCGGCCTGCGCGTTAAACACCACCGCCCCATCCTGTGCAGCGCGGTCCGCCAGTCGGGTCAGATCGGCATCATCGGCCATCAGAATGATGAACCTGATCCCGTCGGCCAGGATCGCATCCAGCGCGGCATCGGCCTCTTCTGGCGGCACGGCAACTGTCGTGGTTTCATAGGTGTGGCCAAGGAACGTGCCCGTGGTACCGTTGTCTTCATCCGCTAGCTGCGCACCGGCAAAGCCATTGTCTTCTGGGAATTTTTCGTAACGCGAAATCGGTGCTAGACGCGGGGGATCAATCCGCAGCACAGCCGCCTTGATTTCCAAAGCCGCCAAATCTATCGACATGCCGCCCCACATGAGGGCCGCAAGAAACACCATCAGGATGCGTTGCAAATTTTCCTCCCTTGCCGTTCTAACGACGGCTGCGTTGACTGTGCCACACACCACGCATACGTGAACCGATACTTTTGGAGCATTGAAGCCCAAGGCCCCGAGTTTCACCATGACCGATATGAAGTGGATCGCGGCCTTTTTCCTGACCTGTCTGGCACCCATTGTGGCGGCGCAACAGCCCGCCCAGCCTGACTTTGATCACAGTGCAAAGGTTGCGTTCTTCGGCATCACATATCTGGATGAATCGCTGCAAACCCAAACATATGGCCCTGATCCGGCGGAATTCGCGCGGATCGAGATGCTAGAAGACATGGTGCGCGACTGGTTTTCCGAGGCAGGTCTGTCCTTTGTTGATCTCACACCCGCCGAGGAAGACATCAATCGCGTCGTCAATCTGGCGAAATGCTACGGCTGTGATTCGCGGATCGCGGTCAAACTGGGGGCCCAGTATTCACTTGTCGGTGAGGTGCAGAAGGTGTCGAACCTGATCCTTTCCATGAACCTGCAGTTGCGCGATGCCGCGACAGGGAACATGGTACGGGGACGGGTTGTCGATATCCGCGCCAACAACGACGAGGCATGGGCTCGGGGCATGCGCTACATCCTGAAAAATGCATTCTTCAACTGACGAGGAGACAGAGAAGAACAATGAAACGGTTTTCAATTCTCATGGCGGTCCTGGGCTTTCTGCTGCCCGCCATGGCCATGGCCCACGGGCCCACACGGCAAAAGGTGACGCTGACCACAGAAGTGGCCGCTGAACCCGCCGAAGTCTGGGCCGCAATCGGCAACTTTCAGGACATGTCCTGGCATCCTGCGGTCGCCGCCACCAACGGTGAAGGCGGCAATGAGCTGGACGCAACACGCGTTCTAAGCCTTGGTGCTGCGGACGGCCCGACAATCGCAGAGGTTCTGTACAAGTTCAGCGATGAAAAGATGTCGTATTCCTACCGGATCACCGACGTCGCCGTCGAAGTTCTGCCGGTCACCAACTATTCGTCGCACCTGACGGTCAAACCCCGCGATGGCGGTGGCTCGATCGTGGAATGGCGCGGCGCGTTCTATCGCGGCTACCCGAACAACGATCCACCGCCCGAACTGAGCGATGAGGCCGCGATCAACGCCGTCACAGGCGTATACCAGCAAGGTCTTGATGCATTGGTCGAGAAGTTCGGTGCCCCGAACTCCTAAGGCCCTTTGCCTGATCCTGTCCCTCGCGGCCCTACCGGCTGCGGGGGACATTGCCTTTGTGACGAACCAGAACGGCGAGGAACTCAGCGTTCTGGACCTAAGCGCAGGCACCGAAATCAACCGCATCCCCCTGCCCGGCCAACCGGCAGGCATCGCGGTTCACGGAACACATATCTTTACCGTTTCACCCGAGGCCAAGACGGTACGCCGCTTTGACCGCGCCACCATGACCGAACAGGCCCGCGTCACACTGGACGGCGGCCCGACGGGCATCGCCTATGATCCCACACGCGACAGGCTGTTTATCTCGGACTGGTTCAACACGCGGCTTTGGGCGCTGGATGGTGCGACGCTGACCGTACAGGCGGAACTGGCCACAGGGGTATCGCCCTCGGGCATCGCGGTGTCCGACGATGGCCGCTGGATTGCCTCGGCCGACAGGGATTCAGACCAGGTGTCGATCTTCGACGCCGAAACGCTGGACCTGCACAAAGTGGTACCCGTGGGCGTCCGTCCCTATGGCCTGCGCTTTGATGATCAGCACCGCCTGTTTGTCGGCAACGTGGGCACCAACGATGTGTCGGTCATCATCCCCGACACAGGCGAGATCATCGCAACCGTACCCGTGGGCGACCGCCCCTATGGCGTCGCCTTTGCCAAAGGCCGCGCCTTTGTCACCAACCAATATGAAAACACCATCACCGTCATCGACCTGACCACCTTGGAACCCATCAAAACCATCGAGGGCGGCGAATATCCCGAAGGCATTGACGCCACAGAAGACGAAACCACCATTGTTGTGGCAAACTGGTTTGAAAATACCGTCACCTTGATTGACGCCGAAACCCTAGAGATTACCGGCGACATAGAAACGGGGGACGGTCCACGCGCCTTTGGCGTGTTCATTTTAGGGGAGGACTAGAATGAAGGGATTTCTACTAACCACCGCATTCACCGCGCTCGCGCTGCCCGCCGTGGCAGGCGAAAGCTGGGACAATGTTCGTGCCCAGCTTTATGGCGATAAGGCGCTATTGGACGGCACGCAGGTGATTGCGCTGGATGTGCCCTATCGAAGCCCCAACGATGGCCGCACCCAGATCGCCGCCCATGTCGCGGCCCCTGCGGGCAAACGGCTGGGCGAAATCACTGTGGTCTTGGATGAAAACCCGATGCCCGTGTCCGCGGTCTTCGAAATGGATCAGCCGCAAGAACGGTTTTTCTTCGACGTCACCATGCGCGTCAACGGCCCTACCCCGCTGCACGTCGTGGCTGAAACCACCGACGGCGCGCTTTACGTGGTCGAGGGGTTTGTGAAGACCTCGGGCCAAGGGGCCTGCGCCGCCCCGCCGGGAACCGATATGGAAGAGGCGCTGGCCACGCTCGGAAATATGACGATCGGCGTGGATTCCCTTAAATCCGGCGGTGCGCTGGATAAGCTTGCCGCACTCAGCCAACGGCAACGCCAGCTTGATCTGGATATCTCGCACCCGTCGAACTCTGGCATGCAGATGGATCAGATCACCCTTCTGTTCGTCCCGATGCGTTATGTCGAAGACGTCCAGATCGATCTGGACGGCGGCGGATACGTGGGCATGACGGGGTCGATTTCCTTATCGGAAAACCCCCGCGTCAGCCTGTCTGTGCCTGCGCAAACCCAATCGGTGGATGTCACCATGACAGACACCGACGGGTTCACCAGCCACGCGCACAAGGACCTTGCCGGTTTCTAGGCCTCGACCTGCGCCAGTTCCGCTGCGAAGTGATCCAGCAGACGATGTTTCAGGATCTTGCCCGTCGCCGTCGCGGGCAAGACATCGGTCAGGATGATCCGGTTGGGGCGTTTGTAAGCAGACAGCGTCGTCTTGACGAATGCGGTCAGATCATCCGGAGTGACATCCGCCGTAGGACCCACCTGCACAAAGGCCAGCACCTCTTCGTTGCCCTCAACCGTCCGGCCAATCACAGCCGATTGCACCACCTGCGGATGGTCATTCAGCGCGGCTTCGACCTCGGGCGGATAGACGTTGAAACCGCCACGAATGATCAGTTCCTTGCTGCGCCCCACAATATGCAAACGGCCTTCTTCATCGATGCGCCCCAGATCGCCGGTGCGCATATAGCCGTCCTCGGTGATCGCCGCCGCCGTCAGATCGGGCGCGCGGAAATAGCCCTTCATCACCTGCGGGCCTTTGACCTGCACTTCGCCCACTCCGGCCTCGGAGCCGACTGTTTCGTCCAGCCTGACCAGAGTTTCAGGCAGCGGCGGACCCACCGAAATATCGGGGTGCCCGATAGGATGCTGCGTGCCCGACACCCCCGCCGTGGTTTCCGTCATGCCATAGCCGTTCTGCAGCGCGATGCCATAAAACGCCTCGGCCTTGCGTTTCCACGTGGGATCAAGCGGCGCGGCACCTGACGACACATAGCGAAGTGATTTGTTCTGCAACGTGCTGTGCCCATGCTCGGCGGCAAAGGCCATCAACAACGCGTGCATCTGCGGCACCGCAGGCAGCACCGTGACCCCGCCTTCCAATGCCTCGTACAACGCCTTGGGCGTGAACCGTGCGGCCAGCTGGATCGTCGCCCCCACAAGGGTCGAGGCCATCAGCATCGACGCCAGCCCGAACACATGGGTCAGCGGCAGCGCGCCATAAACACGATCTTCCGCCACCAATTTGCGCAGCCCGACCGAGGCCTCGGCCGCGTAAATCAGGTTGCCATGGGTCAACATCACACCCTTAGGGTCGCCCGTTGTACCCGTAGTATACAGAATGACCGCAATATCCTGTTCGCCCTTGGGCAGCGAAGACTGAAGTGTTCTGAAATGCACCTGTCCGGCCAAAAGCGCCTCTGGCGTGGCCGCAGCATCGTCGGCGTGTTTGCCCGCTTCCACCGATATACCTGAAGTATACAGCACCAGATCGGGGTCAGAATGCGCCTCGATCCGTGCAAGCTCGGCCCCAGACATCCGCGCGTTTACTGGAATGATCCACGCGCCGATCCGGCTGGCAGCAAAAATCGCCACGGGCAGCACAACGGCATTTTCCGCAACAGCCAACAAACGCCCGCCAGCCTCCAGCCCATGATCCCGCAACGCGGCTTCCATCTGGTCGATCATCGCGCCGTACTGGTTCCACGTGATCGGCGTTTCATCCGCATCGATCATCGCCAGCGCGTCGGCCCGCCCCGCCAGATGCGGGGCCAGCAGATCGTCAATCCGTTCGGCTTTTGTCATGGCACCCTCCCCTGATGCGCTGAGCACAACTTACGCTGCAGACAGACGGATGAACCGTTCCAGATGGAAATCCGTATCGCCAAAGCGGTGGTCGACCATGGTCAGACGTTTGGCGAAATGTGACAGCGCATATTCCTGCGTCATGCCAATCCCACCATGCATCTGGATCGACTCTTCCACCACCTGACGCGCAACACGCCCGATCAGGTTTTTCGTGGCCGAGACATGACGTTCGCGTTCCACACGATCACCGTCCAGATTGCCCGCAAGGTTGATCACCGCGGACCGCGCCTGTTCGATTTCAATCAACACATCTGCCATCCGGTGTTGCAGCACTTGGAATTTGCCAATCGGCTGGCCGAACTGTTTGCGCTGGCTCAGATAGTCGGTGGTCAGGGTCTTGATGGTTTCCATCAACCCCAGCGCCTCTGCCGCGATGGCGCAGGTGGCGCGTGCATTGGCATCTTCCAACGCGGCAAATGCCTGCCCTTCGGCACCCAGCAGGGCATCGCCCCCGACAGTCACATCCGTCAACGTCACCTCAGCCGCGCGGCCGCCACCATTCAACGGATAGCTGCGCATCTCAACGCCGTCCTGCCCCACAGGCACAAGGAACAGCGAAATCCCGTCCTGATCCATCGCGTTCCCCGAGGTCCGCGCGGACACGATCAGCATCTGCGCCGACGGCGCGCCCACAACCACAGCCTTGCGTCCGTTAAGGACATAGCCATCACCCTGCGCCTTGGCCGTCGCCTCAACCCGTGACAGGTCATAACGGCTGTTCGGTTCGCCATGCGCAAAAGCCACCTGCACCGCACCGCCGATGATCTCATCCACCAACCCGCGCTGCGTGTCGTTACCCAAAGCGGCGATCAGACCGCCCGACAGCACGCCCACATCCAGCAGCGGCTCGACCAGACCCGCGCGGCCCGTTTCCTCGAACACCAAGCTCAGGTCAAACCCCGCGCCACCAAAGCCGCCGTCTTCTTCGGAAAACAGCGCGCCGATGACACCCATTTCCGCCAGACCGGCCCAAAGGCCCACATCATGCCCCGCTTCGCTTTCGGTCGCAGCCGCCAGCCCTTCGTGCGTCACGCTTTCAGACAGATAGCGCCGCAGGCCGTCCTGAAGCATCTGCCGTTCTTCGGTAAGTTCAAAGTTCATGGATCACAGCCCCAGAATTGCTTTGCTGATGATCTGGCGCTGCACTTCGTTCGAGCCGCCATAGATCGACAGTTTTCGGTTGTTGAAATAAGCCTGCGTGCCCGCCATCGCGTACTCCGGCCCGACCGGATCAGCATTGCTGCCGGCCTCCAGTTCCTCGGATACAAACGGCGCGGCATAGGGGCCAATCGCCTGCCGAGTGAGCGCATTGATCTCTTGCCGGATGATTGTGCCTTTGACCTTCAGCATCGAGCTTTCCGCACCGGGCGCATTGCCTGCCGCCGCCGCCGCGATCACGCGCAGGTTCGTGGTCGCCATCGCCATCAGGTCAATTTCGACCTGCGCCAAACGCCCCGCAAAAAACGGGTTCTGGATTAGCGGCTGACCACCGGATTGTTCCAGCCCCGCAATCCGCCGCAAGTTCGCCAGCCCCTGACGGGCAAAGCCCACGCCTGCGATGTTCGTGCGTTCGTGGGTCAGCAGATACTTGGCATAGGTCCAGCCCTTGTTCTCCTCGCCCACAAGGTTTTCGACCGGCACACGCACGTTGTCGAACCAGACCTCGTTCACCTCGGCCTCGCCATCCAGCAGAACAATCGGGCGCACTTCGACGCCAGGCGTGTCCATGTCGACCAGAAGGAAGGAAATGCCTTCCTGCGGCTTGCCCTCTTTCGAGGTGCGCACAAGGCAGAAGATCATGTTGGCGTACTGGCCCAGCGTGGTCCATGTCTTCTGACCGTTCACCACGTAATGATCGCCATCGCGCACCGCCGTGGTTTTCACACTGGCAAGGTCCGACCCCGCCCCCGGTTCGGAATAGCCCTGACACCACCAGTCATCCCCGTTCAGGATACGCGGCAACCAATAGTCCTTTTGCTGCTGATTGCCGAACTTCTGCAGAACCGGCCCCAGCATGTGCAGACCGAACGGCACGATGCGCGGGGCACCGGCGGCGGTTGTTTCCATCTCGAAGATATGGCGCTGCACAGCATCCCATCCGGTACCGCCATATTCAGGCGCCCACGTTGCGGCCAGCCAGCCCCGTTCGTTCAGTATGGCGTGCCATTCCTCATAGTCGGCCTTGCCAAGACGTTTACCGCCTTTGACCTTATCGGACAGATGCGCAGGCAGTTTATCCTGCAGGAAACTCCGCACCTCGTCCTGAAAGGCAAGTTGTTCCGGCGTATAGCTTAGGTCCATGGATCCATGTTCCTTCTTAGAAAATTTCGAACAGGCCAGCGGCCCCCTGACCGCCCCCGATACACATAGTGACAACGCCCAGCTTGGCACCGCGGCGTTTGCCTTCGATCATCAGATGCCCCGTCATCCGCGCGCCGGTCATCCCGAAGGGATGACCCACGGAAATTGACCCGCCATTGACGTTCAGCTTGTCGTTGTCGATGCCCAGACGGTCACGGCAATAGATCAGCTGGCTGGCGAAGGCCTCGTTCAATTCCCACAGGTCGATGTCATCGACGGTCAAACCATGGCGCTCCAACAGGCGCGGCACGGCAAAGACGGGGCCGATCCCCATTTCATCCGGCGCACAGCCCGCAACGGCAAACCCAAGGTAACGCCCCAGCGGCTCCAGCCCCGCTTTCGCGGCCTCAGCCTCATCCATCATAACCAGCGCGGCAGCGCCGTCAGACAGTTGCGATGCGTTGCCTGCCGTCACGAACTGGCCCTCGCCCCGAACCGGTGTCAGGCCCTGAAGCGCATCCAAAGTGGTGGACGGACGGTTGCATTCATCCTGCGTGAACCGTGCCTCGACCATGGATGTTTCACCGGTCGCTTTGTCGGTCACCGCCTTGATAACATCCATCGGCGCGATCTCGGCGTCAAAGCGCCCCGCCTCTTGTGCCGCCGCTGTGCGCTGCTGGCTTTGCAAGGCCAGCGCATCCTGCGCGTCGCGGCTGACGCCATAGCGGTCCGCCACGATGTCGGCGGTTTCGATCATGGTCATATACAGGTCGGGCCGGTGTTCGGTGATCCAGTCATCCGCTACCGATTTCGCAGGCGGCTGGACCAGCGAGATGGACTCAAGACCCCCCACCAGAACGGCACGTGCCCGTTCGCCAGCGATCATCTGCCCCCCCATGGCGACCGCCTGAAGGCCCGAGGCGCAGAAGCGGTTCACGGTCGTGGCCGCGATGGTATCGGGCAGGCCCGCACGGATCACCGCCTGCCGCGCGATGTTGCGGCCTGTTTCGGCCTCGGGGTATCCGCAACCCCAGATGCTGTCTTCGATCAGCGCGGGGTCGATGCCCGACCGTTCCACGGCGGCGGCGGCAACGTGCCCCGCCATCGTCGCGCCGTGGGTGGCGTTCAGCGCGCCGCGCTTGGCTTTGCCGATGGGTGTACGGGCGATGGAAACCAGAACTGCGTTTGTCATGAATCAGGCTCCCTCGCCCGTGTTCAAACTGTCGAAATCACGGCCTTCGCTGACCAACTGGCGCAGCAACGGCGCGGGTGCCCAGAACGCGGGATCGCTTTCGGCAAAACGTTCCAGATCGGCCAAAACCGTGGGCAACCCCGTCAGGTCCGCCCACTTCATCGGGCCGCCCCTGAACCGTGGAAAGCCATAGCCCGCCACCAAAGTCACATCGATGTCCAAGGGCCGCGCGGCGATACCGTCGCCCAGAACCTTGGCCCCTTCATTGACCATCGCGCACATATAGCGGCGCTGGATCTCGTCATCGGTAAAGCTGCACTCGGCAACACCCGCCTTTTCCCGTTCTGCCGCGATCAGGGCATCCACCTCGGGGTCCGGCGTGCCTTTGCGCGCATCATCATAGATGTAATAGCCACGCCCGCTTTTCTGGCCGATCCGACCCATGTGATAAAGCTCATCCGCCCACGTGGGCTGAACACTGTCGGCCTTGCCCTCGGCCGCTTTGCGCTGGCGCGTCATGAACCCGATATCCAGACCCGCCAGATCGGCCACCTGATAGGGGCCCATGGCAAAGCCGAAGTCACGGATCGCGGCATCAACCTGATAGGGGCTGGCCCCGGCCAGAACCATCCGGTCCGCCGCCGCGCGGAAGGTCGACAGGATGCGGTTGCCGATAAACCCGTCGCAAACACCCGCGCGAACCGGCGTTTTGCGCAGCAGCTTGGCCAGCGCAAAACCCGTCGCGGTCACATCCGCAGCGGTCTGATCCGCCACAACAATCTCAAGCAGCTTCATGATATGCGCGGGCGAAAAGAAATGCAGGCCGATCACGTCGAACGGACGCGAAGTGCTGGCCGCGATTTCGTTGATATCCAGATAGGACGTGTTGGTCGCCATCACCGCACCGGGCTTCATCACACGGTCGAGTTCGGCAAAGACGGCTTTCTTGACGCCCATGTCCTCGAACACCGCCTCGATCGCCAGATCAACATCCGACAGCGCATCGTAACCCACCGCACAGGTCAGCCCGTGTTCCAGCAATTGATCCCGCTGGCCTTCGGTCATCTTCCCGCGTTTGACGGCAGAGTTCAGGTTCTTGGTGATCGTCGCTCGGGCCTTATCGGCGGCCTCTTGGTTCTGTTCGACGACCACGACCGGCAGATGACTTAGCAATGCCGCCGTTGCGATACCCGATCCCATCAGGCCGCCACCGACAACGCCGATCTTGCCCAGATCGCGCGCCTCAACGCCCTTCAGTTCGGGCAGCTGCGTGACTTTCCGTTCCGAGAAAAACGCATGGATCAAACCGGCGCGCTGCGGCGTGTCGATCATCTTCATGAACAACTCGCGTTCGGTTTTCAGACCGTCCGCCAGATCGGTTTGGGTCGCGACCTCAATCGCGTCAATCGCGGTCAGTTGCGCCACCTGCCCTTTGGCCTTCTTGGCCCACAGATCGCGCGCCGCTTTGAAGGCCTCCGCATCAAACTCGGGACGCGGCATCGCAGCAATGGGGCGCGCGCCCTTGCCATCGGCCAGCAGCGTTTTGGCATAGGCGATGCCCTCGGCCCGCATGTCATTGGTGTCGCTCAGCGCGTCGACCAATCCATGCTCCAACGCCTTGCCCGCAGGCCAGCGCCCCGCCGCTGGGATCATTTCCAACGCGGTTGCCACACCGGCCAAACGCGGCACCCTCTGTGTGCCACCCGCGCCGGGGATCACACCCAGCGAGACCTCGGGCAGACCAACAACTGCATCCTTCGCCGCAATGCGATAGTGGGCTGCCAAAGCCACCTCGAAACCGCCACCCAAAGCGACGCCATGAATGGCCGCGACCACGGGTTTTTCCTGCGCTTCTATCCGGTTCAGAACAGCAGGCAGAAAGGGCTCTTTCGGCGGCTTGCCGAATTCCGAAATATCCGCGCCGCCGATGAACAACCGCCCCGCGCCAGTAATCACTAACGCCTTTGCATCGGCATCTTTGGCAAAGCGGTCGACGGCTACACCCAACCCCTGACGCACCGCATGCGACAGCGCATTGACCGCGCCATTGTCGATTGTGATAACGGCGATATCGCCGTCGCGTTCGTACTTCACATGATCGGTCATGTGTCCTCCCTTTAATCCCGCTGGTCCGAATTGGATTCCATTCAGCAGAATTTATTCACCCAGACCGCCGCACGATGGCGGACGGCAATCCCATCAAATTCTCAAGCTCGCGCACCCCTTCGGCCAGCTTCGGGCCGACCTCTTCGCGCATCCGTTCCTGCGTCAGATCGGCGGGCAGCGCGCCGCAGGTAAAGACCACAGGCTCGCTCAGATCGCGCGACTGGAACGGCACCGCGACCGCATGGATGTGCGGCGCGAAATAGTCGGTGGGGTCGGCGATCACATAGCCTTGCGCAATCAACTGCGAATAAGCATCGCGCCGGACCTCGCGGGCACGCTCTTCGGCTAGGCCACGGTCGCCGTCGATATCATCCATCATGCGGGCAAAACCGTCATCCGTGACCGCCGCCAGCATCGCGTGACCCGACGACGAATTGTTCACCGGCACACGATGCCCGACCTCAAGCCAGAGCGACGACACATTGCGCGGCCGCCAAGTTTTCGCGATCAGCAGCTTCTTTCCATCCCGCACCAACAACAGCGCCAGCGTGCCGGTTTCATCGGCCAACCGCTGCATGATGCTGTTTGACAGTTCCACAAAGGAAATCGACGACGCGGCAACGTTGCCAAGTGCCAGCAGCGCGGGGCCCGGGCGATAACGGTCATGGCGGTGCGCGTGGTTCAGATACCCCAGCGATTGCAGCGTAAACGTCAGCCGCGACACGGTCGCCTTTGGAATGCCCGTGCGCTCGGATATCTCGGCATTGCCCAGCCCGTCATCTGATGGCCGGAACGCCCGCAGCACGGACAGCCCGCGCGCAAGGGTCGTGGCGAAACGGCGGTCGTCTTCCAAACGGTCGGATTTGGGGGCGGACATGGGGCGTGTTTCCTGCGGTTCGATCATTTCAGCCACCCTACAACGAACTCGGGATCAGAAGCGACAGGATCGGGAAGGCCATGATCAGCGCCAGCACGATGATATCAACGGTCAGGAACCGAAGGATGCCGCTGAAAATCCGGTCCAGCGGAACCTCTTTACCGACCACACCTGCGATGACGAAAACGTTCAGGCCCACAGGTGGTGTGATCAGCCCGATTTCCAGCAACTTGATCACCACAACGCCGAACCAGATCAGGTTGAAGCCATAGCTTTCGACCAGCGGCACCAAGAGCGGCAGGGTCAGAACCATGATGCCAATCGGATCAAGGAACATGCCGAGAAGCAGGTAAATCGCCGCAATCGCCAGAAGCAGGGCCAGCACCGACAGATCGGCCGAGGTGACAAAGCCCACGATGTCATTGGCCACGCCGGTCAGGGCGATGAAGGCCACGAAAATCTTGGCCCCCGCGGCGATCAAAAAGATGGAAGTGGTTTGCAGACAGGTTTCGCGCACCGACTCCCACAGTGCCTTGAACGTCAGCTTGCGCTGCGCAAAGCCGATGATGACCGCCGCGCTGACGCAAACAGCCGCAGCTTCGGTCGGGGTAAAGAACCCGCCATAGATGCCGCCCACGATGATCACGAACAGCAGAACCGCCGGCCATGCCTCCCACGCGGCCTGCATCCGTTCGGCCCGTGTGATCTGGCCTTCGAACCGCGGCGCAGCCGACGGATCGCGCCAGACCCAGACGAAGATCACCAGCAAAAAGCCCAACAGCGAAATCAGACCCGGAATGATCCCCGCAAGGAACAGCGAGGAAATCGAGGTCTCGGTGAAAATGCCGTAGATGATGAACAAAACCGACGGCGGGATCAGTGACCCCAACGTACCGCCTGCTGCAACGCTGGCTGTGGCCAGTCGCTTGTCATAGCCCATCGACAGCATTTCCGGCGAACAGATGCGGCCCATGGTCGAGGCGCAGGCAATCGACGATCCGGTGATCGCGGAAAACCCGCCACAGCCCATAACGGACGCCATCGCCACGCCACCGGGGACCGACGCCAACCAGACGCGCGCGGCATGATAAATCTTGGTCGTGATCTCGGCCCGGTAAGCGATGTGACCAAGCGCCACAAAAAGCGGGATCATCGACAAGTCATAGGAATGGATCAGATCGAATGAGTTCGAGAAGACCAAGCTTGTCGTAGGCCGGATCGCACGGTCGGGCATGAACACCCCTGTGCGCATGGCAAAAATCAGGAACGTCCCGATGGTCGCGACACCCGCCAGCGCAAAGGCGATAGGCACGCGCAGGCCAAGCAACAACAGGACCGAGGCAAACGCCACAAGGCCGATCAGAGTACCGTCCATAATCAGCCCCCTGCCCCGTCAGCATTCTCGATCAGGGTTTCCCCACGGCGCAACCGCGCAATGTCGCCCACGACCAGAACCAGCAACCGGACCCAGCACACGACGATGCCCAGCAGGAACAGCACCCGCCCCGGCCATTTCGGCAGTTCCAGATCACCAAAGAAATATGCCCCCGACGCAAAGGTATGCGTCATCTCGCGCCAGCCCGCGTAGATCAGCGGAGCAAGCGCGATCAGGCCGAACACCGACCCGAACACGACCAGCGCGTTCTGAACAGGCACAGGTAATTTGTTGGAAATGACCTCGACCACGATATGGGCGCGGTTGGCCGTTGTGGCCGCTGCCGGCAACAGCACCGCCGCCACCATCAGTTCACGCACCATCACGATCGTATCCGGTACGCCGGAATTCATCGTCACCCGCAGCACAACTGTCACAGTGATCAACAGACCCAGCGCAATCACCGCAGCGACAGCAAGGTCCAGCAACCACATCTCAATGCGTCGCAACATCGTCGTCTTCCAAAGTCAGGGGGTCAGGTCCGGCCACTGACAGGCCGGACCAAGTGCCGTTTAGCCGCGCAACCAGGGATAGCCCTTGGTGTCACGCTCTTCGGTGTATTTGTCGATCAGACCACGGTAGGTCTCCAACAGCGCTTCGCCGTCCAGACCAACCGCATTCGCCTTTTCGACCCATTCGCCGATAAAGACATTGCCCTTCTCGACAAGCTTCGAGCGTTCTTCCGCAGCCAGTTCGATCACCTCGACGCCCGCGTCCTTCATGGTCTGCACAGCTTTTTCGTTGTCAGCCGTGATCAGTTCACCCAGCAGATCCGGAACTTCGGCACCAGCGGTCAACAGCGCCTCTTGGGCGGATGCATCCAGCGCATCATAGGCGTCTTTGTTCATGAAGATGCCAAGTGCGCCCACCTGACCCCAGTTCAGCAAAGTGTAGCTGTCGATCACTTCCTGCTGCTTCAGCGCCGCGATGGCATAGGAATAGCCCTGCGAACAATCCAGCAGGCCGGTGTCCAGACCCTGATAGGCGTCGTAGATCGACATCGGCACCATGTTCGCGCCGAATTCCTTGAACGTGTTGCCGTAGGCACCAACGCCGCGCACTTTCTTGCCCGCGATGTCATCCACAGACCGGATCGCGCCGCCCTTACAGGCGATGTGCACAGCCGAGGTTGTGAACGTGCCGATGTAGACAAGGTTCATATCCGCAAGGTTTGCCTGAATGCTGGCGTCTGTGCGCATCAGTTCATCCGTGGCTTTCATGCCAACCCATGCATCAGGGTTTTCCAGAGGAAGGTCTGCGATGCCGTAGGCGACCATTTCCTTCGGGAAGTAGACCGCGATGATCGTACCCAGATCGGCCACGCCATCGGCAATACCTGCCAGCGCCGCGTTCGCCTTGAACAGCGCACCGCCCCATTGGATATCCATTGTTACAGAACCGCCCGATGCCTCGGCCGCCGCATCGGCAAAGCCCTGCAACGCCGCAGCGCGCGCGCCACGGTTCGGCCCGGCTTCACCAACAAACAGGGTTTGCGCTTGCGAGATACCCGCAGCAAACATCCCGAGGCCCATTACGGCCCCGCCCAGCAATCTTTTCATAGTCTCCTCCCAATTTTACTATGTGGAATTGCATTTCACATAATAGGCTAAGCGAGACTCGGGCGACGGTTCAACAGTTAATTTCGCACCTTCCGTCGCGCAGGCGGACAAGCGCACGAAAAACGCCGCCCTGATCCCAAGGCGGCGGCGCGGAAATCGACGTTGAATTGCGGTTAGGGCTGCGGCTCTTCCGGCGTGATCTGTTCCAGCGGATAATCCCACAAAGACCAGCCATCCGTGCCTTCTGGCAGCCAATAGACGGTGGTGTAGCCGTATTCCAAGGCGCGCTTGGCGGCGTTCCAGCTCATCCAGCATTCTTCCAAACAGAACATCAGAACGGGATGCGTTTTGTCCCCATTCGTCACTTTTGCAAGACCGCGTTTGAAATAGTCGTGGGTCACATCCGCCAGCGCGCCATAGCCCACATTCGGCAACCAGATCGCGCCGGGGATGCTGTTGCGCGGCTTATCGCGCCAGATCGTTCCGGGTGGCAGGTTGGCTGGCTTGGGGGCTTGGGGCAGCACGTCGATAAAGGCCGTTGCACCTTCTTCCCACAGGCGATGCGCCTCTTCGGGGCCGACCACAGTGCCGCCAGCCAATGTGGTGGGCACCGGACCACGATAATGGTCCATCCGGTAATCGCTGGGTTCGTCCTGCGCGGTTGCGCAAATGGGCAGCAAGCTGATCGCCAGTGCTGCCCAGATCCGTTTCATTGACCGACCTCGATCACGGCGTTGCCCATGTCATTGACCAAGGGCACGCCCGCGTCGGACAGAATGGCGTTAATTTCGTCCTGATGGCGGCGGATCAGCGAATTCAGCTTACGCTCCCACACCTTTTCACCCTGACGCACACCCATAGTGATCCGGAAAAACAGCCGTGGCGGCAGCGTTTCCTTGACCAAAGGCACAACCATCAGATCGGGGTAGTTTTCCTTGACCAACGGACCGGCCAAAGGCCCCCACAAAATCGCCGCATCGGTGTCGCCTGCGTTGACGTCGTTCAACATCGTTTCGACCGGATTTTCGTAGCGCCGGTCCACGACCAGATCATAGGGCTTGGCCCGCGCCAGCAACCGGTTACGCGCCATGTGATCCGCAGGCGGGCTGCCCGCAATGATGCCAATCCGTTTGCCCTGCAACGCCGGATCGCCCATCGTATCAACAGCGGCCAACGGCCCGTTCTTGGGCATGACCAACGCAAAAACAGACGTCATATAATGGTTGGTGTTCAGAACCAGCTCGTGGCCCTGCGCATATCCCATAATGACATCGCATTTGTTGGCTTTCAGCGTGTTGCGCACAAAGCCTGTCGCCATCGGATACCATTCATAGGACACCGGCAATTCCAGCTTGGACGCAATCAGATCGGCCAGCTTGTTCTCGTACCCCGTCTCTTCTTTGGTCGACATGGGATAGTTGGCCGGATCGGCACAGACGCGAAACGATGTCTTGGACACCAGATCGGACGTCTGTGCGGCACCGGGCCCTACCTGCGCCAGCAGGAGGGCCACAGCACCAATCAATGTCGTGACAGAGTTACGAACCCATGCAGGCATCTTCAGCCTCGCGGATCATATCAGACTTCGCCTCTTTCTTGGCGGGCCGTCCACGGGGAATTGCCTCCATGCCGCGTGCCTTCAGGTACGTATAGATATCGTCCAGATAGCACATGACGTTGGCGTTATCGCCAAAGTGCGGCATGACCGAGTTGCCGTTCATACGGCCGTTCACAACCACGTCGACGAAATCATAGTAGTCCATGTTCACGGCCGAGTTCTTGATCTTCGGCGCGTAGGTCGATCCTTCGCCATCAGGGCCATGGCATACATGGCATTCCGAATGATAACGGCGGAAACCCGAGAATGTCAGCCAGTCGACAGCGCCATCGTCATTGATGTTGAACGTCGGGATGTCGTCTTCGGTGTAGTAGCGGCCATCTTCGTCATACGAGACGGCGATATTCGGATCGTCTGCAGCAGCCTCGATAGGCTGGTCGCTCCAGGAAGCAGATTGTGCGAACGCAGCGAACGGTAGTCCAACCACAAATGCCGCAGCGACGAAAAGGGGAGATGCTGTACGCATGTCAGCGCAGACCTTTCAATTTGTGAGAAAACGCGGGCCGGCACACCGGTGAGGCGTACCGGCCCTATTCATGTGGTTTCGCTTAGTTCGGCAGCGAGAACACTGTCAGCTGACCACCCAGAGCGGTGTAGTCGCTCAGAGCAGCGTAGCCGCCCACAGCACCCAGACCGTCGTTCGGGTTTGTCAGACCAGCCGCCAGGCCGATGCCTGCCCAACCACCGATACCGGACAAGATGCCGATGTACTGCTTGTCATCATGCATGTAGGTCATCACGTTGCCGATGATGCCGGACGGTGTTTTGAAGCGATACAGCTCTGTGCCGTCTGTTGTGGACACGGCTTTCAGGTAGCCTTCCAGCGTGCCATAGAACACGACGTCACCCGCGGTAGCCAGAGCGCCGGACCATACCGAGAACTGCTCGGGGATGGACCATTCGATCTCACCGTTGATGTTGTCCCAAGCGATGAAGTTACCCATACCGCCGTGGCTGTCAGGTGCCGGATACATCGCCAGTGTCGCGCCAACGTAGGGCTGACCAGCTGTGTAGGACACGCGGAACGGTTCGTAGTCCATGCAAACGTGGTTTGTCGGAACGTAGAACAGTTCTGTTTCGGGCGAGTACGCAGCAGGCTGCTGGTCTTTTGTACCAAGAGCCGCAGGACAGATGCCTGTCGAGTTCACGTCTTCGCCGTTCTGCTCGGTCGAGTACTGAGCAACAACAGCCGGACGGCCATAGGTCTCAGACGCAGGGTCCATGTCGACGCCTGTTGTCCAGTTTACAGCCGGGTCATACTTTTCAGCAACCAGCAGTTCACCGGAAACACGGTCCATGGTGTACGCCAGACCGTTACGGTCGAAGTGGGTCAGAAGCTTGCGCTCAACGCCATCAATTTCCTGCTCCGTGAGGATCATTTCGTTGATGCCGTCATAGTCCCACTCATCGTGCGGTGTCATCTGGTAGAACCACTTGGCCATACCTGTGTCGATGTCACGTGCCATGATGGTCATGGACCAACGGTTGTCACCCGGACGCTGTGCAGGGTTCCATGTGGAAGGGTTACCTGTACCGTAGTACATCAGGTTTTCTTCCAGATCCGCGGAATACCAGCCCCATGTGGTGCCGCCACCGATCATCCACTGGTCGCCTTCCCAGGTGTTTGTACCCGAGTCTGCGCCAACCGGCTGGCCGAGGTGTGTTGTATTCTCGGGATCAGCCAGAATGTCGCTGTCCGGACCCATGGAATACGCGCGCCATGCAAGCGAACCGTCTGCGATGTTGTACGCGGTTACAGAACCACGAACACCGAATTCACCACCGGAAATACCGACGATGACTTTGTCTTTCACCGGCAGAACTGTGGCTGTGTTGGTTTCACCGATGGACGGATCGCCGTTTACGACGGACCATTCAACAGCACCTGTGTCTGCATTCAGCGCAACAACAGTTGTGTCAGCCTGGTGCAGGAAGATTTTGCCTTCTGCGTATGCTACGCCGCGGTTAACGGTGTCACAGCACATGACCGGAATAACGTTCGGGTCCTGCTTGGGCTCATACTTCCACTTGATCTTGCCTTCGTTGGCCAGGTCCAGAGCATAAACAATGTTCGGGAACGGCGTGTGCAGATACATTGTATCGCCAACAACCAGCGGCGAACCTTCGTGACCGCGCAGAACGCCGGTCGAGAATGTCCATGCAACCTGCAGGTCGCCCACGTTTTCCGCATTGATCTGGTCCAGCTGCGAGAAGCGCTGGTTTTTATAATCGCCGGTTTGGATGGCCCACTGGTTGGGGTTTGCCATATCAGCGACGAGACCGTCATTTGCTGCCGCCATAGACGCGCAAAGTGCAATCCCGGATGTCAAAAGCGCTAGCTTTTTCATTTCCAACTCCCTTGTTGAGACTTCAGTTATCAGCGAAACCCACCGGTTGATCCGGCCGAAGTACTGGTCCCGCCCGTATGCGCCCGGTTCGTTCTCCTCCCCCCGGGCACACACATTCTTATGTTCGCGTCAGCCGATCAGCGGCTCACTGGAACGTCGCCAGATAGGCGATCAGGTTGTCACGGTCTTTTTCCTTACGGAGACCTGCGAACGACATCTTTGTTCCCGGTGCCCAGTCGCGCGGCTTTTCAAGGAACGCGGCCAGCGTGTCTTCATCCCAGACAACGCCTTCTGCGCCTTTAGCGGCCAGAGCATCAGAGTATTCAAAACCTTCACCCGCTGCGACAGCGCGGCCCATCAGACCGTTCAGCACCGGGCCAACTTTGTTTTCTGCACCTTCACCAACGGCATGACATGCCTGGCATTTACGGAAAACTTTCTCACCTTTTGCAGCATCGCCATCGGCAGCCGCGATTCCTGCGGATGTTGCTACCATCAGTGCCGATGCGAGAATGTTCTTGAACATGTTTGTCCTTCCTTAGTCTGTCAGAGCAACCGCTCTGCGTGCCACTCTACGTGGTCTGCCGCGAACGTGCTGACAAAATAGTACGAGTGGTCATAGCCCTTTTGCATCCGGACCTGACCGGGTTGACGTCTTTTGGCCATGGCGGCTGCCAAAGCCTCTGGTTTCAGAAGGTCCAGGAACTGGTCGCTGGCCCCCTGGTCGACAAGAATATCATTTTTCCAGCCGAGCTCATCTAATAATAAAGTGCTATCGTGCTGCGACCAGTTACCCTCATCGTCACCCAGATAGGCAGACAGTTGCTTACGCCCCCAGTCCGATTGCGTCGGATGGGTGATCGGCGCGAAAGCGGACACAGAATCATAGCGTTCGGGGTTCCGCAGCGCGATCGTCAGCGCCCCGTGACCACCCATCGAATGGCCGGTGATCCCGTGACGGTCTTCCAACGGCAGGTGATCCATCACCAAAGACGGCAATTCCTGTGTGATATAGTCATACATCCGGAAGTGCGGCTTCCACGGATCGCGGGTCGCGTTCACATAGAAACCGGCGCCCTGCCCCAGATCATAGGCATCGTCATCAGCAACCCCTTCGCCACGCGGCGAGGTATCTGGGAAAATGATCGCAATGCCGTTGCGGGCCGCATGTTCCTGAAATCCGCCTTTGGTCATGGCGTTTTCATGGGTGCACGTCAGACCCGACAAGTACCACAGAACCGGAACCTTTCCGTCTTCCGCTTCGGGCGGAAGATAGACGGCAAAGGTCATCTCGCAGCCCGTCGTGTTCGACGGGTGTTTGAAGACAAGTTGTTTGCCGTCAAAGCTTCTGTTTTCCGAAACCAGTTCCATCAGGCTCAAAACTCCACGACGGCGCGGATTGATTTGCCTTCGTGCATGAGATCGAAGCCGTGGTTGATTTCGTC
>NZ_FNUZ01000009.1 GCF_900108225.1 Thalassococcus halodurans
CCGACGCCCTTGGCGGTTTCGATGTCGGCGCTGGTGAATTTGATGCAGTTCGTGGTCATTGCTCTTCTCCTTGTTTGCGTTGCAATGATGGTCACCTTGCAGCTGGCCAAGGCCCGGTCACACCGAAGGCGAAGCGTAGCGGAGAGGGGCAGGCGCCGGTCTATTTGCTCCGCGCGGAATGGCCCGCAGGGACAGGGGAAAAAGATCGGCGACAACCTTTGTGGACGGGTCGACAGCTGCGACCAGCATGTCATGCAACTCAGACACCAGGAGAAGTGCGGTGGCCGCGAAGAAAGGAGGGTGAACAACCGAATGAGAGAAATGCCTGTGGTGGCGATATTTCTGTCCTCTCGCACCGAGCCGCATCCCGGCCAGTCAGAGCTTTGCTGACCCTGCCTCACGTGCCGCGACGGCTGGTTTCCGTGGCAACCCGATCTGTGTTGTCTGGAAGAGCTGCAGGGAGATCGTCGAAGCCTCGACACCGTTCCGCCCCCCCCGGATTTCGAACGGTCCCTCCACGGCACCCCGTAACGTGCGATCCGCGCAGCACGACCATCACCGGCCTGATGCCAGCTGCGGTCAAGGCAATCCGGCGGTCGTAGAACGCCGTTTGCGACCTATGATGACGGGGCGGCACGGCACGTCCGGCAAAGCAAGGAGCAACACCGGCCGAGACGCGAGATACGAGATCGATGTTGTCACGCGCCCGCCCAAGCGACCGTAACCGGAACGGCCGAGATGAAGCGTTGCCACGACCATGCGACGGCTGGCCGGGCTGGCTCCGGAGGAGACTGCACCGCCAGCAGCACGTCGCAGCGAGAGGCGGCGTTTCAGCTCGGGGCGGGCGGCTGCGTGCAGCCGACCGAGTAGGGCGCGGTCCTGACCAAAGGGCAGGAGGGGCCAATGTTCCCCTTGAATGCTTCAACTTAAGAATCAAAAGTTACTTCAACGGCAGGGCCATTGAGACAGGCGGAACACATTTTGATTGAGCTGAAAATCGAACTTGTTGGCATCAAACCACCCATCTGGCGCCGGATCCTCGTGCCGAATGACATCAGCTTGGACATCCTGCATTCCGTTCTCCAGGGCGCTATGCCTTGGCAAGACTATCATTTGCATGAATTCGAGATTGGCGAAGACAGGTTCGAGGCCCGCGACGAAAGTGACGACAGCTGGGACCCAAACGATGGCCGGAAGGACGAAAAGAGCTTTACTCTTGGCGAGCTGGTCAAGAAAGGCAATCAGTTCATATACACTTATGATTTCGGCGATGGCTGGCGGCACCTCGTCACTGTCGAGAAGGTTAGCAAACCAACCGGAAGACCAGATCTGGACTTTCCCGCCTGTGTTGCCGGAGCGCGAGCGTGCCCGCCAGAGGACTGTGGAGGGCCCTACTCTTACGAAGAGTTTCTCGACGCGCTGACCGACAAACGCCACCCGGAATATCGTGATACAAAGCAATGGGCCGGCGCGTTCGAACCGGAAGTGTTCAGCGTGCAGCAAGCCAATGCTGCCGTCGGTGCGATGTTCGTTTGGGCGAAAGAGTGTCGCGGTCTAAAGTGACTCCTGACGCTGGCTTGGCGCGCGATCCATATGGCGAACCTCGCAACCATTTTGAAGAACTGAGATCGAGGTACCGACGTGACCACAAGCTCGACCATCATGCAGCCGTTGGTGAAAGCATGGGTGGATCAATTCGAAGAAGCGGACCGGGCGGATGCCGCGATCCTCGCGTCCCTCATCCGGCTTGTCCCTGGTGATGCTTTTCGCCGCGATTTGACGCGGGTCCTTGAAGACCGCCTGAGGATCGGTCCCAACCCCGTGGCGCTTTACAACGAAACAGAGCGTAAGAAATGGAAAGGGCAACCCAACCGTTTGTTTCCCGAGACGTCCCGCGCGAGTAAAATTCAAAAAGGGAAGAAGACTGTGCGCGCATATGGCCGCGTCGGACCGCCGCTGGTGCCTCGTCAGCGACAGGTCGCCGAAGAAATAGGCAGTGAAGGGGTTGTCGCCAACGTCCTGACCCAGTTGCACAAGCGCCATCGAAGGTCGATCCTTCTCAACCCTGGGGCCGACATAATTCGCGAGAAGCGCGCGCGCCGGTTCGTTCTGGTAACGGACTTCATCGGAAGTGGAGATCGCGTCATCAACTATCTCAATGCCGCATGGAGGCTGCGGACAGTGCGCAGCTGGTGGTCGAGGCGCAGTCATTCCGGCCTTTGTTTCGAAGTGGTGGCCTACGCAGGGACAGAAGCTGGGGTCGAACGCGTAAAGGATCACGCCTCATCGCCCACCGTCAGCTTGGTGACACGATGCCCAACAATTCAAACGGTCTTTCCCCGAGGAAAAGTCAGGCGGATGGAAGAGCTGTGTCGTCGCTATGCGCCACCAGGGTCCAAACCCCTGGGCTATGGCGAAGTGGGGGCGCTTTTGGCGTTTGATCACGGCATGCCGAACAATGCACCTTCGATGTTCTGGAAGGATGCAAGAAGATGGTCGGCGCTGGTACCGGAGCGTGCATCCAGTACAGCTGGTTCCCCCTACCAAGAACCGCACACGCCAGAGAAAGAAAGAGCGCGTATTGAAGCGTCTGCCAAGGCGTCGGATACCGGGGCAATTCTGCGCCCGACGAGCTTGGAAACGATCATCCTGTCTGCACTGCGCCGATCTCCCCGTCATTCCGAAGCGATATCGGGTCGTCTCGGCATGAACATCGATGATGTGTGCGAAATCCTTGACCGCTTGAAAGGTTGGGGTTGGATAAACGCGTCGCATCAACTGACCGAACGAGGGCGGATGGTTGCGTCACGACTGATTCGCCAAGACCGCAAGAGCCCCCTTCCCCAAGGCGACGACACGATGTACTTTCCGAATGCGTTGAGAGCGCCACGCGATGTCTAGTGGTTGCCGGGGTAACGACCGGCACCGTTGGTGTCACGTCCTGCCCGCAGGAGGTGATGCCTGGGCCGTCGATTGCGATGGGCTC
This sequence comes from Thalassococcus halodurans, assembly GCF_900108225.1. Taxonomy (GTDB): domain Bacteria; phylum Pseudomonadota; class Alphaproteobacteria; order Rhodobacterales; family Rhodobacteraceae; genus Thalassococcus; species Thalassococcus halodurans. Next base: position 2,987 of record NZ_FNUZ01000009.1, read on the forward strand.
ACGGTCAAGCTTTCGCTTGATGCTCAACTTGATCGAACCGCACGACCTTGCGGTCGCCGCAGCGGTAGGCTGACTTGCGATCCGATCAAGCTCACCCTGAAGGGTGGATAGTAGATGCGAACGTGGAACTCTCAACGCTACTTCGCCGAAGGCCTTGCGGCAGGAGTGGATGAATCCATCCTCAATAATGCAATCGCGACAGCTGAACACACATTGCGGCAGCCAAGTCCCGGCCCGCCGATCCTCACCCTTGGCCATCTGGGGCATTTGGCGGGCGTCGATGTCGGTATTTTGAAAACATATGCCTCAAGGCAGGATGCGGACCCTTATCGGGAGTTCTCGATCCGCAAGCGCCCGATCCCGGGCCAACCTCCGCGCTATCGAACAATTGCCGTGCCTGAGCCGCCCTTGCTGAGAGTCCAGACTTGGATCGCGTCCGAAGTCCTGCGCCACGCACCCTGCCATTCGGCGAGCACGGCGTTTGCACCAGGGTCTCGGTTGGCCCAGGCCGCGGCGCGCCACTGCCGCGCAGTTTGGATGGTCAAGATTGATCTGCGGAACTTCTTCGAATCGCTGACTGAAATCGACGTGCATCGGGTGTTTTTGGAGCGGGGCTACCAGCCGCTGGTCGCGTTTGAGCTTGCGCGCTTGTGCACCCGTCTCCGCGACAAACATCGCAACGATACTGCTGTCTTGCCTCAGCGACGAACGCCCAAGTTTCGGCACTCGTCCTTGACATCGCTTTATCCACGAGACCTGCTTGGCGTCTTGCCGCAAGGCGCACCAACCAGTCCAATGTTGGCCAATCTCGCAGTGCGCGACCTAGATGAAAGACTGACTGCTATCGCGAAGACCTTCGGCGTCCGATACTCGCGCTATGCAGACGATCTCACCTTTTCAACGACACGAAAGTCGTTTGGAAGATCCCGCGCACATGATCTGGTAGGGCGAGTCTATGAGACCCTGGCTGCTCGAGGACTGGCGCCGAACCAATCCAAGACGACGATTGTTTCTCCGGGAGCACGGAAAGTCGTGCTCGGCCTTTTGGTGGACGGAGACACGCCGAAGCTGACCCGCGATTTCCGCTCGCGGCTTCGAAAGCACCTGTATCACATAAGCGCTCCCGATCAGGGGCCGGTTCAACATGCAGCGCGGCGCGGATTCGCCTCCGTTGAAGGCCTCCGCCAACATCTGTTGGGCCTGATCGCGTTCGCCGGTCAGATCGATCCGGTCTATGCGGCGAAATGTCGGGCGATTTTAGACTCGTCAGATTGGTCGCAGACAAGGAGGTGAATTTAATCTGTTCGATGGGCGTCTTCTACCTACGGATTTTCATCAATTTGGAGAAGCTTCTGAGCTCAAATCACCACCGGAGAACCTAGAAGGTCTTTCCAGCCTGAGATCGCACTGATTTTGAACCGGTCCTGTGAATTAAGTGTCGGCCTTCTGCGTTGCTCCAGTATCTCTGAAATCCCAGTCACTTCATCAGACTGTTCGGGCCGCTATATCACCGCGCGTTTGGCCAAATAGGTGCAGACCGCGCAGGCTACACTGACAACCAGCTCGGCCTCTGGCGTATCAACCTGCTGTCCTTCCAACCCGTGACGAGCGTTGTTGGACGCATAGCCCCACAGTTTCTCGGCTGCGGTATCAAGAGGTTTTGGAAGGTCCAATCGCTTTACAAGCTGGCCGAATGTTGCTTTGGAATCGCCGGCCAGATCCCGCGCGGTCGCTTCCATCGCTGCGCAGGCATGCTGGATTGCCCCGGTCACATCCGGCTCTGGCCGCCGAGAAATATCGCGCAGCGCTTCGTGGATCTCGCGTGCGGCGGCACTGCGCCCGGTATGTTCGAGGATTTCGACGGCCTCTTGTGTCGCGCCGGTAAATGCTTCGGAGCCGCGATAGACTATCTGGCCGTCGTTCATATGCCAGCCGATGCCATTTTCGACAAAAAACTGGTTCAGCCGGCCATCGAACCTGCTTGCATTGTCGTTGAACCCTTGCGCGAGTGCCGTATGGAACGCTTCAGCAATGTCATAGACCTTGTACCAAGGACAGTCGGCAAGTAGCCCAACGACCTCTTCCCAGATGTTGGGGTGCTCCGACCAGTTGTTCCGGTCAGGCGGGACGAGCAACACCTGACAGATGATCCGGCGCATGGCGGACGGGCTCATGCCGATGTCCTGCCCAATCAGCGGGATCGCATAGCGCAGGTTTTCGGGCGCGTCCTCGTGAACGGTTATCTCCGCGGCTGCGCTGCGGTAGCCGTGCCGGTTCGAAAAACTCTCTGCCATTCTGCCAATCCCCTACGCTATCGGCACTGTGTGCAAATGGGCTTCGATCGCCTTGATCGCATCCGCGGTCAGCGGCAGGTTTCCCTTTTCGGCCTGCCAGTGCTCATGGAAGCGCGCGACAGTCTCGCGTGCGGTTCCCAGAACCAGCTTCTCGGATAAACCGGCGTTTGCAGCCAGGTGCGACAGCTCGTCCTTCGAGAACCCGGAGAACTTCTTGGTGCGGCTAAAGGTGAGCGCCGCCTTGTCGTCGTCTATGTAGGCAATGGTCGAAACAAAATCGTAACACGGCGCGAGCGCTGCCTGCCTACGATCCGGATAGATCAGCGACCAGTTCTTGAGGTGCATGTCGGCATTGCCGATCAGCACATTGAAAGTCAGCCGCCGGATAAACTCGGCGATGTCGGCCTCTCCGCATTCAGCGGCCAGTACCTGTGCGATGTTGCGCTGGCTTGCCTTCTCGTACTTGTCCTTGGGATAAACGCGAAAGACCTGCGCGAAGTCTTCAATGTGAACAGCGCTGCCATCACTTAGACGGTCAAATCTTTCGACCGCCAGCGCCTGACCGCTGACCTTATCCATGCCCTCGGGCAGGTTGCCGATGTCGGCAACATCGATCAGCCTTATCGGCGGAACATCCATGCCGCAGAGACGCGCGAGCGTCATCATCGAGAATTCATTCTCGGGGACAGCATCGAAGCCTTGCGCTGGCAACTTGACGATCCAGGAGCCGCCGACCCCCTTGGCCGGAATCGCAAGACCGCCTTGTTTGTCTCCCAAAGCCGAGAACTTCAACTGAACGCCTGCCAGCGAGAACCTCAGCGCCTGATCTCGATGATCATCGTGATGATCTTCACCATCATCAGCGTCGGGGGGCCACGCCTCACCATCGGCGGGCCGAACAGTGACCGCACCGGGAAGGTCCTCGCCGAGAACCCAGAGCAGGAAAAATTCACGGACGGGCTTCACGCCCGCGCGCTCGGCGAGATAGTCTCGCATGTGACCTTCGGGCAGAAGATTGGAGAAGAAGGGCAGCAGGTGCATGTTCTGCGTACCGAAATCAGTGGTCAGTTCCCCAAGCTCATTCTTGAAACCGAGGCTCAGAACCGGCCTGCCCGCATCGGCGACATAGCCTTCAGAGAAAGCAAAGAGCGAGGTATCACCGCTGACCCGCGTCAACGTACCTATCGGCTCTCCGTAGAGCAGGACTTCAAGGACACTGACATCAGCCATGATCGTCACCATCCAGACGATAGGCCGGACGCGGTAAGGATGGTGCAGATACACCCGCCCCATGGGCGAGTGCGTTGCGCAGCATGCGCAACTGGCTCTGCGCCTGCTCGACCGCTTCCAGATTGCGCGGATCGCTCAGGAACTCCTGCATGGCAGCAGACGCTTCTTGCAACTGAACAACATCATCGGCTGAAAGCTTGAAGTGCATCAATTCGCGCGCCCGGCGCTGCAACTCCTGAACGACAATCTCAGAGAGCGTTTCACTGGGAAGCGCTGCTATCTGGTCATCAAGGCGCTGCAATAGGTTCGTCGCCTTACGCGCGCTCTGAACGTCACGGTGACCATCATCATCACCGCGAATGATCGCCCGAACGGCAGGCAGCTTCTTGCGCGGGACCAGAGTCAATTCCAGATCAAGTACACGTGCAAGCTCGACCAGGCTGGACAGACGCAGATCGACCGCCCCGTTCTCGATCTTGGAGATGTGGCTCTGTGGAACCCCAGCCTTCGCACTGAGCGCGCGCTGAGAGATCCCTTTGCGTTCCCGCGCGGCTTTGAGCGACTCTGCGATGTGCTCTATTGCGTAACTCATGATCTATCTTGCTGCTTCGTTTGCCATCTATGATATTCATAAACATATCACTCACTGAAGCAGACTTCAAGATTGATGTAGAATTCTACATCAAGGCATGCGCGTGATGTTCTTTTATGTATCAAACGCCAGAGAAGTCACTTGCCGAAAAAAGATCCGCTGGAAACTTGGGAGCTTCGAGGATCGACGATCAGATGCTCTTAACAGCAGCCACGGAGCCGACGGCGTGCTCCGTGTGCAGCTTCTAAATGTACTTCCGATAGTCACTGCTGACCTTTTGCCCCGAGGGAACGTATTTCAACACGTCACCAACCTTACGGGCTGCTCGGATCGGAATCGGCAAGCGTTGGTTCATCTGGGTCGAGTTCCAGTTCACCTTCGTGAGGCTGAAAACTTCCTTCGCAATCTGTTCGATCGTGCTCTCGCTTTGCGGGTGCGGACAGAGCAACAGGGGGTTCGGGACATAGAGGCCAGGATAGGTCCCATAGTAGGGAATGCTGCCGTTGGTATAGAGCAGCCCATTGCCGTCCAGTTCAACGAAGGTGCCGCGGAGGACAGGGAAGTCGCCGTCGCGCAGCACCTTGACTGAATAGCTCTCATGAATCCAAACGAGATCGCGCAGTTCCACACCTGCCTCGTCGAGCGCCTTGCCAACACCCTCGGCCTCGTCCTCGCGAAAGCGCGACGTCTTCATGACGATCACGCGTGCCGGCATCGTTCTATGGACCGACTTGTAGGCGGCCAAGGCGCTCTCGGTAAGCTTGTGAGCCTCATCGATAGTGAGGAACGGGTGGCGACCCCGCGACTCTGACTGCGCAGGACCGCCTCTAAGAATGAACCCTCTGCCCCGCTCGTCGAACATTTGCGCAGCACTGGTCCATATCTCGTCGGTTTCGGCATCCTTGAAAAAGCTGATGCCAATGTAACAGGCGGTGAACTCGCCTTCTTCCGGCAATCTGCGCCAGGGCACCTTGCCGCTGCCCTTGTAGTAGAGCGTCGTCATGAGGTTCCATGCGAGGTCAGCTCGATCTTGGGTTTGGCGGTCAGAGTTCTCCTTGATCTTGCGAGGGATCTTGGCATCGGGGTTGATGACATCCTCCCAGACAATCTGAATTGAGAATCTGAGGTCCATCGCTCTGGCCTTGAGCAAGCCACGGAAGTTCGGAGAGGTTTCTCTGCCAGCTTTCGCGTCGGCCGCTTCGCCCTCTATACCTTCGTCATCGCGCGCCCGCTCGTTTCTCCAGACCCGTTCGATCAACTTGACAGGGAGAGAAACCATGACCACGTCCGGCCGTTCATGATGCGCCTCCAACTTTTCCAGTTGCGCCATAACTGCGTCGACGGCTATCTCCACAGCACGCGCATCGCTCGGTTCCTTGGCAATCTTCTCGATCTGACCTTTCGTCAGCACTCCATCTTCGGCAGCCACCATTTCAAACCGGCACCGATAGGGGTTCTGGTTTCTCAACCCAGGGAAGTCCGGGTGCAGGTTCGGGTGCTTTTCGGTCTTACCCTCGAACCCATCTTCGATCGCATTCAGAAACTCGCCTGATTTTTCGACGGTCAGAGCGCTGCCAACAACGCCGACTTTGATCGTGTCCCCCAGGTTCGTTTGCAACGGGCCCGCCTGTAGCAACCCCAATCGTGGATCAGGATGATGGTGTTGGTCACCAAATTCCAGTTCAGGCTCCGGGAAGATCTTTGTCTTGAAGTCGCTCATAGGTCAAAGCTGCCTTGTTCATTCGAGCCGGACGGCTTCTTCGACTTCTGCGCCTTCGCGCCCCACACGTCCTCGGGCACACTCTTTGGCAGTTCGATGGAAGGCGGGTCACCAAACTTGATGATACGATCCGTCTTGGTGTCGGGTGCCAGCAGTTCGCCGGCATCTTCAAATTCCATACCTGACAGCAATCGATGCCACATGATCACCTGGCCTCGAACGGTGTTGTTTGTGTCGAGGCGCTTCTTCCCGGACAACAAGGCATCCGGATAGTTGAGCGCGCGCTCTCCATCCGAAGTGAAATAGTAGGATGGGTTGATGATCAGGTACCATTGGTCCGCCAAGCGCTCGAACCGGGGATGGAATGAATGGTGCCGCACATAGTCGATGGGCCCCTCCCCCTTCGACTTCTGATAGACGCTGACAACGTCTGCCTGTGTCTTCTGCTTCGCACCAAGATAGCGAAACTTGCGCGCGACGCCTACAGGTGTTGGCAAGAAGTAGAACTGCTTTTTCTTTCGGTCCCATCCAAGCAAATCCCGAAAGTCATGGCCCAGAGTATGTCGCAACAGACCCGCAAATTTGTATTGCTGATCCACTGCGTCGTGTTGTGCCAGAAAGTCGGTTTCGATCCGTTCGACCTGATCCCGTTCGACCAGGTCGCGAACGGGTGTGGTTAGTGGGTCGCAGAATGTCCAAAGCGAGGTTTCATCGACCATCCAATCGTACCGCTGGCCGTCCCGGACCTTATTCATCCGGGCGAGCGCCTTCTGGGTAGAGAGCTGTGTCTGTGCGACGAAGATTTCCTCAGGAAGCTGCAATGGCACCATGTTGATGATCGCTTCCTCCCCTCCCCCAAGTGGCGGGACGTAGTAACCGTGTCCTTGCTTGGCGACGGTCAGGGCAGCGAGGTGATTCTTCGCACGTCCGTCCAAGACGTCGCGCTCCTTGTCGAACTGCAATGTGCGTTCGGCCTCGCCAACGAGGTTTTCGAGCGATTTCCAGAAGAACGTGTCATCTGATTGCCTGTAGAGAACAAGGATCACGGGTAGGTTGGAGCCGCGCCAGTAGTCGAAATCTGAAGCGCGGACACGATAGGTGAAACCGGCGTCCGTCTCGCCGACATAGCTGCCACGCTCAGTAGCCTTGACCTGAACGGCAATCATCTTCGCTGTCGGCTGATCATCGTCCATCACCTCAGCGATGCCGTCTATCCCCGCTTCCAGCCGTGAACGCCCATCGAATTGGAACCCAATTCGCAAGAATTGAAGATTAGCCGCCTTCTCCCCGATTTCGCCAATGCGCTGACTGGCAGTAATCTTCTTGTTCACGCCAATAACCCGTACCTTCCATATGAAAGAGATAGCACTTCAATCAGCGTTTCGTAAGGCCTCGGATACTACATGTAGGCCATGATGGATTGAATGATCGCAGATGAACTGGGTAGGCGACCCTTGGACTGACCGGTCAATAGGTCTATCAAGCTTTCCCGACCAGATTTCAAAACGACTGACGTTGTCCTCACGATGGAATTCGTTGCTGCCGACGATGATGCCCAGAGGTAGATTCCGCGAGAGCAAAGTCGGGATGAATTCTATGCCGAGGATTCCAGTTCGTCAGCCGACGCCCACTTGAAGCAGCTACCCCACAACCCCCGCATCCTCCAACTGCTCCCGATCGGGAAGATCGTGCAGACTCTCCAACCCAAAAGCGACCAGGAACTGCTCGGTGGTGACGAAGGTATAGGGGGCCCCTCGCCTGGGCGACTTTGGCCCGGTCCCGATCAGGTTGCGCGAATGCAGCCGCCCTATCAGGTCGCGGCTGATCTCCTTGCCGAAGATGTCCTTGAGCCCGTCGCGGGTGATCGGTTGATGGTAGGCGATGGCGGCCAGGACCGCGACGTCGAACTCGCTCAGATCCAGAAACTGGTTCCCGACATCTGCCGCTGCGCGGATCGCGGGCGCGTAGGCGGCCCGCGTCCGGAACATCCAGCCGCCAGTGACCCGAGCGATCTCGAAGGCCCGCCCTTCCAGATCGGCGGCAAGGTCCTCGACCAGCAATTCGACCGAAGCCGCCTGCCCCACCACGCGGGCAAGGTCTTCGCGCGGCACTGGCGAGGCACTGGCGAAGAGCACGGCCTCGATCCGGCGCATCCATTCCCGCCAGCGCAGCTCGGGCGGCAGATCGGACAACTCGCGGTCAAGCTCAAGTTCGGGGCGATCCTTGGCCATCACTATACCCCGTAAAGCCGGAAGGTGTCCCGCCCGGTCAGCTCGCGCACAGCGCCGAGGTCGACCAACCGATCGCAGAGCCGCCGCGCGGCGCGATCCGGCAAGGGCAGCGCCGAAGGGGCAACCGCATCGCTGGTCAGGAACAACTCGACCGCCTGCCCTGCCCCCTTGGCCCGGAGTTTCGGCGCGACGGATTTCAGATGCGTCGTTCGGCGCTCGAGGTCAGCGGCAAGGCGCACGGCCTCGACTGCCGATGAGACGAGCGCCCGATGACAGGCGAGACGCAGGTCTTCGCCATGCTTGCGCAGGTCGGCGCGTTTCAGGGCTGGGGCCAGAAGCGGCACGAGATGATCCCAGCCGAGTGCCTGAGCGAGGGCCGCATCCGCGAGGATCAGTCCTACTACATCTGCGCGCGGCACCTCGTGCAGTACCGCCTCCAACACCTTCGCGGCCCAGGTTACCGGCGCCCCTTTCCCCACATCAAGCCACGCGGCAATTTGGCGGAGGTCGAAGCTGGGCAAGGCTCGACCCAGAGCCTTGATCGATACCGGCCGTTCCACAGCGCGTCGCCAGGCGAGGCTAGTTTCGCCCGCCGGTCCGGGCAGATCGCCGGGTCGCAGCAGGTGCACCGCGTCGCGCAGCTCCCCTGCCCGCTCCGGCCGCCCAGAGAACGCGATACAAGCCTCGGCCGCGCGCAGCGCGAGCCGGTCCCGAAACAAGGCTTGGGGCACCTCCGCGCGTCCCAACATAAGATGCAGGTGGTTCAGCGCCGAACCCGACAAAAACGCAACATCTTCAAGGGTTTCAGCGCGTGCAGAGGTGACCCAGGCGGGCATCCGGGGTAACGTGTCGAGGTCGACGATGTGATCCGGCCGGGCAAATGTCATGCCTGCAGCCTATATCAGCGCGGCGCTTTCTACCAGAAAATAGCACATAAACCGCCCCACCTTGTCGCTCGCAGTCATGTCCAATAAGTTTGCATTATCGGACCTCAAAAGATATGCTCAGCGACATGTCAAAAATGAATGAGAAATCGATCTCAGACGCACCAATCGGGTCTTCCATCAACGAAGACGACGCGAGAGACCCGACATCCAGCGAGGCTCTGACCCTGCCCTCCCATGTGGCCGGCTCAGGTACGCTGGATCGACTGGCCGAGAACGCACGTGATTACGCCAAGGCCTCGACCGCCGAAAACACCAACAAGGCCTACGCCGCCGACTGGAAGCACTTTGCGCGTTGGTGCAGATTGAAAGGCGCGGAGCCCCTACCCCCGTCTCCAGAGATGATTGGTCTCTATCTGACGGACCTGGCCGCGCCGACCAATGGGTCCCCTGCCCTCTCGGTGAGCACCTTAGATCGCCGCCTTTCTGGGCTTGCCTGGAACTACGCGCAACGTGGGTTCGCGCTGGACCGCAAGGATCGCCACATCGCCACCGTCCTGGCCGGCATCAAGCGCAAACATGCGCGGCCACCGGTACAGAAAGAAGCGATCCTGCCGGAAGACATCCTCGCAATGGTGGCCACCCTGCCCTACGACCTGCGCGGCCTGCGTGACCGAGCCATCCTGCTCTTGGGATATGCTGGCGGGTTGCGCCGTTCTGAAATCATCAGCCTCGATGTCGGTAAAGACGATACGCATGATTCAGGCGGTTGGATCGAGATCCTCGGTGACGGTGCTGTGCTGACTCTGAATGCCAAAGCCGGTTGGCGCGAGGTGGAGATTGGCCGCGGTTCTTCGAACCAAACCTGCCCCGTTCATGCGCTGGAACAATGGCTGCATTTCGCGAAGATCGACTTCGGACCGGTCTTCGTCCGCACATCCCGCGACGGAAAGAAGGCCTTGGAAAAACGCCTCAACGACAAGCATGTCGCCCGCCTCATCAAATCCACCGTCCTGAAATCCGGCATTCGCGCCGAGCTGCCGGAAAAAGACCGCTTAGCGCTGTTTTCAGGCCATTCCTTGCGCGCCGGTCTCGCCAGCAGCGCGGAAGTCGACGAACGCTATGTCCAGAAGCAGCTCGGACACGCATCGGCCGAGATGACCCGCCGGTATCAACGCCGTCGCGACAGATTCCGGGTGAACCTGACCAAGGCCGCGGGGCTTTGATCCGCTGCCCCATTACGCCGCCTGCCCGCTGAGCCTACCGTAGAAGCTACGCTCGAGGTGCAACTCCCCTGCCCCGGCCTTCTGGACAATACCACGGAGATAGCCGCCCGGAGACGCGACTTCGCCGGCGCAATGCTTATCGAAGGTCAGAACCAGCGCGGCGGTTGCAATTTGAGGCCCAAGACGAACCTGCGCGAGGTTCCAGGCATGCTCCGAGACGCCAATCATTGGCCTCAACTGGCCAGCAACCCGGTGCAGATCGCCCCAATCTTTGAGATACCCGCCCATATTGCGCGCCCAGGACGCGAATTCGGGACAAGCCTGCATCACAGTCGGCAAATCAAGCGCTGCTCCACGTTTTTTGCGGGTCTCAGCAACCCACTCTTCCAACTCCCTATCAACCTGCTCTTCCGGTGGCGCATTTGGCACCACGCCCGCCGCTTGCTCAGTTTCTGAGCGATTACAGGTTACAGGATTTAGTTGGGTTGTAATTAGTATATGGGGGTCAGAAATGACCTCCCTGGGGTTCATTTTTTGAGTCTTTTCGAAGACTTGTGCCTTGGTTGCAGGCGTGTTTTCCACAGGTTGGACAGCCTCAGTTGCCTTAAGGTAAGCTGCCTCGACACGCTCCTGAAGCTCTTTGAACCAGGTCAAGAGCCGGACAAGCTGTTCGGAAGCTTCGTGGCGGCGCGGAAGCCGGTCCAAAAGCTCTTCGAAGAGCCCCGTGAACTGCGCCCAGGGCCCGCGCAGCGCGTTGCTGACGGCAGCCTCGATCCGCGCCCTGATCATCCGTCGTGCCACCGTGATCTGGCGCTTCAGGCGCTGACAGAGCTCACGTTCGGCCTGTAAATCGGCATGCAACTCCTCGAACTCCTCGACACGGGCCGACAGCGGCGACAGATCGAAGCCGTAGGCCTCGATAATGCGCCCATCGGCGTCCCTGCGCCCCCACCGCTTGCCGTTCGGGCTGTCCTGGAAGGAGATCACGCCGATCTCGGCCAGCCGTCGCGCATGGCGTTTGAGAGCCGAGAGCGAGAAGCCCGTCTGCTCCATCAGATAGGCGTTTGATGCCCAGACGATCGGGCGCTGCCCCTCCTCCCAGTCCTGGGCCTGAGTAAAGGCCCCGAGCGTGTCGAGGAGCATCATGTCTCCGGCCTTGAGGCCAATGTATGCACCGACCCGCTTTACGGCCACGAAGGCCCGCGTCTTGGGTACAGCTAACTGTTCACCGGCTTGGGCAAGCTGCTCTGCAATGCCAAGACCCGGTGTCGGCTTGCGCCAACCTGTATGTTTCATGCCTGTTTCTCACCTCCAGTTATGTGGAGGCAAAAGAAAGCCGTTCGCCGAAGTGGCGTTCTTGTTGACAGTGATTCGCGGGAGAGATATCTTCTAAGCGACCAAACTTTTCAGATTAGCTCTCAGGCCACGCTGCTTGGGGGCTTTTCTTTTGCCTAGATCATTGTTCTGACTGCTCCTCTTTCGTCGCGAGGAATTCACTGTACAGCTGATCAAGCCGGCCCGAGAGAAAATCCCCGAACTCGGTCGAGTCTTGCGCCGTGAGTGAAATGCTGAATGCCTTTCCGGATCGGCCGATGACGCCTTTGATGCGGCCTTTGCCGGCGGTCCAAGTACGTTTCTTGGGCGCGGCACGCGCTTTTCGGCTTTTCGGCGCCCTGCCCGCTTCTGCTAGCTTGCTGTGCAGGAACTCGAAGCGTGCATCGCTGTCGAGACCCTGAAAACCGTCGAACTCCAAAGCTCCTTTGAGGATCTTCTCATTCTTGGGCTCCGAGGCCAACTTCTTGAAATCCTCCCAACGATCGCGCCCGATCTGCTTGGCTGGGCCAATCTGTTCGATGACGTGCCGCGGGACGTTCTGCGCCACTGACAGCATGCGCGAAAGCAAAGTACCGTCAATGGTCAGGGCGGACTGGATCACGTCCTTTGCTTGCCCCATATCCAAAAGGCTCTTCGCAAATAGGGCCTTCTCAATAAATGAGAGATCTGCGCGCGCAGTGTTCTCCTGCCCTTGAGCAAGAATGTGGGCCACGTCGTCCATCGGCTTTACAACTGCGCGAACCTTACGGCCGAGCGCCGATGCAACTCGCACACGGCGATGCCCGAAGACGATCATGTAACGACCATCTGCTTCTGGATGCGGTCGAAGTAAAACCGGTGTGTCCTGGCGACCGGCCGCGATCGATGCTTTCAGTTCGTTGAAAGCAACATCGTCATCACTAAGCCGATCCGAAACGAATGACACATCGATCAATTGCGGATCAATCTCGACTATTGTTTCGCCTTCAAGGAGACGCTTCGAGTTCTCCGCAAGGCTATCAATCGAAACCTTCATCGACTTCGAAGCTCCGCGCATTGCGTATCCGGAGCGCCCGGAATCCTTGGGCTGCTCCGGCGAACCAGCCATGACGCTCTTCAGGAGGTCTTTGCGAGCCATCAAGTCATCTCCACTTCGTTAGAATCCAACCGGCGCGCAGTCTGCATTTCGACAGTTGCACGGCTGTCAAAATTGGCGCTCTGCACGGCTGTCAAAACCACAGTCATTCTCGCCCCCAAGCCTTGTGGATCAATTCGGCGATTTCGTCGTTGACGTCGTTCAGGGAGGTCACTGCACGGTCATAAGTGGTTCGAACGAACTGAGAGCGCTCAACTTCGTAAAGCGTCTGTTTGGTGATCCCAGCGTCGGAGATCGCCGTCGATTTCAGTACAGGAGCCGAAAGCATCTGGTTTGGAAACATCGCCTGGAGGAACCCGACCATCTGCTTTTGAGGACCATCTGTTGGCTCAAACCGCGTTACGAGGTAGCGGAACCACTTCAGGCGCATGTTTGCTCCGGCGTCACGGATCGTCTTCATGATCCCGCCCAGCATCAAAAGAAACTGGCTCATCGACATGACGTCCAGCATCTGAGGATGGACCGTCACAATTACCGAGGAAGAAGCCGTCAGAGCAGTGAGCGTGAGGTAGCCCAGCTGAGGAGGGCAATCGATTACGACCACGTCATAGCGGTCATCAACTTCACTGAGCGCCTTGGATATCCGAGTGAAGAAGGTGCGGCCCTCATGGGGATCGCTGCTCGTCAAAGCAACCGGCGTATCGTATTCGTACTCCTGAAGTTCGAGGCTTGCCGGAACGATGTCTAGGTTTGGGAAGTTTGTCGGCCGGATTACTTCAGAGATGGGCTTGCGCTCATCGTCATACCGGAGCGTCTCATAAAGCGAGGGCACGTTGTCGAGCTCAGGCTGGATACCGTGCAAAGCTGTTAGTGAGGCTTGAGGATCCAAGTCGATCGCAAGAACACGATGGCCCTTCAGCGCTAAATGCTGAGCGAGATGAGCTGCGGTAGTGGTCTTTCCGCTGCCCCCTTTGAAGTTTACGACAGAAACAACGTGCAGTTCTTCGCCAGGCTGTCGATAGGGGACATAACGGCGCCTTCCGGGACGGCCATGCTTGTCCAGATAGGCTCTCAATTCCAGCATTTGCTCAGCCGAGTAGCTGCGCCTGCCGGAAGACGACGTTTCGGGCTCGGGGCCTTTGCCCTCGAGGTGAAGCTTCTTGATCGTCGATTGGGTCACGCCGAGATAGTAGGCAACCTCTGCCAGAGAGAACTGACGTAGACCTTTCTGGGCGTCTGGAGGATACTGTTCCTGTCGCAACATGTTGAGACGGTCAGAAATCAGCTCTCCCTGCTGAAGGATGATCTCGTCGAAGGGTTGATCCTTCGTATCAGCCTCAAAAGACCGTTGTCGCATCTGACTGCCCTCTAAATATCGCTTTTTCAGCGATTTCGCTCATTAAAGTGTCATCTACACGGAAAAATGAGTCTTAACAATGATTTTCGCCCGGCGGCTCGACCCCACCCAATCTGCCAGCGGGCCTAGATGCCTCGACAAACTGTAGTGATCACGGATGGCTCCTACCCAATATCTTGGGATGACCTGTCGTAAGCTCTGACTTCCAGCCAATTAGCGCGTCACATGACCACGACCGCAACCTTATGTTATTATTTATTTTTCCTCCATTGCACGGCTGTCAAAATGCAAGAGGTACTAAGCCTTAAAGTGCGTGGGGGACGACGGAAAAGTCTTCTCCGAAACGGATTGCGTCATCATCTCCCTTATGCCCGATCAGCTTTCAGTTGCTTCCACCAAGCACACCAACCAGTGCGCGCCAACATGCAGGCAATGCATGTCAATGCGAAGGGACGCGGGGGGAAATCGGCTGGGTTGCCCCGGCCGATTCTTTGCGTCACGCGGCGTCTTTGGGGCCCCAGGGGATGACGGCCTGCAGGGACAGATCGTCCTGGTTCGCGGCCTTGCCGAGGTTGGCGTTGAAGCCGTGGTCGCGGATGGTCAGCGTGTAGTAGTCGGCGCCGGTCTCCTTGCTCTGCTTTTTCCAGATACCGCCGCACTCGACCAGCTTGCCGCGCGGGGAACGGCCGAGGACGCGGTGCGTGGGGGCCATCGGGTTCGCGCTCGCGACGGGTTCGACCGTGATGTCGAGGTCGAAGGTCAGGGTCGAGATGGAGCCGACGCCCTTGGCGGTTTCGATGTCGGCGCTGGTGAATTTGATGCAGTTCGTGGTCATTGCTCTTCTCCTTGTTTGCGTTGCAATGATGGTCACTTTGCAGCTGGCCAAGGCCCGGCCACACCGAAGGCGAAGCGTGAGCTGGAGAGGGGCAGGCGCCGGTCTTTTTGCTGCGCGAGGAAAGACCCGCAGGGTCAGGGGAAAAAGATCGGCGACAACCTTTGTGGACGGGACGACAGCTGCGACCAGCATGTCATGCAACTCAGACATTGGGAGAAGTGCGGTGGCCGCGAAGGAAGGTGGGTGAACTGCCGACAACTAAGAACGCCGAAACGATCCTTTCACAGTCACACCTGATCTTTCGATACATACCACGACCCGTCGCAACGCAACACCGGCCCGTCTTGAGGTCCTCGGTCGAGTTACCAATGGCCTAGAGCAGAAAGTGATCTCACAGGCTGGAGAAGTTGAAATGCCCAGGCGAGGACGCGCACATCTTTTCCCGACAGCTTCAATCCCGGCCGCGTTGCGAACTTCGAAGATGTCCCGTATGGCAGCGCAAAACTGAGCAAACGACGTGTGCGACTCGGAAGATCAGGCAAACGCCCGAGCCCGCTCCAATCCCGACACGTGTCGGGATGAGTGAAGAGGATAAGCAGTTGGACGGCGCAACACAGAATGTGGTCACCGAGGATGGCCTGCGCGATCTGCTCTCAGATGGCTACCTCATCGAGGTGATCTGCAACCAGACTGCCGAGAAGCGCCATAACAGTTGGTATGGCGCGTGGATCGTGCACGCGGTGACGAAGGACGGCCAGGACGCGAAGATGCTTGTCACGAGCCGCAGCGTCTTCAAATTGCGCGAGTTCAAGACGATCGTCGGATTGGTCAGTTTCCTGGCCGAAATGGGGCGCCTTTCGGCGAACATCCCGCTGATCCCGGGACGACGTGAGCGTCACGAGGCTTTTGGAAGTCCCGCGACAGCGACAAACTAGAAATACTCATCCACACACTCAGCAGTCTGACAGACCAAATCCTGCAATACTGCGCACCTCCGCGAACTCAAAGTGCGAACCGCACTGGGCGCTCTGACTGATGTCATTGTAGAACCGGGGCCTAAGCCCCGATCCTCTTGATGCGGATCCCGAGCTTGCGGGCCTTGTCGACGATGTTCTCTGTGATACCCGAACCTGGGGTGGCGATCAGCCCTTGGGGCATGGTCTCCAGCATCTTGTCATTGCGCTTGAAGGGGGCGGCCTTCCCGTGGCTCTTCCAGTCGGGCCTGAAGACCACCTGGGTGACACCTCGGGTATCTGCCCAGCGGGCCGCGATCATCTCGGCGCCTTTGGGCGTGCCACCGTGCAAGAGCACCATGTCGGGGTATTTCGCAAGGGTGGCATCGAGGACGGACCAGATCAGGTCGTAGGCCTGATAGTCGCCGCCCGAAAAAGCGATCCGTGTGCCTTCGGGGCAGTGCACCTCGGTCTCCTTGCGGCGCTTGGCCGAGAGATAGGCCCGACTGTCCACCACGGCGGAGATCAGACCCCGATGCGAGACCTTGGATCCGGTGCGGGGCAGCCAGGGCGAACCGGTGGCGGCCGAGAAATGGTCCACGGCCAGATCGCGCATCTGCTCGAAAGCGTCGCGATGGTCCCAGAGCTTCAGCCCGATCATCTGGAGGCGTTCCAGCTCGACCGAGGCGACCTCAGAGCCGTCCTGGATCGCGAGGCTTTCCCGGACCTCGAATTCGTTGTCGTCGAGAAGCTTCTGGATATGGGTCAGCCGGCGATGGAAGATCGAGGTGAGGGACCAGAGCATCTCTTCAATATTGTCCTCCAACTGGCTGCCGGTGAGGAGGCCGATGGTGGTCTCAAAGAGGGTCGCCATGGCGAGTTCGACCTCGTCGGGTTGGGGCAGGGGGCGATGATCGGTCTCGCCGGGTCCCGGTGTTGCGCCGTGAAGTGCGAGGTGGTCGAGGATGGCGGAGGTCACGCCGGTCTCCTCTTGGATGTCTGTCTGATGGGGCATTGTCTGGTTCCTCTGTTTGATCTGACCCGATTTGGATGGGGCGATGTCAGGACCGGCGGCGACCGGGCCGCATCCGTCAGGATCGGAGCGAAGCGGAGAATGTGACCCGGACCGGAAAATTGGTCCCGCGAGGAATGCCCTGAAAGGGGAGGGGAATTTTCCGGGTAGCGGGCGCATTGCTGCCCGGGCGAGGGGCACTCAGCCCCGACCCGCTGGTCCATCGCTCCCCTTGTCCAAACGGGATCAGATCGAACCGGCGGAACCTTTGCCCTGTCGGACATCAATGGGTAGGCAGGCGGTCATCCGCCCCCAATCTCCAGACCTTGCGCTTTCATGGCCTCTAAAAGGGACCGGCGCAGCGCATCCTTGCCAAGTGCCCGCAGATCGTCGTTGAAATCGCCCATTGCCGGCACGAGATCACCACAGGCAATTCCTCGCGATTCCAGTTGGTTACGCAATCTCTTTGATGCATTGCGTCCTGCTTCATCATTGTCCCGCGCGATCCAGATACGCTTGATCCCCGGCGGCGGGATGAAGAGGCCGAGATGGGTGGCGGTGAGACAAGACGCGAGGTCGAACTCAAGCAGAGCCGTGCCAACCGAAAGGGTGTTCTCGAGACCTTCGCCGACGATGAGATCAGTGCGCCCGGTGCCAGACCAGAAGCGGATGGCATGGCCATGAAGCTGCCCAAGGATCCGCTTCGGGTTCTCGATCGCGGCCAGACCGCCGGTGGAGGGGTCGAGATAGGTGCGCGCGCAGCCAGTGATCTGGCCCCGATTGTCCGTGATCTTCGCCAGCAGGGCAGGGGCTCTGTGCGGCGGATCAGGCCCGTCCTCGCCGTGGCGCAGGAAGACCTGCGGGTGATAGCGGAGCGCTGGACCGAAGCGCGAGATCCCGCGCCCCTGCAAATAGGTGGCCGCCAGAGTGCCGAGGACCGGCTTGCCTGCGGCAAAGAGCTTCCGCGCCCGCGCGATGCGTTTGCTGGAGGCTGCATCCGGGCGCTCAGCCTTTCGGGTTTCACGAGGTACGGCAGCGCAGGGGGCCTCGCCGAGAAAGGACTGCGCCTCCCTCAGCGTTTCCTTGAGCGTGACCGAACCAAGCCGTTCCTGCAGCAGGTCTATCAGATCGCCATATTGCCCCGTCGCAAAGTCGGCCCAGGATCCGGCCTTGCGCCCACCTTGAGCTTGCAGCCGGATGGCGAGGCTTTGACCTTTGGCCCCCGAGGTATCGCCAACCTGCCAATAGTTGCCCTGCTTGCGCCCCTCGGGGAAATACTGGCGGCAGAAGCTCTCGGCCCGATCTGCCAGATCGGCCGAGAGGTCTGCGATGCTGCGCCGCGCGTTCATGCGGCGGCATTCGCAGCGTTTGCGCCAACCGGATGCTCGCCGAGCACGCGCGCCAGCACGTCAATGCCGTCCACCGGGATGAACACCCGCGTCTTCCACTGGATCACCTCGGTGAAGCAGCCCAAAGCCTTCAAACCGGGCAGGGCCGCACCGGACGCGCCGATCAGCTCACATCTCGGCTGCCCCATCACGAGCGACCGGCGCAACTGGTAACCGCCGAGCAAGCTGAGGGTCGTCTTTGCGTCCATCACCGCGCCGAACACCTCCTGCGGTGCCATCTCGATCTGACAATCGAGACCGAGGCGCGCGTAGACATTGAGAAGCTGATCCTGGCTGACCAGACGGCCGATGGCGCGTTCCCCATCCTCGGTCTGCAGGCGATAGATGCGCATGTTGTCAGCGGGCAGCCGATCCCAGATCGGCAGGAGCAGCCCGCAGATCAGCGTGATCTTCGAGGTGGTGAACTCCGGCACGGCGGCGACTTCGGTCTGCCAGAGATGTTCGAACATCGAGTCATCAATCTCCTCCCAATGCGAGGTCGAAAATTCGCTGGCCGCGAGGATCTCGGTTCCCATGGGCCGCAGCAGTTTCACCCGCAGGATCGGCACACCGTCTTCGTCCATGAAGGCGGGCGCCTTCACCATCAGCGCCGCGCGTTTGGAGGTCGTGTTCCAGCAGAGCGTCGCGCCCTCTGTGTTTGCGCAGATCGATTTGACCCGGGGCAGGGCGAGAGGATCGTTGCGGTCTGTGCGCTCCACGGTCAGCGCAGTGGCCGTCGCCCCCGTCGCCTCATGCTCGAAGATGACCTTGCGATCGACGATCTCGAACTTCTCCGCGCGCAGGGTCTCGAGGCCGACATCCAGCGTGCCCGCCTGCCGCGCGTCTTCGATGATCGCCGAGAGGAACCCGCCGAAGGCCTCGAAAATTGCGTCTTGCACGTCAATCCTCAGAGCAAGGCAGCGGTTCAGGAACTGCTGGATCGGCGGCAGGGTTTCCTTCATCGTGCCGTCCGCGTCATCGAGCGTCAGCCCGGTCATCTCCTGGAATTTGGCGTAGGAGCAGGCGTCAATCTTGCCCGCGCGCAGCTTGTAGAAGAACTGGCGCCGCGCCGCGCGTGCGTAAGGGCTTTCGAGGTTGTCCTCGGCGCGAAACATGTTCTGACCGCCGGTCTCGCGTTGCCCCTTGGTGATCGCCCCGAGCGTGTCGAGGCGGCGCGCGATGGTGGAGAGGAACCGCTTCTCGCCTTTCACATTGGTGGCCACCGGCCGGAACAGCGGCGGCTGCACCTGATTGGTGCGATTGGTGCGCCCGAGCCCCTGGATGGCATTGTCGGCCTTCCAACCGGGCTCGAGCAGGTAATGCACCCGGAGGCGCTGGTTCTTTGCCCCAAGGTCGGCGTGATAGCTGCGCCCGGTGCCACCTGCATCTGAGAAGATCAGGATGCGTTTGGCGTCATCCATAAAGGCCTGAGTCTCGCCGAGGTTGGAGGAGGCGGGGCGGTTCTCGACCTTGAGCCGCCCTTCGCGCGTTTTCACGATGCGCCGCTTGCGCCCCGTGACCTCGGCCACCGCATCGCCGCCAAAATGCCAGAGGATCTGGTCGAGCGCGCCCTGCACCGGGGCGAGGGCACCCAAGTGCTCGATCAGATCGTCCCGCCGCCGCTCCGCTTCGCGGCAGATGATGGGATTGCCGTCAGCATCGAGGGCGGGGCGCGACCGCAGATCGCCGTTCTCGTCGGTGTAGGGCTCGAAAAGCTGCGTCGGGAAGCTGTGCATCAGGTAGTCCATGATGTTTTCACGCGGTGTAAAATCGACCTGCAGATCGTCCCAGTCCGAGGCCGGAATCTCCTCGAGACGGCGTTCCATCACCGCTTCGCTGGTCGAGACGACCTGAATCACTGCAGAATGCCCCGCCGCCAGATCCGCCTCGATCGCGCGGATAAGCGAGGGGCATTTCATGGCGGTGATGAGATGGTTGAAGAAGCGCTGTTTGTTGCTCTCGAAGGCCGAACGCGCGGCGGATTTTGCCTGGGCGTTCAGCGTGCCGGTCTCGGAGGAGATGCCAGACGCCTGAAGCGCGGCCTCAAGATTGGTGTGGATGATCTGGTAGGCATCGGCATAGCTGTCGTAGATCGCGATCTGAGGGGGCGTCAGGTCGTGCACCAGCATCTCGTATTCGACCCCGGCGTAGGAGAGCGAGCGTGCCAGATATAGCCCGAGCGCCTTCAGGTCGCGCGAGATCATCTCCATGGCGGCAATACCCCCGGCCTCCATCGCGGCGACAAACTCTGCACGTGTCACGAAGGGGAAATCGCCAGTGCCCCAGAGCCCGAGGCGGGAGGCATAGGCGAGATTGCCGACGACCGTGGCCCCGGTGGCCGAGACATAGAGGACGCGTGCATCAGGCACAGCGTTTTGCAGTGCGAGGCCAGCGAGGCCCTGCTGTGAGGCCTTCTTGTCGCCGCGGTCGGACTTTTCGCCAGCAGCATTGGCCATGGCGTGGCTTTCATCAAAAGCGATGACCCCGTCGAACCCTGCGCCGAGCCAGGACGTCACCTGGTCGAGACGGGAGGCTTTGCCTTCCCGCTCGGCGGAGCGCAGCGTGGCGTAGGTGACGAAGAGGATGCCTTCGGGCAGGCGGATGTCGCTCCCTTGGCGGAATTTCGAGAGCGGCACGATATCGCTTTCACGCCCCCCGAGGGCCATCCAGTCGCGCCGCGCATCTTCGATGAGCTTGTCGCTCTTCGAGACCCAAACGGCCCGGCGGCGCCCTTTGAGCCAGTTGTCGAGAATGATGCCCGCCACCTGCCGCCCCTTGCCGCAGCCGGTGCCATCGCCCAGGAACCAGCCCTTGCGCAGACGGAAGGCACCTTCGTCACCCTCCGCCGCGGCCATAAGCTGACCCTCGATCTCCCCGCGCTTGAACCAGCCTTTCAGGTGCGCCTCGTGTGCATTGCCCGCGTAGATCACGCTTTCGAGCTGCGGAGCGGAGAGGAGGCCGTCAGCGACAAGGGACTTCGGCAAGACTGGGCGATAGGTCGGCACGGGCGGCGGGACAGACGCCATGGCTGCGGATTGGACAAGTGCTGTCGGGTGCTCCGCTGCGCCGCCGATCCGCATCGCCTGAAGATTATAGGTCTCGTAAACCGTGTCCTGCAGCGCGACGCCCGGTACGCTCCAGGCTTTCGGCAGGTAGTCGAGCGGGGCCGTCACGACATCATCAAAGGGATGCCGGGCGCGCTCCTCGGCGCGGGCGCGGGTTTCCTTGCGGGCGGCGTTACGCAGAGCGTACAGGTTGGTGCGGGACTGGCGGTTCGGCACAGACAATGCCGCGCTGGTAGGGCAGGGCGGGGGGTTGCGGCGCGCGGGACAATGGGTGAGCACTGCGGAGAGAAGATCGCCCGTGGTTGCGCAGATGGGATGATAGACGGCCTCGATTTCGACAGGTGCGGTCTCGCGTTCGCCCGCCGCGCGCTTGTCGATTACCGTCAGCCGCGTGTCGATCGTGGTCCCATGCCGCGCGAAGACCTTGCCGTCGATCGCGGCGGAAAACACCACGTCTGCGCTCTGGCCTATGCGTTGAAACGTCGGCTGGAAACTCTTGGTGGAGGGCCGAAAGCTCTCGCCCGTGATGATGACAAGCCGCCCACCCGGAGCAAGACGTGCCAGCGCGGACAGAACATGCTGACTGGTCGCCTGCCGAAACCGACCTTCGACATGGTTCGCAGCCGAAAACGGCGGGTTCATCACGATGACCGAGGGCGTGATTGCGCGGTCGAGACGGTCGTCGATCGAGGCGGCATCGTGATCCGAGACAACAGCATCCGGAAACAATTGTTCCAGCAAGGCACGGCGCGTTTCCGCAAGCTCATTGAGAACAAGCCGCGCGCCTGCAGTCCGGGCGAAGATCGCCAGCATGCCGGTGCCAGCGGATGGCTCGAGCACCAGGTCGCCCTCGCGAAACCCCGCCGCCTGCGCGACAATCGCCGCAAGGGGCAGGGGGGTCGAAAATTGTTGCAGGCGGACGCTATCTTCAGAACGCCGTGTGTGCGAGGGCGCCAGACTGGCCAGCCGCTCGATCATGGTGAGGAAGGCCTGCGGCGAGGCCGCCTGGCGCTGCATCAGCGCGCCATAGCGCGCGAGCATCAGGATTTGCGCAACCTCGACGGCCTCGTAGGCGTCCTTCCAAACCCAGGCGCCGCTCGTGTCGCTGGCACCGAAGGCCTCCTCCATCACGGCGCGAACAGCGGCGGCGTCAATGGGTTTGCCAGCCTCGAACAAAGGGACGAGGGCATTTGCAGCCTGCATCAGGTTTTGAGCAACGCCTGCAGCCTCGGGCAGGGCAGGGGCCTCTGAAAGACATGCAAGCGGGACGGAATGGGGGTGAGCGTTCATCGGCAATCTCCGGAGTTGAGGGTTGGCCCCAGGCCCCGCGCGCACTCTCGCACCCGGGAGGGGTCACCCCTCCCGCCCTGTCTCTCGCTCTTTCATGGCAAAGCCCTGGTGCGAATTTGCCCTGCGTCAGGACGGCCGCAGATGGCGAGGCACGTCCATCGATTGATGCAGGATCCGGATCACAAATATCCTGTCCGGGTCCACCTCATAGAACACGAGGTGCCGGCCCGTGATCAGTTTACGCGCACCCTGCAGGAGATCGGAGCAGTCCGACCCCATTTGAGGATTGGCGATCAGCCCCTTCAGGGCACGCTCGATGTCGTCGAGATAGCGGTCCGCCTGCGCCGCGCCCCACTGTCGGTCTGTCTCGACCCAGATATCGACGAGATCGGATTTAGCCGCTTCAGAGAGATGGATGTCACGCATCAGAAGCGCCGGAGCGGCTCCGCGCCTCGCGCTTGATCGCATCCATATCGAGCGGACCAGCGTCGCCGGATTGCTTGCCCTCCATCAACGCAACGCGAAGCCGCGCCCGCTGACCTTCCTGTTCTTCCATCAGGCGCAAGGAGGCGCGGATCAACTCGCTGGTTGACCCGTAGCGCCCTTCCTTCAACATCAGGGCAATGAATTCGTCCCAATGGGGGCCCAGTGTGACGCTTGTGCTTGCCATGTTCACCTCCGAAATACGCATGAATAACATATATGAGTACTTCACGCATTTCAACTCGGAGGTGGGCTTGCGCCCAGTTCTTCGGCGGCGACGGCTCTGGATCTCGCCTGTAAAACGAGATGGTCTACAAACGCTCGTGCCTCGGACAGGCAGTCCAGCTCATAGTCGCCGAAGAAGCCCCAGCAGGCGTCGAGCTCCTCGCCGTCACGCTCGATGACATAGCCATAGACCCGCCCGCCAAGATAGGCGTCGTAGCTGACGATTTCAGCGCGCAGGATGTCGGCTGCCTTTTCCCGCAGTGCCTTGGTGACGCGCTTCACATCGAACTCCTTCCGAACCGCCTCAAGCAACACATAGACGTAACCGGCCTGGCCGGAATCCCACGGGCAGTGGAACCCGATGGTGTTCATCGCGAGGCCGGAATGGTCATAGAGAAACACCGGCAGAAGGATCGCCTTGCGCTCGGCGCGCTCGCGCAACTGGTCCATTGAGAGATCACACTGATCCGAGACACCCGCGAGATCGCGCAGAAACGACTCGGGGCTTGCGAAATGGTGGCTTTCGCCCAGCCGGTATCTCCGATGCCAGCAGATCAGCGTGCCGAGGTTCGACCACTCCCGTGGGCTTTCGGGATCGGGGTCATGGAAAATCTTGATGGTGTGGCCGTGATAGGCCTCCTCATAGACAGGGTCGTGCATGTCGATGTCCTTTCTTGGAACGAAATCGACTCGCCAGGCCGATTGGGCGCAGGCGAGTCGATCTGGTTGTGATGAGTTGGTTGGTGAGGTTGCCGCCCGTCGGATCAGGCGGCGGCGCGGTTCTGGCGGTGCTGAACGTGTTCGACCGAGACCTTCAGCAGCCATTCCTCGAAGCCGAGAATGGTCTGGTGATTTGCCACCGCGTGGCTCCAGACCGCGCGCGGATCGCTGCCGATCTGCGTCGGGTCGTTGTCGATCCGGCCGTTGGCCATCCACGGTTCCGGTTGGATGCGTCCAAGCCAGTCGGCCAGCGACGGGATGCGCCCTTGGCAGTCTTCGCGCACATGTTGTTCGCCGATCCAGCGGATCGGCACGACCCGGCCCGCGCTGTTGGTCAGGCTTCGCCCAAACAAACGCTCAGCTTCGAAGATCCCGAGCGTGTGGTGCCGATGTGCTCGGTGGGTGAAAAGTGCGAGGTGTTCCTTAGATGAGTCGAACCAATCGTGCACATATTGGTAATCATCTGGAACACCTCCGAACTTTCGGGCCGAGCTTTCGGCGTGGTGGAGGGGATGTGCCATATCAAAGCCCCTCATGTTCGGTGGTATTGGTCGCGATGTAGCGGTTCGAATGACTGACATCGATGTTGTCAGTCGCGAGCACCCAGGTCAGTTCGCCATAGCCACCTTCGTTGTTCTCGAACCCGGGGCTGAGCGCATAGGCGAAGTCCCAGCCGAAATCTTCGACCCGGCGGCGCAACTCTTCTGAGAGAGAGATCGTGTCTGGCGTCACGACGACATCTTCGATATTGCCGGAATCGCCGTAGCCTTCGTATTGCACCTCGATCTTCGTCACGCCGACGGCACGCAGTTCGGAGAGAAGGGCCACGCGGGTCACAACCCTCTGTTCGGCGGCGCGTTGCTGGGCTTCCAGCATCTGCGCGTAAAAATCATTCACTTGTGTCATGTCTTCGATCCTTTGGAATTGAGGGAAGGGGAGGGCGACCTTTGCATCAGATCGCCCAGGAGGTTTCCTGCGGGGGGCTTCAAGCCGCGGCGTCGCCGCGTTCGTCACCCGTCCGGTCAACCAGGTTGAAATACAGATTCTCAGTCGCGCGCTTGAACCCCGGCGGTTTGCGCGGGGCGAGGCAGCGCACTGAGGCACTGCAGCTCTCGCCATGCTCCATCGCGAACTGCGTCACTTGGTCGATCAGGTCGTCCATGCCCGCGGCCTGGATGCGCTTTTCCGGGTAATTCGCCATCATCTGGAACTGTGTGACGACGAAGGCGCCGTCGCGGTGCGCGGGATAGAGGGTGATCTGATAGTCGAGTGTCTTGGCCATCTCTGGTCTCCTGCGGCGGGCGGAACGCGACCATCGCGCCCCATGGAAACCCGCCAGCGCGAAAGGACCGCCCTTTGTGCAAGGGCGATCCGAGGTGATGTTGAAGAAGAGGGGCGTCAGTATTCTGACGGCAGAAGCAGGGTCAGGACGCGGCGGGTTTGCGCGGGATCGGATGGCTCGGGAGAGCCATATTGATAGTCGACGTCGTACAAATCGAGCTTGAACCAGGTCGTGGTCCCGTCGAAGTCGATGACCCCCATCTCGTGCCAACCATGGGGGTCACTGTCAGCGTTGAACGCGTCAAACGAAGCGACGCGGCGGGTGAGAGCGAGCTGGGCGTCCGGCCCTAGTGCTGCAACACCACGGGTCATGACAAACTGGCCCTGCGGCGCATCGGCGACGGGGGTGGTCCTGAGAATGGAGCGACGAAAGGCATCATTTTGCCCGGCGATCAATTCGGTTTCCTTGACGGGATCGATATCGAGTGTGGTGGTCATGAGAATTCTCCGGGACGGGCCAGCCGATCAGACACCGGCTGCGTGAAACCCGTCAGCGGGAAAGGGCCGCCCTCTGCGCGAGGACGGCCCAAGGCTTAGGTCATGATCGGATCGGTTTTCGCCGCGTCAGGCCGCATCCTCGCTCAGGAAGGCGGGCAAGGACGACGGTTCATTGCTCTCAGCGTCGCTCAGAGAATCTTCGGCGGACAGATCTCCCTCCTCGGTCTCCGGCGCAGCGCCTGCCGTGTCGGCACCAGCCTCCGTCGCACCGGCAAACACCATCCCGTCGGGCAGCCACCGCGTCGTCTTTGCAACCGTCGCGGCGTCGAAACCTTCCGTCTCGCTCGCCGCTTCTGCGAACGCCCGCTCCATCGCGGCCGCGATATCGCCCTTGCGTTCGCGATTGCGATCCTCGGCGTAGTCGTCACCGATCAGCTTGCGCGCCGTGGCCACCGCATGCCCCTTGTTGACCCGACCCCAGTAGTTTTGGGCAGTCGGGCGCCAGCAGGCAGCCACATCAACATCGAGCCGCGCGCCGATCTCCTCGATGATCGGGGAAGGACGATTGTCGGAGGAAAGCTGGGGTTTGACCGCGAGACCCGTCGCCCAGGCGAAAAGCGCCTGCTTGTCCGCAATGGGCAACGCCGACATCGTCCGGAAGTCCTCGGGTTTCTGAAGCTTCATCCAGTCCGTGGCGAGGTCTTGTTCCAGCGCCTCGAGCATTTTTTGGGCGACGGTGTCCGCGTGCAGCACTTCGCGGTCTTGCGCCTGGAAGGGCCGGATCGAGATGTCGAGTGCCTCGTTGCCGTAGGACCGCCCCAAAGCCTGTTCGCAGAGCGCGTAGAGCATCGCATCGAAGGCCACCTCGAAATCAGCCGCCAGATGCGCCCTGAGGATGTGCTGGCGCGTGGCACGCAGATCATCCGCCAGGCTCGCCGAAATGCCGTCCGCCTTGCGCAACGTGGCCGCGGGGTCAGAGGTCGGCACTGGCGTGGAGGACGTCGGCGGCGTCACATGTGGGCGGGCGGGGGAGGAGGCATCACCCGCATCAGCACTATCTTCGTCCGGCATGGCCGCAGCAGGGATATCTTCTGGCCGCACCAGGCCTTTCTCGACACGTAGCGCACCGTCATGACCGATGGTCAGAACCACGCCCGCAATGGCGCGATCTGCGTCCGCG
The DNA here is from genome assembly GCF_900108225.1 of Thalassococcus halodurans. GTDB lineage: Bacteria > Pseudomonadota > Alphaproteobacteria > Rhodobacterales > Rhodobacteraceae > Thalassococcus > Thalassococcus halodurans. The sequence continues at coordinate 29,861 of NZ_FNUZ01000009.1, forward strand.
AAAGGTTGCCGCTCGCGCTGCAGGGCTTCGATCTCGCGCAAACGCGGCTCGATGGCGTAGTATTCTTCGGTCTCGGCGTCGGTCCAATCCTCGCCGTCATTCTGCGCCGCCAATTCCTCTTCGCGGGCGATGAGATGCTCTTCCTCGGCGAGCAGATCGGGATCGGGTTCGATATCCTGCGGATAGACACGCCCGAAACTGCGAAACGCCCCGTAATCCACAGAGAGATGCACCTCGACCCATTTCCATGTCCCTTCAAAGGGTTTGGCCGCGGCCTGCAGCTTCTCGATGGCGAGACGCTCGAGGAGCTCAGGGTTTTCCATATGGGCGCTGGCGCGATCGTCGAAGAGGTCGCGCAGCAGAACGCCTCCCGCCGCCTCATAGGCTTCGATGCCGACGAAACGCCCCAAGGCCGAGTTCGCAGAATGCGCGGTCTCGGTCAGTTGGCGTTTGATGCTTTGCGGGTGGATGTGATAGCCGCCCTTCACCGCGTTCCAGACCGCCAGTTGCCGATCGTGGTCGTCGGTCAGCGTAAACGCCATCACGCATTCGAGGGTCAGATCCCCCGCGCGAAATCGCTCGATGATTTCGGGCGCGACACGGGCGAGTTTCAGCCGACGGCGTACCAGGTCGACGGAGACACCGAATTTCAGCGCAATTTCGTCCTCGCTGCGCCCTTCGCCAATCATCTTGTCGAAAGCTTCGAACTGGTCCGCCGGATGCATGGCTGCGCGCTGAAGGTTTTCTGTGGCGGAGGTGAGGATGGCGTTGCGTTCGTCCTCGACGAGGCAGGGCACCGGGTGGTCTGCGGGGATCACACCGTCCTCGGCCAGCTGTTTCAGCGATTTGAGGCGACGGCCACCGGCGTCAACAGCAAAACGTGTCTCTGACAGCGCATGAACCACTAGGTTCTGTTTGATGCCTGTCTCGCGGATGCTGGCGAGGAGTTCGGCGTCGTCGCTAGCGCTCGCGGCGACTTTGCGGACGTTGAGTTGGCTCGGCTCCAGCTGGTCGAGCGGGATCATCCGGATGTCGGCGGCGCCGTCAGGCGCAGCCGATCCGGCGGTTTCGGTTTTCTTTGAGGTGGCGGGTTTCGAACGCGTCGTGGTTTTGGTCTTGGCCATGGTCAGGATCCTTGTCGCGCCGGACCCGGAAGAGGCTCTCTCTTTCCTTTCAAGCCCGGCACACGGGCTTCCCTTTCTCTGGCTCTTTGCAATTGCGAAACACGTCAGCAATCGACCGTTTGTAAATGAATGCAAGGGCGCGCTCTGTGGCGCTGTTCATCAGAAAGCCCTTGGTTTCCATACGCAGAGCGCGATCAGGGAGGTCTCGCGGACCATCGCGCGCGCGTGCTATGTAAGGTGTACAAACGCACTCTGATAAAACCCTTGGGTAAAGCTCAAAATAGCTGTATTTTGCGCATATGAGGCCTGGAACCCCCGCATTGTATGATGAATCCGACGCGCTCGGCATTTATGCTGAGGAGGTCGAACAGGCGTCTGAGGACGACCTGTGGTTTCTGCCCGGTCCGATGGACGACGAGCCGGACTATTTGCCGCCGGGACCACGGGCCGAACCGCGTGAAACCGAGGTCCTCGACGAATGGCGGAAGGCAGAGGGCGGGCAGGCCGCGCGTCTTGCCCGTGTGGCCGGTCGCGTCGGCGCGCTGGACGACCGGTTGAAGCGCGGACCGGAAGGATGGCGGCATCGGCTTGCGCTGATGGAGGCCGCAGATTTGAGCTGGCACACCGGTGACCGCATCAGCCAAGACCGGCTGGCGCTCTGGATCTCGCTGCGCCTGTCCGGTGTCCAGGACGACACGGCGGCGCTGGCGCGAGTCGGATGGGCGATTCGGCGACTGACGGGTGGACCGGGACCGGAGCAGGACCTTTCCGCCTTCCTCGACCGTCGCGACCCCGAGAACATCAGTGATGAGACCGAGCCGTTCGTGGATCGCGCGAGCGGTTGGCTGGATCTGATGGGGCAGGCCACGGACCTGCACCCGATCACTCGCGCTTGCGCGGGCTTTCACCTCTGGCGCCTCGCGGGGCTCGGGCAGCACGACGACCGTATGGAAGCGGCTGTCGCAGCTGCGCGGATCGCGGCCAGCGATGGAAGAGGCGCAGTCTTCACGCCTCTGGCCATGGGCGGGGCAGGGGGACTACGAGCCGGTGGTTCACCGTTCGAACGTCTGGAACGCTGGCTATACGGGATGGAAGCCGCGTGCCTGACCGCGGTGCGGCACCTTGACGATATCGAGGCATGGTCGGCGCGGGCGGAAGCCGAAATGACATTGCTCTCGGGCAGGACGCCGCCGGCCTTGCGCGCAGTGCTGACCGAATGGCCGCTCGTCTCTGCGCCAATGGCCCAGGCCCTGACGAGTGCCAGTCGCGCCGCTGTTCAGCGCAACCTTGCATGGATGCAAGAGCGGGGTCTGATCCGCGAGGTGACAGGACAGGGGCGGTTCAGGATGTGGAAGGCGACAAACTGAAGGTTAGCGTGGGTCTCACCCGCTCACTCGACAGCAGCGATAACCGCGAGCACGCGGCAGGGCGCGCAGAAACTCACCAACACTTAATGCATTTGTTGCACTTATTTCATATATGGTGGTAGAGAACAGAAACCGGAGAGGAGACCACCATGAACATGCTGGCACACCGACATCTTCCGCCCACGCCGCAGGACGCAGCGATTGCGCGCGTCTCTGGCCAGGCATTGTCACGCTTCGCCCAGGCGCGCGCGCCGTTGAAACTTCGTGTGACGGACTCCGAGCAGATGGAGCCGATCGAGCTTCCTGCGGGCGCCGTATCGCTGCTCATGGAGATCCTCGAGGCGATGGCAGCGGGGCGGGGGGTCACCATCATCCCCGAGAACGCCGAACTCTCGACCGTACAGGCCGCTGAGGTTCTGAACGTCTCGCGTCCGTTCCTGATCAAGCTGCTCGAGGATGGTGCCATACCGCATCGGAAGGTCGGCAAGCATCGCCGCGTCCGCATGGAAGACGTGATGTCCTACAAGGCCGCGATCGATACCGAGCGTGAAGCTGCGCTCGATCAACTGGCCGCCGACGCTCAAGAGCAGGACATGGGCTACCGCTCGAAATGAGCCAGTACACGGTCCTGTTCGATGCGAACGTCCTTTATCCCGCGCCGATGCGCGATGCACTGATGCAGTTGGCGGTCACAGACCTTTTCAAGGCCAAGTGGACGGCCGATATCCATCGGGAGTGGATTGATGCGCTTCTGCGCAATGAACCTCATCGGGAGCGCGCCGCGCTGGAACGAACTCGCGACTTGATGGACAGGGCCACACGCGACTGTCTGGTCACCGGCTACGAGGCATTGGTGCCGGCCCTAACACTGCCGGACCCTGACGATCGGCACGTTCTGGCGGCGGCAATCGTTGGGCGCTGTGACGCGATCGTCACGCAGAACCTGAAGGACTTCCCACCAGCGGCACTTGCGCCCTTTGGCATCGAGACCCAACACCCTGACGACTTTTTCCGGAACCAACTGTCTCTCGCGCCCGGTCTGGTCTGTTCCGCGCTGCGGAAAGTTCGCGCGCGCCTCAAGAATCCGCTCAAAAGCGTCGACGAGTATCTCGCGATCCTGACACAGCAGGGGTTGGTCGCCACGGCATTGCCAACTTATTTGCACCCGGCTGAATGCGGCCTGCTCCGCGCCCGTCATGCGGTCATCTCGAGTGCGTAGCCGTTCCAAAGATCAAAGGCATCGGATCGGGCGTGGCGGTACGATGTGGCGGTAAGACGATAGCGGCGGGGACGGAAGAACATGTTGATCTGGTCATGTGCGTCCAGAAATCTCTGAGCCTGTCCGGGTGACTTGAACCGCCCCATGAGTTTCTCTCGCTTGCGGGTTGGCCGATGGGATCCTTCGATCCGGTTGTTCAAGCCCTTGTGCGCCCGATGATCAGCATTCGCCACGAGGTTGCGGATCGGCCTGATGTAACTGCGCAGCTTGTCGGTGATCACGACCCGCGGCGCGCCAAACCGGTCGATCAGCCGCTTCAAGAACCGGCTGGCGGCCTTTGCATTACGTTGCTTTTGCACGAGAATGTCGAGCACATTCCCATTCGCGTCGACTGCCCGCCAAAGCCAGAACTTCACGCCATTGATCGGAACAACGACTTCATCCAAGTGCCATTTGTCACTGGCGCCCGGCCTGTCGCGCTTGATGCAATCGGCGAAATGGCGGCCAAACCGGTTCACCCAGTTCCGGACGGTTTCCCGGCTGACCATCACGCCGCGTTCGGCCAGCAGATCCTCGACATCTGCCGTGCTCAGCGCAAACCGATGGTAAGCCCAGACGGCATAGGAGATGATCTCGCGGGGAAAACGAAAGCCCTTCAGGCGTCGAATTGTCGGCACGGTTTTCATGATGACCGCCTATCCCGACGGAACCCCGTGATCAACTTGGCAATGCCGCGGTGTCTGGTTGGCCAGGGACGAGTGTGGTCTGACCGTATTGTAGTCGTAGCGCCAGAGGGCCAGCTTACGCCGCGCATCTTCCAGGGTGTCGAATATTTCCTCGTTCAGCAGCTCGTCCCTGAGGCTGCCGTTAAAGCTTTCGATGAACGCATTCTGCTGCGGCTTGCCCGGATCGATGTAATGCCACGGCACCTCGTTCTGATCTGCCCACTTCAGCATGGCCCGACTGGTGAACTCCGTCCCATTGTCACTGACAATGCAGCCGGGCTTACCGTAGATCCGGATCAGAGCGCTGAGCTCCCGGGCGCCCCGTGCGCCGGACAGGCTCGTGTCTGCTACATGGCACAAACACTCGCGCGTGCAGTCGTCGATCACCGCCAGAATCCGGAACTTCCGCGAGGTGCCGAAGCTGTCGGACACGAAGTCCAGGGACCACCGCGCATTGGGTTGTCCCGCGATCGGCATCGGCGTCCTCGTCCCACGTGCGCGCTTGCGACCGCGCCGCCTTTTCACGGACAGCCCTTCCTCGCGGTAGATGCGATACAGCTCTTGTGGTTCATGGTCATGCCCTTGCGCTCCAGCAGCAAGCCGATCCGGCGGTAACCGAACCTGCGCCGCTTACCGGCGATCTCCTGCATCTCCTTGCGTATCTCGGCATAGTCCGGCGGGCGTTCACGCCGAACTGTTTTGGGATCGACACCGACCAGCCGACACGCCCGGCGCTGCGAGATCTCATGATCCCGCATCACCCGGAGCGCTGCCTCTCACCGCTTGATCAATGTCGTCAGTTCTTTCCCAAAAGATCTTTCAACACGACATTATCCAGCATGGTGTCCGCCAGCAGGCGTTTGAGCTTGGCGTTCTCATCCTCAAGCGCTTTCAGCCTTGCAGCCTCGGACACTTCCATCCCGCCATACTTGGCCTTCAGTTTGTAGAACGTAGCGGTGCTCAGGCCATGCCTGCGGCATACCTCGACCGTCGGCATTCCGGCCTCCTGCTCTTTGATCATCCCAATGATTTGCGCCTCGGTGAAACGGCTCTTTCGCATGTGTCTGCTCCTTCAGAGTTGGCGCAGACTCTACATCACGGTGAGGGATTTCGCGGGGGGCAGGTCATGTCGAATATCTCCTCATTCAGAAGTTCGTCACGCAGGCTGCCGCTGAATGACTTGATGAACGCATTCTGTCGTGGCTTGCCGGGGTCAATGTAGTGCAGGGAATGGCATTGTGGTCGGCCCATCTCAGGATGGCCCGGCTGGTGAACTCCGTTCCGTAACACCTTCGGAACAGCGCTGATTGAAGGCTATGATTGCCTGCGGAGCCCACAGATTGCGCAGTAGGCGATCATAGCCGGGTTTCAGGTCCCTACAGTGGTTTTGCACAAACTACACCGCAAGGCAGACCGACCATGGCCGGTAACAGTATTGCACAGGCCGAGCCCGTTTTGGCGGTGATTGATATTGCCATGCCCCGCCACGAAGTTTTGACAACTATTCCCGGCAGGAAGCGACACCAATCCTCAAAATACCTCGCCAGGGTACTAGTGAGACATAAAAACCGGAACTTTACTGGTCCTCGTTACCTCATGCGTGACACCACCAAAAAGGTCTTGAGAGAACTTGCTATGTTCGTACGCCCCCATCACGATTAACTTTGCGCCCAGTTCTCTGGCCGTCTCTTGAATAACCTCGGCGATACCGCCCTTGCTTTTTGGACGGGTAACATGCTCTGCGTCGACATTATGACGCTTCAGATGCGTCAAGATATCCGCCCCCTCCGGCATTTTCGGAAAGCTAGACCCAACACTTAGTATTGTCACCCGACGCCGCTTTTCCTCGAGGATCGTCATTGCATCGTTGAGCGCCCGGGCCGCAGAACGCTTTCCGTCCCATGCGACAAGTGCATGCGATGCAAGCTGATCCGTAGAATATCCATTCGGAACCACAAGAACGGGTCGGCCGCTCTGCAATGACATCATATCCGGGCTGACGGCCCGAAACTCATCTGTTGGCAGGTTGGAATGATAGCCGGTAACGACAAAATCGAAATTTCGCGCCAGCTCTGGCAAGTTCATTTTGCCAATCTCATTCGGCATAATAAAGCGGGACCGCTCTGCAAGGCCTGCCTCGGCAGCCGCCTGTTGGAACAGATCACGTGCTGCTGCAATTTTCTCGTTTCTTGCACTGCCAAGCTTGTCGAGAAGATCTTCTGTCAAACCAAGAACATGCTCGAAATACGAGGATGCGTTCCCATAGACACAAGTCAGCCATGCATCGTGCTTTGCGGCGATTTTTGCCGCGTGCTTAACGCTGCTTGGGAAGCCTGCGCTACCGGAATGTGCAATAAGGATGTTCTTGATGCTCATTTTATCCTCACAATTCGAACTTCATAGGCAAACTAGCAATCACAATCTTAGAAGTCTATGATTTTATGAGGAACAGTACACGCCCTGCATCCCGACAAAGAAAAGACTGGGCAAGCAAGCTGCCCAGTCCCCTGGTGATACAAGCCCTACATTCCGCTTCATGAGGAGTGCAGGATGCTTGATCACCCTTTCTTGTTCGCTTCAATCTCGTCGAGGAACGGAATGTCTGACCTGAGACCCGTTTCCTCCTCCGTTTTGAGGTAGAATCCGTCCCAACGAAGGAGACGGAAGAATGAAGCGATCACGGTTCAACGAAGAACAGATCATCGCGATCCTGAAGAAGCAGGAGAGCGACATTTCGAAGGCGGTTGTGTGCCGAGAGCATGGGATCAGTTCATGATCAGCCCCACCTGCGTGGTCCGGTTTGATTGTTAGTGCATGACCGGTCTCGGGTCCATCAGAGCGATGGTTTCCGGGGCGGGTGGGCGATATCAAGGCACTATGTGGTCGTTTGGTATTGTAGTGTTTCCTCCATTGCTCGATCAGGATTTCCGCTTCCCGAAAGCCGTAGAAGACTTCTCCCGTGAGCAGTTCATCGCGGAACCTGGCATTGAAGCTTTCGCAGTAGCCGTTCTCCCAAGGTGACCCGGGCGCGATGTAGGCAGTCTTGGCGTCGGCGGCCCTGATCCAATCCTGAACGGCCTGAGCCACGAACCCCGGGCCGTTGTCAGACCGGATGTAAGACGGCACACCCCGCATGATGAACAGGTCGCTCAAGGCATCGATCACGTCATCCGAGTTCAGCTTGCGCTTCACCTTGATCGCTAGGCATTCCCGGCTATGCTCGTCCAGGATGTTGAGCGTCCGGCAGTGGACAAAGTCATAGCTCCAGACGTGGTTGCGATACTCAGGGCGCAGCCGGACACGGGATCCGTCATTCAGCCAGAGCCGTCCCTTCTTCGGTTGCTTCATTGGCACCTACAGCCCCTCTCGCCGCCATACGCGCTCGACCCGCTTGTCGTTCGCCTCCCAGCCCGCATGTCTCAGAAAAGCGGCGATCCGACGATAGCCGTAGCGGCCATACTGCCGCGCCAGTTCGATCATGTCCGCGACCAGACGCTCCTCATCGGCACGGCCATGCGGCACTTTCCTCTGTGTGGATCGGTGCTGCCCCAGGACACGGCAGGCGCGTCTCTCTGACAGATGGAACCGGGTGCGGACGTGATCGATGCAGGCACGGCAGCGAGCGGGGCTCAGAAGTTTTCCTTTGGCGCCTCCGCCAGGATCAGCTTGTCCAACGTCAGATCCGAGACGGGTTTTCTCAACCGTTCGTTCTCTTTCTGGAGGCGCTTCAGTTCCCTGAGCCGGTCGGTTCCCATACCCCCGTACTGCTTGCGCCAGCGATAATAAGTCTGCTCTGTAATGCGAACCTTGCGGATCGCATCCACCCGGGACATGCCTTGCCCGACAAGCACTTCAACCTGCCGCAGCTTCGTGACATTCTCTTCCGGCTTGTGTCTCTTCGTAGCCATTCTGATCCTCCATTTTCCTAAACATAACGGCGGACCACTTCAGTGTGCGAGGATCAATGCAGGCGGCCCGCCTTGCAACAAATCAAGCATCCCAGGGATTTGACGAAGACGAACTTACCGTCTTCTTTGCGGCGATGGACAAGCTGATCAGCAACCTTTCACATAGCTGACCGTCCCTCGGCGTTCACTCAAGCGTCGGAGCAATCGCAAGGATGATGACCCCCGTCGCAGCCAGAGCAGCCGCAATGTAGAACCTGGGGCCAGGCCGTCTTTCGGTTTTGAAGATATGCCCAGCAAGCCAGGCTGCAAAGAACATCTCGATAGATGACATGATGGCAACGACGGTCACACTGGTGAACATCAACGAGAAAAACAGTGCGACTTGTCCGATTGTCATCGCACCACCAGCCAGCAATTGCCACCCGCTTGGCTTATGCAACCTCCATGAAAGCCCTACCCGGCCACGCAATCGAAAAAGCCCCCACCCAACGAACCATACCAATCCCGTCAACGCACCAATGAACACCCCGGCCAGCGGATCAGGCAAGGTCTGCATCGCGAGTTTGCGCGCTACGAAGGAGCCACCATAACCCGCAGCAGAGCCAAGCGCCAAAACCCGACCCTTGGTCCTGTCCTGTGGCGAAGGTTCCGTAGAGACCAGGGTCGATACCGCCTTGGCGGACTTGCGAGTCATCATGATCAACACGCCACCTGTCACCAGAATAAACGCAATCACAATAGAAGTCGTAATCACCTCTCCAAGCAGGAGAAATGCGAAAATCGCTGCAAAAACAGGAATCAGACGCCGGATGAAGCCTGTCTCGATCGCGCCAGCCAGCTCCACCGACCGAAACAACGTCAGGCGGCCAACCACATTCCCCAGAACACCCGCCAGCACAAAATAGGCCACCCCGATCAGTACGGGCTGGCTAACAGAAGGCAGCTCTGGCCCCCAAACCAGCCAAAGGGCACCGGAAACGAAACCTGTCATCAACACTGACAGCAGAACATCATTCCCGCGCCCTTGGGCGGATTGAGAGCTTTTGGCAATTGCGACCGAGCTAAGCGCATAACAAAACGCACCAAACGCGGCCATCAGACCACCAAAGCCAGCAGTCATTGGTCTAATCGGGCAACAAGAGCGGCGCTATTCATCCGCGACAAGCTGATCCAGGAAGCGTTCTGCCGACATGATTTCACGCATGGGCAGCTTTTCCTGCTGCTGCATAAGCTCTGTCGTGTATGTCAGCCCCTTGCCATCCCAGAACCACCAGTAAATGATCTCGCCCTTCTTATCCCGAATGGGCATTCTGAAAATTGGGAACTCCCTTTCAGCACGGGGAATTTCAACCGTACCCACCCGGGCGTGTTTCAGCCCGAGCTTTTTCAGAACACCACTCAAAGGCACCATCGCGATGGGCGAGGCCTCGCGTGCCAGAACGGTTACAGCTTCGGGCCGTTTCTGGAATGGGCCTTTCAAGAACTTCACGACCGGGGGATAGCTGGGATGCGTATGCGTAAGCTGCACATAAGCCAAACCAGCAGATGTTTCGATCTCAACAATGTCGCCAGGTTGATAATCTTCCATTCTCGGCATTCCTCTTACAGGCTATAGGCTTCCAGGGTCGACGGATGGAACAGCTCTTCGATCTCCACACGGCGCGGCGACAAGCCCTGGCTTACGTGGTAGTCCAAAAACTTGTTGAGCACATGCGCATTTCCACTGACGCCATAGCTCCAAGGGTCATCCCCCATCAGCGCGTGGACACGGTTGAGATTGTCCTCCACGAAGGGCATCGTCACCTTGGTGGCAGATGTGTCCGAAAGGGCCTCTTCGGCCAACCGTTTTGACTGCGTAAATGCCTTGAGCAATGCCGCGGGCAAGAACGGGTATTCTTCTGCCAGGCTCCGGCGTACGCCCAGTACGTGCATGATCGGGAAGATTTTGGTTTTCTCGAAGTAATATTCCGCCGCTGTAATGCTGTCTGCGAACAGTCGCCCAACATGCGGATGACGTTCAGCAAAGCAACGCGGCCAGCGCGGCCCGATAAAGCCATCAATTTCACCCGCTTCAAGCATGCTGTTCAGCGTGCTACCTTCTGGGGCTTCCTCCATACGAATGTCATCGGGCAACTGAACCTTGATTTTTTCAGGCCGGCCGGGTGTGTCCATGCCGCCGCGCACCCAGATGATATCCGAGGGCTTAACGCCATATTCCTCTTCCAGGATACCACGCACCCAAACGTTAGCTGAAAGCTGATATTCGGCGATACCGATACGTTTGCCCTTCAGGTCTTCTGGTTTGTTAATCCCTTTGTCCGTGCGGATATAGACAGAGGTGTGACGGAACGCACGGCTCAGGAAGACCGGGATTGCCACATAATGCGGATTCCCTCGGGCAACCGAAATCGAATAGGACGACAGCGAGATCTCGCTGATATCGAAAGCCTCGTGGCGGAACGCGCGAAAGAACATTTCTTCCGGCGACAACAGCATCGGAACCGGGTCTACTCCGTCGATCTGAACACGCCCATCCACGATTGCCCGTGTGCGGTCATAGTTACCCATTGCAAGGGAAAGTTTGAGATTGCTCATCCTGTCGGCTCCTAGTGATTTGTTTTACATTGCCGCTGAAGATCGACCGCTTGTCCGGTCTCTGCGGATTGCAAGATCGCGTGGCAAACCTCCAGGCTTGCCAGCCCCCATTCCCCTGTTTGGTCGGGGGCCTTGTTATGACGCACGGCATCCACCAGCGCATCCAGAACGGTTCTGCGTGGTGCCGGTCCGAATTTGGCTTCGATAAAGCCGCGTTCGGTGTCACCGAACACTTCTATCCCATCCGGGGTCAGTCGCAGATCGGCACGGTCACAAAGCGCGATCACCGGACCGAAATGTTCGTTATGTTCAGCCTCAATCGTCGTGCCGCTGCCGAATGTTCGTGTAGTTTTCAGCCGGACCTCGTCATCAGGGTTGAGATCCAGCAAAGCACGCCTTGCTCCACCGTAAGCCCCTTCTGATTTACGCTGTCCAAGCTCTCCGACATTGTTCATCCAGATATCACTGTCGAAATGCGCATAGCCCGAGTACGTCATGTTCGCGACACACCCCCCGGCAAAATTCATCAGTGCAGTGAATGCGCCCTCGGTCGGGCGCTTGGGATCCCATGCGCCCGTCATGGCATAAATTTTTTCGGCCATGCCGCCGGCAAGCCTGCGAACCACATCAATCTGGTGGATCGCCTGACTGAACAGCACGCCCCCACCCTCTTCGGTTCGCAGCTCTTCCGGGCGACGCGGACGATAGAGGAAGTCCGTATAGTTAAAGGCCTGGATCATGCGCAACTGACCGAACTTTCCGCTGGAAATAAGTTGCGTGGCCAATTCAACCGGCGGGTCGAAACTGTGACTCGGCCCAACTATCAAATGCACCCCAGCCTCCTTGGCTGCGGACACCATTACTTCGGCATCCTCCATCGAAACGGCCAACGGCTTTTCGACAAGGATATGTTTGCCCGCGCGCGCCGCAGCTAACACATGATCCACATGCATCTGGTGCGGCGTCGCAATGTAAATGGCCTCAACGTCAGGGTCTGCGCACAATTCCTCGACGGTGGCATACCCTGTGCCACCGTACTCTTTTTCGAATGCGTCGCGGCTTTCCTCCCTTGGGGCGGCGGCAGCCGTCAGCTTCACACGGGTGTCGGCATCAAACGAAGGCACCATGAGCATGAAAGCACGCCCAAGCCCCGCCACGCCAAGACGAACGGGATCAGAGGTCAAGAACCAGCCTCCCGGATTTGGCGCGCGAAACGCAAATCATGATCTGGCTGCCTTTTTCTTCTTCCATCAGCACCATATCACGATGATCTGCCTCGCCTTCCAGTAGGCGGGTTTTACAAGTACCGCACGTGCCACTTTCGCAAGAACTGCTTGTTGCGAAGCCAGCATCACGCAGTGCTTCGAGGATAGAACGATCCTCAGGAACAGTAACCGTTTGGCCGCTTTTCTTCAGCTCGACTTCGAAAGCAACGTCATCCTGACGAACCACATCAACAGGCTTGAAATCCTCGAAGTGGACACGGCCTTCGGGCCAGTGACCCGAGAAAGCTTTGATTTCTTCCATCAGCGGTTTGGGTCCGCAGCAGAAGACATGGGTCGCGCGCGGCGTCACCAGATCGTCCCAGAAATCATAGACAGCGTTCGGATCGCCGTCATCGTGGTGCACGATGATCCGGCCTTCGAAATCTTTCATCAGCTCATCAAGATAGGCCGATTCTTCCGCGCTCCGGCTTACGTAAATGATCCGAAGCATCTTACCTTTCTTATCCAGATAACGCGCCATCGAATAGATTGGCGTGATACCGATACCGCCGGCAATCAAGAGGTATTTCTGCACATCCGTCAGCGGGAAATCGTTTTCCGGGTGCTCGATATTCAACTCTGTCCCGACAACAGCTTGCTCATGCATGGAGGCAGACCCCCCGCGCGACTGCGGCTCTCGCTTGATGGCGACCACATATTCTTTTGGGTCGCTCCCATCATTTACCAGAGAGTATCGGCGCATAGCACCCGATGGTGTCTCGATCGTGATATGTGCACCTGGGTTGAACTCTGGCAGGGACTCGCCGCCAACCGGAGCCAAAGTGAATTCTGCAATAGTAGGTGTCAGATCGCGCCGTTTTTCGACGCGCATTTTGATCTGCTCCATGGGGTCCTCCCGTCCGTTCGCTTCCGAAATATAATTAGATAGCTAAGTTCAAGATGTCAACTGGACGCACCGCCCAGCCACGCGCTAATTGTGTCTAGAAATCACATATTTGGCCCTAAACGGTCTTCTCGTCCGCCAATATCCTTGGCCGACATGACAACCCCTGCTTCAGACAGGTCCGAAACGCCATGACATCCCGTAAAAATCATGGTCCTGCGCATCTCGTCTTCGAGAATCGAAAGCGCGCTGGAAACCCCCGCACGCCCCCGCGCCGCCAGGCCGTAAAGAGGTGCCCTGCCCAGCAGCACAGCGTCCGCCCCCAACGCAAGCGCCTTGACGATATCACTGCCGCGCCGAACACCACCATCAAGCAAAACTGTCATATGTTGGTCCAAGACGGACACAATCTCTGAAAGAATTTCAATCGTCGCCGGAGCTCCATCAAGCTGCCTGCCACCGTGGTTGGAAACAACCACCCCATCAGCGCCTTCGCGTTGTGCGGCCATTGCATCCTCAGCACACATGATCCCCTTAATCACAAGTGGCTCCTGCCACAGCTTCCGAAGACGCCTTACATCGTCCCAGGAAAAATTCGGGTTTCGTTGCGCCCGCGTAAATTCGGCAAGCGCCTTGTCGCTGACATCATCCCCCTAAAAGGCCGCCAGATTTTGCAGTCGCGGCCTATGTTGGCTCAGCCATACGGATTTGAACCATCTCGGATGCAACAATCCGTCCAATACGACAGAGGGGCTCATGCGGATTTCATGCGCGAAACCATGCCGCAAATCCCTCTCTCTTTTGCCACCCACCAACGAGTCGACAGTGATTACAAGAACACTGTAGCCCGCAGCCGACGCCCGTTCGATCAATGCATTGGAAAATGCTTCTTTGCCCCATGGGTACAGCTGAAACCAAAGTGGCCAATTATTTTTCTACGCGATTTCTTCCATAGTCGTGTTTGACGCTGTCGAAACCGTAAATGCGACCCCGGCCTGCTTTGCTGCGGCTGCAAGGTGCAAGTCCCCTTCTGGCCAATAAAGCCCGTTCAGGCCGGTTGGTCCGATTTGGAAAGGCGCCGCATACTTCTGACCGAACAGCGTGACAGAGAGATCGACATCCCCACCCTTGAGAATACGTGGCTTGAGTCGGATATCATCAAATGCGCTACGGTTCCTGTGCAGCGTGATTTCGCTCTCGGCACCACCATCCAGAAAATCAAATACCACACGGGGCAAACTCCGCCTGGCTCGGGTGCGAAAATCTTCGATGTTTACTTCTTGCCGCATCCGGCCTCCTGCCTCCTGCCAATTTCAACATGGCCACCAACCATGCTCAGGGCCAGAATCAAAATCCGCCCAAGGTCTATGCGGCCCCGGGCGGATCTGTTTGCAAACGTCGGACCGGTTATTCAGCTGCGGCTGTTTTGCCCGAAGTATTCAGCAAGGTGCGCCAATCCACATCTTTCGGATAAACGCCTTCATGAGAGTTGATCATGCTTTGCGGGATTTCATAATCGGTGCCGATTGCTTTGCCACCCTCTGCCACTTTCTTGGCGGCATCCGCCATCAAGCGACGGAACTCGACGATAGCCAGGTCCGAAGCACCAAGCACATCGGTATGGCGCTGAACGCGCGCGCCCATCGACACCCACATGGCGATATCTTGGTTCGGAATACCTTTGATCCCAGTGAAGTTACCTTCTTTCATGGCATCACGGTCTTGCAAGAAGTCGTTCTCGACAGTCCGCAGGCAGCGCCACTTGTCGTCAACATCCACTCCTGGAACAGCATGGGTAAACTTGCGCCATTCTTCGGTCGACGGCACATTCGGGCCATCCCAAGCGATGAAGTGGAACGCGGTCTCTTCATCATTGATCGGCACGATAACGGCCGCCACACGATAGTTGTTGTTCGGTGGGATCAACGAATAGTAGGGCGCAACAAATTCGGTCACACGGATATAGTTATGGGTCGCCGCGTTTTTGATCGGCGTACGGATTGCAGCATAGTGGAACCCGTAGCTGGTTGTCTCTGTCTGCATACGCGGAGACTTGTCCGTCGAGGGACGGTACCAGGATTTTTCATCGGCAGCAGCACCTTCCACGCGGGCCGGAACCATGTCCGACGAGTGCAGCGAGGACGAGTGGGCACTGTCGATCTGACCTTCGTGGATCTGCGCCCAGTTTGCGGGAATGCGGATTTTAAGGATAGCGATCGCCGAATCCTCGCGCGGGGCAAACGCCGGCGGCTGGAATTCAGGCATATCTTCTTTGTCACCCAGCCAGGCCCAAACGAAACCACCCCATTCTTTCACAGGATAAGAGCGATGCTTCACCTTATCCATAAGGGGGCTACCTTCGGGTTCGGAAGACATGGCAACGACATTGCCATCAACATCCATTTTCCACCCGTGATACAGACACCGCAGCCCGCATTCTTCGTTCCGGCCATAGACCAGCGATGCCTTGCGGTGCGGGCAAAGTTCATCAAGCAGGCCAAGACGCCCTTTGGTGTCGCGGAACGCTACATAGCTTTCCCCGAGCACCTCAACACGAAGCGGCTTGCCGTCGGGCTCTTCCACTTCTTCAATCAGGCATACAGGGGTCCAGTGCTGACGCATAAGACGTGCCATCGGTGCATCACCGGTCACGCGCGTCAGCAGTTCATTTTCTTCAGGTGTAAGCATTGAATCTCCTCCACAGGTCGCCGCATCAGAATTTGCGAAATTTTATTGGGAAACGCCATTATTCTTAGCTCTCTAAGTTTAGTCTGTCAATGGTCAGAGCGATATTCCCTTCACCTCACAAGTAAGAAAAACCCACGTAAATAAAACTACTTATGGGTTTGCGAGCAATTGGTATTATTCCGCGCATGATCGGGCCTTGTGTTCATACAGATCTGCTCTGCCGGTTCCTCTCTGGTTGTTCTATGGCCTCGGGATTCGTACACCCCGCTTGCGCAGCTCCCTGCATCGATCAGAATCACCGAAGTGTATTTTGATCAATAACCTCTTGGGCAAAAAAGCCCGCAGACAGTCATCCGAACAGACCGCGATTGGAACCAAAGACGCGGCCTGAAACTTTTCCGTCTCTCAGTCAAAACGGCAAGTAGCCGCCAAACCTGGCGGCCACTTTGGATTCGCATTCAGCACATTACACGTGGCTGACGTTACCCGCTTGCGGGGACTTCTTCCTTCAACAAGGCCTGTCGTCCAACCAGAGCGATGATAAGCAAGGTACACACAATTGAGACCGCGAAGTACGGGCTAACCGCGCCAATTGCAAAAATCGTCAGGAGACCTCGCTCCAACGAGCTGAGCTGGGTTTTGATAAAGCCTTCCATTGACGCCGAGACTGCAAGAGCACCAGCAACGGCACCAATAACAGCAAGCGTATTTGCCAACGGACCAAGCTCAAGAACGATGCCGGGGTTCCAGACAAAAGCGAACGGCAGAAGGAAGCCAACAATTGCAAGCCGCACAGCCGAGAATGCGATCTTGAATGGATCGTCATCAGCAATCGCAGACGCTGCGATTGCAGCCACAGCGATTGGCGGCGTCAGAGCAGACAGGATTGCATAGTAGAGCAGGAACATCTGGCTCGGCAGCAGAGGGAAACCCAGCTTGGAAAGAGCGGGGCCGACAAGCACAGCCGCCAGAATATACGCACTCGGAGTCGGCATACCCAAGCCCAGCACAATGGTCACCACAGCAGCAATCACTAGCGTCAACAGCGGCTGCGCATTACTGACCGTCAGGATCACGTTAGCCGATTTCATCCCCAATCCTGTCATAGACAGGCCACCAATAACCAGACCAGCAGCAGCACATGCCCCAGCGACAGGCAAAATTTGCAGGGTGGTTGTGCCAAGGCCTTCCACCATTGCCCACAACGACATCCGCGTTTGCTTGAGGATCATCGACGCAAGGATTGTCACCAGAACACCGACACCTGCGGTGAAGGTCGGCGAATAGCCAAGTATCAGCGCCACAATGATCCCGATAATGGGCAGCAAGAAAACCCAGCCGGTTCTGAACGTTTCCTTCGTCGTCGGGATTTCATCCTGAGAAGGCCGCAGATCGTATTTCACTGCGCGGAAGTGCACCTGGGTAAACACGCCCATATAGTACAGCAACGCAGGAATAAGCGCGGCAAGCACGATCGCATTGTACGAGATACCCGAATACTCTGCCATGATGAAGGCAGCCGAACCCATAATCGGCGGCATGGCACTGCCCCCCGTGGACGCCGCAACTTCAACCGCACCCGCAAACCGGGCCTTATAGCCCAAGCGCTTCATCACCGGGATCGTGATGGACCCCGTGGCCACAACATCCGAGGTTGGGCTACCAGACATGGTTCCATACAGACCCGACGAAATGATGGCGATCTTTGCAGGGCCGCCTCGTGCGCCCCCGGTGACCAGAGCCGCCAGGTTGAAAAAGAAGTCCCCTCCCCCAGCCTTGGCAAGGAAAGTCCCGAACATCACGAACAGGAAGACGTAACTTGCCACAACCTGAAGCGGGACACCGAACAACCCATCTGTGGTGAAGATCAGAATATCGAGCAGATAGCTGAACTCGCTGACGCGATGCCCGAACGGCGGCGGCAGAAGATAGCCAAAAAGGTTGTAAATCAGGAACAGCATCACAACGCCTGTCAGCCCCAAGCCAGTTGTCCGGCGCGTGGCTTCGATGGTCAGGAACAGCAGTGACGACCCAAAGAACAACTGATCCGTCGTGAACTGGTCCAGCAGGCTGATACGGTCCGAAATCTCGCCAGAGCTTACATAGAAGTAAATCCCGCAGGCCAAGCTGAGCGCAGACAACATCCAGTCATAAAATGGAATGCTATCTGGCGCTTTCGCGGTTGCACCAATCGCCAAGAAGAGAATCGTGAAAATCCCGGATACGAACAGGATCCCCTGAATGAGCGGGTCTGCGATAATGAACAGATTAGAGTGAATCACCCATGCCGCGAACGCCGCGGCCAGAACCATGACGACGGTCCGCATGGGTGGCTCTAGCTTCCGACGGCGTCCAGTTTCGGTAAGAGAAGGGAAATTCATGCTGGCACCATTTCCATGTTTGTGAGGTTTGGTCAGCTTTGAGTGCGCAAAATCATCCTACTGCCCGTGATCAGCACGGCCAGAGCACGACAGAGGCACTCTTGCAAACGAATCCGGTGCGCTTTGGTCAGCGCACCGGCATTGTTTTCCGAAGGCTTACTTGAGAAGCCCCAGCTCCATGTAGGCGCGCTTCGCGCCCGGGTGGAACGGCAGCGTTCTCTGCGAAACCAGCAACTCAGTTGAGAGCTGTTTCATTGCGTTATGAACGCCGCGGATTTCATCAATGTTCGAGGCAATGCTCTTGGCCAGCATGTAACCGGTTTCTTCGGGCAAGGCATCAGAGGTGATTACCATCGCGCCAAGTGCCAGCGTGATAACATCGGAAGTCTGGTTCTTATAGTTTCCGGCGGGAATGACGTAGGTCCCGGTGCCAAAACGCTCATTGGTCTTTTCGATGATATCCTGAGGCACGCTCAGCAGAACAACGTCGTTGCCTTCATCAACCTTGCGGAACGACGAGTGCCCAACGAAGATACCGTTGATCACCATATCCGTACGGCCATCGCTGATCAGGTCTGCCTGCTGGGACGAACCGCCACGCACCAGAACGCCGCCATTCGCTTCAATCGTTCCTTCGTCATAGCCTGCTTCTTCCAGCATGAAAGTGGCAATATTGGCCACGATGTTACCTGCGTTGTTGTTCGCCACACGGATTGCAGCGCCCGACTTCGCCAAGTCGTCGATGCTGTCGATGTTATACTCTTCGGCAAGAGACTTCTTGATGAAGAAATGCATCGGGGCCCAGTTGTACATGTACCCGATTGCCTGAAGGTTCTCGATGGGCGCCTTGAACGGCTCATCACCCGCTAGCGCCAGCTTGATTTCTGCATCATGGGCCAGACCCAGATCGGTCCGGTTTGCACCCAGCAGACCGATATTTGCGAAACCGCCACCAGTGGCCTGGTAGGTCACGACACCGCTTGCATCGTCAACCTTCACAGCCCGGTCGATCCCTGCGCCCAGCAGCGACCAAAGACCTGACGGACTCCCCCCGGACAACGTGACGTTGACGCTGTCCGCCATGACGCCGGTCCCGATAACGGAGATGCTCAGCGCCGCAACGGCAGCCTTGATTTGCTTTTTCATGGTTTCCTCCCTGTCATATTATCATAGATTTCTAAATTTAGATATCTATCTTATAGATCATTATTAAAAACCGAACTTTGCGTCAACCATGATCGAAACCGAGACACCGTCCAAAAATTTAGGTTAAGAACTGCGAATGGCTTGAACGCTCTCGCAGAGCATCCAAACCCCTACTCACATAAGGTTGCAGCACGCCCAAGGCCTAGCACAAGACTATTCCGAACTCTCTCAGAGCTTCCCCAAAACCATACATCTCAGCGGAAGTAGCCCAACGGAATCACCCGAGCCTAAAAGGCCCGGCTATCGCAGATGAAGCTAAAGAGACCTTCAGGATCCAAGGTTACTTCTGGTCGGTGGGACGCGGACACCGCTCAAAGCAGCTTTTTCCTCATCATCTTCGAGGTTTCGAATCATTACAGCAAGGGCCTTGCGCAATGTTTTCTCTTCGGCACCACTCAGGCCTCTGATGGCGGCGTTATTCACTTCGTGTGCCAAAGGCTCCAGGAGCTCCCGCAACTCCCAACCTTTTTCCGTGAGGAAAGCATGCTGACGACGACGGTTCCCAGCCACATTGCGGCGTTCAATATATCCAAGCTCTTCCATTCGGCTGAGTGCAGTATGCGCAGTAGGCTCTGTCAGATGTGCTCTTTCGCTTAACTCTCGTTGCGACAAACCATCTTCCTGCCAAAGGATTCGAAGGAATATCCACTGCCCGAAAGTCACATTTTGCGTCTGTAACCGCAGCTGCAACGCACGGTTAAACCCTCTTGCCGCAAGACGTACCAAGCGAGCAATGCGCTCGTTATATTGGGTCAAACCGTCGTCTTTCAACGCGGAATCAGATTTTTCGTTCATGTATGCTCAGACCACAAACATCTATTGCCCAAAATCAGTTCTGGGCTTCTACAGGTCCGAGACTATCCCTGTCATCTTACGAAGATGCAAGCCTCAACAATGTCACTACTTTTACAGCTAGTGACATGCGGTGCGCGCAAACCGACGTAAATCTTGCAGCAAACCCTGCTTACAACTTTTCGATTTTTTCTCTCCATATTTTTCGATTTGGGGGTTTCTGCGCGCTTGATGCGTGTTGCGTTTTCGACGAAGATGTCGGGCAAGACGGTGTAGAGCTCAATGGTGTGTCCCGGGATATGCGGGGGGAGGATCACCCGGTCGAAGCCGCGCAGCGGGCGGGCAGCGGTTCGGTTTCCGTCACGCCTAGCCTAGCACCGGCTAGGTGTCCTGCTGTCATCACCCGCACCCGCGCATCCTCATCAATGAAACCCCGCGCGAGGTGTTGATTAACACCGCATCCGGCTTCATCATGCGCAGTTCGGCCTCGCAGATCATTCCTCGTGTCAGCGCGTTCAACGGCACATGGAGGCTCACCAACATCACACATGGCCAGAAGCTCAGCGCGTTTCACCAGCCCCACGCCCGTAGGTGCGGTGTCCGGTATCAGGAACGGATCGTGCACCAGTATCTGTGCCGGATCTGTGCCGGCTCGAACGCCAACTGTCGCTCGATCACCCGGTCCTATCCGCCCCGAATCGATCAATCCGATCGCCCGGCCTCGCACCATCCGCGCAAATATCTGTTGCGGTCGGCCCGCATTCTCGCGCAGCAGGCGCTCGGATTCATGCAGCCGGTACAGCAGCACCAGCATCAGCATCCCTATCGCTTCGGGCATCCCCAAAAAGTTCTCGGGCGTTACACCATTCGTCACGATCAGACCGCGCGCGGCACAGGCCTCCCAGATCTCCCGCACCCACCCCGATCGTTGGAAGTACTAGCGCCCGCAGCCGTGGCGAGGCGTCCAGATCCGCGTCGCTCAGCCCCGACCGCGAACTGACCACGATGATAGCAACGTCCGACAGCAGCGCCTGCCGCTGTTCCTCCGTCAGCCGCAGCGGAACACCTAGGGTGATCTGGGGGCCGCGAACGACCTCCCAGCCTTCGGTCCGCAGACGATCCGAACCCTCGAAGTCCAGTGGGTGACGGAAGTGCCACGCCTCGCCCGCCCAGCCCAACGGCAAACACACAAAGCTGGCACAGACACCTTCCAGACCTTCGCCAAGCGCCCCGGCCTGCGTCATGATATCAAGCTCAACCTCTGCATCGGGGGCGTTCAGCGCAGGTTTGATCGGTAAATCACCGGGCATCTCGCCCGCCCCTACACCCAGAGCATCGGCAATCGCATGCATCGCAACATCCGGACCGCAGGCAGCGCTTGATGCTCCATCCCCCAGCCATTGTGCAGCTGATAATCCAGCGACGCCTGGATCACCTGCGCCTTCACATCGCCCGCCAGTTTCAGCGTGCCCGCGACATCCAGCCAGTCCAGGCTCAGGATCACATCCGCCTCGCGCAGCACCGCGCCCGCCGCATCGTCAATGAAGAAGGCCGGTTTGCCGCGATGCTGCGGGTGATCCGTCGGGAAGGACGCCCCGTTCCGGATATCCGTCAGAACCTTCGCCCCAGCGCCTTGGCGTTCTTCGGCAGATCTGCCGCCCGCGCCACTCCTTCGGCCGAGGGTGCCGCCGGAGGCGACGGCTGGTAACGCGCAAAATCTGGCAACTCCGGTGCCTTCTCGTGCTGCTTTTCCTGGATCGACACGTCGAAGTTCACATAGGTCGGGCCTTTCGGTTCGCTCCACGCGATTACATCCGCACGCAACATCGATTCCAGCGCCGCATCAACCGGCCCCGTCGCCCCATAAATCAGAACCGGCACACGGTCGCAGCACACGTTGAAGATCGCCATCGTACCATGCATCAGACCCACGTTGCTGTGCAGGATCACCGCCAATGGCTCCCCCGCCACCTTCGCATAGCCATGCGCAATCGCAACCGCATGCTCTTCGTGCAGACACAACAGCATCTGCGGATCTTCATTGCCAAGGTGGTTCACAAGGCTGTCGTGCAAACCCCGAAAGCTCGACCCCGGGTTCAGTGCAACATACTTCACTCACCCCCAAACCTCGCAATATATCCGCAAATACATCGCTACCCCACACCCCCAAACTATCCGACGATACTGGGCGCTCAACCTGATACAGCCTGTGGTCTGTCATGTGTCTTGACCTTTCCTTATGAAGTGTTGATGCAACAGCGCCCCATTTTGAAAGGCGTACGCAATAGGTATCCATTGCCCGCCGAAAGGGCGGGCATTTTGCATTTCAGACGGTCTGGAGCGGCTCAGAGGATCAGAAATCCAAACCGAAATCGACGGTTCCCGCCGAATGGGTCAAAGCACCGGAGGAAATATAATCCACATTTGCCGATGCGATTTCGCGCAAACGGCCAAGGGTCACATTCCCGCTGGCTTCGGTCTTCGCCCGCCCGTCAATGCGCTTTACAGCTTCGGCCATGTCTTCGGTCGACATATTGTCGAACATGATGACATCTGCGCCCCCGGTCTGAAGCACCTCGTCCAACTGATGCAAACCGTCGATCTCGATCTCTACCACGACCATGTGACCCACATTTCGTTGAACGGCTTCCAGCACCTGTTTGATGCCACCAGCCGCTGCGATATGGTTGTCCTTGATCAGGATCGCATCGGACAGGGAAAACCGATGATTGTGGCCGCCGCCATGCAAAATGGCGAGCTTTTCGACAAGTTTCAGCCCCGGTGTGGTTTTGCGTGTACAGGTGATACGTGTCTTGGTACCCGCAAGCTCCTGAACATAGGACGCTGTCAAGGTTGCCGTCCCAGACAACCGTCCGGCAAAGTTCAGGGCAACACGCTCTGCGGCAAGGATCGACGCCGCCGATCCCTCTATACGCATCAACGTATCGCCCGCTTTGCAGGCCGTACCATCCGCCACGACAGTCTCGACCACAAGATTGGGATCAATCAGCCGAAACGCGAGAGAGGCCACCTGCATCCCAGAAACAACCGCGTCCTGCCGTGCACGCATTTGCGCCTTGTAGCGCGTGCCTTCAGGCAGAACGGAACGGGTTGTCACGTCGCCTGCGGCACCCAGGTCCTCCATAATAGCGTTCCGAACCATGGGTTCGAGGATGATATCGGGGACGTTCGCAACATTGCTCATTATTTTTTAGATCCTTATCGGTTTGCAAAAGGGGCAGGAAGGGATGGCCTCATCCCGGCCAAAGCAATCAATACAGAAAAAGCTTTTGGATCCCAGACCCCGTTCGCACATTACCTACGCACCGGGTCACTGACCCGACAGATTGATATGCACATTCTTTTCATGGGTGAAGGAAATCAGTTCGCCAATACCTACTTCGCGCCCGATACCCGATTGCTTGACCCCACCGAACGGGGCACCAAGGAAATGCCGACCGACTTCGTTAACCCAAACAAACCCGGCCTCGACGCGTGCAGCCGTACGATGAGCCATCACCAGATCCCGAGTCCAAATTGCACAGGGCAGCCCAAGCTCAAGTGCATTGACCTCGTTCAGCATGGAATCTTCGTCCGACCATTTGCGAACCGCAAGAACTGGCCCGAAAATCTCTTCACGGGCGATACGCATCTGCGGCGTTACATCCGCAAAAATCGTCGGCGCGATAAAGCTGCCTTTCGCCAGCGGACTATCCGTGACCGCATAACCGCCAGTAACGGCGCGCGCACCCTCACTTTTGGCAGAGTCAATGAAACCCATGACCCGGTCGAACTGCGCACGGCTGACAATCGTGCCTATCGTGGTTTCAGGATCCGTCGGAACGCCCGGCTTATATCTTTCAACAGACTCGGCCAGATAGGAAATGACTTCGTCGTGGATATCCTCGTACAGGAATGCGCGACTTATCGAGCCACAGGACTGGCCGCACCAGCCAAAGTTCATTCTAGCGACAATCGCGTCCGCAATCTTTTTCGGATCACTGTCGGGATAGGCAATCAGCGCGTTCTTGCCACCCAGTTCCAGCAGTACAGGTTTGCCCGTAGCGCTGGCGCTTCGCATCACAGCCCGGCCAGCCGACACAGAGCCAATAAGCGTGACCTTTGCAGCGCCAAGGTGCTCGGCCAGGCCAGCACCTGCCTCTAGATCACCCGGCAACACGTTGAATGTGCCTTTGGGCATCAGGCCATAAACAATCTCTGCCAGGCGCTATGCAGACAAAGGCGCCTGTACCTGCGGCTTGATGATGACAGCGTTCCCTGCCGCCAAAGGCGCCGCCACTTTACCGCCACAAAACATGAACGGATGATTGAACGCCAGGATACGTGCCACAACACTAAGCGGCTGGCGCAGGGTCATATTCACCCGATCCGGCCCCAAAGGGATCGTGTCGCCCTTCATTTCAGTCACAAGACCGGCGAAAAACTCCATCTGGGCCGCCGCGATGGCCGCGTCGCCGCGCACCTCGGTATATGGGTTGCCGCAATTGGCCGCGTCCATCATCGCAAGCTCATCTCCGCGCTTGTGCAAGAGAGCCGCGATTTCCTGCAGAATACTGGCACGCTCAAGAGGAGCAACATCACGCCATTCCTTCAAACACGCAGGCGCTACGTCCACCTCGGCCCGGGTCGCCGCAGCCACTAATCCGATCAGCTGACCTGTGCCCGGGTTAAAAGTCTCCTCGTAATTTCCTGCGCTTGGCGGAACCCATGCGCCCCCACAATACAGCTGCTCCTTACCAGAGAGAGCATGGTTTGCATCCATATTCACCATGCGCATATGACGTTTCCTCCCGCGATTGCCCTTGATTACTTAGATTACTAATATATTCAACCAATGAACCCCATCGCCTGCCAAGTGAAATCGTTGCGCGTATGAAAGGTTTTCGCCGGGCGGCACGCAGGTTAGCTGCCCTGTCAGGCACCCCCCACCGGGTGCCGCTGATCGCTAGCGCATCGGCTGGGGTGACTAATGCCTTCCAAGCTACCAACATTCAAGTGAAATATTGGACCCTCCACTAGCAAGCAAATTACCGCCATACGCTCACTATCTGCTATATTAGATCACTAATTATTCGCGTAAATACTCTCTTGGATTGAATTATTTTCTGGGCATTCAATTGATTAAGAAAAAGACAGCCTGGCCCTTTCAGGAAGGGTTTATCATCAACGGAACGGCGGAAACCCATGTGTTTACCGACTACCGCTGGAATGATGGAAGCGTGAGCCGCCGCCAGTTTGTGGATCCAAACAGTTACGACCACACGCGTATCACAGTACGGCCGATTTCACTAAAGCTGCCAAGCAGCCAGGATCAGTAGGAGAACCACTCCGAGTGACCCACCGTGCCCTCGTAGTCTCCGTATTCGACCATGATGCTGCGCAAATAGAAGTACGAGGAACTTCCGCCGCTCGGAAAGGCAATCTCCTGCCCGCTTTCCGAGATGAATGTCACGGGCCAGGGCGTGTGGGATCGGTAGACCCGCTGGATGTACCGGCAGGTGCGGTTCTCTCGGTCGCAGGAACGAAGCGACCAGTCCCAATACCGATCACCTCCCCTTTCTCTATAGGCTTGACCGGTGAACCAGATCACATGGGTCCGGTTCAGCCATTCGTATTCAGGCAAGTTGGTGTCGAGCTCGCCCTCGCCGCCGGGTCCGCCCAGTTCGGCCGGCACATGGGCAAAGGTGCAGACCCCGAAGGGCGGCAGGCTCGGCCAGGGTGTGATGCGGCGGATCATGGTGCGATAGGCGCGCGCGCAGACCGCGCTCGGGGGGAAGCCTCCCGCCATGCAGAGCATGATGGCGCAGTCGACGTCATAGGCCCGCGCTTTCTCCGGGGCTCCGAACACCGCCATCACTCCCATTGCAGCTGCCATCATCTGTCGCTTCATGTCGCTCTCCCGCAAAAGTTGCGCAGACTATCGCGCAATATGTGTTTATCTGCAATATGTCGTATTGACTCCATATGACTTTATGGCCTTAGTGTCGTGAAGTAGAAGGGCTCTCGTGGGGAGAGTCCGAACATGCCGATAGCGCGCAACCAGATCCTGATCACCATCGATGGTGTCAAAGACCTGTCCGAGAAGGGCATAGCGTTCCGCTGCCGGTATGAACTCGTGGGGTTCACGGACGATGGCAAGCCGCGCTACCAGTGCATCTACCTGCGCGAGGGCGAGCCGGAAGCCATTCTGGTCTCGACCCGGATCACCCCGCACGGGCCAGAGCCGCGGTATTTCAACATATGGCCGGGACTCTTCAAACATCATCTCGAGTTCGGTGACGGGCGCGATCTGCGCTTTGGTCCTGACTACAGCATTACCCTCGAGGAGCGCGGCTGACGTCATCGCCTTCGGCCGCGACGGGACAGCCCGGACCTCGGGCTGGACCTTTCATGGCGAACGACCTGCCTGGGCGGGGCTGGGTGATAGCGCTGAGGCCGGGGTGGTTCTTGCCTCGCTGGATGCCACACCGCCGTCCGGACGCGACGACATCCTCTCCCTGATCCGCACGACTGCTGACCGGTACCAGGGGAACCGCGCCCTGCGGCAAGTCGGCCTCGATGAGGACGACTGGCTGGTCCTTTTCCAAGCCCTGGTCGAGGCCGAAAGCAGCTACAATCCGACTGCCGTGAGCCCCAAGGGTGCCTATGGTCTTGGCCAGCTGATGCCGGATACTGCCCGTGCGCTCGGCGTCGATCCGCGCGATCCCTCACAGAACCTCGACGGCGCCGCACGCTATCTGCTCGCGCAGCTGGCCACATTCAAGGACATCAACCTGGCGCTCGCAGCCTATAATGCCGGGCCGCACCGCGTGGTCGAGTATTCCGGCACCCCGCCTTTCACCGAGACTCGCGACTACATCGCGCGCATCCATCGGATCCGGTCCCGGCTGGCGGGTGCGCCTTTTTCCGCGCCGGATATCCGTGTCGCGACCCGCGTGCCTGCCCGCGCGCCGGTCCTTATCGAACTTCAGTAAAACAAGGGAACTTCGCATGCTTCGACATCGCCTCAGCCGCCTCTTGCCTGCCGCCACAACCCTGGCGGCTTTCGCAACGCCCGTCCTCGCGCAAGACTTGTCACCGATCCAGACCATGCTGGAAACCGTCGAGGCCGCGCTGACCGGTCCCATCGGGATCGCGGTCGCCACGCTCGCGGTCATCGGCACCGGTTTCATGTGCATGATGGGACGGCTGAACTGGGGCTGGTTCGCCTCGGTCATCATCGGGATCGTGCTGATCTTCTCGGCCGGCACCATCGTCGACGGCTTCTCGTGACATTCCGGCAAAATAGCGTCCTACGAGCGACCCGAACGCGTTGTGCTACGCAAACGCTGCCTCGGGCCCCTCTCCGGACACACATTTCCTTCTAAGCCGGAATATCACCCAATGGCAGAACGATCTCCCCTCTTTCTGGGCCTCGCCCGTCCGCCCAAGTATCTGGGTCTCCCTGTCGGATACCTCGTGGTTCTGGCGACCGGGGTCGTTCTGCCGTTCATCTGGACGAAGTCGATGGTGTTCTTCCTGATCGGGATTGTCGCCTATCCGATCCTCTGGTTCGTCGCCGACCGCGAGCCGCATTTCTTCGAGGTCCTGCGCGTCTCCTACGGCTCTGTGCGCGCGACGAAGAACCGGGCCCTGCATGGAGGCGACAGCTTTGGCGCGTGATGCGGGCACCCTTTCTTCCTTCGGGACCGCCTTGCATCACGCCGGCGGCGGCGAGTTCGCGCGGGAGAGCTATCTGGCCGAGCACCTGCCGTATTTCGCGCTCACGGATGACGATGTCATGGTGCTGCGAGAAGGCGATCTCCTCGCAACCATGCGCCTCGATGGTCTCAATCCGATGACCACTGAGGACGCCCGGCTCGACGCGCTCAAGCGCGCGGTTGCCGCCATCGTCGCCCAGACCGGCAATGCCTTCGGTTTCTACATACACCGGATCTCCGTGCCGCAAAATCTCGGGATGCGCCCCATCGAGGGCGACAGCTTCGCCGCCGCGATCGATGCGCGGTGGCAGTCCCATGTGAAAAACCTGCGCCCCGCCAAGCGCCAGCTTTATCTCAGCGTCATCCGGCGGCCCGACATCTCGGCGCGCATTCCGCTCCTTCGGGCACTGGCCCGCAAGGCCTGGGTCAAGGACCGCGCGACACGGATGCAGGAGTTGAACGAGGTCATGGGCTTCTTCGAGGTGGCGCTTGCGTCGGCCAATCCGGTCAGACTCACGAAAGCTGGCGGCGAATGGCTGGGCTATCTCAATACGCTGAACGCCGGCAGCTTCTCCCCCATCGCCTTCGGGCAAAGTGCCTTGCCCCTCTCGCACACCCTGAGCAATTGCCGCGCGACCTTTGATGGCGACGTGGCCACCCTGACCGATGCAGTGACTGGGCGGGTCAAATACGGCGCGCTCTTCTCAATGAAGACCTATCCCGCACTGACCGACGTCACGCTGCTCGACGCGCTCGACCTGCCCCTCGACATCGTGCTCACGAACTCCTTCAGCCCGATCCCGAACAACATCATGGCCGAACGCATCCAGCGGATCATTCGTCAGATGCACGCCTCAGACGATGCCGCCGTGTCCCTGCGCGAACAGCTGGGACAAGCCGCCGATGATCAGGAGGCAGGACGCATCGCCTTTGGCGACCACCACCTGTCGATCGCCGTCTACGCCCCGGGCCGCGACACGCTCGAACGGGCCGCCGCCCAGATCAAGCGCGTGGGCCAGGAAATCATGTCGGTGATCGTGCGGGAGAACATGGCGCTGAAAGCCACCTACTTCGCGCAATCCCCCGGCAATTTCGGCTACCGCGCCCGCAAGACGCCGATCTCCTCGATCAACTTCGCCGACTTCGCGGCGCTTCACGGCAGCGTCGAGGGACGTGGCCCGGACCAATCCCCCTGGGGCCAAACCATCTCGGTCCTGCCCACGGTCGGCACCTCTGGCTATCGCTTCAATTTCCATGAGGCGGGCAGCCCGGACAAGGAGCCGACCGTTGGCCATACGCTTGTGCTCGGGCGCACCGGCACCGGCAAGACGCTCACCACCGCCTTCCTCGCGGCCCAAGCGCAGCGGGTTGGCGCGCGGCTCTTTTTCTTCGACAAGGATCACGGCCTCGAAATGGCGGTGCGCGCGCTTGGTGGCCGCTATAATGAAATCCGCGCGGGCGTGCCGACGGGGTTGAACCCGCTTGCCACGGAGACGGACGAGCGCGGCCGCGCCTGGCTCTCGGACTGGCTCGCGACCCTTCTCACGCGGAATGGCACGCTCTCGGGCGAGCAATCCCGCCACATCCAGAGCGCGGTCGGCCAGAACGCCGATGCGGGCGCGGCGTTGCAGCGCTTTGTCAGTTTCGAGACGCTGTTTCAGTCGCTCGATGATGATGGCGAGCTGCAGTCCCGCGTTGCCGAATGGGCGCCGGGTGGACGTTACGGATGGGTTTTCGACGAACCCGAGCGGGGCGCGGGCCTCAATCTCGCGGGTAACATCGTCGGGTTTGACATGACCGAAATCCTCGACATGACGACCGAGCGCATGGCGGTGCTCTCCTACATCTTCCGCCAAATCGAACGCGTGGTCGAGGATCGCCGCCCCACCATCATCGTGCTCGACGAAGCCTGGAAGCTCTTGGACGATCCGTATTTCGGGGCGCGGCTCGAAAACTGGCTGGTGACGCTTCGGAAGATGAACTGCGTCGTGATCATGATGACGCAGTATCCGAGCCAGTTGCGCGACAGCCGCGTCGGCAAGACCATCGTCGAGACGGTGCCGACGCAGATCCTCTTCCCGAACGATCGTGCTGCTGTCTCCGATTACGATTTCCTGCGCGTGAACGCCAAGGAGGCCGCGCTCCTCGTCCAGCCCACCGTCGGCCAGCGCATCGCCCTTGTCCGCTCGGCGGGCGACAGCGTCTTCGTCGACGCCGACCTCTCCGCCTTGGGCAACCTCCTTCCCATCCTTGGCGGCGGCGCCACCGGAGAGGCCCGCGTGCCCGCCGATTGGCGCGCCAATCCCGATTTCTGGAGACATGTGATATGAATTCGAAACCCCTCCTCGTGCTTTGCGCCGTCGCAGGCCTTCTTTCCGCTTGCGAGAAATACACCGAGAAAACCTCGCCCTGCTTCGGACGCAATGGCGAGCCGCAAGTAACGCGCTCGACCCTCTCCTTCTCGACCATGGGCGCACCAGCTCACGCAACGGCCAAGCCCAACTGCAGCTTCGAGCCCCTGCCCCGTCCAGAATGAACCGTGTTGCGATCATATCCGTTGGGCTATGCCTCGGCCTCAGTGCCCTGCCCGCGCATGCCCAGGGCGTGCCGACGCAGGATAATTCCGCGATCGGGCGTGCCATCGCGCGGGTGACAGCGCTAGCCGAGGATCTGGGC
Organism: Thalassococcus halodurans; assembly: GCF_900108225.1. Classification (GTDB taxonomy): domain Bacteria; phylum Pseudomonadota; class Alphaproteobacteria; order Rhodobacterales; family Rhodobacteraceae; genus Thalassococcus; species Thalassococcus halodurans. The sequence goes on from NZ_FNUZ01000009.1 coordinate 60,372, forward strand.
GTACAGCAGGACAAGGATCGGACGGAGTCCACGCTGGCCGACGTCCAGGCCGACCAGCTGCGCGTCCTCGAGGAGATGACCGCCGCCATCACCGGTTCGGGCTTCGACATTCGCGCGCTCGAGGGCAATGCGGATTTCGGGGTGGCGGCGGTCTACCCGAACACCGATCCAAGCCCGATGAACAGCCGCCTTTTCGGCGAAGGCCGCGAGACGGTCGAGATGATGATCATCGAGGTCGCGGGCGAATTCGCAGGCGCGCCGGGTGTGGCACGGGCCGGGCTTTCCGCCACCCAATGGCGCTGCCTCTTCCAGGCCCTGATCAAGCAGGAAAGCCGCTTCAACGTCGCTGCCGAAAGCCCGGTCGGGGCCTATGGTCTGACCCAGCTCATGCCCGGCACCGCGTCTGACCTCGGCGTCGACCGCTATGACGTGAAGGACAACCTCCGCGGCGGCGCACGTTATATCACCACCCAGCTCAATCGGTTCGGCAACATTCCCCATGCGCTCGCGGCCTATAACGCGGGCCCGGGCCGGGTGATCGAATACGGTGGCGTGCCGCCTTTTGCCGAGACCCAAGGCTACGTCCGCAATATCTCGAAGTTCTACAACGAATACCTCGCCGTTGTGGGCGGTGCCGATGCGCTTGGCACGCTCTCACCTTCAGACTTTGCGCTCGCCGAATATGCCAGCATCTCCGAGGCCGGCGTCTATTACGCCGCCAACAGCTCCGCCACCACCGAACAGGTCATCAACCGTCTGCGCGCGATCATCTTGCAGATCGATGCGCAGCCCAATGCCAAGGCGGCCTGGGAGCTCAACACCTACGCCAAGGCCGAGATCGGCCGCATCCTCAATCTCCGCGTCCGGCTGATGGCGGCCAACCAGCAGCGCGAGGCCGCTTACGCGCAGCACCTCGTGGCCGACCGGCTGGCCGAGCGCGACTTCATGCAGATGGGAGTTTCCGAATGAGACGATTTTTTCTGGTGACCACCGCGGTCGTCGCACTCGGGGTCTCCAGCCCCGCCACCGCCCAAGGTGTGCCAACCTTCGATGGCTCGGCGCTGCAGCAATTCGTGGCACAGCTCGAACACATGGCCGAGGACCTGAACGTCCAGATGCAGCAGCTCGCGACCATGCGGCTGGAGCTTGAGACCCAGCTGTCGCAGTTGACGAACCTTGAGGCGCAACTGACCTCGCTCATTGAGGGCAGCGGGCTCGGTGAACTTTTCGCCACGGTCGAGGAGTTCCGCGCACTGCGTGGCAAGCTTGTGGCCCCGCTCAACACCGCGCAATCGCTGGCGAGCGGGGACTTTCTGAGTGGCTTCAATCCCGGTGCGGAACTGTCGGCCTCGGTCGAGCGGGTCCTGTCTGGCAGCGGGTTTACTTCGGAGCGCCTGAGCACGCTCTCGGGCTCCGATCAGCCCGCCGACAACCGCATCGCCACCTCGGCCGGAGCCAGCGCCATGTTGTCAGTCGCCGCGCAGGAAAGCCACGAGGAAGCCGGACAGAGCCTCGAACGGCTCGAAACCATGGTCGGGCTGATCGATGATCAGGACGGGCTGAAAGCTGCGGTCGATCTCAACACCCGCGTCACCGCCGAGCTCGGCATCATCCTGACCCAGATCTGGCGGCTTGAAGCGGCGCAAGGCGTCAGCGCAGGCCAGTTGGGCGTCGTCGATGCCGCGACCCTCGCGGACGAGCGCAAGTTCCGCTCGATGGCGGTGGATCCATGAGGCAAAATGTGAACCACGGCTTGGCAGCAATTCGGTCTCTTTGTCTCGCCGCACTTGTCGTGAGTGCCTTGCCCTGTGCCGTGCTGGCCCAGACCCCGACCACGGACCCGTCCGGCGACACGCCCTTCAATTCGATGGCCATCGCGCGGGACGAAGCCGACGAATGTCGTGCTCCGAAACCCCCCGCCGATCTGGCCGAGACCGCCTATCTGCGCAACGGCTACCGCGCGATCCTGCGCATCCTGATCGCCGAAGAGGCGCTCGCCTCGGAAACCTGCACCTGTCTGCTGGATCAGTTCACCTGGGATCAGGCCTTGGGCGCGCTGCCCCGGTTCCAGACCTCGGACAACCCGCGTCTGCCCTTCAAGGTGCTCGAGCTCTACGCCAAGGCGGACGCGCTCGAGGCGCAAGTTGTGGAGGCCTGCGTAGAGTAGATGGGCGTTATTCGCGACATCCTGAGCCAGGTCGACGCCGCGGTGGATACCGTGGCACAGGACGGCTTTGTCTCTTCGGCAGGCGTTGTCGGCGACGTGATCTCCGCCGGGGCCGCGCTCCTCGTCGTGCTCCTCGGGATCAACGCGGTCATGCAACTCCGCCCCCTGCCCTTTGGCACCGGGTTTGCCTTCGGCATGAAGGTCGCACTTGTGGGGATCTTCGCGCAGAGTTGGGATAATTTCAGCGTCATCTATGACATCGTCACGCAGGTGCCCGACTCCGTCGGCGCCTCGATCCTCGCGCTCACCGGCTCGGGCGACGAGGCCGGGGTCTATGAAAGCCTCGACAACATGGTCGCCCGCATCACCGCCTATGGCGACACGATCGGCGACCGCGCAGGCTGGGTCTTTGGCGCGGTCCTGGGCGCGATCTTCTTTGTCCTCTCGGCGGTCTTCGCCGCCGTCACCGCCGGGATCATCGCCTTCGCCCGCATCGTCTTCGCGCTGATGATCGTCATCGCCCCCTTCATGATCGTGACCTCGCTCTTCAAGCCGACCCAATCCCTTTTCGAGGCCTGGACCCGCGCCACCATCGGCTATGCGCTCATGCCGGTCGCCGCCGCAGGCGCGGCGGGCATCATCGTCGCCATCGCCGAGGCCATAGGGGACGCCTCCGCCGATCCGGGCGATGTCGAGACCGTCAGCCTCATCCTGCCCTTCCTCGTGATCCTGATCCTCAGCGCCGGGATCATGGCCTCGGTCCCCTACATCGCCTCCAACCTGACCGGCGTCGTTGGCATTGCCTCCAATGCCGTGGGCCTGACCGGCCTCGCGCGTCAGGGCTTCGTGAACACGCGCGAGTACGGCACGGGTGCCGCATCGCGTCTCGTCACCGGAAAATCCCCACATGAGCTGAACCAGATGGCCAATGCGGGCGTGGTCAAAACCGGCGAATTGATCCGGCAAAGCCCCGGCGCGCTTCTCTCCGCCGCCAAGGCCTTCCGCAAACCCTGATGTGAAAGACGATTGACTTGAAGAAGCTTGTGACCAGTTCCCCCGCGCCCGATCGCGACGCTTTCGAGGCGGATTTCATCTACGGACCAAGACGGCGCGAGCGCTTTGCGTGGTTCGTCGCGGCCGCGGGCGTGCTCGTCGGCGTGGCAGGCATGGTCGCGGGCGCGAGCCTCTTTCCGCTCAAATCGACCGAGACCTTCGTGGTCGTGGTCGACAAGGAGACCGGCGAGATGGACCGGGTTGCGGCTGTCCAGGCGCTGACGCTGTCCGAGAGCGACGCCATCATCCAAGCCAATCTCGTGGCCTACGTCGATGACCGCGAGACCTATGACCTGACCGATGGCGAGCAGCGCATCAACTCGGTCCTCGACCGTTCGGATGGCGATGCCGCCCGTACGCTGCGCGATCTCTGGTCCTCCACCAACGAAGACTACCCGATCACCGTCTATGGCCGCGACGCCAAGATCGAGGTGGTGATCAAATCGGTGAACCAGATCGAGCGCGGCGTGGCCCAGGTCCGCTTCACCCGCACGCTGCGCAGGCCCCGCGACACCCGCACCGTGACCCGATCCTACGTGGCCACTGTCGGCTACGACTTTCAACCCGAAACCCGCCAGCGCCTTCAGGACGTCTGGGCCAACCCCTTGGGCTTCGTGGTGACCTCCTACCGCGTCGACGCCGAAACCCTGGAGAACTGACCAAGATGAAATCCCTGCCCGCGCTCCTCCTGGCGCTTGCCCTTCCTGTTGCCGCACTCGCCGAAGCCACACCGCAAGGCGGGCCGCTCGATATCCGCATCCGCACCGCCGTCTACAATGAGAACCAGGTCTACCGGATCGAAACCGATCTCAGACATTCGACGACGATCCATTTCGGCGCAGGTGAGCGCTTCGAGGCGGTGATTGTCGGGGACACCGAGAGCTTCCAGGTCGACCCGATCCCCGAGCTTGGCAATGTGCTCACGATCAAGCCGCATGTGGCCAATGCCTCAACCAACATGACGGTGATCACCAACCGCCGCACCTATTCCTTCCATCTGCGCGAGGGCTCGATCCCGAACCGCACCGGCATGTTCTTCGAGGTGCGCTTCCGTTACCCCGACGAGGAGCGCCGCGCGGCGAGGGCAACCCAGCCCAAGGGCTTTGAGGCCCCGCGCAACTACAACTACCGCGTCTCGGGCGAGGGGGATTTCCGCCCCAGCCATATCTACGACGACGGGCGCTATACGTATTTCGTCTTCCCGGAAAACGCCCGTCAGCCTGCTCTCTTCAAGGCCGACAACCAGGGCCGTGAGCGCACGGTGAACTGGACCCAACAGGGCAACACCGTCCGGGTACTCGGGATGAACACCTACTGGACACTGCGCATCGGCGACGAGGCGATCTGCGCCTGGCGCGACGAAAGCGCCATCTATGTGAGCAACTGACCATGGCCGATCAAACCCCTCCCGACCTGCATGACCGCCTCGACCAATTCAGCCAGCGCGGCAAATCCAAGCGCCGGGGCAACAGCCTCGGGGTCGGCGCGCTCGCCGCCGCCCTCGCCCTTGGCGGGGCCGGGGTCGCGTATTTCCTGGCGACCGGCCTGCAGGAGGGCGACAGCGCGCTCGAGACCTCCGATGTCGAGACCTTCCAGGACCGCCGCCCCGGCACCGGCGGGCGGCTGGAGTTTCCACCCGACGAGACAGAGCAGCGGGTTAACGACGCGCTAATCGCCCTCGATGTGCCTGCGGCCCCTGCCCCTGAGCCGAGCGCCGCGGTGCTGGCCGAGATTGCCAAGCTGCGCGAGGCCCTCGCCGCCAGCCAGGCCGCGCGCAACTCGGAAATCCAGTCCGCCGTTGCGGACCTGCGCGAGGCCTTCGACGAACAGAAGGCGGCGCTTGAAGCACTTATTGCGGAGAAAGAGGCCGAGCTTGCCAACCTGCAGCGCCAGACCGAGACCCGCATCGAAGGGCTGCAGGCCATGCTCGATGCAGAGCGGGCACAGCGCGAAGGGCTTGAGGCCGAGCTCGACCGCGAAGGGCTGATCGCCGATCAGCGCTTGCTCGAAGAACGCCGCCGGCAGGAAGAGGAGCAACGCCAGCGTGAGGCCGAGCGGGTTGCCGAGGAGCTTCTGACCGCGCAGATCAAATCTCCCGCCGTGGTCTACGCCGATGGTCCAAGTGGTGGCCAAAGTGGCGTGACGGTCGCCGATCCGGTGGCGGCGGGCATAGGCGGACCAGTCCTTTCCGGCAATGAGCAGTTCCTGCAGAGTGCGCGGCCGCTCGAGGTGCAGGAGGCCGCCCGCCTCACCCATCCCGAGCGCACCCTGACGCAAGGCTCAGTTATTCAAGCGGCGCTCCAGACCGCCATCAACAGCGATCTGCCGGGCTCCGTGGTCGCGGTCGTCTCCGAGCCGGTTCCGGCGTTTTCCGGGGACCGGATCCTGATCCCCCGAGGCTCCCGCCTTTTTGGTCAATACCGTTCCGGCATCGAGATGCACCAGAAGCGCATCCTGATCCTCTGGACCCGCGTCCTGACCCCAGACGGCACCTCGATGGAAATCGCCGCTGTGGGCGGGGACCAGCTCGGTCGCTCAGGCCTGACCGGTCTCGTCGACACCAAGTTCGCCGAACGTTTCGGCGGGGCGGCGCTGATTTCCGTGATCGGGGCGGCGCCTGCCGTGGCGGCGGAGAGTGCCAACAACGAAACGACCAGCATCGTTCTGGGCGATGTCGGCAGCGATCTTCAGGATGCCGTCGGATCGGTCATTGCCGACCAGGTCTCGATCGCACCCACGATCTATGTCGATCAGGGGGCCTCGGTCACCGTGCTCGTCGACCGGGATGTGGTGATTTATTGACTGAGGCAGCATCACCAACCTCTTATCTCGAGCGTTATCTCGACCCGTTCCGCGACCTGCTGAGACGCGATGACGTGGTCGAGATCGCGATCAATCCGGACGGCAAGGTGTGGATCGAGGTCGCGGGCGACGCTACCATGCGCCACGAAGGCCAAACCGTGGATCGCACCACCGCCCTCAACATGGCCCACACCATCGTCGGCGACGCCAAGGCCCGCGTCTCTGAAAAGAACCCCCTTGTCTCTGGCAAGGTGGAATATGCAGGCCGCCCGCTCCGAGTTCAGGTTGCCGTACCGCCCGCCATCGATCGCGGTGCCTCGATCACGATCCGTCTCTTCGCCTCCGGCAGCGTCAGGGATTACGCACCCACCTATCTCTTCGGCAAGGCCGTCTCGCTCGATGCGCTCCGCGCCGAGAAGATGAAGAACATCGCCACACTCGCCGAAGTGAACCTCGAGGCCGCGCTGCAGACCCTGGTCGAGGCACGGCTCAACGTCCTGATCAGTGGCGGCACCTCGACCGGCAAGACCACTTTCGCCCGCCATCTCCTGACCCATGTCAGTGAACACGAGCGGCTGATCACCATCGAGGATGCCTTCGAGCTCTTCCCCGGCCAGCCGAACACCGTCGCCCTCCTGGCCGACCGTGGTTCCGGCTTGCAACGCAGCGCCAATGCCCTCCTTCAGGCCTCCCTCCGTATGCGACCCGACCGGATCATCGTCGGCGAGCTGCGCGGGGCCGAGGCCCTGACCTATCTCGAGGCCATTAACACAGGCCATGGCGGATCGGTCTCCACCATCCACGCCGAAACCGCCGAACTCGCCATCGATCGACTGGCGATCATGGTGCTGCAGGCAGGGACGCCGCTGACATTCGCCGAGGTCCGGCAATACATCCGCAAGTCCATCGATGTGATCGTTCAGCTCGGGCGAGCCGAGGGGAAGCGGGGGATTACGGAGTTTTATTTGCCCAGCTGATGGAACAGATCGATAGCGTCGGCGGAATTTAGAAACCTTTTTGCAGTGCAGAAATCTGCACAATGGGCGGAAAGCAGTCATTCGCTGCGGTCGCGAAGACGCAGCCGATCTTCAGTGTCAGCGGACATTGGATCCCACGTAGACCTGCCCCCAGAGCTTAGTCTCCGGGCGGAAATCAGAAGAAACATAGTGCGGTTTGGCAGTTGCATGTCCGGCGATTGTGACCGTTCGACCACCTCGCAGCGCTAACTTATTGAGATCGACGCAAATAGCGCGAAAATTTCTTTGTCGCACACGTTATGGCTGTATATTCAATTGCAAACAACTGGAGCGTTCGCGTGGAAGACAAAGCAGAAACGGCAGATACGCCGGACGCATTTCTTACAGCACTAGGAGAAAGTCTTAAGGGAAAGGAAGGTGTCGATGTCGGCATGGCAGACATCCTTAGGACTCACATCCTGAAAGCGGACCCAGCGCAGAACGCCGTAACTCAGGCCAGGGATGCGATCGTGAAACTTGCAAGCGAACGTGCCAATCCTCCCGAACCCGAGGTGACGAATGACTGATCCTTACTTCCTTCAATCCTTGAGCCTTTCCGGGTTTCGCGCGTATCTCCAACCGAAGACGTTCGATTTGAGCAAGAAGCGTTGCTTAGCGATCTTCGCGCCGAATGGCCGCGGCAAATCCAGCGTCATCGATGCGCTGGAGTTCATGTTCTCCAAGGACGGCACGCTCGAAAGGCTCGGGCAGCGCGCAATAAACAACCAAGCTGGACCCGAGGCGCTGGCGCACAATCTGGCTAAGGAGGCGAAGATTGCGGCGGCGGTTACGATCGGCGTGGTCTCGGGCAAGGATGCCACCAACGGCACCCGAGCGGCGACGGGGGCGAAGCGACCTATACCGGCGGCGGCTGCAACTGTGAACGATTGCTTCGCGGTGCCGCCGATCATCCGCGGGCATGCGCTGCGCACGTTCGTCGAAATCCATACGCCCGAACAGCGCTATACGGATGTCGCCCGTTGGCTGCAGCTCGGCCCGCTGGTTGAGGTGCAGAAGAACATTCGCTCGTTGCGCACCCAGGTGAAGGCCGCCGCCGAGGACGCGACGGCGCTGCAGCGCGTGGACACCCAGCTTGCCAAGGAGACGGCCCAGACGGTGAAAACCTGGGATGTGGCAGCAGTACTCTCCCACGCCAACACGCTGGTCCTGGCGCCACTCGATTCGTCGCTAGTGCTGGCGGCGCTGGCGGCCGGCGATCTGGCTTATCTCGAACTGGAATCGCGTGCCAAAGCCGAGGAGAACAATATCGGGCTTGCGGGCCTGCGCCAGATCCGCAATGCCGCTGCCGCTTTGCGGGCGGAGACGATTGACACGGAGAGCGGCGAAACTGTCGTCAGCGGTGCGATTCCGACCTTTGACGCGGCTGTCGCGGTGCTGTCCGCTGCTGAGACTAAAGAAGCTCAAGAACGCGGCAAGGCGGCGAGCACCGTGTTTCAGGCTTTGTGGAAAGCCGCAGAGCCGCTTTTTGCCGAAGGAGCGGCGGCACCTGACATTTGCCCCGTCTGCGCGACTCCTGTCGCGAACACGGCGGCTGGTAGCGCTGAGACGATCCGGGAACACATCGCCAAGCACCTCGATGAGTTGGCGGACTACGCTGCCGCCAAGAAGGCGCTCGACGAGGCCAAGACTGCGGCGACCAAGGCCCATACCCAGTTGGTAGCGGCGCTGCCGGGACTGATTGGCCACCTCGGCGACGGCGAGGCGGCATTGAAAGCCGATCTTACTGCCTACCAAGCAGGCATCGCCGGCTGGCCTCAGACTGCCGTTCCGGCCTCGGCCGACAATGTGTCGGCAATTGCCAAGCTGCTCGCCACGCTCGATCAGGCCATCGCCGACATCGAATCGAAGCAAGGCGACCACACCTACATCAAGGCCAAAGCGAAGATCGATCGGATTCTGGAGCTACAGACCGAGCGGGACCTTGTGCTGCGGACGAAAGATGAACTGGGGAAACTCTCCGACGCTTTGACGGCGCAGGCGACGATTGTCTCGGCCGAGATCCGCAAGAAGGTACAGTCCCTGCTCGACAAGCTTCAGGCGCCGATGAACGATATTTACAAGCTGATCCAGGGCGCTGGCGCCACGCCAATCCGACTGGAGCTGCCGGCGGAAGAAGACACAAACCAGCAGCGGCTCAACCTACTGATTGATTTCGCCAAGAACCGCACGGGCGTGCAGCCGGGCGGCTACTTGAGCGACTCACAGATCCATTCGGTGGCGCTCGCGTTGCGCATGGCGGCGATCAAGCAATTTAATGCAGGCGCGCCCATCATCGCGCTCGACGACATCGTAACCTCCTATGATGCGGATCACAGGCGCACTATCGCCGGGCTCATCGCCACTATGTTCGGTGACTGCCAGATCCTGATCACCACTCACGACGAGCGGTTCTTCAATTATCTGAAGGATCAGCTTGAAGCGAAGACGTGGCACTTCACCCGAATCATTGGTCTCGATCCGGCCTACGGGCCGCGTTTCGCTGATCATAAGGTCAGTGATGAGATGATTGAGGCACGTTGGGCGGCGGGCGAGTCGGCAGCCAACGAGATGCGCCAGGCCGAGGAGGAATGGCTTCTCGGCATTTGTCGGGATTTCGGGGTCAGCGTCCGCATCCGACCGCTAGAAAGGGCCTACTCTTACGAACGCAGCGAGTTGGCTTCGGCGCTTGCAGGCCTGCTCAAGGATGCCAAGCTGGTGCCGACGCTGGTGCCGGGCGTCAACAACCGGTTCCTCGACAGTTTGGTTAAGGGTGAGATCGAGAACTTTGGTAGCCACTTCCAAGACGGGCCCTACGGGGACGGTTCGGTGGGTGACGAGAAAGCGCGCTGGGAGGAGTTCAAAAATTTCCGCAGCCAGTTTGCTTGCAAGAAGTGTAGCCGAACGAAATTTCAGCGGCCCTTCACTCTGAAAAAGCCGGTCTGCGCGCATGACGGCTGCGAGGCTCAGTTCGAGTTCGCGGCTGGCAATTCCGGGTAGCGCGCCCGCAATTCTGCGATGTCCTTTTCAAACAGGGTCTCGGCGGAATTGCGAATGCGGTCGAGCACCGCGACCTTGCCCATCTGCCCGATCGCCCAGATTGCAAGGCCGCGATCTCCATGGATGGCGCTGGCAGAACAACCCCACATCAAATCGAATGCATCATCATCGGAGATTTCGCGCTTCAATTGCGCGCAGAGATAGAGATAGGTGGAAGGATGATTGGAGCGGACGAGATCCCATGTCGACTCGTCGTCGCAGCCGCTGCGGAGAATCGCCTTAGAGATGATCCAGCCTTCCTCGCATTGCGCGACCAGTTCGCTCACAATCGGTCCGAGTGTGTCGGGTTCGGCCTGGTAAGCGAGGCTCTTGGCGGCCCGATGGTCGCGCGTGGTGCGCCAGTATGCCAATGCGACGGACGCGTCGAACAGGGGCGGCGTATCGCGCGTCGCCTTCAGCCAGCGCGCCATGGCGCCCCGCGTACCGCGATCGACCCAGCGTTCAAGAATTTGATGCTGCGTCGGCATGGGTAGGTGGCGAAGCATTGCACTGTGCAGCGCGTCGACAGTTTGCCGAAGTCCCTTGTCACCATCGGACAGAGCGCTGGTCTCTGCAACGAGATCCACCAGACGATCACGCTGTTCGGGGGTGGGATGATCGCCCAGCGTGCGTAGCAACCGACCGCGCAGCGCCAGCCTAACATCGACCGGCGCACCTAAAGTGCGAGCGATGGAGGCACAAAGATCGTCAAAGGTGAGGCAGGCGCTATAGGCATGAATCAAGCTACGACTGTCGCTTGTATAGTGACTCTGGCCAGCGACGGTAGCGATCCGTTTCAATATGTCTTCGTGTGTCATCTATAAATCCTAGCATGACCTCCCACTTTTCCAATAGCGATGAACGGCATGGACCGGCCGCGAGTTGGGGAAGCTGCCCTGCAGTGTGCCACTCTGGCCGCTGTGCGTGTCCGCAATGCTAAAACCCAGGGCAGAAAGGTGATGCTGCATGTTGCCGCGAAGGATCGGTTTGGGGAAGCTGCGCTGCAGCGGAGCCAGCTGGGCGAATGTCCGGAGAGGGCCGTTCACGTCATGCCCAATCTTACCCACCCAATAACTCCTCGATGAAATCCTCCTGCCGGTCGAACGTCGCTTCCCATTCCTTCGGCACCGCCCCTTCCCGCCCGAGCGTCTCGGGCTCAGGCTGCCCGCGTCCAGCCTCTATCGCCATCACGCTCATCGCCCGCGCTTCGCGCCGCTGCGAGCGATCCCGGACAGGCGCGCGTTCGGCTGGTTTCGCCTGGTCGTCTGCGCCGGTTTCTTCACCACCATCGCCGCCCCAAGGTCCCACGCCTTGCACGCTCGGCGGATAGGGGAACGGCTTGCCCTCCTGGCGGGTCAACATCTCCTTGAAGAACGGATCGTCGTAATACTTGATCCGGCTCGCCTTGATCGGGTGCTGTGGCGAGGCGAGGATGATGACCTCGTCGGGGTCCATGAGGCGCGCTTCCGTCTCCGAAAGCAGCGGCCGTTCTTCCAGACGCGCGGAGGTCGAGGTCGCGCCAAGGAAGCCCTTGTTGCGGCCATACATCCGGGTCACCGCCTCGCGCGTGGTACTGCCGACCGCTGCCGAGACTTCCTTCACCGTACGCTGGTCGCGCGGGGTGATGTAGAGCTTGAGCCCTGCCCCGTTCTCGAGGCTCTCGCGACCCTCGGGGCCATAGATCCGGTCCAATGAGGCCAGCGACTGCGCAATCATCGCGACGCGGCCGCCGTAGCTTGCCAGCGAGTGGATCGCGCGTTCGAGATAGGGCATCGCCCCCATCTGCTGGAATTCGTCGATCATCATCATGACCGGCCAGGGCTCGTCCGGACCGGGTTCGTTCAGCCGGATCGAGGCAATGAGGTCAGCGAACATCAAGCGCAGGAGCGGCGCCAATGTTGCGATGTGATCTTCAGAGACTGCGATGTAGAGCGACTGCGGGGTCTTGCGGAAGGTCGAGAAGTCGAAGTCGCTCGCCTCGGTGGCCGAGCGCACCGCCGGATTGTCCCATTGCTTAAGACCGGCGGTCATCAGCGCCTGGATGTTCGAAGTCAGCAGCCGCGACGAGGCCGAAGCCGCGTTGGTCCAGAGTTCGCGCAGGATGTCTTCCTCGGCCTCGTCGGCATAGGTCTTGTACTGGGCGTTCTTGTATTCGCCCCCGGCAACGATCTTGTTGACTTCGCCAAGGTTCGGGGTGCCGCGCTGGATCGCCAGTAGACAGGCCGCAACAAAGATCGACTTGCCAGCCTCGGAGAAGGTGTCGAGGGTCTTGTTGTCCTTGTCGAGGAAGAGGTCAGCGAGGATCGAGACCTCGGTAAAGCGCTGCGCGAATGCCGGGGCCTTCGCAATCCGCGCAAGCGGGTTGTAACGATGCGTGGCATTGGCCCAATCGAAGGGGCTGAACCGATAGACCTCGTCGCCGTTGAGCGCCCGCAGCCGCGCAGTTTTCTCGAAGTTCTCGCCCTTCACGTCCAGCACCACGACCGAGCCCGCGAAACTCAGAAGGTTCGGGATCACGAAACCCACACCCTTACCCGCGCGGGTCGGGGCCACCATCATCACATGCGGGATGGTCGTCGAGGAGATGAACTCCGCCTTCGAGGTCGGCGCGCCAAGTTTGCCACAGACGAAGCCCTTGCCCGGCGCCTGCAACATGTCGTTCTTCTTCAGCTCCGCCTTGGTCTGCCAATGGGCCGATCCGTAGTCATCGCGCTCTTTCTTCCAGGTCCAAGCCAGCGCGAGCGCGCCGAGACCGATGGCTCCGAAGCCGACGGCGCCAAACCCCACCTTGAAGGCCTCAGGATGTGCCGCGCGTGTTGCGGCGCTGGCCTTCCAGAGCGCCAACATGTCGAAACTGGCGAACCCGGTTTTCAAAGCGAGGGTCAGGTAGAAGGCGGCGACGATGGTGCCGATGACGGCGCCGCAGATCACACCGAAGAGGAGCGCGGCCCAGAGGGGGAGTGTCTTGGTCATGGTGGTCATCCCCTCAGAATTCCATCTCGTCGTCGAGACCTCGGTCGCGGCCAAGATCGCGATCCAAATCCTGCGCCTCCTGCTGGCCACGCAGCCGCGCGACCTCGGTCGCCTTGTCCTGCTGCAACCCAGCGGCGCGGTCGGTGAAGACCTGATCACCGGTCTCCTCAAACGTCATTTCGAGGAACTCCTGCGTGACGGTGATCTGGTCGAGCTTGCTCGGCAGGGCCGCGTCCAGCACCTCGTAGTTGCCACGCCGAAGTTCGGCCAAGCCCTCTTCACCCAACTCCTTGAAGAGCTCGGATTGCAGGGTCCGCTCGATGGTCTCTTCCTGTTCCTCGGTGAGCTTGCCGTCACGCAGCATGTCGGCGAGATCCTGCAGGTAGGGATTTGGTGTCCGGTCGTCTTCGTCGATGAGCGGCAGTGTCGCCTCCTCTTCGTCCGCGAGGGTCCGGCCGATCTCGACGCCCAGTTCCTTGGCGCGTTCCATCAGGGCGTCCATGACACCGTCGACCTTTTCCAGCGCGGCATCGAGCTGGTCGTCAGTCGCGGTCTCCACGCTGAGACCGTCCCTCGACAGCACCGCGTTCATGTCCCGCTCGACCCAGTCCTGCGCCATGCCGTAGTTCCGCGTGCCGCCCGCCGAGATCCGTGCCACCAGCTCCTCGCTGTCCATGCCCAACTCCTCGGCACGCTCCAGCACGTCGCGCAGCCCCTCATCATTGCCGGACTGCAGCGCGGCGATCAGCACCTCGCTGCCCGAGCCCGGCGGATAGGGTTCTTCGAGCTGCTTGCCAAAGCGCGCACGCAGCTCAGGGTCCGGCACCATCTGCGAGAGGTCCGCGATGATCGGTGCGGCCTTGGCTTCAAAAGCGGCGCGCTCGGTCGGGTCCATTTCCTCGGCCTTGAGCCTCAGCGCCTCGATCGTCCGTTCGGAATAGTCGATCGCGTCACCGACGGTCTTGATGTCCTTCATGTCTATCTCTCCTTCGGTGAAGTTCCACGGCGTGCCCGAGCCAAGCCCGTCCGCCATGCCGCGTGCGGCGCGCGCCATGTGGCGCTGGTCCATCCGGTCCAGCAGATCCGCGAGGTTCTTGTAGTCCTTGGCGAAGCCCACCACCTGCGCCTGCGCGATGGCGGATTCCTGGGCTGTCATGACGATCTCGCGCGGCAGGCGGGCCTCCTCCTTGGCGCGGTAGATCTCCTCGATCCCGGCGGGCTTCTCGAAGATGCCGCGCTCGAGCCGGGTGGTGGCGTCGAGCATCACGCCATAGCGTTCCGCGATCTCGGCCTGCTTTTCGCGCATGAGCTGCGGCGACATCACGCCCTCGGCCCAACAGGAAAACCAAGTGCCGTTTTCGACGCCACGGTTGTTCAGGATGATATGGGCGTGCTTGTGCGCCCGGTCGTCATGAACCGCGAGGACATAGTCCCATTGGTCGCCGTATTCGCCGCTCTCGAAGAAATGCTCCGTCCAGTCCATGGCGATGTCGCGCACCTGGTCGACCGTCACGTCGGTCGGGAAGGACAGAAGCATGTGTGAGGTGAAGCCGAGCTTGGTCGAGCCGCGCCAGGTCCCGGCCCAGCCCTCGATGATGTCCTCTTTCTGCTCCTCAGAAAGCACCGCAGCATCGGTCAGGGCATTGGTCATCGTCGAGTAGGTATAGACCGCCTTGTCGTTGATGTAGGAAATCTGCGCCCCGAGCGAAGCACGCGTCTTGCAGCCTCCGGCCCGGATCCGTTTGAAGACCGCCGCCCGGCTCTGACCCGACGCCGCCTTCAGCGCGTTGCGCGCCGACATGGTTCCAACGCGCGCGAAACTCCGCCCCTGTCGACGCCCCGCCAGCCGCGCGTCGATCCGCGCCGCGGCCTGGCCCCGGATGCGCTCATCCTCCCAGAGCCGCCCCATGACGGAAGTGTAGAGGGCGAGCGGATCAGCCATTCCTGACGAGCCTCAATCCGTGTTCGATCGTGCGCGGGCCGTCTTCCAGAACGTCGCTCTCCGCCCCCTGCCCTTCTTCCTTTTGCGGCCACTCCTGATGACGCAGCGCCTGCGCCGCATCCTTCATCTGGCCCATCTCACGACTCATCGACTGCGCCAGATCGAGCAGTTCGATCAGCACCGCGCGGTCTGCCTCCGAGACCTCCAGCCGACCGCGATGGACCGCCTTGGCGAGCACCAGTCCGGCGTCGCTCATATCCTTCGCCTGACGCCATGCGGCGCAGAATTCCGAGACCAGATCACGGGGTATATCAAGGAACCCGCACCGTCCACGCAGCACCGCATTGAGCGCCTGTGATCGGTTGGCAAAGCCCCGTTCGCGCCACTCCGCATCGAAGGCGTCCAGCTCGGATCGGCTCGCCCGGAAGGCCACCGTCTCGCTTGGATCGCGCACCGCGATGCCCTCGCCCGCCTCCTCTTTCGCGAGCCGGTTCACGTGGCGCGGGGAGATGCCGAACGCCGCCGCCAGGTCCTTGGCGCTCTCGCCCGCCGCGAAGCGCTTTGCCACTTCGATGCGCTGCTCAAGCTTCAGGTTTTTCGCTGGCCTCGGCACTAGGACGTTCTCCCGCTTCCAGGGAAAAGATGCATGCGCAAACGCGCGCGAGGCAGCGATTGCTCGCAATCGCGTTCGCGTGCGGCGGAGCATTCAGCTTTGCGGGAAACGCCCATCACAGACCCCTCGGACAAAATGTGCAAACATTGGCCATATCCTGCCAACGTCTTCCTTCTCTCTTTTGCTTATACTTCAATACATCACATTGCGCAATATTACGTTTTGCATGATGTGTTTTTTTGCTTGCGATGAGGTGCACTCAAGACCGCTGGGCAGCGCGACATGGAGCGGTGCCGTCCTCATCGATGCGCGACAATCTGGTCGAATAAATCTGCTGAAACTTGCGCTGGAGCAGCACGCGATGTCAGGCAAACCGAGCGCCCGAGCCGGTCACGGATCGGGCGCCAGAAACACGAAAACGGCCCGCGCGGGATGGCGCGTGTCACGCCCGTTTGGGGCGTCACAATGTTGGTAAGGATCAGTGTCAGACCCCTGCGGATCCGAAGACCCGCAGGGGTGTCTGGGTCAGTGACCCAGTCCCTGACTGCGCAGATCGTCGTAGCGGCTGCGGGCGATCAGAGCCTCGGTCTCGAGGCTGTCGAGTGTCTCGGGATGGGCGTCTTCATCAAACGCGGCGAGGTAGGCATCGAAAGCCATGTCGGCTTGCAGTTCGGCGAGGTCGATGGATTGTTCGAGTGTCATGGTGTGATCCTTTCCGTTGATCGTCGTTGGACGGATCGTGGAAAAGACCGGGGGCATGAGAGCGGGCTGCACCCGGCACGGGGCGGAATGAAATGGAGCACGCTGGGGGCAGGTTTGTTGTGAGCGATGCCCCGCAGCGCTCAAGGCGCCAGCCGTCCAGAAACCTGCCCCCGGCGTTGCCGGCCGCTCGACCCCGGGCTAGCGATCTCTAAGGCCAACAGGTCGACGGAAAGGCGCGCGGCGGTGACTCTGGCGTGAGACGTTGCCCCGGGATGCATGACGTTGATTTGCGACTTCCACCCTCGCGGCACAGGGTGAGTTCGGCGCCCCTGGTAGCTTCGCCAAGACGACCTAGGCGCGGGTTGTTCGACCGACGGAAGAGGTGCGCTTGGCTCGCTCAGTTGGCTCCCAGTTCTCCCTGCGGTCATTCGGTTCCGCCTCCATCGCGCGTGATCCACGCTGTCACTGAACTGAAAGATCGAAGCCGCGCCCGCGACCTATCCGGTCTGACGACCCGCCTCTGCGTCCGCTTCCGAAATATGCCGCGTTCTTCGGACACCGATAGTGCACCGGTCGAGGGCAAATTCCCCCGGAACGAGAAAAAGCCAGACCGCCGGAGCGGTCTGGCCTTTGGCTTAGGCGGCGTCTTTTGGGCCCCAGGGGATCACGGCCTGCAGGGACAGATCGTCCTGGTTCGCGGCCTTGCCGAGGTTGGCGTTGAAGCCGTGGTCGCGGATGGTCAGCGTGTAGTAGTCGGCGCCGGTCTCCTTGTTCTGCTTCTTCCAGATGCCGCCGCACTCGACAAGCTTGCCGCGCGGGGAGCGTCCGAGGACACGGTGCGTGGGGGCCATCGGGTTCGCGCTTGCGACGGGTTCGACCGTGATGTCGAGGTCGAAGGTCAGGGTCGAGATGGAGCCGACGCCCTTGGCGGTTTCGATGTCGGCGCTGGTGAATTTGAT
>NZ_FNUZ01000010.1 GCF_900108225.1 Thalassococcus halodurans
CGTCGCGCCAATGGTACTGCGTCTTAAGACGTGGGAGAGTAGGTCACCGCCAAACCTAGCAAAAACCTCAAAACAGTGTCTCTCACAAACGATGACAAATGGCGCGGGATGGAGCAGCCCGGTAGCTCGTCAGGCTCATAACCTGAAGGTCGCAGGTTCAAATCCTGCTCCCGCAACCAACACCCCTTTATGTTTACGCATTGAATAGTCTTTACGGCTACTTTTTGCGTTATGTGGTATCCTGAAACACATAGAAGAGTTCCTCCTGTGCCGTTTTGTGCGACCAGAAGTTCGCGGATGATGTGTGCTGGATGGTCAACCAAGCGTCCAAATATTAAATCCAACGCTCTTCCAGCCTAATCGCATCGCAAGAACTTAAAAAGTTCATGTGAGATGTGCCAAACAGCACTTACAGTTCCGGCCGTTTTGGTCAGGATTGATCAAATTCTGATCAATTTTAAACGCAAAATACTGCATTCAAAATTTCCAAACTCCAGCGCCGATCCTAGAAACGGCGCTGACCAAACCAAGAAGATTGAAGTTAGCTTTGGTGCACCGAGGCAAGCCATTAGCAACGTCATCCGACGAGGCCAATGGGGAACTATAGACTATTGAAGTGCTCTGTCGATCCGTAAGCTAAACCGTCCGAAACGGACTATTTTATCTAAACTTTTCAATTACCTAGCCGCGCTCCGCAGAGAAAAATTACCAGGGTTAAGCGTGGCGCCATCCATTCAGCCAAAGGCGAACGTACCCCAAGCACAAATGTATTTTTCAGGGAGTTTTTCCAAATGCGGTCAATTTCATTTCTTGTCGGTGACCTTTCCGATGTACGGATTACTATCTTCGAACTCGACGATGGCAGTATCCAATTCGATATCACATCAGAAAGTGGTGCCACACTCGACCTTCGCGCCCTTTATTTCGATTTGAATGAGGCATTCGAGAGCCTCTCGGATGGCTTGTCCATCACCGGAGATCATCTCGCAGCTACTACCTTTGGAGATGACGACGTCACCCAAGTCGGCAGCGGAACATCCATCAATGGTACCGTGGTAAATGAATATGGCGCATTTGACGTAGGCGTCGGCTTTGCTGATACGCAAGAGGACCTGACGTCGATCAGCTTTACCATTTCCCACGACAGTGAAGCGCTTGATCTTGATATGTTTTCTTTGTCTGACATCGGGTTGCGTTTGGACGGGGGTGATCCGAAGATCGGCGATGTATCATCCATGGCTCTGCTCGCTGTGGCTGATGCATACCAGCTCGATGAAAACACCACATTGGTGGATGTGAACCTTTTGGCCAACGACAGGCAGTCTGACGAATTGCGGCTGTCGGGCCTAACCATCGGCGGTGTCATCATTCCGTTGGAAGCATGGACTGAAGTGGCCACCGATGGCGGAAGAACGGCTCTTGTCTTTGCTGGTACTGACGGTTCTTTGCAGGTCGTCGCGGGTGAGTCATTTGATGATCTGAATATCAATCAGACCGACACTCTGACGCTGAATTACAGTTCCGTTGATGCCTATGGATCGCGCGATGGCGCATCGATTTCGATCACAATCAACGGTGTAAATGACGCACCGACAGTTGCCGCACCACTGACGGTTCGCACCGAAGAAGACATCGCGCTTCGCGTCGACCTGCTTGAAGGCGCATCAGATGTTGATCTGGGATCCACGCTCGGTGTCGTTGAGGTGGTTGAAGACAACGCACAAGGCGGTTGGACGCTGGATGGGACCGAGATCGTTCTTGATCCGTCCTATTTCAACAGTCTGAACCAAGGGACATCGGCAACCCTGACATTTACCTATTTTGTCCAAGACGAATGGGGCGCTCGCGATCAACAGACACTAGAGCTTCAGATCGACGGCTTGAATGACGCGCCTACTGTCGCTGGCGCCTTGACCCGTCAGGTCAGCGAAGAAGACGCCGTCTTTACCGTTTATCTGCTGGCGGGCGCGAGGGATCCGGACAGGGGCGCGACATTGAGCGCCGTGAACCTGACAGAAGCATCCGGCCAAGGTGGATGGACACTTGATGGTAACACCATCACCATTGACCCGAATTATTTCGATGACCTGAACGACGGCGAACTGGGCGTCCTGCATTTCAACTATCTTGTGCAAGACGAATTCAACGGGACCGTTGAACAAACCCTTACGGTCAACGTCGAAGGCTATACAGACGCGCCCTTTATTGCTGTCGAAATCGCTGCGGGCGACACCGCCAATGTGGTTCTGCTTACCGTGACGACAGAACAGGCGCGCGACGAACGTGTGGCGCTTTCCTTCTCGGGCCTGCCTGCGGGCGCCATCGTGCGGAACGCAGCCGGAGAGGACGTGACATCGGGCGTTCCTGATGGTCTGGGCGTCACCACCTATGTCGTCACCTTGCCGCTGAATCAGGACCTTGAAAATTTCAACGTCACGGTCGCCGGACTAGAGCCTGACGGGACCGTCATTGGCACACGCGACGCCGTTATCGAACTGAATTACGAAGCTGTCGAAACGACCAATACCCTAACCTTCCAGGCGCTTGACCAGAATATCTGGGCGGCTGGTGACGAATTCTCTGCGACATTCTCTCAGTACATTCCCCTACTTGGTGGCGACCGGAAGTATTTTGAACTGACGGACGCGACGACCAACGCGGGTACGGTCTTTATCAAGAATGGCGAAATCGAATGGATTCCCGGCGACGCCTATTCTGATCTTCTTCCTGGTGAAACCGCAGAGGTGACATTCACCTTCTATTACATCGAAACCGACGAAAACGGCGTTCCCCTTCCGGATGCGATCGCGACCGAAGAAACCATGACCGTTATTGCGACCGGCGGAGACTTTATGACAGAGTTTTCTGGCGAATACCTCACGATCCGCGACGGCGTTGTAACAATAGACGCCCTTCGTACTGTGGATGCACTCGACAATCCGTTGTCGACCGGCCTGTTGACGCTGATTGATATCAACCTGAACAGCGATGATATCTTTGCATCTGTGATCAACCCGTTGAAAGACGCGCGAGATGCGTTTGCCGGCCAGTTGCTGGAAGAAGAACGAAAGCTGGCCCAAGCGATCTTGGATCGCGATGCGGTTTTTGAAGAAGTGGAATTGCTCACGATCTTGATGGCGCAGCGGGCCGAAGTCGCTGCGCGGCAGCTCGTATATAATACGGCCAATTTCGCGGTTAACGCCTTAGACGATGCTTTGGGCTTTTTCGAAGACGCGCTGGACGCTGCGGAACGCGCCCTGTCTTCGGCGCAGTCAAGCTTGAACTCTGCCAAGTCGGCAACCGCAAGCGCAAAGGCAGCCTACCTGGACTCGATTGTCACGGTCTTTGGCGTCCAGGTTGGCGATCCAATCAAATATGCTATCTGGAAAGCTGCTGAAGCGGCGCAGGCCATTGCCCAAGGGGCAGTGAATCTCGCCGCGGAGGCTGTGGATCTGGCGCAGCAGGCGTTGGAAGAATTTATCGCGGATTCATCGCTCGATTTCCTTGAGCAACAGCTCGCCAATGCATTGGCAGCCCTGAACGAGGCTAAGGCCGACGTCGCAGCGACCGAACAAGTGCTGGAGGATCGCGGTTACTATTCAGACGCCACGACGGCAGATGCAGGCGATCTTTTGCGCGCCACCGGTGAACTGACCTTGGCACAAGGCGAGGTGCTTCTTTACGAAGGCACGACGCTTGGTCTTGAGGCTCTGCTTGCCACAGCGCAAGGCCTGGTCGACGGCGTACAGGCCCTGATCGACACGACAGACTTGCAGGCCCTGCTTTCCGCAAGTGCCGAAGCTTATGCGCAAGCCGGCTTGCAGTTCGACTTTTCGGTATCTGGCGGGTCGGTCGATGCCGCTGTCGAATATAACCTGACCACTGTTTCCGGTTACAACGAAGCCACAGACGTCATGACGATCACCGTCGGTCTTGAAAGCATGACAACGGACGGCGACATCGCGTTTTCCACCGTTAGCCCCAACGTCCAAATCTACGCAGGGCTGCTTTACGATCTGGGCGCCAATTTCGAATTTGTCGCAGATTTCTATGCAGCGATTAACACTCTGGTATTGGCCGATCTTTCACCCAACTCGGATGGCGTCGGCATTTCGCCTTCGGTGCACCTGGAAGGTTCGATCGATTTCGTCGATTTCGACTCGCGTGATGGCGACAGCCTTACGTTCGGTATCGGCAGCGGTACCACCGCTGACCTTTTGGAGTTCACGCTTGGCGTACCGACCATCGAAACTCTGGGCACCGAAACCGACCCGTCGCTGGCCTTCTTCCAAGAGGGCGATCTGCTTGAACTGGATTTCGACGAACTTCTGGGCGCTGTACGCAGCCTTGTTGAAGCCCGGATCGAGCTTAGCCCCGAAATGCAGGCCTTGTTGAACCAAGCGGGCATTGATCCCGCCGATCCGGCCAATGGCGAATTTATTGAAGCGCTGGTTCAGGGCCTGAGTATCGCCTTGGGTGCAGCGATTGGCGAAGGTGATACCGATGGCGATGGTGTTGTCCCGATCTTCCTTCTGGATGCGACGGATGACACGAACGGCGCGCTGCTGCATATCAACACCATCGCTGATGACACGTCCGGCATTAACGAAGACTCGCTTGGCCAGTTCGGCTTCTACGCGGCTTACGGGGAAAGCGATAATATCTTTGAGGTCACGCTGGATGTTGATCAGCTGATTGCGGTCATCGCCAATCGTGCCCTCGCCAACCCGACACCTATTGTTTTCAATCCGATGGATCTGGAATTCGGTATTGAAGATGCACTTGAAATCGCGGGCGTCGATCAGGAAACCCGCGACAAGATCGAGGAATGGTTCAACCTCAGCCTGAACGCTGAATTCCTTGATCTGGATGTGACAACCGGCCTGAACTTCAGTCAGGAATTCACGCTGTCGCTGGATGATTTTGATTTCAAGTTCACAATGGAAGACGGCACCGAGTTCCTCACGACTGCAGCGGACCCGACCCTGAACATCACGAATGCAAGCCAGTACGATGCGAATGGTGACGGCAGAATTGACTATAACCTGACGTTGACGCCCAATGCTTCGTTCTCGAACGACACCGAACTGGGTCTGGGTTTCAGCTATGCGCTTGATGTGATCAAAACCAGCCTATCGGCCGGTATCAACATCCCGCTGAACGCAATTTTCGGGACAGATATCGATATCTTCGGGCTGGGCGATGACAGTATCGAACTGGACTTGTTCAACTCGGCGATTGGGCCGCTGTTCCGCGTGCAGGGTGATATCGACGCCGTCACGCTGGACCTGTTCGAAGACAGGTTTGAAATCAACTTCGGCACGCAAAGCGTGGACCTGTCCTCGGACGAGTTCCAGTTCGTATAGGCCGGACTGACGATCTGTTTAGGATTTAGAACACGCAATAAAAAAGCTCGAAACCACCGGTTTCGAGCTTTTCTTTTTCGGGATCTACGTTTTTCAGCTTGTGAAAGACGACAGTCGCGCTTGCATCGCGTTGCGGCCAGTACCGGTTGCAATCAGGCAGCTGACGCCGCGGTGCGGGACCGTCACTGTGATGGTCCAGCGATCCGATTTGCCGTTGCTGTACACTTCGACAGTGTTCTTGTTCGGCAGAACCCCGACGTATTCCAGATTCTCACCGAATTTTGCGGACAGCTGCGTGGCCACGTGTGATTTGTCGGCGCACTGTGCTGCAGATGCGGAGCCCGCCAGTGCGAATTGCGAAGCAGCGAAAATTGCCGCCAATGCAAATGTCTTTTTCATGTCTCTTCCTCGAAGTATTGCCTGCTACCTAAATTTCGGGACAAGAGCCTGACATTTAGTAAATTCAAAATGACCCATGTCTGCAGGATCAACTTCGTTTAGGAATCGTTCAGCCGAAGGACGAAATTGTGTTCATTTTTGGATTTTGTTTCTGGAATGTCAGGCAGACCAGATTTGCGCCTGCGTTCTCAGAGACCGGATTTGCTGCACACCAAAACGCTTATGCAGCCCGCGTCCGACCAGATCCAGGTTCTGCTCTTCGCTCACATGGCAGGCAAAACCGTACCGCCCCAGCAGGGGCACGGGCGTATAATCGCGGCAAATAAAGAACAGTTTCGCAAAGGGCGCGCGATGATGTTCGCTTAAAAGCCCGAGCAAGCGACCGGCAAGTTCTTGATTTGGCGCGTCTTCTACAAGGATGCCTATGACAGGCATACTTGAGGCGTTGGCGACCCATGCGATACTGCCCAATGGGACCGGAAGAACGGGCAAGCCTTTCTTTGATACGCTCAGATCAGGGTTTGATCGGGGCACGTCGACAACAGCCGTTCCGAAATCAATGTCCAAGCGAAACGCGTGTTCGGATCGTAGCTCGCGCTGCAGACTCAAGAACTCATGCCGCGCCAACTTTTCGCCCAATTCGTCACGGCTGTTTCCGACCTGCCGCAGCAGACGGAGCGTTTCGGTATTTTGATCACCGGTTTCGAACGGATCAATCATCGACTGATTCCTTTTCGCGAAGGTGGGTCAGTAACACGTCGGCCATCGCATCCGCGCCGTTAACGACCCTCGGGCGTCCGCGCGGGCGGGCTTTGTCCCATACTTTGGCAAAGAATGTCCGCAAATTCGATCGTGGTGCCGACAGGCCATCGCTTTCCCAAATGTCGGACCATCCTTGGGATGCCGCAAATTGTGCGCGCGACGGCTGATCATCCATTTTTGCATGAGCGGTCGGAATGAACAGAACCGGACAGTCGACGCCTAACAGCAATTCGTGGAACGAGTTGTATCCAGCAGCCGAGATGATGCCGTCAAAAGCCTGCACATATCGCGACATCGGATAGACCGATCGGATGTTCACGCCGTCCGAGTCCGAAGGAATGGCGGCAAGCGGTGATCGCGCCCAGACCAAATCTACCTTTTCAGCCTTCGCTGCATCTGAGAGAATTTTGTGCATCACGTCCGTTGCGGCGAGCGTGTCGCCCCCCAAAGAAACCAAGCACAACCGGCGGAAGCGGGGCAGTTTTAATGCGCGACGCGCGGCAGACCGATCAAGAACCCCATTGCGAGGGCGGAAAACGACCGGCGCTGTAACAACCTCAGAAGCCAGCCCTTTGGAAAAGTCATGAGGACGCCCTGTCGGACCTTGATCCGCTTCGCCCGCCAAATCGCCAGGGATCAGCACCAGATTACAAAGCGCGGTGTCGGCCAGTTTCGCTGGATCGACGTCAGGCCGCCACATGCCGCGTCGGATCCAGACCAAATCCGGAGCGTGACAACCTGCGGACCGCAACGCGTTCATTAACCAAGGCGAGATGTTGCTGCTGTCGATCAACACCGCGCTGAACGCGTCAGAGCGCAGGAATGTGGTGAACGACGCGGTTTCCCACTCTTCCCAATCATCCGACTCTGCGCCCAGATGCTGGGCGGTCTGGCGTAGGATCACCGGATAGCCTGCGGCCTGAATAATGCCAGCGGCCCGCGAGTAGCACCAAAACGAAATCTTGGGTTTAGCGCCGTCCGCCGCCGCCGACATCAGTGCATCAGCGATGGCCAATTGCCGTGTCAGATGCCCCATGCCGACGCCGTTCGGCGTGATGAAAAGATAGTGCTGGCGCGACGCCCGGAGCGCGCCTTGGGGCAGGCCATTGGCAAAGGTGCATAGGTCCAAAACGTCACCGCTGGCCATACCCGCTGTCTCGATAAGACAATGGCGGGCAATTCGGGCCCAGTTGACCAACTTGGCAGGAATGGGCTGTTCGCCTCGATCGGTATCGACGACAAACTGATCGCGATCGGTGATGTAGCGAACAGTTCTTTCTGTTTGGCGGTCGGCGCTGCCGGAATGCAGCACCTCAATGGCCAGACCGTTCAACTCACCCTCAGCCATTTTTTGCGTGTCATCGGACAACGCCCAAAGACTGACCTGACCTTTGGCAAACCGCCGAAGCAATTCGTTCAGAACGCCAAGTTCGTTCTGAAAGCCGTCTGTGTCAGACAAAACGTCGGGCTGGCGGATGACGATGTTGATCTGGCCGGGCTGCGTGATCAGGCTTGCGGCTTCGGCCAAAAACACGTGCTGCGAAAGAAACCAGGCCGAGTCTGTGCCCGCTGCCCCGCTGCGTTCATCAAAGTCGTGTAGAATGGCGTCAGGAAATCTGTTCTGCAAATAAGCGCCAAGCAAACCCGTGCAGGGGTCGTCTTGGGGGCCGCAAACATAAATACGTTCAGGTAAGTTGGCGGTCAAAACGTCGCCTCTTGTCGATACGAAAGCAACGCATTCCTTCCCAATGCGGACAGGGAATACCTGTCGCGGATAAAGTTTCGACGGTCTTTGGCGGGTGCGGCCAAGGCTTCTGGCAACCACTCCTCGATCGCGTCGGCGGCATCAGTGGCTGATATGATCTCTGGCAACACCAGTCCGCTTGACGGGCCTTCCGACTGAATGGCCGAGCGCACGCCACCGACGTCACAGCCAACAACCGGAAGCCCAAGAGCCTGCGCTTCAAGAAGCACGTTCGGCGTACCTTCGACGCGGGACATCAACAGGACAATGTCGGACCCTTTATAGATTGCGCCGATTTCATTATGACTGCCTTCAAGCTGTACATTATACAGCCCCAGTGTTTCGCAATGGTATACAGCCCCAGTGTTTCGCAATGGTCTTCGACTTCGGCGCGCAAAGGGCCGACGCCAATCAGTCGTGCCTGAATATCGAACTGCGAAATTTCGGTAAGGTGCGCGATTGTGTCCAGCCAAAGCAATGGCCGTTTATTTGGCGCCAGCCGGAAAACGCCGGTAATAGTAACGGTGCGTTTTCCGTCGGTGATGGACTGTGCCTTTGCCCGTGGCATCCGGAAACGGGATAGATCCAACCCGTTTTCAAGCACACGCACAGAGCCTCTGTCCATGTCCAGCCACGCCTCGTAATCGCGTGCGCCTTCTGTGGCATTGGCAGTCAAAGTGACATTAGGTAGCGCGCAGAGGGCACGGAATAACCCTTGGAAATCCTGTTGTGCGCCGGGTTCTCGTTTTTGCGGCTGCATATTGCGGGCCGACATGACGATGCTTTCGATGCCGAGATGGGCACCCACGAATCCTGCCGCAAGCGACGCCCTGTCCTGCCATCCGTGCAAAACATCGGGTTTCAGTTTCTGAACGAGGCTTTGAAGGGCAACCACGTCGCCCCTTAGGGGGCTGGGCAACAGCAAAACCCGATCTTCGAAATCCTTGTCGGTGATGTGCCGCTGTTCGGTCTGTTGCTGCAAATCATGAATGCGCACACCCAGCGTTTCCATGTCCTTCAGGAAATGCGCACGGCCCCGATCCTGTGACAGCGAGAATAGGGCAACATCGATATTCTCGGCGGCAATACCGCTATGGATCAGCGCCTTGACCAGCACGACCAACTGACGCTCTGCGCCGCCACCAGCCAACGAAGCATTCACCAACAAAATCTTGCAGCGCTCATCATCCAGTGACCGGAGCGGACGGGCAAAATGCATATGGGGTGGGAAAGGCAGTAGGCAATCGGGCGACGTAAACGCAGCACCATCCGAGATGGTTTTGATCTGGTCCAGACGTGGCCCGAAAAGCCGCTTTGCCGCTGCAAGTGCTTCTTGCACGGTTTTGCCGATCGGCACCTTTTGCTTGGACAACCAAACCAGCCGCCCGATTTCACCGTTTTGAAGCAGTAGATGCTGGACGCGGTTCCATTCGCGATCTGAAAGCGGATCGAAACGGTGTTCGTTCACAGCCTTCAGCAACAGTGCGTCGGACAGATCGCTCATTCCGAATATGGAAACAGCCGACATCAGATCGGCCAATGGTGCATGGTCTGCCAGCATATCGGCGATCAGCGTTTTCGCCTCGGCATAGCGTTCAAGCCTGTGCAAAAGCCGAATGCGGTTCAGTAGCGTGGTCGCGCGCATCGACGGAGACCGGCGACCCACGGCGGTCCAGATCGCAAGAGCATCGTCGAGATTGTTCAGCGACGTGGATATGCGGGCCAAGCGGGTGTGAAACCGGTCATCCTCAAGAAAGCGGCGCATTTTGCTGCGGCAGCGTTTTTCGGCTTCGATCAGACGTTCGTTCGCACGCAGGATATCGATTTCCGCAAGCGCCGCTTCGGGGTCGTTATCGCTTAGTTCGGCGATCAGCCCGAGCGCTGTCTGGGGATCACTGTCGCCGATGGCCCGCGCCAACAGCTTGGCAACCGAGTCCGGCATATCGGAATGGCCGAACACAGATTTCAGGATGATCCGCGCGCGTTCAGAATTGCCCTGATCCAATGCCAGCTTTGCATCCGACAAAGCCATTTCGCTTGTGTAGGTGCCGGCCACGGCAAGCCGTTCGCGCACCGTAATTGCCAGTTGATCGAGGCCTGCGTTGGTCAATTGGCGGGCCAGATACTCCCACAATCCGGGGGCGTCCTCAGCCGACAGTCCGCTTTCTTCCAGAAGCAAAATTGCGTCGACATAGTCACCGGCAGCACACCTGCGCATCACGTCTACGCGCAACGCTCCGGCATCAACGGGCTTGAACGCCCGGTCAGGGTCACTGTCGACCAAATTCATTATGCACACAAAACCGAAGTCTAAAATTCATCGTTTTATCAATCAGAGGCACGAATCACCCCAAAATCAACCTATTTTTTTATCTCCGTTTGATCAACAATCGCCCGATTTTTGACCTACTGGCCCCTATAAAAATACCACGCAATTTTAAGTTGTTAGGTTGGTCCGGGCCCAAATATGTGTCGCAGACCACAGAATGTGACCGAAATGTGGTGCAAAATAAGGCTTTTTAGGGGATGCGGCACTGCAAATAAGGAAAAATTGACCCAATTTCAGTCACATGCTAATCTTTAGATAATAATAGAACGACCAATTTTGCGTAAACTTTAACTAAAGATAACCGGAAATAGCGAATGCGCTGTCGGTTTTCTACTTTGAAGCGATCGTTGGCAACGAATTAGCCAAGGTGTAAAAATGAAGAACTTTCTGCTTGCGGCAACAACCGCGCTAACCTCTTCGCTGGCTCTCTCAGCTGCGGCTCAGAGCGTTGCAACACAGTCCATCGACGAAGCGCTGGATGGTCAGCTTGACTTCCGTCGTACCGCGTATGCGGTGTGCATTGATCTGCCCACATGCGAAGTGGCTGGCGTAACCGTCACAGCTGAACGTCAGGTTGGCGATGGCGATGTATGGGTTCCTGCCACTCTTTACTGGGATCCGGTTGACGGTTTTGGCGTTCAGGGCGGCAATCAGAATGACGAAATCGACGTGGATGAACGTCTGGTCGTCGAATTCGCTTCTCCTGTTCAAACGCGCGGCATCTGGCTGAGCGACGTCTTTATTTCCGAGGCGGGCCGCTACCAGACAGTGAATGCCAACGCAGAAGACGCCGAAGTTGCGGACTTCGAAATGTTCCGCGGTAATGCGCCCGTATTGCAGGCGCGCATGTCCGGCCAGATCGATCTGCCTCGCGACCCGTTCAACGGTCTTTTCCCCGAGGCGTTTGTCGAAGACGGCGATCTTCTGAACCGTCTTTTGATCGGTACTGATGATATCAGCATCTATATGCCCGATCCAGATGGGACCGGCGTTGTGACGCTGCCGCTTGGCGATATTGATCGTGAAAAGCAGGCGATTTTCGCAGGTGTCGAAACAGTAGACATTCCGATTGCAGAATTGCTTGGCGGCGCAACGAACATCACTGTGTTCAAAGCCGGTTCTGAAAACGCAGCGCGTATTCTGGCTGCGCGGGACAATCTCGCAAGCCTTGAAAAGCTGCGCATAGACGCCACGAACGCGCGTCGTGTGGGCAGCATCCCGAACGGAGAAATTGGTTGGTACTCGGGTAATGGTATCGCCGTGGATCGCATCGTTTTCACCAGCGAGCCACTGACAAGTAACGACTATTCCATTGCTGGAATTGTGATCCAGTAGGGAAGTTGAGATCATGAAGAAATTTTTCAAAGTCATAGCTTCGAAACGATTTTGGACAGGTGCATTTGTTCTGTCGTCCGCGGGCGTTGCTTCGGCATTTGTGGTCGCGCCCAAGGATGATGTTTTCGATGGATGGCTGGAGGCCCGGCGTGAAATCGAGAAAGCCCAAAGCGAAACAACACTTTCCGAACCGATCGAACGGCTTCTGGCCCGTTTGAAAACAACCTCGGACTACCGATCGATTATGTCGATGTCTTATGCCGTGGCTTTGCCAGAGGAATTGTCGGCTCTGGATAGCTTCTGGACACGGTATTTGGCGAGCCGGAATGATAACGCGGGCTTTTCCGAATTGATGAGAGTTCGTTCGCGCGTTGTAGGAAGCGGCACATTTGACCGGCAGTCCTATCTAGAAAACTGGCTCTATCTTGCCAACAATGACTCGTATGATGGCTGCGGCAGTAGTGGTGGAAACTGTGGTATCGGTGAAGGCCGCGACGGTGGTAACGGCACTAGCAACGAAGGTGGCGGTGTCGGACCGACCAACCCATAACGGATCGATCCTGCTTGATCGACGAATTCGGTGCTGAATAATTGCGGGGCGGGAAAACATTGGTTCTCCGGCCCCGAACTGCGATTTAAGGACCAAAAGGTTTTTGTGAACGATGGCGACCAAAATCGGTAAGCGAAGGATCACGGCTCTTATGAAAAAAGGGCACCCGCGCATGATCAGCGAACGCGATGTGAATAGGGTTCGTAATGTTGCAGAAGCTCTTCCCAAGAATTCGACCATCGTTGAAATGGGCCCTTGGTTGGGTGTCCTCAGCGTAGAATTGGCGGCTTTGGGCAATCTATACGTCATCGATAACTTCAAGTGGACGAAAGATCACAACCGCCGTGTGCCGGATTTGATCGAACCAGGCGAAAGCTTTCGCCCGCTGTTCGAGGGTATCATGGCGCACTGTGGGGCCGCTGTTCACATCCACGAAGCGGATTTTGCTAAATTCGAGTGGACGGACGGCGAAATCGATATGCTGGTTATCGATTCACCAAAGGCAGCAGATGCTTTGATGCAGTGCTTCCTGCCCGTGGTGAAACATCTGAAGCCTGGCGCACAGGTCATGATCAAGAACGGATTGAACCCGCAGTTTCATGACATGATGGCCTATGTGGACCGGCTTGTGTCATGCGGGGTTTTTGAAAGCTCGCCCAGTAATCAGGCGACAAAGTCCAATGTGCTGTCGCTGATTGCAAAAGACATTCCTGCGGACATTGACGAAGTTCTGGAAAAGCAGATCGATGCAGCGAATGCACCTGCACAACCTGCTAATTCAGATGCGAATGGCCCCTATGAGGTCGCGCAAATCATCAAGCTGGTTGAAATCGGTGAATGGTCCGATGCCTATGACAGGCTGTCCCTTCTCACCCCGGATCCGGCCAATACCCAGCTTTGGGAGCGGCTTGAGCCAACCATCGATACACGGCGGATTGATCCCTCGGATCTTGGCCTGTTTTCAGAAATTTTCGCGATCCAGAACGACACCGTTGCGCATCTTCAACCGGTGGCGGATATCAAGAAAGGCGCCCATTTGGCGATGCGGGCCTACTGGCTGAACAACGCCGACAAAGCATGGCGCGGCAAGGCCTTTGCCCCACGTATCATCGAACGCGCTTTTGATTTCGGGTATATGAGCTGGCCGCGCACGATCCAGAATCTGGTCAAAGGTAAGGACATTCTGGATGTCGGTTGTGGTCCGGGATTGCACGGCATCGGCTATCTGATTTTGGGTGCGAATTCCTATATGGGCGTTGATCCGATTGCGAAGCCCGATAAGGATCGCGCCAAGAACCTGACCGCCAAGCGGAAAGAACCCTTTGGCTGGACGCCAAGGCAAATCCATCAGCAAATCCCACCGTGGAACGTCACGCCCGCGCCCCTACAGTCGTTGGACAAAGGGGACGGTTTCGATCTGGCGGTGCTCCACAATGTAACAGAACACCTGTCCGATCTTGAGGGCATCTTCCAAGCCATGGCCGAACGCCTGCGCCCGGACGGAAAAGTGGTCTACAACCACCACAATTTCTATGCGTGGAACGGACATCACCTTCCGCCGAAAACCGTGTCTGCCATCAACCTTGATGACGCGGGCCAACGCGAGATGATCGATTGGGGTCATGTCGAATTCGATCCACCCGAAGGTCACTATATCGGCCGTGGCCTGAATAGGATCCGTCTGGATGATATCATTGAGCTGACCCACAAATACTTTGACGTGGAAGAATTCGATGAACGCCCGTCACGTCCGGATACGGGACTGGGCCGCCTTACGGACAAGATCAGGGCACGCTACCCGTATCTTACGGATCGTGATTTCGAAACGCAGAACCTGTTCTGTATTGCCGCGGTCAAGAAAAAATCGAAGATAAATAAGTAAATATATTAATGATTTCATAGCTTTGAGAAGAGACATCTCATTAGAAGGGGAGAGCTTGTGAATCTTCGAAAAACTTTTAAATTCGTGGTTTTACTAATTGCCGTATTGAATAGCTATAGTTCGTCTGAGGCGCAAACTATATCGGTCGAAATTGAATTGGATGACGCATATAGCCAAGTTAGAAAAGCTAGGTTGGCTGTAGAAACACCCAGTGAAATGGCGGATGTCATCGCGTCGTATCAGGCCTTGGCGGACCAGGGACATGCGCTGTCCGCCTATCGCCTCGCACGGATTTATCGCTTTGCCATTCTGGTTGAAAAGGACCTCGGGAAGGCCGTCGAGTACTATCAGAAGTCTGTCGAACTTGGACGAGCTGAATCGCTAGGAGAGTTGGGAATCGCATTGCTTTATGCGGGCAGGTCCGAAGAAGCATATGCAGCCTTTGAAAAGGCCGACGAAGCCGGGGTGACGGGCAGTCATGAACTCGCCCGCGCTAGGGCCAATGTACGCGGTGATTTTGGCGACATTTCTGATCAACAGGATGGCATGGCCGAACTTGAGGCGTTGTGGGCCGATGGCGATCAGCGTGCCGGATCGACATTGGCGCAAGCCCATTACTATGGCTGGTCGGGTCAAGTGGACCATGAAAAAAGCCTAGCGATCTTTCGGCAACTTGCGGATCAGGGCGACGCCTATGCATTGGACAGGATCGCGGTCTTTTACCGCTATGGTTATGTGGTCGAACGCGACTACGCGCAGGCGATGAACTATTACCAGCAAGCTGTTGATGCAGGTCGCGAGAAATCAATGTTTGGTCTCGCCGACGTGCAAGTACGACTGAACAGGGGTAGTGCTGCTTTGCGCACCTTGCAGAAGGCCTCGGAAGCCGGCTTAGAAGATGCCGGCCTGGAAATCGCGGTAGGCCATATAAATCGCGATTTTGGATATTCCACGGATGTTCAGAAGGGTGTCAGTGCCCTGCTTTCTGGCATCGAGGAAGACAAGATCGACTACAAAATCGCCGCGGTTGAGCTGCTTGCCGAAGGCCGTCGATTTAGTACGGATGTGCCGGCCCTAGTTGCCGCCCTTGAAGCAGAAGCAGATCAAGGCAACGCCAGTGCGGCCGGTGCGTTGATCCAGCTGACCCGTGAGAAGCCGGGGTTGGTTGAAAACGCATGGCGGAAACGGCAGGACTATCTTGAGGCTTATTCCGAAATTCTGTCAGATAGGACCCGCGCGACGGAAACTGTTTATCTGACACTGGATAGCAAACGCCCGCGCGAGGTTGGACCTGCGTTGTCGGATCTGCTTGCAGGGTATCAGGATGATGCTTTCCGCTATGGGTTCCAGCGCGTGTTCTGGGAAGACAAGAACGCCTATACCTATTTGTTGCAGGAAAAGCTGAAGGACCTCGGTTTGTACAAGGGCAACGTCAACGGTTTGATGACGAAAAATACGGTCCGCGCCGTGCTCAGCTTTTGTCGCCGAGTCGAAATCTACGACGAGTGCATTCACGGCCCGATGCGGTCGGGCGCGATGCGTAAAATCGTAGATGCGCTGGTGCCTGCCGGGGCATAATCACTATCTGGCAGCGGTCTTCGGGCCGCGGTCATGCCCGAAGCAGACTGATGCGCTAAGGCGCTGAATTGCCAGTTCGCTCAAAATTGAACGTTTTTCTTTTCGACGTTTCGAAAATCCGTTACCCACAAGCGTGGCTCTTGGGTGCGGATCACGATGACCGAATTGAAAAAGTGGTATCTGGCACAATTGAAGCCGAACAGCCACGCAATCGCACAGCGCAATCTTGTAAGACAGGGGTTCGAGGCCTTCTTGCCGATGCATCAGGCGACAACACGCCAACGCGGTCGCTTTGTGTCGGCGTCCAAGCCACTGTTTCCCGGTTATATTTTCGTGGCCTTTGACACGGGCGGAAGTGCGTGGCGCTCTGTGAACGCGACGCAGGGCATTACCAAGCTTGTGAGCTTTGGGTCTACGCCCGCTGAAATCCCACCTGAATTCATCGCCGATCTAAAGCAACGTTGTGATGAACGCGATCAGGTCATTTCTGACACAACGCTTAAAGAGGGCACCTGCGTGGTCATTACACGCGGGCCCTTCACCGATGCTGTCGGGCGCATCCTGAGCATTGATGAAAAGCAGCGCGTTTGGTTGCTTTTGGATCTCATGGGGCAGCAATCCAGACGCGCCGTTGACCGATCTGCTGTGCAGGCGGTTTAGAGCGAGTGAGGCCAAGCTGGAACGGCCAACCTGGCCCCGTCGGAACTAGTTAGAGATGGTCAGCGAGTTTCCGGTTACCTCCATTTGAGGTGATCGATCGGGTTGCGGTGACTGATCGGGGTAGCGGTCTTCCGTTGTGCTGTCGTCTGGATAGTCCGGAGTATCACCGCCGTTTTCGTCATAGGTGCGCCGGTGAGGGCGGCATTGCTCGGTCTCGCGGTTATAATCCTCGGTGCAGCCTTCGTTCACCGGTAGGCAAAGATTAACGTATTGCCCCTCTGTCATAAGAACAAAACCGTCTTCGCAGCCACTGGCGCTGCCATATTTGTCAAAGGTCGGTTCGGCCGTAATCAACGGCATGTCCGCTTCCGAGCAGGCCGATAGGGCGAATCCAACAAGCGTTATTACACTAAGCGTAATGCGCATTTTTTTGGGGCTCCTGATTCTGGGGGCTGTGCCCCATTTCATCAATATCGAATGCCTCCACTAAAAAGAGGCTAGTCCCATGAATTTCAGGGCGTCAAACACCTGATCTTCTGCATACTGCTGCTCTCTCGAAACGTGAGTCGGATTTACTTTTGCGCCTGACAACCGTGCTTCCGCGCGCCCTAAAATCGCAGAAATTCGCGTAAAATCGCGGCGAACCGCGCACCAACGAAGGGCAGCGGGAACATCTAATATCGATCTTAGGGGAATTGGTGCCCAGGAGAGGACTCGAACCTCCACGGCCTTGCGGCCACTGGCACCTGAAGCCAGCGCGTCTACCATTCCGCCACCTGGGCAGGTGTCGTGGGGGGCGATGTATCCATAAGCTCAGACAGTGTCAACGCACATTTTGCGACTCTTTTACTGCTTTCTTTCACTGCACCTTGCCCGAGGCCCTTCAGAGGGCTAGACACAGGCCCAACAGCAAGATCTGGAGAGTGATCCGATGTCGAACCTCGTCACTATTTTCGGCGGCTCAGGCTTTGTCGGCCGGTACATCGCACGACGTATGGCCAAAGAAGGTTGGCGTGTCCGCGTTGCGGTGCGTCGCCCCAATGATGCGTTGTTCGTGCGCCCCTACGGCGTTGTCGGTCAGGTCGAACCGGTGTTCTGCAACATCCGCGATGACGAATCGGTTCGTGCGGTCACCAAAGGCGCAGACGTGGTTGTGAACTGCGTGGGCGTTCTTGCGGAAGACGGCAAGAACACCTTTGATGCGGTTCAGGCGGAAGGCGCGGGTCGTGTCGCCCGTATTGCGGCTGAAGAATCGGTTCAGCGCATGGTCCAGATTTCGGCGATCGGCGCCGATGCGGACAGCGATAGCGAATACGCCCAGTCCAAAGCCGAAGGTGAAGAGGCCGTGTTGGCCGCCTTCCCGACGGCCATGATCCTGCGTCCGTCTATTGTGTTCGGTCCGGAAGACGAATTCTTCAACCGTTTCGCCAGCATGACCCGTTTCGGTCCGATCCTGCCCGTCGTGGGCGCGGACACAAAATTCCAGCCGGTCTATGTGGATGACGTGGCTCAGGCCGCAGTCAAAGGCATTCTTGGTCAGGCCGAGCCCGGCATCTACGAACTGGGCGGCCCCGACGTGCGTACGTTCCGCGAATTGATGACAGAAATGCTGTCTGTCATCCACCGCAAGCGGTTGGTGCTGAACATCCCGTTCTTTGCGGCGGGCATTATGGCCAAGCTGATGGAGCTGGGTCAGACAATCAGCCTTGGATTGGTTCCGGCACAGCTGACAACGGATCAGGTGGCCAACCTGCGCAACGACAACGTTGTGTCCGAGGGCGCCAAAACGCTGGCTGATCTGGGGATCGAGCCGACAACAATAGCGTCGGTTCTGCCGTCCTATCTGTGGCGCTTCCGCCCGTCGGGCCAGTACTACGACATCACAGAATCCGCGAAAACCTTGCGCAACTAAGCCAAGGTTTCACGAACTAAGATCAGCGCGGCCTTCTGGGCCGCGTTTTTCGTTTCTCAGGCGTTTTTCAGGCCTTTGAATAGGGGGCGGTTCCGGCAGTACTCCGGCGTGTCATTCTGCGGCACAGGCATTGCGTCCAACCAGCGTTCGCAGGTGCAAGGATGGGAACATCCAGTGCAGGCCAGAACAGCGTCCGAAATTTCGTCAAAGTTGATGTCGCCGCGCAAAGCACGCTCTTCCAGATCGATGCCCAGTTTCGAGGCCATCAGGTCCACCAGACGGGCGTGCTTCTTCAGTGTTTCTCGTCCAATCATGTCGCATCCCTTCGTGTCATACACGGGCAGGATGCCGTAGCGCCCCCTTAGGCGCTTTGACTCAGATCAAGGGGTCTTACAGCGCGCTGGCCGCTTTGCGCACCGTGTTGATGCGGTCCTTGTTAGGGGGGTGTGTGCCGAGGAACTTGTTGCCGGGATCGGGCAGGCGG
The DNA here is from genome assembly GCF_900108225.1 of Thalassococcus halodurans. GTDB lineage: Bacteria > Pseudomonadota > Alphaproteobacteria > Rhodobacterales > Rhodobacteraceae > Thalassococcus > Thalassococcus halodurans. The sequence continues at coordinate 19,002 of NZ_FNUZ01000010.1, forward strand.
GTAAAGAACTCGGCCCCGCGGATTGGGTCATAGCCTGCACGTGCGGTGATCCGCGTGCCAAGGCCGTCCGCCTCCAGCTCGAAATCCTTGGAATAGCTGCGCGCGCCAATCGCTGCGCCGAATTCTTCGGCCGAACGTACGCTGGACGCGCTGGCACCCGACATGGCCGCAAGGCCCGAGAAGATCACAGCGCCCACGGCGGCGTTCTGCTGCGTACGTTGCAGGTGACCCAGAATGTGGTGGGCGGCTTCGTGACCCATGACAAACGCCATTTCATCCTTGTTCCGGACTGATGCGATCAGGGCAAGGTTGAAGGCAAGGATCGGTCGTCCTTGGCGGTCGATGGTCTGGAATGCGTTCGGGGCCTGATTGGGGCGGTCATCGACGACGATGTTGAAATCACAGTTCGCACGCGGCGCAAGGCGGCGGCATTCCGCTTCGGCCACGGGCTCTACCGTTTCGACCACGGTGATAAAGTTCCGCGCGGCAGTGCTGGCACGTTGCTGGATTTCTGCCTTGGTCGGTTCGGGCTGCGTTTGCACCGGCTTCGTCTGGGCAGGCGGCGTCGGGTTCGGAGCCGGAAAATCGGCCGCGGTACAGGCGCTTAGCGCAAGAAGAACCAGAACTGGGATCAGGCGGTACATGACATCTCCGAAATTTGTCATGGTTGAAATTAAGCGCAGTTCGCGTTGGCCGCTAGCCCCTTATAGGCGGTTTGGAAAGCGGGCCAGAGCGCCTATATGTTGCGTATGACCAGACCATTGAAAGTCTTGTATAACGATACTTGCCCGATTTGTTCACGCGAAGTCGACATGTACAAGAGCATGACAGACGCGGAACACGGGAATGTCACCTATTGTGGGCTAAGCACCGCCACATACGCCGACTACGGCCTAAGTGCCGATGACGCCGCGCGGCGGTTTTATGTTGTCAGCGACGGGCAGCTTGTGTCCGGTATGGATGCCTTCCGCATGCTTTGGCGGCAGTCTTCGAAAACCAGATGGATGGCGACTGTCACGGGCCTGCCTGTGCTGCGACAACTGACCGGCCTACTTTACGATCATGGCGCAGCTCCGATCCTTTTTGCGATGCACAAGCGCAGGGAAAGACTAGGCAAATCGGAAAAGCAGGGCTAACCTGAGTTCATGTTCAGCATCGAGCACGAATTTGACTCAACCGTTGTGACTCTTGTGGATGAAGGCGACGCCCCTCTCCAAGAGGATGTGATCGTCAACACATTCGAAGAGTGCATCACAATCGAACAATATGACCCGCGTACAGACAGGACGATGATGATCACCCTGTCGATTTCGCAGATGCGCGATCTGGCAGCGGCGATTGCCCTGCCCGAAGGCGTCTACACCCGAACGGACGACGACTAACGCAGGTCGACGCGAAACCGTTTATCGCGGGACGTATCACCCGACACCAGAACCAGTCGCGACGGGGCAATGCCGATTGCCTTGGCCAGCAATTTGCGCACGGCCGTATTGGCCTTGCCGTTTTCCGGAACAGTGGTGACATAGACTCGGATCTGTTCGCCCTCGGCCTCAATCCGGTTCTTCGACGCGCGGGGTGTCACGCGGACGGTGAATTCGGTGCCATCAAGGGCAAGCTGACTGAGATCAGGATGCGACATACCCCCGTTTATACAGAGCTTTTTTGTCAGAAATAGTATCCAGCGGTTGAAACTTGGCCCCGCTGCGCAGAAATAGAGGGCATCAATCGGAGACACCGCATGCCCACACCCAATCCCCAAGCCCTCGAGTTCCTACTGTCGCGTCGTTCGCGCCCTGCCAAAACTCTGAAGGCACCGGGGCCGGATGCGGATGCGCTGATGCCGATCCTGACCGCTGCCGCCCGCACACCGGATCATGGCAAGCTGGAGCCATGGCGCTTTATTGTGTTGCAGGGCGATGCGCTGACCCGTCTGGCTGGCGTTGCCAAAGAACGCGGCGCGGCGCTGGGCTTGGATGAGGACAAGATCGCCAAAGGCCACGACCAGTTCGCCAACAGCCCCATGTGCGTGGCGGTGATCGAAGTGCAGAAAGACGCGCCGAAAATCCCGCCGCTTGAGCAGACCTATTCTGCAGGCGCCGTTTGTCTGGCGCTTTTGAACGCGGCGCTGGCCGCTGGCTGGGGTGCGAACTGGCTGTCTGGTTGGGTCAGCCATGATCGCGGTTTCATGACAGATGCGCTGGGCTTGGCGGACAACGAACGTGTCGCGGGCTTCATCCACATCGGCACGGAAACCAGCACCCCGCCCGAGCGTCCGCGCCCTGATCTGGACGCGATCACCACTTGGGTCGACGCATGATCATTTCCGCTTTCTCCAAAACGCTGGGCCAGCTAGGCGACCCGCGTTTCCGCCGTGTTCTATTACTGGGCATCGGCTGCGCCCTGCTGCTTTTGGGCGTGATCTACGCGGTATTCGTGACGTTAGTGGGGTGGTTCACGCCTGACGTTGTCACCCTGCCGCTGGTGGGCGAGGTCCGCTGGATCGACGACCTGACCAGCTGGGGATCCGCCATTCTGATGTTTGTGCTGTCGATCTTCCTGATGGTGCCGGTGGCCTCGGCCATGACGGGTATCTTCGTTGAAGACGTGGCACAGGCGGTCGAAGATAAACACTACCCAAGCCTGCCGGCCGCGCAGAAGGTTTCTCTGTCTGACACGCTGCGCGATACGGGCGTATTTTTGGGCGTTCTGATCGGGGCCAACATCGTGGCGCTGATCCTGTATATTTTCTTCAGTCCGTTCGCCCTGTTCATCTTCTGGGGGCTGAACGGTTTCCTGCTGGGCCGTGAATATTTCACTATGGCCGCCATGCGCCGTGTTGGCCGGGCCGAAGCCAAAGCCATGCGCCGCCGTCACATGCCCACGATCTGGGCCGCTGGTACCTTGATGGCGATGCCGCTTTCGGTTCCGCTGATCAACCTTGTGATCCCGATCCTAGGCGCGGCCACCTTTACCCATTTGTTCCACCAACTGCGTCGGAAGACCGGTTCAGGTTATTGAACCAGTCGAAATCCTCGATAGTGATCATCCCTGTGATGATGATCGTCGCGATGATCGCCCAAAGAACAAAGGAAATAAGCGTGGTGATCCAGGCTTTTTTCTTGAGGTTATGCACCTCGGGCGATCCCGCATGGGTGCCGGGAACAACTTCACCTACATCGCCTTGCGTCTGAAGACGGAACGGAATGACCACCAAAAAGGTCATGAACCAGATTACCGAATATAGGACGAGTCCGGATGTAATCCCCATGTGGGCCTCTTTCAGTCAGTGACGATGGCGGACGCGCGTGCCCGCCACCCCATACCTGTGTCAGACTTGCTCAAGTTCAACAAGGCAGCCGTTGAAATCCTTCGGGTGCAGGAACAAAACCGGCTTGCCGTGTGCGCCGATCTTGGGTTCGCCTGTGCCCAGAACGCGGGCACCTGTTTCTTTCAGGTGGTCGCGCGCCGCGATGATGTCGTCGACTTCATAGCAAACGTGGTGGATGCCGCCCGACGGGTTCTTTTCCAGAAAGCCGTTGATCGGGCTGTTGTCGCCCAAGGGGTACAGCAGTTCGATCTTGGTATTGGGAAGTTCGATGAAAATGACGGTCACGCCGTGATCCGGTTCATCCTGCGGCTCGCCGACTTTGGCACCCAGTGCGGTGCGGTACTGATTGGCGGCTGCTTCCAGATCAGGAACAGCGATGGCGACGTGGTTCAAACGACCGATCATTTTATGGTCTCCTCCTAAATGCGTTGCGTGCTTATGACGTGGAACGTTGCCACAGGGCAAGCGACACGGGGTCGCTGTTAACTTCACGTTAGCTGTGAATCGCCACTCTCCGAATCCATAGGCTGCCCAAGGAGAGTGAGATGGACGACCTTAGAGTGAATGACGGACTGCCACGCCCTACCGCCAGTCGCCCTCTGCTCGGGCTGACGGTTCTGGTGGTGGAAGACAGTCGCTTTGCCTGCGATGCAGTGCGGCTTTTGTGTATTCGCAGTGGCGCGCGTATCCGGCGTGCTGACTGCCTGAAATCGGCGCGACGACATCTTGAGGTCTACAGACCTTCGGTGATCATCGTGGATATGGGGCTGCCCGACGGATCGGGGGCCGATCTGCTGGCCGAATTGAAAGACGCCAAGCCGCGTGTTTCGGTGATTCTGGCCACCAGCGGTGATCCCTTTGCCGCAGAATGCGCCATCGCAGCGGGCGCGGACGGCTTCCTTGAAAAACCGATCAACAGCGTGGGCCTGTTCCAGCAGACCATTCTGAGCCACCTGCCCCCCGAACGCCGCCCACGCGTGCCGCGCTCGGTTCCGGATGAACGGATCAAACCCGACCCCATCGCCTATCGCGATGACATTGCCCACGCGGTCGAGGTGTTGGGCGAAGAGCAAACTGGCCAGACGCTGGACTATGTAAGCCGGTTCCTGTCGGGAGTGGCCCATAGCGCCGGCGACGCGCCCTTGGCCGATGCCGCCGACCGCCTGTTTCAGGCTCGGGTGTCCGGCGTGCCGGTTTCCAAAGCCCTGACGCAGGTCAGCGGATTGCTACATGACCGTCTAGAGGAAAAGATCGCAATCTAAGGCCAACGAAAAAGGCCCGCGCCATCACAGCGCGGGCCTTTTCTAAGTCTGCTATGCCGAAACTTAGTCCTGCGGGATCACGCGCAGGCTCAGTTCCATCAGCTGGTCGCTGGCCGGTTCCGACGGTGCATTCATCATCAGGTCTTCGGCGCGCTGGTTCATCGGGAACATGATGACCTCGCGGATGTTCTGCTGATCAGCCAGCAGCATCACGATGCGGTCGATACCAGCGGCACAGCCACCGTGCGGCGGGGCACCATAGTGGAATGCATTGAACAACGCGCCAAAACGGTTCTTCACCTCATCCGCGCCGTAGCCTGCGATTTCGAACGCCTTCAGCATAACCTCGGGCTTGTGGTTCCGGATCGCGCCGGACACCAGCTCGTAACCGTTACACGCCAGATCGTACTGGAAACCTTTGACCTCAAGCGGGTCGCCGTTCAACGCGTCCATACCGCCCTGCGGCATCGAGAACGGGTTGTGTTCGAAGTCGATCTCGCCGGACTCTTCGTCTTTTTCGTAGATCGGGAAGTCGACGATCCAAGCAAAGGCAAAGCGGTCTTTTTCGGTCAGGCCCAGCTCTTCGCCGATCACGTTACGCGCCTTGCCCGCAACGGTTTCGAACGTCTTGGGCTTGCCACCCAAGAAGAAGGCCGCGTCACCGACGCCCAGACCCAACTGCTGGCGGATCGCCTCGGTGCGCTCGGGGCCGATGTTCTTGGCCAGCGGACCGGCGGCTTCCATACCGTCAGCACCTTCGCGCCAGAAGATATAGCCCATACCCGGCAGGCCTTCTTTCTGCGCGAACGCGTTCATGCGGTCACAGAATTTGCGGCTGCCACCTGTCGGCGCAGGGATCGCGCGGATTTCGGTGCCTTCCTGCTCAAGCAGCTTGGCAAAGATCGCGAAACCGGAACCACGGAAGTGTTCGGACACAACCTGCATCTTGATCGGGTTGCGCAGGTCGGGCTTGTCCGAACCATACCACAACGCTGCATCGCGATAGGAAATCTGCGGCCATTCCGACGGCGCATCCACTTTGCGGCCACCGCCGAATTCTTCGAAGATACCCGCCAGAACCGGAGAGATCGTGTCAAAGACGTCCTGCTGCTCGACAAAGCTCATTTCCATGTCGAGCTGGTAGAAGTCTGTCGGCGAACGGTCAGCGCGCGGGTCTTCGTCGCGGAAGCACGGCGCGATCTGGAAGTATTTGTCAAAGCCCGACACCATGATCAGCTGTTTGAACTGCTGGGGCGCCTGGGGCAGGGCATAGAATTTGCCGGGGTGCAGGCGGGACGGCACAAGGAAGTCACGCGCACCTTCAGGCGACGATGCCGTGATGATCGGCGTCTGGAATTCGCGGAAACCTTTGTCCCACATGCGACGGCGGATCGACGAAACAACGTCCGAGCGCATCGTCATGTTCTTCTGCATCGCTTCGCGGCGCAGGTCGAGGTAACGATACCGCAGGCGCGTTTCCTCGGGGTATTCCTGATCACCGAAAACGATCAGCGGCAGTTCGTCGGCAGCGCCCAGAACTTCCATATCGCGGATGAACACCTCAACCTCGCCCGTGGGCAGCTTGGGGTTCACCAGTTCGGGATCGCGCGCCTTAACGGTGCCGTCGATGCGGATACACCATTCCGAGCGGACCTTTTCCACCTCTGAGAAAACAGGGCTGTCCGGGTCACACAGCACCTGAGTGATGCCGTAATGGTCGCGCAGGTCGATGAAAAGAATGCCACCGTGGTCGCGGATGCGGTGCACCCAGCCAGACAGGCGGACGGTTTCGCCGACGTGGTCTTTGTTCAGTTCGACGCAGGTTTTGCTGCGGTAAGCGTGCATGATAGGGCCCCTTGGCGTGCCGAAGTTCAGCCGCCGATACACAGGTGATAGGACCGGAAGTCAAGCCAAACGCCCGTTTCGGGTGCGATATGGCCGGATTCGGGGCTGTTTTGCCGCTTGATTTCGGGGGTGTCGCGCTATCGTGGGAAACTATCGCGCGTTATAGTCCGTAATAGCGTGGTTTCTGGGGTTGAACCCGAAGGCGCGATGTCTATAACGCACGACAATTTGCGCCTTGGTGCCATGCGCCAAAGCCGACTCACCCTTGCAGTCTTTGAGGTCCGCCCATGCCCAAACGTACCGATATCAAATCCATCATGATCATCGGCGCCGGTCCTATTGTGATCGGACAAGCCTGCGAATTCGATTATTCAGGTGCCCAAGCCTGTAAAGCGCTGCGCGAAGAAGGCTATCGGGTCATCCTCGTGAACTCGAACCCCGCGACGATCATGACCGATCCGGGCCTTGCGGATGCCACCTACATCGAACCGATCACGCCCGAGGTTGTGGCCAAGATCATCGAAAAGGAACGCCCCGACGCGCTTCTGCCGACAATGGGCGGCCAGACAGGTCTGAACACCGCTCTCGAGCTTGAGGAAATGGGCGTCCTCGACAAGTTCAACGTGGAAATGATCGGCGCCAAGCGTGACGCCATCGAAATGGCCGAAGACCGCAAACTGTTCCGCGAAGCGATGGATCGCATCGGTCTGGAAAACCCCAAAGCCACCATCATCACCGCACCTAAAAAGGAAAACGGCACTGCCGACCTGAAAGAAGGCGTGCGCATGGCGATGGACGCGCTGGAAGAAATCGGTCTGCCGGCCATCATCCGCCCCGCCTTTACACTGGGCGGCACAGGCGGTGGTGTCGCGTACAACCGCGAAGACTATGAATACTACTGCCGCTCGGGCATGGACGCATCGCCGGTGAACCAGATCCTGGTCGATGAATCGCTGTTGGGCTGGAAAGAATACGAAATGGAAGTTGTCCGCGACAAAGCCGACAACGCCATCATCGTCTGTGCCATCGAAAACGTGGACCCGATGGGCGTGCATACAGGTGACTCGATCACTGTAGCACCCGCGCTGACGCTGACCGACAAAGAATACCAGATCATGCGCAACGGCTCGATCGCCGTTCTGCGCGAGATCGGCGTTGAAACCGGTGGTTCGAACGTTCAGTGGGCGATCAACCCCGAAGACGGCCGTATGGTTGTCATCGAAATGAACCCGCGCGTGTCGCGTTCGTCTGCTCTGGCATCCAAGGCCACAGGTTTCCCGATTGCGAAAATCGCGGCCAAATTGGCCATCGGTTACACGCTGGACGAACTGGACAACGACATCACCAAGGTCACTCCGGCGTCGTTCGAGCCGACCATCGACTATGTCGTCACCAAAATCCCGCGCTTTGCGTTCGAAAAATTCCCGGGCTCTGAACCCTATCTGACCACCGCGATGAAGTCGGTGGGCGAGGCGATGGCCATTGGCCGCACGATCCACGAATCGATGCAAAAGGCGCTGGCGTCCATGGAAACTGGCCTGACCGGTTTTGATGAGGTCGAAATCGACGGCGCACCGGACAAGGCCGCTGTGATCAAGGCGATCTCGGTCGCCACGCCCGACCGCATGCGCACCATTGCGCAAGCGATGCGTCACGGTCTGACCAACGACGAAATTCAGGCCACCACCAAATTCGACCCGTGGTTCCTTGATCGTATCCGCGAGATTGTAGAAGCCGAGGAAGACGTCCGCGCCAACGGTCTGCCGACCGACGCCGACGGCCTGCGTGGCCTGAAGATGATGGGCTTCTCGGATGCCCGTCTGGCCAAGCTGACCGGCAAGACAGAAAAGCAGGTCCGCGATCACCGCACGGGCGCTGGCGTGACTGCCGTCTTCAAGCGCATCGACACATGCGCCGCGGAATTTGAAGCGCAAACGCCCTACATGTATTCCACCTACGAGGCCCCGATGATGGGCGAGGTCGAATGCGAAGCGCGTCCGTCCGACAAAAAGAAAGTCGTCATTCTGGGTGGCGGTCCCAACCGGATCGGTCAAGGGATCGAGTTCGACTACTGCTGCTGTCACGCCTGTTTCGCGCTGACCGACGCGGGGTACGAGACCATCATGGTCAACTGTAACCCCGAAACGGTGTCCACAGACTATGACACGTCCGACCGTCTGTACTTTGAACCGCTGACGTTCGAACACGTGATGGAAATTCTGCGTGTCGAACAGTCCAACGGCACCCTGCACGGCGTGATCGTTCAGTTCGGCGGTCAGACACCGCTGAAACTGGCCAACGCGCTGGAGGAAGAAGGCATTCCGATCCTCGGCACCACGCCGGACGCGATCGACCTTGCCGAAGACCGTGAACGGTTCCAGGCGCTGGTCAACGAACTGGGCCTGAAGCAGCCGAAGAACGGCATCGCGTCCACCGACGAACAGGCCATCGCGATTGCAGAAGACATCGGCTTCCCGCTGGTGATCCGCCCGTCCTACGTTCTGGGTGGCCGCGCGATGGAAATCGTCCGCGATATGGATCACCTGAAACGCTACATCAACGAAGCGGTTGTGGTTTCCGGCGACAGCCCCGTTCTGCTCGACAGCTACCTGTCCGGCGCGGTTGAGCTGGACGTTGACGCGCTCTGTGACGGCACTGACGTGCACGTTGCGGGCATCATGCAGCACATCGAAGAGGCTGGCGTACACTCGGGCGACTCCGCCTGTTCGCTGCCGCCTTACTCGCTGGCTGACGATGTGATCGAACAGATCAAGGAGCAGACACACGCACTGGCCAAAGCGCTGAATGTTGTCGGTCTGATGAACGTCCAGTTCGCGATCAAGAACGGCGACATCTACCTGATCGAGGTCAACCCGCGCGCGTCCCGTACCGTGCCCTTCGTGGCCAAAGCGACAGACAGCGCCATTGCGTCCATCGCAGCGCGCATCATGGCGGGCGAGAAACTGTCGGCCTTCCCGCTGCGCGAACGTCTGGCTGAGAAAGTCGATTACGACAGCAACGTGCCGATGGCCGATCCGATGACACTGGCCGATCCGAACATGCCGTGGTTCAGCGTGAAAGAGGCCGTTCTGCCCTTCGCCCGCTTCCCCGGCGTGGACACGATCCTTGGCCCGGAAATGCGTTCCACAGGCGAGGTTATGGGCTGGGACCGCAACTTTGCCCGCGCCTTCCTGAAGGCACAGATGGGCGCAGGCACGCACCTGCCGCAAGAAGGCACAGTGTTCCTGTCCATCAAGGATGACGACAAAGGTGCGCAACTGATCGAAACAGCATCGATCCTGCGTGATCTGGGCTTCAACATCGTCGCAACCGCAGGCACCGCGTCCTACCTCAAGGAACAGGGCGTCGAGGCCGAGATCACCAAGAAGGTCTACGAAGGCCGTCCGAACGTGGTCGACGCGATGAAAGACGGTGGCATCCAGCTGGTCATGAACACGACCGAAGGCGCAGCCGCACTGGCCGACAGCCGCGAAATCCGCTCGGTCGCGCTTTATGACAAGATCCCGTACTTCACGACGCTCGCAGGCGCCCACGCCGCAGCACTGGCAATGAAAGCCCGCACAGAAGGCGACATCGTGGTGAAATCGCTGCAGGGCTAAATCGCTTTGCAGTCAAAACATCTAAACCCGCGCCTTCAAAGCGCGGGTTTTGTTTATTGGACGTCTCGCTGTAGCAAGGTAAATGACTTGCGCTTTACTTTGTCAGATGACGCATCAAACCACGTTATCACGATCTCTTCGTCGATTTCTCGGTCTGTATCTATATGCGAAAGCAGTCTGATCTCTCGGCCAGCTTCCAGAGCGTGTTTGAGCGGGAAGATTTCACGCTTTTTGTCAGTGTTGAAAAAGCTTTGATCCTCTTTGATCTGCAGATCGAGTCCTCTCGCAGCATGTGGTCCTAAGTTTTGAATGCATAGAACTACGTGATCGTCAGGTTGTCCCAAAAGTACGACCGAGATGTTTGCAATTTTCGACTTCCTGATTTGCTCGTTTTGCTGAGCGATCTGCCCTTCGGAAACCTTCTTTGCGTTCGCGTTGTGCGGCTTCGTGTTGTTTATATTTTTAATCGTGTAAAATAAGGCTGCAGCGGAAATGCCAATGGCAACAACTTCTGCAATCGTAATGGAAAGAAAATCAGGCATGCTGTGATCCGCTGCTATTCTGAAAATGCTTTTATAAAGGTCGTTCAGCATGAGCGGACGGCATAGCGAAATCAAGGCCAGCCGATTTATTGTACTTGTTTCGCGGAATACCATCACTACTCCACATCCCCTCAAGCCTCTGATAAACGACCCTCAACTTCTTTGATGATTGAGGCACCCTATGTCCCGACCCAAGCCTGTTGTTCTGACCATTCTGGACGGTTGGGGGATTGGTCCCTCTGAGGTGGCGAATGCGCCTGCTTTGGCGGACACGCCCACGATGGATCGGCTGATGGCCGACTGCCCCCACGCCACGCTGATCACCCACGGCCCCGATGCGGGTCTGCCCAGCGGGCAGATGGGCAACTCTGAAGTCGGGCACACCAACATCGGTGCGGGTCGCGTTGTGGCGATGGACTTGGGTCAGATTGATCTGGCGATTGAGGACGGCTCTTACTTCGACAACGACGCGCTGCAGGAATTTGTATCCAAGGTCAAAAACACCGGCGGCACCGCGCATATCATGGGCGTGATCTCGGACGGTGGTGTGCATGGGCATCTGGATCATGTCGCGGCCTCGGCCAGGGCGATCCACGATGCGGGCGTGCCGGTTGTGATCCACGCGATCACCGATGGTCGCGACGTCGCCCCGAAATCGGCCAAAGGGTATATCGAGGATTTCCAGTCCAAGCTGCCGGATGGTGTGCAGATCGTCACTGTGATCGGTCGCTACTTTGCCTTGGACCGTGACAACCGCTGGGAACGCGTGAAAACCGCCTATGACGCGATGGTATCCGGCGCGGGTGATAAGGCCGATGGTGCGCTTGAGGCTGTCGATCAGGCCTATGCCGCCGACAAGACCGATGAGTTCATCCCCGCCACCGTGATTGGTGACTACGACGGGTTCAAAGAGGGTGACGGTTTCTTCTGCACCAACTTCCGCGCTGACCGCGCGCGCGAAATTCTGGCCGCTCTGGCCGCGCCCCAGTTTGACGGCTGGGATCGGGGCGATGCGCCAGTCGACATCGCGCTGGGCATGGTCGAATACTCGGAAGGCCACAACGCTTATCTGACGACTGTTTTCCCGCCGCGCGACATCAAGAACACGCTGGGCGAATGGGTGGCCAAGCAGGGTCTGCGCCAGTTCCGTCTGGCCGAGACCGAGAAATACCCCCATGTCACCTTCTTCCTGAACGGCGGCAAGGAAGACCCTGAAGAGGGCGAAGACCGCTTTATGCCGAAGTCGCCCAACGTGGCGACTTATGATCTGCAACCGGAAATGAGCGCGCCCGAGGTGACGGCCAAATTCGTCGAGGCGATTGAAGAAGGCTACGACCTGATTGTTACCAACTACGCCAACCCCGATATGGTCGGTCACACCGGCGATCTACAGGCCGCGATGAAGGCGTGCGAGGCTGTGGATCAGGGACTGGCGCAGGTTGTTGAGGCCCTTGAAAAGGCCGGCGGCGCGATGATTGTGATTGCCGACCACGGCAACTGCGACATGATGGTTGATCCCGAAACAGGCAACCCGCACACGGCGCACACGCTGAATCCCGTGCCTGTCATTCTGTTCGGTGGCCCCGAGGGCGTGACTTTGGCCGACGGGCGTTTGGCCGATGTTGCGCCGACGCTGCTGGAACTGATGGGGCTGGAGCAGCCCGAAGAAATGACCGGCGAAAGTCTGATCCGCAAATGATCCGCATCCTGCCATATCTTGCCGCCGCTGTGCTGACCGCCGCGTCCGCCATGGCGCAAGATGTGGAGCAAGCGGCCCGTGCCGCCGCGAGCCAATTGGAAGCGGCACAAATCCAGCTGTCAAAGGCCGATGCTGCGCGTGATCGTGTGGCGGCATTGACGGCCACCGTTCAGGCCTACGAATCCGGCCTTGCCGCGATGCGGGACGGCCTGCGTGCCGTCGCCACGCGCGAGGCGCAGCTAAAGCGCGATCTGGAAGCGCGGGAAGAGGACATCGCCCAGCTGGTCGGTGTTCTTCAATCCATGAGCAAAGGCGACGTTCCCCAACAGATGCTGCACCCACAGGGGCCGATGGGCGCTGCGCGGGCAGGTATGCTGGTGTCCGATCTGACGCCGGAACTGGCCCGTCGTGCCGAAGAATTGCGCGCCGAGCTGGAAGAAATCACCACCCTGCGCACGCTTCAGGAAAACGCGCTCTTGACGCTGCAAGAGGGGCTGAGCGGCGTTCAGACAGCGCGCACCGAACTTAGTCAGGCTGTGGCCGACCGCACTGACTTGCCGAAACGGTTCAGCGAAGACCCCGTTCGCTCGGCCATTCTGATCGCGGCGTCGGAAACGCTGGAAGGGTTTGCCAGCGGCCTCAGCGAAATCACCCGCGATGACACCGGCGTGCCTGCGCCGGTTCTGGATGTGCCAAAGGGCGAATTGGCCTTGCCGGTGCAGGGCACAGTACTGCGGCGCGCCAATCAGGCGGATGCCGCGGGCGTTGTGCGCCCCGGCGTTCTGATCGCCACGCGACCGCAGGCTTTGGTCACCACACCAGTGCCCGCAACCATCCGATATCGCGGTCCGCTGCTAAATTACGGATTAGTAATTATACTTGAACCCCAACCTGATTTATTGATCGTTCTGGCCGGATTGGGTCAGGTTTTTGGTGATGTTGGACAGGTTCTGCCATCTGGCGCCCCCGTGGGGCTGATGGGTGGCGATACTCAAGTCGCAGACACCTCTGCGTTACAAAGCGTGGAAAGGGCTGGAAACCAGCGACCGGAAACGCTCTATATAGAAGTAAGAGAAGGTGACGCCACTGTGGATCCGTTCACCTGGTTCAGCATCGACAAGGGATGAGAACAGAATGAAAAAATTCATCGTCGCGACATTGGGCGGTACACTGGCCGGTGTGATTGCCACTACCCAGTTCGTCGGACCGCTTTTGGCGCAAGAGGCACAGAGCAAAACATCCGTTTACGAACAGCTTGATCTGTTCGGTGACATCTTCGAACGCATCCGCGCCCAGTACGTGGAGGAGGTTGATGAAAAGGATCTGATCGAAGCGGCCATCAACGGCATGCTGACATCGCTTGATCCGCACTCCAGCTATCTGTCGCCCGATGATGCGGCTGACATGCGCGTCCAGACGCGCGGCGAATTCGGCGGCTTGGGCATCGAGGTCACTCAGGAAGACGGCTTTGTCAAAGTTGTCTCGCCCATCGATGACACCCCCGCGATGGAAGCCGGCATTGAAGCGGGCGACTTTATCACCCACGTTGACGGCGACTCGGTTCTGGGTCTGACTTTGGACGAAGCGGTCGAACTGATGCGCGGTCCGGTGGGGTCCGAGATTGTCATCACCGTTGTGCGCGAAGGCGAAGCGGAACCGTTCGACGTTACAATCGTGCGCGACACCATCACCCTGACAGCCGTCCGTTCGCGCACCGAAGGTGAAACCGTTGTCCTGCGGATCACAACCTTCAACGAACAGACCTACCCGAACCTTGAAGAAGGCATCGCCAAGCAGATCGAGGCCGCAGGCGGCATCGACAATGTGAACGGCTTTGTTGTCGACCTGCGCAACAACCCGGGTGGTCTGCTGACACAGGCGATCAAGGTGTCCGACGCTTTCCTTGAAAAGGGTGAAATCGTTTCGACACGTGGCCGCCAGCCGGAAGATGGCGAACGCTACAACGCGACCGTTGGCGATCTGGCCCAAGGCAAACCGCTGGTCGTTCTGATCAACGGTGGTTCTGCGTCGGCGTCTGAAATCGTTGCCGGTGCCCTTCAGGATCACCGCCGTGCGATCGTTGTCGGCACGAAAAGCTTTGGTAAGGGCTCGGTCCAGACCGTTATGCCGCTGCGTGGCGACAGCGGAATGCGCCTGACCACAGCGCGCTATTACACGCCGTCGGGTCGTTCGATTCAGGCGCTGGGCGTGTCCCCCGATATCGTCGTCCAACAGCCCCGTCGTGATCCCAACGCCGAGACCGAGGAAGAAGAAACACCGACAACACGGTCCGAGGCAGATCTGCGCGGCGCGCTGAACAACGACAGCCTGTCCGAGGATGAAATCCGCCAGATCGAGGAAGACCGCGCCAAGGCAGAAGCCGCCGCAGCCCTGCGCGAAGAGGATTACCAGCTGGCCTATGCCATCGACATCCTCAAAGGCTATTCCACGCTGCTTCCGTCGAAATAAGCGGATCAGGAAAGACAACCTCAACACCCCGGCCAACGTCGGGGTGTTTTCGTTTCAGCGGGATTTCGCCCGCCGCAAAACCACTTGCCGTTTCCCTGCTGTCGCGGCTGCGGTAAACTGATGAAAAGACTTCAAGACCAAAGGCACCCTATGACCAAGATCGACATCGAAAGCCTTCCCTACCGTCCCTGCGTTGGCGTGATGCTGGCCAATAAAGACGGTCAGGTTTTTGTGGGCCAGCGCATCGATAACCCCGGTCCAGCGTGGCAGATGCCGCAAGGCGGTGTCGATAAGGGCGAAGACCCGCAGGATGCGGCGTTCCGTGAATTGTGGGAAGAAACCGGCGTCACCGCCGATCTGGTCACGCTTGAGGCGGTGACATCGGATTGGGTGAAATACGAACTGCCTGCCGAACTGGTTCCCAAGCTGTGGAAGGGCAAATTCCGCGGTCAGGAACAGAAGTGGTATTTGATGCGCTTCAACGGGACCGACGATCAGATCCAGATCGAAACGGACCACCCAGAATTCTCCGAATGGCGCTGGTCGCCGGTTGATGAGCTGATCGAAAAGATTGTGCCTTTCAAGCGCGACGTCTACCGCGCTGTTCTGGCCGAATTCGGAGATAAGATATGATCCGAGCGCTGTTGATTGCGGGCCTTGTTGCGGCCTCGGGCCCTGCGTTCGCTCTCTCCTGCATTCCGCCTGATCCGGCACGCGATTTCGAACGTGCGGCCAGCGATGAAAATCAATGGGTCGTGGTGCATGGCAAGCTGACATTTGACAAACGCCTGTTGCCCAACCGTGACGGCCCGTCGAATGACGCCGCCCCGACAACGGACATTCCGGCATATTTCAAAGGCTATTCGTTGACGCGCGACGGCTTTACCAATCGGTTCGAAACCCCGATCACCCTGACGGCCCGCTGTTTCGGCCCGTGGTGCGGGGGCGCCGTGTCGGACACCGACTATCTCGCCTTCATGCTAAAAGACGGCAGCAGTTACACGATGACGGTCGACCCCTGTGGCAGCAACAGCTATCCCAAACCGTCGCAAGAGGTTCTGGACCGCATGCAGGCCTGTATGAACGGCGACTGCCCCGTGGCTGACGGCCCGATCCTACAGCGCAAAAAGCGTTAACGCAGCGCCTGTAGGATACGCAGGGATGCATAGCCGTCGGGCTTCATCCCGCGCGATTGCTGGAATCGGCGCACGGCGTTGATGGTCAGCGGCCCGATCTTGCCATCCACCTTTACCGTGTCGAACCCCTTTGCCGTCAGCCTGCGCTGCATCTCGGTCCGTTCGGCATAGGTCAGCGCCCGATCGCCACGCGGCCACTTGCTCTGAATGGCGCGTCCGCCCTTGATCCGGTCCGCCAGATGACCGACCGCAATCACATAGGCGTCGGCGGTGTTGTAGCGCTCGATCACGTCGAAGTTTTTGAAAATCATAAAGGCCGCGCCATCTGCACCAGCGGGCAACAGAACCGAAGCCGCCCCGTGATCGCGCACCGGTTTTCCATCCACACCAACCACGCCCATAGCGGCCCAATCCGAAGGCATTTTTAGCGTCTCGCGGTTGGCCTGCAGGTAATCAAACCCGTCAGGAATGCGCACCTCGACACCCCAAGGCTGGCCTTTGATCCAGCCGTGATGCTTCAGATACGCGGCGGTCGAGGCCAAGGCATCGGTCGGATCATCCGACCAGATGTCGCGTTTGCCGTCGCCGGTAAAATCCACGGCTAGCGCGTGATAGGACGACGGCATGAACTGGGTGTGCCCCATCGCGCCCGCCCAACTGCCCTTCATCTTGGCAGGGGTCGTATCGCCCGACTGCAGGATCTTCAGCGCGCCAATCAGCTCGTCTTCGAAAAAGTCACTGCGGCGGCTGCCATAGGCCAACGTGGCCAAAGACCCGATGGTCGAATTCGACCCGCGGAACGATCCATAGGCAGACTCGAGCCCCCAGATCGCCACGACGACCTCTTTGTCGACGCCATAGCGCTGTTCGATCCGGTTCAGAACCGCGCCTTCCCGCGCCAATGCCTTTTTGCCGTTAGCAATGCGCGTGTCAGATACGGCCGTGTCCAGATAATCCCAGATCGTTTTGGTGAATTCCGATTGGTTCTTGTCCCGCTTGATCACGTCAGGATCATAGCGCACGCCCTTGAAGGCCTGATCCAGAACCGAGCGGCGAATGCCCTGCGCCTCGGCTCGTGTGCGGAATTGCCGAACCCAGCGATCGAACCCTGCCTGACCGGCGGTTTCGACCACATCGCGCGACGCAGGCCGCGCTTTGGGCCGGACGGGCAATGAAAGCGATGCCACCTGAACGCCTTCCACTGGCCGCACCTCGGGACGCAGCGATGATGCCACGGGCTCGAGCGCCCATGCCGATGTGCCGGAAAGTGAAAGTACCAAGCCTGCGACTGCCAGCGCCTTCATGGTGATTGCCCTTATGCTGCGCCTCTTTCCATCAACCCTAGCGCGTTTCAGAGCCCCCCAAAAGCGGGCCGCTCAGGACGCGCGTAACCTTGCCGATTCCATCTCTTGCTTGAATTCGCGCAGCAACGACGTGCGATGGGGCCGGAAGCTGGTCTGCGTGACCTCAAGCGCATCCATCCGGTCCAAACGGAAAGCGCGAAATCCGTCCCGCAACAGGCAATAGGCCAGCAGGCAGTGGCTGGATTGGAAAAACACGATGCCCAACGGTTTGACCTCGCGTTCGGTGCTGTCACCCTTGGCATCCCGATAGGCAAACCGTACCTGCCGTTCTTCCCAGATCGCTGTGCGCAAGGTACGGGCCGCGACGGTTGGCGCGGGGGGCCGGTCAAACCGGTGCGCTGTCAGCACTGCATGCTTCAGGCGGTGTGACTGCGTCGCAGGCAACCGTGCCCCGAGCTTGGTTAGGGCGGCCTCGGCAGAGGAGGCAAGATCGGGATCGCCCACAGCCATCACCTCGCGCAGGCCTAGAACCAGTGCCTCGATCTCTTCGGTGTCAAAGGCCAAGGGTGGCAGTTGCGCGTCTTCGATCAGCGTATACCCGAACCCCGCCGCGCCATCGATCACGGCGCCCAAACCGCGCAACGTTTCAATGTCGCGATATAACGTGCGCGGCGACACCCCCGTGTCGTCTGCCAGCTGTTCGGCGGTGACAGGTGACGGCAAACGCCGCAGCGCTTGCATCAGTTGGAAAAGGCGTTCGGTGCGGGCCATAAATTACTCGGGGCAATGACTGCTGACAAAAACTGACATGACTGTGCGCTACGAACACACCAACAGTCAAAGGAGTTTTCGATGCTGACATTGCACACCTTCTACCCCGCTTTAGGCAACCACAGCGCCAGCCCGTTCTGCGTCAAAGCGATGGTTCTTCTGAACCTTGCAGGGATGGAGTGGACGCCGAACTGGGTTCAGAACCCCAGCAAGTTTGCCTACAAGAAACTCCCAGTCGTCGAGACACCGAATTTTATGGTGAATGACAGCAATCTGTTGATCGACTGGCTGGAAGAGCAGGGCAAAGACATGTTTCCCGGTCTTGATGCCAAAGCCCGCGCCACCGCCCGTGCGGTGATCCGCATGACAGAACAGAACCTGACCGAAGGGCTGGTCTATAACCGTTGGCTGATTGATGACTGCTGGACGGTTCTAAACCGGCAGGTGTTCGGTGGCCTTCCGGCGCCGCTGAAATTGTTCGTGCCCAATATGGTGCGGAAAACGATCAGGCAGCGGATGGATCTAAACGGGATGGGCCGGTTTTCCGAAGAAGACCGTATGACCTATCTCAGCCGCGATCTTGATACCATCGCGGCCTTTATCGACGACGCGTTCTTGTTCGGGACAACACCGACAGCGGCGGATGCAGCGGTTGCGCCGGTGCTTAGCATGATCGACACGCTGCCCGCCGACACCGCATTGCGCCGTCGTTTGCGGGGCGATGATAAGCTGATGGCCTACGTCGGGCGTGCGCGCGAACAGCTGTTTGCACAGCTGCCTGTGCCGGGTGCTAACCGCGCTTCTGCCGCGTGACCTTGATCTTGGCCTTCTTTTGTTTGGCCCGATCCAGTTTACGCTTTGATGGCGGTTTGCCCTTGGGGCCCTTGCGACCGGTGGGGCGTTTCGATCCACGACCCCGTCGATCGCCGCGCCCGCCTTTGGGCATCTCCTGATCTTCGATGGTCAGTAGTTCCAGCGCGATGCCGCCCGTGACAGGGGCGGCTTCGACCAGCTTTACGGTCACGCGCTGGCCAAGGCCGATCACCATGCCGGTTTCCGATCCCATCAGCGTCGCGCTGTCAGGGTCGAAATGGAAATATTCGCGACCCAGATTGCGCATCGGGATCAGCCCGTCGGCTCCTGTTTCGTCCAGGCGCACGAACACGCCGAACTTGGCAATGCCGCTGATCTTGCCGCTGAATTCTGCGCCCAACCGGTCCGACAGGAAGGCCGCCAGATATCGGTCTGTTGTGTCGCGTTCGGCGATCATCGACCGGCGTTCGGTTTGTGAAATATGCGTGCCGGTTTCTTCCAGCCGCTCGATTTCCTGCGCAGTCAGCCCGTCATCACCCCATTTGTGCGCGGTGATCAGGGCGCGGTGCACGATCAGGTCGGAATAGCGGCGGATGGGCGAAGTGAAATGCGCATAGTCCTGCAGCGCGAGGCCAAAGTGACCAAAGTTGATCGGCCCGTAATAGGCCTGCGTCATTGCCCGTAGGGTCGACAGGTTGATCAGCTCGGCTTCGTCCCGACCTGCGGCATCTGCCAGTAGTTTGTTCAGGTGCGCGGTTTGCAGAACCTGCCCTTTGGCCAGCGTCAGGCCAGCGGCCTCGGCGGTGTCGCGCAGGCTTTCCAGTTTGTCGGCAGGCGGCTCTTCGTGGACGCGGAAAAGCAAAGGTGTGTTCTTGGCCTTCAGCGTTTCAGCGGCGGCCACGTTGGCCAGAACCATGAACTCTTCAATCAGCTTGTGGGCATCAAGTCGGTCCACAAAGTTGACCGACGCCACTTTGCCGTCTTCCGTCAGAACGATCCGGCGTTCCGGCAGATCAAGGTTCAGCGGCTGGCGGCGTTCGCGCGCCAATTTCAGCGCGTGATAGGCCGCGTAAAGCGGTTTGATCACGTCATCCAGCATCGCGGCGCAGCGTTCATTCGGATCGCCGTCCATCGCCGCCTGTACCTCTTGATAGGTCAGGGACGCAGGCGACCGCATCAGGCCGCGCACGAACTTCTGTGATTTCTTGTGCCCGTGGGCATCGACGATCATCCGAACCGCGATACAGGCGCGCGGAACGCCTTCGTGCAGCGAGCACAGATCGCCCGACAGGCGGTCGGGCAGCATGGGCACGACACGGTCAGGGAAATAGCTGGAATTGCCACGCTTGCGGGCTTCGCGATCAAGCGGCGAACCAGGGCGCACGTAATGGGCCACATCGGCAATCGCGACCCAAATAACATGACCGCCGGGGTTCCTGGGGTCATCGTCGGCGTGGGCATAGACCGCATCGTCGTGGTCCCGCGCATCGGCAGGGTCGATGGTGACCAACGGCATGTCCCGCAGATCGACGCGCCCCGACAGGCCAGCGGGCTTTTTGGAATCCGCGTCGGCCAGAACGTCGTCGGGGAAATCGTCGGGGATGCCGTGCTGATGGATGGCAATCAGGCTGACAGCGCGCGGTTCGCTGGGATCACCCAGACGCGCGACGATACGCGCACGGGGATGCATGCGGTTGGGCGCACCCAGCTGCTCGGCCTCGACCAGCTCGCCTTCCTGTGCGCCACCCGTGGCATCGGGGCCAACGCGCCATTCAGTATCGACACCTTTGTCGATGGCTTTGATCACGCCACCTTCCGAGTATTTCTTGAATATACCGACTATTTTTTTGGGGTTAGACCCAATCCGCCGGATCAACCGCGCCTCGTATTGATGCTCGGGGTCTTTCACCGCAGTCAGCCTCGCAAGGATGCGATCGCCAACACCCAAAGCCGGATCACCCGCGCGCGGGATCAGCAGAACCTTGGGCTCGATGCCGTCGCCATGCCATTCCAGCGGCTTGGCCATCATGTCGCCGTCGGGCGTGGTTTCGGACACTTGCAGCACGCTGACAGGCGGAAGCTTGTCCGGATCGCGATAGGTCTTGCTGCGCTTGGTCAGGTGACCTTCGGCCTCAAGCTCTTTCAGGATGCGCTTCAGATCGATGCGCTGCGCACCCTTGATCCCAAAGGCCTTGGCGATGTCGCGTTTGGCGGTTTGGGTAGGGTTCTCGGTGATCCATTCAAGAATCTGGTCTTTGCTAGGCAGGGTGCTCATGTTCGGCACTTAGCATGCCTGCAAGGGGGCGTCATCCGAAACCGATCACAGGTCGCGGCGCATGTCTTTGTGCGGGATTCCGGCATCGTCGTAGAAGTCGCCGTAGGCCACAAAGCCAAGGCGCTCGTAGAACGGAATGGCGTGATCCTGCGCGCTAAGCTGCGCAGTGGGCAGCCCCATATCACGAACCACGTCCAGCCCCGCCAGAACCAGCTTTTGACCGACCTTATGACCACGGGCCGAGCGCAGAACGCAGATGCGCCCGATATAGCCCACGCCACCCTTTTCATAAACGCGGGCGGTGCCAACAGGGGTGCCGTCCAGCGTCGCCAAAAGGTGCTGTGCGACGTCATCAATGACATCGAATTCCTCGGCCATTGGAATGCGTTGTTCTTCGACAAACACAGCGATCCGGATATCGCGGCAGGCGTTGAAATTCGACGTCGGGGCGACCGTGACAGTCATCAGGCGAAGTAGTCGGTCAGGATGCGGGAATAGATCGCCTTCAATGCGCGGATCTGATCGATATCCACCCGTTCATCCACCTGATGCATTGTTTTGCCAACAAGGCCGAATTCCACAACGGGGCAATGGTGCTGCATGAAGCGCGCGTCCGATGTGCCACCCGACGTGGACAGTTCCGGCGTGACGCCCGTTTCCGCCTGCACGGATTTGGCCACCAGATCAGACAGATCACCCGGAGGCGTGATAAAGCTTTCGCCCGAGATTTTGACCTTCACCTCGGTTTCCGTTCCGAAATCGGCATCGACCAAAGCGGCTTGATCTTCCAGCCATTGGGTCAGGGCCGCACCGCTGTGTAGGTCGTTGAAACGGATGTTCAGCGTGGCTTTGGCTTCTGCCGGAATGACATTGGTCGCGGGGTTGCCCACGTCCATCGTGACAACCGCCAAGGTCGAGGCATCGAAGTGGTCCGAGCCTTCGTCCAAGGGGGTCGAGGCCAGACGATCCATCAGGCGCGCCAGGGCGTGGCAGGGGTTTTTCGCGCGGTGCGGATAGGCCGCGTGGCCCTGCACGCCGCGCACGGTGAAGAAGGCATTCAAGGAACCGCGACGGCCGATCTTCATCATCTCGCCCATTTCATTCGGGCAGGTGGGTTCACCCACCAGGCAGACGGACATACGTTCGTCGTTGTCCTTCATCCAATCCAACAACGCCACGGTGCCGTCCAACGCGTCACCTTCTTCATCGCCTGTGATGGTGATCACGACCGCGCCGTCAGGCGGGGTGGTCTGAACAAAGTCCACAGCCGCCGCAACAAAGGCCGCGACGCCCGATTTCATATCGGTCGCACCACGCCCCCAAAGTTGGCCGTCTTTTTCCTCGGCCCCGAAGGGATCAACCGTCCAAGCCGCCAGATCGCCGACAGGAACCACATCGGTATGGCCGTTAAAGCCAAAGCTGCGCGCGTGGCCTTTGTCACCCCAACGGGCGAACAGGTTGGCGATGCCGCCACGGTCGACACGGGTGCAGGTAAAGCCGGCCTCGGACAGCATTTTTTCCAGCAAAACAAGGGCGCCACCTTCTTCTGGCGTGACAGAGGGGCAGCGGATCAGATCGGCGGTCAATGTGACGGGATCGATTGTCATGGCGTGTTCCTTGATAGCTTGGGTCCGTGGCTAACCCGTTCAGAGCGCGAGGGCAAATGTGGCTGAAAAACCGCATTTGTCAGGTCTCATTTCGTCCGAAAAATGTCCAACGTTTAAAATTTTACGCTTTCGTGTATGCATGATTATCAAAAGATATAAGCCCGAGGCAGGGCAAGCAGACACCCAAACACGACACCCGGCACGCTTTGCGTGACCCAAACAAGTTGTGACCTCTGCGTTCTGACCTCGTTAAGGCACGAGGCAGATATGGTCCGAGGACGTAACCTTCCGATCGACACTCAGGCGAGTGCGATCGAAATGGCAGAAACCATCTTTGGCGATGGTGTTACGGTTGTCAGTGCGACGTACACTGGCGATGCGATTTCGTCTGGTATTTATACCGATGGTGATCGCCTGACGTCCGGTGTTACCCCGTCTGATGTCGGTGTCATCCTGTCCACGGGTGACGCAACAGATTTCACCAGCAACAACCGCTGGCAATCCAACCTGAACAGCAATACGTCGTCGAACACATCCGGCGTCAACAATGACCCGTTGTTCAACGCCGCCGCTGGCACGTCGACGTATGACGCGTCTTATATCGAGGTCGATTTCATTCCGACCGGCGACGTGATGACGATGCAGTTCGTCTTTTCGTCCGAAGAATACCCCGAATACGAAACCGCTGTTTATCAGGATTTTGTCGGCGTTTGGGTGAACGGTCAGCAGGTCGAAATGACCATCGGCGATGGTGATGCCGACCCGAACAACCTGAACTCGACCTCGAACGAGAACTTGTACGTCGACAACACCGGCGACCAGTACAACACCGAAATGGACGGCTTCACCGTCACCATGACGCTGACGATGAACGTCAATCCAGGTGAGGTGAACACGATCCGTATCGGTATCGCGGATGTGGTGGATTCGAACTATGACTCGAACCTGCTGATCGCGGCGGACTCGGTTCAGACGTCGGTTGTTGCCATCACCGACACCGCCAACGTTGTGCCCGAAGGCACCGTTGTGATCGATGTTCTGTCCAACGACATCAATCAGACGCCCGGCACGCTGACGATCACGCAGATCAACGGCCAGAACGTGTCGGCTGGCGATAGCGTGACGCTGGCAACGGGCCAGACTGTTACGCTGAATGCGGACGGCACGCTGACGTTCAACGCGGATGCTGACGAAGAGATCGTGAACTTCACCTATGCGGTGGAATCCGACAGCGGCATCACGGACACAGCCTTTGTCACCGTCAATCAGGTGCCGTGCTTTGTTGCAGGCACGATGATCGAAACCATTGATGGGCCGCGGCTGGTCGAAGACCTGAAAGTGGGTGATCTGGTGCTGACGCAGGACAATGGCTTTCAGCCGATGCGTTGGGTCGGGTCGCGCACGGTCGAGGCCAAGGGCGATATGGCACCTATTGAAATTGCTCGGAATACTTTCGGTATACACGAACGTTTGCAAATTTCCCCGCTTCATCGCCTGCTGGTGCGCGAGTTTCAGGCCGAATTGATGTTCGGTGATGCCGAGGTGCTGATTGCAGCGAAATATCTGGTGAACGATGACACGATCCGCCGCGTCGAAGGGAAAAGCGTGACGTACTTCCACTTGATGTTCGACGCGCATGAGATCGTCTTTTCGAACGGTCTGGCATCCGAAAGCTTTCTGCCCGGACCGATGTTCTCGGACATTTTCGAACAAGAGACGCTGGACGAAATCTGCGAGATCTTCCCCGAACTCGATCCGCAAACAGGCGCTGGATATAGCGAACCGGCACGGCGTATACTCAGAGCATACGAAGCGCAGGTATTGGGGCAAGTCGCAGCATGAGCTGGATCGCGGTTGCAGGGGGCGAGCGAAACTGGACCTGTCCGGACATCTTTTCGTCTGATGCGGCTTCGGGCGAGGCACTGTTACCGCGTGGATCGCTGGTTATCGAAACCCGCCTGTCACCGCATGGCCGCCCGCAGATGTTGCTGGCTTATGAACGGCGCCATCCATGGGCGGGCCGTATTTCGCTTCAGGCACTTCCGGGGGGCAGTGTGGTTCTGGTCATGGCGCAGGGCGATGCGGTGTTTCACACCGTTCTTCCCGCGCATGAAAATGGCCGTACCGACGTTCTGCGTCTGACGTTTTCTTGGGATTCCCCGAGACGCTGGGCGCGGCTGTCTGTGGAACAGCCCGAAGGTGATGAGGTGCGGTCGGTCGAAACACCTGCGCCGCCGCCTTTGATGCTGAGCGATATCTTCACCATGATCCACCGCCCGCAGCTGTGCGAACGCGATGACGACGTGATCTATTTCGCGGTCTCAAGCGCAATCGAACCTGTAGGCCCGATGCCATCGATCTTTGGCGAGACCGAAGTCAGCACACCCTTCGGTGCCCGCGTGATTTCCAAGCTGAAACCCGGTGATCTGGTCTACACGCACAGCGGCGAATTGCAGCCTGTGCTGGCCAATATCTCGCGCAGGGTGCCTGCGCTGGGTTCGTTCCGGCCTGTGCGCCTTCGGTCGCCCTATTTGGGTCTGACGCGTGATATTCACGTGGCCCCGCACCAGAAGCTGGTGATTGGCGGTAGCGAAGTGGAATACACCTTTGGCCGTGAAGCGGTTCTGATCCCTGCTGAAAACCTTGTGAACGGGTTTACCGGTATCTACGAAGATCCACCGCTGTTCGTGCGGTATCATCAGGTGCTTTTGCCGAACCACGATGCCATTCAGGTGTCAGGCTGTGCGATTGAAAGCCTGTACGTGGGCCGCATGCGCCGTGATCGCGATTTGATGGATAAGACGCTGCTTGCGGATTTCCCTGCGCGGTCCATGCCCGAGCAGTTCCGTAAAGGCTATCAGGTTCTGAAACCGTTTGAAGCGGTGACTTTGGCCGAGGCGCGGGCGGCGTAACGCCCCTTACGCTTTGTCGAAAAACGGCGTGACCTGCGCCACGATGACCGAGTTTTCTTCCAAGGCGCGGTCCATCAGTTCGATTTCCGCATCGTCGATTTCGTGACCTTGGGCACGGCGTTCGTCCAGTGTGCCGTAGCCTGTCACATCCAGCGGGGCTAGATCGGCCTGCTTCAGGATGGCCACCGTTTCGCGCACAGCTTCGGCTTCGTCCACGCCCGAGGCGTAGCACATCAGGGCCGCGCCCTGCGCCCCTTTGGGAAGTCCGTCACCAGTTTTGCGCCCGACTTCGACAAGAAGGGTGAAAACCTGTTGTTTCTTTTTAGGTTTATCCTGAGCCATGCCCGCAGATGGGCCTGACAGCCCTTCGTTGTCAACAATTTAGCGTGGTTCGGGCCTAGTTTCTGACCGCGCGACCGACGCCAATCAGGATGCACGCGCCCAAAAGACCAACAACAAGTTGCGACACCCACCAGCCCGACGCGGAAATGCCGACCACGCCCAGAAGGAAGTTCGCAACAATTGCGCCGACGATGCCCAGAATGATGTTGGCCAGAATGCCGGTATCGGCCTTCATGATCATGCTGGCGATCCAGCCTGCCAAACCGCCCACGAAAATCGAGCCTAAAAATCCAAGTCCCATATCAGCCCCCATAAAAATGCTTACCTAACAAGATGGGCGGATTTGGATGTCTTGCAAGGGTGCAAATAAAAACCCGCCCCGAAGCGATGCTCGGGACGGGTTTGAAAGGCTGGTTGCGGCGGAAGTTTAGTCGCGCAGCAGTTCGTTGATGCCTGTTTTGGAACGGGTCTTTTCGTCAACGCGCTTTACGATGACCGCACAGTACAGGTTGATACCGTTCTTGGACGGCATGGAGCCCGCAACAACCACCGAGTAGGGCGGTACTTCGCCGTACATGACTTCGCCGGTTTCGCGGTCAACGATCTTGGTCGATTTGCCGATGAACACGCCCATGCCCAGAACAGAACCTTCGCGGACAATGCAGCCTTCGACAACTTCGGAACGCGCGCCGATAAAGCAGTTGTCTTCGATGATGGTCGGACCGGCTTGCATGGGTTCCAGAACGCCGCCGATGCCGACGCCACCGGACAGGTGTACGTTTTTACCGATCTGTGCGCAGGAACCAACTGTTGCCCATGTGTCGACCATTGTGCCTTCGTCAACGTAAGCGCCGAGGTTCACGAAAGACGGCATCAGAACAACGCCGGGGGCGATGTAGGCGGATTTGCGAACAACACAGTTCGGCACGGCGCGGAAGCCTGCGTCTTTCCATTGCGCATCGCCCCAGCCTTTGAATTTGCTGTCGACCTTGTCCCACCAACCGGAACCCTGCGGGCCGCCGTCCTGCTGCTCCATGTCTTTGATGCGGAAGCCCAGAAGAACCGCCTTTTTCGCCCACTGGTTCACATGCCAGTCACCGTTTTCACGACGCTCGGCGACGCGCAGCGAACCGCTGTCCAATGCGTTCAGCGTGTCTTCGATGGCTTCGCGTGTTTCGCCTGTTGTGGCAGGTGTGATCGTGTCGCGCGCATCCCATGCGGATTCGATGGCGGATTCCAGTGCAGCAATGTCCATGACAAGTCCTTCGTGTCTACGGGTTTGCGGTTGTTTAGCTTTTGAATCACGTCAGGGAAAGCCCAACTGACGGCGGTATTGTCGCGGGTAGCGTCGGCCCCCTGAACAGGGTAGGCAGGCGCAAATGGTTTCTGGAGGTTTTATGACCAAAAGCTTTGAATCCCGCTTTCGCGATGCCGGTATTGACCGCAAAACCGCAAGCGAGGTGCCTGATACGCCGCAAACACGGTCGCCCGCGTACCGTCTGGCCTTTGCGGACGAGGATTTCATGTGCCGCAGCGAATTGCGGCCTGTGCGACTTCAGCTCGAACTCTTGAAGTTCGAAATGCTGATGGACGAAATGGATATCGATTCGACCATCGTGATGTTCGGCGGTGCCCGCATTCCGTCGCCTGCCAACAAGGATACAGCGCGGACCAAGACGTTGGCTGACCTGTCGCGTTTCTATGAAGAGGCGCGCCGTTTTGCCTTTGCGATGACCGAACGGTCCAAAGAATCGAACATGCGCGAAAACGTGGTTGTCACTGGTGGCGGCCCCGGCGTGATGGAGGCTGGCAACCTAGGTGCGCACGAAGCGGGTGGTCGTTCCATCGGTCTGAACATTGTTCTGCCGCACGAACAAGCGCCGAACGCTTATGTGACGCCGGAACTGGCGTTCAACTTCCACTACTTTGCTATCCGCAAGATGCATTTCCTGATGCGCGCCGCGGCGATCTGCGTTTTCCCAGGTGGTTTCGGCACGTTGGACGAATTGTTCGAAACGCTAACTCTGATCCAGACGGGCCGGATGGACCGTATTCCGGTTCTGCTGTTCGGGCGCGAATTCTGGGACGGCATCGTGAACTGGGAAGCGTTGTCAGAGGCGGGCACAATTTCCGCCGAGGATCTGGACTTGTTCAAGTTTGTCGAGACCGCAGAAGAAGCGCTGGAGGTTATCGACACCTGGAATTTTGCTGACAAACGGGATGGTTTGCCGGACCGGTAGGGTGCCAAAGTGACACTTGGAAAGGCCGCGCTGACTGCGCGGCTTTTTCGTTGCGTACACGATAAAAACAGGCCGCAACGAATCCGCTTTAACAGCAACCGATGCTGTTATAGGAAGCGCGGCAACGTTTTCTATGGGCCGAGGGCGGCCCACCGAATACAAGGAGACCCCCATGGGTTACAAAGTAGTCGTTGCTGGCGCCACAGGTAATGTGGGCCGCGAAATGTTGAACATTCTGGCCGAGCGCGAGTTCCCGGTAGACGAACTGGCCGTTCTGGCATCCCGTCGCTCGCTGGGCACCGAGGTCAGCTTTGGCGACAAAACCCTGACGACGCAGGACATCGACACGTTCGATTTCTCGGGTTGGGATATGGCGCTGTTTGCCATCGGTTCCGACGCAACCAAGAAATACGCGCCCATCGCGGCAAAAGCCGGCTGTGTGGTCATCGATAACTCGTCGCTGTACCGCTACGATCCCGACGTGCCGCTGATCGTTCCCGAAGTGAACGCAGATGCGATCCACGGCTATTCCAAGAAAAACATCATCGCGAACCCGAACTGTTCGACCGCTCAGATGGTTGTTGCACTGAAGCCGCTGCACGACCGCGCCAAGATCAAACGCGTTGTTGTGTCGACTTATCAGTCCGTGTCCGGTTCCGGCAAAGAGGCGATGGACGAACTGTGGGATCAGACCAAAGCGGTCTATAACCCGACATCGGAAATCAAACCCAAGGTTTACACCAAGGAAATCGCGTTCAACGTCATTCCGCACATCGACGTGTTTCTGGAAGACGGTTCCACCAAAGAAGAGTGGAAGATGGTCGCGGAAACCAAAAAGATCGTTGATCCGGCGATCAAGGTGACAGCAACTTGTGTGCGCGTGCCGGTTTTCGTTGGCCACTCGGAAGCGATCAACCTTGAGTTCGAAGACTTCCTCGATGAAGACGAAGCACGCGACATCCTGCGCGAAGCACCGGGCATCATGGTGATCGATAAACGCGAAGATGGTGGCTATGTCACGCCGAAAGAATGCGTTGGCGATTTCGCGACATTCATCAGCCGCATCCGTCAGGACTCGACCGTGGAAAACGGTCTGAACCTGTGGTGCGTATCGGACAACCTGCGCAAGGGCGCGGCGCTGAACGCTGTTCAGATCGCCGAGGTTCTGGGCCGTGAGGTTCTGAAAAAAGGCTAAGCTGCCCCAGTGCAGTTTGGAAAAAGAAAACCGCCCCCGTCGGGGCGGTTTTTTACGAGGTAACTACTGGATCAAGGGAATCCGGTACGTGCCTTTCGGATTAAGCCGCAATCCTGTTAACAAAGTGTAACCGGTTGCGCGGCGGCCACACGGGGAAACTGGTGCAAAAAGTTTCCTTTCTTTGATTCCGAAATCTGTCATCGTTTTTAGATAAAAAAACTGAGGCAGAGCAATGAAACCCCAACACTACAGCAAGCAGGCGCATATGCGTCCTGTGGACCAGGAAACGCGCACGTTATTGATGCTCTTTCTTGCGCCCGTACTTGAGCGCGCGACGGATTGGATCAATCTTGAAGAAGAATTGACCAAGCGCGGTTATGATCTGGATTTTGAAGACGGACGTCTGGTGATTTCCGACAGCTATACCGGCGTGGCCGTGTGCTGTGGGTCTGACGTGGGCCATCCGCTGAGGACGCTGTCCGAACGTCTGGGCCGGCCCAAGCTGCGGGCCGACCACACAGGACATTTCGCGCGCCTCAGCTAAGGCTTAGACAGGTTCGAAATCGTCTGTTTTGGCGTTGTAGAATTCAAGATCGCCTTCGCCGATATCGGTCCACAGACCGTGCAGCGTCAGTTCACCGGATTCCACGGCGGATTTGACGAACGGGAAGGTCATCAGGTTCGACAGGCTGACCAGAATAGCCTCTTTTTCCAGTGCGCGGGGTTCTTCTTCGGGCGCTAGGTTGCGTTCTTTGACGCGGTCATAGCCCGGGCGCAGAACGTCCATCCAGCGGCCCACAAAGCTGGTCTTCTCTTCCAGCTCGGGCGCATTGCCGGAACACATATCTACACAGCCCTGAACGCCGCCGCACAGCGAGTGGCCCAGTACGATCAGATGGGACACCTTGAGCGCGGTTACGGCATATTCCAGCGCCGCCGAGGTGCCGTGTTTGTTGCCATCGGGTTCACAAGGCGGAACAAGGTTGGCGATGTTGCGGTGAATAAAGAATTCACCCTGATCGGCACCGAAAATCGACGTCACATGCACGCGGCTGTCGCAGCAGGAAATCACCATTGCACGGGGGCGCTGCCCTTCGGTCGCAAGACGACGATACCACGCGCTATTCTCGGCATGAGTGGTGGCTTTCCAGCCCTGATACCGTTGCACGAGATAGCTGGGCAGTGGCTTGGCGTTGTGCATATGTCCCTCCGGTTCATTTTTTCGTTCCGGATCAATTACGCGGATTTTTCAAGAAATTCGAGGGAAATCGACGGGCGCTGGTAACGCATTGGAAAAGGTTCGCCGCGATTTTCTGGTCTTGGGTAAGGGTGCAGGTAAAGGAGTGAACCTGATGGCAGGTGTGACCCATCTGGTGCCGCGCACAGTTGTGCATGTGGATACGGACAGACTGAAGAAACTATACGGCGACCGATCGGCGCGCGACACGGAAGAATTGTTGTGCAGGTCGATGGAGGATATTGCCCTGCGCCTGTCGCGGGTGGATCAGCTTTGGCGCGCTGGCAATATGAAGGGCACCCATTGCGAGGTGCAGATGCTGATCCATCTGGCATCGCAGACAGGGTTGTCGGATCTGGGTAAGGTCGCGCAGAATTTGCAGGGCTTGCTGGACGGGCATGACTATGTTGCCACGGCATCGGTTCTGGCGCGGCTGGTGCGGCTTGGTGAAATGTCGCTTTATGCGCTTTGGGACAGGGCTGATCCGGTGTTCTAGGAAGTGTTCGTGCGACTGGGCTTGCAGCCGCAGGCGGGCGCGATACTGTGGTTGAAAACACCCCGGACCGGAGCCTTCTATGCCGCTTGAATTCGCACCCAACAGCGCCGATGCGCTTGATCTTCATGTCATTGCCAAGGGCGAGGTCGAAGATTGGCTGGCGGGTCAGCCCGACCGCGTCCGCAATTGGGTGACGGCGCAAGGGTTTGATGGCGCTCTGGGCGCGAGCTTGGTTATTCCGGATGCGAATGGGCATCCGGAGATGGCTTTGGCCGGCTATGGCACGCCCGATGCGCGGCGGCGCACGCGGTATGTTCTGGCTGCTGCGGCAGTTGGACTGGGGCGCGGCACATGGCGGATCGCGTCCGGTCTGCCTGCTGAAGATGCCGAGGTAGAGGCATTGGGCTGGCTGCTGGCAGGCTACGGGTTTTCGAAATACGCGGATCAGACGCCGAAGGTCGGCAGCTTGATCGCGCCCGAAGGAGTGGATGCCGCCCGGATCGAGGTTTTGGCCGCGGCAGAGGCGCGGACACGTGATCTGATCAATATTCCGACCGAACACATGGGGCCTGCCGATCTTGAACAAGCGGCCCGTGATCTGGCGGCTGAACATGGCGCGAAGATCGATGTGACGGTCGGTGAGGACCTGCTGAAGAATAACTTTCCGATGATCCATACGGTGGGTCGGGCCAGCGCCTCGGCCCCGCGTTTGATCGATATGCGGTGGGGCGACAGTGGCCCCAAACTGACGCTGGTGGGCAAGGGCGTGTGCTTTGACACTGGCGGTCTGAACCTGAAGCCGGGATCGTCGATGGGCCTGATGAAGAAGGACATGGGCGGTGCCGCGAACGTGCTGGGGCTGGCGCATGCGATCATGGCGCTGGGTCTGCCTTTGCAGTTGCGGGTTCTGGTGCCTGCGGTCGAAAACTCGGTCTCGTCCAACAGCTTCCGTCCGCAGGACATCCTGACATCGCGTAAGGGCCTGACGGTTGAGATCAACAATACAGATGCCGAGGGGCGTCTGGTTCTGGCGGATGCATTGGCCTTGGCAGATGAGGATAAGCCCGATCTGGTGATCTCGATGGCGACGCTCACGGGGGCTGCGCGTGTGGCGGTGGGGCCTGACCTTGCACCCTATTTCGCGACCACGCCCGAGCTGGCGAATGCGGTTGCGACGGCGGCAGTGACGGCGGCAGATCCGGTCTGGCAGATGCCGTTCCATGACCCCTATGAAAAGATGATCGAACCCGGCATCGCCGATCTGGACAACGCGCCCGCGGGCGGTTTTGCGGGGGCGATCACGGCGGCGCTGTTCCTGCGCCGTTTTGTGACAGACACGCCGCGTTACGCGCATTTCGACATCTACGGCTGGCAGCCTGCTGCGGCACCTGGCCGGACCAAGGGCGGTGCGATGCAGGGCGTTCGCGCCATTCTGGGCGCATTGCCCGAACTGCTGGACCTGTGATGGACCGCCGCGTCACCCCTGTGAATGACCGCGTGGCTGCGGCGCATCTGTTCGGTAGCGTCGAAGACAGACATTTCGTGGCAGGGTCGGACGCGCGGATCAGCACCGGTTTGGCGGATTTGCTGCGTGAACCGGATGGCGCGCGTGACCGGCAGCTGCTGTTGGGGGCGCCGGTTCAGGTTTATGAGGAACGCGATGGCTGGGCCTTTGTGCAGGCAGCGCAGGACGATTATTGCGGCTATGTTCGGGTGGAACAGGTCGATCATGTTGCGGCGGTGACGCACCGTGTGTCGGCACGTGCGACGCATGTTT
Source organism: Thalassococcus halodurans (assembly GCF_900108225.1). Taxonomy (GTDB): domain Bacteria; phylum Pseudomonadota; class Alphaproteobacteria; order Rhodobacterales; family Rhodobacteraceae; genus Thalassococcus; species Thalassococcus halodurans. Next base: position 51,872 of record NZ_FNUZ01000010.1, read on the forward strand.
ACCCTGCACCCGATTTCAAACAGCGCGAACGCGAAAGCCTGTCGATGGGGGCCTTGATCGAGGTGACGGGGATCGAAGGCCGATTTGCGGAAACGGCGCGCGGTTTTATCCCTCTGACGCATCTTCTGCCTGTGGAAGAGCGCGAGGTTGATGCGGTCGAAGTGGCGGATCGTCTTTTAGGCACGCCTTACCTATGGGGTGGCAACTCCAGCTTTGGCATCGATTGTTCCGGTCTTGTGCAGGCGGGGCTGTATGCTGTTGGTCAGGCCTGCCCCGGGGACAGCGATCTGCAAGAGGCCGCCTTGGGCGAAACCCTGCCCGAGGGCACGGCGCCCGAGCGCGGCGATCTGCTGTTCTGGAAAGGGCATGTGGCGTGGGTCGCGGATGAGGACACTCTGCTGCATGCAAACGCGTTTCACATGGCGGTGGCCTATGAGCCGTTGAAACAGGCGATTGCCCGTATCGCCGATCAGGGCGACGGCCCCGTCACGCGCCACGCCCGCCTGCCTTATCTTCGGAGAACATCATGACCAGCGATCCGTTCTTTCACCCTGTGTCGGGTTTCGAGCTGCCGCGCTTTGCCGGTGTGCCCAGTTTCATGCGACTGCCTGTGGTGCAGCCGGATCATGACCGGTTCGGTGATGTGAATGTCGGGATTCTTGGCGTGCCGTGGGACAGCGGCACGACCAACCGACCGGGTCCGCGCCATGGTCCGCGACAGTTGCGCGATGCCTCGACGATGATCCGCGCGCAGCACCCTGTGTCGGGTTTGCGCCCGTTCGAGGTGCTGAATGTCGCCGACTTGGGGGATGTGGGCCCGAACCCTGCCGATATCATGGACAGCATGGACCGGATCACGGCGTTTTATGGCGGGTTGGTGGCGCAAGGGATCACGCCTTTGACGGCAGGGGGCGACCATCTGACGTCGCTGCCGATCCTGCGGGCTTTGGCCAAGGATGGTCCGTTGGGGATGGTGCATTTTGACAGCCATACGGACCTGTACCATTCGTATTTCGGCGGCACGATGTACACCCATGGCACGCCCTTCCGCCGTGCGGTGGAAGAGGGGCTTTTGGACCCAAAACGTGTCGTGATGATTGGTATTCGCGGCACGATGTACGACACGGAAGATCGCGATTTTGCCAAATCTGTCGGCATTCGCGTGATCCCGATCGAGGAATTTCATGATCGTGGTCCTGCGGATGTGATGGCCGAGGCCTGTGAGATCGCCGGCACCGGCAAGACCTATGTCAGCTATGACATCGACTTTGTGGACCCGACCTTTGCCCCCGGCACCGGCACGCCCGAGGTTGGCGGCCCGAATTCCTATCAAGCGCTGCAGGTGGTGCGCATGCTGGAAGGGGTGAACATCGTCGGCGCCGATCTGGTCGAGGTGTCGCCACCCTTTGATACCTCGGGTGGCACCGCCTTTCTGGGCGTGTCGATCATGTTCGAATTGCTGTGCAAGATCGTCGAGGCGCGCCGCTAGGGGCGTTTATTCGACCGCGCGGATCAGTTTGCGTTCCAGAACGCGCAGCACGGTCTTCAGATCGTTGCCGCGCTTCAGGATCTGGCCGTCCATGCCAACCACGCAGTATTGCCCCTGCTTGTTGCGCAGGCGGGGGTGTTTTTCGATCCGGTAAAGTGGCTGTTCGGCAGCGCGGCGGAACACCGAAAACACGGCGGTGTCGCGTAGGGCCGATATTCCGTAATCGCGCCATTCCCCTGCTGCCACCATGCGTCCGTAAAGCGATAGGATCACGCTAAGCTCGGTGCGGTGGAACATCACCGAATCTGGCGCAGCGCCTTGTGGGGTCAGGGGCGTGAATGAGTTCATAAAATGAATCTGGGGCGGTTTGTGCTTTAAATCAAGCACGATAAGCAGATCAGGCAAAGGAACCGTGGCAAAACCATCCGCCGGAAAGTGTGGCGCCATGGGCGTAGAACAACCACAGATGATCGCCCTGATCGGTGTAGACCGACCAGTAATCGCGCTGGCCGCTGCGCCAGTCGGGATCATCCAGCCACCATTCCGGTGCAATCCGTTCCGGCCCCCTGCGGCCTGTGGTCTGAAACTGCCGTCCCCGCCAGCGGAAGGTGTCGGGCGGTGCGGGTGTGTCCGGCGCGGTCACAGGTTCGGGCCGCCAGAGCAATAATGGACGGGGCACGGGGCTTGCTGGCCAGTTGTCAGGGGCGGGTTCCGACCACGCAGCAGCCAGCGTTTGCGCGCCTTTCTCGGGGATATGGCTTGAGGCCGGATGCACCCGCGTGATGGCGTCCAACCCGATACGGGCCCCAAGGCGGCCGATCAGATCATCAAGGCCGGTGTTGTTGGCCATTTTCTGGGTGACGGATTTGCCAGCCTCAAGATGCCCGACGCGGGTGCGTTCGTGCAGCGGTTCATGGGCCGTCGCCTCGAGCCGCAGAACGTCGATGCCAAAGCCTGCGTCGATGTCGGTCAGCTTCATCGCCAGAAGGGGGCGCAGGCGGTCGGGGTTATGGGATGGCCGTGCAAGGCTGACGGTGATCCACGCCATGGTTTGGTCGCTGCGATAAGCCTCAAGCCGCAGGGTGCGTGCGCCGCGGCCTTTGCGTTCCAGCAGTTCGCATAGGCGGGGCAGCATCCGGTCAAGCGCGGCAAGGATGTCGTCCTCAAGCCCGATGGGGTCGGGCAGGCTAAGCCGTGTGGCAAAGCGGTCCGGCGGGGCCGCGGGCGAGATCGGTTCAGGTGCGCTGCCCATGGCCTGATCCAGCCGGTAGACCAGCCCCGTGCCGAACCGGCGGGCCAAAGCGGCGCGGGGTTGGCCTGTCAGATCACCAATGCGGCGCAAGCCCAGACGGCCCAGTTGCGCGGTTGTATCATCGGACAGGCGCAGGGCCGCGATGGGCAAGGGCGCAAGGGCGGAATGCGTTTTGCCGGGGGGGCAAATGCGCGTGGTCTGGGCCTTGGGCGCATGGGCAAGGGGCGAAGCACCGCCCCGTTCCCAATGCCGCCGTTTGCCAGCACGGGACCGCGTGGCGCGGGCCTCTTGGTCAATCGCATCGCCAGAACGGTCGCTGGTGGGGGTGGCGTCTGCGTAGCGCGCTAAGGCCCACGCGGCCCCCAGCGTATCAGCCAGCCCGAGTCGCACCGTCAGCCCCAGATCGGTGCAATCCTGTTCAACCTGTTGGGCCAGCGCGGCCTCTCCTCCGAAAAGATGCGCACAGCCGGTCAGATCGATGATCAGCCCATCGGGGGCTTCGCGTGCGACCCAAGGGGAATATTTGCCAGCCCAGCGGTGCAGCACCCCCAGAAATGCGGCCTCGCGGTGTGGATTGCGCAGGCGGGTGATCAGGCCTGCGCACATCGCGTGGGCGTCACGCAGGGGCTGGCCGCGATAGAGCCCCGCCTGTGCAGCGGTTTCAGACAGCGAGGACAGCACCTGCATCTGGCCCACATCCTCGGCCACGGCAAAGGGCGTATCGCCCAGAACCGGGTTCTGACGGATCAGACGTTCGGCCCCCAATCTGGGGAACCAAAGGGACAGGACGCGTTTGTGCGGCATCGATTCCAGAAAGCATGTTCACACTTTGTTCTAATATTCACGTCATGGTGAGTCGAGTCTTTTGCCTTGTCAGGGGCGGGTCTGTGCGACAGGTCTAGGGAAAGGAAACGACACACAGGATGGATTGATGAAGCATCTGGTTCTCGGATTTGGCACACTGGTGATGGCAGCAACGATGGCGATGGCCCACGGCGGCGTAAAGGACCCGCTGGTCAAGGCGCGCATGGATTTGATGGTCGAGATCAAGGACAGCACCGGCGTTCTGGGCAATATGCTGAAGGGTAAAATCCCTTTTGACGCCGCACAGGCCGAAGCCGCGCGACTGGCATTGCTGGATCACGCCAAAGCGATCCCTGCCGCGTTCGAGGTGCAAGCAACCGACCCGAAAACCGAAGCGGCGCCTGCAATCTGGACCGATTGGGACGATTTCGTTGCAAAGTCGAATGACATGGTCGCGGCGGTAGAGGCCGCAGATGCGTCGTCAATGGACAGCTTACGGGCCGGAATGGGCGCTATTGGTGCAAGCTGTAAAGCATGCCATAAGTCATATCGCATTGATTGACGGCCAACTTCGGATGACATCGCACAGACATTGGTATGTGCAGGCCATTCGGCGGTTGCAGCCGGATGGCATTTAACAGAGTGTCGCGCCAAATTTTTACGCGACCACCAGGATAGGGGGATAAGATATGCGGACACGTGCGGCGGTGGCTTTGGAAGCCGGGAAGCCATTGGAAGTGATGGAAGTGAACCTTGAGGGCCCGAAGGCTGGCGAGGTTCTGAT
>NZ_FNUZ01000008.1 GCF_900108225.1 Thalassococcus halodurans
GCGCGATAAAGGCAATGGCGATCAGACCCGCCAGCACCACGTATTTCAGGTACTTGAGCCGCTTGTCCCATGCCGCTGGTACGTCGATCTGGGGCACACGCAGGAAGCGGCCCAAGTGATGCGCAAATTCTTGCAACGCGCCGAACGGGCAGAGCCACCCGCAAAACAGGCCACGACCCCAGGCCACAAAGCCTGCAATGGCCACCGCCCAGATCAGCAGTGAAAACGGATCGTACAGAAGGAAAGCAAAGCTGCCGCCTTCGACCGCTGCGCGAAGGGTGCCGATGACGGTGACAATCGACAGTTGGCCTTGCCCCCACCAGCCGATAAAGCCCGTGACAACAGCCAGAATGGCCAGCCGAACAGGAGTAAAGCGGGGCAGGGCGGCAAGCGCGCTTTGTTTGAACAAAAGCGCTGCGATCAGGCCGGTCAGGAAGACGGCCAGAACAATCATGTCTGTTTGGCGGTTGCGCAATGCCTCAAGCCACGGGGGGGCGGGTTTGATCTGAACGGGACGTGTGAAAAAGCGGTCCGGCGTTGAATGGGCAACCTCGATGGTGACCGACCCGATTTCTGGTTGGAACACCCCGTGTTCGCGCACGGCCAGCACATTTAGCGTCCATTCCCGCGACGGATCAAAGCCCAACCGACGGTCGGTGCGCAGGATCATCGCGGTGCCGTCCGGTGCGCCATCGGCCAGTTCCACGAACAGGTCTGCGTCGCGCAGCGCCACGGGCAGACCGTCCTGTTCCGCCGACAGCCAGTCGGGCGAGGTGTTGCGCACAAAATCCTCGCTCACCAACCCGTGCCGCGCGGTTTCGATCAGAAGCAGCGGTTCGTCGTTGTCCGAGATCTCCATAAAGCGCTGAAGCTCTTCATAGGTGTCGTCGGACAGGGCGGCCTTGGCGATGGAGTGCGGGCCTAGATCGACGATCCACAGATCAAGATAGGCCTCGTCGGGATAGTCACTGGCCTCGGGGTCGTCACCGGCCCAGCGGGTGCCTGCGAACAGCGCGTCGATTTCGGCGTTGGTCAGTTGTTTGCGTGTGGCGATGCCTTGGGACACCAGATCATCCCACGTCAGGGTCTCGGAATACTCGGGGTCCGGATAGGCGGGGGGCGAGGTGGCGATGCCCTGCATCTTTTCCCGCGCCACAGCCAGCGCGGCCCCCATCACCGATTCATGCGCGATCCGGACGCTGGCGGTCGCCTTGGTCACACCGTCCAGATAGACCAGCGACGATCCAGTGGCCCCTTCGCCATAAGGCGTGCCCACAACAATGGAATCCGAAATCGACAAGCCGCCGTATTGTTCAAAGAACTTGCGAAACGGGGCCTCGCCCAGACCGGACACAAAGATCGGTTCGTTATGGTTGATCAGCTGGACGTCCAGAAACTTGCCCTCAAGATCCAGGACAACCAGCACATTGATCGGCGCGCCGGAAAAGCCGGGTAGGGGGGCAAGAGGTTCGGTTTCAAACACATAACCCGCCTCGGCCCCGCCGGAATTCAGCAGGCTGTAGACGCCTTTGTCATTCAGCGCCTCGCCAATGGAAAAGGGTGCGCGGACAAAGGCCGATAGATCGTCACGCGACAGGGGTTCGGCACCGCCCGAAATGGTCGACAAAAGCAGGCTGACGAAAGTCGCAAATATTAAGGCTATGGCGCGCATAATGGGCACACTAGAAACCGTGCGGAAACGGCGAAATCCGACCAAGGTCTCAGCCGCATCGCAGCAATGTGCTTTCGCCTGCCCGGGCCCAGTTCATTGACCGAAATCTGCCATTGGCATATATTGCCAACTGATAGGAGGCCCCATGGTCACACGCAATGTTGTTCTGACAGACACCCAAGATCAGCTGGTTCAGGCGCTGGTGGCCTCTGGCCGTTACCAGAACGTCAGCGAAGCCATGCGTGCGGGCCTTCGACTGCTGGAACAGCAAGAGGCGGAACTGGCGGGCATCCGCAAAGGGCTGCTGGAAGGGTTGGATCAGGCGGAACGCGGTGATTTTGCCGATGGCACCGGTCAGGCCGCGATCCGCCGCGCCTTTGCACGGGCGCGCACCGGCGAATGACCAAATCGCTGCGCCTGACCAAACGGGCCGAAAACAGTCTGACCGAGATCGCCGCTTGGACCATCGATAGTTTCGGACCGCTTCAGGCCGATGCCTATGAGGCCGAACTGCTGGCGCGATGCGATGATCTGGTCAACGGACGCGCCCACAGTCGTAGTTGCGCGGTGCTGGTCGATGGGGCCCATGACCTGCGCTACATTCGCGCCGGTGAACACTTTGTGGTCTATGTGGAAACCAACCTTACAGTCACGATCATCGATATACTGCATTCGCGTTGTGATCTTCCCCGCCATATCGCCGCCTTGGCGACTTTGTGACTGTCCCACGGAATTTCCTTCTTTTTTCAAAGCGCCTATGCTGTTCTGAAAGCCACCCGAAACAAACAGGTTGTCTGAATGCGGACCGAAGACGCCCATAACATCGGTGAAGAAGCCTGGAGCGACGTTCTTAGCGCCGTTGACCGGACCTATGCGGAACTGGTCGATTATCAGGAACAGCTTGAGGCGCGGAACACCGAACTGATGCAGCTTCGGGCGTTTCTGTCGTCGATCATGACGTCGATCAGCGACTATTTGGTGGTGACCGGCAAAGACCTGCGAATATCCGATGCCAGTGCGTCGTTCTGTCAGGCGGTGGGCTGTGCAAAGGATGATCTGGTCGGGCGCGAGATCGGTGAATTTCTGGCAGATGCCCACAGCGAGCGCCTGCTGGGCACAATCACCCGCACCATCGGCATGAAATCGGGTGAAACGTTCGAGGCCGACTTGATGACCGTATCCGGCCACGATCCCGTGGAATTCAAGGTCGCCCCAAGGCTTGACCGTCGCCGCCGCGTGACGGGGATCGTTCTGACGGGTCGCCCCCTTGGCGAACTCCGCCGTGCGTTTTCCGAACTGGCCGAAAGCCACGAGACGTTGAAGCAGGCGCAAAGCCAGTTGGTCCGAAACGAAAAGCTGGCGTCTTTGGGCCGTTTGCTGGCTGGCGTGGCGCATGAGCTGAACAACCCGATCAGCTTTGTCTACGCCAACACCCACGCGTTGGAAAAATACCTCGACCGGTTCGAGAAGTACTTTGAAAGCGTCCAGGCCGGTGCGCCGCGGGCCGATCTGGTGGAACTGCGCAAAGAGCTGAAGATCGACCGCGATCTGAAAAACCTGCGCACCGCCATCGAAGGCGCGCGCGACGGGTCGGAACGGGTGCGCAGTATTGTCGAAGATCTGCGCCGCCTGTCTGCAGACGGGTCCGGTGATTTCGTGTCGTTCGATCTGGGCGAAACGTTCCGTATTGCTGCCAACTGGGTCAAACGCGGCACCAAGGCCGCTGTCGAAATCCATATGGACGGCGAAGAAACCTGTATGGCCCGTGGCCGTCCGGGGCATATCCAGCAGGTGGTCATGAACCTTGTCCAGAACGCCGTGGACTCCATGGCCGGTCAGGACGAGGCCGCGATCAATGTGACACTGGCCTACGAAGGGGACCGCGCTGTTTTGACCATTTGTGATACCGGCCCCGGTATTCCAGAAGATGTGGCAGGGGCGATTTTCGACCCGTTCTTTACGACCAAACAGGTGGGTGACGGCACCGGTCTGGGCCTGTCCATTTCCCACAAAATTGCCGAGGAACACGGCGGCGATCTGAGGCTTCTACCCTCAGAACCCGGCAAGGGCGCGTGTTTCCGGTTGGAACTGTGCAAGGGGCAGGCGGGATGAATATTCTCTGGCTTCAATCTGCGGGCTGCGGTGGCTGCACCATGTCGCTTTTGTGCGCGGAAAACCCCAATGTGATCGAACTGCTTGAAGGGGCAGGGCTGTCGTTTCTGTGGCATCCGTCGCTAAGCATCGAAAGCGGTGCGCAGGTGCGCAAAATCCTGAATGACGTGGAAAGCGGGGAACAGCCGCTGGATATTCTGTGCATCGAAGGATCGATCGTGCGCGGGCCGAACGGGACGGGCAAATACCACGTTCTGGCGGGCACGGGCCGGTCCATGCTGGATTGGGTGCAAAGCCTGTCGAAAAAGGCGCGGCATGTGGTGGCGGTTGGCACCTGCGCGACCTATGGCGGCGTGACGTCAGCGGGCGAAAACCCGTCAGATGCGGTGGGTGTGCAGTACGAGGGCGCGCATCGCGGTGGGGCCTTGCCTGCGGATTTCACCAGCGTATCGGGCCTGCCGGTGATCAACGTGGCGGGCTGCCCGACGCATCCCGACTGGGTCACTGAAACACTGCTGCTTCTGGCCGAGGATGCCTTGGGCGAGGATCAATTGGATGGCTATGGTCGGCCCAAGTTCTATGCCGATAACCTTGTCCACCATGCCTGCCCGAAGAACGAGTTCTACGAATACAAAGCCAGCGCGACCAAGCTGTCGGAAATCGGCTGTATGATGGAACATCTGGGCTGTGTCGGCACGCAGGCCGTGGGTGATTGCAATATTCGCGGGTGGAACGGCGAAGGAAGCTGTACGCGAGCCGGATACCCCTGCATCAACTGCACCGCGCCTGAATTCGAAGAACCCGGCCACGCCTTTACCGAAACGCCCAAGTTCGCGGGCATCCCTGTGGGCCTGCCCTCTGACATGCCAAAGGCGTGGTTCATGGCGCTGGCCAGCCTTTCCAAGGCCGCGACCCCGCGCCGGATCGAGGTTAACGCCACATCCGACAGGATCACCGTGCCACCCAGCCTGAAAGCCCCCAAATCATGACCGAAACATCCTTGCTTGTCGGTCCGTTCAACAGGGTTGAGGGGGACTTGGAAATCCGTCTGGATGTGACGGATGGAAAGGTGTCTGCAGCCTACACGAACTCGCCCCTGTTTCGCGGGTTCGAACGTATCCTGCTGGGCAAACCCCCGACCGAAGCGCTGACCATCACGCCGCGCATTTGCGGTATCTGTTCGATCAGCCAATCCGCCGCCGCCGCCCGTGCGCTGGCCGATGCGGCAGGGGCCACACCAGCGCCCGAGGGCGAGAAAACCGCCGCCTTGCTGCACGCGGTCGAAAACCTTGCTGACCACGTCACGCATTTCAACATGTTCTTCATGCCCGATTTCGCGCGTCCCGATTATGCGGGCAAGCCGTGGCATGACCGTGCGGTTGACCGCTTTACGGCGGCCCAAGGATCTGCCCTGCGGGTGGCCATGGATGCCCGCGCGCGTCTGTTGCACATCGTTGGTCTGCTGGGCGGGAAATGGCCCCATACTCTGGCGATCCAACCCGGCGGTGTGACCCGTGCCCCCACCATGCGCGACAAGGTCCGGATCAGCGCCGACCTGACCGCCTTCCGCCGCTATCTGGAACAGCAGCTGTTCGGCGGATCGGTCGAAGAGTTCGAGGCCCTGACAACCGTCGATGCGCTGGCCGACTGGGGCAGGGGCGATGTGGCCCTGTTTATGGAGATCGCCCGCGATCTGGATTTGGCGCACTCGGGGCAGGGCGCGGGCCGCTATCTGTCGTTCGGTGCCTACCCCTTGCCCAACGGTCCGATCTGGCAGGCCGGCACATGGACAAACGGTATTGAAGGCCCCTTGGACACAAGCGGGATTGCAGAAGACATCAGTCATGCGTGGATGCTGGGCGATGCCGCGCACCCCAGTCAGGGCATGACCGTGCCCGACGTGGATATGAGCGCCGATGCCTACAGCTGGTGCAAGGCCCCGCGCCTAAACGGGTTGGGCTATGAAACCGGCGCTTTGGCGCGGCAGGTGGTGGATGGCCATCCGCTGGCCCGTGATCTGGCGAAACAGGGCGGCGTTCTGGCGCGTGTTGGTGGACGTCTGTTGGAAATCGCGCGCACGCAGATCGCGATGGAAAGCATCCTTGCCGATATCGACCCCAAAGCACCCTTTATGGACCGCGCGAAGCTGCCCGCGAATGGCGAAGGCATGGGTCTGGTCGAAGCTGCGCGCGGGTCGCTGGGCCATTGGATCAGGATCGAAAACGGCGCGATTGCGTCCTACCAGATCATCGCGCCCACGACGTGGAACTTTTCGCCCCGCGACGCAGGCGGCACCCCCGGTCCGGTCGAGGCCGCGCTTGTCGGCGCGCCCGTGCGCGAGGGCGAGGAAACGCCGCTGTCTGTCCAGCATATCGTGCGCAGCTTTGATCCCTGTATGGTCTGCACAGTCCATTGACCGAGGCGCGCCGTATCCGTGTGCGGGGGCAGGTGCAGGGGGTCGGGTTCCGGCCCTTCATCTGGCAGTTGGCGCAGCGCTTTGACATCACCGGTCAGGTTCTGAACGATCCCGAAGGGGTTTTGATCTTTGCCCAAGGCGTGGCGCTTGACGCTTTTACCACTGCTATCCGCACAGACGCGCCGCCCTTGGCGCGCGTGGATGCGGTGGAAAGCGCGCCGTGCGAGGCGTTAGGGACCGATAGCTTTGACATCGTCGCCTCGACAGGGGCGGGGGCCGAAACGCGGGTGACACCGGATGCCGCGACCTGCGGGGATTGTCTGGCGGAAATTCGGGATCCGGCGGACAGGCGGTTTGGCTATGCTTTTGCCAACTGCACCCACTGCGGACCGCGGTTCACGATCTTACGCGCGCTGCCCTATGACCGTGGCCAGACCACTATGGCCCCGTTCAACATGTGCGATGCCTGCCGCGCGGAATACGAAAACCCCGCCGACCGCCGCTTTCACGCGCAACCGGTGGCCTGTGCTGACTGCGGCCCGCGTGTTTGGGTCGAGCCGGAAAGCGACGGAGACCCGATTACCGATGCGGCGGATCGTTTGCTGAACGGTCAGGTGCTGGCGATCAAGGGTCTGGGCGGGTTTCATCTGGCATGTGACGCAACGAATGCCAAGACCATCGCCACGTTGCGAGAACGGAAGCGTAGGCCTGCAAAACCCTTTGCCTTGATGGGCACGTTGGACATGATTCGGCGGTATGCGTCGGTTGGCCCGGCGGACGAGGCGTTGTTGGCGGACGCGGCGGCGCCTGTTGTGCTGTTGGAAGCTACAGGCGACAGCCTGCCTGACGGGATCGCACCTGATCAGATCACGCTGGGCTGGATGCTGCCCTATACGCCTTTGCATCACCTGTTGCTGACCGCTGTGAACCGCCCGCTTGTTATGACCAGCGGCAACCTGTCTGGCGAACCGCAGGTCATCGGCAATCAGGAAGCGCGGGATAAGCTGGGGGCGTTTGCCGACGCTTTTGTGATGCACGACCGCGAGATCGCCCGCCGTCTGGACGATAGCGTGGAACGCGCCGATCCGCCGATGATCCTGCGTCGCGCGCGGGGGCGCGTGCCGGGGACCTTGCCCCTGCCAGAAGGGTTCGACGATGCGCCACAGGTTGCGGCCTATGGCGGGCAGATGAAATCGGCGATTTGCCTGATCAAGAACGGTCAGGCCCTGTTGGGGCATCATCTGGGCGAGTTGGACGAGGCCCTGACCTATGATGCGTTCCTACAGGCCGATGCCGATTACGCAGATCTTTTCGATCACAAACCCGAACTGGTCGCCTGCGATTTGCACCCTGACTTCCGCGCTTCGGTCCATGCGCGGGGCAAGGGCCTGCCGGTGGTTGAGGTACAGCATCACCACGCGCATCTGGCGTCTTGTCTTGCGGAAAACGGCTGGCCGCTCGATGGCGGCGAAGTGGCGGGGATCATTCTGGACGGGACGGGCCTTGGGGCTGATGGCACCGTTTGGGGGGGCGAGGTGCTGTTGGGCGATTACCACGGGTTCGAACGCCATGCTTGGCTGAAACCCGCGCCGTTGATCGGAGGCGATATGGCGTCGCGTGAACCCTGGCGGAACGCGCTTGCGCGGTTGGATCAGGCGGGTCTGCACGATTGGGCGGACGCGTTGTTTGGGGATCAGCCGCTGGCGATGGCGCGGATGGCGATGGACAAGGGTCTGAACGCGCCCCTGTGTTCCAGCGCGGGACGTCTGTTTGATGCAGTCGCGGCTTGTTTGGGGATTTGCCCCAAGCGTCAGAGTTACGAAGGCGAGGCCGCCATGCGGCTTGAGGCCTTGGCGCAAAAGGCCCCGCCGGATGAGATTTCATTTTATTACGACATCACCGCCACCGGTCCGAACATTGATCCAAGCGAGATGTGGGCCACGATCCGTTATGATCTGAGTAACGGTGTTTCGGCAGAGATCATCGCGCTTCGGTTCCATTCTGCTCTGGCGCGCGTGTTCGCGCAGGCCGCGGGGGATTTGGTGTCAGTTAAACAGGCAAAGGCGGTCGTCCTGTCCGGTGGATGCTTCCAGAACGCGCTGCTTCATCGCTTGACCTGCGAATGGTTGACCGCGATGAAGATCGACGTGCGTGTTCTGGCCCACAAAACCACGCCCGCAAACGATGGCGGGCTGGCATTGGGGCAGGCGGTGATTGCCGCGGCGCGGCATCTGACCAACCGGTAACCACCTTACCGAAGCGCCGATTATCCGGTTACCACGCATCCGGCAGGGTGCGCGCAGCCATATGCATTAATCCATATAATGCATTGAAAAATAATAAAAATTTTTGATACCCCGCTCTCTGCACATTTCTTTGGCACCGCTGACAGCCCCGTGTGACTGATAGGGTGACGCGAAGTGTATGCATTTGCACTCCGCCAGAATCACATCGTGTGCGGGAGGACCAATGAGCGAAATTGAAACCTTTTATGACGTGATGCGTCGCCAAGGGATTACCCGGCGTAGCTTCATGAAGTACTGTTCCTTGACGGCTGCTGCCCTTGGTTTGTCGCCTGCTATGGTTCCCAAAATCGCGCATGCGATGGAAACCAAGCCGCGTACGCCGGTTATCTGGGTTCACGGTCTGGAATGTACCTGCTGTTCGGAAAGCTTTATCCGTTCGGCGCACCCGCTGGCCAAAGACGTTGTTCTGTCCATGATCTCTCTGGACTATGACGACACTCTGATGGCGGCTGCGGGCCACGCGGCGGAAGCCGCGTTCGAAGAGACCATCGAGAAATACAAAGGCAACTACATCCTCGCGGTCGAGGGCAACCCGCCCCTGAACGAAGATGGCATGTTCTGCATCACCGGCGGTAAGCCGTTCGTCGAAAAGCTGCGTCACGCGGCGAAAGACGCCAAGGCGATCATCAGCTGGGGTGCCTGTGCGTCCTACGGCTGTGTTCAGGCCGCCAAGCCGAACCCGACACAGGCCACACCTGTGCACAAGGTCATCATGGACAAGCCGATCATCAAGGTTCCCGGCTGTCCGCCGATCGCCGAGGTAATGACCGGCGTTATCACCTACATGCTGACGTTCGACCGTATGCCGGAACTGGACCGTCAGGGTCGCCCTGCGATGTTCTATTCGCAGCGTATCCACGACAAATGCTATCGCCGTCCGCACTTTGACGCCGGTCAGTTTGTCGAAGCATGGGACGACGAAAACGCGCGCAAAGGCTACTGCCTGTACAAGATGGGCTGTAAGGGCCCGACCACGTACAACGCATGTTCCACAATCCGCTGGAACGAAGGCGTCAGCTTCCCGATCCAATCCGGTCACGGCTGTATCGGCTGTTCCGAAGACGGTTTCTGGGATCAGGGCAGCTTCTATGACCGCGTCACCGATCTGACCCAGTTCGGCGTCGAAGCGAATGCCGACAAGGTCGGTATGGCTGCTGCGGGTGTCGTCGGTGCCGGTGTTGCTGCGCATGCCGCTGTCACCGCGCTGAAAGCTGCACAAAAGAAAACACAATCTACTAAAGAGGAGGCCTGATAGATGGTAACGACTCCGAACGGTTTCGACCTCGATAATTCCGGCCGACGTATCGTTGTTGACCCGGTTACACGTATCGAAGGTCACATGCGCTGCGAAGTGAACGTGGATGACGAAGGCGTTATCCGCAACGCGGTATCCACAGGCACAATGTGGCGTGGTCTGGAAGTGATCCTGAAGGGCCGTGACCCGCGCGATGCGTGGGCGTTCACGGAACGCATCTGTGGTGTTTGCACAGGTACACACGCCCTGACATCGGTTCGCGCCGTGGAAGATGCCTTGAACATCTCGATTCCGGACAACGCGAACTCGATCCGGAACATGATGCAGCTGAACCTGGAAATTCACGACCACGTCGTGCACTTCTATCACCTGCACGCGCTGGATTGGGTCAACCCGATCAACGCCCTGCGCGCGGATCCCAAGGCCACCAGCGAACTGCAGCAAAAGGTCAGCCCGTCTCACCCGCTGTCCAGCCCCGGTTATTTCCGCGATGTTCAGAACCGTCTGAAGAAATTCGTCGAAAGCGGCCAGCTGGGTCTGTTCAAGAACGGTTACTGGGACAACCCCGCGTACCTTCTGCCGCCAGAAGCCGACCTGATGGCGACAACGCACTATCTGGAAGCGTTGGATCTGCAGAAAGAGATCGTCAAAGTTCACACGATCTTTGGTGGTAAGAACCCGCACCCGAACTGGCTGGTGGGCGGTGTTCCGTGCCCGATCAACGTACACTCGACCGGCGCGGTCGGTGCGATCAACATGGAACGTCTGAACCTTGTCAGCTCGATCATCGACAAATGTGACGAGTTCAACAAGAACGTTTACCTGCCCGACGTGAAGGCAATCGGCAGCTTCTATAAGAACTGGCTGTACGGTGGCGGTCTGTCGTCCAAAGCATGTCTTGCTTACGGCGATATTCCGGAAAACCCGAACGACTTCTCACCGGAACAGCTGCACCTGCCGCGTGGCGCGATCATCAATGGCAACCTGAACGAAGTTCACGATGTCGATCCGCGCGATCCGGAACAGGTTCAGGAATTCGTCGATCACTCTTGGTACGACTACGGCGAGCCCGGCAAAGGCCTGCACCCGTGGGATGGTGTCACCGAGCCCAAGTACGAACTGGGTCCGAACGCAAAAGGCACCAAGACCAACATCAAAGAGCTGGACGAAGCGGCCAAGTATTCTTGGATCAAAGCGCCTCGTTGGCGCGGCAACGCGATGGAAGTTGGCCCGCTGGCCCGCTACATCGTGGGCTACGCCAAGGGTCACGAAGACATCAAGAACCAGGTCGATGGCTTCTTGCGCGATATGAACCTGCCAGTCGAGGCGCTGTTCTCGACCCTGGGTCGGACTGCGGCACGTGCCTTGGAATCCGAGTATTGCGGACGTCTGCAGCGCCACTTCTTCGACAAGCTGGTTGCCAACATCAAAAACGGCGACGAAAGCACAGCGAACATCGAAAAGTGGGATCCGTCCACATGGCCGAAAGAGGCCAAAGGCGTGGGCATGACCGAAGCACCCCGTGGTGCGCTTGGTCACTGGATCAAGATCAAAGACGGTCGTATCGAAAACTATCAGTGCGTTGTTCCGACAACTTGGAACGGCTCGCCGCGTGACACTGCCGGTAACATCGGCGCGTTCGAGGCCAGCTTGATGAACACACCGATGGAGCGTCCGGACGAACCCGTCGAAATCCTGCGCACACTGCACAGCTTCGACCCCTGTCTGGCATGTTCGACACACGTCATGTCGCCTGATGGCGACGAACTGACCACCGTCAAAGTGCGCTGAGGAGGGCGATAACATGAAATATGCAATTCCCGCTTATATTCTGAGCGCAGGGGCCGCACTGGCCCACACGGGCCACTCAGCTGCCGTCGCCCAAGGCGACGCGCACTGGCTGTCGCAGCCGGATCACCTTGTGGTGGTCGGGTTGGCGATTGTGGCCGCCGGCATGGCAGTTCGTCACGTCTTTGCGGTACGTCGCAGCGCACGCCAACAGGCGTAAGGGAGGCTGTCATGAAAGACACGGCCCCCCCAATCGGTGCACATGGCACCACGACTGAGTCCTCTGGCGCATCGCGCCAGACCTCGGTCTACGTCTACGAAGCGCCGGTCCGGATTTGGCATTGGGTGAACGCCCTGGCCATTCTGGTCCTGTTCGGCACGGGCTATCTGATCGGGTCGCCCCCGCCGTCCATGCAAATCGCCGAAGCGACACACCAGTTTGTCTTTGGCTACATCCGCTTCGCCCACTTTGCGGCGGGATGGATTTTGACCATCGGTTTCCTGGGTCGCATCTATTGGGCGATCTTCGGCAACCACCATGCACGTCAGTTGTTCTATGTTCCGATCCTCAGTGGCAGCTTCTGGGTAGAAGTCTGGCACGAGATCAAATGGTACCTGTTCTTGACGTCCGAACCGAAGAAATACATCGGGCATAACCCGCTGGCTCAGTTGGCTATGTTCTTTTTCTTCACGCTCGGTGTCAGCTTTATGATCGTCACCGGCCTTGCGCTTTATGCAGAAGGTCTGGGTATCGACAGCACGCTTTATGCGCTGTTCGGTTGGGTGTTCACCCTGTTCGGTAACAATCCGCACATCGTCCATACGTTCCATCATCTGGGCATGTGGTGGATTGTGGTCTTCATGATGATCCACATCTACGTGGCCATCCGCGAAGATATCATGAGCCGCCAGTCCATCGTTTCGACGATGATCTCTGGTCACCGGACGTTCAAGGATGACAAGCCTGACTAAGTAACGAGTAAGGCGCGAATCGATGGGGCGTAGCTTTGGCTGCGCCCCATTTTTGTTTGGAGCACTGTAATTTTGTTAGGGTAATAGCCAGTTTTTATCTTTTTCGGATAGTTACTTTGCACAATTCATAATGAATATCCAAATTTTATGAAATGTTATGCTGCAAAATCAGTCGGTTACTTCGCATCCCACTGTATGCGGAAAAAGTTGGTACACCCCCCATTTGCCGTCCTACTTTCCATGAAACCGAGAAATCGGAAAGAAAACAGCCAGCATCGTGGTTTTGGGGAGGATCCGGTATGCCAGCGAAAGTGCTTATCCTGGGCATCGGCAATGTATTGTGGGCGGACGAAGGCTTTGGCGTTCGCTGTGTTGAACGGCTGGCATCGAAGTATGCTTTTGATGACAATGTCCGTATTCTGGACGGCGGCACACAGGGCCTGTACCTGCTGCCGTTTCTGGAAGAGGCCGACACGCTGATCGTGTTTGACGCCGTCGATTACGGTCTTGAACCCGGCACCATGAAAATCGTTGAAAACGATGAAGTACCCCAGTTCATGGGCGCCAAGAAAATGAGCCTGCATCAGACCGGCTTTCAGGACGTGATCGCCACAGCCCAGCTGATGGGCTACTGCCCTGAAACGCTGCTGCTGATCGGTTGCCAGCCTGAAGAGCTGGAAGATTACGGCGGCGGTCTGCGTGACGTTGTGGCCGCGCAAATCGATCCGGCGATCGACATCGCGATGGATTATCTGGCCAAGTGGGACATCCGCGCAAACGAAGGCCAAAGCGATCAAAGCCTTCTGGCCGATGCATCGATCCTGCGCGACGCCTATGAAGGCGGCCGCCCCGATGCAGATGATGCCTGCCGGATCGGTGACGACCGCTTTTTCCCTGTAGGCGAATAAGCCGATGTGCGTTGGCGTTCCCATGCAAATTCTGTCGGTTGACGGCATCGCTGCCCGTGCGACCGACGGCCGTCAGGAAGAGCTGATTGATTTGTCCCTGACGGGGCCGGTCAACATCGGCGACTGGGTTCTGACCTTTCTGGGCGCCGCCCGCGAGGTCATCACCGAAGACGAAGCACAAAAGATTTCCAGTGCGCTGGATGGATTGCGATCGCTCATGCAGGGCGGCGATCTGGGCGATGCCTTTGCCGATCTCGAACGAAGCAGCCCAAGCCTGCCGCCCCATCTGCAAGCAGCCATGAATGCCGGAAAACCGGTAGCCTGACCTCAGGAGACACACAATGACACACCCTCTGATCACGCGCCTGACTGATGAATTCAGCTGGCCGTTCCTGAACGACAAGTCGTCTTTGATCGAATTCACCGAACGGGCCGGCACCCATGTGCTGTTCGTTCCGGGCGACCCCAAGCGCAATCTGGAATCCGCCGACGTGGCGGTGATCCTGCCCGAGTTGAAAATGGCCTTTCAGGGCAAATTCGACTGCGCCGTTGTGGGCACCGATATCGAAACCGACCTGCGGCAGGAAACCGGCGTTCTGAAAACGCCCAGCCTGATCTTTTATCGCGACGGTCACATGATCGGCGGCATCCCCAAGGTGCGGGATTGGGATGAATACATGGCGCGGATCACACAGATCCTCGCTCAGCCAGTGCCTGCGGAATAAGGAGAGTAAAGATGGTTAGCAATTTTCACCTGCCGCCGACAGGCTACGGCCCGGGCTCTCAACCGCCGGAAGAGGATGGCAAAGAGCTGGAGTATATGCAGCTTCCGCAGGACATGCGGGCCTATTCCGCACACATCCCCTATATCGACGATCTCAAAGGGCTTGAGCCCGCGATGACCCTGATGACCAAAGTGGCAGAGGCCTCTGTCGCGGCGGGCAACGGTGGCGAGAACGTCATTTTCGACCTGAAGGAGTTGGACAAAGAAAACCGCGCCCTGATCGCCGAAACCATGGGCGAAGGCGAAGTTGCGGTCAAAATCCACGACATCCCCGCCATTGCGGCGCAGGAAAGCGTGTTTGCAGGCGTCTGGGTTCTGAAGGGCGTCGGCGTTGATGCGATCGAGGTCGGGCCGGTTCCCAAGGCCAGCCTGACCCGCGCCTTCAACCCGCGTAAAGCGGCGACAGGCAACCAGACACCGCGCCAGCCGGGCGTTGTGAACGCGCCTCCGCTACTGGTGGAGTTGCAGGATAAATCAGCGACTTACACGCCAGAAACGGAAACCCACGTCGTCAACCTGACGCTGCTGCCCCACACAGAAGAAGACCTTCTGTGGCTGGACGCGGCGCTTGGTAAAGGGTCGGTCGACATCCTGTCCCGCGGGTATGGCAACTGCCGCATCACGGCGACGGCGCTGCCGCACGTCTGGCGCGTTCAGTTCTTCAACTCGATGGACACGCTTATTCTGGACAGCTTCGAAGTCACCTCCATGCCCGAGGTTGCCATCGCCGCATCCGAGGACCTGATCGAGAGCGGTGAACGCATCATCGAGGTTCTGGAGGCCATCCGATGAGCGGTTTCGAAGGGTCCTATCTGGGCGCAAACGACAAGATCAGCCCCCAGGCGATCATGGAATGCAAAATCTGCTGGACGCCTTACGATCCGGCAGAGGGCGATGACACACGATCCATCCTGCCCGGCACGCCGTTCATCGCACTGCCCGACGATTGGGGTTGCCCGAACTGCGACGCGCCCAAGGAACAGTTCCTTGTCAGCGAAGACCCCGGTTCGGACGCCATGCGCGAAGCCGAGGTTCTGGCAGAAAAGACCAAGGCGCTGGAGACCGATTTCACCGAAGTCTGGCACGCGAAAATGCGTGATGTGCCGATGGTCAACAAACTGCTGCACGTGCAGGCCGTTGGCTGGGGCATCCATCAGGGTCGTCCGCTGGGCGTTCTGATTTCGCCGTGGTTCATGAACCTGATCCAGCTGCCTGCCGAGGGCGAGGATTGGTCCGATCTGCTGGCGGGCACCAAGGAAGTCATCGGTTTTCCGTCGGGCGAGTATGAATTCATTCACAACGTCCGCGAAATGACCGGCGGCTATAAGGCCTGTTCGCTGTTTTCGCCGATGGGTGAATTCAAGACCCAGCAGCAGGCCGTCGATGTGGCCGAGGCCGTGATGCAGGCGTTGTTCATGGAAGAACACCGCGCCGAAACGGATCGCTCTGCCGACATTCGCGCCAGCCGTGAAGCCGAGATCGCCGCACAGGAAGAGGCCGAAAAGGCCGCTGCCGAGGAAGCGGAAACAGGATCGGACCTGCCCGAAGCGCCGACACGTCGTCAGGTGCTGACCGCAGGCATGGCAAGCGAGGCCGAGTAACCATGCTGGACCGGACGCAATCCCCCCTGACAGTTGAACCTGTGGCCACGCCACCGGTTGCTGCCATGGTGCTGGGCCGTCCGGTTCAGGACGCGGCGGATCTTTTGCCGCGTCTGTTCAACCTGTGTCGCGCATCGCAGGACGTCGCCGTGCGCATGGCCTTTGATCTGCCATTGGCGGACGGTTGGGAAGCAGCGCTGTCGCAAGACATCGCACGTGATCACCTGCTGAAACTGGGCGTGATCCTGCCACAGCGACTGGGCCTTGCGCCGTGTGTCGTGCCATCGCCTGATCTGGCTGAAATGGCGGCGTCGTTGGTTGGTGATGATCCCTTTCCCAAGACGGGCGACGGGTTTGAAACCTTCCTGACCTCTGCCAGTCCGCTGGCAGAGATGATGCAAGCGGTGGATGCCTGCTTTGCACCCAAAGAAGCATCTGTTCAGGGTTTGGCATTGCCAGAGGCCGCAACGCCGGATGCCACCGCGGCGCTGGAAAATTCCGTTGCAGCAAGGCACCTTAGCCATCCGGTTATGTTGCATGTCGCTGAAACGCGGGGGCAGGGGCCCTTGTGGCGGATCGTGGCGCGTGTTCTGGATATGTTGGCCGCGCTGGAAGGTAACCTTCCGATTCCCGTCAAACAGGACGATTGGGTTATGGTGCCAGCCGCGCGGGGCAGTTACTTTGTTCAGGGGTCTTCCCGTGACGGGCTTGTGACGTCGTTCACGCGGATCACCCCGACTGATCACATGTTGGCCAAAGGCGGGATCATGGAACAATCGCTGGCACGGCTGCCCGAAGACAAACAGCGCATGGCGCCGCTGTTGGTGGATATCCTTGATCCATGTGTTCAGGTCACGATCACGGGGGGCAAGCAAGATGCATGAGATGTCGCTTTGCGAAGGCATCCGCCAAGTGATCGAGGCCCAGGCCGACCAACACGCCATTCAGGCGGTGAAACGGGTTCGGCTGGAAATCGGCAAGTTTTCGGGCGTGGAAAAGCCCGCCTTGGAATTCGCGTTCGAGGTTGTGATGCGCGGCTCGGTCGCCGAGGGCGCGGTACTGGAAATGATCGATCTGCCGGGAAAGGCCATGTGCTACGATTGCATGCACGAGGTCGAAATCGACAACCGGCTTGATCCATGCCCCGACTGCGGGGGCGGCAAGTTGATGCCCGTGTCGGGCGACGAAATGAAAATCAAAGATTTGGAGGTGGTCTGATGTGCACAGTATGCGGATGCGGGACCGGATCAGTTGAAGGCCAAAGCCATAGCCACGACCATTCCCACGGTCATGATCACAGTCATGAACACGGGCACGACCATGGGCACTCTCATGATCACTCTCATGGTCATCACCACCATCATGATCACGACCACAGCCATGACCACGGACACAGCCACGACATCCACTTTGGCAAAGGCCCGGCAGGCGTCGAAGTGCCTGGCATGACCCAAGAACGCCTGATCGAGATCGAAACGGACATTCTGGCCAAGAACGACCGCTATGCCGACGTCAATCGCGCCACGCTTCGCGGGCTGAACACCTTTGCGATCAACCTCGTCTCCTCGCCGGGATCGGGCAAGACGACGCTGCTTTGCAAGACCATCGAAATGCTGGGCGACCAACCTCTGGCGGTGATCGAAGGCGATCAGCAAACCGCGAACGACGCTGAACGCATCCGCGCGACAGGCGCGCCTGCTGTGCAGGTCAACACCGGCAAGGGCTGCCATCTGGATGGCCACATGGTGGGCCACGCGATGGAGCATCTGAACCTTGTCGAAGGTTCAATGCTGTTTATCGAAAACGTCGGCAATCTGGTCTGTCCGGCGGGCTTTGATCTGGGGGAAGACTGTAAGGTTGCGATCCTTTCGGTGACTGAAGGCGAAGATAAGCCTTTGAAATACCCTGATATGTTCACCGCATCGCGCATCGCGCTTTTGAACAAGGTCGATCTGGCGCCGCATTGTGATGTGGACCTGGACCTGTACGAAAAGAACCTGCGTCGCGTGAACCCCGGCATTGAAATCATCCGCGTGTCCGCCCGCACTGGCGAAGGCATGGACAACTGGCTGAACTGGCTCAAAGGCAGCCTTCAGCGCAAACGCGGCACATTGGCAGCGGAATAAGCAGATGACTGACGCGCTTCCGACAGTTCTTTTGGTTGATGACGAAGAGCATTCTCTGGCGTCCATGCGAATGGCGCTTGAGGATGACTTTGACTGCCTGACCGCGTCCAACGCGGCAGAGGCCGAAAAACTGATGGAAGACAACTTTGTGCAGGTCATTTTCTGTGACCAGCGCATGCCAGGCAAAACAGGGGTCGAGTTTCTGGTCGAGGTCCGCGATCGCTGGCCCGATACAGTGCGGATCATCATCACCGGTTACACAGAAACCAACGATATGATCGCCGCGATCAACGAGGCCGGCATCTATCAGTTCCTGACCAAGCCATGGCACCCCGACCAACTGCTGATGAGCGCCAAGAACGCCGCCGATCTGTTCCGCCTAAGCCGCGAACACGACCAGATGGCACTGGAAATGCGTTATCTGTCCCGCAGCGCGGAATCCAAGGTCGAAGAACAGCGCAAGGCGCTGCGTGAAGGACTGGGTTTTGAAAAGGTCCTGCGCGCGCCCAATTCGCCGATGAACAACGTGGTCGAACAGGCCCGCCAGTTCGCCAGCTTCGACGTATCGGTCATGATCAACGGCGAAGACGGCACCGACAAGGCCACGCTGGCCCGCGCGATGCATTATGCGTCGCTGCGGTCTGACAAGGGGTTTTTCGAAATCAACTGCGCTGGCGCGGACGAGGACCTGATCGAAGCCGAACTGTTCGGCGCGAAACCCTCTGCGGCGCATGGGCGTCAGAAACGGAACCTTGGCTTGCTGCGCAAAGCCGAAAAGGGGACTGTGTTTCTGCGCAATGTGGGCGATCTGTCGCCCCGCCTGCAACGGGCCATGGCACGGTTTGCAACCGAAGGCACATTCCGCCCCATCGGCGCTTCCGAACTGGAACGCAGCGACGTGCGTCTGTTGGCGTCTAGCAACGGCGATCTGATGGCCGAGGTATCGGCAGGCCGGTTCCGCGCCGATCTGTTCTTTGCGCTTAGTCAGACCACGCTGACTGTTCCGCCGCTGCGCGCGCGCATTGTCGATCTGCCCATTCTGGCGCAGAACCAACTGTTCGATGCAGCCGCTAAACACGGCAAACCGGTGCATGGCCTGTCCGACGATGCGATCCGCTTTCTGGAACGCTACAGCTGGCCGGGTAACTTGCGTGAATTGGAAAACGAAATGGTCCGTATGCTGATCTTTTCCCAAGACAGCGTGCTTGGTCCCGAACTGATCAGCCGCCACATCCTTCAGGCCAGCCCCGATGACACCGACGCCGATGATCGCATCGATCACGTGCTGGTATCGGATGGCACGCTAAAAGACCGCGTTGAACAGATCGAAATGCGCATTCTGCGTGAAACGCTGACGCGTCTGAAGTGGAATAAAAGCCGTGCGGCCGCCGAACTGGGCCTGAGCCGTGTGGGCCTGCGCGCCAAGATCGACCGCTACGGCATCACCGAACCGAACAAAGCCAACGCCACCGAACATCAGGAGGACTAAGCCATGTGTCTGGGCATTCCAGGGCAGATTATCGAGATCACCGACGAAGCGCGGATGATGGCCATGGCCGAAGTGTCCGGCGTCAAACGCGAGGTCAACGTGTCGTGCATCGCGACAGGCCCGATTGGTGACGTGGTGGGCAAATGGGCCCTGATCCACGTGGGTTTCGCCATGAGCGAGATTGACGAAGACGAAGCCGCCAAAACGCTCGAGGCGCTGCGCGGCTTGGGCGAGGCAGAGGAAACCCTAGAGGCGATGGCCGCAGGCGACGCCGCATTGGAGGGACGGGCATGAAATACGCTGAGGAATTCCGCGATCCGATCGCCGCGCGTGCGGTGCTGGACAAAATTCAGCAGGTCGTCGACCAGATCGGCGCAACGGCGGAAAAACCCGTTCACATCATGGAAATTTGCGGTGGCCACACCCATGCGATCTTTCGCTACGGGCTGGATAAACTGACGCCTGCGGGCATCGAATTTATCCATGGTCCCGGTTGCCCCGTCTGCGTCCTACCCATGAGCCGCGTTGACGAATGCGTGGAACTGGCCGAACGCCCCGAGGTAATCTTCACCACCTTCGGCGATGCGATGCGTGTGCCCGGCACCCGCAAATCCCTGCTTCAGGCCAAGGCAGAAGGCGCGGATATCCGCATGGTGTATTCGCCGCTGGACGCGCTTGAAATAGCCCGCCGCAACCCCGACCGCGAGGTCGTGTTCTTCGGCTTGGGCTTTGAAACCACCACGCCCTCTACGGCGCTGTCGATCCAGCAGGCGGCGCGCGAAGGGCTGGAAAATTTCACCGTCTTCTGCAACCACATCACCGTCCCGCCGCCCATCAAGGCGCTGCTGGACGACCCGCATATGGTGCTGGACGGTTTTGTCGGGCCCGGCCACGTGTCGATGGTAATCGGCATCCATCCCTATGATTTCATTGCGGAAGACTACGGCAAACCGCTTGTCGTGGCTGGTTTTGAACCGCTTGATCTGTTGCAATCCGTTCTGATGGTTCTGGAACAGATCCGCGATGGCCGCGCCGAGATCGAAAACCAGTATTCCCGCGTGGTGCCGGACGACGGAAACCCTGTTTCCATCGCCGCAATCGCCGATGTCTACGAAGAACGCCCGACGTTCGAATGGCGCGGTCTGGGCGAGATTGACGCCAGCGGTCTGCGCATTCGCGACACATACGCGGCCTTCGACGCCGAGGTGAAATTCGGCATCGGCTATGGCGCGGACCGTCGCATTGTGGCCGAACCCGAGGGCTGTTCCTGCGGGGCGGTGATGACCGGCCGGATGAAGCCCGTCCAATGCGAACAGTTCGGCAAAGGGTGTACGCCTGAGATGCCACTAGGCGCCTTGATGGTGTCGTCCGAGGGCGCCTGCGCGGCCTATTACCAATACGGCGGGGCACGGGCTGCAGAGCCTGCCGAATAATCCCCCGAACAGAAAGCAAGACCTATGCGCGACCAATTTGTGACGTTGGCCCACGGCGGCGGTGGCAAAGCCATGCGCGAGCTGATCGAAGAGGTGTTCACCTCGGTGTTCGAGCCCGATCTGATGGAGGATCAGGCCCGCCTGATGGACGACGCTCTGCAAGAGCAGGGTGCGCGTCTGGCCTTCACCACCGACAGCTTTGTCGTTGATCCGGTTGAATTTCCGGGCGGCGATATCGGCAAGATCGCGGTCTGCGGCACGGTCAACGATCTGGCCGTGGGCGGCGCGCGGCCCTTGTGGCTATCGGCTGCGTTCATCATCGAAGAGGGCACCGAAATCGCGCTTCTGCGTCGGATCGTGGCCTCGATGAAGGCCGAGGCTGATAAGGCGGGCGTGCGCATCGTGACGGGCGACACCAAGGTCGTCGGACGTGGCAGCGCGGACAAGGTGTTTATCACCACAGCAGGGGTCGGGGTGATCCCAGCGGGCCGTAAGCTTGAGGCAGGCCTGACACACGCGGGCGATGTTATTCTGGTCAACGGATTTCTGGGCGATCACGGCGCCGCCATCATGGCCGCACGGGGTGACATGGCGCTGTCGACCGATCTGGTGTCCGACTGCGCAGGTCTAGGCCACCTGATGGAGGCCGTTCTGGCCGCAGCCCCCGACACACGCGCTGCGCGGGATGCCACACGGGGCGGGGTCGCCTCGGTCCTGAACGAAATCGCGGACACAGCGGGTGTGTCGATCGAGGTCGAGGAAACCGACCTGCCACTGCGCGCCGAAGTACGCGGTGTGTGCGAAATCCTAGGGCTGGACCCGCTTTATCTGGCGAATGAAGGCACCTTGGTACTGGTCGTGCCAGCAGATCAGGCCGACGCCGCCATCGCCGCGATGAAGACCCTGCCAGAAGGCGCCAACGCCAAGAAGATCGGCACAGTCGGCACTGGCCAAGCCGGCCGCGTCACCATGCGCACCCTTTTCGGCGGCGCTCGGATTGTCGATATGCTGGTGGGCGAGCAACTGCCGCGGATTTGCTGATCGGGGCAGATATTTCGGCGGGTTCAGACGACGTCTGCCTTTACTTTCCTGTAGGGCACGCGCCAAATACATAGAAACAACGTTTCTATGTATTGATTGCAATTGCCTCAGGAGAACCGAGATACCGACAGGGCATAAAACCAATTCGCTTTCTTCAATTGATTTGAACATTCCGTTTCCGAAACTTTGGGAGGGAAGCAAACGAAGCATCGTTTGGGATTTTTATGAAACGAGCAAATCAAAAACGGGCCACGTCGATTACGGGCCGTTTTTCACATATGTGACCACACGTATCGAAAACAGGTCAAATGGTATCGCGCCGACAGCGGCTGAAAATCCAATAGAAGGCAAATGGCTTCGCTTTTCTCCCTATAACGCCCTGTTTGAAAACGTCGCGCAAATTGAAACAGCCGGTTTTTTCGGCTCAGGCGATTGTCCACCGCCCGCGTTCTGGGTTCATGTCACAGGCGAAACAATTGTGTCGTTTATTCCCCAAAAGTATTTGGCAATGGCGTCAATTGGAGTGGATATATGTGTCAATGACACGCTTGCTTGGCTTCCGGAAAATTAAGCGGGACAAGTCTTTTTACAATTGAACATCGTGTCTTGGGAGTTGGCGCAAGATGAAAATCGGATTTTACGTTACAGAGCATTATGTTTCGCAAATAGAAAACGCTTTGTTGGCGAAGGGCTATGATCTGTTGAGCGGAAGCGGGCAGGACCTTCAGGAGTTTTGCCGTAGGGAATTTCCGAATATGAGTGCAGCCGTAGATATAGTTCAGGATCGGCGAACACCCGACTCCGATATCAATGATGAAGACACCTGCATGATCGTATTGGATCTTCACGTGGCACGTGGGAGTGAACCCACCAATAAGCGCAGTTATTCCAAAACAAAGACCGGTTGGCGGATATTCGTAAATCTTTTGCATTCAGAGATTTTCGACACCAATGGCGAGGAAAAACCCGTCGATGACATGGTAAGGTCGATGTCGGACAAGATAGATCGGGAGCTCGAACGCATCGCGGAAAAAAAGCCGCGACGAGGGCGTAACATCCCATATTGAGGTTTCTTCCGCAGATGAGAAGTGCAGAGAACGAAGCCTTCCTTACTCATAAATCTGATAAGGTTTGTTATGTTAATTATTATAGCAAGCAAATCAAATAAAGCGGCGCTGGGTTGATACACCAGCGCCGCTTTAACATTTAAACCGCCACCGCCTGACGCTCTTGCGACGGATCTGCCGGGACCAATGCGCGAACAACGTCGGTCATGGTCAGAACGCCGACCGTTTCACCGTCGCGCATCACGCGGAAGGCTTGGTCTGTTCGGCCTTCGGAACGGGCGATCACGTGTTCCAAGGTGTCATCCGCATCGACGTCTCCTGCAACCGGTATCCCGTCCGCACCTGCCTTCATCACCGTTCGGGCGCGCAGGACGCGGGCGCGGTTGATGTCGCTGATAAAGTCGATGATGTACGGGTCCTCGGGATGCATCAGGATGTGCTGCGGTTCGCCTTGTTGCACGATCTCACCATCCTTCAGGATGACCAGATGATCCGCCAGTTTCAGCGCCTCGTCCAGATCGTGGGTGATGAAGATGATCGTTTTGTGCAGTTCTTCCTGCAGTTCTAGCAACAGGTTCTGCATGTCGGTGCGGATCAACGGATCAAGCGCGGAAAACGCCTCGTCCATCAGCATGATATCCGAGTTCGACGTCAGCGCCCGTGCGATGCCCACACGTTGCTGCATGCCGCCGGACAGTTCGTGCGGATAACTGGCCTCGAACCCTTCTAGCCCGACGCGCGCCAGCCATTTGCGGGCCTCATTAAGCCGTTCGGTTTCATCGACGCCTCGCACCTCAAGCGGCATAGCGGCGTTGTCGATCACTGAGCGGTGGGGCAGCAGTGCGAACTTTTGAAACACCATGGACATGCGAGTCTGGCGCAATTCGCGCAGCTCTGCCTGCCCCATCTTCATGACGTCCTGACCGTCGATCAGGATTTCGCCTGTGGTGGGTTCGATCAACCGGTTCAGGTGCCGGATCAGGGTGGATTTGCCCGACCCGGACAGGCCCATGATGACCGTGGTTTTGCCGGCATACATGTCGATGTTGATGTCCCTCAGGCCAACGACGTGACGCAGATCGGACAGGACATCGGCCTTGGACATGCCCTTTTGCACATCGGGCAGCACGCGTTCGGGGCTTGCACCAAAAATCTTGTACAGGCCACGAATGCGGATTTGCGGTTCGTTTACGTTGGTCATCGGCTGCTCCTTGACACATCTACGCGGGCCAGAGCCGCCTTTGAGGCGCGATCCAGCATCACAGCCAGAAGAACGATGCCCAGACCGGCGATCAGGCCGACCCC
Source organism: Thalassococcus halodurans (assembly GCF_900108225.1). GTDB lineage: Bacteria > Pseudomonadota > Alphaproteobacteria > Rhodobacterales > Rhodobacteraceae > Thalassococcus > Thalassococcus halodurans. The sequence continues at coordinate 24,276 of NZ_FNUZ01000008.1, forward strand.
GATTTCCAGATTGCGGATACCGCGCAGAACCAGAACGCCCAGACCCGGTGCCGACACCAGCGAGGCGATGACAACCATGGCAAGGCTCATCATGATGGTCTGGTTCACACCGGCCATAATATTCGGCAGCGCCAACGGGATTTCCACTTTGAACAGTTTCTGCCTTGAGGTCATGCCAAAGGCATCGGCGGCCTCGATGACGTCTTTATCAACCAGACGAATGCCCAGATCGGTCAGTCGGATCACAGGGACAATCGCGTAAAGGATAATGGCGATACCGTAGAGCTTTGATTCCGTTACAGAAAACAGGAAGATCAGCGGAATCAGATAAACGAATGTGGGCAGCGTTTGCAGCAGGTCCAGCACCGGAATGCCGCCCTTTTGCAAGCGGTCGTTTTTGGACATGGCGATACCGATCGGCACACCGAACAACACACACAGCCCCGTACAGACAAAGATGATGGCCAGCGTCTGGATCGCAACCTCGAGATGGTCGATAGCGCCGAGGAACACGAAGGACAGGGCCACAAAAATCGTGACAGGCCGCGACCGCGACACGAACCACGTCAGCGCGATCAGCATCGGGATCAGAACGAACCACGGGATGGACGTGAACAGCCAAAGCGCCCCGTCCAGCATCCACGACAATGGCTGCGTGATCGGATCAAGCACCAGTTTCAGATTGTCTTTGATATCCAGAAAGAAGCGTTCTAGCCCTGCGGTCATATCGCGGGTTTGGGGGATCCTGCCGCAGGCCTCGTGCAGGGCGTCCAGCGATGGAAAGGGCAGCGGCCCGCTTGCTTCGTCGGGGTTTGTGCCCTGCGCTTTCGCCAAAAGCTGTGCCATGGTCATGGGGCCGTCGACCTTGTCGGCGTCGCACCATTCGCGCAGCCCGAGCGCGTTAAACACGCCGTCGTATTGTGCCATTTTTCCTGTCCCTGTCAGATGGGGGAAAGGCGGGCGTTTTTTACGGCCCGCCTTTGTTTTTGTCGGTTGTTACTGAAGCAGAGCCGAAAGCTTTTCCTTGGCCGCGTCATCCAGCCATGTGCCCCAGACATCCTTGTAGGTGGTCAGGTAGTACACTGCCGCCTCGTCCGGCGACGCGTTGTTTTCCGACTGCCACGCCAGGACGCCGTTCATCTGTTCGTTGGTGAACTGCATCTTGGACAGCATGTCGGTGACCGCCGGATTTTCGGTGGCAAAGCTGTCTGTGACCACAGTCAGAACTTTGGCTTTCGGGAAGGGCGACAGTTGCGGATCGGCGCAATCTTCTTTCGCATTACAGCTATGTGCATCCGCGTTGAAATCACCCATCTCGACTGCAGTCATCGGGTACTGGCCCAGAACCGATGTGGGCGCCCAGTAGTAGCCGAACCACGGCTCTTTGTCCTGATAGGCCGCCGCGATGGATGTTGCCATAGTTTCGCCAGAGCCGTGCTGGAAAACTTCGATGCCGGCGGCTTCCAAACCAGCGGCCTTGGCGTTGTTGCCGTTCACAGTCTTACATGCCCAGCCATCGGGGCACTGGTGGAACCGGTTGCCGACCAGATCAGGGTTGGCCAGAACGCCTTCGATGGTGGCCAGTTCGGGATGTTCTTCCAGCACATAGTTCGGAATCCACCACGCTTCGACACCGCCATCAGACAGGACTTCCGTCAGCGGTTTGACCTTACCTTCGGCAGCAAGGCGGTCGTAAACGGGGGCTGCGTTGACCCAAAGTTCGGTCAGAATGTCAGGCTCGCCTGTTTCTGCGACCGATGTCAGCGCAGGATTGGTCGAGGACGGGATACGCGTGACATCACAGCCATAGCCCTGTTCCATGATGAATTCGCCCACGGCTGTTACAACAGCGGCAGAGGCCCAGTTCATTTCGGTGATGCTAACCTCACCGCAGCTACCGTGGCTTTCGGCAAATGCCGGAGCCGCGGCCAGGGCGAAGGCGGACGTCAGTAGAATTTTACGCATTGTAGTCTCCTTGTTGATACGTTTTTTGGCTTTGGTTTTCGGGTGTTATTCGCCGCGCGGGTAGCGGGCGTTTTCTTCGACGACATTCAGGTCCATGTGGTTGCGCATGTACCGTTCCGAGGCTTTCTGGAGCGGCTGGTAATCCCACGGGAAATAGCTGCCGTTGCGAAGTGCCTCGTAGACGACCCAGCGACGGGCCTGACTTTTGCGGACATCGGCATCAAACTGGTCCAGATCCCACCGTGCATCCGCCTTGGCACGCAGATCGGCCAGCGTGTCGGCATGGTCCGGATCATCGACAAGGTTGGTCAGCTCATGGGGGTCGGCCTCAAGATCGAACAGCTGATCAGGGTCAAGCGCGCAGCGGGTGTATTTGAACCGTCCTTCGCGCAGCGCAACCATCGGCGCATAGGATGCCTCAGCGGCGTATTCCATCGCCACCGGCCCCCTGCCCTCGCCATTGGCGACAGGCACAAGGCTGTGGCCTTCGGTCCAAGGCATAACCTCGGACATATCCACACCCGCCAGATCGCAAAGCGTCGGACACACATCGATGTTGCTGACCGGCGTTTCCACCAGCCCCGCAGGCACCTGCGGCGCGCAGATCATCATCGGAACGCGGGACGACCCCTCGAAAAAGCTCATTTTGAACCAAAGGCCGCGTTCGCCCAGCATGTCGCCGTGATCGGACACGAAAAGGATGATCGTATCCTCTTCCTGACGGGTGCCGCGCAGGGCCTCCATCACGTCGCCGATCTTGTCATCCAGATACGAGATGTTGGCGAAATACGCGCGGCGCGAGCGGCGGACATCCTCTTCGGAGATGTTGAAATTGCGCCAGTCGTTGGCGTCGAAAATACGCTGCGAATGTTTGTCCTGATTGTCGTAGCCCAGATCGCCGACAGTCGGCATCAGATGCTCACAATCTTCGTAGAGGTCCCAGTACTTCTTGCGCGCGACATAGGGGTCGTGCGGGTGTGTAAAGCTGACTGTCAGACACCACGGGCGGTCATCGTGACGGCGACCCAGATCATAGACCTTGCGGGTGGCGTGATAGGCGACCTCGTCGTCATATTCCATCTGGTTGGTGATCTCGGCCACGCCCGAACCGGTGACGGACCCCATGTTGTGATACCACCAGTCGATCCGTTCACCCGGCTTGCGATAGTCCGGCGTCCAGCCGAAATCAGGCGGATACACATCGGTTGTCAGACGTTCTTCAAAGCCATGCAGCTGATCCGCGCCGACAAAGTGCATCTTGCCTGACAGACAGGTGTGATACCCCGCACGGCGCAAGTGGTGCGCATAGGTGGGGATCGACGAACAGAACTCGGCCGCGTTGTCGTAAACGCCCGTGACCGACGGCAACTGCCCCGACATGAAAGACGCCCGCCCCGGCGCGCACAACGGCGACGCGGTATAGCAATTGCGGAACCGTGCGGACTGCTCGGCAAGGGCGCGAATGTTGGGAACATGCAGGAAGTCTGCCGGACCGTCAGGAAACAGTGTTCCGTTCAGCTGATCGACCATAAAAATCAGAATATTGGGGCGCTTTTCATCAGCCATTGGTGTTTGACTTTCCTTGCGGTGTTACGGGGTTAAGCATCAGGCAAACCCCCATTTGTAATGATGGTGGTCCAAAGTGATGTGGATATCGGCGCCGGTCACATCAGGACGGGCGTGGCGGTACAAAGATCGCCAGTAAGACTGGATAATCACGCCCTCGTCCTGCATCAGCTGCTGGATACGCGCCATAATCTGGCGCCGTTCGTCGACATCGGACAGGGCCAGCGCCTGATCCAGAAGCGCGTCGAATTCCGCGTTTTCAAAACCTGTTTCGTTCCATGGCTCGCCTGATCGGTAGGCCACGGAAAGGATCTGCACGCCAAGCGCCCGATGGTTCCAGTTGGTCACGCTGAACGGGTAGGTCGCCCAGTCCTGCCAATACGTTCCGCCAGGCATGATCCGGCGCTTGACCTTGAACCCAGCATCCTGAAGCAGCGCACCGACCGCATCCGCAGTATTGCGCAGCCATCCATCATCAAGCGAGATCAGTTCATGTTCAAAATCAAGCATCCCCGCCTCGGCCATAAGGGCATAGGCGGCCTCGGGGTCGACCTTGGGCTTGGGCAAGGGGGCATAGTCCGGATGGATCGGCGCCACATGGTGATTTTCGGCCGTGATGCCGTGATCATTGATCCCCAATTCCAGAACGATCTCGGGATCGACCGCCATTGCCAATGCACGGCGAACCCGTTTGTCGGCATAGGGGGCAATGTCACCAACTTTGGCTTTCTGGTTTGTGCGGACAACAGCAGTTGCCGCTGTCACAACCTTGGACTGGGCCAAACCCATCGCGTCCAACACACCCACAAATTCGCCCACGGACTCGGACAGCATGTCAACCTCGCCCGCCTCGATGGCAGCAACCCATGACGCAGGATCGGTGCCGTAATCCAGATATTCGATCCGGTCCACGAATGGCCCGCCATACACCTGCGTTCCCCACCAATCCTGATCGGCATTGCGCGTCAGAACGGCCTTTGCCCCGACCTCGATCTGATCGATCAGGAACGGGCCCGTCCCGACATTTGCGGGAATATTCTTGTCATCAAAGGATGGATGCACGATCGCTGCAGGGAAGTCGGCCATGCTCGGGATAATCGAAATATCGGACCGCGGCAGGCTGAGGCGCACGGTTAGCCCGTCCTCGACACCAATCGCCCCTGCCGCCGCCTGCCCCGTTTCGGGATCGATCAGGCTGGCCATGCGCGACGCCATGGAATTGCCCGCCACGCTTTTGTCGCACCAGCCTTGAATATTCCACGCGACCTGTTCGGCGGTCAGCGGCTGACCATTGTGCCATGTCACATCGGGACGGATGTGCAGAACGTATTCCGTTGCATCCGCGTTCACGTCCCAATGCGACAGAAGCATGCCGCGAAAGCTGCCGTCGTTGTTGTATTCGACCAGATGTTCGAACGTGCCGCGCATGGTGTTCGCGATCGAGCTCCAGTCAGTGACGCGCGGCGCCTTCAGTGCTTTGACTTCCATTTGCACCCGCAGGGTTTTCTGGCTGCTGGCACCGTCAATGGCTTGCGCGGGCGCCGCCTGCCCCATCAGCGCATAGGCCCCGGCGACCGACACCCCGAGGGACGTCGCCCGAGCAAGGAATTCACGTCGGTTCAGTTCACCTGTTTGCAGGTGCCGAGCATCGCGGATCGCGCCGATATGAAGGCTGGGAGTGTGCAACATGTCCTTTGGCGATGCCCTTTGGCCTTTTGCTATTCGTGATTCACCCTTGCAATTGAGGCAACGTATCAGCGAAGTACCTTTGTTCACTGGGGAATGTGGTTATGTCTGGCATTCGGAATCCTTATGGCTCGTTCAGCCGCTACAGCGCCGATCTGTGTCTGTTTCTGCTGGTTGCAAAGACCGGTCAGCTTTCAGCCGCCGCCACCGAGGCAGGGCTGTCGCAGCCACGGATCAGCCAGCGGATGCGCGCGCTGGAAGACAGTCTTGGGCAGACGCTGTTTCTGCGCGAACGGCGTGGCGTGACCCTGACGCCGGACGGAATGGATCTTTTGGCTGCGCTGCAAAGGCCCCTTGGCGATGCGATCGAGGCGTTTGATGCGTTCAGGCGCAAACCCCAAAGTGACGAGGTCGTCATTATGACCGACATCGCCTTTTCCACATTCCTGCTGTTGCCGGAAATCGCCTCGCTTAGTGCGGCGTTTCCCAACATAAGCATTTCGGTCCTGTCGCAACAGAAGCCCGATGCGGACGTGTCCCCAAAGGCCAGTCTGACAATTCTGATGGAGCCTGTGCCGGATGGCGACGACAACGCCACATTGCTGTTCAAAGAACGCGTAACCGCCGTTTGCAGCCCCGCCTACAAAGCCCGCCACCCCGAGATGCACGAGGCAAAGGATCTGGCCGACAAAACGCTGATCGACCTTGCGGCCAAGGCCGATGCGCCGTGGTACACTTGGGCGGGATGGCTGAAGGAACAGGGCGGCACACGGGACACCGCGCGCGAATTCATTGCCTTCAATTCCTATGATCACGTCATCCGCTCTGCCCGGTCCGGATTGGGGATCGCTCTGGGATGGGAAGGTCTTCTGAACAGCGACGATCCTGCATCAGGCCTGATCCGCGCCATCCCCGCTGTTCTGGAAAGCAACCGTGGCTATGTTCTGCGCGCCGTCGACGGACGCGCGGGCGCGAACACAGCCAAGGTTTTTGACTGGCTGGCCGACACCTTTGCAACGACCTAGGCGTCGGCGCGTGCGGCCTGCAAAGCTTCGGTCAGTGCCTCGCGGTCGCCAATGTGGTTGGCCAGCAAAAGGATCAGGCGCGCGTTCAGCGCATGGCTTTCCTCTTCGCTAAGCCCGTCATGGGTGGCGATCAGTTCGGCGTAAAAGCTGTCGGGGTCCGGAATGTTCGGATTGGTGTTCAAAGCCATCTGTTCAGTCCTTTCCACAGGCGCGGCGCAGTGCGGCCTTTACGGCTGTTTCGTCATAGTGGCCCCAACGACCGGCAACGTGTTGGTCAGGCCGGATCAGGTAGACCGCGCTTTCCGCCTGTCCCAGATAGCGTTCGGCCAAGGCATCGGAAACATCGCGGATAGCAACGCGCCGCGCCGTCACGCCGTCTGCCTCGACACCTGCGTCAGGCCCATCGCAATTGATGGTCAAAAGCGCGAAGTCACCGCCCAACTGACCCAGCAAGAAGCCTTCGCCAAGCGGCGCATCTGGGCACGGGCTTCCTGGGCGCGTGCGTTCAGGACCGTTTGCCAGCGCTTCCTCGGAATTCAGGGTGGATCCGTCATAGACACACGGCACCGAAAGACGCCCCGAGTTCACCAAAGGCCGCGCAAAGGCGTGGTGTTCGGCAAGGTTCAGAACCGCATTGCGAAACATGTGGCTGACCTTGGACTTCGGCGTGATGAAATCCGTGGAACGGGTTGAATTCAGGATGTTTTCATCCGCCCCGTAGCGGCGTTCGGAACAGTAGGTATCCAGCAGGCTGTCAGGCGCTTTGCCTGCCAGAACAAGGCCCAGTTTCCAGCCAAGGTTATCCACGTCCTGCATGCCCGAGTTCGCGCCACGCGCGCCGAACGGCGACACCTGATGCGCGGCATCGCCAGCAAAGATCACGCGACCATGGCGGAACTTATCCATCCGGCGGCATTGGAACGTGTAGATCGACGACCAGACCATGTCATAACCCACATCCGGCCCAAGGAAGGCATCCAGACGACGGCGGATGTTTTCCTCTTTCATCTCTTCCTTGCGGTCTACGTCCCAGCCGATCTGGAAATCGACGCGCCAGACATCGTCCGGCTGGCGGTGCAACAGGGTCGAGGCCCCTGCACCGTGCGACGGTTCAAACCAGAACCAGCGTTCGGTCGGGAAGTCATCGTTGTGCATCTTGATGTCGGCGATCAGGAAGCTGTCCTTGAACACGCGTCCTTCAAAATCCAGACCCATCATATTGCGCAGCGGCGAGGACGCGCCATCAGCCCCGATCAGCCAATCGGCCTGAATGGTGTAGGGGCCTTCCGGCGTCATGATGTCCAGTTCGACATACCCATCATTGGTGCGCACCGCATCCACACGGTTGCGTCCACGAATATCGATAGGCGCGCCTGCGGCCTGCTCTTCGCGGACGCAGTCGACCAGAAACTTTTCAAAATAGGGCTGCTGAAGGTTGATAAAGGCGGGGTACTTGTGGCCCTCTTCCGGCAGCAGGTTGAACTCATAGATTTTGCGATCCTCGTGGAAAACCTTGCCAAGGTTCCAGACCACCCCCTTATCGACCATGGGTTCGCCACAGCCGTAGCGGTCGCAGATTTCCAGCGTCCGCTTGGCAAAGCAGATCGCGCGACTTCCCTGCCCGATCCCTTCGTGGTCATCCAGGACTACGCAAGGAACACCCTGACGCCCCATATCCAGCGCCGTCGCAATGCCAATGGGACCCCCGCCAAAGATCACCACAGGATGGCGCACCGGTTGCGCGGCGTCCTGATCGGCGCTGCGCTCATACGGATAAAGCCTGAAGGCAAGGCTATAGCGATCGTCTAAGGGCATGTCGGTCTCCTCCCTAGGGTCCTCATCCTGTGCCCTGCCCGTTTCCGGGCAGGGTGAGGTCGTTCTGATCAAGCGATAGGCGGCCGGATCAGTCCTGCAGCGCGTTCCACATTTCTTTGTCGCGCTCGGCGGTCCAGACGCGCGGAGTGTCGATGCCACGGGCTTCGTCGTAGGCACGGGCCACGTTGAACGGCAGGCAGTGTTCGTAGATCGCGTAGTCCTTGAACTTCGGATCGCATTCGGCGCGGCATGCATCCCATGCCTCTTTCATCGACCCGCCACGTGCCACGACGCGGGCGATGGGCTTGTAAGTCGAATTCACGAAATCCGCCGTCGCCGCGATCGCCTTGGCAACCATGTCTTCGCCAACCAGCGCGTCACCACGACCCGGCGCAATCGCCTTGGGTTCATAGGCTGCGATGTTCATCAGGGTTTCTTCCCAATCGCCGAAGTGGCCGTCACCGCAATAGCAGGCCGAGTGGTATTCAACGATGTCACCTGTGAACATGACTTCCTGATCGGGCACCCAAACCACCGCGTCACCCGCTGTGTGCGCACGGCCAAGGTGCATGATGTCGACGCGGCGTTTGCCCAGATAAACGGTCATCCGATCCGAGAATGTGGTCGTCGGACGGGTCAGACCCGGGATTTCCTCATGCCCTTGGAAAAGACGCGGGAAGCGATCGAATTCGCTGTCCCAGTCTTCCTGACCACGCTCTTCGACCATTGCGGCGGCGGTGTCGGACATGATGATTTCACGCGCACCATAAGCAGATGCACCCAGCACGCGCACGGCGTGATAGTGGGTCAGCACCAGATGGCTGATCGGCTTGTCCGTGACAGAGCGTACACATTCGATCACCTTGCGCGCCAGACGCGGTGTCGCCTGCGCCTCGACGATCATAACGCTGTCGTCGCCGATGATAACGCCGGTGTTCGGATCACCTTCGGCAGTGAAGGCATAAAGCCCTTCGCCAACTTGGGTGAAGCTGATTTTCTTTTCCGCCATGTCGCCAGCGGAGGCAAACGCCTTGCTCATTGTCTGGTCCTTTCGCGCCCCTGTTCTGATCCGGGGCCTCTGGTGTGTGTCGTGTTCCGGGCGATGCCCGAAACGGTTTATCTTTTGTACGGGTCATCCAGCGCGGGCAAAACCGTCGCTGCACATGCACCAAATCCCACGCGATATCCGTCGCCCATCGCCGCGCCCCGCAGGGTCAGCGTATCGCCGTCCTCGACAAAGCTTCGGGTTTCGCCGGTGTCCAGCGTGATCGGTTCCTTGCCGCCCCACGTGATTTCCAAAAGCGCACCGCGCTGATGTTTTTCGGGGCCGGAAATCGTGCCAGAGCCCAACAGATCACCGACCAGCATCGGACAGCCCGATGTGGTGTGATGCGCAAGCTGCTGCGCGGACGAATAGTACATCTCGTTATAGTTCGTGCGGCTGATCACGGTTTCGGCCTGACCTTCTGGCGCAAGACCGACCTCAAGCGCGATATCGTAAAGCATCGGGCCGGGCGCCTGCAGGTACTCTAACAACGGGCGTTCGCGTTCGGGCGTGTCGCAGCGGAAGGGTTCCAGCGCCGCTTTGGGAACGATCCACGGGCTGATTGTGGTGGCCGTCGCCTTCGCCTGAAACGGCCCCAGCGGCTGGTATTCCCACGCCTGAATATCGCGGGCGGACCAGTCGTTCAGCAACACATAGCCAAAGATCATGTCATCGGCTTCGGCAACGGTGACAGGACCGTCCGAAGGCTGACCGACAATCGCGCCCATCTCAAGCTCGATATCGAACCGCTTACAGGGCGCAAAGGTCGGCATCTCTGCATCAGGGGCCTTCAGCTGGCCCCAAGGGCGGCGCACATCCGTGCCGCTGACCTGAACCGAGGACGCACGACCATTGTAGCCGATCGGGATCGACAGCCAGTTCGGCGGCAGCGCATTTTCTGGCCCGCGGAACATGGTGCCCACGTTGGTTGCGTGATGTTTGCCTGCATAGAAATCGGTGTATTCCGACACTGTAAAAGGCATACGCATCTGCGTGCCGTCCTGCGCCACCAGATAGCGCGACAGCCCGTCTGCGTCTGCCATGCCCTCTGCCAAAAGCGCGGTCAGGGTCGCGCGGACGTCCGCCCAGATTTGCGCACCCAGCCCCATGAACGCGGTCCAGTCACCGGCGGCGAACACCTCGTCTTCGCCCGCGACCGCGATCACGCCATCGGCCTCAAGCGCGGTGACATCAAGGATCATGTCGCCAATCGCAACGCCGCAGTGCTGTTCGCCTGATGCGGTCAGGAATGCACCGTATGGCAGGTTGTTCAACGGGAAGTCTGTGTCGGGCGTATTCGCGCTGTCGACCCAGCTTTTCATTAAGGGCATGTCGGCTCCTTACAGTGCATCTGGTTGGTTTTCGGGCAGCGCCGCAGCAATCGCAGGGATCGCGCGGGCGGCCTTATCTATTGAAACAAGTCGGGCAAAGGGCGTTAGATCCAGCCCCCAACGGCGGGCGTTGACCATCTGCCCCACAAGGCACAGGTCTGCCTGCGTCAGCGTATCACCAAAGCTGAACGGACCTTCGGGGCTGATCATAGCTTGGAAAGCCGCAAACCCCTGCGCCATCCAGTGACGCATCCAGTCATACACCTCATCCGCTGAATGCCCCATGCCTTTCAGGTGTTCGGTCACTTTCAGGTTGTTGATCGGATGGATATCCATCGCAATGATCTGCGCCGCGGCCCGCACCTGCGCGCGGGCTACCGGATCGGATGGCAAAAGCGCGGTGCTTGGATAAGCGTCGTCCAGCCATTCCAGAATGGCCATCGACTGCGTCAGCACAGTGCCATCATCCAGCACCAGTGTCGGCACTCCCCGCGCAGGATTCAGCGCGGTATAGTCAGACCTATGCTGCGCCCCGTCCGTCAGGTTCACGCAACGGATATCGTACGGCACCCCCTTAAGGTTCAGCGCCGCACGGACCCGCAACGATGTGGTGGACCGCCAATAGCTGTAGAGCATCATCACTTTTTGCCCGGCGTCCCGTCGAACTTTTTCTCAAGGCTTTCCCAGCAGTCAATGTAGTCGTCCTGCAGAGGGGCCTCTTTCGCGGCGAACTCGGTCAGGTGCTGGGGGAACCGTGTCTCGAACATGAAGGACATTGTGTTGTCCAGCTTTTCGGCTTTCAGTTCGGCATTCGACGCTCCTTCAAAGGCGTTCCGGTCGGGACCATGCGGCAGCATCATGTTGTGCAGGCTCATACCACCGGGGACAAAGCCCTGCGGTTTGGCATCGTACTGGCCGTAAATGTTGCCCATCAGCTCGGACATGATGTTCTTGTGGTACCACGGCGGACGGAAGGTGTTTTCCGCCACCATCCAGCGTTCGCGGAAAAGAACAAAGTCGATATTCGCGGTGCCCGGCACACCGCTGGGCGCGGTCAGAACCGTAAAGATCGACGGATCGGGGTGGTCGAATAGAACCGCACCAACCGGACAATAGGTCGACAGATCGTATTTGTAGGGCGCGTAGTTGCCATGCCATGCGACCACGTCCAGCGGGCTTTGCGCGATCTGCGTTTCGTGGAACTGACCACACCATTTGATGGTCAGGGTCGACGGCACCTCGCGGTCCTCATAGGCCGCAACGGGCGCTTTGAAGTCACGCGGGTTAGCGAGGCAGTTCGCCCCGATCGGGCCGCGACCCGGCAGTTCGAATTTCTGCCCGTAGTTTTCACAGACAAAGCCACGGCACGGGCCTTCCAGCACCTCGACGCGATAGACCAGACCACGGGGGATGATCGCGATTTCCTGAGGAGCAAGGTCGATCACACCCAATTCGGTGCAGAACCGCAGCCTGCCCTCTTGCGGCACCACCAGCAATTCGCTGTCGGCGCTGTAGAAATAGCTGTCCACCATGCTTTCGGTCACAAGGTAGATATGGCTGGCCATGCCGACCTGCGTGTTCACATCGCCCGCTGTCGTCATGGTGCGCATGCCTGTCAGCCACGTGGTTTCGCCGGTCGCCTCGACCGGATCCCAGCGATACTGACCAAGGCTGATCACATCGGGATCAACGCATGGCGCGGATTTCCAGTAAGGCAGATCGATCTTGGTATAGCGCGCCGAGTGCTTGACCGACGGGCGGATGCGATAGGTCCACGTGCGCTCTGGCGGGTTCGCGGTAAAGGCCGTGCCCGACAGCTGTTCACCATAAAGACCATAGTTACACTTCTGCGGGCTGTTCATGCCCTGCGGCAACGCACCGGGCAGAGCCTCGGTTTCAAAATCGTTTCCAAAACCCGGCATATAGCCGTCGTGCGTGCCAACAACATGCGGCGCGCGGATCATGCCGACAGGCAATTCGTGGCGTGTCATCGTCATCTCCCATGATCGACATGGATGCCGCCCCTCCGTGTGCTGGCATCCATGGAAAATCTTTCGCGGCATTAAACGTTGCAGATGCAATGATGTCAAGTTCGTTGCAATTGCAACGATAAAGGTATTCTTAGTACACGATAGTTCGCGCCCCCCCAGACGAGCCGCTAAAGCCGGGAAAACCATGCCCTTTACGGGGCTGACAACGCAGTCCAAGAAGAACGCAAAGCTTTCCAGCCTATCAAAAAGCAGTCTTCGTACATTGTTTGTAGATTACGCGCCACGGCGCTTGGACTTTGTCACGTTTTTCCAAGCGATTTCCATCACGTCTGGGGACAGCGCAATTGGACGGTCCATGTAGCGGCAGATCGCTTTGACGTGTTGCAAAAGAAAGCCGGGATGTGCACCCGAGGTGGCGATGCCTTCGCTTTCGTAGTGCTGTGCAAAGAAAGGTTCGACCACGTCGGGGCGGTATTGGATGCCGGTTCGGTCACAGGCTTCCGAGAAAATACGCAAGTATTCTTCGCGAGTCGGGCTGGGCACCTGAATTTTGAAGTAAATCCGCCGCTGAGCCGCGTCATCGCCCAGGTCTTCGGGCATCATGTTGGACGAAAAGACCACCAGCTGATCGAACGGAATGGCAAAGGTTTTTCCCGTATGCAGCGACATGTAGTCGACGTTCTTTTCCAACGGGATGATCCAGCGATTCAGAAACTCTTGCGGAGGTGACGCCTGACGCCCAAAGTCATCCAGAATGAACACGCCACCAAGCGCCTTGAGGTGCATCGGCGCTTCGTAAAAGCGGGATTTCTCCTCAAAGGACAGATCCAGCTTATCCAGTGTCAGTTCGCCACCCGCCACAACGACAGGCCGCTTACACGGCACCCACCGCTGGTCGTAACGCGGCGCGTCTTCGGGCAGAACCGCGGGTTCGTGCAGGGTTTCGTCGTAGAACCGGATGATCTGGTTTCCCACCATCATGGCGTAAGGCAAAAAGATGGTGTCCTGAAAACACCGGCCCAGTGCCTCGGCAATCGAGGTTTTGCCGTTGCCCGGTTCACCGTAAAGCAAAGCAGAGCGAGCCGAGTTCGCCGCAGGGCCAAGTTGTGGGATAAGTTCAGGCGGAATCACGAGATGAGACAGCGCGCGATCTAGTTCGGTGCGATGAACTTCTTCGTTTGCGATGGATTGGCGTCGGATCTGTTTGCAGAAGGCTTCGAACATGACCGGTGCAGGTCCGACGTATTGCGAGGCCAACATCGCCTCCGCCGCCCATCTGCGGCCAGCGTCTGTCAATGAATACCGAATATCCGATTTGATATCTTGTGTCTCAAGACCCTGGGATTCCACAAGGCTCTGCTTGACCATTACATCTATGATCTGTCGACACACCAGTTTGGGAAGCTTGATCACTTCGGCAATATCTGCGGGCGTCATCGTGTCGATTTCGTTGATAACCTTGGCCGTCAAACCTATCAGAAAGCTTTCGGTCAGTCCGGTTTCTTCAATAGTACGCGTTGGAACATCGCATTCAAAAATTGCCACGAACTGTCTCCAATGTGGTCTTGTGGCCAGCAGCGCGCGGCACACGTTTAAAACTATAAAATACTAAGCCCTTCTGATCGTGGCTGCTGCAAGCGACGCCAGACAATATAAGGCCGGCGAAGATCGAAATACGGCCCGTCAAACCGATTATTGCAAAGACCACCAGAGCCAGAAACCGGCGAAACTGGATATCGGGAATACAGTTCGGCATACCAACCTATACATTAAATAGCCGATCCCGTTCGGGATCATTAATGTTCCGATTTAAACGCACAAAAATCACGACGGCGTCAGGGTTTGCAGCATTTCGACAATGACCAACAGGACAGGGATAAGCACGATGATCAGGTTCACCGGGAACATGAAAGCAGCCATCGGGAACAGCATTTTCACCGGTAGCGCGTTCGCCTTTTCTTCGGCGCGCACAAGGCGCATTTGACGAAGTTCGCGGGCATAGACCCGCAAGGTTTTACCAACGCTCGTCCCCAGTTCCTGACTTTGTTTGAAAAGAACCGCCAGCGTCCTCGCCTCTTCCAGATTTACGCGCAGGGCAAAGTTTTGTAGCGCTTCGTGCAAAGACCGGCCTGCGCGTACCTCAAGGTTCATGATGGACAGCTGAACGCCAAAATCCCGCGTTGTCAGAAGGAACTCGCGCGTCACACGCTGAAGCGCCGCTTCAATACCAAGGCCGGAGTCAACGCAGACCAACAAGAGGTCCATGAAATCTGGAAATAATTTTCGGAACTCTCTCGTGCGGCGTAAACCAATATTTTCAAGCACCATCGAACAAAGAATGAAGGATAAAGCCGCAAGGATCGCACCGAAAAACAAAATGACCGTGCCACCGACATTTTCAAAAAATATGTCGCCCAAAATCTGAGCCATCACAAATATGACTGCCGCCACCGTGACTCGAATTAGATTGAAACGTCCAACCGCTTTTTTCGAGAAAAAGCCAGCTTGAACCAACCGCATGGGCAGAGAGTTCGGAGGATGCGACTTTACAACATCCAGATAATACCGGATTTCCTCGTTTTCATTGCCCAGTATCCGGTCAATCTCTTCATCCGTCTGAGTGCGTTTGGCACGCGTCGAACTGATGTTCCGTGCGATTTCCCCTCGGCGCAAAAAGTAATTACTAATCGCGAAGGCAACTAAAAGCACCGCAAAAAAGATGCTGATAAGCACAAGCGTTTCGTTCATACGCGCGGCTCCGCCTTAAAAAACAAAAAATTAGTAATCAAAGTTCACCAACCTTCTGATCACGATCATGCCAAAGAATAGAAGCGTCAGGCAGATACCAACGATCAAGCCGCCGTAGCCACTTTCCCATACTAGGTCAAAATAGTCAGGAACGATTGTTTTTAGCATATAATATAGGCCAAATGGGAAAAGCAGCATGATCCACGCAGTGATCCGGCCTTCTGCCGAAATCGCCTTGATCTTTGCCTTGACCATCAGACGGTCACGGATCATTTGCGCAAGGTTTTCAAGGATTTCCGCCAGATTACCACCGGTGCCACGCTGAACGCTGACGCTAACCGTGACCATGTTCAACTCGGGCGCGCCCACACGATCGTACATGTTCAGCATCGCCTGTTCGAGTTCCGAGCCAAACGTCAGCTGATCGCTGAGGATGCCAAACTCGGATCCGATGGGGTCAGGCATTTCGCGGGACACAAGCGCAATAGAGGTCCCCAAAGGGTGACCTGCGCTCAGGCTTCGAACGATGATATCCAGCGCAGGGGCCAGCTGAGCCGTATAGGCCTTGATCCGGCGGTCACGCAGGAATTTGATGATCAGGATCGACGCGACGACCCCGAAAAACACCGCAAAAAGGACCGTGTAGGGAAATGTTGTCGTGACAAAGATCAGGCCAACCACATAGCCCAACAGGCACAACGCGATGAAATAGCCAACGCGCCGGACCTGACTGATTTCCTTGCCGGTCTGGACGATCATTTTGTTGATCCATCCACCGATTGTCTGTTCGCCATCGCGCCCGGACATGCCCCGACGCTTCAGCAGCTCACCATAGGCGTTTTCGGCCCCCTTCGTATGGCGAAGCGTTTCGATCCGGTTCGACACCTGGCTTTTAGCCTTCCGGAACGACGTCAGCATCCGCAGCACCGTGTCCACCAAAAGCAGCGCTGCCGCGAAGATCAGACCATATAAAACAATCGGATTATCAAACATAAACTACAGGGCCTTCGAGGGGTTAAACATCTGTGGATCAAGGAAAATGTTCATGGTTTCGAGATCGTCCATGAACGACGGGCGGATACCGGTGGCTTTGTATTCGCCGCGGATCGTGCCGTTTTCTTCGACGCCCAACTTTTTGAAGTACATCAGTTCCTGAAGCTGGATGATGTCCCCTTCCATGCCCGTGATCTCGGAAATCGAGGTCACACGACGCGACCCGTCGCGCAGACGTGACAGCTGTACGATCATGTGAACCGCCGAGCTGATCTGGGACCGGATCGCCATCTGGGTCATCGGCATGCCCGCCATACCAACCATCTGTTCGATACGCGAAATCGCATCGCGCGGGTTGTTGGCGTGAATGGTCGACATCGACCCTTCGTGACCGGTGTTCATAGCCTGCAACATGTCAAAGGCTTCAGGGCCCCTGACCTCGCCGATGATAACGCGGTCGGGACGCATCCGGAGCGCGTTTTTCACAAGATCGCGCTGCATGATTTCATGCCGGCCATCCACGGTGGGCGGACGTGTTTCAAGACGCACCACATGCGGCTGTTGCAGCTGAAGTTCGGCCGCGTCTTCGATGGTCACAAGGCGTTCGTCATGCGGGATGTAGCTGGAAAGCGCGTTCAGCATTGTTGTTTTACCGGAACCGGTACCACCGGACACGACGATCGAAACCTTGGCCTCGACCGCAGCAGCCAGCAGTTCCGCCATGCCTTTCGCCAGCGCATTCGCATCGACCAGTTTGGACAACGACAGCGGTTTCTTGGTGAACTTACGGATAGAGACCTGAGGGCCATCCACCGCGATCGGGCGGATCGCCACGTTCACACGCGACCCGTCCTGCAAACGCGCATCCACCAAGGGCGAACTTTCGTCGACACGGCGGCCGACGGCCGCAACGATCTTGTTCACGATCCGCATCAGGTGCGCTTCGTCTTTGAAGCGGACAGTCGTACGTTCGATTTTGCCCCGACGTTCGACAAACACGGTGCCTGCGCCAACGATCAGAATATCGGCGATGGTTTCGTCTGCCAGCAGCGGTTCAAGCGGGCCAAGGCCCAGCATTTCGTCGCCGATGTCGGTGATCAGCTTGTCCAACTCTTTCGAGCTGAGCGGCAGGTTGTGATCCTTGGCATAGGCCCGCACCAGCGGCTTTAGCTCGTCGTGGATTTCGTCCTGCTCCATCGTATCGAGGATGGACAGGTTGATCTTGTCCAACAGGTAACGGTGCAGCGCGACGCGCTCTTCGACGAAATCCATGCTGTGGGCGCCCGAGTGCTGAGGCTCTGGATCGCTAGGGATTTCGCGATCCTGCAACGCATACTCGTGCAGCTTGATTACGTCTTTTTCTTCAGAAGGTTCTTCGACTTTACGCTGTGTATTTCTAAAAAATCGGCCGGCCATAGTGCCTCTCCTAAATTTAATAAACGATGACCTTCGTGCCGTTGCCCACCTTACGGTACAGGTCCATCACGTCTTTGTTGGTCAGGCGAAAACAGCCTGAAGTCTCGTAACTACCGATAGAACCGGAACTGTTGGTTCCATGAATACGGTACAGCGTGTCCCGACCATTCGCATAAAGGTAGAGGGCACGCGCGCCCAAAGGGTTGTAGGGTCCCGGAGGCACATAGTCTGGCAGGCTGGGGTCGCGTTTGCGCATGTCGCTTGGCGGACGCCAAGCCGGCCATTCGGCTTTGCGTTGGACCACAGTTGTTCCTGTCCACTCAAAACCCGGACGTCCAATGGACACCCGATACTGTTCTGCTTTGCCCTGCCCCAGAACGCGCCACAATACACGCTCCTTATTCGAAATGATAATCGTTCCCGGGCGCTCTGACGTTTTGTAGGGCACAATGGTCATTGTACTCTCGCCATGATCGCGCGGCAACTTTCGCGTTTCTGCGAACGCTGCATCGCCCGAATGCACCACAGCCGTCGCCACCGCGCCCAATCCCAGACGCAGGATTTGTCTTCGGTTTTGACGGGTCAGGTTCATTTCTTTTTCGTCCCCAAAAGGTTCATGGATTCCATGTATGCGGTCAGCTTTTTCAGGAAGGCCGAGCGTGTCGAAATCTCGCTGGCCAGAACGCCGCGATCCATCGCTTCGCCGATTGTCGAGCTGTCGACAGGCAGGAAGGTGAACGGGGTGTCGCCCAGAAGTTCTTCGATTTTGCTTTTGGAAATGCGTTGGCCGAACAGTTGGTTCGCATGCTTGTTGAACAGAACATGCACCGGAAAATCGTCGCCACGGATCGAGCGGATATGTTCAAGCAAGTCCAACGTGTGCTTGATCGCGGGCAGATTGACCTCGCTGACCAGCGTGCAGGAATTGACGCCCGCCAAAACATCATCGCGCCATTCGGTGGCATAATAGGGGATGTCCAGAAACAGCAGCGAATGTTCCAAACTGATCGCATCAAGCAAGCGCAGGATCAGTTCCTGACCGTTCATCTCCGTGTTCACGTCAGGACGCTTGAACGAATAGAGGTAAAAGCCCGCGTCGTGCTTTTGTTGGATGACACTGATGAATTCGCTGTCGATCCGGCGGTGGGCGTTCTTGACCGATCCGAGGTTCAAAGAGCTGACCATATTCAGCACATAGCCACAGTTACCGATCGAGAAATCAAGATCGACCAGGGCAATGTTCGGGTCTTTTTTTGCCAGTTTGCGGCTGGCGATATCGGCCATGTTGATAGCCACAGTTGTCGCACCTGCCCCGCCGACACAAGAGATGATGGCGTTTACCGTATTGTGGCTGTTGCGGTTTGTCCGAACGGAACTGCGCAGTGATGTCAACAGCTTAGGTTTATCAACCGGCTTCAGAAGCCAGTCCTGCACATGATAGCGCAGCAGCTTTTGCATCGCGTCGTGATCAAGCGCGTTGGACAGCAGGATCAACGGAATGTCGGGCGCAATTGCGCGCACTTCAGAGAAAATCTGAAGCTCTTCTTCGGTCATGTCCTCGATCTCGGCGATGACCACATCGGTCATCGGAACGTCCATCGACCGCGCCACGTCTTCCACGCGCAGCGTCGTGACCAGAAAACGCCTTTCGTCCTCCAGAATGGTTGCGGCTTCGCTGTTATTCAGGCTTTTGCCCAAAATAAGCGTTACCCGTGTGAGTGCCCCGGAATTCATTTATTCTTACCTGATTTTTTCATTTTCTTTTCAACACCGCGTATTACAACTGCTCAGATCTTCGCTGGTTACGCTGACACTGTTCGGTGGCATGGCGATGGTGCCAAGCACCGGCAAAAGGCTATCAAGGATCATAAAGTCGAAGGTCAGATCGACGGTTTCGACTGTGATCGTGCTGACCTGACCATAGGGGCGCCCGACATACCCCAAACCAGACCGCGTGTAGGTGATCAGGATGTTGTCGGCATCGATCCAGGGCGCGACATCGCACACCCCGATACGGGGCGACCTGCGACCGCAGATACCGTCACCACCGGTCAACAACCTGTTCATCGCCACGCCATCGCACGGCGCCGACCCCTGCCCGCAGCTTGTGGAAATCCGGTTGTTGGGAAGGGCGACACCTTCTTCCAAAGTGGATAGCTCGGCCTCCATAAAGGTGTCGTACGTCTCCATTGTCATCATTGGTGAAGACACAGACGCATGACGCGCGCCGATCTGAACCGCCTTGACGGTCTGGTTCCAGTAAAACACGGCCACACCCAGTTCGACCATTGTTGTAATCGCAATCAAAACGATTGGCATCACCATCAGAGCCTCAACCAAGGTGACACCGTCTTCACCATCCAGAAGGCGGCGGATTGTGCGGCTGACATTTACCATCCCAGATACCTCGTCTGGTACCAGTAACTCATGGTGATCGGCGCACGGTAGAACGCGCCAAAGAAAGGCGACGGATTATAGACGACCGTACCTGTGACTGTGACCAAGGATGTGTCATCCGGAACGGTCGGTGGGCTTTCGGGTGAGATCGTCAGCTCGGACGCGTCATCCCAACCTGGAACACGCGCAGATCCTCCAGCGGGGTGACCGGTAAAGGCAATCAAACGCGCGGTGCCGATATCGCAGGGCATGAACGCCGTTTCATCGGCCGTAAGCGGACGGCAGCGCGCCCAGTAACGGGCTGCATCCTTGACGCCCGATTGCAGCTGCTGGCGCTGCCACATCATGTTGCCGAACTCCAGAATTCCCAGAGCAAGCAAGGTCAGCACAGGGATCGCCAGAAGTGTTTCGATCAACACGACGCCCCGTTCATCTTTTGCAAATTGTCGAAACCAGCGCATCATTCTGCACCTGTCCCTTCACTCTAAAAAACTTATTCAAACGCTCATTTGGCGGGGAAAATTCCACCAAATCACAGGGTCACGACGCCGCCCGAAAATGCGGGCGGCGCACTTTGTTTAACGTCCGCCTGGAATGTCCGTGTCGTAAGACGACGGCGGCCACGGATCGATTGTTTGAATCGCGGTATTTGCGGCCGTGGAATCCCCGGAGTAAACGGAAATCCGGTCACGATTGCTCAGATAATCGCCGCATCCACCCAGAAGGAATGCCGCAACGACTGCCAGTGTCGAAAGCTTACTTCTTGTTGATAATGGCATCATCAAAATCCAATTCAATTATGTGACCATAGGGACCTACAACGCCTTCGCCTTCGCGGAACTTGCGCAGCAGCGGGCGATCAACTTCGAGCATGCCATACAGGAACAGCTCGACGTCGTTAGATGACCGTGTGTTATCCAGCGGCGACGCCAGTTTCGTGTCCGGACCAACCGGCGACACCAGACGCGGTGTCACAAGGATCACCAGATCGGTTTCGCTTTTCTGGAACTCGGTCGAACGGAACAGCGCACCCAGAACCGGCAACTGACCCAGCCACGGAAGCTGTTCGATATTGCGCGCGTTATCTGTCTGCAAAAGGCCCGCGATCGAGAAGCTTTGCCCATCCCGCAGCGACACAGTTGTATCTGCGCGGCGAGTAAAGAAGGACGGATTGCCGTTGACGGTGTTCGAGAAGTCCACGTCCGAGACTTCCGGCGTGACCCGCAGGCGGATCAGACCATCGTCCAGAACGGTGGGCACGAAATTAAGTTTCACACCGTATTCACGATAGGCTGTTTCACTGGCCGCAGAGCCGTTGTCGGCGATCACAGTGCGTCCGATCGGAACCTCACCACCGACGACGAAGTTCGCTTCAACCCCGCTGGTTGTGACCAACTTCGGGTTCGCCAGACGACGCGCCAGACCTTTGTCTTCCAACGCGTTGATAATGAAATCGATTTCGACGCCGCCGACTGTCAGCAATTCACCGATGAACGACCCAAATGGCAATCCAGTGCTAGACGATCCACCACGGCCCGTCTCAAACACAAAACCTTCGCCATCAGAGCCAGCCAAACCGACACCAAGGGCCCGGCCCGAATTGCGTTCGACTTCCAGAATGCGAACATCCAGTTCAACCTGCTGAGGTGACTCGACGCGCACAGAGTTGATCACCGGCTCGGCCGAGAACTTCTGCGCGATCTCAAGAACTGTTTGCAGGTCTTTGTTGTCTTTGACCGAACCAGACAGGCGGATGCGGTCATTGACGTTGGTTACCGACACATTCGCGCTAGGAACCGCGCGACGCAGAGTGCCTTCCAGTTCCGAGAAATCGCTGCGTACCCGTACATCAATAACTTCGATCAAGCGCTTGTCTATGTTGTACAAAGTCACGTTTGTCAGACCCGTACCTTTGGCCTGAATATAAAGCGACGTGTCCGTCAGCGGGAACACGTCGATCAGGTCTGTATTCCCGATCAGAATGTCCGCAAACGGCTGGTTTGTGATGACAGTAATTGTCGTGCGCGGGTTCATCTGGATCTTCGACACGATCCCATCATCAACAATGATGCTACGCTCTTGCGCGTGCACCAAGGTTGTCGTGAAAAGTGCAAAGAAGGCCAGACAAAGCGCTGTCCATAGATTTTGCCTGATGATGGGCACACCGGGAACCAATGCTGCCTCTGCCCCTTGTGTTTTTATCATTGTTCCACCTATTTCAAATGCCTACTGGCTTACTTGAACTTCAATTTCTTGGTCCAAAGAGGCTTCTTCGGCCCCTCCGTCTTCTTCAGATTTATCAACTTTGTATTCATTTCTCTGGCCGTTCCGGATCACACCGACAGTGCTACGAACAGGAACTGGCGGTGCCACTTGGACGATCTTTTCGACCACGACTTCCTGAATGACCGGTTCTTGTTCCAGCTTGGCTTCGACGCCTTCCAGCTTTTCGGAAACACCGGTGGAAAGTTCACGCACCATTTGTTCGATGCCTTCAATACGCGTCAGCGTGGGGTCCGGTTCGGCGGCTTGCTTGGCCGCGTTCGCCTTAAGAATATCTTCGGCCACGTCCAGTTCGTTCAGATCGTTAATCGTGACGCGTTCGTTGGGTTCGATATCGGTCGAGGCAACGTTACGAAGGGCCAAAGACAATGTACCGACGGTTCCACCAAGAACCAGCTTCTGTGCCTCCAGAGTGCTCACTTCGAATGTCACCGTACGCACAACACTGGGATTATCCTGACGTTGATCGGCGATTTGGTCGATCGCAAGGACTTTGACGCCCTGAAGCAAAACGTCGACCACATTGCTGCGCGTCAGCATGACGTCCACACGGTCGCCAGGCAAAACGAAACCGGCCACACCCAAAACATCGTTCACACGGATAGAAACCGCTTTCATGCCCGGCATCAGGGCCGTCGAAAGTTTCGCCCGCTGACCGGGTTCGGTCACCTTGGTTTTCAAAATCGGCTCGCCGACCGCGACCGTCGTCAGGGCATAGCGCGCCTCTTGCTCGCCTTCTCCAACGACAAGGTCTTCGATTGTGCGGTAACTCCCTTCGGGACGAACCGAAGCGGACCACTCGATTTCACGGACGGTGGATTTCGAAATCAATTCACCGAACTGGATCGCTTCTGCCGCAACAACAATTGTCTCTTTAGGTTCCTGTTCAGCCTTCGCCGCCGCTTCTGCAGCAGCCGCAGCTGCCGCGGCAGCCTGCTCGGCCGCCTGTTGCTGGAAAGACGCCAATAGGTCCTGACGCTCGGACGACAGGTAAGTGCGCGTCCCAATTACCGCCGCACCAGCAAGTAGAAGTGCGATCAACAAACTGAGAATCGTCGAAAATCGCATTATAACATTCCTTCAAATTCAAACATTTAGTGACACAAAGGCCCGAATTTGGACCCAACCCCGCCGCCTCTGGAAATCTGGCAAACGTATGTTCTGCGCGTGTCCATAGTTAGTTAACATATTCCAAATGCAAAAAAAATGACCCAACCGATAAG
Source organism: Thalassococcus halodurans (assembly GCF_900108225.1). Taxonomy (GTDB): domain Bacteria; phylum Pseudomonadota; class Alphaproteobacteria; order Rhodobacterales; family Rhodobacteraceae; genus Thalassococcus; species Thalassococcus halodurans. The sequence continues at coordinate 47,760 of NZ_FNUZ01000008.1, forward strand.
GTTGGATCATTTGTAGCTTTTTTATCAAGCCATTCGATCCAACGGCTTGGAGTTACCCAGCAGTGGTGCCGCCATCGGTTGTGCCGCCATCAGTGGTGCCGCCATCAGTGGTACCACCATCAGTGGTGCCACCATCAGTGGTGCCGCCACCGTCCACGATCGGATCCGGCTCAGGCAGGCCTTCCAGCCAAGTGGACCATGTACTCCAACCCGCGTCCAATGTGTCACCGAAAGCAAGGACAGATCCAACGACTGCACCAGTCAAGAGGGCCAAGAGGATCAGGTATTCGGTCAAAGCCAGACCATCTTCTTCGCGGACGAGGCGACGCTTGACATTGAAAATATAGTTTAGTGCGATCTTGTACATTTTAAGCTCCAAATGCTTGTCAAAAACTCACACTGAAATCCGGCAGCTTTTTTAATTGGTCAAAAACTTAAGATATATTCAGTGATCTAACGGTTCATACTTTTGCCACAAAGATACCACGAGTCAAAATCATCTTAGATTTTTTTACCAATTCGTAAGCTTTTTGAGCACAATCATTTGAAAAAACGGATATTATCCAATCACAACACACGCCTTAAGAATTTTCCAAAAAAATCAATTAAACTTCGGGTTGTATGCCTGCCCAGCTTTTGCCGCGATTCGGCATGCGATTCGCAGGCAAACATACTGATTTAATGATGTTATTATCGAACCAGAATCGCTTCGGCGCGAATAAACTCATCCAACGTGCCGTTCCCGCCGGGTCCGGTGACATCGACAATCTCGACATCAATCGTCAAATCGCCGCCAGACCGATACGGGAAAACCGGACGCGTCAGGAACATCGACACATAGGAATTCACCGTATATGAGTTCGTACCGCCCCCTTCTGACTCCTGCTCGCCGCAGTCAATTACAGCGCCCATAATGATGCGACGGTCTGGATTGGGATTCTCACCAGTTGTTGGGAGTGCAGTGCGGCCCATCTCTTCGCCACACTGAGCCGAACCATATTCACCCAGAACCGGATTACCATCTGCGTCGGTCCCACCCGGAGCTTGCAAAAGATGCCAGTTATTCTCAATCTCCGCACGATATACATCGTACCGTGACGGTGTCAGGCCAGGGAACGAGGTGGTGACATTTCGAGGATGCGCGGTACCGGCCGGTGGGGATTCTTCAGATGTATCCGCGCCGTAGTTGACTTGGAAATACCGGTTAATATCCCAATCCGAACTCCCTCCAATCGACGCGCCCAATCCACCACGCACTGGGGTCGACATTGTGGTGTTATCAGGGAAGCCGTAGGCGAAGTCATCTTCTCCATTATAGTTCCACGTGCCGGTCGCAATGTCATACACATGGTCATCCCCCAAACTTACGTGGGGTGCATTTCCAGTTGGTGCGACGGTTTTGACGCAATGATCGATCGCGCCGTTGCCGTTGCCGTTGCCGGGAGCTTTCGGAATTGCCCCCTTGCGAACATTCTCCGCCGGCAGCGGCTCAAAATCAGAGGAGTTCGCGTAGTTGCCTTCATAAATATCAAAGCGCGTGTTAATCCCAGCTTGCAGCGACGTCGCAGCGCCCGTCTGGGTTTGCACACGCTCGGACGAATAGCATGCCGCGGTCCGAGCACCGGCAAAATAATCGTTCAACTCTTTCGTGCCTGGCTTATCAACCCTCAGGAACCCGAAGTTGCCAGGAGCCTCGGTCTCGTTGCCCGGCGGATGAAGGCGGATCATGCGACCATGCAGGCTGCCTGCGTTGAATTCTTGCTGGAGCTGGTCGCCGACATAGTTGCCGCTGGCGTCATATTCGAACGGATTACAGATATAGAGCGGAGTGATATCGCAGGCTGCCGCCACGCTTTTGGCAACCGCAACAGCAGCAATGGGCACCGACTCCCTTAGGTAGTTCACCGGATTGAAGAAGGTCGTTAGAAGATCACGGGACTGACCGCGCACATAAACATACTGCGCGTCAGCATCATCTGTCGTTTGATTGGCGGTCACCCACTCAGTATCGATCAGAGTGGAGTCGCTGTCCGGAATTTCTGTCAGGAAGATAACCTTGTATTCATTGCCTGTTGCATCTTGGTAGATCAGCCGGTCGGCGTTTCCGCCACTAGGCGACAACATCCCTACAGTATTCTCGACCCGGCCCATCGCAACTTTGGCACGGGCGATGGCATTGTATCCCCCATCAAGTTCCCGCGCACCAGCAAGTGCAACTGAGTCTACAGCGGCTTGAAGATCGCCATGCGCGTTGTTCCCGCGACCAGCATCGATAATCAAAAGCCCGAAGCCCACGAACACTGGCAACACCAGTAGGGAAAAAACCAGAACGTAACCTTTTTCCGAGCGAAACAAGCGTTTCATCCCACCACCTCAAATCAAAGTTTAACAAATCGAAGGGTGTAAAATTTAGTCAACCCTGCAAAATCGTCCCATAGGTCATGTTAAATTGCAAGCTTAGGCAAAAGTCCGAACAAGGATCGCCGGAATAGCCGCAAAGCACATAGGAACCGCATAAGGGGCTTTCCCGCTTGTCCTGATCTCATTCATACGAGGACCCAAGTTAACAAACTTGCTCAGTCGAATAAGTACAACAAAAACCACCGAAATCAAAAACAGAAGAACGACATAAAGAGACAAGTGATCAAATCCAATGAACATCCCCAAAGCGACATAAAGCTTGACGTCCCCAGCCCCCATCATTCTGAAAAGCCATGAAATAAGAGCTATAAGAAAGAGAACGGTTCCTGCGACCAAATCGCCGATGATGGTCGCAAAACCCGTCAGAGATGCCCAGACAAAGTATTGCGCCAAAAGCAGCAAAACCATCTTATTGGGAATCCGAAGCGATCTGTAATCGATCCGCACAACCCATACCAAAACAGCGACAACGCTGATGATAACCAGCGCGGAAAGACTATTCAGCACGGGCGGCAGATCACAAAGATTTCAGATCGCCGGACGCACGACGCGGATAGTTGACCGAGTTACGCAGCAACTCGAGGTTGTTAGCTGCCCATTCGTTCGACGGATCGATTTCATACGCTTTCAGGAAATGCGAACGCGCACCGATCAGATCACCCTGAAGCAACAGCGAATAACCGCGGTTGTTGTGATACTCGATCCGGTTTCCGATAATCCGGCGCAGCTTGGCGTAGGCCGGGTTCGACTGGTCAAAGCGACCAAGCATGTCTGCAGACGCAGCAAACCCCAGAAGCGCAACCGGATCTTCCGGTGTCGCGTTCAGCGCGGCTTTGAACTTGTTGTAGGACCGGCCATAGGCTTGGTCCTTGAACAGAAGCTGACCTACGATAATCGGGTCATCGCTTTTGTAATATTCACGATTGGAAGTGTCGCTAGCCGACGCTGCACTGTTGGAGAACGCAGAAAACTCTCCGATCGGCACGGCTTCGCAACCCGTTAGGGTCAAAGTAATTACTGCAGCGGTCACGTATCTAAGCATGTGAACCTCAAACTGGCAAAACGCCTGAATTAAAACGATCAAATTTCTTAGTCCTGACACAAATCGCACAACCAAGAGGTCATTTGAAGACCCAAAAACACATGCCGGACAGCAGATGCGATCATTTTGATACACTTGGGTAAATTGAGAGCATTAGAACAACGCGGTTGCTAAGAGCTCTGGCGACCGCAAGCGATGACTTAATGAAGACCGATTTCATAGCCTAGCAACTCAGCCAACCTTACAAAGATTTAAGCTACGGGAAACCGGGTGACGGGTTTCGGCGCATATCTAACGGTCTGGCGGCAGAACCCTGCTGGTCAAAATGGCAGTGAGGTCGATAGGATAACCCCATGAAGCTTTTGGTGCTGGAAGACGACAAGGACATCGGGGAATGGGTGCGCGACGGATTGACCCGCGCGGGCCATACGGTGGATTTGGTCACCAATGGCAAAGACGCGCTGGTCGCAGCCACGACGCGCGACTTTGATGTGTTGATCCTTGATCGCATGGTGCCCGAACTTGATGGCCTGTCCGTTCTGAAAGCCATCCGCGCCGCGCAGAACACCACGCCCGTGATTTTCCTGACGGCGCTTTCCGATATCGATGATCGCGTTGAAGGGCTGCAATCGGGCGCGGATGATTACCTATCGAAACCCTTTGCCATGACTGAACTTGAGGCACGCGTTGCCGCCCTTGGCCGCCGTGCGACCCCCAGCGCGACGCCGGAGGTGACCAAGCTGACGGTCGGCGATGTGACGCTGGATCTGCTGAAACAGACCTGCACCCGTCGTGGCCAGCCCATTGAACTGAACGGCAAGGAATTCCGCCTGCTTGAGGCGCTGATGCGGGCCAAGGGCCGTATCCAGACCCGCAACATGCTGTTGGAAAAGGTCTGGGATATGAACTTTGACCCGACCACCAGCGTCGTTGAAACGCACATGAGCCGCCTGCGGTCGAAGATCGAAAAACCCTTTGGCGATACGTTCATCCGCACCATTCGCGGGGCCGGCTATGTTGTCGACGCTTCTTAGCCTACCCAAACGGCTGTGGCGTATGTCGGCGTTGCGGCAGGCGCTGTTGCTGACAGCGCTGTTCTGGATCGCGGTCATCGGCTCTGCTGTTTATGCCGTTTTCGAAATGCGCGACGCCATTGACCGGCGTGTCGACAACCGGCTGGAAGCACGGTTCGAAATGATCCGTGCCGACATCGCCAACGGCACATTCGACACCAACGCACCGCAATACGTCGGGCTGGAACAGGTGATCTATCTGGCCCCCGATGAAAAGGACTCTCCGCTTTTTGGCAGGCGCGGCACCTTTCTGGATGATGATCTGGCACCGGACCGCCTGTTTCGCGGTAGATACCCGGACGAACCCTGGCTGTTTCTGGGAGGCCCTGCGGGGGATGGCTGGCTGATCGTCGGTCAGAACGTGGGCGAGCTGTCGATCTTTGATGACGTCCTGATGGAAGCGCTGGTCAGCATCGGCTGGATCACGCTTTTGGTGGCTTTGGCGGTCGGTCTGTTTCTGGGGTGGCGCACGCAGTTGCGGTTATCCAGGGTCACCGCCGTTCTAGACCGCGCCGCCAGTGGCGATCTGTCCGCGCGCGTTGCACAGGATCAGGACCGCGATGACCTTGATCAGCTTGGCCATCAGGTTAACGACGCTATCGGCCGGATTGCCGCCGCGCTGGATCAGGCAAAGGGTTTTTCGGCCAGCATCGCGCATGATCTGAAAACCCCCCTCACCCGTCTGCGCATACGTCTGGAAAGCGCGTTGATGTCAGACGGCGACCGTGAAGAGGAAATCGGCGCGGCGCTGGAAGAGGTGGACAAGGCCATCGCCATTTTTGATGCCTTCCTGCGCCTGTCCAAACTGGAAAGCGGCGCGTTGGAGCGGCGGTTTGAACCTGTCGATCTGGCCGCCTTGGCCAATGACATTGCAGAAACCTATGGCCCTGTGATTGAAGACAGCGGTCGTAGCCTGACGACCGACATCTCGGACGCGACGCTAAACGGTGATCCGGTGCTGCTGGGCCAGTTCCTGACCAACCTGATCCAGAACGCCCTGCGCCATACGCCCAAGGGAACGGCGCTGACAATCGTCGTGCGAAAGGGAGTTTTCGGGCTGGCCGACACTGGCCCCGGCGTTCCCGAAGACCAGCGCGATAACGTGGTGAAACCGATGTACCGGCTGGATCGCAGCCGCAGTACCGAAGGCGCGGGTCTTGGCCTTGCGCTGGCGCGGACGATTGCGCAGCGCCACAAGGCCGAATTGCGTTTATCAGAGCCTGATACTGGCGATCATGGCCTGTTCGTGCGCATGGTCTGGCCTGCGAAATAACGCACAATCCCAAACTGACAAAAGTGTAAGTTTAGCGCCAAGCAGGCGTAAATCCGGCGGCTCACATGTGTCTCATCACTTGATGCGAAAGGCACGTAAAATGAAGAATTTCCAAGACACCCTGAAACTGGTCGGCGGCGCTTTGGTGGCGCTGGTCCTGACGCCTGTCATCGCGCTGTTCGGCCTGACCATCCTTGGCCTGTCTATCGGTCTGGCCGCGCTGGTCACCGGCGGTGTCGCCGCCCGCGTCTGGAGCCAGAGCCGCGACACAGAAGAGCAGCCGGTCGACACGGACGCCACCGCAGAAGCGCAACCTGCATAACCAGCGGACCGATGACGGAAAGCACGCTGATACCAGCCGGATTTGGCGCGGTCATGCTGACATTGATCGCCCTGGCCTTGGTCACGGCGCACAGCGACCAAACCATCGGCACGGGGACGGCCACACAGGCCGCCCCGATCACCTAGATTTCACTAAAGGACCACTGATATGAACCGCACTGTTTTGGGGGGCACCGCCCTTGCTGTTTTGGGTGCCGCCACTGCAGGCTACAACGCGCTTGGCTCGATGGGGTTTGCCCAAGGCAGCCTGCAAACACCCGCCGTCGACATTGCCGTCAGCGACAGCTTTGAAGACGCGGCAACCGATGCCAAGACACAGGCCATCGTCGCCGCTGCAAATGCGTTTCTAGCCACGCTAAGCGACGAAGAACGCGCCCTGACCGTTTACGATCTGACCGACAACACACAGCGTGCCAACTGGTCGAATTTTCCCACCGGTCCCGTACAGCGGGGCGGTGTCATGCGGGGCAATCTGACCGATGATCAGAACGCCGCGATGGACGCCCTGTTGGCCGAGGTCATGAGCGCGGACGGTTACAACAACATCAAGTACCAGCTTGCCGCTGAAGAAACGCTGGATCGCGGAACAAGCGGGCGGGCGTTGTTTGGTGACGAATATTATTTTCTGTCCTTTGTCGGCACCCCGTCTGAAACCCAGCCGTGGATGCTGCAATTCGGTGGGCACCATCTGGCGATCAACGTGACGTTCTATGGCGACGATGCCGCGTTCTCGCCCATGCTGACGGGGGGTGAGCCTTTGAAGATCGACTATGACGGCGATCAGGTGTTCATCACCGAAAAGGAACTGACCGCAGCGGCGACCTTGATGGACAGCCTGAGCGACGACCAGCTGACCACCGCCATTCGCGGCAGCAAAGCGATCCAGCTTTTGACTGGCCCGGGTGAAAACGGCGTGGTTCCAGCCAATGAAGGCATCAAGGGCAGCGATCTGTCCGACGCGCAGCAGGCGCTGTTGCTGGATGTGATCGCGGCACGATTGGGCTTTATCAATGACGATGATTTTGCCGCCAACATGGCGCCGATCCGCGCGGCGCTGGACGACACGTACTTTGGTTGGTGGGGCCCCGAGGCACCGATGGGCGCGGCCTATTTCCGGATCACGGGTCCCAACCTTATTCTGGAATACGCGCCGCAGGACCTTGATGGCGACCCGACGGACCACGCGCACAACATGTATCGCGATCCGACCAATGACTACGGCGCAGCATGGTTGGCGGGCCAATGAAACGCATCGTTATCCTGACCACCATCGCCGCCTTGGCCGCTGCCCCACTGGCCGCCCATCCCCATAAGGATGTCGACCAACAAGTGGCGCTGACCGTCGCGCCGGATCATGTGGATATGGCGATCACTATCGTGCCGTCCTACGTGTCGGGCGCGGATATCTTCGACATGATTGATCGCGATCAGGACGGAACAGTCTCTGATACCGAAGCCAACCACTTCGCGAACGACGTCCTGCAAACTGCCATTCTGAAAGACGGCACAACCACGCAGGTTTGGGATCAGATCAACGCAAGTGTGCCGGACCGAGAGACGATGGCGGCCGGTGGTGGCCAGATCATCATCGCGGCCAGCACGGATGCAAACCTGACCACGGAAACGCCCGTTCAGTTCGCTATCGGCTATGACGCGATTTCACATGACTGGTTCGTGCAACCTTGGCTGAACCCAGCGGATTTCCCGATGGATCAACAGCCGAGCATCGACCGGATCAGTGACACGGAAATCACCGTCACTCTGGCCGGTTTATAAGAAAACCCCCGGCGTCCGATGTGGAGGCCGGGGGCAAATCGTTAGCCCATACGCTCGGACGCAAAGCCACCGGGGCTGGCCGGGAAGACGATGGTCTTGTTCCCGTTCTGGAATACCCGGTGGTGGATGTGCGCGTGGATTGCGCGGGCGAATACCTGTGCTTCGACATCACGGCCCAGCGACACGTAATCCGCCGCGCTTTGCGCGTGGGTGATGCGCACGATGTCCTGTTCGATGATCGGGCCTTCGTCCAGATCGGCGGTCACGTAATGCGCTGTCGCACCGATCAGTTTCACACCACGCTGGAACGCCTGCTTGTAGGGGTTCGCGCCCTTGAACGACGGCAAGAAGGAATGGTGGATGTTGATGATCCGGCCCGACATCTTCTGGCACATCTCATCCGACAGGATCTGCATGTACCGCGCCAGCACGATCAGTTCGGCACCGGTGTCGCGCACCACGTCCATGATCTCGCCCTCGGCCACAGGTTTGTTTTCCTTGGTCACGGGGATGTGGTGGAACGGCAGATCGTGGTTTTCGACGACCTTCTGATATTCGGTGTGGTTCGAGATGACCGCAACGATATCAATCGGCAGGGCACCAATGCGCCAGCGATACAGCAGATCGTTCAGGCAGTGGCCAAAGCGCGACACCATGATCACGACCTTCATCTTCACCGCTTCGTCGTGGAACGCATAGTCCATGCCGAAAGGCGAAGCGACAGGCGTGAAATCGGCCTGAAGCGCATCCAGCGTCGCGCCCTCTTCGGATACGAAACTGACGCGCATAAAGAACTTGCCCGTTTCTGGGTCGTCGAACTGGGCGCTATCGGTGATGTTGCAGCCGTGATCGGTCAGAAAGCCCGAGATCGCTGCAACGATCCCGCGGGTGGAATTACAGGTGACGGTCAGAACGTATTTGGTCACAGGTGGGTCCTCAGGTTACAGCGCAACCGCGTCGCGCATCAGTTTTTTCAGGGGATCGGCGGGGTCGGCCAGCCGGTCGGGATCGGGGCACTGGCGCGCATTGATCATGCGTTCCGCCAGCTTGATGTCTTTGGCAATGGTGTTGCCTGTCGCGATGCCGGCGGCGGCAACAAGGCGGCCTTTGGCGTCCAGTTCAAATTCCAGATAGGCATCGCCCGCCTGCCGCGTCACGCAGCGGTTTTGCGGATTATGAAAGCCTGCCATTTGCAGACCCAGATCGTATTGATCCGACCAGAACCATGGCGTCGGGGCAAAGGTCACATCTTCGCCCGCCATCGCCTTGGCCGCAGCCGCGCCCATTTCGACGGCAACGCGCCATGCCTCGAACCGTGTTTGCCCAAACTCGGGATGGTCCAGCGATGCACAGTCGCCTGCCGCAAAAATCGACGGGTCTTTTGTCTGCAGGTCAGGACCGACAACGATGCCATTGGCACAGGTCAGACCCGCATCTTCGGCCAGTTGTGTGTTCGGGATCACGCCGATTGCGGCAACAATGACCCCAGCTTCAATCGCGACGCCATCCGTCAGATGAACGGCATTTTCGGTCAGGTGCGAAATGCGCACGTCAAAGCGCAGGTCGACACCTTCGGCCTGATGACGCGCAACGATATGGTCTGCCAAGGCAGGCGACAACGCGCGACCCAAGGCACGCGGGCCAGCCTCTAGCACAGTCACTTCCACACCTTTGGTGCGCAGCACAGCGGCGAGTTCGAGGCCGATCAGCCCCGCACCGATGACGACGACACGATTGGCGGAAGCCGCGCGGTCAAAGATCGTCTTGGCGTCTTCGAACGTGCGCATCGGCAGCGCGTGTTTACCGCCTTCGCAGGGCAGCGCGCGCGGCGTCGATCCAGTGGCCAGCAGCAGTTTGTCGTAGGCAACATCCGTCCCGTCAGACAGACGCACCACGTTGTCCTGACGGTCGATGGCCGTGGCCGACACGCCCTGAAGATATGTCACATGATCCATCGCAGAGGCCGCGCAGATCGGTTTCAGAACGACGTCCTCACCCTCTGGCTTGGACATAGGCGGGCGTTCGTAGGGCAGATGCGGCTCTGCCCCGATCAGGGTCACTTGTCCCTTGTCCTTTAGGTCAAGCGCAGCACGGGCGCCGGCTTCGCCAGCGCCAATAATGACGTAACGTGTCACAGTGTCTTTCCTTAGACTTCAGACGTTATTTCGGGTCTGTTTCGCCTGTATCATCCGCATAGTCAGCGGGGTCGAACACGACGAAAAACTGATAGGCGCACCACAGTCCGGCAGCCCCGAAAAGGATCGCCCAAAAAGGTGATCCCGTGCTGAGTAGTTCTACCAATGCCCACGCAATGCAACCGGTTACAACGACGATCCTGCGCCACAATGGCCTGAAAAATGGATGCTTTACGTCGAAGGCGTTTCGCATTGGCTTCATCTCGGGTGTTATGGGAACCTTTGGCAACAATAGGCACTTGCCGGGCAATGATCCACCGCCCGGCGTGTATTTATCTGCCGGATCAGGCCAGAGTGACCGCCTGACCGGTTTTTGCAGACTGAAGCGCCGCATCCGCCAGCTCCAGCGCCCGTAGACCATCAAGGCCGGTGGTCGGCGTCGGGCGACCGTTTTCCACCGCGTCCACAAAGGCCGCGATTTCGTTCGCGTAGGCAGCGGTGTAGCGGCTCATGAAGAAGTTCAGCAGCGGCGGTTTGGTATAGCCGTCTCCATTGGCCAGCTCGATGTTGGCCTCGCGGTGGTTCATCGCCGATACCGAGCCCTTGGATCCATGCACCTCGATCCTCTGGTCATAGCCATAGGTGGCGCGGCGGGTGTTGGTGATGGTGCACTGCTTGCCGGACGCTGTGCGCAGGATGACGTTCACGCTGTCATAGTCGCCCAGCTTTTCAATCTCGGGGTCAGTCAGAACCGAGGCCTGCGCCATGACGGTTTCAACCTCCTCACCCAAAAGCCAACGGGCCACGTCGAAATCGTGGATCGTCATATCGCGGAAAATCCCGCCCGAGCTTTGGATGTAGGCAGGCGGCGGCGCACCCGGGTCGCGGGATGTCAGGGTAACCATCTCGACATCACCGATGCGGCCATCATCAATCGCCGCTTTCAGCGCGGTAAAGTCAGGGTCAAACCGACGCTGGAAGCCCACCATCAGCGTCCCGTTTTCCGCCTTGACCGTGTCGATCACCTGACGGGCGCGGGCCACGTCCAAATCGACCGGCTTTTCACAGAACACGGCCTTACCGGCGCGAACGAAATCCTCGATCAGGTCGGCGTGGGTGTCGGTGGGCGTACAGATGATCACTGCGTCGATATCATCGGCGGTCCGGATATCATCGATGCTGCGGATATCGCAGCCGTAGGCATCGCTCAGCTTTTGTGCGGCGGCCTCGATCGCGTCGGCGACGGCAACCAGAGCGGCGCCCGGAACGGTGGTGATGGCCTTGGCGTGGACCTGACCGATCCGCCCTGCCCCTAGAACACCAAATCTGACTGTCATGTTTTACCTCATAGGTCGTTTAGACGGGCAAAGCCCGCCTGTGCGCCGCAGGGTGTGACCCTGCGACGATGTTGCAAAAGTTGTTTGTGGGTGGTCAGCCTGAGGCGGACCTTATGCGGCGTCCGCATATTCGGGCTGTGTTTTGGCACCTGTGATGTAGGCCACCACGTCTTCGCCCGTGATATCGTTGTTCTTGATATCAAGGTTGGCGCAGATACGGCCACGGCGGAACACCACGATCCGGTCACACAGATCCATCACCTGACGCATGTTGTGCGAGATCAGGATCAGTGGCTCGCCGGCTTCTTTCAGCGTGCGGATGATGTTTTCGACCTGCGCCGTTTCCTGCACCCCAAGCGCCGCCGTGGGTTCGTCCATGATGGTCAGTTTGCTGTGGAACGTTGCTGTGCGGGCAATCGCCACACACTGGCGCTGACCGCCTGACATCCGTTCGATGGTGCCGCGAATGTTCGGGATTTTAACGCCCGTTTTTTCCAGCGCCCCCATCGTGCGTTCGCGCATCGCCTTGTAGTCAAGGATCGAAAACGGCCCGAATTTGAACTTAACCAGTTCGCGCCCCAGAAACAGGTTGTCGGGAACGTCCAGCTGATCGGCCAAAGCCAAGGTCTGGAACACCGTTTCAATCCCTGCATTGCGCGCGTCCATCGGGTTTTCGAAAAACACCGGCTTGCCGTCAAAGATCACGTCGCCCCGTGTGCGTTGTTCAACCCCGGTGATCTGGCGGACAAAGGTGGATTTGCCTGCACCGTTGTCCCCCATGATCGCCACGTGTTCGCCTTTGCGCAGGGTAAAGTTTGCCCCCTGCAAGGCATGCACGCCACCGTAGTGTTTGGTCAGATTGCGGGTTTCCAGAATGATATCGTTTGTCATGAAGATCGCTCCTTATGCCCGCGCTGCTGCGCGTTGACGGCGCCATTGGTCCAGTACCACGGCGGCGACGATGATGATGCCTTTGACCATTTCCTGATAGTAGGCGTCGAGGCGCAGATAGGTGAAACCCGAGATAATGACGCCAAAGATCAGCGCACCCAGAACCGTGCCCACGATCGACCCGCGACCACCGGCAAGGCTGACGCCGCCGATAACTGTCATGGCAATCGCGTCCAGTTCGTACATCACGCCCATTCCCGCCTGAGCGGTCAGGTTTTTCGACGCCAGCACCAGCGCGGACAGACCCGCCAGAATACCGGCAATGGTGTAGACCAGTACCTTGTGACGGTCGACCTTGATCCCCGACATCCGCGCCGCGTCTTCGTTCGATCCGATGGCATAGGTGTGTTTGCCGTAGACGGTGTATTTCAGGATGAAGTGGAACAGGATCGCCAGACCGATAAAGATCACCACAGGCGACCAACCGGACATGCCGTTACCAATCGCGCCGAAGGGTTCGGTCGGGAAAGAAATCGGCTGACCCTTGGACCACCACTTGGCCGCACCACGTGCCGCAACCATCATGCCCAAAGTGGCGATGAACGGCGGAATGCGGGTGTAGGCCACCAAAAGCCCGTTCACCAATCCGGCAAATGTGCCGACGGCTATGGCGACAACAATCGGAACGATAACCGGCAGGTCCATCCATGCTTCACCAAAGATCGCTTTGGGGTTCGGATTGCCATTGACCAAAGCGGTTTGCGCAAAGCTCATGGCGACCATCGCTGTCAAACCGACGATAGACCCCGGAGACAGGTCGATCCCGCCCGAGATAATGACCTGCGTGGACCCGATGGCGATGATGCCGATGATCGACACCTGAAGGATGATGATCTTCAGGCGGACCATGTTCAGGATGGTACCATCGCGGTTGGTGTTGAAGTCGAACAGAAGGCTTTGACCCTTCATATAGGGCAACACCTGCCCCAGAATTTCGAAGATCACGATGATCGCAATCAAGGCGATGAATACGTTCATCTCGTTCGGCCAGGCGCGTTTCTTTGCGTCGAACGACAAACCGCCGATACCATGGGACGTCTCGGACATCCTTTCCCCTCTCTTTTTGGCTTTCCTGATGTTTCACCTAGGAAAGAAGGCGGGCGGAGCCCAAAAGCACCGCCCCCCGAATTGCGTCTGGAACCGGATCAGTTCTTGGACGTGTATTCGTCAACGTTGGCCGGTGTGACCAGTTCGAAGGGGATGTAGACCTTCTGATCCACATCTTCGCCACGGGACAGACGCAGTGCTGCGTCAAGGGCGCCACCGCCCTGCCCTGCTGCGTTCTGGAACACGGTGACGTCCAGATCGCCCGCCTGCATCGCTGCCAGCGCGTCCTGTGTTGCGTCAACGCCGCCGACCACGATTTCCGCCATATCCAGACCCTGAGCTTTCATCGCCTGAATGGCACCAATCGCCATTTCGTCGTTGTTGGCGATTACCGCGTCAAACTCTTCGCCGGTGGACAGCCAGTTGGTCATCAGATCCTGCGCTTCGTCGCGGGACCAGTTTGCTGTCTGCTGGTCAACAACCGTGATGAAGTTACACATGTCGATGCCAAGGATGTCTTCGACGTCTTTGGTCCGCTGAACAGCCGCCTGGTTGGACAGCTCGCCCATCATCACATAGGCCTTGGCGCCGCCGCCTTTGCCCATGGCGCGCAGCATCTTGCAGACTTCGAATGTTTCCAGCGTGCCGGATTCGATTTCATTGGATGCAACAAACGCCTGATTGTCGGGGAGGGTGTCGACATTGATGGGCTGGCGGTTGACGTAAACCAGCGGAACACCGGCATCGGCGGCGGCTTTGGTCATCGCTTCGGTTGCTGAGGTATCAACCGGGTTCACGATGATGGCATCTACACCAGAGGCAGCAAAGTTGTTGATCTGGTCAAGCTGCTTGGCAACGTCGTTCTGTGCGTCTTCGATCTGGACATCGACACCTTCCATGCCATCAGCCAGTTCCTGAATACCGTTGCGCAGAACTGTCAGAAAGTTGTCGTCGAACAGTGCCATGGATACGCCGATCGTTTCGGCCATGGCCGTTGTCGACATCAGCGATGCGAAGCCCGCGGCGATCAAAGTCTTTTTCATGAGTTTCCTCCCATTATCGGCGTCCGGCACGCCATTCCCATCCGGAAGCCCCCAAGTGGTCGTTAAGGGCCAATCACTCCTCATGCTCAGGCGGGCTGCGCCTGAAGCTCTGAGGCAATGAATTCGAAAGATGCTTTCAGATCCGCAAAGGGTTCTTTCAGCGCGTGAATTTCGGGGGCAAAGCATTCATACGAAATGGCCCCTTTGTATCCGGCCTTCAGAAGGGCGCGGATTTGTTCGATGTTGCCCAGACAGTCGCGGTCATCGACCAGAACGCGGTGCTCATCCTCCATCTGGTCAACCCGCAGCGCAGGATCGACGACGCCCGAGATGTGGACGATGCCAGTGTGTTCAGGGAACATCGGCCCGCCGTCTGCCAGCGTGTGATGGAACGTGTCGTGGACCAGTTTGTAGCGGCCCGTGGCATCCAGCGCTTCGATCACTTCGACAAGTTCGGTCTTGGATCGCAGCGACGACCGCCCGAACCCTAACGGTTCGACCAAGGCGATCATGTCGGCCTCTTCCAGCATCGGAAGGACTTCTTTCAGCGCGATGCGCAGGTTGGCCTGCCGTTCGCCATTGCCGACCTGAGTGCCGTCGTTGCGGGGGATCAGGCTGATGGTTTCAGCGTCCGATGCCTTGGCTGCAGCAATGATGGTTTCCACCTTGGCCCGAATGTTGTCATCCCAGCTGTTGAAGGCGTAGACTTCGCTCATGCCAAGGATGCGCAGGCCACGGTCACGGACCATTTTGCCGGCGACCTCTGCGGGGATGCCGTCGAACAATGGACGCCCCAGATCATTGCGTACTTCGACGCCAATGCACCCAAGGTCGCGCGCCAAATCCAGAAATGTCGTAAAGTCTAGATGACGGACCGTCATCTGGTTCAGCGCAGTATGCATTTTCCCTCCCTTATCGATGCTTTGGCACCGACGATGTTGGGGGGACGCTGCGTTAGTTGCCCGATTCCGTCAATTCATCGGGCTTCATTTCCCGCCAAAAATGACGTTTTTCTGCGCATGCATTGTGACGTTTTTACGTCATCATAACATTTCAGGAAGTACGATGTGAGGCTCTAGAAAATGCTGTCCGGCGATCCCGTCGTCACCTTCGCGGACGGACCGCACCATATGGCCGACCAGATCATCGCATAGTGTACGCAGCGGTGTGGTGATCGCCATCAGCACATAACCTTCGCGCAGCGCCGCCGCGCTTTCCTTGGTCACCTCATTCACGACCAGCGCCACGCGGGGCGATGCGTGCACCTCTCGTAGGGCGGCAATCGCGCCCTCCATGCCACCGCCACCCACGTAGATACCTTTCAGGTCCGGATGCCTGCGCACCAGATCAAGCGTCGCCTCGTAGGTCAGCTGACGCGTCTCGAGGTTGACCAGAGTATCCAGCACGGAAAAGGCCGGTGCGTTTTCCCGCAGATAAGATCTGAACCCGACCTCACGCAGGTCGTGGCCGTGCCAGCGGTTGCCCCCCACAAAGATCGCAAGCTTGCCGGGTTGCGGCACCGTTTTGCTGATGGTCCAAGCCGCGATGCGGCCGATTTTCATATTGTTCAAACCGATGTAGTTGCGGCGCACGCCTTGGGCAAAATCGTTAAGCACCGAAAACACCGGCACGCCGCGCGCCTTCAGATCGGACACGACCTCGGCCAGCAGATGGTGGTTGATGGCTGTGGCCGCGATCGCATCGCAGTGCGACAGGCTTTCCAGCGCCTTGGCAAAATCCTCGGGGCTTTGGGATGGGGCATAGCGGATCACCGCCCTGCCCCGTATGTCGGTTCGCGCCGCCACGGCACGTTCAGCTTCGCGGGCAAAGTTCTGATAGAACTCTTGCCCCTTTTTGATGAAGACAAAACCGAAGGTCATTTCCGGCACAGCGGCGTCGATGTTCTGTTCGATCAGACCCCGCGCATGGTAGCCGACCTTATGCGCCGCCTGCGCGATTTTGCGCATGGTTTCTTCGCGGACCTTGGCACGACCGTTCAAGGCGCGGTCCACTGTAGTAACGCTGACCCCCGCTTCGCGGGCGACATCCTGAGTTGTGGGGCGGCGTGCCATAATCACCTCGATGACGGAAAAACGTCATAAAGACTTAGATCATGCCACGCCGTCTGGCAACTATTTCAAACCTGCCATGAATGAGACGAATTCATCATCCTTGATCGCAACGGAATGTTCGGGCGCGGGGTAAGCGCCGCGCTCAACATCGGCCCGAAATTCGCCAAAGGCGCTGACGCGTTCTTTGTGCAGACGTTCATATTCGGCTGCAAAGTCGCGGTAAGTTTTCGCATGGCGGGGCTTGTGCCCACGGGTGCATCCCAGCACGTCTTCGGCAAACAGATACTGCGCATCCGCACCCGAGCCCGCCCCCATGCCCAGCATGATCAAAGGCGTGCGTTTGCTGATCTCGGCGGCCACACGATCCGGCACGACTTCAAGCTCGGCCCCGAAGGCCCCTACCCTTTCAAGTGCGCGGACATGTTGCCAGATGCGCAGCGCGCTATCAGAGGTTTTGCCGACCGCTTTGAACCCGCCGGTCCACGTTGCCTTGGACGGGATCAGACCAACGTGGCTGACCACGGGAATGCCGTCGTCGGCCAGCGCCTTGATCGTGTTCAGGGACGACGCGCAATAAACGCAGTCACCCCCGTCCTGCATGGCGCGATGGGCCGCGCGCAGATAGTCCTCGGCGGTGACAAGCTTTCCGTAGAGTAGCCCCACCTGAACAAAGCAATCCCCCGCCGCTTCGCGCATGGCAGGGGTCCAGAGGGGATCAATGACCGACAGCATATCGATGCCAGCCTCGGCAGCGGCTTCCGCCTCCTCTGGCGTCTCTACGTACAACATTGTCAGCGTCCGCTCGCCCTTAAGCGCGCGGATATCAGCGACGGTGGGTCGTGTGCTGCGCATCTCAGACCTCGATCATCACACGGTCGCCTTCAACCTTCACCTTGTAGGTGTTCAGGTTGACGCAAGCCGGCGCACGCAGGGCTTCGCCCGTGCGGTAATCGAATGTCGCATTATGCTTAGGGCACTCGATTTCGTACTCCATCACCAGACCGTTTTCCAAATGCACGTCTTCGTGGGTGCATTTGCCGTCGGTGCAAAAGAAGTCGCCGTCAGGAGAGTGATAAATCGCATAGGTGCGATCGCCGTGATCAAAGCGGATCAGGTCTTCTTCTTCGATGTCGCTTGTCGCGCAGGCATCAATCCAGGGCATGGTCCTGTTTCCTTCGTTATGCGTGGGTGTGTCGATTATTCCGCAGCGGCGCCCAAGGCAGCACTGTGAAAGTCTTCGCGATAGGCTTTTGCCGTGCCGGGCAGATCGCGCTTCAGGAAGTAATCCTCGTTCGCCAACTGGCGCTTAAGCGCGGGCCACATTTCGGCAAATCCCTCGGCAATCGACCTGTTCGGCGCAGGCAGATCGTGTTTGATCGCCTCGTGCAGCGCGGGCAGCTGATGGTACGGCACCATGGGGAACATGTGGTGTTCCACATGGTAGTTCATGTTCCAGTAAATGAAGCGCGAAATCGGGTTCATATAAACCGTGCGGCTGTTCAGACGGTGGTCGATCACGTTGTCCGCCAGACCACCGTGTTGCAGCAGCCCCGTCATCACATGGTGCCACGCCCCATAGAACCGCGGCAGGCCGATCACCATCAAGGGCAGGATCGATCCCATCCAGACCGCCAAGCCAATCGTCGCCGCATAGATCAGCACCCAGACACGCGCGACACGGATCACCTTGGGCTGTTCCTGCTCGGGAATATAGGTGGCCTCTTCGGGATGAATGCGGCCCGATGCGTTATAAAGCATACGCGCCCAGCCTGCCGGTGCATCCAGAAGACCAAAAAAATTGGCGATGACGCGGGCAAATTCCACAGGACGCATGATCGCGATTTCAGGATCACGCCCCACGATGATCGTGTCAGTGTGGTGGCGCGTATGGCTCCACCGCCAGGTCACCGGGTTCCGCACCATGCAGAAGCTCGCGATCTGGTAAAGCCAGTCATTGTATTGCCGCGTTTTAAAGGCGGTGCCGTGGCTGCATTCATGCCAGCGGGAATCCATCGCAGAGGCATAAAGAACGCCGTAAGCCAGCCAGAACGGCGCAGACCACCATGACGGCCACAGCGCGATCCCGATAGCGGCCAAAACCACCATGGCAGTGAACAGGATAATGGTGTCCCGGATGGCCGGACCATCAGACCGCTTCATCAAGGCCTTCATCTCTTTCCGGGAAATGTCGGTATGATACCACTCGGCCGCAGCAAGACCGGTCTCAACTGCGCGGGCCGCATCCGGGCCCAACATCGAATAATCGCGCTTTCCCATAGGTCCCTCCCCTCAAGCGTTTGCGAGAGATTATGGGAAGCACCGCGCGAACCGAAGAAAACTCGCTTGCGATCACATCAAAACACATCAATCATGATCGGAATTATGATGGGATCACATCAACGCCATGGCCAGAAAACCGACGATCACCGACCTCGCCCGCGAATGTGGACTTGGGCCCGCGACTGTGGACCGCGTATTACACGAACGACCCAATGTCTCGGACCGTGCCCGAGAACTGGTGGCGCAGGCTGCTGCCCGTCTGGGGTATCCGGTGCCTGCGACGCTGTCCCTGCACAGCCGCGCCGATCTTCCCAAGCTGACCCTTGGCTTTGTGCTGCACAAACAAGGGCAGTCGTTTTATCAGGATTTTGCACGGGAAATCGAAAAGGCCTGTCAGGCGCGAAGCGACGTTTCGATCACGCCGCACATCCGCTTTTCTCCGTCCCAATCGCCAGAGGATTTCGTGCGGGAAATGACCGCTGCCGCCGAACAATGCGACGCGATTGCCGCCACGGCCGTGAACCACACCAGCACCGCGCGTGTCACCGAAGATCTGATGAAACAGGGTGTTCCCGTCTTCTCGGCCTTGAACGATTTCGCACGCTCTGCCGGTGCCGGATATTTCGGGATGGACAATATGAAGGTCGGCCGGATTGCAGCTTCGGTCATGGCGATGCGACATCAACGGGACTGCACCGTTGGCGTCATGATCGGTGGCACGCGGTGGCATGGACAAGCGATGCGAGAAACAGGCTTTCGGACCTACCTGCGGGAATATGCACCCCAAATTCAGGTGCTGGACACGTTGGTCAATCTTGAGACGCGGCAACTGACATATGAGGCGACTTTGGATTTGCTGAACCGTGTTCCCGATCTGGCCGGCATGTATGTTGCCGGTGGCGGCATGGAAGGTGCAATCGCCGCTGTACGCGAGGCGCGCCCACCCAACAAGATCGCGCTGATCGTGAATGAACTGACCCCTGAAAGCCGCAGCGCTTTGGCGGATCGCTATCTGACGCTGGTCGTCGCAACGCCCTTGGAAAAACTGTGCCAACGCCTGATCGATAGCATGGTTCAGCGGATTCAAGAGCCGGAACAGAAACCCTCAATTCCGGCAATGTTAGAGCCGCTTTTGTATTTACCAGAGTCTATTTAAGCCGGAATGGACTCTATTGTTGCTGCGCCTCTAGCTCGGCGATCAGTGCCTTCATCTCGGCGATTTCGCGCACCTGAGCTTCGATGATACCGTCAGCTAACTCTCGCACACGAGGATCCGAAAGCTCGGCCCGACGCGATGTCATGATCGCGATCGAGTGGTGCGGGATCATGGCACGCATGTAGCTGACATCCTGGACCGTTACCTGAGACCGAACCAGAAACAACGACCCGGCAGAAACAACCAAAGCGCCCACAAAGATCGCAAAATTCGCTGCCTTGTTCTGATACATAGACAGCATGAACGCCAACATGATGATCGCCATCACAGCCCCCATCAACAAGGCCATGTATGTCCGCGTTTCGGAAAACGTCACATGATCCAGAGCGTAGGTGTTCAGGTACATGAGACCGAACATCACGATGGTTGAGGTGATAATCATGGCCGCAAAACGTGCGTAGGACATTGGAAACTCCGTTGACTGGTTGCCAAACCAACGCAGACCCTACGGATCGGTTCCGGTTGTCAGCCCCCTGCCCTATCACTCAGCCGCTATAATCACGCGGCTAAGGCCTTGAGGCGCCCGTAACAGCTTCGTTCCAGATGCAACTCCCCTACCCTGCTTTTCGCAATCATCCCGCGCAGATATCCTGCCGGTGACTTCACCTCGCCGGACGTGTGCTTTTCAAAGACCAAAGCCACTGCAATCGCCGCCGCCTGTGGTCCCATATAGGCTTGGGCTGTGTCCCAGGATTTCTGTGGAATGCCGATCATCGGGGCCAGCTGCCCTGCCATTCTATGCAGATCCGCCCAATCCCTCAGAGACAGGCCAAGGTTTTTGGCCCACGACGTGAAATCAGGACAGGCTTGCGCAATGGTCGCGAGATCGATTTTTGCGGCTTCTTTGCAGTTTCCGTCGTTTGGTTTCTGGGCTGTCGTTTCTTTAGTGTCGCAGGAATCCCCAACATTACTTTTTACAGATTCAAGTTTATTTGTAGTTTGTAAGTGGGGTTCATTTTTGGACGTCTTGGTATCCATTTCCGTGTCAAAAAGACGTTCAATCCGCGATTTAAGCTGGTCGAATAGCCCAGCAATCCGACGCAATTTTTCGGTGTTTGTTTTACGCGTTGGCAAATGTGTTAGCAGTTCATCGAAGGCCGCTGACAAATCCGCCCAAGGCCCTTTGATCCTTTCTTGAACGGCGGCTTCCAGACGTGCACGGATCAAACGGCGCGTGATGGTGATGTGGCGTTTCAGCGTTTGGTATTCGGCGCGCTCTTGCTGCAGGTCTTCGTGCAGCGCTTCGAACTCTGCTGTCCGTGCAGCGAGTGGCGACAGATCGAACCCATAAGCTTCGACAATCTCGCCACGGGCATCACGATGCCCCCAACGTTTGCCGTTCGGGCTGTCTTTGAAGGCAATGACTCCAGCCGCCGCCAGCCGGTTCACATGGCGTTTCAGCGCGGACAGGGAAAAACCGGTGTGCTCCATCAAAAGCGCGTTCGAGGGCCACACGATGGCCCTTTGCCCGTGCGTCCAATCCTGCGGCTGGGAAAACGCGGCGAGCGTGTCCAGTAGCATCACATCACTGGCTTTCAGCCCGATCTGAACGCCCACACGTTTCACCGCCAACATCGCGCGTTGCTTGGGCACGTCCATGTGTTCACCGGCATCAGCGTAAGTGTCAGATTCGCGCACAGCCAAGGATGCCTTGCGCCAGCCGGTGTTGGGGCAGGGTGTGCGCATAGCTTCACCGTTCTGAGCCCGTGTGACCTCAGTCATCCCAAGTGGGATCGTATCAATTTTTCCCATTATTTTGTCAGCAGACAAAGAAATCCCGTTCGCTCAAGAGCGTTTTGACTTGTATGGCGATTCGGGGACTGCTAGATTCTAGGTGCTAATCTAAGAATTGCGCTTTGCGCAGCAGCCCTCGGAACCTTGGTTTCGGGGGTTTCTTATTACTGCCTTCCTCCTTTCTGCTCGTCCTCAGGTGTCATCCGACGAGTTTACAGCTGTAAACTCGGCATAGGATTTCTTGATGATCTCAGTGAGATTGTTGTCCAACCAATTCGCAAACGCAGCGTTCGTACCGGTTTTCTTAACCGACATCGAAACAGCGCCGCGGCTGGATTTGATGGTTACTCCGTCGATCGGCGTGACCTCGGCCAAGCCTGAATTGGGCCGGGGCACACGTTTGGTGGCCTCTTTGATCAGCGTTTCCAGCCGATCATCCGAGGGCATTTCGGGGGCCATCTTGGCAAGGATGCCAAGGGCGGCTTTGTCGGTCAGCTTTTTGGCGATGAAAAGCTCTGCCAATTCTGTCCAACGGGGGCGGCCCGATTTGGGCGCGGCCCCGATCTGATCGCCGACTTTCGTCGGGATATTCTGGGTGACCTTTGTCAGATGCGACAGGCCAGATGCGGACAGGTTCAACACCTGACGCACGGTGGCAGTGTCGTGGCCTGCGTTCTGAATGGCTTCGGCAAAGCGGGCCTTTTCGTAGAACGACAGGTTGCGCCGTGCCGCGTTTTCCAGACCCTTGGCAAGAAGGGCGGTCGCGTCATCCAGATCCTGAACGTTGGCGCGTACCTTGATGCCAAGTTCACGGCAGGCTTTCAGGCGGCGACGGCCATAGATCGCCTCGTACCGGCCATCAGTGGTTTTCGACCGGCGCACAAGGATCGGCACCTGCTGGCCACCGTCCTGAATGCTGGTTTTCAGCGCCTCAAGGCTTTGGTCATCGTCATCCGAGTTTACAGCTGTAAACTCGTCCAAACGATCAACCGGGCCCCAATCATCGATCAGGTTCGGATCAATCTCGCGGATTGACGCAAGCGATCCTTGCAGCGCGCCAAGGGCAGGGGCGCTGGTTTTCGGCGTCTTTTCAGTGTTGCCTGTGCCGGACCGTGCGATGGTGCTGGCGATGCCGGACATGTCCCGAAGTGTCTTTCTGGCCATTAGCTACGTCCCCATGCTTGCTGGATCATGGCTTCTACTTCTTGCCCGACGGCATCCATCGACCCCTTCGCGCGGTCATACGTGGCGCGGGTCATTTCCGAGCGGACTACTTCATAGATCGACTGTTTCAACATGGTTGCATCACTGATCGCGGTACTTTTCAGGGCCGTTGCTGACATGACGCGATCCTGGAACAGGGCCCGCATGAACGACGTCAGTTGCTGCGATGGTACGTCTGTCGGTTCGTCACGGGTGATCAGGAACTTGAAGTGGTCATAGTTCAGCGACGCGCCTGCATCTTCGATCACGCCCATGTAAGCGCCGGCGAGTTCAAGGAACTGCGCGGTGGACGACACGTCCAGCATCGACGGGGTCAACGGCACGATCAGAGAGCTTGCAGCCGCCATGCCGGCAATGGTCAGGAAGCCCAATTGCGGTGGGCTGTCCATCAGAACCAGATCAAAATCGTCCTCGACCTGTGCCAAGGCGTTCCGGATGCGGGTAAAGAACGGCTGGTCGGGATTTGAATGTACCGCCGATTCAGTCTCGAATTCCGACAGCATCAGTCTCGAAGGCGCGATGGACAGGCCGGGGAAATATGTTGGCTGAACCACCTCGGTCATGGGCACCGGATCGTCATAGCGGACCGCGTCGTAAATGGTCAGTCCGTCGAATTCGATTTCTGGGCTGATCCCGCACATCGACGTCAAAGACCCCTGAGGATCGAGGTCGACCAGCAAAACGCGATAGCCGCGCAGGGCAAAATAGTGGGCCAGGTGTACGGTGGTCGTACTTTTGCTGGACCCGCCTTTAAAGTTCATCAGCTGCCAGACCTGAAGCTTTTCATCGCCGGTCCGGCGGGGCAGGTAGCGCCCCTTTTTCCGAGACGATTTCTCGAGAATTTCGCGGGCATCCCAGATTTCCTGAGCGGTATAATAGCGCCGTCCGCCGCGTTGTTCCTGCGGTTCGGGAATGGTGCCTTCGGCGTGCACTTTGCGCATGAATTGTCCCGAAACACCCAAAAGCTCAGCCGCCTCGGGGGCGGCGAAACTACGGAGCGTTTTGGTGTTGTCTGGCGCGAATGCCGACAGTAGATGTTCACGGATCGCCGCGTTCAGCCGTTCGGAAATATCCGTGGCGAGTGCGGAGGGCCGTTCATCTGTGAGTGGTGTCACCGGAATCATCTGGTTGCCTCAATTTTAAAAATGTGGGCTTTTTCGCGCCACTTGAGGACAAGAGCGATGATTCAGAAGGTTAAGTCAAGCATTTTCCCTTATTTTGTGGGGCCGCCTGTAGGTGCAGACTAAATGCATGGTGGGCTTCTATCAAGAGTTTACAGCTGTAAACGAGGTCGACGCGGCACTGTGGTTCGAATGGCTGTCCCTGAAAGTCCCAGTTCGCAGGGCAGGAACGTGAACCGCGAAAAGCTATAGCTTTTGCTTATCAGGATCGTTCATCTTTCTAATTGAGCCTGACCCGCTGCCCATGACAACTGTGACCCAAAGTTTCAAAGGAGATACCCATGTGTGCTGCCAAAACGGCTTTGGTTCTGTCTGCTCACGCAGCTGATTTTGTCTGGCGTTGCGGTGGCGCAATCGCGCTTCATGCCGAAATGGGATACGAGGTTACGGTGGCCTGTATGTCCTTTGGTGAACGTGGTGAAAGCGCGCGGCTCTGGAAAGAAGGAAAGTCGCTGGACGAAGTGAAAGCCATCCGTCGCGGTGAGGCCGAAGCGGCGGCAGAGGCACTGGGCGTTCATCGTCTGGAATGCTTTGATCTGGGGGATTACCCACTGGAACTGGACCGCGATGACAAGAACAAGCTGGTCGATCTGATCCGCGAGGTTCAGCCCGCCTTTATGCTGAGCCACTCGAAATACGACCCTTACAACACAGATCACATGTACATGACGCAAGTCGCGCTTGAGACGCGCATGATCGCGCAGGCGTGGGGCCACAACCCGGGTGAAAAGGTGCTGGGCGCGCCGCAGCTGTACCTGTTTGAACCGCACCAGACCGAACAGATGGGCTGGAAGCCTGACACGTTCCTCGACATCACGCCTGTTTGGGACAAAAAGCGCGCCGCGATGGAGGCGATGAACGGTCAGGTCCACCTGTGGGACTATTACACACGTGTCGCCCAGCAACGCGCCAACCACTTCAAGCGGAATTCGGGCGGTCAGTCCGGCGGGCGTGATTGCAAATACGCCGAGGGCTTTGAAACTGTCTTCCCGCGCACGGTTGACGAACTCTAAGGCAGTACAGGCAAGACAAAGGAGCAGGCCATGGCGGTAGTCGTGCAGAACATTGAACGGGCCGCGCCCGAGGTTATCGACGGGCTGGCCCGTGCCGGCGTGGCCACCGTGCACGAAGCACAGGGGCGCAAAGGGTGCCTGCAAAGCTATATGCGCCCGATTTATAGCGGCGCGCAGATTGCGGGCTCTGCCGTGACGATTTCGGCACCTCCGGGCGACAACTGGATGGTTCACGTGGCAATTGAGCAGCTGCAAGAAGGCGATATCCTTGTCCTCGCGCCCACGTCGCCCTGCGACAACGGGTATTTCGGTGATCTCCTGGCGACATCTGCCATCGCACGCGGCTGCCGTGGCCTGATCATTGATGCCGGTGTACGCGATATCAAAGACCTGACCGAGATGGCGTTTCCAGTCTGGTCCAAGGCGGTGTCGGCGCAAGGCACGGTGAAAGAAACGCTGGGGTCCGTGAATGTGCCTGTGGTCTGCGCGGGGCAGGGGATCGAGGCCGGTGATATCATCGTCGCCGATGATGATGGTGTTTGCGTCGTGAAACGGGCTGAAGCCGCCGACGTTTTGGTCAAAGCAAACGAACGCCTTGATGCGGAAGAGGGCAAGCGCAAGCGTCTTGCCAGTGGGGAACTGGGCTTGGACATCTACAACATGCGCGGACGACTGGCCGAAAAGGGCCTGAAATACGTCTGATAGGGCAGGGTGGTTTCATGGACAGCTACATGAAGGACGGCATTCCCTGCCTCTGGATGCGGGGCGGGACCTCTAAGGGGGCGTATTTTTTGGCGTCTGATCTGCCAACTGATGTGGCTGCCCGTGATGATCTGTTGCTGCGCATCATGGGGTCGCCCGATCCGACCCAGATCGATGGGATCGGCGGGGCAGATCCACTGACCTCGAAGGTCGCGATCCTGAGTCCGCCGACGCGCGATGATGCGGATGTGGATTATCTATTCCTTCAGGTGTTCGTTGATCAGGCTGTTGTCAGTGATGCCCAAGGTTGCGGCAATATCCTTGCCGGCGTCGGCCCTGCCGCGATCGAGCGGGGTCTGGTTGCTGTTCAAGGCGACGAAACACCCGTGCGCATCCACATGCGCAACACGGGCGAGGTTGCTTTGGCTAAGGTTGCAACGCCCAACGGTCGGGTTTCCTACGTAGGCGACGCGCGGATTGACGGTGTTCCAGGCCACCATGCGCCGGTGCCCATGATGTTTGAAAACACCGCTGGGTCCATGTGCGGCAGCCTGCTGCCAAGTGGGCGGGCGGTGGATGTGATCGATGGCATCGCCTGCACGCTGATCGACAACGGTATGCCCTGCGTCATCCTGAAAGCGCAGGATTTGGGCGTAACAGGCTCTGAAACCCGCGAAGAACTGGATTCAAACACTGATCTTAAGGCACGGATCGAAACGATCCGCCTTCAGGCTGGGCCGATGATGAACCTTGGGGATGTCTCTGATAAATCCGTGCCTAAAATGACGCTGGTTTCTGCGCCAATAGCGGGCGGCGTGATCAATACGCGCAGTTTCATCCCACATCGGTGTCATGCGACCATCGGGGTGTTCGCGGCGGTTAGCGTGGCGACGGCTTGTACGCTGCCAAACACACCAGCTGCCGAAGTTGCGTCGGTGCCGGAAGGTGAAACCTTTGCCATCGAACATCCCACCGGCGCGGCCGACGTTCTGATTGAACGGGATTCGACGGGCGAGGTGACGCACGCAGGTACAT
The DNA here is from genome assembly GCF_900108225.1 of Thalassococcus halodurans. GTDB lineage: Bacteria > Pseudomonadota > Alphaproteobacteria > Rhodobacterales > Rhodobacteraceae > Thalassococcus > Thalassococcus halodurans. The sequence continues at coordinate 74,657 of NZ_FNUZ01000008.1, forward strand.
TGCGCACTGCGCGCAAACTATTCGATGGGCGTGCTTTTCCTAGTTAAATTACTGATAATAATAAATAAACCCCGCTGTTCCCAGCGGGGTTTTGCATTGCAGTGTGAGTGCGATCAGTTGCCCTTCAGCGCGTTCACGTAGGCAGTCGCAGGCAGGCCCTCTGCATCCGCGTCAGCGATTGCCTTGGCTACAACAGGGGCCGAGGCCGCGTCAAACTTGGCCGCTTCTTCAGCGGAAAGTGTGATCACTGCTTTGCCCTCGGTCGCGGCAAAATCAGCCAGCGCGCTTTCGGCAACTGACAGCCAAGCCTGGTTCGCCGCCAGCGATGCGTCGCGACCGGCGTCCTTGACGATCTGCTGCTGTTCTTCGGTCAGGTTGCCAAAGCTGTCGCGGTTCATGATCATGAAGAACGACGAAATCGTCGTCGCCATGCCGGTGGTGATGTGGTTCGTCACTTCGGCCAGTTTGAACGACTTCAGCGTGGTCGCATCGATCATCGCGCCGTCGATCACGCCGGTTTGCATCGCGTTGTAGATTTCAGGCGCAGGCATGGACACGGGCGTTGCGCCCCACGCTTCGACAACCAGACCGGCATTGCGCGAAGGCACGCGGATTTTCAGACCTTGCAGGTCTTCAAGCGTGTTCACCGGCTTTTCCGCCATGAACAGCATGTTGGGCGCGTTGTTCCAAAGACCTATCAGCGCAACACGGCGGTATTCGTTGCTCAGGATGTCGATGTTGTCTTGAACGGCTTGCGTACCGGTTTCGGCGTCGATCACGCCCGGCAGCTCCGTCAACAGCGTGGTCGGGAAATTCGCAGCGGTATAGCCCGGCAGGCCGAATGCGATGTCGGTCACTCCCTCGACGGTGCGGTTATACTGTTCGCGCGGGCCCGGGCCCAATTCGCCACCCATGTATTCAGTGACGGTGACAGCACCGCCGGTCTTTTCGGCGATGGTTTCCGCGAAGGGCTTATAGACCTTTTCCACGACAAAGTGAGTCGGGGGCTGGAAATCGGCCAGTTTCAGATCTTCGGCCAAGGCCGCCTGCGCGCCCAGTGCGAACGCGGCGACGGCTGTCAGTGTCTTCATGAACATCCTGTAGTCCTCCGTTTTGGATGTTAGGAACGGGGGCCTGTGGCCTACCCGAACATTGAGTTGGGCAAGAACAGAGCAATGCCCGGAAAGGCGATGATCAGCAGAAGCGCGATGATCATGGCGATCAGGAAAGGCCAGATACCGCGGAACACGGTTGCCAGCGGCACATCGCCTGCAACGCCCCTGACCACGAACACGTTCAGGCCTACAGGCGGGGTGATCATGCCCATTTCGATCACGATCACGGCAATCACGCCGAACCAGATCGGGTCAAACCCAAGTGCTGTGATGACAGGGAAAAACACAGGGATCGTGATCACCAGCATGGACAAGCCGTCCATGAACATGCCCAGCAGGACATAGGCCAGAATGATCACAGCCAGCGTTCCGTACATCCCCAGATCAAGCGCACCCAGACCTTCACCAAGCGTGGCGGGGATGCGCGTGATCGCGAAGAAGGGGTTCAACACATTCGCGCCAATCACGATGGTATAAAGCATGGCCGAGGTCGACAGCGTGCTTCTGACCGCCTCTTTGAAATTGTCGAATGACAGGCGGCGGCGGACCAATGCCAGAACGATCACCAGTGCCGCGCCAATGCCCGAGGCCTCGACCGGAGTGAAGACACCGAGATAGATGCCGCCGATCGAAATCAGGATCACACCCAAAAGCGGTGCAGCCTCGGCCAGATGGGACAGTTTTTCGCGCATCGGAACGGGTGTGCCGCGCGGGCCAGCTTTGGGGTCGCGATAGGACACGATCCAGATCGCCGCCATAAACAGCGCGGTCAGTAACAGGCCCGGCACCACGCCCGCCATGAACAGGCGGCCGATGCTTTCTTCTGTCAGGATCGCATACAGGACAAAGCCGGTAGACGGCGGGATCAGAAAGCCCAGCGTTCCGCCAGCCGCAATGGACCCGGTCGACAGGCTGTTGGAATAACCAAGGCGCTTCATCTCGGGCAGGGCGACTTTGCCCAATGTCACGGCCGTGGCCACGGACGATCCGGACACGGCGGCAAACACCGCACATCCGAGAACCGAGGCTGACGCCAAACCACCCCGAAACGCGCCGACCCAAGCAAAGGCCGCATCATAAAGCCCGCGCGAAAAGCCCGAGGCTGAGGCGATATTGCCCAGCAGAACAAACATCGGAACGACGATCAGGTTATAGTTTGCCACCGCCGAGTAGCTTTCGGTCAGCAGCACTCCGCCCGCGCTACGCAATCCTTCCAAAGCCCAGTAGCCGAAAAAGCCGACGGTCATCATCGCAAAGGCGACGGGCATCCGAAGGCCCAAAAGTAGGAACAGGCAGGCAATGCCAATCAGACCAGCAAGGATCGGGTCCATTATTCAGCCCCCCGCAAAACAATCGCAATCAGTTGGAAGGCAAACACCACTACGCACAGGCCAGCGCCCACGCTCAGGATCGCGTAGAACGGCCAGATCGGCATTTTCAGCATGTTGGTCGCATCACCCCATTCGGCAGCATCCAGCGCCTTCAGAAAGGCGCGGCGGCACAGAACGGCCAGCACGAAACCGGAAATCAGACGCGACGCGATATCGCCCAGAAAGCGGCCCCATTTGCCAAGGGCTTTCTCAAAGACATCGACGGCCACATGGCCTTCGGTAAAGGTACAGCCGGGTAGCGCGGCCATGACCAGCGCGACGGCGGTCAGCTGCACAATCTCGTTCACGCCGAGCAAAGGCATGTTGAACAGATAGCGCATGACGACGCCGGCCATAACGACAGCAACGATAGCGATCAGGCAAATGCCACCGACGACGTTCAGAACTTGCGTCGCAGCATTCAGGCGACGTGACCATGGCTCAAGGGGCATCTGCATGTCAGATACCCTTGGCGAAACAGTTGGAAAATGCGGTCATCGGGGCCCCCTTGCGCAGTTGATCGCCAAAGACGTGTTGGTCGGTGGCTATCGCGAAGGCAGGGGATCAGGCCAATTCAAACGGGCCTGCGTTTCATAAGTTCGGGCTATATGGACAGAGTTTTGGCTTCACTCTCGATAATGTCGATCAGCAGGGCTTGTGCCTTGGTTGGAACCCAATTTTCCCGATAAGTCAGGCCGATAGGGCGGGCGGGCCAGTTGGCTGTGACGTCAAGTTCGCTCAAAAGTTGATGCGAAAGCTCGGCTTGCGCCTGCACCGAAGAAATACACCCGAGGTGATCGCTTTCGGCCAGAAGCTCGCGCATCAGCAAAATAGACCCAGCCTCGATAATGCTTTCAGGCTGGCCAATCGGCGCAAAGAGCGCATCAAAGTGTTCGCGGGATGGCGTGCCGCGACGGGGAACGACCCATTTGCATTCTTGCAGGTCCTTGGCGGTCAAACCTGTTTTGCCCGCCAGCGGATGATCGCGTCGCGCCAGCACCGACAGATGATCGTCAAACAGTTTGACCTGAGTGATGTCGCCGATGGGGGCAGGTTGGCGAAGCGCCCCGATGATCAGGTCAACCTCGCCCCGTCTGAGATTTCGGAGCAATTCGTCATACCGTCCGTCAATCACCATCACCGGATAGCGCGGCCGTTGTTCACGGAACCGCGCCAAAGCGCGTGGCAAAAGAACCGACCGCGACAGCGGCAGGCTACCGACCACAATCTGCCCCGTTTCGCCACCGTCCAGTTCGGACAGGTCACTGTCAGCCTGATCAAGTTCGGCAAAGGCCAGCATCACCGCCTGCACCAGCGCGCGGGTCTGGCGCGTGGGCAAAAGGCCAAAGGCCGTGCGTTCAAACAGGCTTTGCCCGGCTTCTTGTTCAAGCTGCGAAATGGCGCGGTGCACGGTTGGCTGGGCCAGACCCAAACGGCGGGCAGCAAGGGTAAAGTTCTCGGCCTCATGCACCGCGACCAGCGATTGAAGCTGTGCCCATGTCGCCGTCAGCATCAGGCGCGGCGCGACATCGGTCAGCGCGGGGTCAAGCCGATCAAACGCGCGGCGCAGACGACGGGCCAGCACCTCGCATCGCGGGGTGGGGAAAATGCCCTGACGGGTGCGGTCAAACAAACGCCCGCCGGTTTCACGTTCCAGCTTCCCAATGGCTTGGGTGACGGCTGGTTGCGAAACATTCAGGATCGACGCGGAATGGGTCAGCGAACCTGTTTCCGCGACCGATAACAATAGCCTAAGATGTCTGAGATTGCGCGACAAACCGTGGGATTCCATGTGCGATTTCCGCGGACCATAGCGTCAACTTATGACGAAGAACAGCGATTAGAATTGGCCTTTGCGCCCAAGCGTGCCAAGACCGCCCCGACAAACGGAGGATCCTCATGGCTGAACCGACAAACCCGAGCTTTGACATCGCCCATCTTGGCCACGTCGAAATGCTGACCGATAAATTTGACGAAAGCCTTGATTTCTTTACTCGGGTCTTCGGCCTGAAGCTGTCGGCGCTGGACGAAAACAGCGCCTATCTGCGGGCTTGGGAAGATTACGAGTTCTGTTCCCTGAAGCTGACCAAGGCAGAAACAACAGGCGTCGGCCACATCGGATATCGCGCCGCATCGCCCGAGGCGTTGGAGCGCCGCGTCGCTGCCATTACAGCCTCTGACTATAAGGTGCACGGTTGGGTCGATGGCGACCTAAGCCATGGTCGCGCCTTCCGGTTCGAAGATCCCTTCGGCCATCTGTTCGAAATTTACTACGACACCAATCGCGCCCCTGCGGATGATCCCTCGGCGCTGAAAAACATGGCGTCGAAGTTCCACGCGCAGGGCGCTTGCCCGCGTCGGATTGATCACCTGAACCTGCTCAGCGACGACGTGTCCGAATTCCGCCGCTTTATGGAGACCTGTCTGGGCAGCCGCGTGACCGAATACATCCAGCTGGACAATGGCCGGCTTGGCGGCTGCTGGTTCACAGTAAACAACAAAACCTATGATCTGGCCTGCACCGAAGAACATGGCGGCGGTCTGGGGCGTTTGCACCATGTGACCTACGCCACCGATCAGCGCGAAGACATCCTGCGCGCGGCGGATGTGTTTCTGGAAAACGGCGTCCACATCGAAACCGGCCCGCACAAGCATGCCATTCAAGGCACGTTCTTCCTTTATGTTTGGGAACCGGCGGGCAACCGTGTGGAACTGGCCAACGCAGGCGCGCGCCTGATCCTTGCGCCGGACTGGGAGCCGGTCAAATGGACCGAGACGGATCGCAAGAAAGGGCAGGCGTGGGGATTGAAGACCATCGAAAGCTTCCACACCCACGGAACTCCACCGGTGAAAAGATAAAGCGAAAGGCCTGACAATTTGTCAGGCCTTTTTTGCTTCATCCCAAAAGCGCTTTATGCGCCAGCGTCTGGATTGTGGCTTCATAATCCGCCTGCAACCAGCCGCAGTCCCGCACCAACCGTTCCCAGTTTTCGACCGACAGGATCATCCACAACAGATCGGTGGCTGTGTCTTCTGTCAGATGGGGCAGCAGTAACCCGTCATCTTTGATCGCCCTGACCGCCGCCGCGCAGCCATGGCGCATGGCCTGCATCCGGTCATTCCACGCCGCCGCAGCCTCGGCATCGGTGGCCTGCATTGCCCGCAGGGCAACGGACGTTCCGTGGATTTCCGGAATATACCCGACCCACGCCCGAATGAACGCGCTTAACCGGTCCTTGCCGGTCTTTGCCGCGCGGCTTTCGGCCAGCCGCCCGTCAATGTCTTTGACAGAATCAATGTGCCGGGTCGTGGCGATCAGCAGGTCGGCGCGGTTCGGATAATGCAGGTACAACGCCTGCCGGCTGATCCCGACCGCTTTGGCGATATCAGACATGCGGACATTTTTATTTCCCGATTCCAACAGCTTCCACGTCGTATCGAGAATGCGGGTTTTTGTATCGGCTTGGGCACTTGACATGGCGTCAAGGTACTTCCTATTTACACCATGTCAACTTTACATCGTGTCAAGCGGCTCGCGAGGCACGCATTTCAAGGAGAATTGTCATGAAAGTTATCGTATTCGGCGCCACAGGAACGGTTGGTCGTCTTGCTGTGCAGGACCTTTTGAAAGCGGGCCACGAGGTCAGCGCCTTTGCCCGTTCGCCGCAGAAATTGGATTTCGCGGACCCCAAGCTGCGCCTGATCGCGGGCGATGCGTTTAAGGCTGATGAAGTGGCCAAGGCGGTTGAAGGTCATGATGCCGTTGTCGTGGCACTTGGCGCGGGCATGTCCCGCAGCAGCATGATCCGGTCCAAGGGCACATTGAACGTGATCAACGCGATGCAACAACAGGGCGTGCGTCGACTGGTCATCCAGTCCACGCTCGGGGCGCATGAAAGCTGGTCGAACCTGAACTTCTTCTGGAAACGGATCATGTTCGGCGCGTTGCTGAAGCCTGTGTTCAAGGATCACGAGCTTCAGGAATCTCTGGTACGCGCCAGCGGGCTGGATTGGACAATTGTGCGCCCCGGCGCCTTTACGGATGGTCCGGCAAAGGGCGGCTATAAGGAAAACTTCCCGCCGAGCGAACGGAACCTGTCGCTGAAAATCTCCCGCGCCGATATCGCGCGGTTCCTGACGAAACAGGTTGCCGACCTGACCTATCTGGGCCGCGCGGTGGCGATTTCGAATTGATTGAAGTTAGTTATCGAATGGCTGTGGCGGGACTTTGTTTCCGCCACGGCTAGCGCTAACATGAAATGAGGGGTAGAAGACGCGCGGAGTATTAATTTGGGAGGTGAAGAAATGTCGTTTCTCGGTATCGACCTTGGAACATCGGGCCTGCGTGCCTTGCTGGTGGACGGCGACGGCGCGCCCATCGGATCGACAGAACGCCACTATAGCGTCAGTCACCCCCACACCGGTTGGTCCGAACAGGACCCCGCCGAATGGGTCGCCGCCCTGAACGGCGCGGTCGAGGAATTGCGCGACACCTATCCTGCCTTTGCCGATCTGAAGGGCATCGGCGTTGCGGGCCATATGCATGGCGCGACATTGCTCGATGAAAACGGCGACGTTCTTCGCCCATGCATTCTGTGGAATGACACACGGTCGCACGTCGAGGCCGCCGCTCTGGATGGCACGCCCAATGTGCGTGATCTGTCCGGCAACATCGTTTTCCCGGGTTTCACAGCGCCGAAACTGGAATGGGTCCGCAAACACGAACCCGAGGTTTTTGCCAAAACCGCCAAGGTACTGCTGCCCGCCGCCTACCTGAACTACGTTCTGACGGGCGATTACGTGGCCGACATGTCCGACAGCGCGGGTACATCCTGGCTGGATGTAGGCCAGCGTGACTGGTCCGAAGAACTGCTGAGCGCAGGCCACATGCGCGCCGATCAGATGCCGCGTTTGGTCGAGGGGTCGGAAAAGGCAGGCGAGCTGCGTGCTGATCTGGCGGAAAAGTGGGGCCTGTCCGGTCCGGTCGTTGTGGCCGGTGGGGCAGGGGACAACGCCGCCGCCGCCTGTGGGATTGGTGCGCTTAGCGAAGGGCAGGGGTTCGTATCGCTCGGCACCTCCGGCGTATTGTTGGCTGCGCGCGATGGCTACAGCCCTGCGCCGGAAACGGCGGTGCACACATTCTGCCATGCCGTTCCGGGCCGTTGGTACCAGATGGGTGTGCAGCTTTCTGCGACGGATAGCCTGAACTGGTATTCGCGCATCGCTGGCAAGAAACCCGCCGAACTGACCGCTGCACTGGGCGACACATTGGTCGCGCCGGGTGCTGTCCGGTTCCTTCCCTATCTGTCGGGTGAACGCACGCCGCACAATGACGCCGAAATCCGTGGCAGCTTTACCGGCCTCTCTGCCGGTTCCACGCAAGAAGACCTCACCCGTGCGGTGATTGAAGGCGTGTCATTTGGCCTGTGCGACAGCTTTGAAGCCCTGCGGGCTACAGGGGCCAAACTGGACAAGTTGATCGCCATCGGCGGCGGCAGTGCGTCGCGCTATTGGCTGAAGCTGATCGCAACTGTTCTGAACGTCCCGCTGCAATTGCCTGCATCGGGGGAATTCGGCGCGGCCTTGGGTGCTGCGCGGTTGTCGATGATTGCTGCGACTGGACAATCACCGGAAAGCGTGATTTTCCAGCCGGACATCCAAGACGAAATTCAGCCAGAGACCGATTTGGTAGATGCTTTTGACAAAGCCTATCAGTCGTTCAAGGCAGCATATGCCGGAATCAAAGCCGTTCAGTAAGTCGATGTGCTGAACGAAAGATCAGGAAAGGAAAAGATCGTGGCCAACGCGCTTGATCAACTGCGAGAAATGACCGTCGTCGTTGCTGACACCGGAAACCTTGAAGCTGTCAAAAAATATCAGCCCGTAGACTGCACAACGAACCCGTCGCTGGTTCTGGCGGCCCTGTCCGACGATGCGTCGAAAGAGCTGGTTCAGGCTGAGGTTGAAAAAGGCCGCGCTGCTGGCAAAACGGCCGAGCAGATCACAGACACGCTGACCGTCGCCATCGGTGCCGAGCTGTCCAAGCTGGTTCCCGGCCGTGTTTCGACAGAAGTTGACGCCTGCCTGTCCTTTGACACAGACGCGTCGGTGAAACGCGCGCGCGACATCATCGCCGATTACGAAAGCCGTGGCATCAGCAAGGATCGCATCCTGATCAAACTGGCCTCGACGTGGGAAGGTATCCGCGCAGCCGAGATCCTTCAGAAGGAAGGCATCGACTGTAACTTGACGCTGCTGTTTTCCATGGCGCAGGCGGTGGCCTGTGCAGACGCGGGCGCATTCCTGATTTCGCCCTTCGTTGGCCGTATCACCGACTGGTACAAAAAGGCCGAAGGCGTTGACGGTTACGAGCCCAACGAAGACCCCGGCGTTCTGTCGGTGCGTCGCATCTATTCCTACTACAAGTCGAACAACATCGACACTGTCGTCATGGGCGCCAGCTTCCGTTCCGTCGGTCAGATCAAGGCGCTGGCAGGCTGTGACAACCTGACAATCGGTCCGAAGTTCCTGGACGAGCTGGAAAACGACAACAGCACTCTGGAACGCGCGCTGTCCCCCGACACGGTCGAGGCGATGCCTGCCGTCAAAATGGACGAGGCGACCTTCCGTTGGGAAATGAACGAAGACCAGATGGCAAGCGAAAAGCTGGCTGAGGGCATCCGCCTGTTCAATGCGGACCATCAGAAGCTGATCAAGATCATCGGCGATCTGGCATCTGCCTAAATACAAAAGGCCCGCACGCGATCAGGCGTGCGGGCCTTTTCTTTATAAATGTTGATGTGGCCGACGTTTGCGTGATCAGACCCTAAGTTTGGGGTCGTCTGGCACCACAATCCCACCCAAAAACTGCATCAGCCTTTGCGCATCAATCGGTTTTGGCAGCAGCAACAGATTGGATTTGGCGCAGGCATCGATCAGTTCGATCGACCGGTTCGCCGAAATGATGCAGGACGGGATCGGGCCGAATTCATCGGTGATCGCCTTGATCGCGTCCGTGCCCAAAGCGCCGTCATCCAACTGATAGTCGGCGATTATAAAGTCTGGTGACACTTCAATTTCGCGCAGCAGATCGACGGCGTGGTCCTGTCCAGGGCAGTCGATGACGTTCACGCCCCAGCCTTCCATCGTCATGGTCAAAGCGTTGCGCAGATTTTCGTCGTTTTCGATCAGAAGGGCGATGACACCCGCCAGATCGCCGTTCTGTTCGACATCGTTTTGCGGCTCTGTTCGGTCTGTATCCACCGCCACCATGTCAACGCGCGGCACCTCGATTGATAGCATGGTGCCTTTGCCCACCTCGGATTCCAGCCGGACGGGATGTTTCAGCAATCCGCAGGCACGTTCCACAATGGCAAGCCCGAGTCCCATCCCTTCGGCGGCGCTGGCGTCTGCGTTCAGACGTTGGAATTCGCGGAAAACGACCTCTTGCTGGTCTTTGGGAATGCCGATGCCCGTATCCCAGACCTCAATCCTAACAGAGTTCCCGACGTGGCGCGCGCCGACAAGGATTTTGCCCTTTTCCGAATAGCGGATCGCGTTCGACATCAGGTTTTGCACGATGCGCCGCAAATAGGCCGCATCGCTGGCGACACGCGCCTTGGTCGGCACGATCCGCAGGTCCAGTCCCTTGGCATGGGCGGCAGGGCGGAAGGCGTCGCCAAGCTGGCGGAACATATCGCCCAACGGCACAGTCGACACATGAACCGACGCGCGGCCTGAATCCAGTTTGGAGATATCCAGCAGCGCCTCAAGGATATGTTCGACACTGTTCAACGCGCTTTCGGCCTTGGCGGCGACGCGTCGGGTTTCGTTGTCGTCATCACCGCCAAGCGAGGCGACGTAGAGTTTCGCGGCTGACAAGGGTTGCAACAGGTCATGGCTGGCGGCCGCAACGAAGCGGGACTTCGATGCATTCGCGCGTTCGGCGTCCAGCAAGGCCTCGGCCAGTTCCTCGGTCCGGTCGGCGACGCGTTGTTCCAGCATTTCGTTGGCATTAGCGAGTGCCTGCGCCGCTTGGCGTTCGGCGGTCACATCGGTGAAGGAAATCACAAAGCCCTTGTCCGGCATTTCCTGTGCGAAGACAGAAAGGTAGTTGGTCCGGCCGCGGTTGACCTCGAACGATAGGGGCGGACGTTCGTCCTCGCTGTTGACCCACGCTTCGACCGCTTCTGGCCCAGTTACGCCTTCGAACGTCATTTCGGCACGGGCGCGGGCAAAGAGCGTGCTGAACTGCGCGCCCATCTGGAATTGCGTTGTAGGGATCGCCAGCAATTCGCTGGCCCTCGTGTTCCAACCGGCCAACCGCTGTTTGCTGTCAAAGATGCACAGACCCTGATCGATATGCTCCAACGTTGCGCGGATCAGGCGGGCTTGGTCGTCAAGGATACGATCCCGTTCCTGACGTTCGACGCGCATGATGTCGGTAATGTCTGTTTGCAGAATGACCGTGCCGCCATCGAGCGTGCGATGTTCGGATACTTGCACCCAGCGGCGGCCGCTCATCCTGACGTTAAAGATGACGTGGTCGTCCTGATGCCGCTCCATCCGGCGGGTGGCCCAATCAAGGGGCGTCTCAGATTCGGGCAGCGACAGGTAGTGCGATTTGCTGACCAGATCGACGTAATCGATAAACTGCAATCCGGGCACCAGCGCCTTGCGGATGTCGGGCATATGCATGCCGAAACGGCTGTTGCACAAAACCAGTTCTTCGTCGGTGTTGAACAGGGCAAAGCCCTCTTGCACCGTTTCGATCGCATTGGCGAGGTTGGCGCGTGCCGCTTCGGTTTCCTGATTGGCCAGCGCCAAACGCCCGTTGGAATCGTTCAGCAAATCCAGCGCGCGTTCCAGATCCTGCGTGCGTGCGCGAACCTCTTGCTCCAGCATCGCGGCACGTTGGAACTGTGCATAGGCCGCGCCAGACGCGTTTGTGGATTCCTCGACGCGACGCATCAACGACTCGGCGATTTTCAGCAGCTTCTCGTTCTGCCGTTCAAGCGGGTCGTTGGGATTAATGAGCGTCGGAATCATGGGGCAGGTCACACTCGGGCGGATAAATCGCGACGCCGGTTAGCGTCTGGTTCACATGGATCGAATTCAATTGTTCGCCGTAGGTTGAAAAACCCACGACATGATTTTTGGCCAATATCTTGGACAAGGCCATGGTCATTTGTTTTTCCTGCGCTTCCAACCGCCGTAAAAGACAATCGCAGCCCAAAATAGTGTCAGGTGGCGTATCTTTCGAAAGCCCTGCGATTTCCTCTTCCAGATGTTTCACCATGTCCTGCGGTTCGGCCAGCGTCAGAACCAGCCCTTCGTCAATGGCCGAGAAAAACACCAGATCGCCGTTGTCGGCCACGCGCTGAATGGCGCGCACGTGGTGTTCGCCACCGATCTGCACCACGACAGGGTGGGCGGCAAAGGTGAAAGGCGTCAGCTGTTCAGGGTCTTTGCCCAGAATACGTGCATATTCACGCGCGGCTGGTTCAGCATTGATTTCGCGCACAATCCGGCGGGCGGGATCGGCATCGGTCACGACCATCCGTTGGGCCGTCGGGATCAGGTGATCTGACTTGAACACCTTGATCGGGCAGCGCGTGCGCACCTGCGTCAGGATCGCGGCGTTGGCCAGCACCTGACCGTCGTGCATCACGTAGGAATGCGCAAAACGTGTGCCGTCACCGGCCGATCCGCCAAACAACGGCACAGGCCCAAGGCCCACCGCCAGTTCCGATGTCAGCTGGTCTTCTTTCGTCGACAGCCCGTCGATCATCAGAAAGGTAAACTCGTGGTCCCAATCTGGGGCCGCTTCGATCATCGACGTGCGGTTCTGGATCATCTGGTCGATCAGCGATTGTGCCTCGAACACATCCAGATCGGGGACCAACAGGGTTTCGACCTTGAAGTGCGATTTAGGCAGGCCGACCGCGACGATGTGATCTTCTGCATAGCCGTTGCCAGACAATTCGCCTGCCGTGGTGCAGCCGACCACCGGGGTCGGCGCAAAGGCGCGGGTGGCCTGTTCGATGATGGCTTCGGGATCGGCGCTAGAGGTGACAAACAGAATCACGATTTCCAGACCATCAACGCCAAGGGTTGTGGCCAGCTCCGACACCGGATCGTCGGTTTTGTGATAAACGTAGGCGGTGCGCACTATTCCGTCCGCGCGGCCCGAGCCCCCATTCAGGCCCAACATCTGGTCCATCGAGCTTCCTCCCTAAAGCGCGACGTTTTACCCGAGTATGCGTGAGTTCGCCGGGGTTACAAGCGATTGATCTCTGGCGCGCGTTTGGCCATCAACACCGCTTGGGTCCGGCTTTGCACCCCGAGCTTTCGAATGATTGCACTGACATGCGCTTTCACGGTCGTCTCGGCAATCGACAGATCAAAGGCGATTTGCTTGTTCAGTTTCCCTTGGCAGATCAGCTCCAGTATCCGCGTTTGTTGTTTTGTCAGCGTCGCCAGCCGCTGTGCTTCAAAGTTGCGGACGCTGTCTTCGTCCGGCTCAAGCAAAACGCAGCCCTCGGGCAGAAACGTTTCGCCATTTTGCAACGCCTTGAACGCGTTTCGGAACACGTCCCTTTGGCTGTGTTTCGGCACATAGCCCGCAGCGCCGGAATGGATGACCTGACTGATCAGGCAATCCTCGGTCATCGAAGACACCACGATCACAGGGGCCTTTGCCAGTCCTATCAGTTTCCGCACCGCTTCCAGTCCCTGAACACCGGGCATGTTCAGATCCAGCATGATCGCGTCAGGCTCTAACCCGCCCTCAAGCATCTCAATTGCGCGGTCCAAGCGATCGGCTGTGTGGATTTCGCCAATATTCGCCACCGATTGCAGCGTCATCGACAACGCATCGCAAAACAGCGGGTGATCATCGACGATCAGAACCGATTTGAAAACGCAATGAATGGGGGCGTGCGCAAGCATATAAGGCGGACCTTGCTCCTAATAGTACGGAACCTGAAATAATCGTACCAAGCCAGCCCGCCAGCGCCTATTAGCGGAAGGTCTTATAGGAAAACGCGCACCGTTGTCGGGTGCGCGTTTCCGTTTTTATCCAATGGGTTGGATTACTTCATGGCCAGCTGCTTGGGCAGCTTGAATGTCCACAGCATGCCACCCTGGTTCAGGTAGTTGACCTTTTTGGCAACTTCACCACCCCAGAGCGGAACCGCGCCACCCCAGCCAGAGATAACCGACACATACTGTTCGCCGTCCTGTTCCCATGTGATGGGCTGACCGACGATGCCGGAACCTGTCTGGAACGACCACAGTTTTTCACCTGTTTCGTCATCCAGAGCGATGAATTCACCTTCAGGCGTGCCGAAGAATACCAGACCGCCAGCGGTGGTCATAACACCCGACCAAAGCGGTGCTTCGTTCTTGTATTCCCAGACCCAGTCGCCTGTTTCCGGATCGATCGCCTTCAGGCTGCCGATGTGGTCTTCGTAGTTCGGCTTGATGGTAAAGCCCGCACCCAGGTACGCCGCGCCTTTTTTGTAGGTGATCGGCTCGTTCCAGATGTCCATGCCCCATTCGTTGGACGGAACATAGAAGTTGCCTGTGCGCTGCGAGAACGCCATCGGCATCCAGTTCTTACCACCCAGGAAGGACGGGGACGCAAAGATAACTTCGCCTTTGGCACCATCTGCTGCCTCGGCGGGGTTACCCGGACGGTTTTCTTCAACAAAGATCGGACGACCGTTTTCGTCGATGCCGCTTGCCCAAGAGATGTCCTTGACGAAGGGTGCCGCGCTTACGAAATCGCCTGTTTCACGATCCAGAACGTAGAAGTAGCCGTTACGGTCAGCTGTCGCATAACGCTTTTCGCCGTTGCGGTCGGTGTAGGCGACGACTTCGTTTACGCCGTCATAGTCCCAACCTTCGCGCGGGGTTGTCTGGAAGTGCCACTTGATTTCGCCTGTTGCAGGGTCGATGCCGATACGGCTTGCTGCGTACAGGTTGTCACCTTCGGTGCCTTCGGGGTTGCCAGCAGCACGCAACCAGCTGTTCCACGGAGCAGGGTTACCTGCGCCGAATACCAGCGTGTCTGTCTCGGCGTCGTAAGAACCGCCCAGCCATGTCGCGCCGCCGCCTGTTTTCCACAGATCGCCCGGCCATGTCGCGTTCAGCGTGCCGGTCATTGTGGATTCTTCGCCGTTCAGCGTACCCATGTGACCTTCGATCACCGGACGTGTCCAAACCATTTCGCCAGTTTCGGCGTTACGGGCCTGAACTTCGCCAACGATACCGAATTCGCCGCCAGAGTTGCCTGTGACAACCAGACCGTTCACGATCAGCGGAGCCGCAGTGTAGGAATAGCCGGCTTTGTAGTCAGCGATCTTGTCGCGCCAGACAACGTCACCTGTTTTCAGGTCCAGAGCCACGATGCGGGCGTCCAGTGTGCCGAAATAGATGTTGTTGCCGTAGATGGCCGCGCCGCGGTTAACTACGTCACAGCAGGGCAGGATGCCTTCGGGCAGACGTGCGTCGTACTGCCAGATTTCCTTGCCTGTTTTGACGTCAATCGCGAACAGACGGGAATAGGAACCCGTGATGTACATGATGCCGTCGTAAATCAGCGGCTGGGTTTCCTGACCGCGCTGCTTTTCACCACCAAGGCTGAAGGCCCAGGCAGGAACAAGGTTATCGACGTTTTCTTTGTTCAGAGTCTCCAGCGGGCTGTAGCGCTGAAGGTGACGACCCATACCATTGGTCACAACCTGTGTGGTGATGGTCTGGTCGTTGGCCACATCCTGTTCGGTGACCTCGGCATAGGCGGTTGTTGCAGCCAATACGCCAGCAACAGCGGCCATAATGAAACGGTTCATAGGTGTCCTCCCTAGACGTTATGTCCCTTCAGCCCGACCCCGACGAATCGGGACTAGGGGCTGATTGAACTATCTCGGGCGGGGGGCTTTGGCGAAATTGCACCATGGTCGTATGGGTCGGATTTTTTGGATTTCAAGGCCTGTTCCATTAGAAATCTGGCAGCGGATATTTTGAAAATACCGTTTTATCTTAACGCCTTAAACGCATATCGAATGGAGTGCTCTGTTCACAAGAGCGTTCGAGCCCTTCGTTCGGGCGCGTGCAAAAACTGAAAAAATCCGACCGATCAATTGCTGCACGAACAGGTTTTGGGAAGAACGCCGAAAGCCGACCGTGTCACGCCCGAAAAACCGGGGAAACACAGCCGGCCGTTGACTGCTCAAGGCAATCGTTGTGCAGGTAATAACCTGCAGGGGGAGCCCCTAGAAAAGCGGCGCGTATTTCCAGTTGTCGGCGTCTGGTGTCACCTCATCCAGATCGTAATCTGCGTTCTGCAATCGCTTGGCGATCTTCAAACCGTCGTTCGCGGCCTCGTCCACATAGGCCCGCCCAAGCGCATCATTTCTGGCCACGCCATGTCCGCGCATTAGGTCCAGTCCATAGTTGAACTTACCGACCGGGTCGCCCAATTCGGCGGCCTTCAGATCCCAGTTCGCAGCGGCATCGGGGTTATATTCGCCACCCAATCCGTTGTTATCCAGCTGGCTCATCCACGTCATCGCGCCGGTGTATCCGGCGTCGGCACAGGCCTGAAACAGCTTGCGCGCGGCTTCGTGGCGACCGGATTTGGTGATGTAGTAACCGGTGGCGCAGGTCACCATGTCGGTGACGCCGTTATCGATGTTCGACATCACGCGGCCAAAGCCCGTGTCCTGCGGGTTCAGCGTTCCGAAATCGTCTTCAATCGTCTGGGTCTCGGCTGCCAAAGGCAGCGCGACAACGCAACAAATGGCGCATAAAACGTGTTTCACGGCAAATCTCCTCTGGGAAAACCGTAACATGGATGCGCTTGGCGATCTTGGGGGCAATGGTCGTATTTCGGGTCAGCACTGCTGGCCTAATCTACCACCCTGCCATCAGTTGGTCGGGCGCAGCGCAGCCCCCCAAGGGAAACGGCCTACCTTGATTGTCTTGATCGCTTTGCGCTTGGCCACATCGACAACTGTCACGTCACCGGACACCCCGTTCGTGGTGAACAGCAGCGATTTGTCGGCGTTGAATTCCATGTGCCAGACGCGGCGGCCAACCAGAATGTAATCTTCGACCTCAAATGTATCGGCATTGATCACGGCCAGATGGTTGGACGGGCCAAGGGCAACGAAGGCGGTTTTTTCATCTTCGGTCAGCTCGAACCCCACAGGCTGTACGCGGTCGGGGTGAACGCCCTGAATTTCGAACCGGATTTTGCCTTTTTCCGCTTGGGTCGCGACATCAAACACAGTGATTGTGCCACCGATTTCGGAACTGACCCAAAGCTCGGAGCCCTCTTTTACAAACTCGGCATGGCGCGGGCGGGAATCGACCAGTGTATTCGCGAACAACTGTTCGCTTTCCGTGTCGATCCAGTGCGCCATGTTGGTGGTTTCAGAGGTTGTGATCGCAATCGTGCCATCGGGCGACACGGCCATGCCTTCGGGTTCGATGCCCACGTCGATCTGGGCAATCACCTTGCGGGTTTCCGTATCCACAACGGTGGTGATCGCGTCGTCCTCGTTGGCGATATAAAGGCGGCGGTTGTCGGGGTGCAGCACGAACTGTTCGGGGTCTTCGCCCGAAGGCAGGTCATGCAGGATTTCACCTGTTTCAGGGTCCATCACCTGAACGGCATCGCTGTCGGATGCGCAGATATAAACAACCGAATGATCCTTGGAAAAGGTGATGCCGCGCGGGCGTTCACCGGTCGGGATGGTGCGCACGACCTCAAGCGTGTCGATGTCGATCACGCTGATCGTGTCGTCCTTTTCGTTTGTCACCCAAATCTCGTCGGCAAGGGCAGGGGCCGCCAAAAGCGTGGCGGCGGCAAAGGCGATAAGCTTCATCTTAGTCCTCGGCAAAAGCGGTGCATTTGGATTCGGGCTGATCAATTCCCAGCGTGTCCAGCTCGCTGACCTGATGCAAAAACCCGTCCAAGGGGGCGGTGGCCACAACGGCACGACCTGTGACCAACGGAATCGGCTGGCGCAACTGGCCGTTCCATCCGCGATAATTCATCGGGCGGCCTTTGAAGCCGGCCAGTTCGAACGACTCTGACAGGATGTAGTCGCGCAAAGTTGCGGGATCATCGGATTGCGTCCGCGTGACAGCCTCACCCAGCGACCGGAAGGCGGCCCAAGCGGCATAGTCTTCGCTGCGCATGTCGCGGCCTGTCATTTCGTGGAACCGGTTCTGCATCTGAACCGCGCCCCACTGTTCGACAACGTCGGACCATGCAACGGGACGTAGCCCGTCCGATCCCGCGACAGGGCGGGCGATCCAAGTGTTGTACGCAATATAACGGCCGAAATCGTCCAGCTCGTCGGCCAGCAGCAGCGCGTCATATTCCCCCAGATCCTGCGTGAACAGCGGCACTTCCTGCGCGGCATTGCGGCGCATGTCGGCGTTGAACACCCACTCTTTTTCCGCCTTCAGTTTCAGGCCGAACTTGGTGACCGAATGTTTCAGCGAGTCCGCAAAGGCCTGATCCTGCGGATGCGTGCCGGATATCAGGGCCAGTGTCGTCCAGCGACGTTTCACAAAGAACTGGATCAGCGCGTCGGTGCGCATGCGGTTGGATGGCAAGGTGTGCAAAAGATTCGCACGGCAGGATTCGTTGCGCAGGGCCACATCGGGGCTGGTCGCATTAAAAAGCAGGGCACCTTTGGCCTCGGGCAGGTCGGCGACCCCTAGCAAAAGGTCGGATGGCGCATCGAGGATGACATAGGGCGACAAGGCCAGAGCCTGTTTCGCAGAAGCAATCCAGTCACCGCCTTCCGGCACGACAATCGTTTCCAGCGTATAGGTATGACCCAGAAATTTGCCTGTGGTCATGTTGTCGGCAAGGCCCAAATCGGCCCCGGCAGATCCCAGATCATCAGGGACCGGATCAAGGTTGGACAGGACCGGCGGACGGGGAACGTCTTGTTTTAGATAGACAACCGGAATCTCGATTGCCGCAGAAACAACCTGCGGCAGCATAAGTGTCAGAAAAAACACCTGAAACAGTCGAAACATCGACAATTCCTCCCTCTCCAACATCGTTAGAGCATCCAAAATATCGCCTTCACATTGGACCATGGTCGAAGATCGTGGCGGTCTTCAACCAAGGTCGCATTTCGCTGTGGTGGAAAGTCGGGCTATCTCGGTGGAAACCGCATGAACAGGAGGAAATCATGCTCGTTGATTTTCGCATCACACTTTTGGGCGCACTTACGGCTGGTACAATGGCTATGGCCCATGGTGACGTCGCCCCGCAGCCCATCAACACAGACGTTCTGCCCGACGTGGGCGAAGAATGGCTGACAGAAAACCCCTACCGCGCTGAAGAAGTCGGCGAAGAGACATGGGCAGCCGCCATCAAGATCGGTGATTCCGGTTACAACCAGAACTGTGCGCGCTGCCACGGTCTGGGCGCTGTATCGGGCGGTCTGGCCCCCGACCTGCGTTACCTCGAAGCCGAAGAGTTCGGCGACGAATGGTATGTAGAGCGTTTCCAGGTTGGCTACACGCAGAACGGCATCACCAAGATGCCTGCGTTCGGTGAGCTTCTGGGCCAAAAGGCCGCTTGGGCCATCCGCACATACATCGAAACACGCCCCGATGACGGCGCGCTGGACGATTATTCTGACCGCCTGAAAGAAATCCGTGACGAACTGGCTGGCATGTCCGCAGGTGATGATGCATCCGCGCTTCAGGCTGAGCTGTCCGAAATCGCAGGCAACATCGAAACAGCTTCGGGCGCACCCGTTGCAGACAGCATCGCGATGCGTGCGGCGAACCTTCTGGAAGGTGATACACCTGAATATGCAGAAGCCGCCGAACAGCTCACAATCGGATTGTCTGCCGCAAACTAACGCGGCAGATTGGGGCACATGATTAGACGCGCCTTCCTCCTCACCTCAATCATCGGGTCTCTCCTTGCGGGACCCGCACTGGCTAGGTGCGAAGATCACGTGCCCCAACCCAAACCCCAAAACGCCAGCCGCGATATCGTGGGGGCGGATTTGGATACGATCATTGATCGTGGGTACATCGAAATCGCCGCTTACGAAGATTTTCCGCCGTGGTCCTATGAGGAGGACGGGAAGATCAAAGGCGTCGATATCGAAATCGGCCGTCTGATCGCGGCTGATCTGGGTGTTGAGCCCCGGTTCAAGCTGGTGACAGCTGGCGAAAACCTTGATGCCGATCTGCGCAACTGGATCTGGAAAGGTCCGCTGATTGGCGGAAGCGTGGCGAATGTCATGCTGCACATCCCCTATGACAGCGACTATGCCTGCCGCGTGGAACAGGTGGTCTTTACCGGCCAGTACCACGTCGAAGAGGTTGCTATTGCCTACCGCAAAGATGCCTACCCCGAAGATCTGCCGGTTCCGGCTTATTTCCGGTTTGATACGGTGGCCGTCGAAAACGACTCGATCGCCGATTTCTACCTGACGTCGTTCCCCGGTGGCCAACTGGCCGCCAACGTGCGTCGGTACCCGACAGCCGCGGGCGCAATGCAGGCTTTGGCTGACGGCGAAACCAAAGCGGCCATGGGCCCCTTGGCGCAGCTTGAGTTTGGTCTGACCGAAGATTTGGGTGTACACACGCCGCCGCTTCCGGGGTTTGCCGCCGGCAACTGGACCAGCGGCGTTGCGGTACATTTCGCCTATCGCGGCCTCAGCTATGCTGTGGATGACGCCATCGTTGCCGCCATTCAGGATGGCCGCATGCAGGCGATCTTTGACAGCTACGGGCTGACCTTCAGACCGCCCGAGCTGCGTTAAAGTTCAGTGATTGAGCCATTGTGACCGACGCAAATCGCCGTCGGCGCGCCGTCGATGGCACGTAGCGTGGCAGCGATTTCATAGGCATCCGCATAGCAAAACGCCGTGGACAGCGCGTCTGCGGTTACGGCCTCGTCCGCTTCGACACTGACGGTTGACCACAGCGGCTGACCCGCACCTTGCAGGTTCACGATATGTGGCTGGCCATCCGCCAATGTCATGGCCGTCGGGCTGGAAGTGGCGATGGCCCGATTGCGCAACATTCGTGTCTGGACCAACCCGTATTCGGGATCAGAGACGCCCAAGGTCCAGTTGCGCCCGTTGCCGCGAAACTCGCCGATATTGACCAGAACATCTGTCAGGCCTGCATCAACCAAAACCTGCGTCGCCAGATCGGTGACAAAGCCCTGCGCAATACCGTTCAGGGTCAGTGCCTGACCCGCGCCAAGGGTTATGCGATCCGGCGTGCACGTGACCTGTTCCCAACCGATCAGGTGCTGGAAAGGATAAGGATCTTGGCCCTGTGCCAAGGCAGACCACAGCGGTTGGACCGTGGGATCAAACCGGCCATTTGTGGCGCGATGCATGCGGTCACTGTGGGTGATCAACCGATGGAATCTGGGATCAGGCCGCAGCAAGACACCGTCTTTGTTCAACTGCGACAGGGCCGAGAACGGATCATATAGGCTGAAGAGCGACTCGCATTCCGCTAACAACTGGCGGACTTGGGCAATCGCGGTTTTTGCAATTTCTGGCGGCGCATCCAGCGTCAGGGAAACCTCGGCCCCCATCGCGACGCCCTGCCATTTAACGGGCGCCGATGCCATTGCCGGAGTGGCAAGCGCGGCCGCGCTAATGGTCAGGAAACGTCTGCGCGAAATCATTCTGCGGCCACCTTCTGTCTGCTGCCCCGTTCCTTCAGGATCAGAGGCACGCATTGTTTTGGATCATCATGGATGGTTACGCAATCCAGACACTGGAAGCATTCGCTATATTGGATTTCACCGGTGCGTTTGATCGCGCCGTATTGGCATTTCACGCGGCACAGCTGGCAGGGGGATCCGCATTCTTCCCGTCGTGCGATCCAGTCGCGTCCCCGCAGCAACCCGCCAATCGCCATCACGGCTCCAAGCGGGCAGACATAGCGGCAAAACCCTTTGAACATCACCATGCCCAGCACCAGCCAGAACACGGCGTAGGCGACATAGTACCATTCCCGCACAAAGAAGGTGGTGATCGCGGTTTTGAATGGCTCGACCTCGGCCGCTTTGTCGACTTGGTCAGGCGCGATAAAGGCAATGGCGATCAGACCCGCCAGCACCACGTATTTCAGGTACTTGAGCCGCTTGTCCCATGCCGCTGGTACGTCGATCTGGGGC